>NZ_JBLXHF010000012.1:0-8393 GCF_048259935.1 Microbacterium sp. | reverse complement strand
CAACCAGCCACCAACCGACGAGATCCAACTCGCCGCCTAACACCCACCGGCCTCACTCGCCTTGACAAATTCCGGTGTCGTCTTCATCGTGCTGCTGTTCGTCACCGGACAGTGGATGCGGGTGATCCCCACCAGCTGGGAAGTCTTCCCCAACGCGCTCTCCGCGGTGCTGCAGTACATCTCGTTGGATTGGCCGACCGAGAACGGCTGGGTCAACTACAACTCGATCCAGCAGATCGCCTACTTCGTGACGATCTTCCTTGCCGCTCCCCTCGCCGCCGTTACCGGGTTCCGGATGAGTGGCATGTGGCCAAAGAACGCTGAGAAGCTCAATAAGGCCTACCCGATCGAGTGGGCGCGTGCGCTGCACTTCCCGGTGATGCTCTACTTCGTTGCCTTCATCGCCGTGCACGTTTTCCTCGTGTTTGCGACCGGCGCTCTGCGCAACCTGAACCACATGTTCGCCGCGCAGGGGTCTGTCGACCCGAATGCGTATGCCGATAACTGGACCGGGTTCTGGTTCCTTGTCGCAGCCCTCGTGGTGATCGCCGCAGCCTGGGTTGCGGCCCGACCCATGGTGTTGGCTCCGATCGCGAAGCTGTTCGGAACGGTGTCTGCGCGCTGATGGCAACGGATGCGCTCACCCATCGCGGCCCAATACTCCTCTCGCCGTTCAACCGGAGAGGGCTGGGTTAGTGTCCGTTCTCGGGTTCATTGGAGTCGCGGGCGGCCGCTTCGCCTCGATCCAAACCTTCGAGCTGAACCAGATCCGTCTCAGGGATCTCGAAATCGAACAATGCGATGTTCTGTTGCATTTGATCGGCGTTTGATGATCTGGGGATCGGCACGATTCCCTGCTGCACATGCCAGCGGAGCAAAATTTGGGCGGGGGAACGTTTGAGTTTCTCTGCCAACTCGACGATCTGGGGTAGTTCACGGAGCTGGGCGCCGCGCCCCAACGGGCTCCAACTCTCTGTCAGGATGCCGTGCCTAGAGTGATATTTTCGGGTCTCTGCGCGTGCGAGATCGACACTGAGCTGGATCTGGTTTACATCGGGCACATAACCCGTCGCTGCCACGATTCGATCGATGTGGTCAGGTTTAAAATTCGACACACCGATCGCCTTCACCAGGCCTTGCTCGACTAGAGAAACGAGTCCCTTCCAGGCATCAACATATCGGTCTTCCCACGGTACCGGCCAGTGGCAGAGGAAGAGGTCGAGGTATTCCAGCCCGAGACGCTTGAGGCTTTCTTCATACGCTCGGTGCACGCCGTCGACGCTGTGGTCCTCTTTGTTGAATTTACTGGTCACAAAGATCTCGTCCCGCGGCACAGCGGACCGGTGGATACCTCGACCTACTGCGTCTTCATTGGCATATTTATGGGAAGTATCGATCATCCGGTATCCACTCGCCAACGCGGTAGAGACCATTTCCTCGCACTCCTCACCCAGCAGCGGCCAGGTGCCGAGGCCCACGCGAGGAATGGAGTGGCCGTGGAGGAGAGGGATTCTCTCAGAAGAAATCACGATGCCCTTTCTTGGCAGCGACTATCAAGCCGTTTACCCGAGCATTTCGGACAAACTAGAGACCGCTTCCTTCAGGACACGGCTGAATGCGCGGAACTTGGCGGTAGGAAGACGATGCACAGGTGCCGATACGTTCACTGCGAGCGTCGCACCGTTCGAGCTGGGCACGGCGACGGCCACCGATGCGACGCCGTTCTCGCTTTCTTCGCGATTCGTGGCGTACCCGTCCCGTCGCACCTTCTCGAGCTGTCGCTCCAACTCGTTCCTCGTGGACACGGAGTGCGCAGTCACCTGATCGAGCGCCTCGTTCGGGTACAGCCTGTGCAGCTGTTCCTCGCTGAGAGTTGCCAGAAGGGCTTTTCCGGTCGAGGTGCAGTGTGCTGGCAGGTTTGTTCCGATTCGGGATGCAACGCGTACTGCGGCCGCGGGTTCGGAAACCGCCAGGAAGCGTACACGGCTTCCTTCCAGCGTTCCGATGTGGCTCGTCTCGCCTAGAAGGGTGCTTAAATCGTCGAGGACTGGCTGTGCGATGCGCGGTATGTCCATTCGGCGGAGCACTGAGAAGGCAACTGTCGTTAGTGCAGGGCCAGGGCCGTACATTTTGGTGCTGGGATTCTGACGGACGAAGCCTCGCCATGACAGCATCGCGAGAATCCGGTGTGCTGTTGAGGAGGCTACTCCCAGATGGGTGCTCGCATCTGTTAGTCGGATCTCCGATTCCTCTCCGAGGAGCAAGATCAATTTCAGTGCGTTGTCGACCGATTCGATTGGATACTGGGGTGGTGTTCCTTCGGAGGAGGGCTTCGTCACATATTTCTGCACCTCAGAAACTGTACTGGCTCGGTCGCGCACTATCCACCCCGGTCGATCTAGCGCGCCGTAGCTGAAAGCGAGACGCGGGAGGCGGAAAGATTGGCCGACAACTCCGTGCTGACGTCGTCTGTAACTCGTCGATTGGCGACAGCCCGACGGCATGCAATGAGCGCGCGCGGCCAGTTCACCACTACTGCGCCCATCAAGGTTGAATCTGCGGCTGTATACAACACTGCGAATTTGCCGTCGGCAGGATCACCGAGAATATCGAAGTCGGAGGCACCGGTTCTCCCCACCACCTGGATTTTCCAGTCGAACTGGTCGCTCCATACGTACTCGACCGTCTCATATTCGACGAGGTCGTCAGGATGCACGATGTTGTGTGCGACCGTCTTGGCTTGATCGACGGCATTAGTCCAGTGCTCCAGCCGCAGCACCTCATTGTTCGTTGCGCTCGTCCAACGCGCGATGTCGCCAACGGCAAAGACGCGATCGGCTCCGATCGCGTTTAATGTGGGACCGCAAAGCACACCGTTTTCTAAGACTAGATGTGACGACGCGAGCCATTCGGTGTTGACAACCGCGCCGATTCCGACGAGCACGCTATCCGCCCATAGTAGTTCGCCGTTGCTCAATTCAACCTCGAATGTGTCTCCGGCTCTGGTCACGCTCGATACGGTGTGGCCGAAAACGGTGGAGACGCCCTCCTTCCGGTGTTTGGTGGCGAATATGTTTCCTACGGCCTCGTTGAGGACGCGAGACATCGGTGCGGGATGGGGATCAACCATTGTGACGACGACGCCATGGTTGAGAGCCGTCGATGCCACCTCTGCGCCGATGAATCCGGCACCGATGATCAATAGGCGCCGTCCAGGCCGGAGCTCGTTGCGGAGACGGTCCGCATCGGCCATGGTCCGAAGTACATGGATGCCAGGACCATCTCCCCATGGGGAGCGGCGTGCTCGCGCCCCGGTCGCGATGACTAGAGCGTCGTAGCGGACGGCTTCGCCCGACTCAAGGGTCACAGTGCGTGCCTCGGTGTCCATCCCCACCGCCGGAGACCCGAGCTTGAATTCGGCGGAGAGGCCTGCGATCTCATCCGGTCTGAGCAGCGCTATTTCGTGCGGAGCCGCGCCGGACTGAAGGTAAGCCTTCGAGAGGGGCGGCTTATCATAGGCGGGGACGCTCTCTGAGTCGATCAAGATGATCTCACCGGAATATCCTTCGAGTCGCAGCGACTGCGCTGTCTTGATCCCGCCAACTGAGGCGCCCACGATGACTACGGTGGGCATTAGTCGACTACCATGAGTGCGGAAACCGGGCAGCTCCGGGCTGCCTCTTCGACCCTTTTGCGGTCTGATTCTGGCACCTCGGCTTTCAGCACTACGACTATTCCGTCATCGTCGATATCGAAGTAGTCTTCGGCGCCGATGACACAGTTGGCGTAGCCCTGGCAGGCACCTAGGTTGGCTTTGATGGTCGCCATGTGTTGTTCTCCTAGTTCAATGGGTCTCGGGGAACATCGGTTCGAATGGCGACGCGATCATCTCCGAGAAAGTTTGCGTCGTCTGCCAGGTCAGTGCTTCCAACTCGAGAGGGTCGAGCGCGACCCACTGGCCCGACTTCGGGGACTCGATGAGCAGTCTTGAACCGTTGCGAGTTTCGACGTGTGACACTCTGATTTCCGAGAACTCATTCGCGATCACCAACGGTATCCCCCGCGTTCTCGCTATCAAGCGCTGCCGGTGTTCCGCAGCTTCGATTGCCGCCAGACGATCCTGTTCAGCACCCTCCCACTCGAGTGTCATAGGAAGATCGCCAAGTTCTGAGTACGAAGCACTGATTCATCGATCATGATCACCCGGCGAGCTAGTTGATACTGACCATCCACGAACCGAAAAACGTCCTCGCGCTGCGCGGAGATTGTTGAGGCCGGGTTGGTGTCACCCCGGCTCCGGAAGAGCAGAACGGCCGAATCGGCGATGAGCTCTCCTTCGACATCGGTCTCGAACGCCCGGACGTTCGTGATGTAGTGCCGCAGACGCGAGGGAGGATCCTCGGTCCAGGCGTGTTCGGTGAGGAACCGTGCCACCCTGCGACTGAGAGAGTACTTGTTCTCATCCCAGTGCGCCATCTTGGGGCTTGTGGAGTAGCCGGCACCCAGTGCCGTTGTGACACGCACGGGCATTAAATAATGGATATCGTCTGTGAGTGTCTCGAGCCAGTCTTCGTACCGCTGGTCATCGAGCGTGTAGGCCTCATCGACCAGCCACCTGGACAACTCAAGATGGCGAGGGTCACCGAACGATAGTGACGCTCCCACTTTGCTGGCTTTGGTGGCATTCTTGCCGAGAACCGCTTGCGCCGAAAGGTCCGCTCCGATGAGAGTCATAATGACGCCCGCTTCGGGTCCGAGTCTGCCGCTTGTTCTGCAGCGAGTGCTTGTTCTGCAGCCAGTGCCGACGGGGTCGTTCGGATGAGTCCGACCACCGTCGGACGTGAGGGCTCGGTGGGTTCATCCTCGAGGTAGTCCGCCCAGCGGTTCAGTAGGTGGCGCTGGTTGTACTCGCCATAGCCGACATGGGCTTCGCCGGGGCCTGCGAACTCCTCCGAGGTGAGGGGGGCGACGACCGGTGAGCCGTCCTTCAGCATGCCCATCCGTCCATTAAGGAGCAGCCGGCGGGCCATTGAGCCCTTGGCCGTGTTGGTCAGTGAGACCCAATTTTCTACGTCATCTTGCTCGAACATGCCCGTGGAGCCGAAGCACATCAGATACGCCTTGTATGAAAGTTCCTTGAACTCCTCCGGAGCTTCAGCGTCGACAGCGAACCAGGAGAGCACTTCGGTCTCGTTCTCGCTGATCGGCTGCCAGGTGCGAATGGAGATGAATGGTAGAACGTCTTCGCCATCTTCAACCACGGGCCAGTTGTGCACGAAGCTCATGTTAGGGAAAGCGGAGGCGGCCGAAATCATGAAGCCGTTCTCTCCGATGACGTCGAGTTGCTCCTGTGTCCACACCTCCTTCATCCGGTCCACCATCTCCTGTGGGTAGCCGACGTATCTAAGCTTTTCCTCGACGTTTCCTGGTGGGAGTTTGTAGGTGGTGCCACCGCCGTTGCCAGCCCAATAGGTATTGCCGTCTTTTCGCTTCTCCGCCTTTGGCTCGCGGAAGAGACCGATCTCCACTACCGAGGTATGGGTCTGAGGGGTGTGGTACATATCGCCAGCGAAGTTCTCCGCGCCGATTTTCCAGTTCGCGTTGACACGCCACCGTTGTGGCCCCCGCAGTTCGATCCCACTGGAGGACTGCTTTGTGTAGTAGTCGAGGTAGAAGGTGAAGTCACCAAGGTACTCGAGCAGTGGGGGAGCATCAGGATCCATGCTGATGAAGATCAGGCCGTTGTAGCTGTCGAGGCTTGGTGCTGGCAACAACGTCGCACCTTTACGGCTGAAACCTTCTTCCCCGCCATAGGCTTCCTGATGGAACGGAAGTCCGATGATTCGGCCGTCATTGCGGTAGGACCAGCCGTGATATGGGCACCGGAAATGCGAAGCATTGCCCATCTCTGCCCGGCAGACCTGCATGCCGCGATGGAGGCACATATTGAAGTGCGCTTTGATCTCTCCCTTCTCATCCCGAACAACGATGAACGAGTCATCGAGAACTTTGCGTACTACGTAGTCGCCAGGTTGCGGGATCTCTGACTCGTGAGCCACGAAGAGCCACGCACGACTGAAGAGGTTCGATTTTTCTTTCTGAAAGACCGCTTCATCGTTGTAAATGTGGGCAGGGATCATCCCCGCCCTTATTTCATCGTAAATGGTGGAGTTGTGTTCCATGTGGGCTCCCTGCGATCGCGGCCAATGAAAGAGAAGCTATCTGCCTGGCAGAAATATACCCCCTCCGTCACCGAAGTGCAAGACGCCGTCTAAACGGATTACTCTGCAAGTCAGAATCTATCTCTGTTATTCTCGGACATGAACAGGCCTCTGAAAGGGAGTTAGCATGGTCTCTGCCCATCTGTTACAGGAACGCACCCTCGTTGCTAACGCATGTCGAGTGCTCGCACAACGGGGACTCGTCGACGACATTCTCGGCCATGTCAGTCTTCGAATCGACGATGAAACGGTGCTTGTGCGCTGTCGTGGTCCGCAGGAACGTGGTCTAGCCTTCACTGAGGTGAGTGACATCCACAGCGTCGGAATGGACGGGGCTCATGACTTGCCACAGGGGTACTCCGCTCCCAATGAACTTCCTCTGCACCTTGGTGTGTTGACGCGCAACCCCGAAGTGCGGGCGGTTGTGCATGCTCACCCGCCGGCGATCGTGGCATTCACCTTGACGGGGGAGGCGCTGCGACCCATCGTCGGATCCTTCAATATCCCGGCCATGCGCATGGCGCGGATGGGGATCCCGATCCACCCGAGTTCCGCGCTAATCAGGAATGCTGAGCGTGCCGACGCCATGGTGGCAACCATGGCGGACAAACCTGTCTGCCTACTGAAAGGACACGGATTAACGACCGTTGGCCGCACCGTTCCTGAAGCGGTCATCCGGGCCATCAATATAGATTCTCTTGCCCAGATTCAGTTGCGGGTGATGGCCGCCGGGGCGGCCGCTCCGGATATTGACGAAGACGACTTGCGTGATCTTCCTGACCTAGGATCGGCCTTCAATGACGACAACGTATGGCGGTTTCACCTTGCCGCTCTTGAACATGACAATCGTTTGATCCGCTGATATCAGATCGCTCGATCCAGGTCAGGGCCGACGCCTCCTTATTGCCACGCGAAGCCGGTCCACGAGTGGTAGCGTCACCCAGATAACGGTCGCCACTGTGAGCGGTGTGGTGATGAGGAGTTGCACCGGTATCGCCAGGGCGTGGAGTTTCGGACTCAAAAGGTATGCCGAGAGAACGGCGGGTGGATAGAGGGCGATCCAGACCGCAAGAGCCGTATGCCATCGGGGAGCTTTTCTTTCGCCGGCACGCATCGTGTCGGCGAAACCTTCGAGTCCTTCTATCGTCAGCGGTATGGGGTTTCCCTGGGTGAGTTCGTCTGCCGTGTCGAGATGTCCGAGACGTTCTTCACTCTCCTCCCAAGCGATGAGCTGATAGGCCGAGCTGAAACCCAATTCAACGATTACCGTCGTTACGGACTTCTGTTGAGTGTCGCGCACACTCGATGTGATGTAGCCGGGAAATCGCGCGGCCCGTCGACAGAGCTCGTCAGCCCAGTCACGAAGTTCTGATTCGCGGCCGGGAGAGGCGCGTCGAGAGATGATGACGAGTACGGGAAGAGTTTTTGAGTCCATGATGCCGAATCATGGATAGCATAACTCAGCTATTGGTCGAGACCCGAAACCAGGAGATCGGTCGACTGCGCTCAAACCGTGAGTCCTTCGGTGTGCCATAACGCATCGTCGACACTGGTGTCCGGGCTCAGGAGACAAGATGGAGCAGGACGCATGAGTTGCTAGATATGCCGTTGGGGGGAATCGTGCGACGGGCGCACTCGTATCCACCACGGACAGGGCTTAAGTGCTGTTTGTAACCGGCCAGTTGTGGGCGCGAGCTCGAGCCATGGGGCCGGGTCAGTGCAGATCTGCAATGGCGCGACACTCGCGTACTACAGGGAAGGTTAGACCTGGCAGCCTAACCGGGGCACAGGCGAAGATGCCGACTGGATATTCGGTGTATCACTCTGAGGACTAATCCCCCCAAGAACGACCGTCTTTGAGGTGCTGCTGTTTGGTGGCGGGGTAGCTGCCCATGATGTTGCCGCTTCGGGTGGCATGGGCTGTCATGATCTGTGTGGAGTATCCGAGCAGCGCTCCGAGGGTGGCTGCGTCGAGCTCCTTCGTGAGGTCGAAAAGCGTCGTGTTGCGAGTCGCCAAAGGTTGGATGCCGAAGATCTTGAGTCGGTTCCAAAGCGTGTTCGCGCTGATGTGCTGGCCTGGCTTCGTCGAGGGGAACCCCTACGTGTCAGGGTTGAGTGAGTCCACCGGTTTATAGCAAGTCCGCCTCGTGGGGCGAGTTGAAGGATCACCAA
>NZ_JBLXHF010000011.1:0-20372 GCF_048259935.1 Microbacterium sp. | reverse complement strand
GAAGCTAAGCCTCACAGCGCCGATGGTACTGCAGGGGGGACCCTGTGGGAGAGTAGGACACCGCCGAACTCCTTTTAGACAAAATGGCCACCCTCGGGTGGCCATTTTGCGTTAACAAAACAGAGCGAGAGAATCAGGACATGTCGAACGAGGATGAGCGCCGCCCGCGGCGCGAGGACGATTCAAATGACCGTCGCGATGCGCCCCGTCGTCCGCGCGCCGATCGCTCGCCCTCCGCTGGCAGGTCCGATGCTCCTCGTCGTGATGGTGCGGCTCCTCGCCGCGACGGCGCACCGCGTCGTGATGGTGAACGCCGTGAAGGTGGTTACCAAAGGCGTGATGGTGCGGCACCGCGCCGCGATGGTGACCGTCGTGAAGGTGGTTACCAGAGACGTGATGGCGCAGCTCCTCGTCGTGACGGTGCCGCACCTCGCCGCGATAGCGACCGCCGCACCGACACTCGGAACTCGACGGGCGGGCGTGGATTCCCCCAGCGCGGCGGTACAGGTCGCGAACGGCCTGATCGGCAGGCCGATGACCGTCCGCGCTTCAACGACCCGGCGATTCCTGACGATGTCACCGGCAGAGACCTTGCGGGTCCTGCGCGCAACGAGCTGAAGACTCTGAGCAAGGAGAACGCAGAAGAGGTTGCGCGTCACCTCGCAATGGCCTCGCGCCTCATCGATGAGGATCCTGCTCTTGCGCATGAGCATGCTCTTGCGGCATCCCGTCGCGCAGGCCGCATCGCGCTCGTGCGCGAAACACTCGGTATCACGGCGTACGCAACGGGCGACTTCGCTCTCGCGCTTCGTGAACTCCGCACCTACCGCCGTATCTCGGGCAAGGACGACCAAATCGCCCTCATGGTCGACAGCGAGCGCGGGGTAGGCCGGCCTGACCGCGCGCTCGAAACGGGTCGTGCCGTCGATCGTGCTGCGCTTTCCGCTCCGGTCCGGGTTGCGCTTGCGATCGCGATGTCGGGTGCGCGCCTCGATCTCGGCGAGCTCGAGCTCGCACTCGGCGAGCTGCAGATCCCTGAGCTTGACCCGAACCGCGCCTTCGAGTGGAGCCCGGCGCTGTTCGGTGCACACGCTGCTGTCCTCGAGGACCTCGGACGCGAAGACGAGGCGGCGTACTGGGCAGAGCGCGCTGAAGTCGCAGCCGACGCTCTGGGAATGGGCGATGACGACGAGGACGAGATCGTCGTCGAAGATGGTCTGGTCGAAGAACAGGACGACTGAGTGGGACTCTTCTCCAAAGCACGGGCGACTCCGCTGGACGGCGTTGATGTCGTCCTCGCTGACCTTGACGGCGTTGTTTACGCCGGTCCCGGTGCGCTGCCGCATGCGGTGGACAGTCTCAACCTCGCCGCGCAGACCCGCCGGGTCGGGTACATCACCAACAACGCGTCGCGCACCGACGCATCCGTCGCGTCACACCTGACGGAGCTCGGTCTTTCGGTGGCGCCCCATGAGGTCGTCACGAGCCCACAGGCGGCAATGCGCTTGCTCGCGTCTCTTGTTCCTGCGCCCGCCACACTCCTCATCATTGGGGGCGAAGGCCTGGTCGTCGAGGCAGAGAAAGCCGGCTATCGCGTCACGCGCAGCGCGGATGATGCCCCGGATGCCGTGGTGCAGGGCTTCTCGCCCGACATCGCCTGGACGGATCTTGCTGAGGCGGCCTTCGCGCTCAAGCTGCCCGAGGACGAGGGCGGCATTCCCTGGATCGCCACGAACACGGACTGGACGATCCCGCGTGAGCGGGGAGTGGCGCCCGGCAACGGAACGCTGGTGTCAGCGGTCCACACTGCGATCGGGCGTTTGGCGACTGTTGCGGGTAAGCCCGAGGTGCCCATCTTCGAAGAGGCGATGGCGCGCTTCGGCGCGAATAAGTCGCTCTTCATCGGCGACCGTCTCGACACGGACATCCTCGGCGCCGCCCGAGTCGGCATCGAGTCAGCCCTCGTGCTCACCGGGATCGATCGACCGAAGCACGTTCTCGCTGCACCGGAAGGCTCGCGTCCCACGTACATTCTCAGCGATCTGCGTGAGCTGCATGAACCATACCCGCAGGTGCAGCGCAAGAACGGCGCGGTCACGGTCAACGGCGCATCCGTTCGTGTCATCGGTGGCGATGTGGAGATCCTCGCCGAGGGAACGCGCCAGATCGACCTCGTCCGCGCGGGTGCAACCGCAATCTGGGAGTCCGGAACACCGGTCTTCGTGCTGAACGTTCCCGAGAAGCTGTTCGAGGACCCGTTCCACCGTCCCTGAGCACTCTTCTGCGTGCGCCCTCCCGAGCATGTCGGTACCTCGACGTAAAGTGGGACTGTGAGCGACGACACTGATACGCAGCCGACTGACGGACTGTGGAGCCGCCTGCGTCTGATCGAGGGGCAGCCCTTGGCCGCGCGCGCCGACGCCTACGCCACGGTTCACGATGAGCTGTTCCGCCGCTTGGAGAGCGGCGCGCGGCTCGACTCCATGAAGTCTCCGTCAGGGCACCGATGACTCGTCTCGACGCCGCCCTTGCACTGCGCGGGCTGGCGCGTTCGCGCACCCAGGCAAGCACCTTGATTGCGGCCGGCCTCGTGCGCGTCGATGGCCACCCGATCGTCAAGGCGTCGACGGCGGTCTCTGACGACGCAGAGATCACCGTCGCCGAGACCGATCACTACGTCAGTCGGGGCGCTCACAAGCTTGTTGCGGCACTCGACGCCTTCGCGGTTCCGGTGACCGGGCGGCTCGCGCTCGACATGGGAGCATCCACCGGTGGATTCACCCAGGTGCTCCGCGAACGAGGGGCTCGAAAAGTGCTGGCGGTCGACGTCGGGCACGGGCAGATCGCACCTTCCGTCGCGGATGACCCAGGGGTCGTGAGCGTCGAAGGATTCAACGTCCGGTACATGACGCCGCAGAACCTCAGCGAGGCTACCGCGGAGTCGGCGGCGCCGGAGCTCATCGTCGGTGACCTGTCTTTCATCTCCCTCGAGCTGATCCTTCCGGCGGTCGCTGCTGTCGCAGCATCCGATGCCGACATCGTGCTGCTGGTGAAGCCGCAATTCGAAGTCGGACGCACCGCAGTCAGAGGCGGCCTGGTGACAGACCCCGCGACCCGCGCGGACGCCGTCTCGCGCGTCGTATGGAACGCGTGGGATGCGGGACTGGGGATGCTCGGGATCACCGCGTCACCCATCCTCGGAACGCACGGGAATGCGGAGTTCCTCGTCCACGTGGGCCCCGGACGGGGGAGTGATCCGTCACAATGGACAGGACGCATCAACGAGCTGGCAGGAGGACGATGAACGAGCGCAACATCCTGGTCGTCGCTCACGCGGGCCGAGACGACACCGTCACTGCAGCCCGCCGCGTCATCGAACTGCTCCGGGCAGCCGGCGCGAGGCCGGTCCTCGCGGTAGAAGACCGAGCTGAACTGTCTGCCGTCGACGCAGAATTCTCCACTGTCGATGCGCTGGGCGAAGACATCGGCGTCGACGATCTCGAACTCGCGATCGTGCTGGGTGGAGACGGGACGATCCTGCGTGCCGCCGAGCTCGTCCGCGGCACCCACAGCGCTCCCGTGCTCGGCATCAATATGGGGCACGTCGGATTCCTCGCCGAGATCGAACGCGACGCCATGGTCGATGCTGTCGAGCGCGTCATCGCACGTGATTATGCCGTCGAGGAGCGCCTCGCTCTCGCTGTGCGCGTCAAGGATGCCCTCGGCGACGTCGTCTTCGAAACCTGGGCGCTGAACGAGGCGACCGTCGAGAAGGCGAGTCGTGAGCGCATGATCGAGGTCGTCGTCGAGATCGATGGCCGTCCGCTGTCGAGTTACGGCTGCGATGGAATGGTCATCTCCACCCCGACCGGTTCGACCGCCTACAACTTCTCGGCGGGAGGACCGGTCATCTGGCCCACTGTCGAGGCCATCGCCGTGGTTCCGCTCTCGGCTCATGCGCTGTTCGCACGCCCCATTGTCGTCAGCCCGGATGCCTCGGTTGCGATCGAAGTGCTCGAGCGGACGAGCGGCACCGGCATCCTCTGGTGCGACGGGCGTCGCTCGCATGATCTTCCACCGGGTGCGCGCGTAGTCGTACGGCGCTCATCGCGACCGGTGCGTCTCGCGCGACTTCACCCCGCCGCATTCACTGACCGCCTCGTGCGTAAGCTCCAGCTGCCTGTGGCGGGCTGGCGTGGAGCGGCCACGTGATCGAAGAGATGCGGATGCAGGGGCTCGGCGTCATCGACGACGCCATGCTCCCGCTCGGCCCAGGTTTCACCGCGATCACCGGCGAGACCGGCGCGGGAAAGACCATGGTCGTCACCGGGCTCGGATTGCTGCTCGGCCAACGTGCTGATTCCGGTGCGGTGCGCGCTGGCGCGAAGCAGGCGTCGGTCGCCGGAGTCTGGATCGTCCCCGCTGAAGGCAGCGTCGCCGATATCGTCGCTGACGCCGGGGGAGAGCTCGAAGCCCTCGACACGGCAGAGGGTGAGAAGGCGCAGGGCGAGCTCTATGTCTCGCGCAGCCTCAGCGCCGAGGGCCGCAGCCGCGCAAGCGTCGGAGGTCGCGCGGCCCCAGCCGGAGTGCTCTCTGCGCTGGCCGATGAGCTGGTGGTGGTGCATGGGCAATCCGAGCAGCTGCGATTGCGCTCGTCGGCCGCTCAGCGCGACGCGCTGGATCGCTTCGGCGGCGCGCCGATCTCGACGGCGCACGAGAGCTACGCGGCGTCGTTCGCGCGATGGCGTGAGTTGGATGCCGAGATCGCTGACCTCTCGGAGAACCGAGACCGACGCGCCGAGGAAGCTGCTCGCCTGCGCGAAGCGCTCGCGCTGATCGAGGCGACAGGCCCAGAGGAGGGCGAGGACGTCGTTCTCGCCGCGCGCGCCGAGCGGCTCGCGAATGCAGAAGAGCTGCGCCTGGCGGCATCCGCTGCTCGCAATGCGATCTCGAGCGAAGAAGGCGAGACGGATGCTTCGGCACTTGTCGCCGAAGCGAAGCGCGAGCTCGAGCGTGCGACAGATTCAGAGCTTTCGAGCATCGCGGAGGGCGTGGCTGATGTCGGCTACCGCCTCGCCGATCTTGCCCTGCAGCTGTCGGCCTACCTCGCAGACCTCGATGAGACCGGCCCCCACGAACTCGCCGCGGTCGAAGAGCGTCGTGCGGCGCTGACGGCGCTCGCTCGCGCGCATGGGTCTTTGGATGAGGCGCGCGAGGTCTGGCGCACGGGATCCACCCGTCTTGCCGAACTCGACGACGATGGCGATCGACTCGAACGGCTGCAGGCTGAGCGCGATGCCGCGCGTGCCGATCTTGACATGGCGGCCGCCGCTCTCACCGCCGCGCGAACCGAAGCCGCAGTCCGACTGGGCGCAGAGGTCACAGAAGAGCTTCACGCGCTGGCGATGCCGGATGCCCGGCTCGAGGTTGCTGTGCGCGAGGGCGCAGAGAGCACGCACGGTCGTGACGATGTCGCAATCCTTCTCGCCCCCCACCCTGGGGCTGAACCACGATCAGTCGCGAAGAGCGCGTCAGGCGGTGAGCTCTCGCGAGTGATGCTCGCGATCGAAGTCGTGATCGCCGGCACTGATCCTGTTCCGACGTTCGTGTTCGACGAGGTCGACGCCGGGATCGGCGGTGCCGCCGCGATCGAGGTCGGGCGGCGACTCGCCCGGCTCGCAGAGTCATCGCAGGTGATCGCAGTGACCCACTTGGCTCAGGTCGCCGCGTTCGCGTCGAACCATCTTTCCGTTGTGAAATCCAACGACGGCGCGGTCACCGCGTCGAATGTGCGACGTCTGGAGGGGACCGAACGCGAGGCGGAGATGGCGCGGCTACTGTCGGGACTCACTGATTCTGATGCCGCTCTCACCCACGCCCGAGAACTTCTCAGTCTCGCGGCCCCGGCTAACTGTTAGGATTGAAGCCCGTGATGAACTCTTCTGCTGCGGGGCCCGAAAACGACACGACCAAACACATCTTTGTGACAGGTGGTGTCGTTTCTTCGTTGGGCAAGGGCCTGACGGCAGCAAGCCTCGGCAACCTGCTCACAGCGCGCGGACTGCGTGTGGTCATGCAGAAGCTCGATCCCTATCTGAACGTGGATCCGGGCACGATGAACCCGTTCCAGCACGGTGAAGTCTTCGTCACCGACGATGGTGCAGAGACCGACCTCGACATCGGACACTACGAGCGCTTCCTCGACATCAATCTGTCGCAGGCCGCCAACGTCACCACCGGTCAGATCTACTCCCAGGTGATCGCGAAGGAGCGCCGCGGCGAGTACTTGGGCGACACCGTGCAGGTCATCCCGCACATCACCGACGAGATCAAGCGCCGCATGCGCTTGCAGGCCACTGAAGAGCCGCGACCCGACGTCATCATCACCGAGGTCGGCGGCACTGTCGGCGACATCGAATCGCAGCCGTTCCTCGAAGCCGCGCGCCAGCTGCGTCATGAGCTCGGACGCGACAGTGTGTTCTTCGTGCACGTTTCGCTCGTGCCGTTCATGGGCGCCTCCGGTGAGCAGAAGACCAAGCCCACTCAGCACTCGGTCGCAGCCCTGCGCCAGGTCGGTATCCAACCCGATGCACTCGTGCTGCGCAGCGATCGTCCGGTGAGCGAATCCAACCGCAGCAAGATCGCTCTGATGTGCGACGTCGACGCAGAAGGCGTCATCAACACCGTCGACCTGCCGAGCATCTACGACATCCCCTCGACGCTGAACGATCAGGGGCTCGACTCCTACATCGTCCGCAGACTCGGTCTCGATGTGAAGGCCGCGTCCGAGGTCGACTGGTCCCGCTGGCAGAAGGTGCTGCAGGCGGTCCACAACCCCAAGCACGAGGTCACGATCGGCCTGGTCGGCAAGTACATCGACCTGCCGGACGCGTACCTGTCGGTGACCGAGGCGCTCCGCGCCGGTGGATTCGCGCACGAGGCTCACGTCAGCATCCGCTGGATTCCCTCGGACTCGTGCGAAACGCCGGAGGGCGCGGCCAAGGCTCTCGGCGATCTCGATGGAATCTGTGTTCCCGGCGGCTTCGGCATCCGCGGCATCGAAGGAAAGCTCGGTGCGCTGAAGTTCGCCCGCGAACAGGGCATTCCCACGCTCGGTCTCTGCCTCGGCCTGCAGTGCATGGTCATCGAGTACGGCCGCAACATGGCGGGCATCGCGGAGGCTTCCTCCAGCGAGTTCGACCCGGAGACGTCCGAGCCCGTCATCGCGACGATGGCAGAGCAGGTTGACATTCTCGAGGGCGGCGACCTCGGCGGCACCATGCGCCTTGGTCTCTACAAGGCAGCTCTCGTTGAGGGCTCGCTCGCCGCAGAGGTCTACGGCAGCACCGAGATCTCCGAGCGCCACCGTCACCGGTACGAGGTCAACAACGCCTACCGTGCACGTCTTGCGGAAGCCGGTCTGGTGTTCTCGGGACTGAACCCCGAGCTCGACCTCGTCGAGTTCGTCGAGCTGCCGCGCGACGTTCACCCGTACTACATCGCGACCCAGGCGCACCCTGAACTGCGCTCGCGTCCGACCGATCCGCACCCGCTTTTCCGCGGTCTCATCGGCGCGGCGATCGAACGGCACCGCTCCAGCGAGCTGTTCGACGTCGAAGAAGATGACTGAGGCCTCGGTCCCTGAGCCTGTCGAAGGGCTCCGCGACGAGCCCTTCGAACCGGAGGTTCTGCAGAGCGACCTGGTCTACAAGGGCCGGGTGTGGGACGTCCGCTCTGACCGTGTTGCGTATGGCGATGGCGAGATCACTCGCGAGTATGTCGCGCACACCGGTGCCGTGGCGGTGCTCGCTCTCGACGATGCGGGGCGAGTGCTGCTGATTCAGCAGTACCGGCATCCGATTCGCCACCGTGATTGGGAGCTGCCCGCAGGGCTTCTCGATATCGAAGGAGAAGACCCGCTGATCGCGGCGCAGCGTGAGCTCGCAGAGGAGACCGACTTCGTCGCGCGCGACTGGCGGCTGCTGACGTCGAGCTGGACCACTCCCGGCGGCAACAGCGAGCTCATCCGCATCTATCTCGCGACCGGGATCGAGGCGGCGCCGGAGACCTACGAACGCGAGGGCGAAGAGGCCGACATCCGTATGGAGTGGGTGCCGCTCTCCGACGCCGTCGACGCGGTCCTTGATGGGCGGCTCCGCAACGGTATCCTGACTATCGGCGTCCTGGCGTCCGAGCGGACCCTGCGGCAGTAGTCATGCGGGTGGACCGTGCGATCGACGCGTATCTGCGCCACATCACGATCGAGCGCGGCCTCTCCGAGCACACTGTCGGTGCGTACCGTCGCGATCTCTCCGTCTACCAAGCCTGGCTGACCGATGCCGGAATCGACGACACCGTAGCGGTGAGCGGTGCGATCATCGGCCGGTTCATCGCTGACCGCTCGGCTGTCGTGCCGATACCGGCGGCTACGAGCCTCGCGCGCCTGCAGTCATCGGTGCGCGGTCTGCACCGGTTCCTCGTGCGCGAGGGGATCGAAGTCGAGGATCCGACCGGCCGGTTGCGGCCGCCCAAGACGCCGCAGCGACTGCCGAAAGCGCTCACGATCGATCAGGTGGAGCGGCTGCTGGGTGCGCCTTCTGCGGAGGAGCCCCTGGGCATCAGGGACCGGGCCCTGCTCGAACTGCTGTACGCGACGGGTGCGCGCGTCTCCGAGGCCATCGGACTCGACGTCGACGACCTTGCGCACGGCGATGTTCTGCGGCTGTACGGAAAAGGGTCGAAGGAGCGGATCGTGCCGATCGGCTCTTTCGCGAGGGATGCTGTGGATGCCTACCTCACGCGGGTGAGACCCGCCCTCGCGGCGAAGGGCAGAGCATCGGCCAAGCTGTTCCTCGGGGCGCGCGGGGCGCCGCTGTCGAGACAGAGCGCGTGGCTGGTGATCCGCTCTGCCGCCGAGCGGGCGCAGATCACCGCCGAGGTCTCTCCGCATACTCTGCGGCACTCGTTCGCCACACATCTGCTGCAGGGCGGGGCCGATGTGCGTGTGGTGCAGGAGCTGCTCGGTCATGCGTCCGTGGCCACAACGCAGATCTACACGCACGTCTCGGTAGACACGCTGCGAGACATATACGCGACCTCTCATCCCCGGGCGCGCTGAGACTATCGGGGATCGCCGAGCCGGGAAGACGCGGAATCGCGGGTGAATAGCTAGAATCGAGCAAGCATGAGGGAAGCAGGAGACTCGGTGGTTCAAAACGCGGCGAAGACCAAGGGCAAGAAGTCCAAGGTCGACGACACTCCCATGGGCCCCACCGGCCGCCCCTACCAGGGCTTCGCAACCCCCGCACCGCTCGAATCCCACGGGCCAGCGCGCATCATCGCGCTGTGCAACCAGAAGGGCGGCGTCGGCAAGACGACGACCACGATCAACCTCGCGGCCGCCCTCGCCGAGTACGGGCGCAAGGTGCTCGCCGTCGACTTCGACCCGCAGGGTGCGCTCTCTGCGGGCCTCGGCATCCCGACGCACGATGTGCCCACGATCTACGACCTGCTGCTGGACACCAAGCGCGACGTGCACGAGGTCATCGTGCACTCCGGCGTTGAAGGCCTTGACGTCCTTCCCGCCAACATCGACCTCTCGGCTGCCGAAGTGCACCTGGTCAACGAGGTCGCTCGCGAAACGATCCTCGCCAGGGTGCTGCGTCAGGTCGCGGGGGAGTACGACGTCATCCTCATCGACTGCCAGCCCTCGCTCGGACTGCTCACCGTCAACGCGCTCACCGCCAGCCACGGTGTGCTGGTGCCGCTGGAGTGCGAGTTCTTCGCCCTGCGCGGTGTGGCGCTGCTCATCGAGACAATCGAAAAGGTGCGCGATCGTCTGAACCCCGCCATCCAGCTCGACGGTCTGCTCGCGACGATGTACGACGCCCGCACGCTGCACTCGCGTGAGGTGCTCGAGCGCGTGGTCGAGGCCTTCGGCGATGACGTGCTCGAGACCGTGATCGGCCGCACCGTGAAGTTCCCCGACGCATCGGTGTCGGGTGTTCCCATCACCGAGTTCGCGCCGGAGCATGCCGCCGCCCAGGCGTACCTGCGACTGGCTCGGGAGCTGGTCGCCCGTGGCGCCGTCGCCTGAGACTGACGCTGCCGAAGCGGTCCCTGAGCCTGTCGAAGCGGTCCCTGAGCCTGTCGAAGCGGTCCCTGAGCCTGTCGAAGGGTTCCGTGTCTCTCTGACGAACTTCGACGGCCCCTTCGATCTGCTGCTGAACCTCATCTCGAAGCATGAGATGGATATCACCGAAGTCTCGCTGAGCGCGGTGACGAACGACTTCATCGCGTATCTGAAAGAGCTCGAGCATGATGAAGAGCTCGATCAGGCATCCGAGTTCCTCGTCGTTGCGGCGACCCTGCTGGACATGAAGGTCGCAGGTCTCCTCCCTCAGGGCGAACTCGTCGACGCCGAATCCGTCGCGCTGCTCGAAGCACGCGACCTGCTCTTCGCCCGTCTGCTGCAGTACCGGGCATTCAAAGAGGTCTCCACCTGGTTCGCACGGTGCCTGGTTCGTGAGGATCGCCGACACACTCGTGCGGTGCGACTCGACGAGAAGTACCGGCGCCAGACACCGGAGCTGGTGTGGACGCTGAGTGTGGACGATTTCGCAGCCATCGCGCTGCTCGCTTTCGCTCCCAAAGAACTTCCCCATGTCGGCCTCGATCATTTGCATGCACCGCTGGTCAGCATCAGGGAGCAGGCCGCGATCGTCGTGACGCTGCTGCGCAGCTCCGAGTCACTGACCTTCCGCGAGCTGGTCGCGGGCGCAACGGAACCAGGGATCGTCGTGGCACGCTTCATCTCGGTCCTCGAGCTGTACCGGCACGCGGCGTTGTCTTTCGAACAACTGGAACCGCTCGGCGAGCTGACGCTGCGCTGGGCCACCGACTCCTGGTCGGATGAGACGCTTGCGAGCCTGGGGGCTGATTATGACCGATGACACTTCGATGAACTCAGCGACCGTGGTCGAGACGCCGCTCACCGAGCGGATCGAGGCCATCCTGCTCATCATCGACGAGCCGCTGGGACTCGTCGCACTCGCCGCAGCCGTCAGTGCGCCCGTGCCGGCCGTCAGGCAGAGCCTGGAGCGACTGGTCGACGAGTACGACGGCAACGGCGATGGGCCACGGCGTGGCTTCGAACTGCGCGAGGTAGGTGGGGGCTGGCGGCTCTACGTGCGCGAGGAGCACGATGCTCTCGTCGCCGAGTTCGTGGGCGGACAAGCACCTGCGCGGCTCTCACAGGCGGCACTCGAGACCCTCGCCGTGATCGCGTACAAGCAGCCGGTCACGCGCAGTCAGGTGGCATCCATCCGCGCGGTGAACGTGGACTCGGTCGTCCGCACGCTGCTTGCCCGCGGCCTCATCACAGAACTGTTCGCCGATTCAGAAACCGGCGCCATCAACTACGGCACGACCGACGCCCTGCTGCAGAACCTCGGTATCAACTCGCTCGACGAGCTGCCTCCGATCTCTCCGCTGCTCGACGACGGTGCCGACGGATTCGACGAAGGAACCATCAGATGAACGACATCTCGCCCGACGCTCCAGAGGGCGTCCGCTTGCAGAAGGTGCTCGCCGCTGCGGGCGTCGCATCCCGCCGAGTGGTGGAGCAGTACATCGTCGAGGGACGCATCAAAGTCAACGGCGTCGTCGTCGAAGAACTCGGCCGTCGCATCGACCCCGAGAACGACCTGGTCGACGTGGATGGCACAGCGATCCAGCTGGATGTCTCCAAGCGCTACGTGATGCTCAACAAGCCCACTGGCGTCGTGAGCACGATGAAGGACGAGAACGGTCGTCCTGACTTGCGCCGCTTCACCGACGACTACGAGGAGCGTCTCTACAACGTCGGTCGCTTGGATGCCGAGACCAGCGGTCTGCTCATCCTCACGAACGACGGCGAGCTCGCACACGTGCTCGCACACCCCTCGTTCGGGGTCACCAAGGTGTACATCGCGAAGGTCACCGGTCTCGTCACGGCGCAGACGATCGCCAAGCTCACCAAGGGCTTCGACCTCGACGACGGATTCATCAAGGCCGACAAGGCGCGCCTGTTGGATTCGTCGAAGGGCGCGAGCCTGGTCGAACTGACTCTGCACTCCGGACGCAACCGGATTGTGCGTCGGATGCTCGCCGCGGTGGAGCATCCGGTCACCGAACTCGTGCGTCGTCAGTTCGGTCCGCTCCACCTGGGAACGCTCCCTGCGGGGAAGTCCCGCGAACTGAGTAAAATCGAACGTGGTGCGCTTCTGACTCTCGCGCGCCATGATGCCCCTGCGGACGCTACGCCGGGAGACGCCCAGGAGAACGAGTGAGCGATACCGCCAAGACGCATGGCAACGGCAACGCGCCGCGTCTTTCGGGGACGGTCAGAATCGTTGGAGCGGGTCTGCTCGGAGCGAGCATCGGCCACGCGCTGAGCGCGAAGGGCATCGACGTCGTTCTCGCGGATGCTTCACCGGCGCAGCTGCGTCTGGCGATCGACTACGGCGCCGGTCGCGCTGCGCGCGATGATGATGCTCCGGCGTTGGTCGTCGTCTGCGTGCCGCCGGATGTCACCGCCGACGTCGTCGAAGCGGAACTCACCCGATTCCCGGATGCCGTCGTGACGGATGTCGCGAGCGTGAAGCTCGAACCGTTCCGAGAGCTCACCGCGCGCGGCGTGGACACGACGCGCTATATCGGCTCGCATCCGCTCGCCGGGCGTGAGCGCGGGGGAGCGATCTCCGCACGTGCAGACCTCTTCATCGGGCGTCCATGGGTCGTCTGTCGTGACGAAGAGACTCGTGCCGCTGATCTCGCCCTGGTCGAAGACCTCGCGCTCGACGTCGGGGCGATGCCGCTGGAGATGACTCCTGAGGAACACGACCGTTCGGTCGCACTCACCTCTCACGTGCCGCAGGTCGTGGCCAGCCTTCTCGCATCCCGCCTTGCGAGCGCTGATGAAGACGCCCTCCGGCTCGCCGGTCAGGGGGTTCGCGACACCACGCGAATCGCCGCCTCCGCTCCCGAGCTGTGGGTACAGATCCTCGGTGCGAATGCGCAGCCCGTCGTCGACGTGCTCGATGCGCTCGCCGCTGACCTGAAGACCGTGTCGGATGCTCTGCGCGAACCGACTGCGCCCGGTGCGCGCCGCGTGGTGGCCGAGGCGATCCGCCAGGGCAACGATGGTGTGGAGCGTCTGCCAGGAAAGCACGGCCAGAACCGCCGGTTCGAACAGCTCGTCGTCATGGTCGACGACACCCCAGGTCAACTGGGGCGCCTGTTCGGCGAACTCGGTGAACTCGGTGTGAACGTGGAAGACCTGCGCCTGGAGCATTCGCCGGGCGCGCAGTTCGGCCTCGCAGAGATCAGTGTGGCGCCCGCTGCACTGCTCGGTGCGGTGGAAGGGCTGCAGGAGCGCGGATGGCGGATTGCAGGAGCGACCAATGAGTGACCCTTCGACAGGCTCAGGGATCGATTCGACAGGCTCAGGGATCGATTCGACAGGCTCAGGGATCGATTCGACAGGCTCAGGGACCGATGCAAGGACCGTGCCGAGCGCGGCGAAATTCATCGCGATCGACGGCCCGGCAGGTTCGGGGAAGTCCAGTGTCTCCAAAGCCATCGCGCGTCAGCGCGGGTACGGACTTCTCGACACCGGTGCCGCTTATCGCGCTCTGGCATGGCTGATGCTCGAGAATCAGGCAGACACGGACGATGCTGAGGCTGTCATCGCTGCGGCATCCGATTTCGACCTGCGTCTCGGGCTCGACCCCGACGACCGCACGGTCGCCGTGGGGGATACCGACATCACCGCCGCAATCCGGGAGCCGCGCGTCTCGAGCGCGGTCAGCGGTGTGGCGCGGGTGCCTGCCGTGCGCGAGCAGGTCAACATCTTCTTCCGTTCATTGGTGGCGAATTCTCCGCTTCCTGCTGTTGTCGTCGAAGGACGCGACATCACCACCGTCGTCGCGCCGGATGCTCCGGTGCGAATCCTCCTCACCGCTGCACCCGAGGTGCGTGCGGCCCGCCGTGCCGGTGAACTCGCCGGAGAGAACGCGGCAGCCGTGGCAGAGGCGCTGCACAAGCGCGATGCTTCGGACAGTGCAGTGGTGGACTTCCTCAATGCTGCAGAAGGCGTTGAAGTCGTCGACTCGACTGCACTCGATTTTTCCCAGACCATCGACGCCGTACTCTCGGTGATCGACCGAAAGCAAGGAGCGGAACATGGCCGCTGAAGAAGAATATGAGGGTGGCGCTGACCACCTCGCCGAGAAGCTGAGCGAGCTCGACGAGCAGCTCATCGAACAGCGCGCGGAGGCACTGCGCGCGGGGCTTGCCGACTACGACCTCGATGAGGACGACGCGGCGCTGCTCGCAGGTCTCACCCAGGGCGAGGGCGGGATCGAGTTCCTGCCTGCGCTGCCCGTGGTCGCGATCGTCGGACGCCCGAACGTCGGCAAGTCCGCCCTCGTGAACCGTATCCTCGGTCGTCGTGAGGCCGTCGTGGAAGACACCCCCGGTGTCACCCGTGACCGCGTCACGTACAAGGCTGAGTGGAATGATCGGCGCTTCTCGCTGGTCGACACCGGCGGGTGGGAGCCCGACGCCAAGGGCATCGACCGCTCGGTCGCAGCCCAGGCAGAGGTCGCGATCGAACTGTGCGACATCGTGCTCTTCGTCGTCGATGCGATGGTCGGCGCGACGTCCACCGATGAGCACGTCGTGAAGCTGCTGCGCAAGAGCGGCAAGCCCGTCTTCCTCGTCGCAAACAAGATCGACGACGCACGCCAGGAGCCCGAGATCGCTTCCCTGTGGAGCCTCGGTCTCGGGCAGCCCTACCCGACCTCGGCCGTGCACGGCCGAGGCGTCGCCGACCTGCTCGATGCCGTGCTCGAGAAGCTGCCGTCGATCTCGGCCGTTGCGAAGTACGAGATCGGCGGACCCCGTCGCGTCGCGA
This sequence comes from Microbacterium sp., assembly GCF_048259935.1. Taxonomy (GTDB): domain Bacteria; phylum Actinomycetota; class Actinomycetes; order Actinomycetales; family Microbacteriaceae; genus Microbacterium. The sequence goes on along the minus strand of NZ_JBLXHF010000011.1, from coordinate 5,416 downwards.
TCCTCGGCCGCCCGAACGTCGGAAAGTCGTCGCTGCTGAACAAGGCTGCAGGCGAGGACCGCGTTGTCGTCAACGACCTCGCCGGCACCACGCGCGACCCGGTGGACGAGGTCGTCGAGCTCGGCGGCAAGCTCTGGCGTCTGGTCGACACCGCCGGCATCCGCCGTCGCGTGCACCTGCAGCAGGGTGCCGACTTCTACGCATCTCTTCGCACCTCGGCAGCGCTCGAGAAGGCCGAAGTCGCCGTCGTCGTCCTCGATGTCTCTGAGACGATCAGCGAGCAGGATGTCCGCATCATCGATCTCGTGCTCGAGTCGGGCCGCGCGCTCGTGCTCGCGTTCAACAAGTGGGATCGCCTGAACGATGTCGACCTCGAGAACGCGGATCGTCGCCGCTACCTCGAACGTGAGATCGAACAGGACCTGGCCCACGTCACGTGGGCGCCGCGAGTGAACATCTCGGCGAAGACCGGGCGCCACTTCGACAAGCTGGTACCCGCACTCGAGACAGCTCTGGACAACTGGGATCGTCGCATCCCCACCGGTAAGTTCAACGCGTTCCTCACCGAACTCGTCGCCGAGCATCCGCACCCGCTGCGTGGCGGCAAGCAGCCGCGCATCCTGTTCGGCACGCAGGCCTCGACGCGTCCGCCGACGTTCGTGCTGTTCACGACCGGGTTCCTCGACCCCGGCTACCGCCGTTTCATCCAGCGCCGCCTGCGCGAGCTGTACGAATTCGACGGCACGCCGATCGTGATCAACATGCGTGTGCGCGAGAAGCGCCAGCGCTAGTTGCCGCGCGCCAGGTTCAGTGGTGCAATGGATGGTGGATGCTGCGACCCTGCGGCATCCACCATCGCTGCCCACAAGGCCTGCCGAAAGAGGATGCAATGTCGCACACCCTGCCCCTTCCCGAGTTCTCCCACGAGCGGGTGGAGGTGACCACAGGCACGCGCAGCGGGCTCTTCATCGCTGTCGCGCTGCACTCCTCTGTGCTCGGCTCCGCGCTGGGCGGTGCGCGTCTGTGGACCTACCCGCACTGGAGTGACGCCCTCGGCGACGCCCTGCGGCTTTCCGCGGCGATGACGCTCAAGAATGCGACCGCCGGTCTCGATGCGGGTGGCGGAAAATCGGTCATCGGCCTCGCGCCCGGCACCGAGCTCGACGCGGAGCGCCGCCGTGATGCCTTCCTCGACCTCGGTGATGTCGTGGAGTCATTCGGCGGTCTGTACCGCACGGCCGAAGACGTCGGATCGACCATGGATGACATGGCGGTCGTCGGTGAGCGCACCGCGCACGTCGTAGGCCTTCCGGATGCCGCTGGCGGCTCAGGGGAGCCAGCGGGTCCCACAAGCCTCGGAGTGTACGAGTCTCTGCGCGCTGTGCTGGAGCGCACCACCGGCAGCGCTGATGTCGCCGGTCGACGCATCACGATCTCCGGACTCGGACAGGTGGGTGGCCGTCTCGCCGTCCGGCTCTCTGCCGAGGGTGCCGTGCTCACCGTCACCGATGTGAACCCGCAGCGCAAGCATCTCGCCGGCGAGCTCGGCGCGACATGGGCAGAGCCCGGCACAGAGCACCTGCTTCCGGCAGACGTATTCGTTCCGGCCGGCATCGGGGGGCTGCTGACCGACGACGTCATCGATGCACTCGACACCGCTGCCGTGTGCGGGCCGGCGAACAACCCGCTGGCATCGCATGAGGGCGCTGAGCGGCTGGCTGCGCGCGGGATCCTGTATGCGCCGGACTTCGTGGTGAACGCCGGTGGCGTTATCTACCTCGACCACGAGGCGAAGCAGCTCGGCTCTCGCGACGAGATCATGGCTCGCGTCTCGCAGATCGGTGACACCGTACGGCGAATCCTCGCCGATGCAGAAGAGCGTGGGATCACCCCGCTCGCGGCCGCTGAAGAACTCGCAGCCGCACGGTTGCGCGATGGGGCGGCGGCTCTCGCCGCTTAGACTCCGTACACCTCGCGCACGCGGTCGCGCAGCTGATGGCTGCACGCGGTGACGGCCTCGGTCCAGGTGGTGTTCGCATCGTCCTGGGCGCGGTCGGACACTGCCTTCCAGATGCGGATCGGCACACCGAACTGTGCGGCGACCCATGCGTAGGCGTAGGACTCCATGTCGACGAGGCGTCCGCCGAGCGAGCGGATGAGTGCGACGGCCTCGGCGTCATCGATGAAGCTGTCGCCGGTGGCGATCGAGATGTCGCCGGCGCCGAGGCTCATGCGCTGCGGCATCGAGACGTGCTCACCGCGTACGCCCTCTTCGTTGATGACGTCGTGCTGGAAAGCCCAGTGCACGTCGTGGACGCCCGACTCGATGGTCTCGTCGAGCGCACCGGCGGTGCCGACGACGAGGATCTCGTCGTAGGTTGCTGCATCGAGCGCGCGGGTCAGGGCATAGGTGGCCTTGAGCTTTCCTGGGCCGGTCACCAGCCGGGCGAAGCCGGGAAGGTCTTCGGGGAAGGCGATGAGTTCGGAATCGAGGGCGGCGACGAGAAGCTTCACTCCCTTATTGTTTCAGAGGGCGTCGCAGGTCGCCCAATAGGGCGGATGCTGTGAAAAACTGGAGCGGTGACGATTGTTCCCCCCGCACCCGATGAGCCGCGACGCCCAGACGGGCCCCGCGACCCCGGAGATGCCTGGGTCGTGGCTGAGTCAGGAGAGCGGTACTGGGGCCGTTTCGGTGCGGCAGGACTGCTCGCAGTGGATTCTGAGCGAGGCATCCTGCTGCAGCACCGCGTGAGCTGGAGCCACTTCGGCGGCACCTGGGGTCTTCCCGGCGGCGCACTGCACGAGGGTGAAGAGCCCATCGACGGGGCGCTCCGCGAAGCCACCGAGGAAGCCGGGATTCCCGCTGGTGCGGTGCGCGTGAGCTTCACGACCGTGCTCGATCTGGGTATCTGGTCGTATACGACGGTGGTGGCCGATGTGATCACACCGTTCGAAGCAGTGATCAGTGACCCGGAGAGCGTTGCTCTGGAGTGGGTTCCGATCGATGAGGTGACCGAGCGTCCGCTGCATCCGGGGTTCGCGAACGCGTGGCCCGCACTGCGCGAGCGGCTCTGAACTTCAGTCGCGGCCGCGCAGCTTGTCGATATCGCGGCGCTCGCGCTTGGTGGGGCGCCCTGCTCCGCGATCACGAAGCCCGAGAGCGGCTATCGGTTCACGCGGAGGGGTGCGATCCTCGTACGCGAGGGCGGCGACGGGTGCACCGACGCGCTTGGTGAGTGTCTTGCGGACGGTGAGGATGCGGTCGAACCCGCTGATGCGGATACGCAGCTCATCACCAGGCTTCACCGTCTGGGCGGCCTTGGCCTTCTCACCGTTGACCCGTACATGCCCTGCTCGGCATGCGGTCGTTGCAGCTGAGCGCGTCTTGTAAACGCGGATCGCCCACAGCCAGCTGTCGACTCGCACCGGAGCATCCATCAGCGCGTTCTGGTGCGGTATCGGACGCTCTGGCGTCATCGGGCGTCTCGCTTGCGAAGGGTGACGAGCGCGCCGACGATGATCAGACCTTGACCGAGGGTGTAGGTGATCATGACCAGTGGGCTCGTCCAGGCGGGCATCCCGTCGAGGAACAGTCGGAAGGCGAGGACGGTATCGCTGATCAGGAAGAAGATGCTGCCGACGACGACGAGCGGGTGACAGCGTGCCGCGAAGACGGCGGTGCCGCCGAGGACGAGGCCGTATGCTGCGACAGCGACGAGCAGACCGCCGGTGTGCGGCGCGAGCACGATCACCATCGCGATCCACCAGACGGCGTAGACGAGTGTCCACCACGGCAGGCGACGAACGTGCAGCACGCGGGTGAACAGCACGATGTAGGCGATGTGAGCGAGTCCGAAGAACAGCAGCATCAGTGGCAGCTCGGGGCCTGCGGGAAAGAAGGCGCCGGCGCCGTCACCCAGCCACGAGAACACGATCGCTGTGAGCAGCAGGACGATCGCGAGTGCAGGGCGCACGCGGAGCGAGAAGAGCACCGGGATCGCGAGCAGCGGCATCAGCCACAGTTTCGTCGGAGGGGCGACGTCGCTGCCGGTTGCGAGAGCGGTGACATGGACGATCGACATCACGATGTAGGGGAGGAACGTCCAGGGGAGGGCGGTTCTCAGCGGGGCGCGGCGTTGCATCCCTCCATCGTAGATTGCGGGATGTCAGCTGATGTCGAGGGTCACGAGGGGGCGTTCGGGCTTGGGGCTCGGAGTGGCCGAGAAACCAGCCGCGAGGAAAGTCGAGAGCGCGCCGTGGAAGAGTTCGTTGACGTGGACGTTCGTCTGGGTGGTGTCGATCGGGTACCCCTCGATCATTCGAGCCCGGTGGTCGCGTGCGAAGTCGATGGCCGCGGCGAGGAGAGCGGCGTTCAGGCCCTGGCCGCGGTGCTCTTTGCGCACGACGAAGCAGCTCACCGCCCAGACGCTCTCGTCGTCGAGAGGTTCGCGGGTGGTCGCGACGATGTTGCGTGTGCGACCGAGGCGTCGTTGCGCGGGGCGGGGACCGACTCGGATCCACCCGGCGGCTTCACCATCGACGTAGGCGACGATCCCCGGTGGGCGGTCGGATGCGACTTCCTGCTGGAACAGCGCGGTGCGCTGATCGACGTCGGTGGTCTGCCACTCTTTGTTCATCAGCACCGGCCAGACGCACTGGCAGCTTCGGCCGTCTCCGCCGCCACTGAGCGCATGCTGGATGTCATCCCAGACCTCGGGGCTTGCGAGTGCAGTCGTGATGGTGGGCATCTCCGGCAGGGTACGCCCGGGGTGCGACACGGGCAAGAGGTCCGGTTCGCGAAGGGCTCATTGATGCGGCTAAGATAGGGGAGTTGCCTGCGCAAAGCGCAAGACAACGGGCTGTGGCGCAGCTTGGTAGCGCACTTGACTGGGGGTCAAGGGGTCGCAGGTTCAAATCCTGTCAGCCCGACACAGACAAAAAATAGCCCCGGAAAATCAACGATTTTCCGGGGCTTTGTCGTATCTCTACAAGTTTCTTCTACCCCAAAGTACACGCACAGGTACACGCAAGAAAAAACTTTTTCTGGGATTTGCAAAACCTGATGCGCGCCAATATCCATTAATGCGCGGAAGATCAGGCCTCCAGGCGCTACCTGGGCCTACGAACGCCGGGAAATTACCTGTCTCAAAAAGCCCGAGTTCGCAGGTTCAATTGCCATTGCGGTGAGGCGATCCCAGTGGTGGCATGGCGACGCGCTTCATTACTGGTAGCGCCGATTGTTGCTGAGTTGCGTATTCAGCGGCTTCCGACTCTTCTCCCAATGAATGGTGGGGCACTGATCACCAATGATTGATCAGCGCTTGCTGTATAGTTCAGTACATGCTGACTATTGCTTCACGCCTTGATGTGATGAACCGGCTCGGCCGGGCCATGGCGGATCCGACGCGTTCCCGGA
>NZ_JBLXHF010000010.1:0-32541 GCF_048259935.1 Microbacterium sp. | reverse complement strand
CGAAGGTCGAGCAGCATCAGGTCGCCCACGCGGGCCTCGGCCTCGTCGGCGGGGGAGAGGGGCGCGATTGTGAGATCGGCCTGTCCGTCTCCGTATGACCAGCCGGCTGCGGCTAGATATGGCTCTAGTGGTTCGAGCGCTGTCAACAGCGTGTCGCGCACACGCTCGTTGCGCCGCGTGCCGATCTTGTCGACGGCCGCCATGAGGCTGTTGAGCTGCGTCTGATCGCGCACGTGCGTGCGCGGATCGTCCAGCCTCGTGAACAGGTCACGCATTCCCGTCAGCGGGGCATGCGCTTGGATCGCGCGCAACGCCTGATCGGCCTCGCGCCGATAGAACGCACCGTCTCCGGTGCTGTGCGGGATCGTGCGGAGAATCTTGGTGGTGATCTGCGATGCGGTACCCGTGAACAGGTTCCAGGGTTCCGCAACGCGGACGCTGTACCCCCGGCTTCGAGCGACGGCCGCGAGCTTGTCGGCGTCCTCAGGGTCGCCCTTGGCGTCGATAAACGTCACTGGCCAGCCCCGGTCGAGCACTTCCAAGATCGCATTCTGCATAAGAACGGTCTTGCCAGTGCCGCTCTCTGCGAGCTGCATCACTCGCAGCGCTCCGGCTGTGGCCGGCAGCGTGACGAATCGGCCGGCCTGGTCCGTCCAATCCGGCACTTCGCGTCGATCGGTGAACTTCTCCGCGACCGTGGAGACAGTCGCACGGGAGACGATGCCGATCGCTCCGGGCGGGGTCTTGATCCCACCCTTCCCGGCCGTGACGAGGCCGGTCTTTAGGTCGAGCTGCTGCCCGAGCATCCGGGCGCTCATCATGTCAGCTGCGCGCTTCCTGGCACTCTCGATGTGCTCCTGCGTGAGCACATCGGGGATCAACCGGCGCCGCACGAGCTCAGCAACACGACGTCGCTTGATCGTCCACGCCAGCGGCAGCAAAAGGACTCCGAGCAAGAAGTTCAGCAGCAGCCACGGCCACACCGTGGCGACGAACTCCGTGCCCCAGTCGGGGCGCTTCACGAACGCCTCAGCGTTCCCTGACGCGATCCATTCCGCGATCAGCGCGACCTCGACGGCGAGAACGGCTGCGACGATCGCAACCGTCGCGACGTTCACCCAAACGTGCCAGCGATAGGTCATCCAAAACGCGTGGCGCTTCGCGATCCGGTTACCGGTCAGTGCCGATGCCACGATCGGCACTGCCAACGGCAGCACGACCAGGAAAAGCACCAGCCCGAGCACGACCTTCAAGATTCCCCACAACATCATTTCCCAGCCGCCGTCCGACGCCGGCCGGTTCTGCTCCTGCTGGCTCATCAGTCCCGCCCTCCCCACACCGGCAGCGTCGGCTCTACGACGGGCGCAGCCGTCGGCTCCTCGGGGACCGACGATGCAACATCGTCGGTCCACAACGAGTCGAGCTGCCCGACGATATGCCCACGTTCGTCGAGAACCGGCAAGGTGATGATCCGATCGCGCAGCGACGGATGCACCCACTTGCTCGCTTCGCGATCAACCGCGCGCATCGCGCCCGCGGTCCCGACGTACACAACACGGCTGACGCCTTCGGTCAGCCGGCGCGTGTGGTCGGTGAAGATTCCTCGATACCGATCGAGGGTCTTTGCTGTCAGCTCGACCTCGATCAGCTCGACATTTCCTCCGTGCTCGGCAACTCCATCGGCCGCATGCTCTTGGCGCGTCGCCGGCTGCCGATCGCGTTGCCAGCTGTAGCCAGCTGCGAGGTATCGAGCACTGATCGACGACACCGCGACTTCGTGTCGCGTCGTCGCGCGGTAGAGATTTGGCGCAGCACGATTGCTGAGCACTCGACTGAGCCAAATGATCGACCCATCGCGGAACACCGGCCGCGCTTTCTCGATCAGACCGGCCTCGGCCGTGCGGGCGATCCACTGCTGCGCCCGTCTCATCGACACCGGTTCGTCGCGACCATCCAGGGCCGCGAGAACCCATCGGATCGCTTCAGTGTCCGCGAGCTTCACTACTCGCAGCCACTCGAAAATTCGTTCATCGCGTGCCGTGATCTGCACGTCCCGCCCCTCCTCGCTGCGACCGGTGCGCACCGTTGCAGCAGCTCGTCGTGTGTGGCTCAGCTATCGATGCAGCTCGTGCAGAACACGATCAACAGCGAGCGTCGAAAACATCAGTGCCCCCCGGCCAGTGACCGCTTCCTCAGTCCGTCTGCTCATCGCATCCGGGCCTGCAAGAACCGACCACCTCACCATCTTTCCCTCTGTATTTTCTTCTCTCTCTGTCTTTCTGCCCTTGTCCTGCCTACCCCACCATTTACTTGCCAACCTCCATTACTCATAAGGTACGTTGAGTGGTGGAGGTTGGCAAGCGCGTCAGCGTGGTGGGGTAGGCAGGACAAGGGCTAACGAAGCGAAAAGCTTCGTTTACCTATTCGCTCTCAGTGAATAGTCAAGCGAATGGGCGACGCGCCTTCGGACGTCTCGGGAACTGCGCGTGCAGCGCTGCGATCGCTGCCTGAATCTCTTCCTGCTGCTCATCCAGTCGAGCCCGTCGCTCCGCGTCCGCTGCGCGTCGAGCTGCGGCTTCAGCCGCGTGCTCCGCGCGCTCTATCTCGGCGCGCTTCGCAGGTGCCAGATCGGTCTTGCCGATCGCTCGCTGAATGAGCCAGAAGAACCAGTCGAGCCCGTCGCGCATCGCGCTCGGTTCGGGCTCGATGATCCTCGCCTCAGCTCGATACGTCGATACGCGCTCGAGGATTCGCTGCACGGTCCAGCCGCGTTCGATCAGCTCGTGTCGCTTGATCGCATCGCACACTTGTCCGATGTGCCGGCCGCCTTCCCAGACGACCTCGACACCGCCACCGGGCAAAGTCACGATCGTCCGTCGTGGCTGTTTGGTCGCGGTCCAGAGCAGCCGGGGGAGAGCGTTCACGAGCTGCGCGGCGAACCTGGAAACCTCGGGCCGGTGGTGACGCTGGGAGCTGCCAGCACTCACACCTTCATTCAAAGCTGGTCGGGGCGCAGCCCCGGCCTTCCGAGCGCGCAGCGCGCGCCTTGGTGAGAACTTCTTAACCGGAGATTTCTCGTTAACTGTCCCGGAGGTGGGTAGGGGGGTGCCATACACAGAACGAGGGATCGTGAGAGCCCTTGTCGATGCCACGGCGCGCTGCTGAGTCGCTCCGAGCTGACGCGCCTGGTGCAGCTCGTCCATGCTGAGCCGATTGCGGCCGCGGGCGCACTCGACCAGCAGCCCCAGCCGGGACAGAAAACGCACAATGCGTTTGACCGTAGCTTCGGCGTATCCGATCGCCTCAGCGACCGTCTGGTGGCTCACGGCGACGTCGCGTCCCGTTCGGTGATCGGCAGCTGCCGCCCAGATCCGGCACGCGCGCAGCACGGTCGATCGTCCAGCCACGCGCAGCCGCCGCCGCAGCTGCTCGACCTCGGGCACGCTCAGCGCGGCCTCGACGGCGTGCAGCCAGTCGTCAGGCCGGCACGTGGGGATGCTCGCGTAGACGCCCTCCACGGGCTCCAAGACGAGCCCTCGACCAGTCGGCCGGCGTGTACGCCGCGGAGCCGAGATACGGCCTCCGGAGCGCGACACGCGGGAGCGATTCGAGACGGCCGTATAGCTGGCCGTGAGCGTTTGGGGTACGATAAAGCCACCTCCACCCAGAGGTACGACGAACACGACGAAGCCCCGGCTTCGCACCGGTTCTTCGGAACTGCCTTCATCTGATTCAGTCGCCAAACTTCACGCAGATGAGGCTCAGAGCTTCGAGGCCCGCCCCTGGCGGGCCTCTCTCGTTAAGCGGAGTCGATAGGCAACTCCCCGTCTTTAGGCGGCTCAGCGGGAAGCCAAAGAGGCCGGCCCCGCTCGTCCAGGGGAATGTGCTCGGCGAGTTGATCGAGCAGTGCACCGCCAGACATGCCACTGCGGGCAGCGATAGCGTTGAAACGCTCCCTGGTGGACTTCTCGATTTCCCAGCCCGCAGTCACGGGTGCAACCCGTGTGCCGCGGGGGAGTCTCGGTGCCATGAAGGCGACGATAGCGCTAGGGCTAGGGTTAAGGCCAGAATGACACGCCGAGAGCCGCCACCCATTTAACCGCCTCGACCACGAGCTGCTTCACAGCGGCGTCGAGAACGTTCAGTGCCGCCCGCCCCCAGAACGCGCGGCGGCATCGTCGACGTGCAGCGACCCTCTGTTGCTCGCGTTCTGCCCTAAGGCTGCGGCGGGTAGGGGCTGTCTGGGCTGTGGTGGGGTTCGTCGTATTCACAACCCGTCTATGCGCACCGCAGTGAAGAATCGGACACCGGCTGATCCGGTGCGGCGCTAGTTAGGTGTTGCACGCCGTTCCGATCGCATCAAGGGCGCTACGCGATTCCTGCGGAATCCGGCCAGGGCCGGCCCTTGACCCGACCTCCACGCCGCGCAAAGGCGGCAAGTACCAACCGATGCCGAGGCATCGGCTGGGAGCCGACGAGGCGGAGAGGATCACGAACGATGCGAGTACAGGTGACGGTCTACGGGGCTGAGGGCTGCTGGAAGTGCACGAACACGATGCGAGCTTTGGAGTTGGCCGGCATTGCGTGTCAGCTCGTCGACGTCGACGCTGCCGGCGTTCGCAGCGATCTGCGCGATATGGGCATTCGGGAACTGCCCTACGTGGTGACCGATGCGGGCGAAAACTGGACGGGTTTGAGACTGGACCGGATCGTGGAGCTGCGCCGGCGCGTTCTTAGCGCTGCGGCTACTGCGACTTGCGCGTGACTGCGCTGGCCCACACCCACGTGTGATGCGGGTGGGCGCTATAGGGCGGTGTCCATCGAAGCAACACCGCATCGTTGGTCCACGCGATCGCTTCGGCCTCGACGCGCTGCGGTTCCGTCCACAACACCTGATGAGGTATCCACGCCGTGACGGGTATCGGTTCGCGCGCGTCCTGCCGCTGGCCCGTGCTTCGCAGCTCGGGTTCCGAGAGCCCTACAGGGCGCAGCCGGCGATCCATCGTGGCGCTCACGTTGGCGATCTCACCTTCAAGCAGCTCGGGGTAGCGCTTGTTCTGGCCCATCCCGCTATCATAGATCAAACGTTCGAATGTGAACGGTCGAGGAATTGCCGATAATAGTAATTATGTCAGAACGTTTCTCGTGACACGATGTACCGATGGACCTGGATCAGTTACGCAAGCTCCCCGCTTCAGACGGGTGGATCTTCATGCGCGGCCGCATTGCGACAGAAGCAGTGAACTTAGAAGCCGCGCTCCGCGGTGTCCACGCCGCGCTTCGCGGCCGCAACGATCGCTCAGCGCTTCTTGCTGCGCCGGAGTCGTGGGGCCAGCTCGCAAAGAAATGCGGTGAGTTACTCGACGCATACGAACCTCTTGACGCAGCCATGCGCGAATCAATCCGGGCAGCCCTTGACGACGCCGTGGCGGCCTGGCGGGAGCGGAACCGATACGCGCATGACCTGCTCGTTGCACGCCTCACGACCGACGACGATCCCCTAGACCCACAGCCTCCACGCGCGGAAGATGAGCGATACCGATTGCGGCTCGCATATCGCGCGAATGCCCCCGAGGTCGAATCGGTGTCATTGGACGACGCAACGGCTCTGGTAGCCGGTATCGTCGCGGCGACCTGGCGGCTGCGTGCTGCTCGCAGCTTCCTCGCGGACGGCTCGTTTGCCAGCATGCTCCGGAACCCTGTCGAGGGCGACTGGGACGGCAATGCTTCCTGGTGGTCGACCGATGACAGCGGGTAGATACACGAAAAGCCGGGTATCTACCCGGCTTATACCATGTTCCGCGTGTCGTACCTGAGTAATGTCTGAACCCTGCGGTATAATGGTTCAGACTGCCCAACAAGCAGTAGCTACTCAATCCGACGTGTTGGCGCACGAAGGGGCGAGTGGTTTCAACTCCATAGAGAAGAAACGAGGTTCTACGTATGTCCTCCCAGACTTACACAAGAATAGTTCGTATTTCACGAAACGTCAAGCGACCGGTGCCGGTGGGCTTCTCTCTTCTGAGGGGAAGTCCTTGGACTTCGACCCAACGACGCTCAACACCATCATGGTCTGGCTCAACACCATCGCCATGCTCTGGGTGACCATGCGTCGGCGTGACAACGACTGACGTCGTGAAGTAAACGTCAAACCGTGGGTGCCTTCTCGGCGGCACACTTTCCCGAGAAGGCACCCCGGTTTGACACCTACGTGTCAAGACGAGCTGCGCATCTCCTGGCGTTGCGCTGCGGCCGTGAAATTTCGGATCGCTTCGTCTGGATCAGTTTCTTCTCTGTCCTCTTCTCCATCGCTTGTTGTAGGAACCGCTCAGAAATGTCCGCGGCCTTGCCTGTTCTGTTGACCGTTGCGGACCGACTTGTCCATGCTCAACTGCCGGAATCACGCGTGGACTTGTCCGTCGTGACGCTCTACTCGGCCCAACGGCAGTGGCGCCAAGCCTCCGGCGCTATTGAGCACCGACATCGCTCAACCTGTTATCCGACGGCGACGGGCGACAAGGAGTCGACCGCGCGGCTCACCAGTTCCCACGAGTTTGACCTCACGGTGATCTCGCCGAGCGCTTCACGAGCGGCCCGCCTGTTTACTTCCGCATACTCGAGATTTCTGCCCGCATCGCCTGCGACGAAGAAAATGTAGCTCGCGTTGTAGCGCGCCCGTCGTTGGCCTCCACTATGGGTGCTAGCTCAGCGGTGGGCTCTGTGTGAGTCCGGGCGATCCGCTCAGACGGAGGTCCACCCCGCCTCGTGACGGCGCTGGACGCCGTCGAGGAGCAGGTCGAGCGCGAAGGCGAACTCTTCATCGTCGTCGCATGCCTGCCCGACGTGGGGAGCCGTCGTCATCATGCGGGCAATAGCGGGGTAGGCGGCGATGAAGGAGTTCAGCGCCGCCGCACGCTCCGCCGGGTCGTCGGGGACCGTCGGGGTCGGCATGACATCACGGGTGAAGCCCCACATGCGGGTGCTGAGGGCGTGCATGGCGTGGTGCACGAGGTCGGCGGAGAGTCCCCCGTCGAACATCGCGGACATGAGCGCGTCCATGTAGGCGAGGACGACGGGACTCGCCGTCGTCCTCGTTTCGATCGCATTCTGCGCCCACGGGTGGGTGCGCAGAGCGCGTCTGGCGGCGAGGACGCGGCGGCGCACGTGGGCGCGCCAGTCCTCGGCATCCGCGGTCCCTCCCGTACCGGCCGCGGCCGCGTCGTCCGGCGGCTGCGCGATCGCACCGACGACGTGGTCGACCATCTCGTCGATCAGCTGCTCGCGGTGCGCGACGTGCTTGTAGAGCGCCATCGGGGTCACCCGGAGGACATCGGCGAGCCCTCGCATGGTGGTCGCTTCGAGTCCCCGCGCGTCGGCGAGGGCGATGGCGGTCGAGACCACGGTGCCCCGATCGAGCGGCGGGCGACGAGCGGTGGTTGACACGTATACACCGTAAACCCTATCCTCAGCGAGAGTGAGTATACGCCGTATACCCGCAGAGAGGCATCATGAACGACATCGCCCGGACGTACGCGCGCACCACGGGTGCGCTCTACCTGGTCACGCACGTCACCTCGGTGGGAGCCGTCGCCGCCTACGGCGCCGGCGCGCTGACCCTCGGGCTGGCGCTCGAGTTCCTCCTGGCGCTCGGATGCCTCGGCACCGGCATCCTGCTCTGGCTGCTGCTGCGCGCCTCGGGGCCGGCCCGTGCCGCGACGTTCGTCGCACTGCGGGGGCTCGAGGCCGCCGTGATCCTCGCGGGCACGCTCCCGATGGTCGCTCGAACGCTCGCGCCGCTCTCGGCGGAGGCGACATCCGCGCTCACCGCGGTGCACACAGCGTCGTTCCTCGTCGGTCAGGGTCTCGTCATCGGCGTGAACACGATCGTGCTGGGATCGCTGCTGCTGTCATCCGGCGCCGTGCCGCGCGCGCTCGCGATTCTCGGGATGGTCGGTGGGGCGCTCGTCCTGACGAGCGATCTCGCCCAGCTGTTCGGCCTCATTCCGCTCAACGGAATGATCGCCGGCATCTGCGCCCTGCCGGTCTTCGCGTTCGAGATCTGGCTCGCCGTGTACCTCATCGTCCGCGGCATCCGACCGCAGTCGCGCGCCGATCTCGCCCCCGCCGCAGACGGAGCATTCGATCCGCGAAGCTGAGGCGCCCGCTCAGGATGCCGTGCGGATGCGCACCTCGCGTTCCATCCGCGCCTCGTGGCGCGCCCGGCCTTTGATCGCTTCGGCTTCGCGGCTCTTGGGCGGCGCGTTCGTAACGAGGGCGTCGAGAAGCCGCCGCGTGGCGAGGGCGATCTCGTCGATCGCGCGGTCGAACGGCTCGGCGTTGACGCGCGAGGGGCGCGTCGATCCGCTCACTTTGCGGACGAACTGCAGTGCGGCCTCGCGCACCTCGTCATCGGTCGTCGGCGGTTCGAAGTTGTGGAGGACGCGGATGTTGCGGCACATGCGGCGAGCGTAGACCCGCGCGATGCTCCTCGGCGAGGGCCTCCATGTGGGCATGGTCGTCCGCCATCGCCGGCAGGCGGGTGCGCGGATCGTCGGATGCCCCGCTGCGGACCATGTCCTCGAGGTACCGACGGTCGGCGGCCAGCCGCGCGGCGGCATCGGTTCCGACGCGGCCGTGGCCCGGGACCACGACAGCCGCACGCTCCGCATACGGCGCGAGCACGTCGAGCGCGGCGAGGTAGGCGGGAAGATCGTCGGGCCAGAACGGCAGCGGCAGCTCGATGTCGCTCAGCATGTCGCCGGCGATCAGGATGCGCGGGCCGGGCAGCCAGAGCGCGGTGTGCCCGGGGGCGTGCCCGTCGTGCACGACCAGCTCGATCTCGACACCCGCCGGCACGGACTCGGGGGGAATCGCCCCCGCGACGCCCGTCACCCGCCCCATCAGGGCCGAGAGCTCTCCGTCGAATTCGTCGCCGAGAGCGGCGACCAGGTCTTCGCGCTCGGATGCCGCGATGCGCGCCGTCGCGAGCGATGCCCAGCGGGGGCCCGAGCCGAACCCCGGGTGCCACAGCAGGTGGTCGTGGTGCGCGTGCGTTGCGAATCCGCCGACGACGCGAAGTCCGCGCGCGACGAACGCCGCGGACAGCGACTCCAGCTCATCCGGCATCCACGCAGGGTCGACGAGCAGCGCGTCGCCGGCTCGCCCGACGATGACGGTCGACGTCGTCGACATCCGGCGGCTCGTCGCAACGAGGACCCCGGGAGCGATGTCCTCGAGGCTCGCCGGGGTCACTCGTCGGCCGTCGCCGCGTACCGCCCCGACCGGATCTCGTCGAGAAGCGATGCGCGCGAGGGCGACCAGCCGAGCGCACGGGCCTTCGCGCCGCTCCCCTGCTGGTCGAGCATGAGCGCGTCGGCGTAGCCCGCTCCCAGTCGGGTGCGCGAGGCATCCGGGCCCTCGGGAACGACCGCGCCACCCGCGAGCGCCTCGCCGATCTCGGCAACCGTCGGATTCTGTCCGCTCAGTGCGAGCACGCGACCGGCCGGCGCGGGTCGTTCGACGATCAAGGCGTAGAGGTCGGCGACATCGTCGACGTGCACCGTCGGCCAGTGCTGCGTCCCGTCGCCGACGACGGTGAGACGGCCCTCGTCATCCTTCGGCGCGTCGGCGAGGGATGCCGGGATGCCCGCGCCGTGCCCGTAGACGATCCCCGGCTCGACGATCGAGAGCTCCAGGTCGGCGGCCTCGAGCCGCGACTCCACGCCCTCGCGCCATGCGACGAGGGCGGGCGGATTGAAGGGGGTCTCCTCGGTGAGATCGTCGGAGGGCCCGTGGATCCAGAGGCCGCCGGTGTGGATGTAGGGCTTGCCGGTGCCGGCGAAGGCGGCGATCACGGCATCCGCGACGGCCCCGTCGAACTGCGCACCGTCACCCGCGCGCGACGCGGCGAGGTGGATCGCGGCGTCGGCGTCGTGCAGGAGCGGAGTGAACCAGCCCGGATCGGTGATGTCACCGACGACGGCGGAGGCACCCGCATCCGTCGCCACGGCGGCGGATGCCGCGTTGCGCGCCGGCGCGATCACGTCGTGGCCGCGCGCGACGAGCGCCGCAAGGACGGAGGAGCCGATGTACCCGGTCGCACCGGTGAGGACGATTCTCATCCCGCCATCGTACGCACGACCCGGATGGGGGCGGCGGGGCGAGCGCGTGGTGCGTGGGGGTGGTTGCCGCTAGCGTCGGCGCCATGATACCGGAGCAGCTCTTCCTCGCCTCCGACGCCGCCCTGCGGGACGTCGTCGATCAGCTCACCGCCCGCCACCTGTCCGCGCCCGCGCCGCAGGAGTGGACCCAGATCCCCGACCCGACCATCCGCGACATCGTCTCGCGGCACGCCTACGACGAGGCGTGGATCCCGGGCGTCATCGCCGGGCGCTCCGCCGCCGACGGCGATCCGTTCGTCGATGCCGATCTTCTCGGCGACGACCCCGTCGCCGCATACGACGCTCTCAACGACGAGGCGGGAGCGGCCGTACGCGCCGGCGCCACGGCCGACACGTTCCGTTTCACCTACGGCGACTACCCGGCGGCGGAGGGATTCGCCCACCTCTCCACCTACCGCGCGTTCCAGGCATGGCTGATCGCGAAGCTGCTCGGCATCCCGTTCCGCTTCTCGCCCGAGCTCATCGCGGGCCTGAACGAGCATGTCGTGTCGCATGCCGACGAGTGGCGCGAGTTCGGGGTCTTTCCGCCCGCGGTCGACCCTCCCGAGGGCGCCGACGACGAGACCCGACTGCTCTGCGCCGTGGGGTTCTGGCAGCCCTGAGCCGGTTGAGCCCTGAGCCTGTTCAGCGCTGAGCCGATCCCTCATCCCTCGAGGATGACGAGCCGCTGCGTCGCCCGTGTCATCGCGACGTAGCGGTCGACCGCGCCCGTGAGGCCCTCTCCCCACCCGGCGGGGTCGACGAGCACGACGAGGTCGAACTCGAGCCCCTTCACGCGCACGGGGTCGAGCGACCGCACGCGCTCGCGCGGAGCGAAGTCCGGCGCTCCGATCACGACCGCCGTCCCGTCGTCGTTTCGCCTCTCCCACGCGGCTACGACATCGTCGAGCTCGTTCCGGCGGCCGAGGCGCACGGGCACGCCGGTGCGGCGGATCGACGTCGGCACGTTCGCGTCGGGCAGCGCCGCGCGGATGACGGGGCCCGCGGCATCCATCACCTCTTCCGGGGTGCGGTAGTTCACGGTCAGGGTCTCGACCCTCGTGCGTCCGACGCCGACGCGCTCGAGGCGCTGTTCCCACGACTCGGTGAATCCGTGCCGCGCCTGGGCGCGATCGCCCACGATCGTGAGGCTGCCGGAGGGGCACCGGCGCAGCAGAATGCGCCACTGCGCATCGGTCAGCTCCTGCGCCTCGTCGACGACGATGTGGGCGAAGGGGCCCGCGTAGGGGTCGCCGGCGGATGCCGTGGACGCGGTCAGGGTGCGGCGCAGATCCTGCCCGCGCAGCATCGACATGATGCGCAGGTCGCCGTCGTCCGCCGCGATGAGGTCGGCGACGACGTCGGACATGATCCTCTTCTCCGCCGCGGCCTCCCGCTGCGCCCGGCGAGCGCGAACCTCCGCGTGCGGGTCGCCGACGAGGATGCGGGCGGTGTCGAGAAGCGGCAGATCGACGTCCGTCCAGGACGTGTCGCGGGCCGCGGAGAGCACCGCGATCTCACCCGCACTCATCCACGGTGCGCACCGGCGGAGCATGTCCGGAGTGGACAGCAGCCCGCGCAGGAGCGCGTCGGGGTCGAGCAGCGGCCAGGCGCGGTCGAACAGCTCGTGCAGGTCGGCGTCGTTCTCGAGCGTCTCGCGCACCGACTCGTCCTCGTCCCACCCCGACCCGTACGCGTCGAAGCCCTGTTCCGCCCACGGGTCGCGCGCCTCGTCGACGCCGTCGTCCTCGATGCGCTCCTCGAGGAGATCGAGCAGGCGGTCCCACGCTCGTGAGCGCAGCACGTTGTGCGGCGTCGTGTCGGCGTCGGCGAAGATCTCGGCCCAATCGGCGCCCGTGACGGGAACGGCACCCCACGCGGTGTCGACGGCGTGGGTGCGGCGCGGCACGCGCTGCCACAGGCGCACGGCAGCCTCGACCGCATCGATCATGCGGCCGTCGCCCTTCGTGCGGCGCACCGCAGCATCCGTCTCCTCCCGCGCGCCGCCCGCGACGACGACCAGGTCGTCGAGGGCGCACACGAGCGCGCCGTCCTCGCCGAGGCTCGGCAGCACGTCGTCGACGTACGCGACGTAGGGGCGATGCGGCCCGACGAACAGCAGGCCGCCGCCGCCATGCTCCAGACGAGCGTCGGCATAGAGCAGGTACGCGGCGCGGTGGAGCGCGACGACCGTCTTGCCCGTGCCGGGACCGCCGTCGACGACGAGCGCTCCGTGCGCGTCGGCGCGGATGATCGCGTCCTGATCCGCCTGGATCGTCGCGAGCACGTCGCGCATCTGGGCCGATCGGCTCGCGCCGAGGCTCGCGATGAACGCCGACTGGTCGTCGAGGGCGGCCGAGTGGTCGACGCCGTCGGGGGCGAAGACCTCGTCCCAGTAGTCCACGATGCGTCCGCCGCTCCAGCGGTAGCGCCGCCGATTCGCGAGGCCCATCGGATCGGCGCCGCTCGCCGCGAAGAAGGCGGCGGATGCCGGGGCGCGCCAGTCCATCAGCAGACGCTCTTCGCCGGCCCCCGCGAGGCCGAACCGACCGATATAGGTGACGGTCCCGTCGACGCCGACCATCCGTCCGATGCACGCATCGATTCCGAAGCGCTGCAGCACCCGCAGTCGCGCCGACTCGGCGCGGATCTCGAGATCGCGCTCGAGGGCGCGCTGCCCCGCCGACGCCGGTTCGCGGCGGGGCGCGTCGAGACGCGCGTTGGTGCGTGCGATCTCGGCCGCGATCGCCGCACCGATCGCGGCGAAGCGGGCCTCGTCGCCGGCGGGCAGCGCCGGATCGGCCTTGCGCCGCAGCCGTTCGGGCAGGTCGAACGCGCTCGCGCTGTCGTGTGTTTCCGGCATCCATCTCCCCCGTCACGCGCGCGCAATCCGTAGAAAATGAGCACGCGATCAGCGATTCTGCCTCACGGAGGGGGCCTTGCCGCAAGCCCGGGGTCGTGCGGGATAATGGAAAGGGAAGAGAGCACCCTTCCCTTCGCGACTCGTCTCCGTCAGGACCGTTCCGCAACGCGGCGTAGCCGCGCGGCGCCGACGACGCCGAGGAGCAGGAAGACGGATGCCACGATGAGCGACCAGCGCGTCGCGTCGGCGAATCCCTGTGCGAGCGCGTCGACCGCCGCGGCGGAGGACCCCTCCCCCCGCAACTGCGCGATGACGGTGCCGGCCGACTGACGCGTCGAGGCGGCGAGCTCGTCGGCGGCGGTCCCCGTGATACCGGCGCCGGTGAGTGCGGAGGGGAGCGTCACGGCGAGCGAGACCACGGACGAGATGAGTTCCAGATGATCGAGTGGGTGACCAGGCGCTACAGGCTCTCGTGCCCCGAAATGTCCAGATGGACATCGCGTGGACATTTCACCCGCGAAATGGACATCTCAGAAGAATCCCTACACTTGTGATGGGAACGTAGCGGATGCCATGGCCTGCTGCGTTCCAAGCTGTCAGGTACACGGGTGTGTCCGCTGCGATGCTTTCGTCTGGACTCTCGGTGTCCGCGGCGGAGGCTGTGACGTAGTGAAGCATTGAGAGATTGACGGCTGCGAGACGGCCGCTGTTGCGCTCTCTGAGGGTGAGCATTGGCATGTGGTGTCCTCTCTGTGGTGATGGTCCGGGCTCTATTGGTCGTCGGGCTCAACAGTGGGCGTGAAGCGCACACGGGCCTTCTGCGCCTCGTGCCGTTCGTACCGGGCGCGGCGGGCTTGTTGTTGCTGCTCCTCGCGTGCGCGAGCTCGTGCAGCGCGGCGGTAGCGCAGGTACAGGCTGACAATTCCGATGCCGGCTATCGCTGTTGCGATGCCGGCTAGGTGTGATGTCCAGGGACGTTGTTGAGTCGGTCGAAGGGTGCGCCGCCAATCGCAGAGTGGTGTCGGTGGTGGTTGTAGAAGTGGAGCCAGCCGGGCAGCGCCAGGCGTCGTTCGGCCTCTGAACCGTAAAACCTGGCATAGGCCCATCCGTCCCCGAGCGTGCGGTGGAATCGCTCGATCTTCCCGTTCGTCTGCGGCCGGTAGGGGCGTGTCCGCTTGTGTCGGATGCCGAGCCGAGCGCAGAAGTCCCTCCATGCGTGGGATCTGTAGGCCGACCCGTTGTCGGATAGGACTCGCTCGACGGTCACGCCTCGTTCGGCGAACCAGTCCACGGCGCGTTCGAGAACTCCCACCGCTGTTCTCGCCTGCTCATCCGACCAGATTTCTGCGTATGCGACGCGGGAGTGGTCGTCGATGACTGTGTGAACGAACGCCGTTCCGGTGCGCGGCTTGTGGTCTTTTCCTCGTGGTAATCCCGGAGTCGCGAGCTTGTTCCGTGCGCCTTGCTTCCGACCTACGTAACGATGTCCACCGCCGTCGGGGATGTTGCCGAACTTCGTAACATCGACATGAATCAACGATCCCGGATGAGGATGCTCATATCGCCGCAATGGCTCGCCAGTGACACGATCGATATGCGAGAGGCGGTTCACGCGGCAACGGACGAGGACCGCGTGAACAGTCGACGTCGAGAGACCAAGTCGTGCAGCGATCTGGGCTGGCCCCAGTCGAAGCCGCCAGCGCAGGTTGATGATCTTCTTCTTGACATGCTCGGGCGTCCTGTCTGGGATCCGGTGCGGCTTGCTGGAGCGATCCTGCATCCCAAACTCGCCCTCTTCCCGGTAGCGGCCGGCCCATTTCCGGGCAGTGATCGGGGAAACCATGAACATCTTTGCGGCGATCGTGGCCGGATAGCCGTCTTCGACAATCAGTCGGGCTAACCGGAGACGGGCACGAGGAGTGAGAAGAGCGTTCGGATGGGTCATCAATTGGCCTCCGCCGCGGTCTTCGTGAGCGCGCGTCCGGTGAGAAGCATGATGGCGAGAGCGATCGCTGTCAGCACCGAGGCGACCCAAACCGGCGCGAGCAGCCCCAGCCCGGTCGCGAGCCCGAACGCACCAAGCACAGGCCCCGCGGCAGCTCCGATATTCAATGCTGCGGTTGCGTACGAACCGCCCATCGTTGGCGCACCCGATGCTGCATACAGCACACGCGTGATCAGAGTACTGCCGACGCCGAACGACAGGAAGCCCTGAACGAGGACGAGGACGATAAGCGCAACGGGATGAGATGCGACCACTGCCAACACGATCCAGCCCGTCAGCAACAGCGGTCCGCCGACTGCGAGCACGAGGCCAGGTCGTTGATCTGATAGTCGTCCTGCGATCGTGACGCCAAGGAACGATCCGATGCCGAACATCACCAGCGCGACGGACACCCACGCTTCGGCCAAGCCCGCGGTCTCGGTCACGACGGGTGCCAGGAAGGTGAATGCCGCAAAGGTCCCTCCGTTGATCAGCGCTCCGAGTGCCATGGCCAGGATGAGCCGCGGCATCGCCAACTGGCTGAGCTCGGCACGGAGCCTTGGTGAGGTCGCGCTAGTCGCGCTCCGACCAACATTGTTCGTGACGCCCCGAATGACTCCAACGGCCGCGGGAATACAGAGGATGGCGATCGCCCAGAACGTCGTTCGCCAGCCCAGCGCTGTGCCGAGCAGTGCCCCGGCGGGGACGCCCACGACGGTTGCGATCGTCGTGCCGGAGAGCAGGATCGACAGTGCACGCCCCTTCTGGTTCGCTGGCACGAGGGTAGTGGCCGTGCTCAGTGCTACGGCGAGGAATCCTGCGTTTGCGAGAGCGCTGAGCACCCGGGTGATGAGCAGGAGAGAGAACACTGGTGTCATCGCTCCGATGACGTGGCTTCCCGCGAACACGAGAAGGCAAACGATCAATGTGAGCCGCGGTGGCCAACTGCGAGCGAATGCCGCCATCACTGGCGCGCCGACGACCATACCGACCGCGAATGCGGAGGTCAGCAGGCCTGCAGTGCCGACCGAGACGTCAAGTTCGGTCGCGATCGCGGGGAGCAATCCCGCGAGCATGAATTCTGAAGTGCCCATGACGAAGACCGCCAGGGCAAGCATGTAGAGAGCAAAAGGCATCGAGTACTCCGAGGTGTGAGATCAAGAAATGGTTCTTCTTGTCACCACGGCCAGTGCCCCGGGTACGCCAGAAATACGCCCACACAGATCGTGGGCGTCGTAACTAGTGGTTCAAGGGGCTGGCGGTGTGACCGACAACCCCTGACCTGTCTGATTCGGGACTCGACATGCCCCAAACTCTACATGCCTTCAATGGTGAGCGGTCTGGACAGATGCTTCTTGAATCAGCACGGTGTCATTGCGCGCGGGGGCAGAACAACGTCCCTGGACATCACAGCTAGGTAGCTGAGCAGATCGGGGGTCATGAGTGCTTAGCGCGGCAACGCGACGCCGACCCCCTCCATGAACGTCTGCGGGTTGACGTACTTGCCATCGACCTTCACTTCGTAGTGCAGGTGGCATCCGAACGAGTTGCCTTCGTTGCCGACCTTGCCTATCTGCTCGCCGGCTTCCACTGTCTGCCCCTTGCGCACGAGAATGTCGGACACCTTCATGTGGAAGTATCCGGTGACCACGCCGTCTGCGTGCTCGATCCAGATATGCCCGCCGCCACCCTTGTTCCATCCAGTGAAGCTGACGACGCCGGCTGATGCCGCCCAGATGGGGCCGGCGCATGTGCCGTCTGCGAGGTCGGTCCCCATGTGGACGTGATCGCCGCGGCCGTCCCCGAACACGCCGGAGACGGTGCCGCGAGCGGGAACGATCCACTCCCCTGCGCCGCACGGGCCGCTGAGCGCGTCGACGACGGCGATCGCGTCGCTTTGGTACAGGGCATAGTGGTTCTTGTCGCTATTGATCTGCACGCGCCAGATCGCGTGCGACGGCTCCATGTCCTGCCAGCCGGGGACGGCGTTGAGCCGGCCGAAGAACATCGCTGCGGCCTTGGTGGGGTTCATACGATCTTCGACGCTCCCCCACCAGTCCTGCTGCTGGAAAAGTCCGATGCTGCTGGTCGGGCTTCCATCCGGGTTCGTCTTACCGCCTGTCTCCCAGTCGCCGTAAGTGATGTTCTTAAGCCCGCTCTCCCCCATCGCGGCCATGATCCCGATGATCTGCGCATCGCGGCCGAGCGAGAGCTGCTGCGCGGCGTCGATGATCGCCCCGGCATTGGCGAGCTGGTCACCCCGCCAGCCGTTAATGCCTTCCGCGGGGTACGTCGACGGATCCGCGAGGCACATGGTCGACGCTTCGCTGCGCTGCACGGATGCCAGCAGGAAGGTCACCCCGAATGCGACGACAAGGATGCCGCCGAGGATGACCAGCCCGAGGGACTTGAACTTCATTACTGCTGCACCATGCGGGCGTCGCCTCGCATCCCCTCGTCCGTATCGGTCAGCGTGACCTCGATCTCTGAGCGAAGGTGCTGCACGTGCGTCTCGGGCACCGACCCGTACTTGAACACGAAGTGTCCGGGGTTGAGCGTCTGCAAGACCTCAGCGGTGCTCGGGTCGAAGCCGAACGTACGCACCGCCCAGTCGGCGTCGTCTTTCCGGTCCTGCCGGAACACATAGATCGACTGAGCCTCACTGATGACCGTCTGGCCAGGTGAGTCCTTAGGGATATCGGTTCCCTTATGGAACACGAAAACGTTATTAAGCCCGAGCCCGCGTGAGAGCTTTTGATTCGATTTCAGAAGGTGCGCGGCGGGCCCTTCCACCATGTCCCACCCCTCCTCGTTGATACACGTCGTCTGCCAGCCTGGATCGGTGCGCAGCCGGCCAAGCATCCACTGGTTGCCGATCGCGCGGACAACGTGCGATGACGGTCCTTCTGAGGGCAGCTGAGAGATATCAAACGACGTGAGCTTGCCCGTCAGGTCGACTCCCTGGCTCGTCTCCCCATCGAGCAGCCCGCCGTATTCGTCGAGCAACCCTTCCAACGTGAACCGAACGCCGAGGCCGGCCTGGTGCAACCTGTCGCGGGACGACGGCGACAAGTCGTCATCGGGATCCACGCGGCCGAGGCGCGGGAGGATATCGGCCAACGTGGGGTTGCGGCCGTCCTCGAAGCTGGCGAGGGTCTGCGACAGAGCGGCACGAGCTGCCTTCTCATCCCAGACGTCGAGCTGCGCCCCATCACGGGCGATACGCACGATCGCGTGCAGCAGCCGATAGGTGCCGGCGTCCCCGATCTGGTTCACGATGAGCGGATCGAGCAGGTTCAGTCGAGAGCCTGAACCGTCCTGGGTGAACCGGATCGGCTCGCCCTGTCCCCACTCGCGCACCAGCTCGGCATATTCGCCCTCGTTGCCTCGGGGCTTCTTGTCGAAGATGACAGCTCGCCGGCCGGCGAGCACGAGAGGGCGCAGCACAAACACTGTTTTGACGAAGCTGGACTTTCCGCCGCCCACTCCCCCGACGACGATCGTGTTCGGGGATGAGATAAGCCGCGGCGTCGCGTTGTATGCCGTCACCGGGTCATGCGTGACGAGGCTGTGCGACAGAACATCGCGACCGTTCGCAACACCTGATGTACCCGTGACGGGTCCAATCAGAGCGGTGTTGAGGACGGTCGCTTGCCGGGTCGTTGACGGCGCTCCTGGGAGCCTCGGAGCGTAGTAGCCTCGACGCGCCTTGCGCAGATTCGTGCGCCGCTGCGGGCCTGGCAGCTCGTACGGGGATACCTCCCCTGCATCGTTGGTCGGCGTCTCCTCGACGTCGACGGCCGCTGCTGTCGCGCGGCGGCGGGACCGCCGACCAGATGCGGTGGTGTCGCTCATGAGATCGCTTCCTTCTCTCCCTTGCCAGCAAGGACGCGCATCGTGCGTGCAGCCCATGTGGGCGTGTCAGCTCGGATGCCCCGACCGATCGGCCATGTCAGACCGCTCGCTGCGGGCTGGTAGCTGTCGAGCCATTCGAGCCGGTGAATGCCGGCGTCTGTGTCGCACAGTTCTTCCAGCGCGCGGCTGTCGAGCGCGAGCTGTTCTTTACTGTCGGCGGTGATCGTCACGTACCCGATCCAATTGGTGCCGTGGTGGCCGGAACCTTCTGCGAGGTCGTTGCGGCGACGCCGCGCGGCGTCGACTCGCACGCTGCCCTCATCGAGCGGGATTCTTCCGCCCGCCGTCTCGGCGTGCTCGGTCGCGAGGTCGGACACGAGATCCTTTCGTGCTGCGTGCCGCGCTTCGGATGCCGGGATCAGTTCGATGTGGAAAGTCACCGTGCGGATCACGTCGAGCTTGTTGCCCACCAGCAGCGGCAGTAGCCAAAGCGGGGTGCGCTGGGCGACAGATAGGTGCTCGGCGCGGATCGCAGCGGTGCGATGCCACCATTCCACCTGTGCGCCCGTGTCGGGGTCGATGCCCTCGACGACGTGCGCAGAGAACTCGCCGCCCCGGGCGCGCTCTCCTAGCTCGGTCGGGTCGAGGTCGCGCACGAGGTCGAGGGGCCGGCTGGGGTTCTGCATGTGGCGGATCACGGCGGCGGTGCCCCGAGCGGTGAGCGGTTCAGCGGTGCCGAAGTAGGCATCGTGGAGTCCTCGCTGTGCGGATTCAATCTCGGCAGCCATGAGTCGTCGCCAGCCGTCGCGTCCCTCCCCGAACTTTCGGGCGCGCTCGGCAAAGCGTGCGTTGAGCGGCCAGCTGGCCACGACGTAATGCCGCTGCACCATCGCACCTGCGCTTGCTGCGAGCAGCACTTCCTCATACGACTTCTTTGCCCAGTCCGGGGCGTCGTCGTCGAGGTTGTTCATGACCCACCATTCCTGCAGCGCCGTGTCTGCGGGCAGGATTCGGGTCACCGGCTGCACGAATCGCAACAGCGAACCCGGCGCCGCTCGGCCGGCGAGCAGCGATCCGAAACCTTCTGCCTTGCGCAGTGTGGAGTCCGGAGACTCCATACCGCGCAGCTGCCCGCTGACGGCGAACGCCACGGACAAGTAAGGGTCCTCCCCCACGGGACCGTGCCACGCGATACCGGGGATGCCGCGAGCTGATTGCAGCCAGCCCATCCCGTCTGCGCCGTCAGGGGTGGCGCGCATCGCAGCCAGTTCCCGCGCCCACTCGATGCGCGCGGCGCGTTCTCCCTTGTCCTTGGTCTTGGCGGTCTGCGAGAGAGCTGCGGTGAGCATGGCGACGCGCTGCGCGTCATAGGGCTGGTAATCGCCGCTGCGGTTCTTCACCGCCTCACGGTGCCGCTTGCTGCGGGTACGGCGCTCGAGGATCGAGCCGTTGTGTGTGGCGCTGGTCAGTACGACCAGGACGCCGGCTGCGATAACGCCGAGGATGATCGCGGGCCACCCAAACGCCGGAACGAAGAAGAAGGTGATTGCGATGATGACGACGACGCCCCAGCCGCGTCCTTTGGCCTTCTCGCCCCAGAATCCGCGGTGGCTTCCTTCTCCCCCGAGGACGTAGACGCCGCGCAGCTGCTCTGCCTGGTTCTGCTCGCTCATTCGGGGCGATCCTTTCCAACTGTCGGCGGGGCAGACACCGGAGTGTGCGCGCTGTCGTTGACCTTGCGCGCGACGGTGGTCGCGCCTTGAACTGCGGCAGTCCCGGCCGCTGCTGCAACGCCGCCAGCCTTCCCGACTGTTGCCGCTGCTCCGCGGCCAGCTGTAGCTGTCCCGGCTTGTCCGGCTGCGCCTCGGGCTGCGGCTGCGCCGCCGCCCTGAGATACGCCCTTAGCGCCGATGCTGGCTGTCGCGCCTCGTGCATCCGCCGGGGCGGCGTTCGCGCGTACGGGCTGGGCCGAGCGCGGCGCGGCCGCAGCGCCAGCGCTGACCGGTGTGCGCCCCGGAGAGCGCGCCCCGATAGGCATCGCTGCGGCAGCGCTTCCGGACGCCGTTTGGCCGGCGAGATGCTTGCTTGCCCACGAGACGAGCACGAACGGAGCAATCTCTGCGAGGAAAATCGCGATCATAGCGACGAGCAGCATCACGAGGTTCTTGAAGCCGTCGTCTCCCCATTGCCCAATCGAGTCAATGGTGAGCCGGAACGCAAACCCGAGCATGAAGAACAGGGTCGGGTGGATGAGCAGCATCCCGATCCACACCTTTACTGCGGCCATGCCGCCGCTACGGCGTTGCTGATCGACGATGTGGACGACGGCGAGCGGGATCAGGACGCCCGCGAAGTAGAGGATGACGAGCTGGAACACGAATAGGGCGACGACGATCAGGAGCCCGATCGCCATTGCCCAGATGATCAGAAAGCCGATGTACGCCCCGCCCGCGATCAGCGACGGATCTTCGAGAGCTACGGCGCTGAACGTATCGACCATTTCGAGGACGGTCCCGCCGTAAGTCCATTCGATGATGCTGCGGGACAGCGCCCGGATCAGCTCGACGACGAGCAGCCCGATCGCGGGTCCGAAACTGACGCCGACGAGGAAACCGGGGAAGTACAGGGCGATGGACTGAAAGAGTTCCTCGCCGCTCATTGCGCCGCGAGCTGTCCGCACGAACTGTCCGATGAGCAGCACGCACGCGACCAGGATGGACACCGCGAACGAGACTGCATATGCGCTCAGAAAGCTCGGCAGCGTCAGGTCGGGCAGCGTCGATTCGGTGATCGCGGGAATTACCGTGCTGGCCAACCCCATGACGGCCTCGCGGCCGGCTGCATACATGTTTCCCCACGGGTCGGACCAGAAGTCGACGAGCCCGCCGATGACCTCCGGGAGACTCCCAATGTCATCGATGATGTTGAGCTGACGCATGTCAGCAACCTCCTGGGATCGCCACACCTGTCGTCGGGAGCGACGTCTTATCGGGGGTGTCGACGTTGTCGACGATCACCCATCCTTTTCCCGTCCACTCGACCTCGACAGACGGCATGTAGCGCAGCGTCGGGTCGACCGCCTCGTTAATCACGAGAGGGAGCATGAGCGTCACAACTACGCTCGTGTCCGTCACACTTTCAATGCGGTAATACCCGTTCAGCGTCGTGACCCTGAACTGCGCGGCCTGGAACTGATCGGCTGATGCGACGTCGCCGGCCAGGTCGGGCAAGGTCGACACGATGCCGTCGAGCTGCGCGACCTCATCGGCCGGCGCTGCCGGCTTCTGTGCCGCCCACCGCGAGAACGCGGCAACAAACGACACGGCCCCTTCGGGGGTCTGCGGTGCCGCCTCCTGCGCGTCGAGAACGGTCTGCGGCGCGCGGGCGTCCCCGCCTAGGCAACCGTCGACGCCCTCCACGGCAGGGGGTGTCGTGGAGGACGTCGACGGGGTTGTGGGGCGCGGAGTCGCCACGGGGGCATCTCCGCGCGGCGTGAACAAGACCAGCCCGACCACAGCCACGATGACGAACACCGCTACGCCCAGGACATACCAGGGCCAGCGACGGCGAGCGGTGGGCTGCGCGTTCACGAGACGATCGCGATGATTGCGCCGACGATCACGGCCAGAGCCACCAGACCGCCGAGAGCGACGGCAGATCGGATGATCTGCCTCTTGGCCTCAGCGACGCCCTGCGGGTTCGTCTCGCCGCTCGACCCAAGCTTGATGAGCCCCATGATGAGAAACACGATCGCCGCGATGATCGCGAGCGCCCATCCGCCAGCGAAAAGCTTCTGCCAGATGGTCGTGAACTCTGCACCAAAGATGGTGAAGTCCGGGATGATGCCGTCAATCGGGTTATCCATGGTCATGCTGCCTTTCGAAGTGCTGCGTTGAGCTGCGCGACGATCGCCGCGGTCAGCTGCGTAATAGCTGCTGTGGTGGCTGGTTTGAGCTCACCAAAGCTGAGGGTGGTGCGCTGCGCGATGTGCGGATCAAACGGCACGTGCACGACCCCGCCGACGCCGGCTGTCTCCACGAGCTGATCCGCGTAGCTGCGCACCTCGGGATCCTCAGCGCGGCCGTCGTGCATCCGCACGATGATCGCCGACCGGGCGAGAGCTTCGGCATGCCCGCCGAGCTTGTGCAGATGACGGAGCAGCTGCATCGCGCCGTTCAGCTCGGGCAGGGCATCGAGGACCGGAATCACGAGAGCGTCGGTGACCTCGATCGCGCCGTGGAAGGCGTCAGACGACGGCTGGTTTCCCGAATCCATGACGCGCACCGGATAGTAGGTGTCCGTGAGCGCCGCCATGCGTTTCACGTCCTCCCCCGTAAGCGCATCACGATCGCCGGCTGTACCGATCACGGCCGCGTACGAAGTCTGCTGCGCGACATAGCCGGCAAGCTGCCCCGCCCCCTTGATCTCGTCGATATCCCGCAGCAGCTCCGCGACGCCGGCCGCTGCCGGCCCCTCGGCACGAACGGCCAGAGCGCCGGGATCATCAGAGACTTCGAGCACGATGGTGCCGCCGCCTCGGATGTTCGCGAGCACGCCGGCGACCAGCAACGACAGAGGCGTCTTGCCGACGCCTCCCTTCGGGTTTGCGACCAGGATGCCGACGCTTCGCGGCCACGTCGAGAGTCGAATGAGGGACCGCGAACGACCCAGCTCCGCGGCTTCCTGCTCGGCGGCGCTCGGCTTGGGCTTAAGCCCGAGCGAGCGCAGAACCTTGTTCCAGCCGAGCGACGGAACATCGGACGGACGTTCCCTGCTGCGCAGTCTCAGGTCGCTCGGACCAGCCGCGGACTGTGGGGAATCTTGCTCCCCCTCGGCGGGATTCTCGGTCGGCTCGGAGGCCTCAGAACGGGCCTCTCCCCCGCCGCTCAATCGCGCTAGCAGCTGCTCCGACGATGGTACTTCCGTGTTATTCGCTGTGTCCCCCATTTGGGGGACATGAGCCGCTTCGATAAGCGGTGAATCTGTGGGCGTTTCACCCTCTCCGGTCGGGACCGTCTCACTGTATCCCTGGACTCGTACAGCTCCGCGGAATCCTGCAGATTTTGACGCATTCTCAGTCATAAAGCACCCCCTGCTTTTTCGAACATGCTACCCCGAACCTTCGACAGTCCGGCCGGCTCCCTGGTTGGTCGCCATGTCATCAGGCTAACGGATTATCCGTAAGCTAGGAAGGTGCAGAGATGAAACCAAGCCGAATAGGCACGGCTGGCAGAATGGACGGCATGCCCCGTCGCCCATCGATTCCCGAGCTTGCGGGTGAAGCCGCCGCCGCTCATCGGGCGATCCAGAACGAGTCCCGACTGAGCTGCTTGCGGTTCCTACTGAGCAAGGGGCCAGCGCTCCGCACCGAGATATCTGCGGCGACCGGCTTATCCGTATCGACCACCATCGACGCGCTGCGCGAGCTTGAAGCGCTCGGGTACGTAGTTGGCAGCGTCGACGGGCCAGAGCGATCGGGCCGGCATCCGGTCTACGTAGCGCAGCGAGAG
Organism: Microbacterium sp.; assembly: GCF_048259935.1. Lineage (GTDB taxonomy): Bacteria > Actinomycetota > Actinomycetes > Actinomycetales > Microbacteriaceae > Microbacterium. The sequence continues at coordinate 8,169 of NZ_JBLXHF010000010.1, read as the reverse complement.
AAGATCACGACCGAGCTGCTGGCTTTCGTGAGCTGGGTTCTCCGCTGAAAACGAAAGGGGCGACACTGCCGCGCCGCCCCTTTCGTGTGCTCGATCCTCTCGAGCATTGACACGTACGTGTCAACTCCCCCACACTTGCGCGATCGCTTCTTCGACGAGGGCTCTGCGGGTCTTGCCTGTACGCGCCTTCGCGGCGCGGATGATGTTCTCCGTCGCAGGCGACCACCGGATTCCGCTCTGCACGGTGATATCCAGCTCCGGACCGACGGATGCCGGCGCTGTAGTGGCTGCATCGGCGCGCGACGTCGCAGCTTCGGACTTTGGGGCTGCCGCGGGCGACGTCGCGCCCTTGCCTTCGGCGGGCTGCTTGGTCACCTTGGGCGCTGCGGGTTCGGGCGCTGCGGGGCGAAAGTCGATGGGATCGATGCCGGCATCAGCGGGTGGGCGTGGCTTCGTCCGTGCGGGGCGCTCGGGTCGGTCTTGCATGCTCATCGGATTACCTTTCCCACGATTGCGGCATATGCATCACGCACCGCCTGGCCCTTGCGATATGCGCCGTACCACTCCCCCGCCATGCGGACTTCGGGAACGATCGACAGATGCGGAACGATCGGATCGACAACAGGCGCAAGTTCGCGAATCTGCTCGATCGCGTCTGTCTCGCTAAAGCTCATGAATCCGGTGCCGTCTCGCGTGACGGCGACGCCGGCTTCTTCGATGCCGGTCGCAGCCCCGAGCGCGGCCATATGACGACGGTAGGCCTCGACGGTGCGCTGAGCGCCTGTGACCCCATCGACGCCCGAATCGCTCGCAGTAGCGGCGTACAGCACCGCCTCGGATGCGTGCAGCGCTGAGAGCGTAAGCGTGCCGCCCTGGCGGTTGGCGCAGTCAATGACGACGAGATCGGCATCCAGCCCGGAGAGTGACTGCTTAAGGCGCAGTTCGGCGTAGTCGTCACGCTCGCTCTCACGGTTGCTGAGGTCGCGGGCTGCGGGGATGACGCGCAGATTCGCGTTCCAGTGACTTTCTATGGCGAGATCTTCCGCCCACCCTGTGGCGTCGTCCTTCTCCCCCAAGATTGCGCCGACGTGCTGCCAGGATTCCGTGGGCTCGACGCGCGTCCACTTCGTGGTCGCTGCTCGCGGGTCAAGATCGATCAGAACAACCCGGCGCGGTGTCACGGGTTCAATTGCGAACAGTCCCTTGTCTGCGTCGGCCGCTCTCCCCTCGTGCCCCTCCGCGGCGATCATCGCCAGGCTGACGGCGGTGGTCGTCTTCTTGACTCCGCCCGCCTCGCTGTAAACCATGAGCGTCTGCATGCCGTTCATTCTATCTACCTGCCTATCTATCTGTCTATCTATTTAGATTGATAGCTGCCTATCTATCTAGATTTTGGAAACACATCCGAGCTAGCTAGATAGCTGGATGGTTTGGGCTTATGCGACTTTGTCGGGGGAGCTGGCCGACTTCTCAATCTGGTAGACGCGTTGCTTGCTGATGCCGAGCACGCGGCCGACGTCGGGCGCACTGAGCTGTGCGCGCAGCTCGCGCACGACGGAGCGCCTACGCTCTGCGGCTCGGGCTTGCGCCTTTCGGGCGTCCTGTTCGTCACGTTCGGCTGCGGCCCATTCGCTGAGTGCGTGCTCTGGGCCCTTCACGGTGACATTGACGGCGACCGTATCGGGGGAGACGTTGAGCCACATCGCGGCGACGCCCTGCGCCTCGAAGTCGACTTCCGCGAGGCTCTTTGCCTGGCCTCCGGTGCCGAGTTCTGGGATCTCGAACACCCACCAGTTGCCGTCGCGCTCGACGGTGACCTCGAACGTTCGTACGCTCATCGCGCATCCCTTCCTTATTGCCACTTACGCGGCAGATCGACGCCGGCCTTCTGAATCTGGCGAAGAACGCCAGGGGACACCTCGGAGTGCCCGACCGGGATCGACGCCTTCACAGATTCGTCGGGCAGTCCCCACAGCTCATGGCTTCCCTGTCCGTCCCGGAGGTAAACCCAACCGAGGCCTTTCAGGTGCTTCAGGACGTCCCGCGTCTTCTGTGCTTTCATGACTCTAGTCTAGGCCCCCCTTGCCTCGCAAGTCAAGGGGGGCCTTGCCTTTCTATTCGTCGGAAGTGAATTCGTCTCCGCATAGCCCGCAGAGGATGGGGCCGGCGTCGAGCACGGCGAGCGATGCTCTGACCTTGCGTCCGCATCCGCACGTGGCGGCGGCCCCGTTGTTGCTGCTCTTGCGGCCGCCGTTCGCGGTGTGAACTTCGGCGCGGCGGTGCGCGGTAATCGCGGCGTCGAGCGCAGCGATGGTGGCGGCGTATCGGGCGGCGGATGCCTGGGGGAGTGTTGTGGTGCTCCATCCGAGCTTGGGGTCGTGCTCGATGGTCAGCCCGAAGCTTTCCGCGATCGCTCGGAATTGCTGGTTGTGGTAGCGGCCCTGTCGGCTGGTGTCCTTGATCCCGCGCGCCTGAGCAGCTGCGTGCGCGGCCTCGTGGATGAGTGTGCCCATGACGTCGCTGCCGCCTCGGGCGAGGCCTTCGCCGCCCACGAAAAGCTCGTGCACGGCGTCCTCTCCGCGCACCCATCGGTCGGCGGCGAAATGGCCGAGCGTGAGGCCCTTTGCGCTGCTGCCGCTGCCGAGCGTAACGACGACCTCGGGCACGTCGTTGTGAGCATCCTGAATGGCTGCCCACGCGGCCTCGATCGCCTCAACGAGGGGAGCGGTAACGGTAGTGGCGTTCATCGCTCCACCTCCGTTGCCGTGACTGGCGGAGAAGCAATATTGAAGGTTGCGCTATTCGCAAGCACGCGTCGATCCGCTCATGCCTTTGAGCGACAGCTAGCAGATCGTCGTCCGCCGAGTGTGGTGGGCTTGTACCTCTCCTCTGTTGCGGAGATCTCCGGGCAGGCGCGTCCCGCTGACGAGAGCCACAAACTCCAGGCGGAGTCTCTTCGGTGGTTGCTCTGATCACGTCGTTCGATACACTCGGAATGTGCATTTGTACTTCCTGTGACGGCTGAGTAAGGCCTACCGCGCTCGTTGAGTCATCCGAGCCTGCGGCGGCCGCTCGTTCTCGACCCTGCACGGGTCGCCGTCACCTTGCGCACCCTCGCACGCTTCATAGCCGTGCGGTGCGTCGTTTCCGAAGGATACGAATGCTCTCCCTCAACACCCCTCTACCAGCGCGCCATCGCGCGCAGCTCATCGCCTCCGACGTCTCCGTAACGCGCGGAGCCACCCCCGTCCTCAGCCACGTCGACCTCACGGTCACGGCCACCTCGCGAGTAGCGATCGTGGGCGAGAACGGCCGGGGGAAGTCGACGCTCCTGCACGTCCTCAGCGGCGCTCTCACCCCGGACAGCGGAGTAGTGCAGCGACTCGGGACGGTCGGCATAGCCGAACAAGAGATGCCGACCGGCGGCAACCGCACAGTGGGCCAGGCGGTCGCGGAAGCGATCGCGCAGCCGCTCGCCGCCGTTGCGGCCCTCGATTCGGCCGCGGTGTCACTCGCCGCAGGCGTCCCCGGCGCCGAAGAACGATACGCCGCCGCATTGGAACACGCCGAAGTCCTCGATGCGTGGGATGCCGAACGGCGGGTGCAGATCGCGTTGGAAGCACTCGACGCCGAAACGGAGCCATCCCGGCGCCTGGACGACCTCTCCGTCGGGCAGCGCTATCGAGTCCGTCTGGCGTGCCTGCTCGGCGCCGACGACGATTTCCTGCTCCTCGACGAACCCACAAATCACCTCGATCGAAGCGGCCTCGAGTTTCTGACCACGCAACTGCGGTCGCGAAACGGCGGCGTGGTCGTCGTCACCCATGATCGCGCGCTGCTCTCCGACGTCGCGGAGACGATCGTGGACCTCGACCCGACCCCGGATGACCGGGTGCGCGTGTACGGCAACGGTTATGCCGGCTACCGCGAGGGCCGGCGCGCCGAGCGCGAACGGTGGGAGCACGAATTCGAGCGACAGCAGACCGAGCTCGCGCGGCTGCAGGACAGTCTCAGCTCGGCGCAGAACCGACTCGTCTCGGGGTGGCGACCAGAGAAGGGAACCAACAAGCACGGACGGGCCACGCGCGCGGGCGGGCTCGTGCAGAGCGTGCATCGCCGGCAGGAGCAACTCGAAGCGCACGCGGTGACTGTTCCCGAGCCGCCGCAAGTGTTTCGCTTCCCGGAGCTTGCGACCCGAACCGGAGCGGTGCTGTTGAGCGTGGAGGACGTGACCGTGACCGGCAGGCTTACGCGCCCGGCGGCGTTCTCTCTGTCACACCGCGGGCGTCTCGTAGTGACCGGACCCAACGGGGCCGGCAAGTCCACACTGCTGAGCGTCGCAGCGGGAGACCTCCGCCCGGACACCGGCACCGTTCGTCGCCCGCAGAACGTGCGGCTCGCTTTTCTGCGCCAAGAGTCGGAGCTGCCGCTGGATCGTCGCGCGAGCGAGTTCTACGCAGCCCACGTCGACGCGCTCGTTCCATCGCGTGAGGCAGTCGGTCTCTCGCAGCTCGGGCTCCTGCGCGCCCGCGAATCGAGCAAGCGGATAGGTGAGCTGTCGATGGGCCAGCAACGGCGCCTCGAGCTGGCCCTGGTGCTCGCCACCAAGCCGCACGTGCTCTTGCTCGACGAACCGACCAACCACCTATCGATCGCGCTCGTCGACGAACTGACCGACGCGCTCAACGCCACCCAAGCGGCTGTTGTCGTATCCACCCACGACCGGCAGCTTCTCCGCGACGTCGAAGGCTGGCCGGCACTGCAACTGGAAGCTACGACCGAAAGCGAGGCGCTCGTATGACCCGCGAGACTCCCGACCGGCTGCGGGCGCTGCGCCCTCTCGCTACCCGCGACTACCGGCTGCTGTTCGCGGCCGTCGGTATCGAAGTCTTCGGCACCGGCATGTGGACCATCGTCATGGTGTTTCAGGTGCTCGCACTCGACGACAGCCCCCTTGCCCTGTCAGCCGTCGCTACCGGGCTCAGCCTCGGCCTCTTCGCTTTCTCGGTCCTCGGCGGGGTGGTAGCCGATCGCTTCTCGAAGCGGCGGATCATCATCACCGTGCAGGGACTCACCGCGGCGGTCATGGCCGCCGTCGCGGTGCTGTCCCTCACGGGCGCGATCGAGTTGTGGCATGTCGGGCTCGCCTCGTTCGCCATGGGCGCGGGTAGTGCGTTCTTCTACCCGGCCTACAGCGCCTACCTCCCCCAAGTACTACCGCCCGAACAACTGCTCGCCGCAAACGGGCTCGAAGGGGCTCTCCGGCCCTCGATGGGGCAGGGCCTCGGACCCGCCCTCGGAGGGATCATCGTCGGGGCGTTCTTCCCCGCCATCGGAGCGGTCATCGTCGCCGCGTCCTACGCAGTCGCGTTCGTCATCACACTGTTCCTCAGCCGCCGGGAGGAAACCACCGAACCGGAACAGTCGCAGCAACGCACGAGCGTGTGGGGCGACCTCAAAGCCGGGGTCCGCTACGTCGCCCGCACCCGCTGGCTGCTATGGACCCTGATCTTCGGATCATCCCTCGCGCTCATCATCCAGGGCCCAATCGAGGTACTTCTCCCCTTCCTCACCCGCGACCGATTCGACGACGCCGAAGCAACGTTCGGACTACTACTCGCCGCCTACGGAATCGGAGGCGCCATCGGATCGCTCATCGTGTCGTCACTCAAACTGCCCCGGCGATACCTGACACTGATGATCGGCCTCTGGGGCGGCGGAACCCTCCCGCTCGTGCTCATCGGCCTCGCCAACAACCTAATAGTGATGCTCGCCACACTGTTCGCGGTCGGAGCTGCCACAGGAGCCGGCGTGGTGATCTGGGGCACACTGCTTCAACGCCTCGTGCCACCCGAAATGATCGGCCGTGTCGCCAGTCTCGACTTCTTCGTCTCCATCGCGTTCATGCCCGTCTCGATCGCCATCGCCGGGCCCCTATCGCTGATCGTGCCGATACCCGCCATCTTCATCGTGGCCGGCGTCGCGCCGACGCTGCTCGCCATCGTCGCGCTTCTAGCCGGACGCATGCGGGACGTCGAGACGAGACACCCCCTGGACACTTGACCCAGCGCCGCACTGCGTCCCTGATTGTTAGCGTCCTGGAAGGAATTGACTCGGCTTGGAGTTCTCGGGCCGCGGCTGCCTGAACCCACTCCGATGTGCCCTCAGCGGGGGAGGAAATCTGCTCTCGCGGCGACGAACTCGGAATTGTCGCGTTGCGAGAACTGCGACCATCGGCTCGCTGTCTGCGGCGTGATTCCCATCTGAACGGCCACGATAGCGGCGGGGAGGTCGCTAGCGAGGGCGAGCATGGCGTAGTTCCGGGCGATCCGCGGGCTGACCCCGGCCCGCGCTATCCACCGTCCGAGGGTCGTGGGATGGAGCGGCTCGTGGTGTCGTCGGGGAGATGGGAATAGATACGATCCCTCACCGGCTCGCCGAGGTCGCGTTGCACTGAACGCATGATTCCTCGGGACTGAACACGACGACGATCCCGTCTGCCTGCGCCTTCTCTGCCTTGTTCATATCTAAAGTCTAGTCCCCCCTTGCCCTGAAAGTCAAGGGGGGACTTGCCTTCTGTGAATTTCTAAACGTGACGGCTGGGGCATCGTCAACTGCGGCAGGGCTGAGTGCTCCCTCTGCTGCTCAACTTTGCATCTACTAGAGCTGCGCCGCTATATCTAACGCGGGGGAGTGGGGGAGTGCGTACGCTGCTTAGTCGGCTGGAAGTGCCACGGGCTGCGGGACGCTACCCCCTTCGAAATCCACCCTGTCGTCATTAGCCAAAAAAACTCGAGCTGCTGGGTCGGAACGATCGGAGCCGTCCCCACTGTGTGCAGGGCAGCCCCGCAATAGCTGGGCTGTGCACATTGGGGGCGGGTCTTACGGACGAGGTTCTTCGCGCATTTCGTATACCTGGTCTGAAGACGCTCCTAGTATTTGGCCATGCGCACTCACGGTCCGATAGTCACGGACGCCTTTCACCGCAGGTTTCTGCTCCAGCGCCTCCGCGAGCCGGCACTGTCGTTGACCGGTCAGGAACGCCTGAAACGGCTCCCTCTGTACGAGAGTGAAGTGCAGAAAGCCCCTCGGCGCATCGAGCAACACGACGCCCTCGTGTGCGAGCTAATCGGTTTACAGGGCTGCTTATACGAAGACGTACTAGAGGCGAAGGCCAACGGAGTTCCGCTAGAGGTACTAAATGCGGGGCTCACGCACATGTACAACCTCTACACGCGCGTTCTCGACGAAACCGACGTCATGGAGAACCTGCTCTTCGGAGCTGAAAGCGCAGCTCGATTGACGGCACTTCGGTGCGGGACCGCGTACAACATGGCTGTGTCTCATATCGAAGCCGATTCGATGGACGAGGGGCGCAGCTATGTCCGACTCATCCACTCTCAAATGTCTCGGTTCACTGACGAAGAAATAGAGCGCGACGAACTCTGCTCGTCGATCGTGCAGCACAACCGCGCTCTCGCATTCACGTCCAAGACACCCCTTTGACCGTTCGCGAGTGCTGCCCTCCCTGGCTTAAGACTGCGGTTCTTCGCGTACTGCCTCGTCGTCGACCACCTGCCCGATGGGTGCCGGCTCGTCGACTTCGGCCGGCAGCGGGGCCGGCGTTGCGGCGCTGGCCTTCTGTGGCGGCAGAGCGCGCCCGCGAATGAGTCCGCCGCCCTGAATGAGCCAGAACTGTCCCATCGTGGCTTGACGCACGTCCTGGGGCGGGATCACGTAGGTGTGCTGGGCGCGCGCACCGCGCAGCTCCTCACCCGTCGCTGCACCGGATGCTTCGAGACGCATCACAGTTCCTGCGTAGCTGACGGCGTCCTCCGGGCTCTTGCTGCGCCCGATGACGAGTGCCGCACCGCTCGACAGTGCGCGTTCTCGGCGCGTCTCGTCGTTGGAGATGCCAGCGACAGACTGCACGGCAAGCCAGAGGCCAAGCCCTGCCGAGCGTGCCGTCTCGAACATCGAGCCGGCCGTGTCGCCGGGGTCGCTGTCGGCGGTGACCAACTGCGCGAACTCGTCGACAAACACGACGCCAGGGCTCTTGTCTCGGCCGCGCAGTCGGGTGGTCATCCACTGACGAAGGTCGAGCAGCATCAGGTCGCCCACGCGGGCCTCGGCCTCGTCGGCGGGGGAGAGGGGCGCGATTGTGAGATC
>NZ_JBLXHF010000009.1:0-41789 GCF_048259935.1 Microbacterium sp. | reverse complement strand
TGGTGATCCTTCAACTCGCCCCACGAGGCGGACTTGCTATAAACCGGTGGACTCACTCAACCCTGACACGTAGGGGAGCGCCGTCGCAAGGCTCACGCGAGCCGACGTTCGATGAGCGTCGCGGCGGTGTGCACCGTCCGCATCCGCTCGCGTTCGGACCTTTGCGGACACCGCCTGACCCCGTCGTCGCCGCCGTACGCCGCAGCGACTTTGCGACGAGTTCTCGGGCAAGACACGTGCGGGTCGCGATTAGCCGGACCGAAGCGTCACTCCCCTGCGAGGTAAAAGGCGCTTCGGCCATGCCACGTGCAGATAGATCGCAGGCCGTTCAATCGATCGTGCCTGTGCGATCGATGTTGTCAGGTTGGCCCACGGTTCGCCGCGCTCCTCTCCGGCCTTGTACACGCGCACGGTGCGCATGCCTAATCCCAATGCTGGGCCCGAAGGCAGCTGCCACTGCGACGACGAGCGTCACGATCACGAGGTAGATGAAAACGGACTCCGTGTTCACCCGGCTGAGGAAGAATCCGATGACGATAGCGTTCACTACCGCGGTGACCCTGGAGAAGGCCTGCGCAAGCCCAGTACCGATGCCTCGAACGTCGATCTCGAAGAGTTCAGGAATGTAAGTGTTCAGAACGGTGAACAGTACGGTCGCGGTGATGACCGCGGCCAGACCTCCGCCGACGATCATCGGTACTGCGTCCACGAAGCCGACCAGCAGGTAAGTGATTCCCAAGAGCGCGGAACAGAAGACAATGAGCCACTTGCGCTCGATTCGATCGATGACGATCGAGACGAGAACCGGACCGATGAGGGCTCCGAACGAGACGATCACGAAGATCGGGTAGGCCTCGTTGAGGGGGTATCCGCGCTGGTCGAGGATGACGGGAAACCAGTTGTTTAGTCCCGTATTGATGATCAGGAGCGATCCGAATAGAACCATTGCAATGACAGTGCGCTTGATGACACGTGGGCGGAACAGGTCGAGCAGAGATCCCTTCCCAACGTCAGCCACGGGCTCGGGTGCCAGCGGTTTCGGGAGCGGCTGTCGCTTGGCGCGTGTGTGTTCGTCTTCCCACGCTTGGACAGCCGAGTTGGCCTTTTCAATTTGGCCATGCGAGGCCAACCATCGAGGTGATTCTGGGAGCAGCCAGAGCGCCGGGATAACGGTGATCAGCCCTAGGGAGCCGAACAGGAACACGTAGTGCCAGTTTCCGGAGGGCACCGCGAAGCTGGCCACCGCGGTGAGGACGACGAACTAGAGCTGGCGGAGTAGGCAACGACGGCATCCCCGCCGGAGCGAGGACTGGACGATCCAAGGGACTACCTCCGTGATTTCGGTGACCGGAGTCACACGGGCGACGAGGACGGGGTACGTCATAGATCGCCGCTGTCGTCACGAGGCACGACAGGAAGCTCGATACGAGAGGTTCCTAACCACACATGATGATCAAAGCGAGGGTCCGACTGCGGATCTGCCCCAGCGAAGTTCGGCAACCAGCGGGGATACGAGCTTGAAGACACCTGGACTCGTATGCTATGCCTCCTCTTGAACACCCAGGACGTTGGCAGCAACGAAACCGCATGCATTTGGCGATCACCCTCAGAGCGAACGATCCCATCGGTGATCAGCACTGAGTGACCGTCGGGGTCAACATCACACAGCCGCACCACCCAGTCAGCCGAGGTTGCGGTGGACTCTACATCGAGTGTGATGACAGGATGTCCTGTGACTTCGAGATCATGCGCAAGCGGAGTCGTGGTGTAAGTCAGAACGTCTTCCCTTGTCTCGATAGCGTCCTGTCGCAACGGGCCAGCGGCGTAAGCCTCCATGAGCGTCGCGCCGCCCACCGTCGGGACGGGAGTGCGAGGGCGATGCGTGAATGAGTCACGACTCGGATCCAAACATTGCTCTTCAAGCAGAACGCCGTTGGTTCCCAGGTACATCGTGGATGTCACGGCGCGGGCGAGGGGCCACTCGTTCTCCGTGCGCCATACGTTATCGCCCATGACGAAGATCTCGACAGGGGGTATTTCTGAAGCCGATCCGGCGTCCTCCAAGTGGGAGCGGAACCAATCACGCTGCAGCTCCCAGATGTTTGTCTCCATGCGGAGCCGATTCATGTCTGCCCCTACACCGAACGACATGTCCCCTACATGCGGTGATTGGTTGACGTGAGTCCAGGGACCGATCACGAGCCGAGACGGCACCCCGCGTGACCGCTGATCCATGAACGACTCGATCGTTCCGTCCACGAAGATGTCGAACCATCCGCCGATGTTCAGCGCCGGCGTCGTCGGTCTTGAGTTTAGGCGCAGCGATTGTCGATGGGGGAGTGCGTGTCTCTCGAGTGCGGAGGCGCGGTCTTGGTCGGCGGGGTACAACTCGGTGTGCAAGTTACTCAGGTCGTGGGTTAGCGCACCCATTTTTTGTTGCAACTGCTCCGGGTCGTCTTGATATCGCCTGCGTATTTCCTCGATCCCCTGGGCCAAGTCCCACGGCGACCAGTGGTGAGTGGGGATGAGTTCGGGCGGAAACAACGTCTCTGTGGTGAACATAGGGGCGATCGCTGTTAGAGCCCCCGGCTGCTCGCCGGCCGCTGCGAACTGAGTGGCTCCGAAGTAACTGAGTCCGTACATGAACACGTGGCCGCTCGAGCCGGGAAGGGTCGACGCCCACATCACCGTGTCGTAGCCGTCCTCATTCTCCGTTGCCATCGGCTCCCAGTTGCCTTCGGAACGGAAGCGACCCCTTGTGTCCTGAAGGACGACGATGAACCCCTGCTGCGCGAAGTACGTTGGCATCAACATGGAAAGTTCATAGCTTCGGTGCTTCCCGTAGGGAAGACGGCATAGTAGGACCGGGTGGGTGCCGTCCTCATCCGGCCTGTAAACGTCGGCCCTCAGGACTACACCGTCCCGCATTGGTATTGACACGTCAAAGTCGATTGTCATGCTCGACATGTAGGCCTCCAACCCATCGTTGTCTAAACATTACCGAACGTTGTCTAAAAATTACACAACGTTGTTTAGTCCGCTGCGGCGTCGAGGCACTGACTTCGCCAACGAACCGCACTGCTAGGCCACGGGAAGGGACTGCTGCACGGATAGGTGACAGGTTGTAGTCACGCCGCCAGTGCGACGGTCGTGTTCATGATGGTCTCGAACTCGATGGGGGTCAAACGTCCAAGTCGGCGTTGGCGTCGTCGGCGGTGGTAGGTCCGTTCGATCCAGGTGACGATCGCGATCCGCAGCTGCTCGCGTGTGGTCCAGGAGCGGCGGTCGAGGACGTTCTTCTGAAGCAGCGCAAAGAACGATTCCATGGCCGCGTTGTCTCCGCTCGAGCCCACTCTTCCCATGCTTCCGACCATGCGGTGGCGGGTCAGCGCACGTAGGAATTTCCGGCTTCGAAACTGAGATCCTCTGTCGCTGTGGACCACGCAGCCGGCGACGTCGCCGCGCATCGCGACAGCGTTCTCGAGGGCCTGAACCGCCAGCCGGGACTTCATCCTCGAGTCGATCGAGTACCCGACGATCCGACCGGAGAAGACGTCCTTGATCGCGCAGAGATAGAGCTTGCCCTCACTCGTTTTGTGCTCCGTGATGTCCGTGAGCCAGAGCTCGTTCGGTGCCTCGGCGGCGAACACATGCCGAGTCCTGCCGTCCTCGTCGACCACCGCGCAGAGGTCGTCGTGGACCGGCGGGCCGGGCCGGCGGCCCTTACCCCGCTTGTGCTTCCCGAACGCGCTGAACCAGCCGTTGCTCGACGCGATCCGCCACGCGGTCCGGTCCGACATCGCCTCACCTGCGTCTGCGGCTTCATCGGCGAGGAGCCGGTGCCCGAACTCCGGGTCGTCCTTGTGAGCATCGAACAGTGCGTTCGCGCGATACGCCTCCACCACCTCGCTCTCGGTGATGGGGTTCGCCAGCCACCGGTAGTAGGGCTGGCGAGAGAGCTTGAGCACCCGACACGTCACCGTCACAGGAATCCCTGCGGTGGCGAGCTCCGTCACGAGCGGGTAGAACCTTTCCCGGCAGGTTCGCCTGCGACAGATACGCCGCCGCCCGTCGCAGCACCTCGTTCTCCTGCTCCAGCAGCCGGTTCCGCTTCCGCAGCTCACGGATCTCCGCCGCCTCGGACCGGGACTGACCCGGCGCCGTGCCCTCCTCGACCTTGGCGCGGTGGAGCCACTTCTGCAGCGTCATCGGATGAACACCGAAGTCTTTCGCGATCTGCTCGATCGTGACTCCGGGCTCGCGGTTCTGAGCGACGCGCACGACGTCGTCACGGAATTCACTCGGGTAGGGCTTGGGCACAGCAACATCCTTCCAGGCCCACCACGCGGGCAAGCCAGATCAGATGTCACCTACTCGTGCAGCAGTCCCCATCGCTCTCGGTTGCACTACCTGCACGCGATATTGACGTCGACGGCCGCCTTAGCGAGTTCGCTAGCTGCGTCGTTGATGCCTTCTGTGTCTCGATCGCGGAGCGCGATCAGCAGCTCATCCATTCCTTCGATGATGGCGCTGTGAGGCTCGGGCTGCGGAACGCCGGTATCGGTCACGCGCGGAATGCTGCGTCCAGAGTCCGAAGGAGGCACTGAACGATCCCTCGCATCCGGGCGAATACGACCGGTGCGATCTTGCAATTGTGATCAAAAACCCCTGATGAGAAGCATCATATTTCAGAGGGGGAGGCGATGCCAAGAATCGAAGCTGACATAAGATACATTATCGGCTCTATTGCTATTCGCTTCTTCACCTAGTTGATAGCGCTTACAGATAGATGAAGGTGCAGATTGATATTGAACTCAAGGCTCGAGTGGATGCCGTACTCATCTTACATTTCTACTCGGCGAATGCGCCGCGCCGCCTGGGTGCATCGTCCCCGAACACGCAGTTGTCGAGTCAACGACGCTTCACGCGTCAAGGATCGCTATGCGGACGCTGGAGTTCATACTGATCTGAATCCCGGCGGTTCAGGCGAGGAGGCCCGCTCGCCGTTGGTGAAGGTATGGCTGAACTCGTGCATGAAACTGTCACGCGATATCGGTCCGTCACTCAAGGGAACGGGTAGTTTTCCGTATCTGCAGCGTTACAGGGACGTGCAGTGTCCGCGGCGCCGTCCTGTGACCGTCGATCCGCTCCGCGAGCATTGTGACAGCGTTCTTCGCCATGAGGTCGAGAGGTGTGCGCACGGTGGTCAATCCGATATGCCGCGATTCCGGGACGTCATCGAAGCCCACGACGGAGAAATCGTTGGGGACGGACATCCCGAGACTGCTCGCTGCGCTCAACACGCCAAGGGCGATGGCGTCGCTCGCGGCGAACACTGCGCTGGTGCGCGTCTGCGAGGAGAAGACTCGTGAGATCGCTGCCACGCCGAACTCCTCCGTAAAAGAACCCATCAACGTGACTTGCTCACCCGGGTCCACGTCGTACCGTCGGAGGGCGTCGGCGAATGCCCTATTCCGCTCCTGGGTCGATTGCAGGCTGGCTGGACCACCGACAAACGCGATGTTTCGGTGGCCTTGAGCGCACAGATATGTGGTCGCTTGAAAGGCACCGGCGTAGTCGTCCACAAGCACGGCGTCGACCGGGGGGAGGTCACTGACCTCTTCATCTACGACCACCACGGGGGTGCCCTGGTCGATGACCTCGGCCAGCGCGGCGTTCGTCCGATAGTTCCCTGCGTAGAGGAATCCCTTCACACCGACGGACTCAAGGAGGTATACGTAGTCAAGCTGTTTTCGAGGGTTATCCAGCGTGCTTGTGACGATCGCGGAATAGTTCTGATCCTCGGCCGCACGGACCAGCCCTTCTGCCAGTCGTCCGTAGTATGAGTTGCCGAGACGAGGGACGACAATGCCCACAGTGGGCCGTCCATCTGGCATGGGTTTCACGGGGGCAGGGACGAATCCAGTGTCCTCGATCGCTGAGCGCACCCGCGCCTCCGTCTCCGGGCGCAGACGGAGATGACCGCTCAGGTACCGCGATATCGTCGAGACGGAGACACCGGCAGCGGCCGCTACGGTGTGATAGCTCACCCGTCCTTGGCGTGAATCAGGCAACGATGTCATTTCCCCTCCAGAGCTCTACCCGTCTTGGGTGCTCATAGCCGTAATACGCTGGGTATCGTCCGGACGGGTATTACTCAACCCACGTGAGCGACAGAGTGCAGCCGCTCCGCGATCTCCAGAAGTCGGAGATCGTTGGCCTCCTCCACCTGCGCGACGAGATCGTCAGGTACGTTAGCGCGACCCGCGAATGCACCTGCAATCGCGGCGGCCATACAGCCGATCGTATCGGAGTCGCCACCGGCGTTTGCCGCTGCGATGGCGGTCAGACGCGGATCCCCCTGGGCAGCCACGAAGAAACCAATCGCTGCGGGGCAGGCTTCGGCTGCCGGGAGGCCGGTGCCCACGATGTCCGAGATGTCACGGATCGCATCGTCGAGGGTACGGGAGCGCGCAGCGAGAGATACGGCGATGTCGATGCGACGAGATACCGAAGGTCCCGGTACGCGCCGACCTTCGCGTGCGCCGAGTTCCTCTCCTAGTTCCGCGCCGTGTCTGGCGGCGCGCACCACATCGACGACCGTCGCCCCGTCAACGCACGCCCACGCCACCGCGGCAGCGATCGCGGCCGCACCGGAGACGCCGATGTTGGTATTGTGGCTCGGCACGCAAGTGAGATGTGCGGCGCGGACCGCGCCCTCGATGTCACCCGGGTGGACGAGCCCAACCGGCGCGACCCGCATCGCCCCGCCGTTGCTCGCCCCGACGTTCATGGTGGCACCTTCCCGCCCCACGACCCAAGGGTCGTCCCCTGCCTTGAGGCGATCGATCGCCGCGCGCGTCGTGGGACCAGCAAAATGGGGATAGTAGGCAGGATTGCCTGACCAGCGGATGAGCAACTCACTCATGACCTCAGGGCTCACCTCACCACCGTGATCCGCCAAAGCTTCGGCGAGAAGGAGCATCTGGCTGGAGTCGTCCGTGATCTGCCCAGCTGCCCTGCCTTTGGCGTACGGCGCATCCGGCAGCGGAGCATGGAAGTTCTCGACACGACCACCGAATAACTCGGGGATCTCGGAGATGGACCACTCCTCGGTAGGCGCGCCGAGTGCGTCGGCGATGCAGGCCGCCGCGAGGCTTCCGTGGATTCTTTCGAGCAGTTTCATGGGGTGACCTCCTGTGAGAGTTGAACGCCCTGAAGGCGTCGCGCATAAAGGGAACTGTTAGCCGGGGTGGCGCGCGTGTACGATCGAGCGCCCACATGCTCTACGCAGAGCGAAGAAGCCGCCACACCCGCTAGAAGACTCGACGGCAGATCGCTCCCCCCGGCCCAAGAGCCGAGAAAAGCGCCCGCCAGTGCATCTCCGGCGCCGGTGGTGTCGGCAACCTGCTCGACCTGTGTACGGGCAGACCACGAACCCGACGAGGCATAGCAGTGCGCACCGCGACTACCGTCCGTGAGTACCACTACGTCTGAACCGAGTCCCCGGAATTCTTCGGCGCACCGTGTGAAGTCGCCATTGGCGACCTGGTCGACGGTGGCACGATTGGCGAAAACTATTGAGCTCATCCCAACCAGTGCTTCCATCGTTTCCCGATCCGAGCGTGCCGAAGCGGGCTCGATGTCGATTGCCACCAGAGCCCCAGCTTCTCGAGCGCGGACTGCGATGTCGAGTGCCCAAGTGAGGTCGTCTGCCAAGGGCACAACCACTCTGGCCGAGCCCAGGGCGGCTTCTGTGATATCCCGCGCCTCTGGGACCTTCATATCCGTCTCCGCCCCTACAAGGGCCTTTTCTCCGGTCTTGTCTAGCTGGACAAAACAGAACCAGCTCGCCCCATCCGATCCGCGGATGCTCCGGGATGTGTCCACGCCTAAGGCTCGCAGCTCCTCGATCTGCGCGACGCTCGCACTGTCTGAACCATATGTCGTAATGAGTCCGGAGCGTGCACCCACGTAGGCCACCGCGGCACTCAGATTGGCGCTCATGCCTCCCCCGTGCACGCCAAGCAACCTTCCAATCGCCTTGTCGTCCGCGCGAGCGATATGGGGAACCTGAATGAAGTAGTCCACGCTCGCATCGCCCACAGCGAGCACATCCATTGCCCGGGATTCGGAACGGGCGGCGTCACTTCGCATTGTTGCTGGGACCTCTCGAGCTCGCCCGCTTCGGGCGGAACCCTGTGAAGCCGGACAGAAGTGCGGAGATGACGAGCAACGCTCCGAGAACGCCAGCCTGGATGGTCTGCGAGAGACCCGCCAGTTGCAGTCCCGAGTTCAGTACAACCACGAGAAGTACAGCGAGTGCGACACCGCCCAGGCTTCCGCGGCCGCCGAAGATGTGGATCCCGCCCAGCACAGCGATTGTGACCGCCTGCAACTCGAGGTTTAGACCCGCAGCGGGACGGGCCGTGAGTAGCCACGAGTTGCTAACCACGGCGGCGACGGCGGCGAGCACCCCGCTCCAGCAGTAAAGCGAAAAGCGCAGTCGCACGACGTTAATGCCGACGAGAGCAGCGGCGAGATCATTGTTGCCGACCTGGTAGATGCGCCGACCATAGCGCGTGTACGCGAAGACCGCCCCCACGATCAGGTAGCAAGGGATGAGAACCAGAATAACTTGGGTGGGAACTCCCAGCACGGTGCTGTTGCCCAGGAACCGGAAGCCGTCCCGGTCCATTCCGCCCGTCTGTCCGCCCCCGGTGAGGACCATCGCAAGCGAGCTATATAGGAAAAGTGTGCCGAGGGTAGAGATCAGCGCCGGTATCCGAATCACCGTTACGAGGAAACCGTTTAGCGCGCCGAGCGCGAGCCCAGAAAGCAGCGCGAAGAGCGCCGCGATCCACGGACTCACGCCAGTGCCCTGGGCGACGAGTCCCATGACGACGCCTGACAAGCTCATCGTCGAGCCGACTGATAGGTCGATACCACCTTCGCCTCCGAGGATAACCATGGCCTGCCCCAACGCGAGCAACCCGACCACGGCGCCGAATTGCGTCATAGAGAGGAGGTTGTCTACGCGGAGAAAGTATGGGGAAAGCAGGCTCATCACAATGCTGACGATCACCAACAACACCGCGAGCACAACACGGCGGTCAGACCACGAGATTTGACGCAACGTGGGGGTGATTGTGATTGATGTTGTCGTTTTCATAGGGAGATCCTTCGCTTTGCGTCCAGCACCCGTCGTGTGAGGACATCCGTGGCAACGGCGATGATCAGTGCGGATCCGACCATTACACCGCTGAGCAGCGACGGCACGCCCAACAGGACGATGCCGTTCTGCAGCACTACGATGAAGGCCAGCCCGGTCAGCGTCTTAAGGACGCCACCAGAGCCGCCCAAGATGCTGGTCCCACCGAGCAACACGGCTGCGATAGCGGGCAGCGTTAGATCATTGCCCGCATTCGACTGCACGACGCCGAGGCGTCCGGCGTACACGATGGCTGCCAGGCCGACGAGCACGCCGACGATAATGTAAGCGAACAGAATCGTCCTGGCGACCGGTACACCGAGCAGTCGGGCGCTCTCCGGGTCATTTCCGATGGCATAGATCCGTCGCCCGAACACTGTGTAGCGAAGCACCCAGGCAAGCAGTATAAAGACCCCGAGGGTGAGCAGCGCGGCGTTGGGTATCGGCCCTACTCTTGCGAGCGGCCCGAGCCAGCTGATGAGCGGGCCAGTGAACAGGTCCGTCTTGTCCCAAAGCAGGAAGAGGACCATGCGGTAGATCGCCGCCATACCGAGGGTTGCGATGATTGCCGGAACCTTGCCGAGTGCGACGAGCGAGCCGTTGATAGCGCCAAGAATGGCACCCAGCAGCACCGCGGCTGGGACGACGACCACGATCGGCATTCCGCTTGTGGTGAGGCTCACTGCCACCCAAGCGACGACCCCAACCATGTTGCCGACGGAGACGTCAATCCCCCCGACCAAGACCACCAGGGTGACACCCGCGGCGACGAGACCGATGTCAGCTGCGTTGACGAGGATGTTCGCGAGATTGTTTGGCGCGAGGAAGCCAGGTGCGGCTATCGCGAAGAAAACCAGTTCTGCCAATAGCAGAATTGGCACCAATCCCTGCCGGAGGAAGCGCGTGAGGGTGACGTTTACCGAGGAAAACCCGTGTTTCACGGTTAGCTCTGTCTGCTCAGACATCATGGTTCACTCCTACCGCGGCGCGCAGCACCCGTTCCTCTGTCATCTGGTCATCTGTCAGGTGTGCGACCATGCGTCCTTCGCGCATCACGTGAATACGGTCAGAGACAGCGAGAAGCTCTGGCAGCTCGCTAGAGATCACCAGGACTCCCATTCCGCCGCGGGCCAACTCGATGATCATGCGTTGCACATCGACCTTTGTCGCGACGTCGATTCCTCGCGTCGGCTCATCCAGGATCAGCATGGTCGGCTCGACGGACAGCTGACGGGCGAGGAGCACCTTCTGCTGGTGCCCACCGGACAGAGAAGTGATGTAGGCGGATGGCCGAGATGCCTTGATCCGCAGACGATCGATCCATCCCCTGATGAGCTGACGCTCTTCGGAACGCCGAACAACGTCAAAGGCGCGCGTCAGTCGCGGCAAGACCGAAGCGGTCAGGTTCGTGCCGACGCTCATGTACGGGAAAATGCCCTGCGTCTTGCGGTCTTCCGGTAGGTAGGCGATCCCGTTGGCGATTGCATGAGCGGGAGATGTCGGGACGAACGAGGCTCCGTTGAGCGTGACCGTCCCTCCAGTAGACGGGAGCTGTCCGAGCAAGCCCATGGCCAACTCGGACCGCCCCGCCCCGACGAGCCCGTAAATGCCGACGGTCTCGCCCTTGCGCACGTAGAGGTCCACGTCCTTCACGACTTCACCCACGGAGTAGTCCTGGACGTTCAGGACCTCTTCCCCCGGTTGGGCAGGGGATCGTTCGACAGAGCTATCGATCTCCCTGCCCATCATCAGCGTCATAATCTCGTCGTGATGTGCAGACACGGGTAGCTCCCCAACAAATTGGCCATCCCGCAGCACAATCAGCCGATCGGCCACCAGAGGGAGCTCGTCGAACCGGTGTGTAATGTAGAGCACACTCACGCCCTGCTCCGCCAGATTGCGCACGACATCGAACAGTCGCAATGCCTCGGCATTCGTAAGGATCGACGTGGGCTCATCCAGGATCAAGACCTGGGCTTTGATGTCCACCGCTCGCGCGATGAGCACGAGTTGCTGTTCGGCGAGCCGCAGCCCCCCCATCTCACGATCGAGAAGATCCGTCGAGAATCCCAGTCTCTGGAACAGCTCTTCAGCCCGACTGCGCACCTGACGCCAGCTAAGTACGCCGAGTGCGTTGGAGAGCTCACGGCCTACAAAGAGATTCTCCAGCACCGACATCCTCGGGAAGAAGGACGGCTCCTGGTAGACAATGCTCACCCCTGACGCCAGCGCCTCGGCCGGCGACTTGGGATCATATTCCTCGCCGTTCAGCCGAAGGCTACCGACATCCGGCGAATGTACACCGGCGATCGCCTTAATTAGGGTGGACTTTCCCGCGCCGTTCTCGCCGAGCACGGCCAGGCGCTCGCCCGCCTTCAGCGTGAAGGAGACGCCGTCCAGAGCGACGGTTACGCCGAAGCGCTTAGAGATTCCATGAATCTCTAGACGATTAGGAGCCATTCTCTTCCTCCAGTTACCGATTCTGATTTTCTAGCTTCGCGAAAGGAGAATCAGAAGTCGTAATCATCCATGTTCTCCTTCGTGAACACGGCTGCCGGACCGAGGAAGAGCTCCTTGGTTTCTGCGTCGTAGGTGACTGGGTTGTCCAGGCCGGGAACATTCTGCTCAGCCTGGAACTCCCGACCTTCGATGAGCTCGTTCATCGCCCAGACGGTCAGAGCACCAAGATCGAGCATGTCCCAGAGCACGGTTGAGTAAACCGTGCCGCTCTCGAGGAACTTGCGTGCTGTCGCCGGGCTCGTGGAGGCTACGACCTGCACGACGCCCGACTTGCCGGAGGTCTCTACGGCCTGTGCGACGCCGGGGAGTGCGCTGGAAGGAATGGAGAACACTCCATCGACATCCGGGAACGCGGTCAGGACGTCCTGGGTCTCCTTCAGTGCGGTGGCCGTGTCAGAGGTATATCGGACACCGCCTACCAGTTCGAGATCAGGATAGTTCTCCCCGATGTAAGTGTCGATAGCGTCGATCCAACCGTTCATGTTCGGCGAATCTGGAGCACCCGAGATTATCGCAAACTGACCCTCCTCCGTGCCGATCGCCTCGACCATTTGGTCGACAAGGGCCTTACCGACCGCGTCGAAGCTCGCAGGCTGGACCATCACCTGGCGCTCGCTGTCAGGGGCGTCGCTGTCCGAAGTGATCACGACCGTCCCCTTCTTGCGCGCAGTTGAGATAGCGGGATCGAGGGAAGCGGGGTCGAGGGCTGAGACGGAGACGGCGTCGTAGCCCTGCTGCACGAAGCTGTCGAAGATTCTTAGCTGCTCCGTGGCATCTACCGTGGCCGGGCCGCCCTGCGTGTACGTGATGCCCAGTCGCTCCGCTTCGGCGGTCGCGCCGCGGTTGAACGCCTCAAAGACGGGGATACCCTCGATCTGCGACACAAAAGCGACACGGACTCCGTCACCGCCGTCGCCTGTCGACGCGCTCGAATCTTCCTCCCCTGCCGGTGTTGTAGAGCTGCATGCTACGAGACTGAACACTAAGGCTGCTGCGAGCGGAACCGCCGCCAACCCCCGGCGCCGGTGGGGCGATTTCCCGCTGCTATCACGGACGGATGAAAAGAGTTGCGTGATCGTGTTCATGTTTTTGCTCCATTGCATTCATTGGTGGTGGTGGTGGTGGTGGTGGTGGGGTCACAGGCGCCGGCATGTGCCCGCGGGTTATGCGGTCAGTGCACGCGACCGGTCAAGCGCATATGGTGCGTGCCAGAGCGGGGTGTTGCTGAGCGGCAGGACAGATGAATCGAGTTCTGCTCCGATCACCTCGCGAAGATAGTCACGACGCTGTCCGATGCGCTCCCAGGTCTCCGGGTACAGCTGGGCGATCTGCTGCTGAAGGTCGTGGTCGGCAAGTGCGATCCCATCTTCGACGTTAACTCCAACGTGCGGACCCTTCCCTGCCGGGATAATGTCGCCCTGGAGAAGCAAGCCGCTGCGCAATGTTGCGGTGTTGCCTTCAACGAACGGTGAATGCATCCACTCCTCGAAACCGAGCGTGTGACCCGGGTTCAGCGCGAAGTCGAAAAGCTCAGGATCACGGGTCCGGTCTGCGGCGGCGAACACGTCTCCTCCGGTCGTGCCGACTCGGACCGCACCGTACCAGGAGAGCATCGTGTCGAAGTAGTTCCGCACAACTGCGTCGTAGAACGCGCCCGTTTCAGCAGAGAGGTCGGCGGCGGAGTGAGCAACCATGCCAGAGCGGCAGGTCAACGAGCCGCGTAGACCTTGTGCGATCTGGTACGCGTCGCCGAGCTCGACCCGCTGGTCCGACGGCGAGGAGAGTCCACGCGCGGTTTTCGAGCCGAAGTTCACCATGAAGTGCACCGAATGAGCGATACCTCCATCAAAGAGGTTCATCGCCAACTCGTCAGCGCGGATGCCGAGCGTGAGCGCCTTCAGCACAGCGTTCACACTCGCGCTGTTGAAGCTCGCGGCGTACTCGGCCTCGGCAATCTCGTGTGCAGTGTTGATGCTACGAAGCCCGTGCTCGGGATCAACGAAAAGATCCTGCGCATTGACGAGGTTCTCTTCGCCGACGAGAGCGCGGAGGGTGTCGACGATGTAAGACGGGATGCCGAATGCCTTCGCGGGGTCGGCGATGAATCCTGCGCTGAAGTTCTTCGCGCCCACGACGCCGGTCTTTGCTCCGGATGCCAACCCGGCGGAGCCGAGGAGATCTGAGAGCTGCACGGGACGGTGGCGGAACTGTCCCTGGGGGCTCAGCTCTTGGTAGAGCTCGACACGGATTCCCAGGTCGGGGTGCGGCGCATAGCCGAGGTTCTCATTGCCGAGCAGGATGGTGCCCTCACCGTCGCGGGTAAGAACGAAGATGCCCTCCTCGAACCGAGGGTCGACGCCGGTGAGGTAGTGCAGGTCGCCGCCGTGCTCTCGATCACCGTAAATAACGAGTGCGTCCAGGTTAGAGCGGGTCATCGCCTCCACCGCGGATGCGCGACGCTCCAGGAACCTCGTGACCGGAACCTCGGGTCGCGTCGTGGGCAGGCCGATGTGGGGCTCGGGAATCTGGGCGATCTGTGCCATTTTTTCTTCCTTCGTACGGGGTCTTTCCCTGACGATAAGGGTCGTTGCGCAACAAAGTCAAGTCGTTGCGCACGGTCTTGCGCAAGTATCAGAGAGCACCGTAATCAAGATGTGACCGGGCGCGAGCTGACTGCTTAGCGCCCAATTAGCGCTGCTCTCATGACGGCTGCTAGCTCGCCGAGCGACTGGCGCAGGTGCAGGCCGTTCGTCGCGGCCACACGCACCATCACACCGGCATTGTTTGGTAGCAGCGAAGACGCGATATACCGGTTTTCGTCGCTACGGTCCCGTCCGATGGCAGGTAGCACATGGCTATCCTCAGTGATCACGACGATTTGGCCCACGGCGCTGAGGGTGCTGACGCGACTGGGCATTGCATCCCACGGCCCCGTCGCGGTGGCGTCGCGCATGAGCAGCGTGCCATCCCGTGATACGCGGGTCTCGCTCGCGTACTCAGTGAACGTCTCCCCCGATTCTCCGCGGAGAGCGACTACCCCCTCCGCGAAGAGAACGTGCGCGCCCGCTTGTACTTGGATAGAAGTCTTCTGTTCGTACCGCGATCCAGGAAACAGCACGCGTGGTTCGGCAACGACCTCGGCTACCCCCCGCGCACCGACGATAATTTCCGTCGACTCTACGATCTTCGTCCCGTCCCGAGAACGGTGCACAGACGGTGCGCCCTGAGTGCGAAGGATCGCATGTGCGTCGTCACCCACCACGAACGCCGCTTGCGTGCTGTCGCCGGCGTTCAGCGTGCTTGACGCACTCTGAACCGTGGTGATCGACGCCGCTGGCGCTTCGGGCGAACGTAACTGACGTCCTACGAAGAACGGCCATCTGAACTTGCGTCTGATCAGATGGGTCTGCCCGTTCAGAGAAGTGAACTCCAGTCGCACGTATGGCTGCATATCAGCGGAAAAGGACGTTCTCGCACAGATGGTCTGCGATCTGGTCTATTCCGACCGCCTCGCGGCACGACGTCATTATTACTGGCCGGTCTTTACGCACTTCGAGCGCTTCCCGCTCCATTTGCGCGATGTCGACGCCAACGTATGGCGCAAGATCTTTCTTATTGACAATCAGCAGGTCGCAGCGCAGAACGCCAGGCCCACGCTTGCGCGGGATGTCACCACCTCCGGCGACGTCGATGACGAACATCCAATAGTCGACGAGATCTGCCGAGAAAGTCGAGGCGAGATTGTCACCGCCACTCTCGAGTAGCACGATGTCCAGGTCAGGAAAACTCTCCGAGAGCTGATCCATGGCCGCCATGTTGTGCGTGGGATCCTCGCGGATGACGGTGTGGGGGCAGGCACCGGCCTCGACGGCCGCCACCCGAGCGGGATCGATGATGCCAGATGCTCTCACCCGGCGCGCGTCCTCGTCAGTCACCAGGTCATTGGTGACGACTGCGACCGATAGGCCACGGCGTTGTAGCTCGGGTATCAGGCTTTCTACCAACGCAGTCTTACCCGATCCCACTGGGCCTCCGATTCCGACTCTCGCCGCAGGAAGTCCATTCATGTGTCGTCTCCTTCTACCTCAGCAGATAGCGTCTCGAGAGCGGAACATGATTCGCGGCTTCCGGGACGATTTCTTCACCGTTGACCCGCACCAGGAAGGTGCGGGGGTCTACCTCGATCTCAGGCAGGGCGTCGTTTCGTACCATGTCTCTTTTGGTGAGTTCACGGGTGCTCTGGATCGTGATGATTGGCTTCTTCATTCGAAGGCGTTCGACCAGACCGTCGTCAATTGCAACCTGGGAAACGAACACCGCGCCCAGGAGGGCGGCGGCTTCTCCGAAGGCTCCGAGGTTCGGTCGTTGCACGACCGGCTCCGACGTCGGCAGGCTACCGTTGGCGTCACCCAGTGCAGCCCACGCCATAAAACCTCGCTTCATGACCCCGATCGGCTTGATTCCGAACGATTCACGGGGCCACAGGACTAGGTCTGCGAATTTCCCTGCCTCGATCGATCCGACGTGGTCCTGGATACCCGCCCCGATAGCCGGGTTGATGGTTAGTTTCGCGATATACCGCTTGATGCGCTCGTTGTCACCGCGTCCTCGTTCCTCCGGCAGACGCCCATGACGGTCCTTCATGACGCTAGCCAGCTGCCAGCAGTTCGCGACGTTCTCCGCTAGTCGCCCCATGCCTTGCGTATCGGTCGCGAAGATTGAGATCGCGCCAATGTCATGCAGATAGTCCTCCGCCGCCATGGACTGCGCACGGATGCGCGCCTCACCGAAGGCAACGTCGACCGCCGAGTCAAACCGCAGATTGTGACCGAGCATCGCCATCGGAAGCCCCTCGTCAAGCGATGCGGGGGTGTAGGGGTTGGTCGGGTTCGTGGACGAGGGGATGACATTCGGGTAGGAGCACACGCGCAGCAGATCAGGGGCGTGACCGCCACCCGCTCCTTCGACGTGGTACATGTGGATTGTGCGGCCGGCGATGGTCTTCATCGTGTCCTCCGCAAAGCCGAACTCGTTGATGGAGTCCGTGTGCAGATGCACCGAGAAGTCGTGCTGGTCGGCTGCGCGGAGCGAACCATCGATTACGGCAGGCGATGCACCGAAGTCTTCATGGACCTTAACCGACATCGCGCCTCCCGCAACCGACGCGACGACAGCCCTGGGGTTGGAGCTCCCTCGCCCGAGGATGCCAAAGTTCACCGGCGTGCCGCTGGTCGAGCGCAGAAACATCCCCATGCTTGGGCGCGTCCCGCCGCCGGTGTCCATGACGTAGGCGGGTGATCCGGACCCGATCAGGGTCGTCGTACCGCCAGCCATCGCCTGCGCAGCCTGCTCCTGCGACTGGATGTGGGCATGGGCCTCGACTGCTCCCGCGGTGACGATGACCGCATCGCCCGCGATGATCGATGTCGAGTTTCCGATCACGAGATGCGGGTCGACGCCGGTCATTGTCCGTGGATTGCCGGCCCGACCGATTCCGACGATCAGACCGTCGCGGATGCCGATATCGCCCTTGACGATCCCAGCCACCGCGTCAATCACGGTGGCGCCGGTGATGACGACATCCAAGCATCCGTCCTCGTACGTGTACTCGCCAGCTATCCCCTCGCCGTCTCGGAGGGTTTTCCCGCCGCCCAAGATAATCTCGTCACCGCGAGAGGTATAGTCATGCTCGATCTCGGCGAACAGAGAGGTATCACCTAGGCGGATCAGATCGTTTCTGGTGGGCCCATACATTGAGACGTACTGGGCCGAGTCAATCGAAATCATTGGATCGTTCCGTCCTTATATATCCGTTTCGCTCGGCGCGAGCCATTGCCTCGCGCCGAACCTCGCTGTCATCCACCGAACCATCGGTCAGGTCGGCGAAGCCCCGTACATCGCGAGTTCCGCGTAATTCGATCAGCGAAACGCGCTGTGGGATACCCGGCTCAAACCGAACCCCAGAACCAGCTGGCACCGCGAGGCGTCGGCCGAACGCGGCCTCGCGAGCAAAATGAAGAGCCCGATTGACCTCGAAGAAGTGTGTGTGGCTGCGAACTTGGATATCCCTGTCACCGAGGTTGACTACCTCTAGCTCGACCGCGGGAGAATCCACTATGACTTCGATCTCAGGGGATGCGGAGATGACCTCACCCGGCTGGATCTCGGGGTCGGCTCCTATAGGCAGAATCGGGTCGAGCAGTGCGAGCAACTTTGTTCCCTCTGCCATCGCTAGTTCGACCAGAACCTTCTTGACCATCGACCGGACGCCGCTTTCGACGTCGTCGTCCGTGAGTAGTTGATAGGAGAGATCCCGGATCTCGTCGTAAGCGAGTCCCTGACGAGCCATCGTCATGGCCTCGTCTGTGAGCAATGCCACAGCCTCGGGATGGCTCAGGCGGATGCCGAGGCGTCGATTGCGGCGAGCGAACTCCGCGGCCGAGAAGATGGTCAGGCGGTCGATTTCTGTGGGTGTTAGGTTCATGTGTTCTCCTAAGAGGCGAAGAGCCGAGATGTTCGGAGGGCGTGTCGTTCCATGGCGATGTCCTGAATAACGCCCCAGGAGGTAGGAGTCTCTGGAATCGGAGAGTCAAGGAGCTCAGCCAAGCCGTCGAGCGTATCGATCAGTGCCTTTTGGGAAGCAAGTGCGCTGACATGCCCCATTCGCACGGCGGCTGAGGCCAGGTTGCTTAGAAAGGTCCACCCGCTCACGCCCGCGGCCATGGATTGATCCATACCGCATTCTGCATAGATCAATCCCTGCACAATGGGGAGGTTGCCATGGACCTCGCCCGCGTGGATCAGCTGCGTGAAGTCGGCGGCCCTTGTCAATCCCATACGAGACCATGCCAGGAGCAACGCTCTGCCCGCCCGTACGCTGCTTTCACGTCCGGCCGCGCCCGTGCTCGCCGCGGTGCACCACAGGTCCAGTTCTCGTCGCCGTTCTGGTGAAGCGAGGAAACTGTGATGAACGAAGAAGCGGTCGAATGAAGCCCAACGGGTGACTAAATACCATTCGAGCACATCACTGAAGCGTTCCTTATCGCTTAGCACCTCATCGTCGTAAAGCTCTTCCAAACCCCAGGAGAACGCGAAAGAGCCGGATGGCATCGCACTGTCGGAGTGAAGAAGCCCGACAAGCAATGAACGATGTCTCAGGGTCATGACGACACGATGGCGATCTGCCCCGCCGTCACGTACGGCGAGATTCGTGCGAGGTAGTCCTCCGCTGGTCCATCGAGGAGAACCACTACAAGGTCGCCGTCGAATCTCACCCGCCAGTGCAAGTGGCCTGCGTGCCAGCCGAGCTGTATCCCTGCTTCGATATCGGTGGCGCGGAGCGTGAGCGTCTCAGGCTCTCCCTGATGCAGGACGACGGCGCGGTCCGGCTCCAGAATGAGCACTCTTCCATCGATCCTCGCTGGATCGCCGTCTAAGATAATTCCGTACTCGTTCCCGCGGTCGCTCGTGGCACGAAAACGTCGTCGTCCGATTAGCGTCTCGCCTAGATAGATCCGCTCGACATGCCCGTCGTGCTCCATCTTGTGCAGCTGATCTGCAAGCTCGGGATCCGTTTCCCAGCCGAACGTGCTCGAAATCGTCTCCATCTCTCTCACTTCTCTTTCCGCTCGCGTGTAGAGCTTTCTCGAACCACCAGATGGACTGGCAGCACCCGGTGGATTTCGTCGCGCGACCGTCCGTCGAGCAGCCCGACGAGATCGTTTACCGCTTGTTGACCAAGGTGTCGGTAGTCTTGCCGGACCGTCGTCAGCTTCGGGGTGAGGTACGGCGAATCCTGAAGATCGTCGAATCCGACGACAAGTACTTCTCCTGGCACGCTGACACCGGCGTCATGGAGCGCGGACATGACGCCGAGCGCCATGTGGTCGTTGGCGACGAAGACAGCGTCGAACCTGCCACTCTTCAGAAGATCGATGCCTGCACGGTAGCCGGAAGCCGAAGTCCAGTCACCACGGACAACCGGCGCCTCCGGAAGATCGTGACGCGCCAATGCCTCCCGCCAGCCTGTCAGACGTGCCTGACTCACTGGCCATGCTTCAGGACCGGCGACGTGCCGAATGGTCCGCGCGCCCTGAGCAATCAGGTGCTCGGTAGCCAGGATCGCCCCGCCCTTCTGATCCATCGAGATCGAGGAGGTGCCCTCGCCACCGGTGCCTTCAACGACTACGGTGGGGACGTCCACGCCCACTGCATCGAGAATTTGCTTGCTGTCGTGGGTCGGCGCCAGCGCGATGAGGCCTTCGACCTCTCGGAACACATGGAAGGCCGTCGTCGTGACTACCTCGGCGTCTGGTGAAGTAATGGTTGCAACTGAGACGTTGTATCCCGCGTCCTGTGCGGCGCGTTGAAGCTCGAACGACAGCATTGCAGGGCTGAAAATCTCGGTGAGCGTGAGAATGCCGATCGTACGCGACCGGCGCGTCGCCAACGCGCGTGCGGCGGGGCTCGGCTCGAATCTCAAGTCCTCGATCGCCTTCGTGACCCGGGCCAGGGCGTTCTCACTGACTTTTCCCAACCCTGCACCGTTCAGTACCCGTGAGACGGTCGCGCTCGAGACTCCTGCCCTCGCTGCAACATCCCGGATTGTTGCGCGTGGAGATCCGCGGCCATCTTTACGGGGGTGTTTAGGCGTATCCCGTGGAAGCACGACACCCTGATCGCCGTTCTCGCCGCTGCTCACACGGCCTCCCTGATTCATTCTCACTCGCCGTCTCTCCGCAGTCTGACTGCCTTTGTTTTCCGGCCTGCTCACATCAGAGTCGGCCAGAAGGGTCATGCCGCTGACGAGCGCAATCTCATCGGATAGGAACCTGGACGAGTCAATTGGTACCGGTTACAGTTGGGTGCTGGTACCGGTTACAGTAACACCACTGGTACCGGTTACACCACTACTTTCGCGACAGCAACCGTGCCACCATGCACTAGATGAGGAAGATCCGATGCCATACGTAGCGTGCTGCTTGAGCTGCCCATGACATTGACTGCGCGGCACCAACCGAGCGGGGTCTCCGCCTTCGCTGCCGCCGTGCACATTTCCACCCGGCGAAGTACCATTTGGACGGTTGGGCTGGGGGGCGCGCTTGTGTTGTCCGCGATTCTAACCATCGGCATCGGCCCCGTGCCGATATCGCCCGACGTGATTTTTCGGATCGTCGCGAACCGGCTCCTCCTGCCCTCCGAGGTGACCTGGGCTGCATCGGAGGAAGCGATCGTCTGGAATGTCCGTGTCCCTCGCGTCCTGCTCGGCGTCGCAGTCGGTGCCGGCCTTGCGCTGAGCGGTGCGGCCCTCCAGGCAATGGTGCGCAATATGCTCGCCGATCCTTACATCCTCGGCATCTCCGGCGGTGCGTCGACGGGTGCGGCTGGAGCGATCCTCTTCGGCTTTGGTGCCGTTTTCGGACAGTACGCGCTGCCGGTCAGCGCCTTCCTCGGAGCCCTCGCGGCGTCGCTGCTCGTCTTCTTTATTGCGCGGGCCGGCGGACGAGTCAGCTCGCTGCGGCTACTACTGTCGGGTATCGCGGTCGGGTACGCTCTCTCGGCGGTGACAAGCTTCCTCGTCTTCGCTTCAGATTCGGCCGAGGGGTCACGTTCGGTGATGTTCTGGCTGCTGGGTTCGTTGAACCTCGCGAGATGGGATGTCGTTCTCGCTATCTCCCTCGTGGTCGTGCCCCTAACCGGCTGGGTGCTGATGGCGAACGGACGTCGCCTCGACGCACTGATGAATGGCGACGAGACGGCACTGACTCTCGGTGTGTCTCCCGGTCGCACTCGCATCGCTTTGCTTGTCGCTGTTTCGCTGTGCACGGGGGTGCTGGTTGCAGCCTCTGGTGCAATCGGTTTCATAGGGCTCGTCGTCCCTCACTTAGCACGCCGGCTCGTCGGCACGTTGCATCGGCGGATGCTTCCGGTCGCCGCCTGCCTCGGCGGTCTGTTCCTGATTTGGGCCGACGGCCTCGCCCGCACGCTTATGCAACCTCGCGAGCTACCGATCGGCATCCTCACCGCGATGGTCGGTGCACCGTTCCTCCTCATCCTCGTACGCCGGATGCGTGCGAACCGTTCCTGACTCGAAAGGACCTTCACATGGCCTGCATGCCCCTCCGCTTCTCCTTCAGCGCCACTGCCTTGACGCTTGCGCTGATACTGAGCGGATGCGGCTCGACACCAGTCGCGTCTACCGCGTCGCCCGAATCTCATGCTGGCGGCACGAAGTACCCCCTGACAGTCGAAAACTGCGGGGAGGAGGTCATCTTTGACCAGGCGCCGCAACGTGTCATTCTCCTCGAATCGGCGTCCGTCACGATACTTGAAGGACTCGGGGTGCTCGATCGGGTGGTCACCCGCGCCGGTAGCTTCCCCGGCGGGTACTATGACAGCGATCTCACCGCCCGACTCGACGATATAGAGATGCTCTCAGAGGATATTGACACCTCCGGACATCTGGTAATCAGCGCGGAGGTTGTGCTCGCACAAGCGCCCGACCTCGTTCTGGGCCTACCTGAGGGACTCACCCGAGAGGGTCTTCACGACGGCGGGGCAAACACGCTCATCCAACCCGTGTTCTGTCCGAACGGGGTTGAAAACCCCTCCTTTGAATCGCTGTACGACCAGATTCGCATGTACGGGAGAATCTTCGACCGTTATGACCAGGCCGAGCAGCTCGTGTCCAGCCTGGCGCAGCGTGTCGCTGAGGTCAAGATAGCCACGGCCGATGCTCCAAAGCGGACGGCGGCTGTCCTCTACCCGTCCGTCGGTGGTGGCCCGCTCTACGCTTATGGCCGTGCTTCGATGTCACAGCCTCAACTGGAGGCTGCCGGTCTGACAAACGTCTTCGGTGACTCCTCCGAACGCGTGTTTGAGGTCAATATCGAAGAGCTCATCAATCGAAATCCTGAGGTGCTGATCGTCCTCCATCAAGGCAACCAGACTGGCGCACTCGAAGAGATCAAGAACCACCCGGGGGCAGGAGCGCTACACGCCCTACGGGACGGTGAGGTGCTCCTACAGCTGTTCAACTTTACGGAACCGCCGACGCCGCTCTCCGTCGACGGCCTCGAGCGGATCGTTGACCGGTTCGCAACAGGATCATGATCGCTGCCAGGGGAGTCAGTCACTCTTTCGGCGTGACGGACGTGCTTCATGACGTTTCGGCGTCCGCTGTGCAAGGCGAGGTGGTTGGGCTAATCGGCCCCAACGGCAGCGGGAAGACGACGCTCCTGCGCACGCTCTATGGTGCGCTCAGACCGCAGCGTGGCGAAATTACCGTTGGCGGCACCCCGCTTCGCAATCTACCCGCCCGGCATGTCGCGCGCGAGATCGCGGTGGTGGTCCAGGAGCCGCCAAGCGAACTGGCGCTGTCGGTCACTGATACCGTACTGCTCGGTCGCACACCGCACCTGCGTCCCTGGCAGGGGCAGTCCATAGGGGACGTCGAGATCGCCGCGGACGCTCTGCGCCGGGTCGGCGCCGAGCACCTCGCTGATCGCGATCTGAGCGATCTCTCCGGCGGTGAGCGGCAGCGCGTTCTGATCGCCCGCGCACTGGCACAGCAAGCAGCGCACCTCCTGCTAGACGAGCCAACGAACCACCTCGACATCCACTTCCAGCACGAAGTCCTTGAACTGGTGCGAGAATTGGCGATCACGACGATCATCGTGCTTCATGATCTGAATCTCGCAGCCCGATACTGCGACCGCTTGATACTGCTCGACCGCGGGACGGTTGTCGCATCCGGCACGGTCGATGAGGTGCTTCAGCCGCCTATGCTCGGATCGGTCTACGGCATTCATGTTGAGCGCGTAACTGCAGATGATGGCTGTCCGCAGCTCCTGTTCCGCGCCCCGGCACATCAGCATCCGATCGGACATCATCATGACGGTGCCCGATCGAATATCGCGTACTTCTGATGAGAGGATCATTCCCTGGCCGCTATCTCGTTCAATCCGATCAGCTAAGGCATCGATTCTCCGGAAGCGAAAGATCCGCTTGGTGGCACTTAAGTAGCAATGGGCGGGAGTGTTGTGCCTCGTTGCATTTGTTGAGTCCCCTTCTCGATGACTATCGAGGATGTCTGTCATACCTGACGAGAATAAAACTGCGTGGATTTCCTGCCCCAAACTGGGATTTCACTGGAGCAACCTCTCCTCCCCTTGCAACGAGATCTGGTGGGGAAGTGCGGTGTGCGCACGCGATAGGTCACCCAGAAGCGTCCGATCCCGCTCTGGCGTGTCATTGTGGCGTTAACCATTGGTATAGGAATACGCTCTGTGACATGGCCCCTCGCAGACGTCCCCGCGGCTCACTGGTTGACCCAGTTCCGCTTGGTTACGTCGTTGAGCGTGAGGCCAAGAAGAAGCTGGATCGGATCGCGGATCAAGCTTCGGTGTCGTCAGCCGTCATGTTCGAACACCTCATTGAGCACTTGGAGCTGACCGTGCGCGGTCTGCCTGTGACATGGCCCGAACAGGAATTGCACGACGGGGAGCTGCCTATCGACGCCGCTTAACGAGAGAGGCCCGCCAGGGGCGGGCCTCGAAGCTCTGAGCCTCATCTGTCTGAGTTTGCCGACTGTGACCAGATGAAGGCGGTTCCCGAAGAACCGGTGAGAAGCCGGGGCTTCGTCGTTTCTTCGTACCTCTGGTGGGAGGTGGCTTTATCGTACCCCAAACACGGACGGCCAGCTATACAGCCGTCTCGAATCGTTCCCGCGTGTCGCGTTCCGGTGCGCGCCTGGCGACTGCTCAACGCGCACGGCGACCGTCTGGTCGGGGGCTCGTCCTGGAGCCGGTGGAGGGCGTTTACGCGAGCATTCCGACGTGCCGGCCAGATCACTGGGTGCATGCTGTGGAGGCTGCGTTAAGCATGCCGGAGGTCGAGCTGCTGCGTCGGCGTTTGCGTGTAGCGGGGCGCTCGACTGTGTTGCGTGCGTGCCGTGTGTGGGCGGCGGCCGCGGATCATCGTACTGGGCGCAATGTGGCGGTGAGTCATCAGACGGTGGCTGTAGCGATCGGGTATGCCGAAGCCACGGTGAAGCGGATCGTGCGGTTCTTGTCGCGGCTGGGGCTCCTGGTCGAGTGTGCGCGGGGCCGTAATCGGTTGAGCATGGATGAGCTACACCAGGCGCGGCAGCTCGGAGCGGTTCAGCAGAGAGCGGTGGCCTCGACGAGGGCACTAACGATCCCCCATTCTGTGTATGGCACCCCCCTACCTCTCTCCGGGAAAGTTAACGAAACATCTCCAGTTAAGAAGAACTCACCAAAGCGCGCTTTGCGCGCTCGGAAGGTCGGGGCTTCGCCCCGCCCGGCTTTTGATGAAGGTGTGAAATCTGGCCGTACCCAGCGTCGCCACCGATCTGAGGTGGCAAGGTTCGCCGGTCACCTCGTGAACGCTCTCCCCCGGTTGTTGTGGACAAAAAGTAAGCAGCCACAGAGGACGATTGTGGCCGTGCCCGGTCACGGTGTCGAAGTGGTCTGGACGGGAGGTCGGCACATCGGACATGTGTGCGAGGCGATCGAGCGGCACCGGTTGATCGAACGGGGCTGGACGGTGCAGCAAGTCCTTGAGCGAGTGTCGACGTACCGGGCGGAAGCGAGGATCACGGAACCGGATCCGGGCGCGATGCGTGATGGTCTGGATTGGTTCTTCTGGCTGATTCAGCGTGCGATCGGTAAGACCGATCTGGCGCCGCAGAAGCGTGCAGCACTCGAGCGTGCAGAGCATGCCGCTGAGAATGCTGCTCGACGCGCGGCAGAGGAGGAGCGGCGTGCTCGACTCGATGCGCAGGAGGACGAGATTCAGGCAGCGATCGCCGCAATGCACGCACAGTTCCCGAGACGTCCGAAAGTTCGACGCCCCTTCGTTTAACTATTCATCGAGAGCGAATAGGTAAACGAAACATTCCGCTCCGTTTACCCTTGTCCTGCCTACCCCACCACGCTGGCGCGCTTGCCAACCTCCCCCACTCAACGTACCTTTTGAGTAAGGGAGGTTGGCAAGTAAATGGTGGGGTAGGCAGGACAAGAACTTAAGAGATGGAGACAGGGAGCAGGTAGAGAGAAAGTTGATGAGGTGGGTGATTCTTAGAGGTCCGGATGCGGTGAGTAGACGGACAGAGAAGCGGTCATTTCATGAGCGGCTGGAGGGGTGAAGGATGCAGATCACGGCGCGGGATGAACGTGTTTTTGAATGGTTGCGAGTGGTGAAGCTCGCGGACACGGAGGCGATCAGGTGGGTGCTCGCTGCCTTGGATGGTCGCTCCGAACCGGTGTCGACGAGGAGGGCGCAGCAGTGGATCGCCCGCGCGGTCGGCGCCGATCTGGTGGAGAAAGCTCGTCCGGTTTTTCGTGACGGGTCGATCATTTGGCTAAGCCGGATGATGAGCAATCGGGCGGCACCGAACCTGTACCGAGCGACGACGCGGCACGAGGTCGCGGTGTCGTCGATCAGCTCCCGATTCCTCGCCGCCGGCTACAGCTGGCGGCGAGATCGTCAGCCCTCGACGCGTCAGGAGCACGCCGCTGATGGAGTCGCGGAGAGATCCGGTCGCGTCGAGCTGGTCGAGGTCGAGCTGACCGCGAAGACCCTCGACCGCTACCGCGGTATCTTCACCGATCACACCCGGCGACTGACCAAAGGCGTCGACCGGGTCGTGTATGTCGGGACGGCCGGCGCGATGCGCGCCGTGACACGTGAAGCGGATAAGTGGGTGCATCCGTCGCTGCGCGATCAGATTGTCATCTTGACCGTGCTCGATGAGCGCGGTCACATCGTCGGTGCGCTCGATGAGCTGTGGAGCGTCGGCGACACGCCGGCAATACCGGAGGAAGCACCGGCCGCCGCCGATCCCGTGGCGGGATCGACACTGCCGGCTTGGGGAGGGCGAGACTGATGATCAACCAGGAGCAGGCACCGCAGACCTCGGACGGCGGCTGGGAAATGATGCTGTGGGGCATCCTCAAGGTGGTCGCCGGCATCGTCGTTTTCCTGATCGTGCTGCCCCTGGCCGTGCCGGTGGCAGCATTGGCGATCGCCGGAAACCGGATCGCGAAGCGACATGCGTTCTGGATGACGTACCGGTGGCACGTTTGGGTGAACATCGCCACAGTCGCGATCGTCGCGGCGGTCCTCGCGGCCGAGGTCACGATGATCACCCGGTGGATCGCGGCCGGCGACGCGGCAGCTCTCCTGCAGCGGCCTGACTGGGGCACTGAGGTCGCGGCCGGGATCTGGCCGTGGCTGCTGCTGAACTTCCTGCTCGGCGTGCTGCTGCTGCCGCTCGCGTGGACGATTCGACGTCGTCGGATCGCGGAGCTGGTGCGGCGACGGCTCATCCCCGATGTGCTCACGCAGGAGCACATCGAGAGCGCCCGCAAGCGCGCAGCCGATCTGACGAGCGCACGCAGGCTCGGACAGCAGCTCGACCTCAAGACAGGACTCGTCACCGCGGGCAAGGGCGGGATCAAGACCCCGCCCGGAGCAATCGGCATCGTCACCCGTGCGACCGTCTCGACGCTCGCGGAGAAGTTCACCGATAAGCGCGAGGTGCCCGACTGGACCGATCAGACCGGCCAGTTCGTGACTCTGCCGACCACGGCAGGCGGGCTGCGCGTCATGCAGCTCGCGGAAAGCGGGGCTGGCAAGACCGTTCTTATGCACAACGCGATCCTTGAAGTGCTCGATCGCGGCTGGCCGGTGACGTTCATCGACGCCAAGGGCGACCCCGAGGACGCCGACAAGCTCGCGGCCGTCGCCCGCACCCGCGGCTACCGTGTGCGCGTCTCCGAACCCTGGAACCTCTACACCGGCACCGCGTCACAGATCACAACGAAGATCCTTCGCATGATCCCACTGAGCACCGGCGACGGTGCGTTCTACCGTCGCGAGGCGGAACAAGCGCTGCGCGCGATCCAATCGCACACACCACTTACGGGCATGCGTGACCTGTTCACGCGGCTGGACAACCCCCGCGACCACGTCCGCGACCAGACCCAGCTGAACAGCCTCATGGCCGCCGTCGACAAGATCGGCACCCGACGACACGAGCGCGTGCGCGACACGTTGCTGACCGCGCTCGAGCCCCTGGAGCCGTACCTCGCCGCCGCAGGCTGGTCGTACGGGGACGGAAACGCCGATCTGACGATCGCGCCCCTCTCCCCCACCGACGAGGCCGAAGCTCGACTCGGTGACCTGATGTTGGTCGACCTCCGCCAGTGGATGACAACCCGGCTGCGCGGCCGGGACAAGAGCCCCGGAGTCGTCTTCGTCGACGAGTTCGCACAGCTCGTCACCGCAGACAACGATCCCGGCGACACAGCAGGATCACTGTTCGAGACAGCCCGATCCGCAGGTCTCGGCCTATGGCTCGCCGTGCAATCCGTCGCCGGCATCTCGAACGACGACACCCGCCGCGAACGCGCCCTCTCCAGCGGTGCAGCACTCATCCTCGGCCGCAGCAAAGCACCCGAGGACGCCGTCAGCTACGCCGGCACCATCATGCGCCTCGAATCCTCCGGTGCTGCGACCGGTGAAGAACTCCGCGGAGCACGCGCCCAGCACACCTACGTCATCCCCCCGCAAGACGTCCGCACCGCCACGATGGGCCAGTTCTGGCTCATCCAGGGCGGATCCCTGATCCGGGGCCGCGCGCTCCCTCCACAGAAATTAGACGTAGCGGCACCGCCGTTGCATGAGAAGCCACCGTCGGATGATGAGTCGTCGGGTGATGATCAAGAAACTGTTGGCAAGGCAGAATCACAGTCAATGTAACTCCCGTGGGCTAGAGGTTGGTCGCGCTCTAGGCTGTTGCCGAGCACTTCCGAACTGACCGAGTGGATCCACACATGCAGATGACCGAGGTTGCCCTTGAAGATCCTGTCTTCTCATCTCACCCGCTGGGATGGAGATCTCCCGCCGAAGTCGCATCAGGATTTGCGCTCGCTTGGGCGCTGGAGCTGGTTGAACGGCAGCGTCTAGCGCCGGGGTCGCCTGAGTCTGACTGGGCGCACGAGCTCCTGCCCCCGCGCTTCCGGTACGACACCCTCGGCCAACTGATCAGACTCCCGGTATCTGCGAACGCCTCCACTTATCGGCGGAACAGCATCGTTCGCCTAACGGCACTTGCCGGCACCTGGAATCTGTTCGACATCCTCAACCGAAGCTGGCGGATCGAGGCCAACAATTCTCGGCAGTTCGGTGATCTACTGGCGTATGTCACTGGCAACACCGATCGCCCCTCGCTCTTCGGCGGGCTAAGCGCGGATATCAGTAAGTGCCTGTTGGCAATCCGGGTACGCCGGGGCTTTCAGGGACTTGAAGAGTTGGATCTGGCTGAACAGTGGTTCGTCACTGGGGACGAAGATCTGACATTTCAAGATCACCGAGATAACACGGCGCTGCTGTTCCACTTCACTGCTACGACGCCGATACCGCTTGCTCTTTTTTCCCACACATTCACACAGACGATCTGGTCTTCTGCAAGATTGACCGTCAAGCAGCTGGGGCCTGAGCGGGTGATCGCCGAAAACAAGGATCGCGTTGACTTACTCCTTGACCTGCTCCAACGCGGGGCAGCGAACGCGGAGCGGGCACGGCGCGAAATGTCGCGGCCTGGCTGGCTAGAGTTTAACCACTGGCCCGGCTGGGGCTGAGAGATTCCGCTGCTCCTGTCGTTGTCGACGTAGCATCAGGCTCTCCCGAAGCGGCCCGGTACGAGTCACAGGGCATTCAGGATCTTAGTCGACTACGTTCACCCTGAGCGGGTCAAGAAGATTAGGCGCGTGGCCGCACAACGTTACCGAGACACTTAGAGGCCGGCCAAAGGCGACCGCTACGCGGCCATATCAATTCGCGCCAAAGGCGCGTTTCTTTGCCGTGAAGCCTTCGGCAGTCTGCGGTCGTCGTCCTGCGCACAAGCCCCGCTGTGCGGGGCCGACTCCCCCGAGATTTTCGGCGCGCGGTCGCTACGCTCCCTCACTTCGCACCGAAATTCTCTCCCCCGGCGCCCTCCGGGTTGATGCTCCGTCCTTCTCCCTGACAGGCACTACGTGCCTTCACGGCAAAGAAACGAGGAGATACCCATGAATGCAACCAATACCACCACAGGAACGGCACCTCACAACGGGGCCACCATCGCCACCCACAGCGGCGTCATCATCGCCCAAACCGAGCACCACGACCTCACCACCACCGACTGAAAGCAGGAATGATGGACCTCCCCACCAAGGCAATGCTTCAGCGATTCCCCCACGAACAGCTGCTTGCACCACCGGACGCCACGGCCGAGGATCGCGAAACATACCGGAACACTGGGAACCAGCTAGCGGCGGCGATCGACCGCGGTGTGTTCTGGTCGCTCGGAGCATCCGAAATCGCCGCGATCCCCGGCACTTACGAGCGCGGCGGACTCGTGTTCACCGCGCGCATCCGCGCAATCCGCGACGGCGTCCGCCTTGACCGCGCCTCCCTCATGGCCGTGATGGTCAGTCTCAACGGTGCCGACCTCATCGATGTCACCGTTCGCGAACTTGCCCGAGGCACCGATCACACCACCATCAACGACCTCTACATCGACCAGGTCGGCCGTGCGCTGCTCGCCCTCGACTACGACGGCAACGAAGCGCTCAACCCCCGCTACTGGTCCTGAACCAAAAGGTGGCCGATAACCAACCGGCCACCTTTTGCAACCAATACCACTAATGCCGCCATTGTAAGGAAAAGTCGCCACATGATGACCAGCCCCGCCCTCACCCGCTTCCTCGACACCTGGGAAGCCGTCGACACGATCGACGAGATCGCTCACCAGCTCACCTGCGACGAGGCCGACAGCGTCGCCGCACTGTTCGAGGCCAACAACCGCCTCGACTCTGCGCAGTCCTGGATCGACGCGCACAGCTACGCAGACGACGAAGGAGATGCGCACTGGCGCACAACCGACTAACCGCGAGCGTGGGAGCCGGCACAGAGGCCGGCTCCCACACCGTGAGGGGCGACTCCCTCACACTCCCGCACCCGACCGCTACGCGGCCGGCACCCCGAACAACGAGCATTGTTCCTGATGCTTCATCGTTGCCGCCACGGACTTCACCACAAGTCCTCAAAGGGACCGGCCTCCACCGAGATTCTTGGCACGCGGTCGCTGCACTCCCTTATTTCGCGCCAACAATCTCTCCCCCGCCGCCTACGGTGGTGATTCAGCCCTGCTGCTGCGGCACTGCTCCGCCTATCAGGAACAAGCCAACGACGTGAACCGAGGAAGGCGAGGGACATGGAACCGATCAGGGTTTACACAACCGGCCCGAGTTGCGGGAAGTGCCAGATGACCAAGCGTCTACTCACCAGCCGAGGCATCCCCTACGTCGAGATCAACATCCGCGAGGACGAGGCCGCCCGCGAGTACGTCACCGAAGAACTCGGTTACAGCGCCGCACCCGTCGTCGTCGACGATCACGACCCTTGGAACGACATGCGCCCCGACCATATCGAACGCATCGCGCGCCACCGCACGACCGAATAAAACCTATAGAACTGTTACCGCTATTGCAACTAATAGATGCAATGGAGACAATAGAACTACTAGACGACCGGAGCAGCTTCTCAGTCCAGTGGCACCGAAGGCGAAACGCGCCTATCGCAACTGAAAGGAATGAAGAAGTGAGCTACATCACCCGCACCGGAAACCTGGCCAAGACCCCCGAGCTGCGAGGGGGGAGAAGGGCAGCTACGCCTACGCGCGCGTGCTTGTGACCGATCGAGTGCGTCAGGAAGACGGCACATACACGGATGGATCGACCATCGGCTACGAGGTCCTCGTCAGTGGCAGCCAGGCCGTCGAGCTCGTCAACACCGCCGAGCGCAGTGGGAACGTGCGCGTCATGTTCGCGGGCAGCTACCGCGTCACCGAATGGGAGGGGGAGAACGGCACCCGCGTGCAGCACGAAGTGCGCGCCGACGAAGTCGGCATCAGCCTCCGCTCCCAAAGCGTCACTGTCGAGCGCAAGCAGAATGGAACCGCCGACGTCGAGCAGTTCGACACCACCACTTTCTAAAAAGGCGCAGTGCGGTGCTCGGCGGCCTCACGTCCGCCGAGCACCGCACAAACCGGATCACGACTCACTTATGCATCTAATGCAACCGTTACCGCTATGGGAGACAATGGTTGCAATAACCGAAGGGCACATCATGACCGCGCGCATCGTGGCTTACATCAACCAGAAGGGCGGCGTCGGAAAGACGACCACCCTGTACCACCACGCGCGCAGCTTCGTCCGCCGCGGGCTGCGCACCCTGGCCGTCGATCTCGATCCGCAAGGCAACCTCACATCCGTTATCACCCGTGAGGCCTTTGAGGCAGACCAGGTGGGGATCGCGGACGTGCTCAGCATCCGTGCAGCCGAGACGCTGCGCGAGGTCATCGTTCCCGGTGTCTGGGAGAATCTCGACGTCGTGCCATCGAACGGCGCACCCCTGGCCGGCGTGCAGCGCGAGCTGGTCGCCAGCACCGCGGGAAGAGAGCACCGGCTACGGAGCGCTCTCAGTGACGTGGTGGGGGAGTACGACGTCATCCTGATCGACTGCGGGCCCAGCATGGATCTGCTCACGACCAACGCGCTCGTGGCGGCCACCACCGTCGTCATCGTCACCGAGGCGACGCTGTTCAGCGTGAACGGACTCAGCCAGGTGCTCGGATCAGTTCAGGAGATCCGCACCTACTACAACCCGACGCTCACGCTCGCTGGTGTCGTGCTCAACAGGTACGACCGACAAACCATCGCGGGGGACATGTGGCGTCGCGACCTCGTGCTCGGAATCGAGGCACACGGCGTCGAGCTGCTGCACCCGATCATCCCCAAGCGCACGGTCATCCAGAATGCGCTCGAGGCGGCGATGGGGCTCGACGAGTACAAGTCGCCCCGCACCGCCGAAATGTACGACACACACACGCAGCAGATCGTCCCCGAAGGAGCGACGTCATGAATCGTCCAGCCCCGCGCAAGTCCACCCTGGCCGGCACCAGCCCGCTCACGCCGTCAACACCGATCGCTGCACCGATCCAGGAAGCCGCCGCCGCGCCGTCGACGCCGGCCGCGGCACCCGCCGCGATCACGCCACCCGGGCTGCGACGCGTCGGAACCAAGACCACAGCGGAGAAATACCCCCGACTGAACTACTACGTCGACAGCCCCGAGGAAGCCGGCCGCATCCGGGCCGCGTTCCTCGCCGGACGAGCGCATCACGGCTGGCGCACGTTCAGCGACATGCAGCGTGACTCCGTCCTCGCCGTCGTCGAGCAGTTGGAGCGTGAACTCAATGGCGGCGCACCATTCACGCCGGCCACAGCAGGCTCCGTGCCGTCCGGACGAGCGGTCGACTGACGTGGACTCGGGGGAGTGGGGCAGCGAGGCCGCACAGCCCACGTGCCCAGACTGCGGAGTGGTTATGCGCGACGGCACAGACGACATCGCATGCCCTAGCTGCGGCTACAGCATCCCGCTCGGGGGCATCAAGAAGCCCGACGAATTCGACGGGCCGGCGCTTCCCGGCTGGTAGCGGTCAGCGCAGTACCCAGCTGACAAACGACAGCAGATCTGTCGTCACCTTTTCCCGCTGCGCAACGTAAACAGGGTGGCGCCCCGATCGCTCGGATGCGCTCAGGTCGCCGACGACGTACCCGAGCTTTTCTAGCTCGCGTAGTGCGTCAATCGTCGTGCTCACCGACAAGCCCGTCGCGGACGAGACGCCCGCGCGCGTTGCTGGCCCCTCGCTCAGCAGGAACCGGAGACAGGTCAGACGAGACTCATTCTGGATCGCTCGATGCGCGGACGCAGACTCCCCGGTAAGGCCGGGAATTACAGGGCGTCTGGGCATGCGTTCCATTCTGCCAGGCAACCCGTTTCGCAGTGCGACTCGAAAAGACGCTTACCAAGCTTGCGGATTATTCGTTAGCCTGGACATGTGGCGATCAGCTAGGTCGTCGAACTCGACTGTCACAGGATCGGGTTATCATGTTCCAAACGCAGGGGGGTGTGCATGGCTGACAACGCCAATCAAACCGCGGGATTCCGCGGAGCTGAACGAGTCCAGGGGTACAGCGAAGCGATCGGAGAGGACGGAGCCGATTCCACGGCATCCCACTCTCCCCGCAGCGCTGAGTTTGTCCCCCAAATGGGGGACAAAGCGAATAACGCGCAAGTCCTATCATCAGAGCAGTTGCTTGCACGGCTCAGCAGTGGGGGAGTGGCCGTCGAGACCGACAGTTCCCCCGTCGTGGAAGAGGGCGTCGACGCCCCCGCTCCCACAGCCGGGCCGGGCGATCTGAGGCTGCGGAATCGGGAGCGGCCAGCTGATGTGCCGTCGCTCGGCTGGAACAAGTTTCTCCGAGGGCTGGGCTTGAAGCCCCAGCCGAACGCAGCCGAAATCGCGGCCGCCGAACTCGGGCGTGCGCGATCGCTCATCCGGCTTTCAACGTGGCCGCGCAGCGTCGGAATCCTGGTCGCCAACCCCAAGGGCGGCGTCGGTAAGACGCCACTTTCCCTGCTCACGGCAGGTGTCCTCGCGAACATCCGCGGGGGAGGCACCATCGTGCTCGAAGTTGCGGATGACCCCGGAGCATTGGCCGTGCGCGCCGAGGGGCCGGCCGCGGCCGGAGTCGCCGAGCTGCTGCGCGACATCGACGACATTCGAGGGGCCGGCCAGCTCGCCGGCTACATCGCACAGCAGACGTCCTACGCCGCCGTCATCGGTACGGCAGGGGATCGTGAAGCGCTCTCTGGCGACGACGTGCGCCGAATGGCTGCGCTCACGGACACCTATTACCCGGTGCGGGTCATGGACTCCGGCAACCAGCCGTCCAGTGACGCCTTCCAAGGTGCGCTCGATGTCACGGACGTGCTCGTGATCCCCGTGCTCGATGCTCTGCCCGAGCTCAACGGAGCCATGCAGCTGCTTCGATATCTCCACAAGCTAGGCGGGCACGCGGCCGACCTCGCACGGACGGCAATCATCGTCCGCATGCACGACGGCCGTATCGAGGATCCCGAGGTGCGCAGCTACGCCGACCAGCTCGTCGAGACGGCCGGAGTCGGCAGCGTCGTGCACGTGCCGTTCGACCCGCACATCGCGCAGCGCACCACGCTGAGCTTCGGACAGCTCCAGCCGGCCACGACCACCGCGATCACGCACCTCACCGCGGCGATCGTCTCCCAACTGAACGCAGCACTCCGAAAGGCAGACTGATCATGGACAACCCGATCGACGGGATCATTCCGGACTTCACCATTTTTGGTGCCGAGTTCACCAGCATTTGGCAAAAGCTGTTCGCCGGCCTCTGGGGACTCGCGATCATCGCGGCGATCGTCTTCCTCATCATGTGCTTGTTCAAGCTCGGCTCGAGCGGTGAGACGAACCCGCAAGGTGTCGCGGAAGCGAAGAAGCAGATCATCCGCTCGGCCGTCGCCCTCGGTGGCCTGGTAGCCCTCGGCGTCATCGTCGGCGCAGTTATCGCGATCGCCTCATGACCACGCAGCCCGCCGCCCGCCACCGCTGGCCCTGGTACGTCCTGGGCATCGCAGTGTTCGTCATTGTGGCTGTCGTCGGGCTCGTGTTTTTCACCACGCGCGGCGGCAGCCCGGAGGCCACCCCGCGCCCCACAGCCCCGTCGACGTCTTCCACCACGGCACCCCCCGCAGTGGAAGG
Source organism: Microbacterium sp. (assembly GCF_048259935.1). Classification (GTDB taxonomy): domain Bacteria; phylum Actinomycetota; class Actinomycetes; order Actinomycetales; family Microbacteriaceae; genus Microbacterium. The sequence continues at coordinate 6,349 of NZ_JBLXHF010000009.1, read as the reverse complement.
CGTCGACGGTTGTCTTGCAGGCGACGCCCGCTCGCCACAGACCGTTCTTGACGCACAGAAGGAGGCACCGCATACTCCCGAGGGTGCGGTGTCGTTCGTCACGACGTTCGCACGATGGATTGCGCAGAAGCCGGCCGTTCCGGCTGACGAACTGGCGCAGATAGACGGTAAGGCCTCGACTATGCCGAACCTGGCCGATAGCGCCGCGAGCTTCGCGAACGCTGAGGTGGCACAGTTTCACACAACGTCGATCAACGGGTACTACCGGATCGAGAGCGTTAACGAGGACAGCAGCCGCGTGGCAGTCACGGTGATGCTGCCGCTCGTCATCAATGACGCAGTTGATCCGACGCTGCGCTTCACGCCGTCCGTCGCCGTTGAATGGACAGAAGCCGGGTGGGTGGTCGTCGAGGATCTAGACACGCCCGGTACGGACTCGCTACCAACTACGGGGACGGCGCTCCCTGGAGGGTGCTGAGTCATGGATTGGGACGACGTAATCAATCTCCCCGACGTGATCGGAGGTGTCGTCAACTTCTGGTCTGACCCGTGGGGCAACATGTACGCGGCGGGCCGCGAGGCGGTCATGAGCCTCGCCGGCACGGTGATCCCTGCGATCACAGAGTCAACGCTGCCCGACCTCACGCTGCCGAGCTTCCTCAGCGCATACGCAGTGTCATTCGCGCTGTCAATCCTGGTTGCGATCCTGCTGCTGGTGGGACAGTTCGTCCGTACAGCTCGCGGCAAGATGAGCGGCGAAGAGCTGTTCGAGTCAATCGCGATGTACTTCCCCGGTTTCCTCATCGGCATCAGCTTCGGCCCCGCGATCGGACTTATGCTCGTCGAGTTGATCCGCTCTCTCTCCCGAAGCATCATCGAGTGGACATACGGCGGAACCGTCGTCGACATGGTCGACACATTCAGCAAGGTGGCGCTCGAAGACCCGTCTCTGATCGCGGGCGGCGCATATATCGGTTTCCTGATCATCTGGGCTATGGCGATCGGGCTACTGATCGTCGTCGCCCTGTTCGTCTTCCAGCTCGTCATCCTCTACTTCTCAGGCGTGCTCATCCCGCTCGCGGTCGTCTACGTCGTCGACCAGCAACGCCGCAGTGGGGGCATGGCCGCAGTCAAAATCTGGATCGGGCTGCTGCTCATCCACCCCACCCTGTTCTTCATGCTTGGATTCGCCTTCCGGCTCACCATCGACTCGATCGGACAATGGGGTGACGACGGTTTCAAGAACCTCGTCATGCTGCTTGTGGCGATGATCGCAATCTTCCTGGCTGAGATTGCTCCCTTCGTCCTTGTCTCGTGGGCGACTAAGCACCTTGCCGGACAGGCCGCATCCGGGGCGTCGACGCCCTCGATGCGCGTAGGGGATGTGGCCCCAAGACCCTCACACGGCGGTGGCCCCTCGCCCGCCGCACCCCGCTCGACGCAACCCGTCCGCGCAAACGCGACACCCGCCGACGCACGAGGGGCGACAGCCAGCATCGGCGCGAAGGGCGTCTCGCAAGGCGGCGCAGCTGCCGGCCGCGGCGCCGCACAAACAGGCACGGCCAACGCCGGCCGCGGCGCAGCTGCGACCACCAGCAAGGCAGGTGGTGTCGCCGTGGCGGCAACGACTGCCGCAGCACAGGGCGCAGCCACCGTCGGACGCAAGGTCAACGACACCGCGCACACCCCGGTGGGAGCCCCACCGACGCTCGGAAAGGATCGCCCGGAATGAACGAACAAGAGCTAGCCGAGCGTCAGCGCGGCTCGTACGTCCTCGGGGGAGAAGGCAGCCACCGCGGATTCTGGGGCGAGAAGGCCAAAGGCCGCGGATGGGGCGTCATCCTCATCATCGCTGTCACGTTCCTGTTCGTGCCGTCCTTCGGTTGGCCCGCGATCGTTCTCGGAGTCCTCGCCGCTGGCGTCCTCGTGCTGCTCACCAGCGCGACGCACAACGGATCAATCCTCGAGCGGGGCGCACGTCGGAAGCGGCACCGCGAGGCCATCAAGACGCGCAGCGGTGACTACCAGCCGTACGATCCGCAGCGCGTTGCGATGCTCACCACCGCGCTGTCGCAGACGGCGAAGACGAAGGAGAAGACCGAGCGGGCCGCGCGCATCGAGTGGGCGCGCGAGCTGGCTGCCATGCGGGCGAATCCAGACGGCGCGGACGGCATGGGCTGGCTGCAATCAGCACGGGGAATCCCAGGGATCGCCTGGCACGGCCCCGTAGGTGAAGACCCGTACCTGTCGGTCGCGTTCGCTGTGAGCGGCCAGCTACGCGGCATGGAATCGCCAGACTCCACCCTCCGCAAAGCCGAAGGGTTCGGATCACTGCTCGCCGGCCGCGCCGCCCCCGGATCACTGCTGCGCTTCATCCAGCCCATCACCCGCATTCTGCCCGCCGACACGGCACTGCAGGAATGGTGGGTCATGAACAACATCGACGACGACGCACCCGACTGGGCTAAAAAGTCCTACGAAGAAGTGCTGCTCGCATCGAGCGCAGGAGCGATGGTGCAGCGACACTACGTCGTCATGAGCTGGCCCCTCAACGCACGTTTCGCCGAGAAAGCCCGCAAGTTCGAAGAAGGACGGGACGGGTGGCGTCGACTCATGGCCGCCGAGATCGAATCGGCGCAGCGTGGCTTGCACGATGCCTACTTCGGCACCGCCCAAGCACTCACCGCCCGCGGAACCGTCGCCGTGATCAGACACATGCAGAACCCCAGCAGGCCCCTCGACCTCGTGCGCGACCTCGCACCAACCAACCTCGGGGAGCGGGCCCGCGGCGGCGAATTCTCCGCCCACGTCGTCGAAGGCACAGACCCCGAGACAAGAGAACAGGTCGAGTGGTGGCACCGCACCGCGGCGATCCGCGCCGAACACCTCTCCGTCGCGCAGCGCACCCCGCTGTGGCTGCTGCCCCTGCTCGTGGGGAGCAAACTCGACGTCATCCGAACAGTGACCTTCCACATTGAGCTGATCCCGGCATCCGAAGCCCGCCACGCGGCCCGGAAAGACCTGGTGGCTGATCTGGCCACAGAGCACGCCGAGACGGCAGGCGGGCGCATCCCGCTCGACGAGGGAAGCGTGCGCGTCGACGCCGCTCGCCGACGCCGCAACGACCTCGCAGAAGGCGGCGGCCACCACGGCACCAACTGGATCGGGTACGTCACGATCACCTCGGACAGCAAAGAGCAGCTGACCATGGATAGCCGCGAGCTGGAAGAACTGTGCGATACCGACGCCGGTATTCACCGGCTCGAATGGCTCGACAGTTACCAGTCCGCAGCAAGCGGACTCACCTGGCCTATTGGCCGCGGAATCAAGCCCGACGAGCCCACCTGGGCGGCGCGCACCATGCGCGTCCTCGCCGGCAGGGGAGAGAAGGACGCGATCTCGTGACCGACACCACAGCATCCGGCCGCCGCTCACGTCGGCGGGCACAGCCGGCCGACGTCGAAGAAACACTGCCCGTCGACAACGTGGCCGGCGAGATCTCCCCGTACGAGCTGCCGGGCCCGTCACGGCGCGTCAACGCGCGGAAGGCACGCAAGGGGTACTACGCACCGAAGCTACCCGGAGCGCCATCGACGACCCGCCAAGCCACCGTTCTGAACACCGCCCTGATCGGCCCCGTCACGGGCACATCGGGCGTTGCGAACGGCCGCGACGTCCTCGCGCACAACCTGGTCACACACGACCCCGTGACCGCCTACAACTCGACCCCGCGCCTGATTTCCTCCCCCAACACGATCGTCGTCGGGGGAGTGGGCGGCGGCAAGTCGAGCTTCGTCAAAACCGTGTTCGTGCTGCGCCCACTCGTGCTCGCCGGCCGCCGCGCGGTCATCTTCGACAAGAAGCCCCGCGGCAACGAAGGCGAATACGCCGAGCTGGTCAGAGAGTGGGGCCAAGGAGAACCGATCCGATTCACCCAAGACGGCACAGGGTCACGCCTGAACCTACTCGACCCGCTCATCGTGAGCCAGATCGGAGACGCCGGCACCTACCGGCTTCTGCACGCGATCGTCCGCATCGCCCGCGACGGTGCGCAGCTCGACGTCTGGGACGAGAAAGCAGCCCGGGCCGCGCTCACGCAGACACTCGCATCGTTCGAGGACGGACGCAGCGCCACGCTGGCCGACATCCTCCCGCGCCTGGGCCGCGTCGACGCACCCGAGGACGACATGTCGCCGGCCTCGCGGGATCGGCTGCACCAGGCCGGCCTCGGCGTCCGATTCACCCTCGAAGGGCTGCTCGACGAATACGGCGGGCTGCTCGACGGCGAGACGAGCGAGGGCGTCGACCTCACCGGCAAACTCACATCGTTCGATATCTCGCAACTGCCCTCCGAAGGCCCGTCGTCACACGTGATCCGGGCGATCGGCAACCAGTGGATGCTGGGCCGGCTGCGCACCGATCCAGGCTGGCAGACGACGTGCATCAACGAGGAAGGGTGGGACATGGTCGAGGGGCCGGCCGCGCACCTCCTCAAGTCGAACCAGAAACTCTCCCGCGGGCTCGGGCTGAACAACGTCTTCGTGTTCCACAAGGGAACCGACATCCCCAAGGACTCACCCGGCCAGACCGTCATCAGTGAAGCGCAGTCGATCTACGTCTTCCGACAGGATCGGAAAGACGACGCCGACTGGGCCGTGCGCACCTTCGGCTTCGACCCCAGCACCGCCGAGGTACTGCAAACGCTGAACCCCGGCCACTTCGTCTTCAAGTACGGATCCGTGCCTGAGACGCACGTGCAGCACCTCCGCTCCGACATCGAGGTCACCCTGACCGACACCGACGAGGGGATGCGCGGCGACGCCCGCCAGGTGCAGTAAATGAAGTCGCTCGGCCTCACCGTGTTCGGCGGGCTTCTCGCGCTCGCGCTCGGCGTGACCTTCCTGCTCGCATCCGTGCAGCGCAGCGAAGCGAGCACGTGCCTCGCAGACCCCTCGAAGTACCCCACGGCCGGCGTCAACGGGTACCAAGGCGACCAGCTCGCCAACGCGGCCGCGATCATCGGCGCAGCGCAGCAGCTCTCGCTCGGCCGCGAGGCGCAGATCATCGGCATCATGACGGCGATGGGGGAGAGCAGCCTCAAGAACATCACCTACGGCGACTGGGAAACGAGCGGGAACACGAACCCGGACGGCACACGAACCAGCAGCATCGGACTGTTCCAGCAGCAGGACTGGTGGGGGAGCGTCGAAGACCGCCTGGATCCCACCAAGGCAGCCACTCTGTTCTTCGGACGGCTCACAGCCGTCGCCGGCTGGCAGGACATGGAGCCCTCTCACGCGATCTGGCGAGTCCAGATCAACAGCGACAAAGATCACTACGCCAAGTACGAGACGGACGCCACGGCCGTCGTCGACGCGCTGACCGGCACCTGCGCCGCTGGTTCGGGGGAGTGGATCGTTCCCGCACGAGGCACCGTCACCGGTGTATTCGGTGACAGCCGAGGCGACCATGCCCACATGGGAACCGACCTCGCAGACGGCACCTGCGCCGGCCCCATCTGGGCCGCCTCAGCCGGCGTCGTCACCAGCACCGGCTACAACAGCAGCGGCGGCGGATACATCTGGATCGAACACGCAGACGGCATAACCACCGGCTACTTCCACATGAAGACCTCCGACATTCTCGTCACCAAAGGCCAGGCCGTGAAAGCTGGCGAACAGATCGGAAGAGCCGGTAACGAGGGCAACTCGTACGGCTGCCACCTCCACTTTGAAGTGAAGGTGAATGGTGACTATGTAAACCCCCGGACCTTCATGGAGGCGGCCGGCGTCTCACTCCCAGATTAAGAAGCGAGTCGTGCAGCGACGAGTGGCGGCACGAGCATGACCGGCACCTTCTCCCGGCCGGTCCGTAGAAATAATCAAGAGCGCTCAGGCCATCACATGCACCGGCTTGTGCGGGCCGGGCGGGACCTGCACCCATCGAGTGCGTAAGACGCCGCCGCTGACAGTGGCTTAGAACGCCCGCAACTCATCCCCATCACTGATGCTGCCGGCACCCGTCATCGAATGACCGACACCCGAACAACGAAGGTCGCCGCCTATGCCCTGTTCGGGGGCGCAGCCCCCGAACAGGGCACGCGGCCGCTGCTACATGCGACGCCGCAGTCAAGTCTCGCTCAAACCTCGGAACTTTCCCCGAGACGAAGGCTCAGCCATACGACCTCATCCTCACTAATCCCCCCTACGTTATGAGCGGTGTTGGAAGTCTTCGATATGCAGGCGCAAGCTCACTTCGGAGCGGCCGCCGAGCGGAATTTGTCAAGGCGAGTGAGGCCGGTGGGTGTTAGGCGGCGAGTTGGATCTCGTCGGTTGGTGGCTGGTTGATC
>NZ_JBLXHF010000008.1:121408-123839 GCF_048259935.1 Microbacterium sp. | reverse complement strand
CGTTCGAGCGTTTCGGTGACGGCCTTGTGGGTGCCGATCAGTCGCCCGGCAGCGCACCAGACGGCGACGAGGATCAGGAACACGACGATCATGACCGCGACGTCGCCGGGCGAGCTGGTGCGGAAGATCGGCGTGTAGAGGGAGATGTTGTCGGCCCCGTTGGCGATCGTGATCCCGGCGACCCCCCATAGTCCGACCGCGGTGATCTTGGAGTCGTCATCATCGTCGTCGCCGTTACGGCGCAGGCCGCGAATGAGCGTCCAGATGCCGATGCCGAGCGGGATCAGACCCAGGAAGCCGACCCATTCGTCCGGGACGATCGTGAGACCGAGCGCGGCGATCACGCTGATCACGACGAGTGTGATGAACCCGAGGTACTGGCCTGCGACGATCTGCCACGGTCGCGGCTTTCCCCGGCTGGAGGCGAGGAACAGCACGGTGAGCACGACGATGTCGTCGATGTTGGTCGCCGCGAACAGGCCGATCGCCGACCCGATGGTTGCGAGCATCAGCTTTCCATTCGTGGTGTGCGGGTGCGTGCGGCGCGCAGGCCGTTGAGGATCACGATGACCTCCGCGACCTCGTGGACCAGGACGACAGCCGCGAGCCCCAGGACCCCGAAGAGCGCGAGCGGGAGCAGTGCGGTGATGATCAGCAGGGACAGGATGATGTTCTGGTTGATGATCCGCCGGCCCCGCCGCGCGTGATCGAACGCCCGCGGGATGAGCCGCAGATCATGACCCGTGAAGGCCACGTCCGCAGACTCGATCGCCGCATCGGAGCCGGTCGCTCCCATCGCGATGCCGATGTGCGGACGCCGGGGCAGCGTCGTTGATGCCGTCACCGATCATCGCGACCGATCCCGCCTTCGACAACTCGCCGATCGCGGTCGCCTTGTCCTCAGGGCGCAGCTCCGCGCGCACATCAGCGATCCCGGCCTGCGCAGCCAGCGCACGAGCGGTGCGGGCGTTGTCCCCGGTGAGCATCGTCATGCGACGCCCTGATCCGCAAGCGTGCGGACCACCTCGGGGACTTCCGGACGCAGCTCGTCGCGGACGCCGATCGCCGCGACCGGTGCCTCGTCGCGGTGCACGATCACGACAGTCATGCCCTGCTCCTCAAGCCCTGCAACCCGGTCGCCGAGCTCGCCGGCGTCAGGCCAGCGGGGCTGCCGACCGTGATACGAGCGCCATCGACGGTGCCGTCGATGCCGGCCCGGCCTGCTCGGTCACATCCGCGGCCACGGGAACACCCGGGCTGCAGCGGTGATCGCCGCCGCAAGGGGATGCGTGCTGTGCTGCTCCAGAGCCGCCGCCCAAGCCAGCGCCTGCTCCTCGGCAATGCCGTTCGCAGTGAGGACCGCGGTGACCGCGGGCTCGTTACGGGTCAGGGTGCCGGTCTTGTCGACCGCGACGTGCCGGACCGTGCCGAAGCGCTCGAAGACCGCGCCGGACTTGATGATCACGCCGAACTTGCTCGCCGCGCCGATCGCGGCAACGACCGTCAACGGCACCGAGATCGCCAGCGCGCACGGAGAGGCCGCTACCAGCACGACGAGCGCACGAGTGATCCATACCTCCGGGTCGCCCAGCAGTGACCCAATGATCGCGACGAGCGCTGCGAGAATCAGCACACCGGGTACGAGCGGGCGGGCGATCCGGTCCGCGAGACGCGCACGCTCGCCCTTCTCCGTCTGCGCTTTCTCGACCAACTCCACGATCGTCGTAAGCGAGTTATCGGTACCGGCCGCGGTCGCCTCGACCTCCAGCACGCCGGAGCTGTTAATCGCGCCGGCCGACACCGCGTCCCCGGGCTCGACCTCGACGGGGATCGACTCCCCGGTGATCGCCGAGGTGTCCAGGCTTGAGCGGCCAGAGCGGACGATCCCGTCGGTTGCGATCCGTTCGCCCGGGCGGACCACCATGACCTGGCCGACCGTCAACTCCCTTGCCGGCACCTGCGCAGAGACGCCGCTCTGCAGCACGGTCGCCGTCTCCGGCACGAGCTTCAGCAGCGCCCGCAGGCCGCCACGGGCACGGTCCATCGCCTTGTCCTCAAGCGCCTCAGCAATCGAGTACAAGAACGCCAGAGCAGCGGCCTCCTCCACATAGCCGAGGATGACCGCGCCGATCGCGCTGATCGTCATCAGCAGCCCGATCCCGAGCTTGCCCTTGAACAGCTTCCGAATCGCGCCAGGAGTGAACGTCGACGCGCCCAGCAGCAGGCCGATCCAGAACAGCACGAGCGCCGGGATCTCGAGGCCGGACCATTCGAAGATCAGACCGGCCAGGAATGCGACACCGGAGAAGACCGGCACCATGATCCCGCGGTCCCTCCACCAGGGCCGCTCCACCTCTTCGGTCTCGTCATCCGCCGCAGCCGCAGTGGCAGGCTCGTGCTCGCAACCACACGCCGCGCTCACGCGTCAGCC
>NZ_JBLXHF010000008.1:0-121398 GCF_048259935.1 Microbacterium sp. | reverse complement strand
GATCTCGTACCGGGCCTGCCGGCCCTCAGGCTCAGCGACCACGATCCCACAGTCGCGCAGGCAGGTGAGATGGTTCGACACATTCGAGCGCGTCAACTCCAGCTCGCGCGAGAGCACAGCCGGGTAGCTCGGGCCACCGAGCAGAGTCATCAGGATCCGGGAACGCGTCGGATCCGCCATGGCCCGGCCGAGCCGGTTCATCACATCAAGGCGTGAAGCAATAGTCAGCATGCACTGAACTATACAGTAGATGCTGACCTATCCAGAATCCTGCTGTCTCGATCTACCCGAAGTGCGTTCGCTCGCGCTCGATCGCCGATATCTATCCGCTGCCGCGCGTGGGTGCGGCGTCTTCGGGGATTGGCACCAGCTGCTTCGGCAGGCGCGCGGGGTCAGAGTCGAGAGCGCAAGGCTCTCCAGGGTCAGCGTCCTGTCGCCTCATCGAGGGGGTCGGTCAGGTCGCTGAGCTGTGTGAGTTCGAGCCTCTCGCCATCAAGGAAGAAGGTAGGTGTGCCGCTGATGCCGAGATACTGTCCATCGTTGAAGTCGGCTTCGACTCTCTCCCTCGTGACGGAGGCGGCGACGGCGGCATCGTAGGCGTTCATGTCGAGCCCCAGGTCTTCCGCGAAGGTGCGGAAGAGGTCCGCTCGCGAGGTCTGCAGTTCGCCCCACTGGGTCTGGGTTTCGAAGAGCTGCTGATACATCTCCTCGAACTTCCCCTGTTCGGCCGCAGCCTCGGCGGCCAGGGCCGCGTTCATAGAGTTGAAGTGTCCGGGGAGCGGGTAGTAACGGACAACGTAGTTGATCTCGCCCGCATACTCTTCACGGATCTGCTCGACGACGGGGTAGAACGCCCCGCACGCTTCACACTCAAAGTCGAGGAACTCCACCAGCGTGGGAGCGTCCGGTCCCGCGTCGTCGAGCACATGCGAGTCCGCGCGGGTGCCCGGCAGGGATCCCTCTGCGCCGATGTCGGGAGCGTCGGGGCGAGTCATCATGACGACGATGAGCGCCACGATAGCGAGGACGATGAGGACGCTACCGGTGACGAGGGTGACCTTGACTGGGGTCTTCATGGAGGGCTCCAGATCGGGGCGTGGTTGTCGCTGGGGCATGGGCATCGCGGCAAGTGACGCAGAGGGGCAGGACACCGTGCGGCATACACCGCTGAGGGCATCGATATGACTATACAGGGACTAATGACTTGTCTGACGCTCGGCATGCACAGAGAACGATCGATTCCAACAGCTGGCTATGTCAACTCGGTTCAGGACCGGGCGTCGGTTTGATTCAGGACCACTTGCCCCGGGATCGGGTGGAGAATGGTCGGGTGAAGATCCAGGTTGTTCATATCGATGAGTGTCCGAATTGGGAGACCACGGGCGATCGTGTCCGGGCGGTGCTGGGCAGGCTCGGCCTGCCGGATGTGCCGGTGGAATTCATGCTCGTGGAGACGCTGGCGGATGCTGCTGCCGTCGGGTTCGCGGGGTCGCCGACGGTGCTCGTCGATGGAGAGGACGTGGTGCCGTCTGCGGGGCAGACGACGAATATTGCGTGTCGGGTTTATGCGACCGAGACGGGGCTTGCGGGATTGCCGTCGGAGTCTCAGATCGAGGCGGGAATCCGGGCACGGCTCTCCTGACACCGGGCCCCGGGTGCTTCGCTCCAGTCAGCTCAATGGTTGAGAAGTGTGGTCTGGATCTTCTCGGATACGGCCTGGCGCAGAGGGCGCACTGCTTCGGCGTCCCAGGACTCTGGGTTTGGAAACGACCACTCCAGAACGTCACCGCGGGGGGTGGAAGGCAGTGTGAGCCCGGGCTTCATGAGCACCACGACGGCAGCTGTGTCCAGGTCCTCACTTGTAACAGCTCGTGGCACCCGGGCAGTGATGTCCATTCCTAGTTCAGCCACAGTGGCAGCCACGGCCGGGTTCAGTTCGTCGGCGGGCGAGAGCCCTGCGGAGGTGGCGCGGAATCGGTCGCCTGCCAGGTGCTCCAGGAGAGCTGCGCCCAGCTGTGAGCGACCGGCGTTGTGCTGGCAGATGAAAAGGACGGTCGGAGTGGTGTCAGTCACGGATTCTCTCTCGGGGTGGGTCAGCTGGCGGCGAGCCGGGGCGCGAGTTCGGAGATCCGGCGCTCCAGCTCGTCATAGGCGGTATCGAAGGCTTCATCGGTGCCCACGGGTACGGGGTCGGGAATCGACCAGTGCAGGTGGCCAGTGACGCCGAGTTCTTCGTGAGCGTTGTCGCACACCGTCACCACGAAATCCGAATCGGTCAGCACTGAATCCAGCTCGCGAGGGGACTCATCCGACAACTTGAGCGCGTGACGATCGGCAGCCGCCCGTGCACCCGGATCAATTCGCGCCGCGGGGTGGGTTCCCCCAGACGAGGCGGGGATGCTGCTGCGAGCTGACCAGAGAGCTGCTGCGAGCTGCGAGCGTGCCGAGTTCGCGGTGCAGACAAACACCACCCTGCTGGCGTGCTCGATTCGCCCTGGTGTGAGCCCTTCCAGAGCAGTGTCGGTCAGGTGAACGTAGTTGCGCCGCTTGTCGGCCTCCGACCGGGTGCGGGACACCATCCGCACGGATTCCAGCACGTTCAGATGGTGAGTGATGAGGTTCGACGGAAGCCCCAACGCCACCCGAATCTCTGTCGGGGACAAGTCGCCCAATGTGAGGAGGTCGACGATCTTCAGGCGGGACGGGTCGCTCAGGGCCGCGTGCTTCGCAGCGCGCGCATCCACGTCAGTTCTCTCAGTGTTCATTGTTTCAATCTTGACTGAACTACCCCACTCGGGTCAAGATGAGCGGACATGAACATTGCAACCCGCTCCTGTGCCGAGCCCGCGCGAGCTCACCTGCTGCGCCGGACTGCTGCCGAGTTCATTGGAACCGGTCTGCTGGTCACGATCGTTGTGGGCTCTGGTATCGCTGCGCAGCGCCTCTCGCCGGATGACGTCGGCCTCCAGCTGCTGGAGAACAGTCTGACCACCGCCCTCGGTCTGACGGTCCTGATCCTCATGCTGGGCCCGGTGTCCGGTGCGCACTTCAATCCCGTGGTGTCGATCGCGGATTGGCTGCTCGGACGCCGCGCCGGAACGGGACTCTCTCTGCGCGACCTCGCCCCGTACGTTCTTGCGCAAGTTGTCGGCGGCATCACGGGCACGCTCTTGGCGGGAGTGATGTTCTACACCGCACCCGCGTTCTCGTCCAACGACCGAGCAAACACCGGGCACATGGTCGGGGAAGCGGTCGCCACGGCGGGCCTCGTGTTGCTGATCTTCGCACTCGCCCGCACCGGCAAGGGATCGGCCACGGCGGCCGCGGTCGGCGCGTACATCGGCGCGGCCTACTGGTTCACCAGCTCCACGTCGTTCGCGAATCCCGCGGTGACAATCGCCCGAATGTTCACTGACACCTTTGCCGGCATCGCGCCGGCCGCGGTCGCGCCGTTCATTGCCGCTCAGCTCGTCGGGGCCGCGATCGGCCTCGTTCTACTGCTCGGCCTCTACCCGACCGCCCCCCACACTGCCGGCGACGTCGTGGTCCCTCAGCAACTCGAAAACCAGCTCTGAAAGGCACTTCATGCATCTTGTAGCGATCGGCGGAAGCGACGCCGGAATCTCCACCGCCCTCCGCGCCCGCGAACTCGACCCATCCGTCGACGTCACTGTCGTGGTGGCCGACGCGTACCCGAACTTCTCTATCTGCGGCATCCCGTACTACTTCTCCCGCGAAGTGCAGCCCTGGCAGTCGCTCGCTCACCGCACCCACGCGGACCTCGAAGCCACCGGCATGAATCTCCGACTGAACACCCTCGCCACCGGCATCTACGTCAACGGCCGTCGTCTCACCGTTCGCGACGCCAACGGCACCGAGTCGACCATCGCATACGACGAGCTCATGGTCGGCACCGGGGCATCACCGTCAACTGCCGGCATCGCAGGCCTTGACCAGCTCGGCCCCGACGACGGCGTGCACCTGCTGCACTCGATGGGTGACACCTTCGCGCTCGAGAAGTACCTCGACGAACACCAGCCCGAGACGGCAATCATCGTCGGAGCCGGCTACGTCGGCCTCGAAATGGCCGAAGCTCTCACCATCCGCGGCCTCCAGGTCACCCAGCTCCAGCGCGGACCTGAAGTGCTCTCGACCCTCGACCCCGAACTCGGGTCGCTCGTCCATGACGAACTCACCCGCCACGGCATCGACATTCTCACGCGTACTCGCGTGGAAGCCGTCACCCGCGACGAAGGACGGATTTCTGTTGTCGGCACCCGCGACGGCGACGCGTTCTCTCGCACCGCTGACGTGGTGCTCGTCGTCGTCGGAGTGCGACCCAACACCGGCCTTCTCACCGACGCAGGCGCGTCGACGGGAGCAGGTGGCGCTGTGATCGTTGACGAGCGGATGCGCACCGGACTGCCGAACGTATGGGCAGCCGGCGACGGAGTGGTTACCCACCACCGCCTGCTCGGCGTCACGTACCTCCCGCTCGGCACGACGGCCCACAAACAGGGACGCGTCGCAGGCGAGAACGCGATCGGAGGCGACGTGCAATTCGCCGGAAGCCTCGGCACACAGGTCGTGAAGGTGTTCGACGTCGTGGCCGCCCGTACAGGCCTCCGCGACCCTGAAGCTGTCGCGGCTGGCTTCGTGCCGCACAGCCACACGGCGATCGCGGACGACCACAAGCGCTACTACCCAGGTGCCACGCCCATCAGCATCCGCATAACCGGCGACACTCACGACGGCCGCCTGCTCGGAGCGCAGCTTGTCGGGACACGCGGCGCAGAGATCTCCAAGCGCGTCGATATCTACGCGACGTCTCTACATCACGGTATGACGGTCGCCGCGATGAGTGACCTCGACCTCTCCTACACGCCTCCGCTCGGATCCCCGTGGGATGCGGTGCAGGTCGCAACCCAGGCTTGGGAGCGTGAGGCGCGCTCGTTGGTACCGGCGGTCTGACCGCCTGCCGAAAACGATCGTTTTCGGCTATCTAGCTCCCGAAGCCGGGATTCGGTTTCCAGAAACGTGCGCCGTAACGAGCTTTCGGCAGGCGTATTCGGCGAGAGCCGGGGGGATTCGACCCTCGGCGCTAGCGGCCTGTCGCCTCATCGAGGGCGTTCGGTCAGGTCGCTGAGCTGGGTGAGCTCGAGTAGTGGTTTCGCGGTGCCTGGACGCATGCGAGCAATCGAATGCCGTGGTCATCATCCCGGTCGCCAGTGACGCGGACGAGCCCGTATGGATTGGCGGTGCCAACGTCGACGAGACGACGGCGGATGTCGTCACGTGGCTCAGTGACGACACGAACCCTGTACGTCGGCCGGCGCTCGTCGACATCCGGAAGTTCTCGCCGACCCGACTAAACCGGCACGAGGTGGAAGAAGAGGTCGAGCGGGGGCGGTGACGCGTCGCATGCAGGCCGACACAGCTGGCGCGAGTACATGCGCACGAGGAATCGAACTGCTTGCGCTTCACCGGTCCGGGCACTTTCGAATCTGCCGCGAGTCAGCGCACGAGGCGGGCGATCGCCTGAGACGCTTCCCGGACCTTCTCTTCGGCGATGTCGCTGCCGGCGCGAGCTGCATCTGCCACACAGTGGCGCAGGTGGTCTTCGAGGAGCCCGACGGCAACGCTCTGCAGGGCGCTGGTCAGTGCGGAGATCTGAGTGAGGATGTCAATGCAGTACTTCTCGTCCTCGACCATGCGGTGGATGCCGCGTGATTGTCCTTCGATGCGCTTGAGGCGAGCAAGGTAGCGGGCTTTGTCCGTGATGTACCCGTGCTCTGTGTGGTTGCAGGACGTTGTAGGGACGGTGGTATCAGCCATCTGGATCTCCGGCGGTTGTGGTCAGCGGTTCAGGATGACGCGGGTCGTGGTGTCGGGGCGGAGGTCGAGTCGGCGCAGCAGTTGTGCGTTGAGGGCGACGACGATGGTGGATAGTGACATGAGGATCGCTCCGACCGACATCGGGAGCACGAATCCGATGGGGGCGAGGACGCCGGCAGCGAGAGGGACGGAGATGATGTTGTATCCGGCAGCCCACCAGAGATTCTGCTTCATCTTCCGGTACGAAGCCCGTGACAGTTCGATCACGGAGAGTACCGAGCGGGGGTCGTCGCTTGCGAGGATGACACCAGCAGAGGCGATCGCGACATCTGTGCCCGCACCGATCGCCAGCCCAACGTCGGCCTGCGCGAGGGCAGGGGCGTCGTTGACGCCGTCGCCGACCATTGCGACCTTACGGCCCTCGTTCTGGAGTTGTTGGACCTTGGCGGCCTTGTCCTCCGGGCGTACTCCGGCGAAGACGCGGTCGATGCCGAGGTCTTGGGCGACGGCCTGCGCCACGGCTTCCGCGTCGCCGGTAATCATCACCACTTGCACGTCGAGTGCGTGGAGGGCGTCGACGGCTTCCCGGGATTCCGAGCGCACCTCGTCGGCGAGCTTCAGGGCTCCGACGACGCGCCCGTCCTGGATGACATGGAGGATGATCGCGCCATCCGCACGCCACTGATCGGCGACCGGAAGCTCATCGGCGTTCTCCTCGGACAGCAGATGAGGTCCCCCGACTCGGATGATCTTCCCCTCAACGGTCGCCGTAACGCCCACAGCAGGTGACGAGGTGAACTCGACGCTTCGGGGGACGGTGAGCTTCCTGTCGGCGGCCGCGCGGACGATGGCCTTCGCGAGCGGGTGCTCGCTGTCGGCCTCTGCGGCGGCCGCCAGCGCGAGCACCCGGTCAGGGTCGGCGCCATCGGCAACGGAGACCTCGGAGACGACGGGCTCGCCCTTGGTGAGGGTGCCGGTCTTGTCGAACAGCACTGTATCGACGGTGCGCATGCTCTCGAGAGCGAGCCGGTCCTTGACGAGCACGCCGCCCCGGGCGGCGCGCTCGGTGGCGATGGAGACGACCAGCGGGATGGCCAGGCCCAGGGCGTGCGGGCACGCGATGACGAGCACCGTGATCGTGCGGATGACAGCAGCGTCAGGCAAGCCGACCAACGTCCAGACGATCGCGGTGATCGCCGCAGCACCCAGGGCGAACCAGAACAGCCATCCGGCGGCGGTGTCAGCGAGGCGCTGAGCACGAGAAGACGAGCTTTGCGCTTCAGTGACGAGACGTTGGATGCCGGCGAGGGTCGTGTCGTCGCCGGTCGCGGTGATCTCGACGCGAAGCCCGGAATCGGTGGCAACGGTGCCGGCTGTGACGTGGTCGCCGCTGCCGCGTTCCACGGTGCGGGACTCGCCCGTGACCATGGACTCGTCCATCGAAGCCCGTCCGTCGACGATGCGCCCGTCCGCGGGGACGCTACCACCCGGCCGTACGATGACGACGTCACCGACGACGAGATCGGACGGTGAGACCGTGACGACCTGGTCATTCTCGACGCGCTCTGCCTCATCCGGGAGAAGAGCGGCGAGTGAGTCCAGGGCGGAAGTCGTCTGGGCGAGGGAGCGCATCTCGATCCAGTGCCCGAGAAGCATGATGACAATGAGGAGGGCGAGCTCCCACCAGAAGTCGAGTTCGTGATGGAGCACCCCGAGCGTCGCGCCCCAGGAGGCGGCGAACGCGACGGTGATCGCGAGGCCAATGAGCAGCATCATGCCGGGCTTGCGAGCGCGGAGCTCGCTGACTGCACCGACGAGGAACGGCTTTCCACCCCACGCGTACATGACAGTGCCCAGCACCGGGGATACCCATGACAGACCCGGAATATCGGGGAGGGTGTAGCCCAGGATCATCGAGAACATGCCCGACAACGCGACCGTGGGGACAGCGAGGACGAGCATGATCCAGAACAGGCGACGGAACTGCCCGACGTGGTCGCCATGGCCTGCATGACCGCCGTGTCCAGCGTGGGTGTTGTGACCGGAGGGCGCGTTGTCGCTTCCGTGGTCCCTATGCCTGTGCGCGGCCGCGTCTGACTGCGGTGCATGCGCCATTGCTTGATGTCCCGCGTGCGCATCGTGGTCAGTTTCGGTCGTCACTGCGGGGGTCGACGCCGCGTGGTCGTGGTGTGCGTGGGTGTGCTCTGCGCCGTCGTTACGCGGGTGGCTCATGGGCCTATCCTCCTCGGAATTGAGAACCGTGGGGCCGACTTGTGTGGCGTGCCTCGCACGGTGAAACAGTGTCAGGCAGCAGCGGTGGCGTACTTAGCCGGGTCGGCGTCGAACGCGGGCCCGCATCCGGCGCAGCAGAAGTAGTACCGGGTGCCGTCGTAATCTCGGTACAGGCCGGCAACTTCTGCATCCGCCTTGATGACGGTGCTGCCTACCATCACAGGACATTCGGCGAGATCCTCCGCGGGCGGGGTGAGGAGATCCTTGCGTCCTTCGGCGTCGACGGAACCGTGGCTGTTGCGGCTGCAGCAGGATCCAGTGGAGTCGGACATGTTTTGTTCCTCTTTCTCTCAAACACCGGAGTCCGGCGGCGGTATGCCTAACGATATACCCCCTAGGGGTATTCCGCACTAGGATGTACATGGCGGCGCTGAAGGATCAGGGCGGGTGGCCGCATAGATCGTGGTGTTAGCATCCTGGACGGAATGGAGGAGGCCGAGCATGCACGTCGCAGTTCGTGGCGCACGTCCGCAGCTGTCGTTGCGCGCGTTGTTGATGCTCGGCGGGGCCACGCTGATGGTTATCGTCGGCTTGCTGGCGATGCATACCTTCACCTCCGAACCTGCGGGACACGGATCCGTCGGACTCACCCACTCCGCAGCTGGGGAGGAGCACGCCACCGCAGCGGCGTCAACCGTCGCGAGCGAGTCCACCGCGTGTGAGGGTGCGTGTCATGTGAGCACCGGACATGGGCAGGGTCACAACGAGATGCTGACTGCGTGCGTGCTGGCGTTGCTTGCCGGTCTGCTTCTCCTCCTCCCTCCGATATTGATTCATCGTCACGGGCTGCCCCCTCACCGTGGTGTAAGCCTGGTGAGGTGGGAAGCGATCGGGATCCCTCCCCGGGCACCCTCGCTGACGATCCTTTCGATAAGTCGCACCTGAGTTGTCGCCGCCGACCCTGATAGGTCGGTTTCCTGGCGCCGTCTGGCGCCATCATTTGCGAACCCTCACACGACGTATCGAAGGAACAACCATGAATAAGAAGATTCCCGTTGCTGTCAGTACGGGTGTACTGACCCTTGCACTGGTTCTCACCGGCTGCGCTGACAACACCACGGCACCGTCCAGCGAATCCACCTCCCCGTCTCAGTCGTCGTCGACTTCGGCAGCGAACGAGGCTGACGAGATGTTCGTCACGATGATGATCCCTCATCACGAGCAGGCGATCGAGATGGCCGACATGCTGCTCGCTAAAGACGGTGCCGACGCACGAGTGGTGGAACTTGCCGAGGAGATCAAGGCGGCGCAGGGCCCCGAGATCGACAAGATGCTCGGATGGCTCGAAGACTGGGGTGTGGAGTATGACCCCAACTCCATGGGAGGCATGGATCACGGTTCGATGGGCGGTGACGACAGCATGATGTCCGAAGAGGACATGACCATGTTGGAGAGCGCGGATGCTGTCGAGGCGAACAGCCTGTTCCTGGAGCAGATGATCGTGCACCACGAAGGTGCCGTCGACATGGCGCAGACGGCGCTTGATGATGCGCAGAACCCGGACGTCCTCGAGCTCGCGCAACAGGTGATCGACGACCAGACGGCGGAGATCGCCACGATGCAGGAACTCCTCGGCCAGCTGTAGGAATCCTCCGGGCGGGCCGGTATCCGATCGTCCCGCCCGGATCTGTGTCATCCGTGCTGCCCCATTGCGGCAGCAGTCAGACGTCGGCGTGCTCTTGCTGCGCGTCGTGAAGCCAGGCCCGCTTGAGGCCACTAACGGAAACCATCATGAAACGCTCACTCCTTCTCGCAACCGTCACTGTGACCGTCCTGGCGACTGTCGCCACCGGATGCACCGCGACACCGCTCGGCAACCCGGACTCAGCTCCCCGCATCGACCACATCCACGGCATCGCTGAAGATCCCCGGGGCGATGATCTGCTGGTGGCCACGCACAACGGAATCTTCACTCTCACACCCGATGGGGATATCTCCGGCCCGATCGGCGGTCACGCCTTCGACGCCATGGGATTCACGGTCTCGGGAGACGCGCTGTTCGCCTCCGGGCATCCCGGCGAAAAGACCCCGGCCGAACTCGGATCGCCCAACCTCGGCATCATCCGCAGCGACGACTACGGGAACACGTGGTCGCCTATTGCTCTCAACGGAACCACCGACTTCCACATCCTCACCGCGGCCCCGGACGGCACCCTCTACGGCGTCCCCTCTAGCCAAGTGAACCTGCTCACCAGCACAGACGAGGGCAACAACTGGACGGAGCGTGCGTCCCTCGGCGCCGCTGATCTCGCGGTCACCGAATCCGGTTTATACGCTGCAGCCGAAGAAGGCGTTCTCTTCAGCAGCGACGGCGGTAACACATTCACTCCAGTCGACGGAACACCTGTGCTCTACGCGCTGGAGGCTCGCACTGACGGCACTCTTCTCGGCGCAGGCACCGATGGCGTCCTGTGGACAGAGGATGAAAATGGAACCTGGCATCAGCTCGAATCGCTCCAAGGCGCCGTTCAAGCCCTCACTGTCATCGACGACCGCGTCATCCTCGTCGATGACCGGGGCATCGTTGAAGTCTCACCGGACAGCACCACTGTGCTGAGTCCCGCCCAATAACGCGGCCCGTGCCCAAGGATTCCTCGTGAAAGCGCCCAAGAACCCCTTTCGGAACCTCGTGTTGTTCGTCATCGTGGCGACGATCGCCGTTGTCCTCCTCGCCGCTGCTAGTTTTCTCGCGATTGGAGCGATCTTCTGATGACCCCCACCGGCTCCAGATCACCCTTCGACCCGCTACACCATCTGACGGCCGTGCACTCGTCCTCACCCGGCGCGCCTTCGCCTCGCAGTCCCGCGGAGCGGACGCATCGAAGGCTCGTGCGTCTTGGATATATGCTCTTGATCTGCGGTCCAGCCCTCGCGCTCGCGCATCTGATCAATGATGCCCAATCGACCGACGTCGCTTGGTGGACGTACACGATCGCCAGCTTTGACATCGCCGTAATCATGGTCATTGCCGCCCTGGCTCTGATCCTTCGAACTCCACCCAGTCACGCTGCAGAAACGGAATAATCGTCACCGCACAGCAATCGCTGCGACGATGATCTGCCGCTGAACTACCATGCCCTCCCGGGGTATTCAACGGGGTCCTCGGGAGCGAGGTGCGGTCGTAGTTTGAAGACTCCACAATGACGAGAGGAGCCACTATGACTGTCGCGGCGGAAATGCTCCGCACCTACCCGAAGGACCTTGGTCAGGCTGACCGGAAGGTGCTGGTGGAGTGTATCGAGGCGTGCGTTGAGTGCGCGCAATCATGCACCGCATGCGCCGACGCGTGCCTGAGCGAGGAAATGGTTGCCGAGCTGACGAAGTGCATCCGCACGAACCTGGACTGCGCCGACCTCTGCGAAACCACCGGACGCATCCTGTCCAGGCACACCGGGTACGACGCCAACCTCACCCGCGCGACCCTCGAAGCGTGCCGCACGGCATGCGCGAGCTGCGCCGACGAGTGCGAGAAGCACACGATGCACGAACACTGCACGGTGTGTGCTGCGGCCTGCCGGCGATGCGAAGACGCCTGCGCCGCGCTCCTCGCAACGCTCTGAATAGCCACCTCGACGGCGTCGTGCAGTTCTTCGCTACCCGCATCAATCCAGTGATGCCCGTTGACCGAGCCGAAGCAGACTAGCGAGCGCTCTTGCGCCACACGTCGTCATCAATCGCGCTACCGCGCAACGAGCTGAGACGAACAGGTGAGGCATATGTCGAAGGACACGCACGAAACAAGTGGACGACAAGCGGGGACGAAAAAGCACGGATCGCTGACGATGTACTTGCGATTCGCGGCGATGATTCTCACCGGCATGGTCGTGATGTATTGGACGATGTTCGCTGGAGTGTGGGAATGGGGGCACATACGCTTCAGCGAAAGCCGCGTCTTCATGGCGCTCACTATGGGCGGCGCCATGGGGCTGGTCATGCTGGCCTGGATGCTCAACATGTACAAGCACAGGAAAGCGAACATTGCGGTCATCATCGTCAGCGTTCTCCTCCTCGGAGGAGGCATCGCCCTCGACCGCAGCCAGATCACCGTCGACGACACCGCGTACATGCGCGCAATGATTCCGCATCACTCGCTCGCGATCACCCGATCCGAGCGAGCACAGCTGCAGGATGTCCGCGTCTGCGAACTTGCGGTTGAAATCAGTGAAGCGCAGCGCCGGGAGATCCTCGAAATGGACTGGCTCATCGCCGACATCGAAAGCAACGGACTCGCGCTGACGGCCGAGGACGCGCAAGACCGACCCGTTCCAGACTTCGAACGGGCAGCCGACCGCCAGTGCTCGGACGACGGATGACGATTGGTAGCGATAATCGGCCGATCATGGCTTGTGCTCCGAGAGCCTGCCGGAAACGATCGTTTCTGGCCGTGTAGTTCGTGAGTGCTCGGGAGATTGCCGCTACTTTTTGCCGAAATCCCGTTCCGGCGCGCGGGTGCTGATCAGGAACTCGTCGAGGTTCGGAAGGTGGGAGCGGACGCTTTCGTGCGCCCTCTCGCTGATCTCATCTAGTCGGTCCCGGGTTGCGTGATCGCCAACGGAGAGGATCGCGTCGCCTTCTAGACGGTGTCCGTTCCAGCGGAGGCGGATGCGGTCGACGCTCTCGATACCGTCGACATGTTCGAGGGCATGAGCGACCCGGTCGACGAGTTCGGGTTCTACCCCGTCCAGGAGGCGACGTCCGACGCTGCGGATCGTTCCGATGAGTAGCACGAAGATCGCAGCCGAGATGATGAGACCGACGATTGGGTCTGCGAGCGGGAAGCCTAGGAGGACTCCTACGCCTCCGGCTACGACGGCGAGTGAGGTGAAGCCGTCCGTGCGGGCGTGGATGCCGTCGGCGACGAGTGCGGCTGAGCCAATGCGACGACCTACTCGGATGCGATAGACGGCGACGATTTCGTTGCCGAGGAAGCCGATGATTCCCGCGGCGATCACCCACCCAATATTGGTGAGGGGCTGCGGGTTCAGGATGCGATCGATCGATTGCCACGCGGCGACGATTGCCGAGAGTGCGACTACGAAGACGATGAAGAGTCCAGCGAGGTCCTCCGCCCGCCCAAGCCCGTACGTGTAGCGTCGCGATGCGGCCCGACGCCCGAGGACGAAGGCGACCCACAAGGGCACAGCCGTGAGGGCATCGGAGAAGTTGTGCACGGTATCGGCCAAGAGTGCGACCGAGCCGCTGAACAGTACGACCGCTGCTTGCAGGATCGTTGTGACGAGAAGAATCAAGAGGCTGATCTTCAGCGCTCGGATGCCGGACCGGTTCGCTTCCATCGCGTCGTCGATCGAGTCGGCAGCGTCATGAGAGTGGGGGACGAAGAGGCCGAAGATGAAGCCCTTAATCCCCGTTGGGTGGGTATGGCCGTGGTCGTGCCCGTGATCGATGGTCATTCGCGTGTCCGATCCGCGTGGTGGTGAGGAATGCCGCCCAAGGAGTGTTCTGCCTGGAAGATCGCGTCCGCGACGAGCTGCTGAGCGTGCTCATTCTCAAGTCGATAGAAGATCCGAGTTCCGTCTTGCCGGGTGGCGACGATGCGCGCCAAGCGGAGCTTCGCCAGGTGCTGAGACACCGCCGCAGGCGATTTGTCGACAATGTCAGCCAGGTGATTCACGGACAGCTCGGAAGCGTCACGCAGGGCCATGATGATGCGGACGCGGGTCGCATCAGCCAGCATCGAGAACACTTCCACGGCCAACTCGACGTAGTCGCTCTCGGGAAGCCGGCCGCATCTTGACATATCTGCATTCATACGCAGATTATCGCATAGAGCGTTTGGAGAAGGGGCGGTGTGCGGTGGCTCGTAACCGTCGACCTAGTGCGAAACCGGCAAGTGACGACGGCGGCAGCGTCGTGGTCGTGTGCCGTGGGGGTGACTGCGGGAGCCGACAGAAGCATCCAGACTTCGACCACCTGAAGCAGCTAAGCACGCTCCGCAACGAGGCCGGCCATGGAACTCGAGTAGTGGTTTCACGATGCCTTGACGCGTGCGAGCACTCGAACGTCGTGGTCCTTATCCCAGGAGATCGGACGAACGAACCCGTCTGGATCGGCGGTGCCAACGACGATGAGACGACCGCAGATATCGTCTCGTGGATACGTGACGATATGAACCCCGGTCGACGCCCCGCGCTCGTCGACATCCGCCAGTTCGCTCCGACCCGACTAAACCGGCACGAGTTAGAGGAAGAGGTCGAGCGGGGACGCTGACGTCCGCGCGCGCCCTTTGGCTTGTCATTGACCTGCCACCGAAAACGATCGTTTCCGGCGCGGTATCACTTGGTTGCCGGGGCGGTCGCCGCTAACGGGAGCCGGAACCCCGTTCTGGCATGGGCCTTCGGTTGGTGCCGCGACCGGACTTGCTAGCGGTCGAGCTGCGGAGGGCGCGTTTGTGGCGGGCGTACTCTTGTCCGATGACTCGACCTCTCACGAAGTGGCATTCCGCGCACGCAGAGCTCGACCTACGTCGGGATGTGCCTTCCATAGCCGCGCCGGGAGAAAGAACGGGGCGATGATGTTGGCGACGCATCTGGGTGAACCCCACCGCGGCGATCTCGCTGGGCGGCTCAACTGGCTCAGAGCCGGAGTGCTCGGCGCGAACGACGGCATCGTGTCGGTCGCGTCGCTCGTCGTCGGTGTCGCGGGGGCGACGACCGATTCCGCGACGCTGCTCGCCGCGGGTGTCGCCGGTCTCGTCGGCGGTGCGATCTCGATGGCGCTCGGGGAGTACGTGTCGGTGAGCAGCCAGCGAGACAGCCAACGGGCTCTGATCGAGAAGGAACGAGGAGAGCTGGCCGATAATCCTGCGACCGAGCTCGAGGAGCTGGCGGGCATCTATCAGGCGAAAGGTCTTAGCCCGGCGACCGCACGCCTCGTTGCGGAGGAGCTCACCGCGCACGACCCGCTGACCGCGCACCTCGAAGCGGAACTAGGCATCACGGAGAATCAGGTGGTCAGTCCGTGGGCGGCGGCGGGGGCCTCCGCACTTGCCTTCGCACTCGGAGCGCTGCTTCCGCTCTTGGCGATACTGCTCCCGCCTCCCGAGATCCGGGTGCCGGTCGCTTTCGCGGTGGTGCTGCTGGCGCTCGCGCTGACCGGATTCCTGAGCGCGAGGATCGGCGGGAACCCCGCGCTGAGGCCCACGATCAGGGTGGTGCTCGGTGGGGCGATCGCGCTGGTGGTCACGTTCGCGATCGGTACGCTGCTCGGGACGAGTGGCGTTGCCTGAGAGACAGATATGAGTTGCCTATCGGGAGCCGTTCCTTAGACCTGTCTCAGAGTCGGCGCAGCACGATTCCCCTATGACCACTCTGACGACGAGACCGCGTGCTTCCGTCCCCGCCGCTTCCCCTGAGCCACGGCGGGCAGCCCATGGCCGCGCGCGGGTCTGGCGTGCAGCGGCGATCACGGTGATCTGGGCGACCAGCCTGTTCGTCGTCGCTTTGTGGATCGCCTGTGGTGGAGTGACCGCAGTCCTGGGAGTCAACGCCGAGACCGTCACGACGCTCGGACGCCTCACCGGGTTGGTCGCGGCGAATCTGCTGCTCTATCAGGTGCTGCTGATGGCGCGCGTCCCGCTGTTCGAGCGCGGATTCGGTCGCGACGGGATCACGCGGCTGCATCGCTTCGTCGGATTCTGGTCGTTCTGGTTGATGGGCGCGCACATCGCACTGCTCGCGGTGGGCTACGCGATGGCTGCCGGCATCAACCCGCTCGTCCAGCTGTGGAGCTTCATCTGGGAATACCCCGGCATGCTCCTGGCGACTGCCGGCACTCTGCTGATCCTGCTCGTGGTCGTCACCTCGATCCGGCGTGCTCGTCGGCACCTGCGGTACGAGTCCTGGCACCTCCTGCACCTGTACGCGTACCTGGGCGTCGGGCTCGCGCTGCCGCACCAGCTGTGGACGGGCGCCGACTTCCTGTCCTCACCGATCGCGACCGTCTACTGGTGGTCGATCTGGGCGCTCTCCGCAGGATCGGTACTGCTCTTCCGCATCGGGATGCCGCTGCTGCGGTCCACTCGTCGGGCCCTGCGGGTGGCGGGGGTCGAGGCGGACGGTGCTCGGGGCGTCACCATCCGGGTCACCGGTCGCGACCTCGCGACGCTCGGTGCCAGGGCTGGTCAGTTCTTCGTCTGGCGGTTCCTCGATGGACCAGGCTGGACTCGCGCGCACCCGTTCTCGCTCTCCGCTGCGCCGGGAAGCGAGCTGACGTTGACTGCCCGTGTGCTGGGCGACGGCACGCGACGCCTCACCGCGCTGCTCCCTGGCACCAGGGTCATCGTGGAAGGACCATACGGGGAGATGACCGGTGAGCGCAGGACCGGGACGAAGCTGCTTATGATCGGCGCAGGCGCCGGGGTCGCACCGCTCGTCTCGCTGCTCGAGACGGAAGGCTACGGACCGGGAGAAGCGATGCTTATCACCCGGGAGTCCGCGGCCGAGGACGCTCTTCGGCAGGAGGCCATCGCTCACCTCATCAGTACCCGTGGCCTGAGCTACCTGCCGTTCATCGGCCCGCGATCTTCCGGCGCGTCGAGCTGGATCCCTGCCACGCACGAGGCGTGGTCGGGCGCAGATCTCCTCCGCCATCTCGTGCCGGAGCCGAAGGACCACGACGTGTTCATCTGTGGCGGTGAGGCCTGGATGAAAGACCTCAGGCGCGACCTGGTTGGCGCCGGGTTCCCCGCCCATCGCATCCATTCCGAATCGTTCACGATCTGAGCAGGGAGACGGCCATGAAGAAGATCCTCTACACGCTGCTCGCGACCGTCAGCGGACTCGTGCTGCTGTTCAGCTACCGAACGTCTCTGGAGGCGGTCACCCCGACCGACGCCAGTGCGGCGACAGCGGGCAGTTCATTGACGACCGCCGAGACCGGCGCGAGCGGCTCGGGAACCACATCGACGAACTCGGGAACCATGTCTGGCACCGGCCTCGCCGACGGAACCTACACCGGCGCATCATCGCAGACCCGCTACGGGCCGGTGCAGGTGCAGATAACCGTCTCCGGTGGACAGATCACGGACGCACAGGCGGTCGATTACCCGAACAGCAACGGTCGGGACCGGCAGATCAACGGCACCGCGATCCCGAGGCTCGTCTCGGAGACGATCCAGGCGCAGAGCTCGAAGATCCAGATGGTGTCCGGTGCCACATACACGAGCGGTGGCTACCTCTCGTCGCTGCAGAGCGCGATCGACCAGGCGCAGAGCTGATGCGTACCGCGAATGAGGTGACGCGGGTCTGGGTCGAGGAGATCATGGGCATCCCGATGAGCATCCATCTGATTGCTCCGGGGGAAATGACCGACGAGGGCGCCGACCGGGCAGTGCGAGCATGCTTCGACGAACTGCGTGACATCGACCGGGTCTTCTCGACATATCGCACTGATTCCGACATCAGCCGCATCCGTCGCGGTGAACTCTCCATCGCCGACGCTGACAGCAGGGTGGCGCTGGTCGCGGATGCCTGCGAACGCGCCGAAGAGGAGACTGGCGGCCTGGTCTCCGCCCGGTGGCGGGGAAGGTTCGACCCGACGGGATACGTCAAGGGCTGGGCGGTGGAAGCTGCGGGCCGTCGGCACCTCGAGCCGCTGCTGGCTGCCGCGACCGCGGTCGGCATCAACGCCGGAGGAGACCTGCAGCTGTTCACAGCCGAGGGAGCCGACTGGCGATGGCCGGTGGGAATCGCCGACCCGCACGACCGCGGTCAGTTGATCGCGGTGGTCGACGTGGTGAACGGTGCGGTGGCGACCTCAGGGACGGCGGAGCGCGGGCATCATATCCTCGATCCGCGCACCGGTAGGCCCGCGACAGGCACCGCGTCGGCCACGATCGTGACCGACGGTCTCACGCAAGCGGACGTCTGGGCGACCGCTGCCGTGGTGGCCGGCCCGGCGAACCGCTCGTGGATCGCGGCTGCGGGGTCGCGCACCGGCATCGTCGTCGATGCTGATCGTCGCGTGACCCGCTGGCTCGGCACGACGATGGTGGACGTGCAGACGACGACGGTCGGTTCGCATCCGATCGGAGGAGACGCACTCGTTCAGGGATGAGCCGGCAGTGTGAGCAGGAAAGTCGTGCCGGATGCTGTCGACCGTTCGACCTCGATGGACCCTCCGGCACGGCGAGCGACATCTCGCACGAGTGAGAGTCCGAGACCGAAGCTGCGAGGGCGCCCACTCTCGCGCGGACGCGCGAAGCGCTCGAAGACCTGCTCGGGCGAGATGCCTTCGATCCCGGAGCCCTCGTCGATGACGCGCACCGTCACGTTGCGGGCGTCCCGCGCGATGCGGATCGAGACGGTACCTCGCGCCGGGGAGTGCTGCACGGCGTTGTCGAGCAGCGCGACCAGGATGCGGACGAGCGTGACTTCCGGCAGCTGCGCCTTCACCTCCTGATCCACGGTGATCGCGAGCGAGACCTCGGAGCGCTTCTCGCTCGTCGTCATCGCTGCGACCGCTGTCGCCGCCGCTGTCGCGACGTCCGCGTTCCCGTCGGCGAACGATTCTCCTTCCGCGGCGATGAGCAGGTCGTTGAGCACGTCGGCCATCATGTCCGCATCGCGCCGGAGGTTGGTGAGACCCGCTCCGAGGTCCTCGCCTCGGTCATGACGGCGTTGCAACACCTGGATACGGCTCGTCAGCGCCGTCAGCGGCGTACGCAGTTCGTGGCTCGCGTCGGCCACGAAGTTTCGCTGCCGACGCAGCGCCTCCCCGAGCGGGCGGACCGATCGTCGAGCGGCGACCGCGGCGACAACCCCGAGCAGCACCACGCCGATCACTCCGATGATGATCACGGCCGGAACGATCACGTCGATGTCGACGATGAAGTCGTCCCGCGTTCCGGCGGGACCGCCGAACCAGCCGCCGCCGTGCTCCTCGCCTTCGCGGCGCGACGTTGAGAGCACCACCGCGATCAGCACGCCGATGCCGATCGCGACGATCACACCCGACGAGACTCCGACCCAGAGTCCGATGGATAGCGCTGCGCGACGCACGCGTCGATTATCGGCGTCGCTCATGACGGTGTTCCCGCGCGGTAGCCGCGTGCGCGGACGGTCTCGATCATGTCGGGGGACGTCTTGCGCCGCACATAGTGCACGTACGTGTCCACCGAACTCGTCGTATCTCCTTCATGGAACACGGCGCGGAGGATTTCGTCCCGACTGAACACGTGCTCGGGGCTGGTGCTCAACAGCTCCAGGAGCGCGCTCTCCGTCGCCGTCAGCGCCACTCGGATTCCAGATGGATCGTACGCGGCCTGGGCGTCCGGCGTGAACACCCACTCGCCGAGGCGTCGACGTACCCCATCAGCCCTGAACGCGCGTCGCAGCGCCCGAAGGCGCGCCAGCAGCTCGTCGTAATCGAACGGCTTCACCAGGTAGTCGTTCGCTCCGCCGTCGAGACCGGTGACACGATCGTCCACGGTGCCGAGCGCGGTCAGCATCAGGACCGGCGTCGTGATGTGCGCGGTACGCACGGCACAGATGAAATCGACGCCGTCCATGCCGGGGAGGCGTCGATCGACCACCATGGCGTCGTATCGCCTGCTCAGCGCGAGCCGGAGCGCGGTCTCGCCGTCCGCGGCATGCTCGACGTCGTACACCTCTTCCAGCACTTCGACGGTCAGCGCAGCGATCTCCGCATCATCTTCAACATAGAGCAGCGAACCGCGTGGCCCCTGTGCCGAGTCGCCCATGGTCGTCGTCCCGTCTTCCGCGATCGAGACCATCAGCGTACGCCCGGCGCAAACCGGGTCGGGTAACCCGGATGATCTTCCGCATGCCGTCGTCCGTCACACCAGAAACGATCGTTTTGGCGTCACTGGCCCGGTGGCTCCTTATGAGGCGCCACAAACGATCTTCGGAAACCCCTCTCGGCAGGGATTTTCGGCGCACCACGTCAAGAGGCGTTGTGTCCGTGATCGCTTAGACAGAACTAGCTGACAGCTGGAGGTGTGGGTGGCGTTCAGCTCTCGTCTGCGCTGCTGGGCTGATGTTCCACCGCTGGCGCGCGTCCTTCTTGGTACACGGAGGGTTCGGGTTCGGGGTGTCGTCGCCCCTGGACGACGAATAGCGCGATGCCGAGGGCGACGACGACGACGGATGCCCAGACGTTCGCGGGGATGCCGAACAGGGCGTCGCTGGTGGGGTCGATCCTGATGGCCTCGAGCCAGCTGCGTCCGAGGCCGTACCAGATCATATAGAGGGCGAAGGTTCGTCCCCACCGGAACCGGTATCTGCGCTCGAGGAGGAGGATGATCGCCACGCCGATCAGGTTCCAGATGATCTCGTACAGGAACAGCGGGTGGAACAGCGTTCCGGCCGGGAGGCCGTCCGGGAACATGGTGTCCGTCGGCAGGATCTCGAGCCCCCACGGCAGCGTGGTGGGCAGCCCGAAGAGTTCGTGGTTGAAGTAGTTGCCGATCCGACCCATGGACTGCGCGATGAGCATCGCGGGCGCGAGAGCGTCGGCGAAGGACCACAGCCGGATACCGGTTCGTCGGCAGCCGATGTACGCACCGACAGCGCCGCCCAGGAGGGACCCGTAGAGGGCGTTGCCGCCGTCCCAGATGGCGAAGATGTTCCCGAGGTTCGCGCCCGGATAGAAGTAGTCCCCGACGTGGGTGAACACGTGATAGAACCGGGCTCCGATGATGCCGATCGGGACAGCCCAGATGACGATGTCGACAACCACGCCGTCCTCCGCGCCTCGTGCCGACAGGCGTCGTTGGGTGATGATCACGGCGGCGATGATCCCGGCGATGATGCACAGCGCGTAGGTGTGGATTGTGAGCGGCCCGAGGGTGAACTGTGCCCACGACGGTGGGGGGCTGGGAAGACTCGTCAAAAGCACGAAGCACCGCTCCTCATCTGGCATCACTGTGAATGCTTCAACACATCATTGTTCAGCGCCGGTCCCATGCGAACAGCGCCCTGGGAAGACTAACGGTGTTCGACACGGGAATCGTCGAACTCCTCCCAGGTCACCAGGCGAGGGCCCCGAGGAGCGGGCCGGACCGGTTCAGGCCAGGGAGAGGAAGAGCTTCTCCAACTCGGCGGGGGAGGTGACGTCGTCGGCGTCCGGATCGGTGAGGCATTCCCGCAGCGCGGTCGAGATCACGAGGAATCCGGCCCGGTCGAGGGCCTTCGAGACGGCGGAGAGCTGCTGCACGACGTCGCGGCAGTGCGCGTCGTCCTCGACGGCCGTAATGACCGCCGCCAGCTGGCCCTGAGCTCGCTTGAGGCGGTTGACGACTTTGCGCTTGGCTTCGGGGTCGTGGACGAGCGGGTCGCCGGTGACGAGGGTGTCGGTCATGGGTGGTCCTTCCGTCGAGTTGACAACCACTATACCCCCTGGGGTATCGTATTCACATGAACTGATACTCCCCGGGGTATCGCCGAGCAAGGAGATCAGCGTATGTGCAGAGCAACGAAGTGCCACACCTGTGGAAAGACGACCTGGACCGGGTGCGGTCAGCACGTCGCATCCGTGCGGAAATCCGTGCCCGCATCCGACTGGTGCAATGGCAGCCATACCCGTGCCGAAGTCCAGGCCGCCCAGTCTCAGCGGGGTGGCTTCTTCGCCCGCCTGTTCGGACGGTGATCGGCGATGGCAACTGTTGAACTGACCACCGGGAACTTCGAACAGCTCACCCACGCCGAGGGCATCGCGCTGATCGACTTCTGGGCTGAGTGGTGTGGACCCTGCCGGGCCTTCGCCCCGGTATTCGATGCAGCATCCGACAGGCACCCCGACATCCTCTTCGGGAAGGTCGACACCGAGGCCGAGACCGCTCTGGCCTCCGCCCACCGCATCACCTCGATTCCGACCCTGATGGTCGTCCGCGACGGCGTCCTGGTCTACCGGCAGCCGGGAGCTCTTGCCGAACCGCAGCTCGAGCTGCTCATCGAGAAGGCCCGCGAACTGGACATGGACGACGTCCGCCGCCAGCTCGCCAACACCGCTACCCCCTGAAAGGACCTGGCACCATGTGCGCACGAATCACCTGCTCCTCCTGCGGCAAGCCCACCTGGGACGGCTGCGGCCAGCACATCGAACAAGCCCTCGCGGGCGTCCCCGTATCCCAGCGCTGCACTTGCACGCACTGACCCAGAAGAAAGCGACGGAGACCCTTATGCTCCTCGAACGCCTCTACGACGACGACCTCGCCCACGCCAGCTACATCATCGGCTGCCAGCGCACCGGTGAAGCGATCGTCGTCGACCCGCGCCGCGACATCCAGGTCTACCTCGACCTCGCCGCGAAGAACAGCATGACCATCACCGCGGTCACCGAGACCCACATCCACGCCGACTACCTCTCCGGCACCCGCGAGCTCGCAGCCCGTACCGGGGCGACGATGTATGTCTCCGGCGAGGGCGGCCCGGACTGGCAGTACGGTGTCGGGTTCCAAGACGCCACCCGGATAATGCACGGTCACCGCATCACGGTCGGCAACATCACGGTCGAGGCGGTCCACACTCCCGGGCACACCCCCGAGCACCTGTCCTTCCTCGTCATCGACGGCGCCACGACCTCCGAGCCGGGCTATGTCCTCACCGGTGACTTCGTGTTCGTCGGGGACGTCGGACGCCCGGACCTGCTGGACGAGGCCGCAGGCGGCATCGACACCCGCTTCGACGGCGCACGGGATCTATTCGCGAGCCTCCGCGACCACTTCCTCACCCTGCCCGACTACGTGCAGGTGCTCCCCGCGCACGGGTCGGGGTCCGCCTGCGGCAAGGCGCTCGGCGCCGTCCCAAGCTCGACAGTCGGATACGAGCGGCGTTTCGCCTGGTGGGCTCCCTACCTCGAGGCCGGCGATGAGCAGGGATTCATCGACACGCTGTTGAACGATCAGCCCGACGCACACGCCTACTTCGCACGAATGAAGCGGCAGAACCGCGTCGGACCGGCCGTGCTGGGCGAACTTCCTCCGCTCCTCGAGCGCAGCGTCTTCGATCTTGACGCCGACATCGACGCCGACCGGGTCATCATGGTCGACACCCGCCACCACTCCCTCGTGCACGAGGGCACTGTTCAGGGCGCGCTGAACGTGCCCGGAGTCGCGAAAGCAGCCAGCTACGGCGCCTGGGTCTACGACCCCGACACCGAGACGCGGCCGCTCGTCCTCATCATCGACTCGGGGGACGCCGCGGCCCGGTTCCGGGATCATCTGCTGCGGGTCGGCATCGATCAGGTCGACGGGTTCATCACCACACTCGATGGCCTCCCCACGGTGCAGCCCAAGACGATCGCCCCCACCGACCTGGACCAGGTCGACGCGGCGCTCCTCCTCGACGTGCGAAACCGTACCGAGTACAACGCCGGGCACATCCCCGGCGCCGCGCAGCTCTCCGGTGGTCGGGCCCTCTGGCACACCGACGAACTGCCCGCCGGCAAGATCCTCACCTACTGCCAGAGCGGCGTCCGCAACAGCGTCGCCGCCAGCGCCCTGCGCCGGGCCGGCCTCGACGTCATCGAGATCGAAGGCAGCTACAACGCCTGGCTCGCCGCGACGCCGTCTCGGCCGACGGCCGCCTGAGCGGCCGAGGAGCTCGAGTGGACACCTCCATCATCCTCGCGATGACTCTCGCGGCCCTTGTCGGTGTCGCACTCGGGCTCCTCGGCGGCGGGGGCTCCATCCTCACTTTCCCCATCTTCTCCCTCGTCCTGGGCATCGGAACGAGGGAGACGATCGTCTCCTCTCTCTTCGTCGTCGCTATCACCAGCGCCGTCTCCGCCGCCTTCCGTGTGCGCCGACGCGAGGTGCGCTGGAAAGTCGCCGGCGTCTTCGCGGCGACCGGCTTGATCGGGGGAATCGGTGGCGGGATGGTTGGTCAGCTGCTACCAGAAACCGTGCTCACCGTTCTGTTCGCGGCGATCATGATCGTCACAGCGATCGCCATGATGCGGCCGCGACGAGGACGCGCGGCGCGCCCTCCGACGCGGCCGGTCGTCCGTGGAATCCGAACGACAGCTACGGGACTCGGCGTGGGAGTCCTCACAGGGGCACTGGGAGCAGGCGGCGGGTTCCTCATCGTCCCCGCCCTCACCTTCCTCGGCCAGCCCATCGCCGCTGCAGTGGGGACATCGCTGCTAGTCGTCGCCGTGAACTCGTCCGCCGGCTTCCTCACCCAGATCACGACCGTGGCCATCCACTGGCCCATCGTCCTCACCTTCACCGCGCTCGCCGTCGCTGGATCCTTCATCGGTCTGGCACTGTCGCATCGCCTCCCGGCTGCCGGCATCCGGACCGGGTTCGGGGTTCTGGTGCTGGCCGTGGGGCTGACCATGCTCGCCACCCTCATCATTCAGACGCTCTCCGCCTGACCACCACCAGAAAGAAGCCCATGCCTCACGCGACCGACACCGCGCCCCGCACCGGGGAACACGTCGACGGATACGAGGTGCCCGTCCTCGACGAGCACGCCGTCCGCATCGCCGCCGGCATCCTCCTCGCCATAGGCATCACCGCCCTTACCATCACGCTCGCCTCCGACAGCATCAGGCCGCTGCAGATGTTCGGCATGTTCTTCCTCCTCGACATGACGACGCGCGTACTCATCAGCGACCGGCTGTCCCTCACTCTCGCCCTCGGCCGTGCTCTGACACGCCGCCGCCGTCGGCACTGGGTGGGCGCGCCGCAGAAGGTCTTCGCCTGGTGGCTCGCCCTCGGTCTCGCTGCTATCTCGTGCGTGACGATGAGCGCTGGAATGGTCCCGCTACCCGTGACTCTCGGGCTCTGCGGAGTCTGCTTCACAGTCCTGCTCCTAGAAGCCACCCTCGGGTGGTGCGCGGGATGTGCCCTGCACCAACGCTTCAGTAGGCAGCCCACCCGCCACTGCGCCAACGGCGCCTGCGACCGCTGACACTCTCGCTCCCTCACAACGAAAGGACGCACATGGGCCGCCTAACCCTCACCACCCTCGCCGTCATCACCGCACTCACGCTCACCTCCTGCGCCAGCACACCCACACCACAGGCTGACCTCGGCCCCGACGCGGTCATCATCGACGTGCGCACCCCCGCCGAGCGCGCCACCGGCCACCTCGACGGCGCCCTCCTGCTCGACGTCACGGGCGGCGACCTCCAAGCTGCGCTGCCGGACCTTGACCCCGAAGCCACCTACCTCGTCTACTGCCGTTCAGGTAACCGGGCAGGAGTCGCCATCGACCTGATGAAGCAGGCC
The DNA here is from genome assembly GCF_048259935.1 of Microbacterium sp. Taxonomy (GTDB): domain Bacteria; phylum Actinomycetota; class Actinomycetes; order Actinomycetales; family Microbacteriaceae; genus Microbacterium. The sequence goes on along the minus strand of NZ_JBLXHF010000008.1, from coordinate 96,056 downwards.
GGCTTCACCGACCTCCTCAACCTCGGCTCCCTGGAAGACGCCGCCGCCACGACAGGCCTCCCCGTCGTGCAGCCCTGAGACGTACGTGCTCGCCCCCACGAGCACGTACCTGCGTGCACAGCACGCCACCGCATCGCTCGAGCACTGCCTCGCGATGCACAGTCGGGGCGGGGTCGCCAGATGCCCGCCCCGACTGTTCAAACCTGCTCGCCTTAGCCCACCGAAAACGATCGTTTACGGCGTGATTTCGTATTCTGCTCTGCGAGGGGTGCCGCAAACGTGCACCGGAAGCCGGTTTCGGCAGACTGTTTCGGCGCGCTGGAGGGCCGAGCCTCGCGCTCGATGCCGAGCTTGAGGGTCGAGGAGCGGCGGCGTCGGTGGATGACGAAGAAGGGGCGACCCGAGGCCGCCCCTTCTTCTTGCGTGAATCGTGACTCAGTGCCCGGCGCCGAGGTTTCCGGTGAGGCGGCCGTGGAACGCTGCTGCGGTGTCGTTCAGGCCTTGGATGGTGACGGTCTTCCCGTGGTTTTCGTACTTGGTGACGATGGCGTCGAGGGCGGCCACGGTGGAAGCGTCCCAGACGTGGGAGTGACTCATGTCGATGACTACCGTGTCGGGGTCGTCGCCGTACTCGAACTGGGTGGTGAGGTCGTTGCTGGAGGCGAAGAAGAGTTCTCCATCGACGGCGTAATGCGCTGTGTCGCCGTCGTCACTGAGGGTGCGGGTGACGCTGACGAAGTGTGCGACGCGTCGGGCGAACATGATCATCGCGGCCACGACTCCGAGGATGACGCCAACGGCGAGGTTGTGGGTCCAGACGGTGGCGATGACGGTGATGAGCATGACGGCGGTCTCGCTCTTCGGCATGCGCTTGAGCGTGCTCAGGCGGATGCTGTGCCAGTCGAAAGTCGCAATCGAGACGAGGATCATGACGGCGACGAGCGCTGCCATGGGAATGATCGCCACCACGTCGCCGAGCGCGAGCACGAGGACCAGCAGGAAGACGCCGGCGAGGAAGGTCGAGATCCGGGTGCGTGCGCCGGAGGCTTTGACGTTGATCATGGTCTGGCCGATCATCGCGCAGCCACCCATGCCGCCGAACGCGCCGGAGAGAACGTTCGCGGCGCCCTGTCCAAGTGCCTCGCGGGTCTTGCGGGAGTGGGTGTCGGTGATGTCGTCAACGAGCTTCGCGGTCATGAGCGACTCGAGCAGGCCGACCACGGCCATAGCCAGCGCGTAGGGAGCGATGATCTGCAGCGTCTCGAAGGTGAGCGGCACATTCGGAATGAACAGCGCCGGCAAGCTCTCGGGAAGTTCTCCCTGATCGCCCACGTTCGGCACGTTCCACGCGAAGACCACGACTGCCGCGGTGAGCAGCACGATCGCGACGAGTGGCGCCGGGATCACCTTCGTGATCCGCGGCATGAGATACATCACCAGCAGGCCGACCGCGACGAGCGGGTAGACCAGCCAGGGAACGCCGATGAGCTGCGGAAACTGCGAAGTGAAGATCAAGATCGCCAGAGCGTTCACGAACCCGACCATCACCGAGCGCGGGATGAACCGCATCAGCTTGGCGACCCCGAGCAACGCGAGGACGATCTGGATGAGTCCACCGAGCAGGACCGTGGCGATGAAGTAGTCCATGCCGTACTCACGAGCGACGGGCGCGATGACGAGCGCGATTGCTCCGGTGGCCGCGGTGATCATGGCAGGGCGTCCGCCGAGGAACGCGATCGCGACGGCCATGATGAAGGACGAGAACAGGCCGACTCGGGGGTCGACGCCCGCGATGATCGAGAACGCGATCGCCTCCGGGATCAGGGCAAGGGCGACGACGAGGCCCGCGAGGACTTCACGGGTCAAAAGGCGCGGGCTGCGCAGCGCCTGCATGACGGTGGGTTCGATGCGGTAACGCGACGCGGAGTCGCGGGTGGGGGTGACGGCAGTCATGTGCCCTCCGGGTGCTGGGCTCTCTCGTGAGAGCGCGGGAAACGAATGGGAGCGCAGCGGTGCGCAGGCGTCGGTCAGGCCGACACGGAAAGATAAGGGGAGCGGGCGCGAGAGCCGCGCCGATCTAGACTCTAACGTAACGTGAGTGTTGTGGGGAAATCAGTGGAAGACGAACACAGGACCGTCGAGACGATGCGGATCGGCGAAGTGGCCGAGCGCACGGCGCTCTCGTTCCGCTCGCTTCGACACTGGGACGACGTGGGGCTCGTGCAGCCGTCCGCGCGCACGGAGGGCGGGTTCCGGCTTTACACCGAGAAAGATGTCGATCGCATCCTCATCATCCGCAGAATGAAACCGTTGGGATACACCCTCGACGAGATGCGCGAACTCCTCGACGTCGTCGACGCCCTCACCGTCGACCCGAGCGACGTGGCGTTGCGCGCCCGGATCGATGACATCCGCGACGGCGCCGACCAGCGTCGCCAGAAACTCACGGAGCAGCTCGCCATGGCCGACGAGTTCGTGCAACTGCTCGGTCAGCTCTAAAGAGAGACGGATGCACCGCGTTGGAGGCCTCGGCCCATAGTCGATCGGTCTGCCGAAAACGATCGTTTTCGGCGACCCGGCTGACGTCGATGACCAGGTGCGTGTGAATCGCGGCGGTAGGTGTCGTGGTTTCGGCGCCGTTTAGCGTCCGATGAGCAGGGCTTCCTGGGCGGCGTCGACAGCCTCGGGTGTGAGGCGGGTGTGGTTGTTGATATCGAGGATGCGGTTGACCTGGGTGACGAGCCGGTCGGCCAGCCGGAAGTTTCCGTTGGTCGCTCGGACGATCGCGGCCAGAGCCGCTGTATGCGCCAGACCGGAGTCATCCGGGTCGGGGTCCGGGAGGCGCTGTGCGACGACGGCGGTGAGTTCGTCGCTGCGGAGGGGCCGGTATTCGTGGGCGAACCCGATGCGGCTGTAGAGCTGGGGGTAGCGGGAGAGGCGTTTCTCGATGCCGGGCATGCCGATGAGGATGACGCCCATTCGGTGGCGGTCGTAGAAGTCGCGGACTTGTTCGAGTCCGGCGGTTTTGAGTCGGTCGGCTTCGTCGATGATGAGGAGTTCGGTGTTCCCGCTGTGTTGGGATTCGGCGTGAACGTATGGGTCGACGTGGCCGTGCTGGGCGTAGTCGATTGCCCAGGAGATGTGTTGGCAAGCGCGAGGCAGGCCCTGATCGATCTGCTTGATGGTCGCGGCGACGGTAGGCGTGAAGAACGCGGTTCTGCTTCGTTGGACCGCCTCAGGCACGGGCGGCAGGGCACCGCCGCTGCGGGAAAGTGGGTGCCATTGTTCCCATTCGTCGGTGCCGGCGTAGTGGCGGGCGGAGAGTGTCTTGCCGATCCCAGGTGGCCCGTAGCAGAGGCCGATGTAGCGGTGCGAGCGGACGGTGTCTGCGAACTCCGTGAACCGGCGGTGCTCCCGCGTTGTCACGAACGCGGGCCGCATGTCTGCGTGGGGTGGTGGTGCTTCTTTGAATTCGTCGAAGTGGCCGCTGAGGAACCGGCGCCCGTCGTCACCTGGTTCGAAGAGGACGGAGATGGGTTTGCTGTCGTCTGGCTCAGTCGTTGGCATAGGTTCTCAATCCATGTCGTGTCGGCGCCGGTGTTGTTGAGTCGGGTGCGCTCTCCGGTGCGCGCGGGATCTCGGGTCGGTGGCGAGCGTCTTCGGGCAGCGCGCTGGCGTGAGCGGTGAGCTCCCGGAGCTGCTGTTTCAGGGCGCGGCGTTGCTGGTTCCTCGCCGCCTGCAGATCGGTGAAGGACACGGTCTCGGAGGAGCGTTCGGGCGCGATCGCGCGACACAAGAACGTGTTGTCGTGGAACACTCGCACCTCGCCGAGGTCGCGGGGGTCATACCGCACCGTGACGTCTTCGCCGACGTACGCGGCGAGGACAGGTGAGATGTATCGGGTCGATGCGAAGCGGATGCCGTCGCGTTGCACACGTCGCGTTGCCGCGGCAGTCAGCAGGAGCGAATCGAGGTCTTCAGGGTGTGCGGGCATTCGAGGGATGAAGCTGTCGCTCCGCCATCGTGCGTGCGGGGCCTCGCCAGTCGCTGAATGCGCTCGTTCGTTGTACTCGTCGACGATGAATCGCTCGAGCACGTCATCGAGTTGGTGCAAGGTCAGCGTGGGTTCGCTGACGGGTGACCCGCCGGTGCCGTGCGGGATGAATCCGGGCAGGTGCGGTAGCAGCTCGGTCGTGATCGTTCGGTAGAACCGTTCGATCTTGCCGCGACCCTGCGGAACGCCGACCCGGGAGTGGATCAGGCGCACGTGGAGGTCGAGGCAGACGTGTTCGATCCTGGTCGAGGTGAAGTCGGACCCGTGATCGCTGTAGAGGATGTCCGGGAGCCCGGACACCACCCACGCCGGGTTTCGTTTCCGAGAAACGGCCTGATGAAACGCCAGCGCGGAGTTTTCAGCCGTTGGTGCTGAAACGCCCATCGTGTAGCCGGCGATCGCTCGCGAGTAGTCGTCGAGCACGATCGTCAGCCATGGACGGACGGGTTGCTGTCGGTCGTTGAGGATCATCACATCGAGCAGGGTGTGATCCATCTGCCACTGCTCATTCGGCGCAGACGTGGTACGGCGGTAGACCAGTTCGAACCTGTCGCGGTACGCCGCGTCCCCGCCGTCAGCGAGAATCGTCAGGCCTGGGTTGAGCGCGCGCACGATCTCGCGGACCGTGGTGTATCCCGGGGCTGACAATCCGCGGTCCCGGGCAATGTCGCCGATGCGGCGGTGGATATACGCGATCGTCGGAGCGGGCCGGCGCACAGCAAGCGCCTCGATTGCGGTGACCAGTTCTACGGCGGTGCGCGTCGATCCTTTATCGCGGCGAGGTGCTCTCGCGAGCTGTCCCGTCTCTATCCGAGCTGCCCAGCGTTGCAAGGTCCGCACCGCGACTCCGGAGTGCTCCGCAAGCCGCGTCCACGGCACCCCGTCCTGGTGTTGGCGCACAAGCTCGGCCTTCTGCCGGTCGCTGAGGTGCGCCATGATCCCTCGTCAGGCCCGCTCGACGTGCTCGGCCAAGTGCCGGTAGATCGTTGGCCGGGACACCCCGAACGTGTCTGCGATCTCTTGGACGGTGTGGCCACCCTCGTCATACATCGCCCGGGCCTGCCGGATCTTCGTCGGCGTCATCTTGAACTTCGGGCCACCCTTCCGTCCTCGTGCGCGGGCGGCCGCGAGGCCGTCGTGTGTGCGCTCCACGATGAGGTCGTGCTCGAACTCCGCGATCGCAGCGAGCATGTGGAAGAACAACCGGCCACCCGGAGTGGTGGTGTCGATGCCCTGCGACAGGGCTTTCAACCCGACACCGCGCTGCTGGAGCTCGTCCGCGACTTGTTTGAGGTTCCGTACCGACCGGCCGAGCCGGTCAAGCTTCGTCACCACGAGCGAGTCACCCTCTCGCAGATACCCGAGGGCTTCCGTCAGCGCCGGCCTTTTCGCCAGGGTGCCGGAGGCGTGTTCGACGAAGATCTTGTCGCAGCCCGCAGCTTCGAGCGCATCGGTCTGGCCGTCCGGATTCTGGTCTCGGGTCGAGACGCGGGCGTAACCGATCGTGGCCATGCCTCAGCGTATCGCGAACGCCGCCTGCTTTACATAGATCGCCGACACGAGTCATGAGACACGACTCGCTGGACTGAGCGATGAGAGTGTCGGCTGACTCATGAACGGTCGTTGATGGACAACTTCGTCGTACTCTCAGATGCGAGTTCCGCCAGAGTGGCGGCGCTTTGACGCCGCAGGCGGCAGGGCAGCACAGCTGATCATCCCGGGTAGCAATGCACACCGAGAATGCACCGTGCACATAACCCTCGGCACAGCAACCGAGAACGATGTCGGAACCCGCGCTAACCTGATGATTACGTATCGGTTCAAAGGAGAATCACACTCATGGCATCCAAGACAGTGTTCATCGCGTTCGCCAAAGAAGATGAGTCCACCCGCAACCTGTTCACCGGGCAACGGGTGCACCCGGACACCCCGTTCGAGTTCACCGACATGTCCGTTAAGGAGCCGTACTCCTCCGAGTGGAAGGCAAAGGTGCGTGCGCGTATTCGCCGCTCCGACGGAGTCGTCGCGCTGATCAGTAGCAACACCCCCGAAGCCACAGGGCAGCTGTGGGAGATCAGCTGCGCGGTTGAGGAGGGTGTACCGGTGATCGGCATCTGGATCGAAGACGGTTACCGCAGCAAACCGACTGAAATGGGATCCGCGCCGTGCGTGGCGTGGACGTGGGACAGCGTCGCCAACTTCATCGACGGTCTCTGAGGTGAAACGGGCGTTGGTAGTCGGCATCGACTACTACGACCAGTACAACGCCCTCGCAGGGTGTGCGAACGATGCTCGCGCACTGCACCCGCTCCTGGCGCGTAACGAGGACGTCACCGTCAACTTGGACTGTCGGATCGTTACCGCAAGTGACCCCTCAACCCGGGTGACCCGTGACGAGTTGCTGCCCATGATTGACGCGACCCTAGCGCCAGGCGCGGAGTTCGCGCTCTTCTACTTCGCCGGTCACGGAGCTCCCGTGCGCGGTGACGTAGCGCTGGTCACCAGCGATGGCACCGAACACACCCCTGGCGTGCAGTTCAGCGAAGTCCTCGAGCGCATCACAGAATCACCCGTCCAAGAGATCGTCGTCATCCTTGATTGCTGCTTCTCCGGCGGAGCGACCACCGTCGGCGCTCTCGGGACCGCGTTGGCCAATCTCCGTCCGGGATTGTCCGTCCTGACCGCCAGCCGTAATGATCAGACCTCCGCCGAAACACCGGTAGGGAGAGGGCTCTTCTCCACCTACCTCGAAGGCGCTCTCGATGGTGGTGCCGCGGATGTCCTCGGACATGTCAACGTCTCCGGGCTCTACGCCTACCTGTCCGAGTCTTTCGGAGCGTGGGAGCAACGCCCGACCTTCAAAGCCAACATCGACCGGCTGCACGACATCAGAGTGTGCGACCCCCGCGTTCCCCTCGAAGATCTCCACAACCTCCCCATCTGGTTCGCCGAAGCCGGCCACGACTACCCACTTGATCCTTCATATGAAGACACCGCCGAACCGCGACACCCAGAACACGAAGCCATTCTGAAAGCATTCCAGCGTCTGCGAGCCTGTCGGCTGGTCGAACCGATCGACGAAGAACACCTGTACTACGCCGCAATGAACTCCACGGGATGCCGCCTCACGCCGCTTGGACGCCATTACTGGCAACTCGCGCGATCGGGACGAATATGACCCGGGTTGGAATCACCGGCCACCAGCAAATACCGGCCGACGCAATTCCATACATCCGCCAGCAGATTCGGATCACCTTGGCGGAACTACGCCCGCCTGTAGAGGGATTTAGCAGTCTCGCCGACGGCGCAGATCAGCTTTTCGCCCGCATCCTTCTCGAACTGGGCGGTCGGCTGCACGCCGTAATCCCTTCTGAGAATTACGAGTCGACCTTCGATGACTCCTCCCTCGCCCAATATCGCAAGCTGCGGGAGGAAGCCAGCGGCATCGAGCAGTTGCCGTTCGAAGAACCTGACGAAGCCGCATATGACGCTGCCGGCCGCCGTGTTGTCGAGAACAGTGACATCCTCCTAGCTGTCTGGGATGGGAAGCCCGCTCGCGGCAGGGGTGGCACGGCCGACGCCGTTGCCTATGCACGCGCGCAGCACATCCGTGTGCTTGTCATCTGGCCCGCCGGCGTCGACCGATGAAGCCACCGCAGACGCCTTTCATCGGACTCCGCTTAGGTCGAGCAGGCCCCGTGCGCGGTCCGTTTGGGCGGAGATCCATCGCCCAGGACTCGGTTCTCACGAAGCTGAAGCTTGATGAGAAACCCGAGGGAACAGGGTGATCGCTGATCGAAGGCCCGTAGCCACCCAAATAGCGTGGCGCCATGACACAGGTTGGCGGTAACGAGACTTGAGCCTTCCATCCGATGGGCTGGGCGTTCTGTTCTACCTCGCGCTGATCGTACCTGGCGTCGTTTTCATCTCCGTCCGCGCGCAATTCCGCGGGTTCAGGGACGTTGATCGGAGCGTTGGAGCACGCATTCTGCTCGCTTTCGTCGTAAGCGCCGTGTTCGATGCTGTGTACGTTGCCTCGATCGGACCGCTCGTGGCGACACGCGGTGCGGAACTCACCGCAGGCGAAGTGGGGACCTTGGGTTGGCTGTTCGTTCTGCTGGCCATACTCGTCCCCGCACTGGTCTCGTGGATCGTATACGGCGGCGGCCCGCTTCTCCGCCCACTCCACGAGATCGCCGGGAAGCTACGAAGGAAGATCACTGATTCGCGATACGAGGGCACACCAACGGCATGGGACCTTGTCACCACCACAACGGAGGCGGGATGGGTGCGTGTTCGCCTCGCCGACGGAGTATGGGTGGGAGGCCGGTTCGGTAATAGCTCCTACTTCAGCACGTACCCCGAGCCTCGTGATCTCTTCATCCAAGAGCAGTTTGTCATGTCCGAGGACGGCGACTTCGGGGAACCTCTTCCCTTGTCGGGTGGCGTGTGGGTGGCCGTGCGCGACGACTACCTTGTTGAATGGATCCACGACCCCATGGAGGAAAAGGAAACCAATGTCTCCCAGCGATAAGAGCGGCGAGCCAAGCGAGTCCAGGGGTGCACGCCCGAACCGTTCATCGGAAGGGGCACGTCCCCGTTCCGTAACAGGTAGCGGGTCCGGTCCGGCACGACCTGCTAGCAGCAAGCCGCCCGCCGGCGGCTCCGGCGTATCCCGCCCGTCGAAGAAGTAGTAACGTCGTCGACTCGGAAGCCGAACCGGAGCGCTACTCCCATCAACGGCAGATGATCCACTGCGCCTGGAAACGTCGCCGAGTTCCAGTAGGCACTGCCCCCGAGTCCCTGCCCGTTCCTGTGAACGATCGGTTTCGCGCCGATCTGCTCCACGGAAGATGGGTGCATGAGTCGCGGTAGATTCCTCCCATGGGAATGAGCAGCTCACGGCGCGAGGCGATCACGCAGATGCTCGACACAGCAGAGGATCTCGACCGGTGGCGGCTTCGAGCTCACCGCATCGAAGAACCGGAGCGAGGTAGTGATCTCGCGAAAGACGACGGGATCTTTCAGCGGATGCCAATCAGCGAGGTTGCGCGACTCTCCCTCGTCGCGTCGGGCGAGCACCTTCGCCTCGCACTCGACGCCGTCAAAGCGAAACAGTTGTACCCGTCCTCACACTTCACCGTGCTCCGTGGCGCACTTGTCGGGGCGTCGCAAGCCGTTTGGATACTGGCACCCGACGAACGGGTCGCGCGCCGCGAGCGGGGCCTCACGGTGACAGCAGAGATGTACGCCCAGATGGGCAAGTACTACAACTTCCTCGAGACCACAGATCTCGAGGTCGAGGACCGCGCTCGACTAGCCGACCAACAGCTCTGGTTGGCCGAACGCCGCGCCCAGGTGGCAGCACGCAAGACCACCGCGGCAACGCTGAACCTCACCGAGGTAATCGGTACCGCCGTCGACACCACCTTTCCGGATAGAAGTTCCCGTGAGGCTCTTCGTGGACTGTGGCGAGAGATGAGCGCGGATGCCCATGTGCTCGGCTGGTCACTCTTCCAGAGAGCGGCCTTCGGTCCCGCAGATCGACGCACAGGCATCGGCGAGGGCAAGGCCGGCGGCGCGCCAGAGCTCGTTGCAGAACCATTCCTCGGCTCATACCGCCTCCTGAAGCGCGGCTGGTCTCTCTTCGACCAACGCTGCGAGGCTCGGTAGCGCGTCCGCCGAGGGGCGGACACATCCGCCCGCACCCTGCGATGGTTCGATCAGGACATGCTCGCGGGGAAATCCGGACGTTTAGCGAAGCGACAAGTGCGACATCTACTGTCGCGCTTCACAAAAGTGCGCGACACGCCGAGGAGCGATGCGCCGAAACCCCCTGCCGAAACCCCCTGCCGAAACCAATTCGCGCCGAAACGCATGTGGTACGTATTCGGCTGACGACGAGAACGGAGCTGGTGCGGCGTGGCGAACCCATGACAATCGCGCGAACGACCAAACGCAATGCACGCAGGCACTTTCTGTGAATACTCTGGCGTGATAGGCAAATCGGGCGTACTCTGATGGCGTGCGAGGAGGACTCGAACGCTGGAAACGGGGTCTGGGCTCCCAGGGAGTCCGCCAGGCGATGGCCTACGCGTTTCGTGGTTCCTGCGACTCGCACCTGCGGACAGTCGGCGTGGATGCTCTCGGTGCGTACAGCGGCGTCCACGGCGCGACCGTCACTCGATTCAGCGTCGAGTCGGGCACGATTGTTCTCGATGAGCTTGACGCGCGACAGCTGACAACCTGGGTCGATGGGCGTGACCCCGAGACGGGTGAGCTCCGGGGACGTGACCTTGCGTCGCCCGCATCCGATTTGATTCTTGACAGCACGATCAACGCCTCGAAGTCGTTCAGCATTGCTGCCCTTCTTCATCCGGGCCTTGAGCGCGCGTACGAGGCACTGCAGGATCGTCTCCGGGATCGCATCGTCACGACCTGGGAGCGAGAGCTGAATGCGCGGCGCGGTGCCGGAGGGCGGGTTCGCGAGAGCATCGCGCGGTTGGAAGTAGTCGAGCTTCAGCATCGACGCTCGCGCGCGCTGGACCCGCACGTCCACCGGCACCTGTGGCTGAACGTGCGAGTGCGGGGAGCGGACGGCAAATGGTCCAACGTCGACTCGCGCGTGGCGATGCGCGTGCAGAACATCGTCAACGCCGAGGGCGAGCTGGCGGCTCGAACGGATCCTGAGTGGATGGCGGCGCTCGCCGCCCACGGCTATAGCTTGAACACCGAAGGGGAGATCGCCCAGCTCGCGCATCTCGTTCGCGCGGTTTCTCGACGATCGAATCAGATCGAGGCAAACCGGGCTGTGCTGCTTGAACAGTGGAGATCCAGCCATCCCGACGAGACGCCCGGCCCTGACGTTCTGCAGATGATCGACCGACATGCCTGGGCGGTCAATCGCCCGGGCAAGCCGAGCGATGTGAACGAGGATGAATGGTTTGAGCTCACGAAGCAGGAGTTTCTTCGGCTCGACCCCGACGTACTCACCCCGTTGCGACCGCTGGAAGCTCCGCAGTCGGGGCCTACCGGGGTGGACCATGACCTGCTCGCACGCCGTGCGGTTGCGGATGCTGACGATCGCTCCCGAGCGAGCAATGGGAGATTCAGCGTGCTGGACATCCGGGCGGGCGCCAGCCGGGCGGTGGCTTCCTCCGGGATCGTCGGCGAGCGGGACGGATTGCAGCAACTCATCGACGATGTGACCGCGCGCGCCCTTGCGCATACGCGAGACCTGATACCGGATGATCCGGACAAGCCACAACATGTGAAGGCGCTCGTCACGCACGCATTCGCTCGACTCAAGTCCGATCTGGGAATACGTCTTGTCCGCCTGAGTGACGCACCGTGGCAGTCGCCACCGACATCAGGCATGGATGCTGCACGACAGCTCCTGGTCGGCAGTGGCCTCGATGCCTCACAGCGCATCGCTGCGGATGCCGTCACCGGCTTCGACCGGCTCGTCACTGTCACCGGGCCGGCTGGGACCGGCAAGACTACGATGCTGCGCCTCGCGCGCTCGGCGCTCGAGGTCCAGGGACGACGTCTGCTGATCGTCGCCCCGACAAGAAAGGCAGCCGCCGTCGCCGGTCGCGAGATCGGGACCGCGGGTACGAGCATCCATGCTCTTCTTGCCGACCACGGTTGGCGGTGGGGGACAGACGATGCCGGCGCTGCTCTGTGGTGGCGACTGCAGCTCGGGCAACGTGACCCATCGACGGGTGCCATCTACCGAGGCCCTCGGCACCACCACCTCGACGCGGGAGTCCGGATCGTGGTCGACGAGGCTGGGATGCTGGACCTCAATGCCGCCGATGCCCTGACCCAGCTGGCAATCGAGACGGGAGCCGGAATCGCGTTGGTCGGTGACCCACTCCAGGCGAGCCCGGTCGGGCACGCCGGGGCGATGGCGATGGCCGAGCGGCGCGCCGGGAAGGCTGTGGAACTCAACGGGGTGCACCGGTTTGATGACCCGGAGTACGCCGCGCTGACTCTGAGGCTTCGAGCGCCCGACACCATTTTCGAGGCGATGGACACGGCCGCAGCGCTTCAGGAGCAGCAGCACGTGTGCCGTGTGGATGATCTGGATGCCGCACGAATCGCCCTTGTTCGCGGCTACTTCGATCACCACAACCGCGGTCAGTCGGTCGCGATTGTCACTGCGACGAACGAGGAAGCGGCCTACATCAACGATGCCATCCAACAAGAACGCGTCCAGCGCGGAGAACTCGGCATCCATCGAATCGCAATAGGCGGTGAAGAGAACCGCATCCTGGAGGGCGACATCGTCCAGACTCGCCGAAACGACCGCGACACGGGAGTCGAGAACCGCGCAATGTGGCGTGTCAGTCGAATCGGACCGACCGCTTTGGAACTCCAGCGTCTCGACGACGCGGCAGACAGCCGGACCGTCTCGCGCGAGTACGCGGCCGACCATGTCCACCTGGCCTATGCCACGACGGTGCACGGCATCCAAGGCGAAACCACAGACGTGTCCCTGGTCGGCCCTGATGTCGACGCGTCCGGCCTGTACGTCGGGCTGACTCGTGGGAGGCAGCACAACGAAGCAGTCGTCGTGGCCCGCTCGGATGCCGCTGCTCGGGAAGCGCTCGCCAGTTCGATGATGCGCGGGCTCCCTGAGCCCGATGTCGCAGATGCCGTTCGTGCGGCTCATCGAGACCTGAACAGGTCGGCGCGCGACGCCGCTCCGGAAGCTGCGGGGCTTGCATGCCCGCCACACGACACGACCGAGCCGGACCCGTCGTCGAAGCTGGCCCGATGGCTGCGGTCTGCTCGAACTGCGCGGCTCACGTTGGATGCGGATGCTGCCGACCGCGAGGCCCAAGGTCATGGTCGAGCCGTACGTCGTGACCGCCTACGCACTGGATTCGACGACGGCACACGGGCCCGCTTGGAGCAGCGGATGAAAGAGGCTCAGCAGATCGAGGCACGTAGCCTGGCCCGCTACCTCGAAGATGACCGGCCGCGGCATCTCGAACAGGACACTGAACAAATCCGTTACCGCGAGCTGGTCGCACAGGCGCCAGCATCCCACCAAGGAGGAATCCAATGAAGCTTGATGACGCTGATGCGCTGCTGCAGCGGGTCGGAACGATCGCGATCATGTACTACCGGACATTGCCTGCGGACTCCCCGGGTTATCAGCTCAATGACGATATCGACTGGTGTCTGGACGACCTCGACGCAGAGAACGTGAGCGCCGAACTGCGAGAGCTGATCGGTCGGACGGTGGTCGATCCTACCGGCCACCGGGAGGCCCTGACGGCGTTCGTCTACGGCACCGTGGCGGGTGCCTCACCAGCGGAGTGATCGCATGTGCCCGACAGAGGGCGCGGGTGATCAGAAGAGGTCACGCGGTCGGCCCAGCTGGAGCCAGACACACCCGGAAGCCGCAGCGGAGTACCGGCGACGCTATCGTGAGGCGCATCCGGAGAAGATGGTGGCACTGGATCGGGCGTGGCGGGAACGGAACCTCGAGCGGTCCCGGGAACTGAACCGTGAGTCCGCGAAACGACAGGCTCATCGGCGCCGGCAGCGGCTGAAGCACAACGCCCGCGGACGGGAGTGGTATGCGGAGAATAGGGATATCGCGCTTGCGCGTTCTCGTCGTTTCCGAGCCGAGCACCCGGAGAAGGTTCGTGAGTACCGGCGCCGATACAAGGAACGTCACCCCGAGCGAAAGCTCGAAAGCGGTCGTCGGTCCGCGCAGCGTTACCGAGACGCGAACGCGGACGAGATCCGAGCACGAGGGCGGTCTCTGGCTGCGGCCCGTCGTGAGCAGAACCCGGACGCGTTCAAGCAGTGGTACCAGAAGAACATTGAAGCGCAACGCGCCCGCGGGCGCGAAGCATCGAGACGGCGGAGCCGGCTCAAGAAGCTCGGGCTGCCACCGCGACGCATCCATTCCGTGTACGCGGACGAACGCCGCGCGCACGATGCCGCAGCGAACGAGTACTTTGCGCGTCGCCGCACGGTCGCAGAGCGTGGCGCTATCGCCGCAGAAGCGACGGAGGAGCTGCCGCTCGATCTCCCGAAAGTAGTCGCTGTGCGCCGGCGCGTCGTACTCAGAGCGCAGTCGGCGCCGCTCAAGACCCCTGAAGGTGAGCCGATTGTGAACGGCCGGGACGGCGGCCTTCCGCCGGAGGTGCTCCAGTGGCGTCGTGCGCGAGATCTGCAAGCGCTGAAGGAGTCGCACGAGCACCTCGTGGAGAAGATCCGAGCGGAGCGACCCCAGATCTACGCGCATCACCGCGAATGGCGTGAGGCGCGACTACGCGAAGAGATCCGAATGGATTCGATCGCACGAACAGCACGGGGGATGCCGCCATACGAGATGGAGCAGGAGACGCAGTCCCGCCTGACCGATGAGGTCACTGAGATCGTCAACCGGCGACTGGCGACAATTCGTAATCACACGATCCAGCGCGCCGAAGCGATCGTCCGGCGTCGCGAGATCGACCCCGACTCCGCGGCACCGCACCGCACTCCCGGCGCAGGACCGAACGCCGGCCGGGGGCTTCAATGACCACGCCAGTCCCGATCATCTGTCCTGTCGAATTGGGTGTTATTAGAGGTACGCGTGCTTCATCGAGATCCTCGCCCACCTGCGGCCCGACCTGAACGACGACGGCAGCCCACTTCTGAGCGACATCATCGAAGATCCCGAGGATGCGACTGAGTTCCCGGTGCCTGCGGCCGGAACAGTTGACCACACCTGGCTATCCGGGAAGATGGTCGCTTCGGCAACGCTCGACGGTCGGTACGTCGACGTCAGCGCGTCGAACACCATCGCTTCGCTCCGGTCGAATTTTCTGCGGTTCGCGGTGTCGCTCGGGTTCGATGACTTCGATGCTGCGGCGCTTAAGACCGCCTACCCGCGCGACCTCACCAACGCGTCGCGTCCGTGCTCTACAGCCAAATCGATCCGGACGGGAATCCGGTCGCGGATGGTGTGCGGTTCGGGTCACGCCATGGCGACGACTTGCGAATGTGGGCGGTCTTTGAACGCCCCGGCGACGACCCGTCGAGCCGGCGGCTCTCGGGTGTCACCGTCGGTCTGGTCGACCTCGAGCACCCGGAACTGGCGCAGGCGATGTTTCTGCACGGCCTGACATGGCGCACGTAACAGGATTCGCTGACGCAAAAGGGTCTCTCGCGCGAAGGAGCGGACGGGAGTAGCATCACTCCCGTCCGCTCCTGTGTGGATTCTCAGCGCGCGACACCTGCACCGGCGTACGAGGCCGGCGCTGCTACCGGCCCCGAAGCGTCTGCTGCGGGGCCGCTAGCTTTTGGGGCGCGGTTCATGGTGGCACCTGCGAACTTCAGTGAGGCGCCGACGTTGTCGGCGATGACATCGCGGGTCTCGCGGGTCTGCCCGGACTCTTTGTCGGTATAGCTGCCGAATCGGAGGTCGCCGACCACGATGGCGGAGTCTCCCTTGTGGAGCGACTCGGTGACGTGGCGGGATTGCTGGTTGAACACGACGACGCGGTGGAACACGGTGCCGGCATCCTCCCAGCGCCCGGTGCTCTCGTTGAGTTTGCGGTCGTTGACGGCCAGTGTGAATCGGGCGTACTCGTTGCCCGATTCGCCGGCGCCGTGTTCGGGATCGGCTGTGAGGTTTCCCTCCAGCGTTACCGGAATCTTGGTGGTCATTATTCTTCCTTTCGTCGCGGACGCGGGGTGCGCCCTCACTGAGCGTGGGCCGTGGTGGTCCACGCCGCCCATTCCTTCTCATCGGTCGTGTGGGCCCATGAGCGGGGTCGGGTGGGTTTGTGTCCGTTGTTGCATCCGCCTCCGTAGGCGCGGTTCAGCCGGGGGATCGTGATGGAGAGGCGCTCGTGCCAGCCGATTGGTCCGAATCCGCTGTCGCTGGGATCGAACGCAGCGAGGTGGGCGGTGTGCAGGGCGGAGAGCTCTTCGACGATCGCGCTGTGCCGCCACCAGCAGTCGGGCACGACGCTGACCGGAACGTTGTACCGGACGGTGAACCATTCGACCCAGGTCCGCAGAGCCTGCCAGCGCTCTGCAACCTCGGCGTCGGAGAGTTCGCGCCAATTGGTGACGAGACCGCCGATAATGCCGGAGCCTCCCGCGCGGGAACTCGGATCGAACCCGCTGAGTTCCTGGGCGAGCAACGCGTCAACGTCGTCCGGATCGAAGCTGCTCACGATGCGGCTTCTCCTTCCTGGAGCTTCAGCTGCAGCATCCGCAGGGCGTGGTCGGATGCGTCGCGGCGGCTGCGGTGCCGCGCGAGCACGACGTCGCGGTCGATCAGGCGATGTAACAATTCATGGCAGTTCGGATGCAGGGCAATGAGGTCCTCGTCGTCTTCCCACGCCTGCCATGCGCCCTGGACAATACGAACACCGGCGTAGTCACGATGATGAAGCTCGAGCTTCCCCTTGATGGCTGCGACGCCGCAGGCGGCGCAGGAGACGACACCATCAGCGATGTGGGCTCGGAACCAGCGATCGCGTCGTGCGAACCACGCTGGAGATCGGAGGAACTCGTCCCGGTATAGATTCTTCAGCCCTGTGCGGCGTTGGTTGGTCATTCGTCGTTCACCGCCTCAGTAGGAAGTTCGGCGTCTGCGACCTCGAGGTGAGGTGCGGGCGGAGTGCGTCGATTCGCCGCACCGAACACGATGCGCTGCTCGGCTTCGGTGCTGATCTTGCCGCTCTGGATCGCTTTGGCGTCGTGTCGCGAGTCCCAGCCGGCGAGATCGAGGAGCACACCGCGGCGGTTGCGATAGGCCAGGAGTCCCAGCGTCTCGGGCATGCGGCGGATCTCGTCGACGGACATGAGCGGTAATCGATCTTGGCGTTCGCTGGTGTGGTGGCCGTGCTGCCCGGAGTCCCAAGACAGCTCGGTGCGGCGTGCCTCTCGCATTCCGAGCAGGGCTTCGACGTCGCGGAGGTGGGCCACGTGGGATGCTCCGCCGAGCAGCACCTTCGCAGTTGCTGCGGCCCAGATGGTGTCGGCTTCGGCGCGGGACCACGCCGTCTCCGCTTGCGACAATGCCTGCAGGACGACGAAGGTGCAGATGCCGCGTCCGCCGCCGTCGGCCATAGTGCGCGGCAGCGCGTCCCATCGGAAGATGTTGGCGATCTCATCCAGGATCAGTCCCAGTGGATGCGCGAGTCTCGAGCCGGGCGAGGCAAGGGCACGAGCTCTTGCGATTTCGACGATGTCGTCGAGAAGCGCACCGAGGAACCCGCCCATGGCGGATGCTCCGGACGAGGACCCGATCAAGTACAGCGAGTTTGCCCCATCCAGGAACTCGCGCGGATCGAACACCGTGTCACCGGCGCGTGGCATCAGTGCGTCGCGAATTTGAGGGACAGCGAGCGGAGCGACCGCCCCTTGCACGCCGAACCAGATGGAGGAGACGAGCTTCTCGTCCCCGCTGATCGTCGCCTCCAGATTGTCTCCCCAACCGGGGGCTCCATCCGATCGCAGAACGTCCACAGCGGCGCGGGCGAAGACGGGGCTGGAGCCCCAGTCATATACGTCCTCGATCGTGCGGTCGCCGACAGCAGCTGCATGCAGAAGGCGGCCCAATACGACGCCGGACGCTTGCGCCCACTCGCCGTTGGTGGTCGAGGAGCCGAGAGCAGTGCCTGTGATGATCGCGTTGCCGCGTTGCATCGCGACCAGCGGATCCTCGCATCCGGTGAGGGGACTGACTCGCAACGGATGCCGAATGCCGGAGAGCCCCTGCGGGTCGAAGACGTGCACGTTGCCACGTTCCTGCCGGCGCCGCATCGTTGCCGTCAGGTTGTCGTTGGTCGTGGATGTGGTGATGAGCGGTCCCGACCAGTCGAGGATTGCGGAGATGAGGACGCGGTATCCCTTACCGGAACGCGGTGGGCCTTCCAGTGCGACGGAGTCCTCGATCGATACGTAGACGTCGCGACCTCGGGCGCGTCCCACGCGCCATCCGACGTCAGTGGGCTGCGGCTTTTGGATGTCTGGACGTAATTGCCGGGCGCGGCGAAGCACCGCTCGGCCGGACAGATGCTGACGGACCTCGGCGCTCGTCGCAAAGCCTGGACGGCGACGCAAATCTGCGATGAACGCCCGATCCGAAGCCTTGTAGCGCCGGTAGAACACCAGCAGCAGGATCATCGCAGCCGCCAGGAGGAATAGAAGGAGGAGGTCGAGGACGCGGATCTGCCACACGGGCATCGGACACGTCGACGTGTACTGAGTTGCGTCGCCGGTGACAGCAAGCACGATGCCTGCGAAAAGGCTGACGGGGACGGGCCGTTGACCGCATGTCAGCGCCGTGACCGCCTCTGCGACGAACGCGGTGGCGAGGCTCAGCACGAAGGCAGCGGCGATCAGGACCGCTACCGTCTTCCCTGCCCAGTTGGTGTTCATGAGACGTCGCCTCAGTCCATTCCGGAGCTGACGGCCGTTGCGACGCGGAGCCATGCGTTTCGTGTGCGCTGGCGAAGCGCGTCGAACCGCAACGGGCCGCTCTTGAGCGCCGGATCAAACGGGACGGTCTCCACGGCCCTTACCTGCCCGGCGAAGCTTTTGGCGATTTGCTGAGATGAGTGACGCACGCCAGGTTCCGGTTGCGTCACAACCACGACAGCATTCTCAGCGAGACGAGCCGAGAGTTCGTCTCGTTTGCGCAATGCGTCGAGGAGCAGCGCGGCGGACTCGGCGGATTCGGGGGAGGGGAGGGTCGGGATGATCAGCTGATGCGAGCCGTCGATCATGCGCAGCCAACGGTCGGCCGACTCGTCGTTGCCCGAATCAAAGACGACAAGTCGGTAATAGCGCGTCGCGACTCGCATGAGTACATCGAACTGCGCGGACTCGATGCGCTGATCAGTGGCGAGCAGTTCTGGGTTCGAGCGAAGCACGTCGTAGCGGTCTGCGGACTGATGATGCACGAAGCGAGAGATGTCTGAGACGGTGGCGGTCGGTTCGAGGAGGTCGGCTGTCGCAGGCATGAGGTCTCGGACGGTCGTGTCGTACGTGCCCTGTTCTGTTCGCCACCCGAGGGTACCGCGTGTGTCGTTGTTGTCCCAGGCGAGGACGTTACCGCCGCCGAGCCGCGCGAATACCGCTGCGAGCATGGCCGTTGTCATCGTCTTCCCGACGCCGCCCTTGCCGTTCACAACCGCGAGCGCCCGATAGCCCGCCCAGTGACGTGAGATGATTGCTCGTGCTGCGCGAAGCTCGCGCGCATGGCGAGATTCAGGAACGCGGATGCCGAGTCTGGAGACGGTCGACCGCCATCCGGCTGGGCCCGGCAGGGTGGAGTTTGAGGTGATGAACGAGGCCCGTTCGGACTCTTCTGACGTCTCCCCAACGTCTGGAGCCTCTATACCTATGACCGCCTCTGTGTTCTCACGGTCAGGCAGTTTGTCAATGTCCGGTTCGTCCGTGCTTGTCGACGAGATCGCGGGGTCACGTCGCCGCACTGGTGCTGGCGTCTCGGGCGCACTTGTGAGTGCTCCGGTGTGGCTGACAACAAGGCGATGCTCTCCGCGGTCGCCGGAGGTGACGAGTTCGAGCGGAGCCCCGACGCGTCGAGCCTCGTCGGCGGCTCGCTGGACGACCATGCGTCGGATGTCCTCATCGGGGGAGGCAGAGATCGGTTCCTGTCGCCCGTCAAGGGTGATGAATGTGGCGTCGGTGCCTCTGACGGTCGCATAGGCGCGGGGGAGTGCGTCGATGGTCATTTCAACTCCTTGCTTGACGTCAGCCAGCCGTCCACTCCGGTGTCGGTCGGCCAGGCCGAATCGAGTTCGGGCATCTCAAAGCCCCGCAGTTCGCCGACAGCGCTGGTGCCGAGTTCCATGGCGTCGTCCGTCTTGAAGAGTTCGTACTCCCATTCCGTGGACGTGGCGAATGCGTCGACCAGGTACGAGTATTGGCCGACGTAGGCAAGGAACTCGCCCTTCCGCAGCTGGCGGGCCATCTCAGCGTGCGCGGGGGGCACGTTGAGCCGCTGACTGATGCTGGCACTTTCTTGTTGATTGATACGGAAGATGAACTTGTTCTCGATGTCTCCCGCGATCGAATACGCAAGGTTGCGCTCCTGCGAATCCGCTTCGCCCACGGCATCCAGATCGCCCATCTTGTGCAGGATGACGATGTTGCTGATCCCGTAGTGGCGGGACAACTTCAACCATTGCTGATACATCTGCAACGACGCGAGCGAGGTCATGTCCCGCCATCCCTCTTCGCGGATGACGTACCGGGTCTTGTGCGCACCGCGGTCGGAGATCACCGCCTGGTTCCATGCCGTCGTGCAGATCTGCGAAAGCTGAGCGACGAGGTCGCCGCGGGCAAACAGCTCGGAGGTGTCGACGACGACGATGGGCGCGTCGTCGTCGAAGCTCACTGTGGATGGGTCTTCGAAGAGCCCCGAGAGATCGCCGTTGACGAATCGTCGAAGAACGAAGCTCGGCTGGATAGCCCCGTGCGCCAGGTGCCGATCACGATTGGTCTCCGAGGTGATCTGCGTGAGCTCTGTATACACGCCGCGGAGGGTGGGTTGATCTCCGGTGCGGGCGATGCAGCGCTCGAGGGCCTCGAGGAGCGCGGCGTGTTCCACGGCGGTGAGGTGTGCGCCGGGGAGCGCGGCCTGGACGAGGGAGGTGAGGACGGTGATGCGCCGCTGTTTCACCATCTGCTCGTGCTGTTCGTCGGTCACCCCCGTTCGCCGCGGTCCGCGATCGAGCGGGTTGAGGCGCGTGTCGAACGCGCCGCCAAGCCGGATGACGTTTCCGCCCGGGATCGCCTCGGCCACGGTGCGCCATTCTCCCTTGGGGTCTGAAGGGACGACCGCCTGATGCCCGAACGCCATGGACCTCGTGACGAGGGTCTTGATCACGGCGCTCTTACCTGCCCGGTATGCACCGAGCACGAGCACGTTCGTGGAGAACGATCCGCGATCGGTGCTGTCGGCGTAGGTCTCCCATGGGGAGAAATGCCAGAGGGCATCAGCGTTGAGATCGACACCGAGGATCGGTCCGCGATGTCCGAGCCCGGCATCCGCGACGAACGGGTAGATACCGGCGATGTGTTGCGACGTCGCTTGGTGTGGGGGCACGTTCATCGGGGCGAGATTCCAGTACCCGCCTTCGGTGAGGCCGGGCCCGAAGGGGCCGGGTACTGCGGGCTCGGGGAGTGCGTTCTCGCGACGGCGAGTGCGGGCAGGTTGCTGATTTCTCTGGTCGTTTGTGCGGGCCAGGCGGCTTTGTCGGCGTTCCTTGCGGGAGAGCCCGCCGGGTTCGAAGTCGATTCGTTGGCGGGTCATCACTTCATCCCCAGGCCCAGGGGGAGCGCGTTCACCATGAGCGCTTCAGCCTGCTGGCAATACAGAACCTGAGCTTCCATCTCCGCCTGAGCAAGTGCGTTCCGCATACCGGCGATGGCCTGATCGAGCTGTTCTTCGTCCGGCGCGGTCACCGTGAGGTAGCCGCCGTACCGAAACTCTCCGTGACCGGCGACCAGCTCCTGTTCTTCCTTCTCCAGGGCCGTCCAGTCCGCCGCATCCGCAGCCGACCCATCCACGCCGCGCTTCGCGCGCAGTCTTTCGTTGCCGCGCCACACTTTCTTCTCGTCACGGACGCGCTTCAGCGCCTTCTTGAGGGGGACAGGTGTGAGAACCAGGGAGAAGATGTGGGTGACGGCCTCTCCGGTGTGAGGCTGACGGGCGAACACGATTGGCGATACGAATCCGACGTGCGCGTCTGAGCGTGGCCATTCGTGAATCCACATCGTCGTGTGCACGCCCGAGTCGGTGCGCACGAGGTGGTTCGCGTGGCGGGGCTCGTCCAGATACATCGGCCCGATCGCTGCGAGGTCGACGCCGACGTTGGCCTCAGCGCGGTTCTGAACGGTTGACGCGAACTCTGGGTCGAACGTCGTTCTGGTGAGCGCGGCGATCTCACGCGGAGACAGCCAACTTCGTACGTTGACCTGCGCGGCAATCAGAGCGTCCGACAGCGTGCGGGTCTCGATGAGTGCCAACGCCCGGGCGCCGCCTTTCCCTCCGCCGAGAGCTTTGACCTGCGCTCCCAAAGCGACGAGGTCCAAGGTGAACGTGAGGTAGTTGCGGTGGGCGACTGCGAACCTTTCGGAGTCGTCCATCACGCGCTCGTAGTTCTTGGCGAGAGTGGACTCGCGGTCAAACTCGCGCTGCTGGGTGATTGTGTCGTAGTGATCGCGAGCACTGCGGATCGTGGTGGGGAGGGTGCGTTCCTGCAGGGTGACCCGCTTGATTCCGGGGCGCTGCGTGAACGAAGCCAATACGCGTGACCACTGCTGAGCCAGATCGAGCCGCTCTGACTCGGTGTGCATGAGGAAGCCCTGAACCTCGAGCTCGGCGGTAACGGACACCGTGCGATTACGAGGGTCGTAGATGCATGCGATCCCATCGACATCCCAGATCTGAACGGATGCGCGGATGCCCGGTAGGTTCAGAGTCCCGACGATCTGCGGCCGTTCGGGACGATACGTTCGCGTGGTTGCTCCCGCGGCATGGCGGAGTTGCTTCATCAACCACAGGCCCGCCATCTTCGGAGCGGACATTCCGCGGATCGTGACGACCGCCGAGATCCCCAAGGCGAGATAGATCGGTGATGCGTAGAGGAGGCCGACCGGGCCGAACTGATTCACGAAGACGAGAACGACGACGGCTGCAGCGGCGACGAATGCGAGTTGCCAGCCGTCCATGCCCAAGACGATGCCCTGCCGGGAGCGCCCCGGGAGTCGGACGGGGCGTGAGGTGTCGGACGGCGATGTCATGACGGCTTCCCTTCAGGTGTGGGTGCTGGTGCGGACGCCGGTTGTGCCGTGGGGCGGTTTGGGGGCGGAGTGGGGGATGTCGTTGAAGCCGTTGGACGTGAACTCGGTGTCCGCACCGTTGCGGGTCGGGTAGATCCTCGGCGGATCGAGCCGGTCGCGGACTGTGTGGCGATGCGGGATGGGGCTGCGGTCTTCGTGATTCCGGAGGGCAGTGCTCCGAGTCGGGACGGCAGCCGCGCCGCAGAGCGGGCGGCGCTGGAGGCGATGCGCCCCGCACCGGCACCCAGCCGCGACCCGAGAGCATCAGAGGCCGATGCGCCGACGAAGCTGAAAAGCCCGAAAACGGCGAAGGGCGCGAAGGCGGCGAGGGCGAGACCGATCATCAGCGGCCACGACTGTGGATCCCAGATCGTGTCGACTTCGGCTAGTCCGTTGATGATCAACGTCACGAACCCGATCGTTAAGGGCCCCGCCAGCAGTAGAGCAACCGTGGCGGACACGTAGCGTATGACCCACTGTGGCCCGACACTCTTGAGGGGAAATAGCATCCAAGCGAGAGGTCCTACGGCGATCAACGCGGCTAGGGCGATGTTCCGGAAAGTGAAGACAAGCATCAGGAGCAGCATGGACAGTTGCAGCAGGCCATGGATGAGGAATGCGAAGAAATAGTTCGCGTTGCCTCCCGCCCACATGACTTTTTGGAGTGTGGCGAACAGCGTGATCGGACCGTCACGGTTCAGGACATACCAGGTGAGGTCGTCGATCGCGTTGAGTAGGTGTCCGAGCATCCACAACGTGAGGGGAACGGCAGGAATCGCCAGGAAGCTACGGATGATCGCTCCGATAAGCTCATCGCGGTCGCCGGAGACGATGGCGGAGGCGATTGCCCAGACCATGGCGGCGAACAAGACCACCAGCACTGCCCAATGCCAAAACGACCACTCGCCAACAGCAGCCGTCCACAACACGGTGCTCGTATCGAATCTCATACTCGACGCCACGAGCATCATGACGGCTGTTGCGGTGAAAGCCATCCCGCGCCCAGCGTTCTCGAATGTGATGCACACGACGTCGCCGACGCTGCAACCGTATTCGACGGTGAGTTTCTTGCCACCCGCCGCTTGGATCGCGGACGCGTGACCTTCGTATGTTGTGCAGACAGTGGCGTCGGCGCCATCCATGAGCACTTGGATAAAGCACACCTGCGGCTTGACGTCCTGGGCGTTAGTCGGAGTGCACGCTACCTGCCCTGCGGATTGATTGCAGCGCACTGGGAATGCTGGAGCTGACCATGGCTCATTGTTCACGGGGTCCAGCTGAGTACGCGGCTGCACAGCGGCGGCCACTTGTCCGGATGTGGCACCCGCAGGCGTCATCACGCACAGTGCAGCGAGGAGTCCGAGGAGGACTCCGGCCAGGACAGTACGAACAATGTGCATCAGAAGCCGAAGTCGAAGTTCACAAACCAGGCGAACAGGCCGCTCGCTGCGCCCAGCACCGCGGCGGCGATGAAGATCCAGAGGATGTTCTCTCCGGCCCACGTTCGTACACGATCTGACGCCAAGCCGCGAAACGCGAGTGCCGCACCAGCGATGATCAACATGATGAATACCACGATCATGGCGCCGGCGAGAATGTAGGACGCGAGGACTTGGAAGCCTTGGAAGAACGGAGCTGAGAAGTCCGGACTGATGTCCGGGATGGTGACGTCGGCTGGCAGTTTCATGGTCTTCTCCTTCTGGATCACTTCAGTGGTAGGCCGAGAGCGGCCATGAATGGTTCTGCGTCGATGGCGACACCGTCCCTGCGGACCTCGTAATGCAGATGGCATCCGAACGAGTTGCCAGTGTTGCCTTCCGCGCCGAGCGGCGTTCCCGCGGCGATGTGTTCACCGACGGCGACGCGGAGTGAGCCCCATTGCATGTGCCCGTAGAGGGTTTCAACGCCGGATCCGTGGTCGATCCGGACGGTATTGCCGTAGCCGTAATGCTCTCCAGACACGATCACCACGCCACCGCCAGCGGCATAGATGGTGCTTCCGCACCCCTGTGCCATGTCGTAGCCTTCGTGGTCGCTCGAGCAGTAGCTGCAGCCGTCGATGGGGTTGTAGCCGAAACCCCGGCCCTTGGAATATTCGCCGGCGAGGGGGTATCCCCAGTCGCCGCTCGCCACAGGTGCGGGACCGGGAAGAGTGGTCTGCACTGTCGGCAGCGAGTAGCCCGCCAGCGCCAGGGGAATGGCGATCAGTGGCGCGAACGCCACCAATGCGACGAGCGCGACGGTGCTGAAGAAGGCGACCACGATCCGGCGGCCGGTCCTCGACGTCGCGAGGGCCGGAATAGCCAGTACCGGTGCGCCCACGTCAGGGCTCCATCGGCTCCGGGAAGTAACGGACGACCTTGCAATCTCCGGGCTGTTGATCGCTGTTCGGAGTGGGGACCGACTCGCCACCACACAGCACTTGAACGCTCACCCGCACCTGTTCGTCGTACGAGTGCTCGGTGCCGTCGCCATCGACGCGAGTGAAAGTGAGGACGACGTCGGCTGTGCCGATCTTCATTTGCCCGGCCGGGTCCTCCAACACCGGGACGTAGTCGATCTCGCCGTTCACTGTGGCAATGACGCGTCCCTTCTCGCTCCCGAGCGATGTCCAATCGTTCTCCGGAAGCACGATCGACTGGCGCAATTCCAGCTGGGCCGTTGCCATCGCATCTCGTTGGTCGGACTCCGACGTGTATCGGGTATCGGGAGTGAACCAAGTGTCCAGGTACGTCAGCCATGCGTCGCGATCGCTGAGCTGCGGGTCGAATGTTGCTGCTGCTTCGAGGGCATCGCGGATGTACGCGTCGGCATCGGTGGTGATGGGTTCCGGAACCCATCCGCGATCGGCGACCGACGGATCGACGACCTCCGAGGTTGCCTCAGCGGGTGGAGCGGATGCAGACGCAGGTCGCTTTACTGTCTCAGGTGGCGTGGATGTTGGGCCTTGAGAGTTCACAAACGAACTGATGATGATCGCCACGACTCCGGCGACCAGCACGCCGCCGCCCGTCCACGCCCACAGTGGACCACGTCCGTGCTTCCGTTCCCTGGCCACGATGGTCAGCCCTCCCGAGCCGTCAGGATGGCGGTGATGCGCGGTCTGCACTGCCCCGGCATGCGCCGCAGTGACGAAGTGGACGATATCGCAATCCGGTTCGCGACGTCTGTAGGCCATTTGGGGGACAAGCTCGCAGAACGCCCCGTGGAATGGAGCGGATTCGGCTTCGTTGCCCTGATCATGATCTGAACGGTACACCCGTTCACTTCACAAGTAAATGGTTAATCGGTGCGGTTTCCTGGACGCGCTGTGCGCTGACGAGCAGAATGGGAAGATGCCAAAGTACGCGCGACCTGTTGACGGCGACGGAGCCGAAGGCCCCCTCGCGATTCTGGGCAACCGTGTGATGGCTGGCGTCATTCGCCAACTCCGCAAGACACCCAACGTTGGGCGTAAAGCCGTCGCTGATGCGCTACAGGTGCCGCACTCGACGCTGGTTCCCTACCTCGGCGAGCTTGAAGCGGCAGGCCTACTTCTTGCCGATCCTCCCCGTGGTGAGCGCAAGCGCGGAGAGTGGGTCGTGTATCGCATCAACGATGAGGCGGTCACGGAGATCTATCTGCGGCTGGGGCAGGAGATCGGGGAGATCTAGCTGTACTTCCCGCACACAATTGCGAAAAGGTACTACCGATGGATGAGCTAGATACCCCGAACTGCCCCGACTGCCTTGGGCCTATGCAGCCCCGCGCCGCGTGGTGGTACTGCCAGCCGTGCCGGGTCTATGTGGACGTGCTGGGGCGTCGGTACACTGAGCCGCATGACGTGGAACCCACCGCCGATCACGGGACTGCTGCACGGATAGGTGACAGCTGAGTTGGCTAGCCCGGAGGGCTGGCCTGGAAGGATGTCATCATGCCAAGGTCGTTTCCCAGGGAGTTTCACGATGACGTGGTCCGTGTCGCGCAGCAGCGTGATCCGGAGGTCACTCTCGCGCAGATAGCGAAGGATTTCGGTGTCCATGTCGGGGCGCTGGATGCTCATGAGCGGCGGACACACGCCGAGTGTCGCGGGGAGACTCGATCGTTAGCGATGGCTCAGGTGCGTGATCGCCGCTCGTGCTCCTGTGCTTGATGACGAACCCGTAGCCCTCCGACGATCCGATCGAGTATGTGCTTCGCGGTTCTATTTACGACGCGTCGTTCTCGGAACGCGCCTGCGATGCGAGGGCTGAGCGAATAATAGATGCGGACAAGTAGCCTGCCGGGAGCAGTCGAGTTCAGACGTTCATCCCTAAACTTGCGAAGGACGAGAACCTCTGCCGCGTCGTAGGAACCGTATACGGCCGTTGCGATGTAGCAAAGGCCGGCTGACTGGTCAAGTCCCGTTGAGTGGTGTCACTCCGGTTGTTCCGTTGATGGGTGATGGTCAGGCGGTCAGGAGAAGCTCGGGGCGGGCGGGCTCGGTGTGGTCGTGGAGGCTGTGGACGAGTTTGCGCATGGAGACGTCGGAGAAGTAGCGGCGTTCGCCGTAGGTCCATTCCTCGTGCTGCTCTTGCAAGACGGCGCCGATCAGACGTGTCACGGAGTCACGGTCGGGGAAGATCTGGACGACGTCCGCGCGGCGTTTGATCTCCCGGTTCAACCGTTCGATGGGGTTGTTAGACCAGACCTTCTGCCAGTGCTCGCGGGGCAGCGTGGCGAAGCCGGTGAGGTCGGGTTCGGCGGCCTCGAGCATGGCGGCGATCTCGGGGAACGAGCCCCTGAGGCTGTCGGCGACTTGGTGATACTGGCCGATCACAGCTTCCGGGGTGGTTTGCGCGAAGATCGTGGAGATCAGCGCGTTGACGGGCTTGGAACGGGCGGAGCCGAGCCGCTGGGTGACGTTGCGAGCGAAGTGCACTCGGCAGCGCTGCCAGCCGGATCCGGGCAGGATCGCTTTGACGGCGGCTTTGATGCCGGCGTGCGCGTCGCTGGTGGCCAGGGTCACGCCCAGCGGATCAGTGTCGGTCGCGATCTTCAGCCCGCGGTCACGGAGCCCGCGGAGGAACTCGGTCCAGAAGTCGGTGGTCTCCGCGTCGCCCAGCGCCATCCCGAGGATCTCCCGCCGCCCTTCCCCGCTCACGCCGGTGGCGACGACGAGGGCTTGGGAGACCACCCGACCGCGAACCCGGACGTCGAGGTAGGTAGCGTCCAGAAACAGATACGGGAACCAGGTGTGATCGATCCGGCGGGAAAGGAACTCGTGCACGGCCTCGTCGATCTCGCCGCAGATCCTCGACACCGTGGACCTCGAGATGCCGGTGTCGTTGCCCAACGCGCGGACGAGCTGGTCGACCTTGCGGGTGGAGACCCCGTCGATCCAGGCTTGGCAGATCACCGTGTAGAGGGCCTTGTCGACCCGCCTCCGCGGGTGCAGCAGCGAGGGGAAGAATGATCCCTCCCGCAGCTTCGGGATGGCCAGGTCGACCTCCCCGGCCGGGGTCGCGAGCGTCTTCGGGCGGGTGCCGTTGCGACGGGTGGTCCGCTCCGGGGTGCGCTCGTGCGGTGCCGCGCCGATCTTCACGGTCGCTTCCGCGTTGATCAGATCCTGCAGCCCGGCCTGCAGCATCCGACGGAACACGTCGGAGTGGGCGAGGTCGGGATCAGCGAGGACTTCACCGATCAGGGTCGTCAAGGCAGACTGGTTGTGGGTCATCGTGGGATCTCTTCTTTGCTTCTTGCCGGAAACAACTGGTCATCCCACGATGGCCCCTCATCATCTACGCCGACGAGAACCCCGCAGGAAGTGACACCACACTACGAGACGCACCCGGCTGACTTGGTGTCTCGCTGCTCGTGACGCGGGTGAACCTGGCGTCGTGGCGATAGCGCTTTATTTGCCCACATTTTGCCCACATCTGAGCGGAACCAGTCCGTACGAACTCGACTCAGTAGGCTGGAACAGTTGTGAATTCAGCTGAGAAGCTGATCATTCCGTGAATGTTGCGCAATGGGGCCGGAATTGTGCGGGCGCCTGGCATAGTTCGATTCCCCCCAGCTCCACCACCCGCTGTCACTGTGGATAACCCCCGCGATCCCTTACGAGAGTAAGGATCGCGGGGGTTTCTTCTTGGGCTCGACTCCCGTGCTCTGCTCCGTAGCGCGGACAGTGTCCCCGCCCGGGGATTGCGCGTCAACCCCCTCACAGGCCGATGGGCGGTGGGCATACGCTCGCCCGAACGAGCAGAGGAGATGTGATGAGCGATCCACAGAACACTCACGGCACCCCGGGTCCCAACGAAGAAGCGGACAATGCTTCCGGAGGAGCGCCTGAAGATGCGGATGAGGTTCTCGAGCGGGAGACCACCGACGATGAGGGTAAGCCTTTGGAGAACCCGTCTGGCGGTTGAGTTGACGCTCGAGTGAACAGACCCTCGCGTTCGGAGCTCCCCTGAACGCGAGGGTCTTCGTCACCTCACGGATGGGTGATCAGGATCAGCCCCTGTTTCGTATCGGCGAGCGTCACCCAGCCGTCCCCGAACTCGTAGGTCATACCGAAGCCTGCCTCATCGACCGCGATCGAGTATGCCGGATCCTCGGTGATGTAGTGGTGATCGCCCTCGTCGACGCGGGTCCATCCTTCTGTCAGCAGCTTCTGCTGCATCGCCGCGGATTCGGATGCTGCCAATGGTGCCCAGCCGAAGACCTGAACATGATCGGATGCGACGGTGTAGTCGCCCCAGACGCACTCCAGTCCGCCCTCGACCACCTCGCCGCCGATTCGGAATTCGCGCTCCTTGAACGTCCATCCGTGCGTGTCGAAGATCTCGATGGTGCTCGGTGCGATGAGAGTCTCGCAGGTCGCCTCGGCGGCCGGCTCGTTCACAGCCTCGGTTTTGACGGGGGCGGGGGATGCCGTCGGAGCGGGGGTTGAGGCACTCGGTGCCGGTGTCTCGGGAGCAGGTGCGGCCTCCGCGGCGCACGCGGTGAGCGCGAGACCGAGTGCGAGAGCACTGAGAGCGGTCGGGATGCGGCTGTTCATCGGATCTCCGGATCAGTCGTTTGCGTGTGTGAGGGTGAGGAACTCGCCGTGCAGGATGCCGTTGGTCGCCAGTGCCGATCGTTCTGAGATGCTGTCGGCCCCGTCGAACGAGGTGAACATGCCGCCGGCTTCGCGCACGATCGGTACGGCAGCTGCGATGTCGTACTCCTTGACGTCGAACTCCGCGACCATCTCGAGTCGTCCTTCAGCGAGCAGCATGTAGCTGTACACGTCGCCGTAGGCGCGGTCGCGCCACACGCGATCGGCGACACGGAGGAGATCGGGGAGATGCCCGGCATCCGCCCACTGCGTGATGCTCTGAAAACTGACCGCGGCATCGTCCAGCGATGCGACGGCGGACGTCTCGAGGCGACGAGGGCCAGAGTGCGCGGCAGTCCACGCACCGGCTCCCGTGGACGCCCACCAGCGGCGTCCGAGAGCCGGCATGCTGACCACGCCGACCTGTGGCACGCCGTCGACGGCGAGCGAGATCATCGTGCCCCAGAGAGGTACGCCACGCATGAAGTTCGCGGTGCCGTCGATCGGATCGATGATCCATTGGCGTCGCGCATCGCCCTCGAGGCCGAACTCTTCGCCGAAGATGCCGTCGGAGGGTCGCTCCTCCGCAAGAACGGACCGCAGGGCGCGTTCGGTCGCGAGATCCGCATCTGTCACGTGCGAGCGGTCGGCCTTCGTCGAGATCTGCAGGTCGCTCGCGTCGAAGCGCGGAAGCGACTCGGAATCGGCGGCATCCGCAAGCCGGAGTGCGAGCGCGAGATCGGCAGAGAAATCGGTGTCGGCGGGTGTTTCGGTCACGTTCTCAGGATAGTCGGGGGGATGCCGACGCGGATGCGGCCTCGATTTCGCATGCGCTGGAGAAGCTGGTAATGTAATTCCTCGGCCGGGGTTCTCCCGGGCCAAGCGCCTCTAGCTCAATGGCAGAGCAATTGACTCTTAATCAATGGGTTCCCGGTTCGAGCCCGGGGGGGCGCACGGATCAGCCTCAGAACACTCTCGCCAGTGTTCTGAGGCTTTTCTGCTTCTGAGGTGAGACCGCGCGGGCGACCGCTCAAGCGACGGCGATGACCTGGCCGCCGGTGATCTTCTGCAGCGTCTCGAAGGTCAGCGGCATCACCGTGTGCGGGTGGCCCGCCGCTGCCCAGATCTCATCGAAAGCGCGCAGCTGCTCATCGACGAATGCCCGCAGAGGCGCGGGGTGACCCACTGGTGCGACGCCGCCGATCGCCTGCCCCGTCGCCTGCCGCACGACGGATGCTGGTGCCATCTCCACGTGGTCTGCTCCGATGGATGCCGCGACCACGGCGAAGTCTGCTCGGTGTCCTCCGCTAGTCATCACGACAACCGGATCCCCGTCAGCGAGAAGCACCAGGCTGTTGGCGATTGCTGCCACATCGCAGCCGATGGCAGAAGCGGCTTCCGCGGCGGTGCGTGCGGAATCAGGAAGTACGCGGATCTTCGGCTCGATGCCAGCGGACTCCAGGTGCTGTTTGACGATGCGACTGCGTTCGGGGAGGGGGATGCTCTCGCTCATCTGCTCACGGTAGCAATCCCGTGGAACGGGTCGCGTCATCACCAGGTGATCTGAGCCGTGCTCAGTGGGCGGTGCGGCTGCTGATGCGAGAGGACAGCTGATGGGCGTGCGCCAGGAGGGTGCGTCCTAGGTCCGCCAGGCGATCAGGGCCGAATCGGAACTCAACCCCCGTCAGGCTCAACGCCCATTCCGGCCGTCCCGCACGGTCGAACACCGCGGCCCCCATGCCCCAGCTGCCGTTCACAATGAGACCGGGATTCACGGCGTAGCCGCGTTCCTTCGTCTCGGCCAGTCGTCGGCGCAGCGGAGAGAGCCCGTGCGTGCGTCCCCAGCGTTCGCTGAGCTCTGGGTGGCGTTCCAGGTATGCATCCACATCGTGGTCAGGGAGGAAAGACAGGATGGCGAGCCCTGCGCTTGCAACACCGAGGGGGAAGCGCACTCCTTCGCTCAGCACGAAGGAGCGGATCGGGAACGATCCTTCCTCGCGCAGCAGGCAGACCGTCTCGTCGGCGCGGCGCACCGAGAGGAATGCGCTCTCCTCGGTCTTCACAGCCAGCGAACGGACGATATCGCGTGCGAGTGCAGTGACGTCGTAACGGGCTGCGGCCACTGATCCCATGAGGAACAGCTCCGGTCCCGGCATCCATCGGGCAGTTTCCTCGTCGCGATCGACGAGTCCTTCGGCGCGCAGCGCGCTCAGCAGTCGATGCGCGGTCGATCGGGAGAGATCGGCGGACCGCGCAAGGGACTGCACTGTTGCGCCCTCCTCGCCGCTGGAGGTCACCAGTCGCAGCAGGCGGGCGGCACGCGCCACGGCCTGCGCGCCGGGCACCGTACGATCGGGGGTGTCCATAATGTGGACACTAGTCGGCGATTCGCCCATATCGCAAGACCGGGTTCGACCCGAAACACGCGAAGGCGGATGCTGGAAGAAGACCTCACACGAAGGAGTGCTGCGTGATCGACAAGCAATGGGCCTCGGCTGCCGAAGCCGTCGCAGATATCCCGGACGGCGCGTCCCTGGCAGTCGGAGGGTTCGGTCTCTCCGGCAACCCGATCGCGCTCATCGAAGCGCTTCTCGCTCAGGGGACCACGAACCTCAGCGTCGTCAGCAACAACTGCGGCGTGGACGACTGGGGCCTCGGGATCCTGCTCAACGCGCAGCGCATCCGCAAGATGACCTCGTCGTACGTCGGCGAGAACAAGGAGTTCGAACGGCAGTTCCTCTCGGGCGAACTCGAGCTGGAGCTGACGCCTCAGGGCACTCTCGCCGAGAAGCTGCGTGCCGGCGGTTCTGGAATCGCCGCGTTCTTCACCCAGACGGGTGTCGGCACGCAGGTCGCCGAGGGCGGTCTGCCGCGCCGCTACAACGCGGATGGCTCGATCGCTGTGGCATCGCCTGTGAAAGACGTGCGGTCGTTCGAGATCGACGGCGTGGAGAAGGACTTCGTCCTCGAAGAGGCGATCGCGACCGACTACTCGCTCGTGCACGCCGCGGTCGGAGACCGACACGGCAACCTTGTCTTCAACAAGGCCGCGCGCAACTTCAACCCGCTTGCCGCTATGGCGGGGCGGGTCTGCATCGCCCAAGTCGAGAAGCTCGTCGAACCCGGCGAGATCGATCCGGACAGCGTGCACCTGCCCGGCGTGTTCGTGCACCGCATCATCGAAGTGGGAACCGACATCGAGAAGCGCATCGAGCGTCGCACCGTCACCGAGAGCGAAGGAGCCTGATCATGGCACTCACCCGCCAGCAGATGGCCGCACGGGCGGCCGCGGAGCTCACCGACGGCTCCTACGTCAACCTCGGCATCGGTCTTCCGACGCTCGTTCCCAATTACGTCCCCGAGGGCGTCACCGTGGTTCTGCAGTCTGAGAACGGCATCCTCGGCGTCGGACCCTATCCGACCGAAGACGCGGTTGATCCCGACCTGATCAACGCCGGCAAGGAGACCGTCACGACGCTTCCTGGTACGGCGTTCTTCGACTCGGCCACGAGCTTCGGCATGATCCGCGGCGGCAAGATCGACGCGGCGATCCTCGGAGCCATGCAGGTATCTGCCACCGGCGACCTCGCGAACTGGATGATCCCGGGAAAGATGGTCAAGGGCCCGGGCGGCGCCATGGACCTCGTCCACGGTGCCGGGCGCCTCATCATCCTCATGGAGCACGTCGCGAAGGACGGTTCGCCGAAGATCGTGAACGAGTGCTCCCTTCCTCTCACCGGCAGGGGAGTCGCGCACCGCATCATCACTGATCTCGCCGTCATCGATGTGACCGATTCCGGCCTGGTGCTGGTCGAGACCGCGCCGGGCGTGAGCGTGCAGGACGTCATCGACGCGACAGAGCCGCCGCTCACCGTGTCTGAAGAACTGAAGGAGCTCTCATGAGTGACATCGTCATCGTTGCGGCCGCGCGCACACCGCAGGGCCGCTTGAAAGGTCAGCTCGCCTCGTTCACCGCTCCGCAGCTCGGGTCCTTCGCTATCAAGGGCGCTTTGGCGCAGGCTTCCATCGACCCATCCGCGATCGATGCGGTGATCGTCGGGCAGGTGCTCGCGGCCGGTTCCGGCCAGAACGCCGCTCGTCAGGCATCGATCGGCGCCGGTATTGGCTGGGACGTACCCGCTCACTCAGTGAACAAGGTCTGCCTGTCAGGCCTCACCGCAATCATCGATGCGGCACGCATGATCCGAACAGGGGATGCCACGACGGTGGTCGCGGCAGGCATGGAATCCATGACCCGTGCCCCGCACCTGCTGATGGGCTCGCGCGATGGCTGGACCTACGGAAGCGTAGAGGTGCTTGACCACATGGCCTTCGACGGCCTCACCGACGCCTATGACAACGAGAGCATGGGCGCCTCCACCGAGCGCCACAACGAGCGCTTCGAGCTCACGCGCGAGGCGCAGGACGAGGTCGCCGCACTCTCTCACCAGCGTGCGGCCGCAGCGATGGATGCCGGCGTGTTCGATGACGAGATCGTCACCGTCGAGGTGCCGCAGCGGCGCGGTGAGCCGATCGTGGTCACCCGAGACGAGGGCGTGCGCCCTGAGACGACTGTCGACACGCTCAGCAGGCTGCGCGCAGCTTTCGCCGACGGCGGATCGATCACTGCGGGCAACTCTTCACAAATCTCTGACGGCGCATCCGCTGTCGTCGTCACGACCCGAGAGAACGCCGAGGCGCAGGGGTGGCCGGTTCTCGTCACGATCGGCGCGAGCGGTCAGACCGCCGGACCTGACAACTCGTTGCAGGCCCAGCCTGCTCAGGCCATTGCACGAGCACTCGACAAGCAGGGTCTCACTGCGGCCGATCTCGACCTGGTCGAGATCAACGAAGCCTTCGGTGCGGTCGTCGCACGCTCGCAGACTGAGCTCGGTGTTTGCAGCGACATCGTGAATATCCACGGTGGCGGCATCGCGATGGGGCACCCGATCGGGGTCTCCGGAAACCGGCTCGTTGTGCACATGGCGCACGAACTCGCACGGCGGGGGAGCGGAACCGTGGCCGTCGGGCTCTGCGGAGGCGGCGGTCAGGGCGAGGCGCTCATCCTCACCCGCTGAGCTTGCGGTCAGCGGCGGCTCTTGGCGTGCCCTTGGGCATCGGCGAGCGCCTTCTGCGACCGGAACTGAAGTCGCTGAGCCTTCTTCGCCTTCTTGACCGATTGCGGCGAGTCGGCATCGACGAGCTGCCCGGTCCGCTCGCGCCGCATGTCGACGACAGCGCCGATCGCGAGGGAGAGAGTGATGCCCCAGCTCACCCATGAGAGCGCAGCGCGCCAGGTGATCGGTTCATCGCGCGTGCCGCGCAGCAGTGAAACTCCTGCGGAGATCGCTGCGACGAGTCCGGTGCTGAAGAGGTAGCGCATGGCACCAACCTACCCGCGCTCGGGTGTCCCGGGTAGAATGACTCCGGCGCGTGAGCGCTTGAAGCTGTGTATCTACCGGCCGTCGGCATCCTGACGGAGAGCGGCGACACCTGATCCCGCGTCTTCGAACGCGCGAGAGTCATGATCCAGACACACGCACCCGTTTCGGCGAGTCTCCTTCGGCGAGCCGGCCTCCCTTACTTTCTGATCGCCTTCGTTGCGCGACTCCCCTTCGCGATGATGGTCGTCGGTGTTCTTACTGTCGTCGTCTCCGCACGCGGATCGTTATCGCTCGGCGGACTGACCTCCGCTGCCGTCGGGCTCGGCACAGCGTGCTTCGGTCCGCTCCTCGGGGCTGCCGCAGATCGGTTCGGTCAACGTCCTGTGCTCGTCATCCTCGCGATCGTCAACAGCGTGATGCTGGTCGTCTTCGCGCTGGTGGTCTACAGCCCGTCGGCAGACGCTCTCGTGCTGGTGACAGCGGTGGGAATCGGAGCATCCGCCCCTCAGGTGGCGCCGATGTCGCGTTCTCGGCTCGTGGCGATCATCAACGAGCAGATACCGGAGGACAGCCGCAGTCGCGTTCTCTCCGGCACGATGTCGTACGAGTCCGCCGCGGATGAGACCGTATTCGTCTTCGGTCCGTTCCTCGTGGGAATCATCGGCTCTCTGATTGCCCCCTGGGCTCCGCTGATCGGTGCTGCAGCGCTCACGCTCATCTTCGTGGGGGCCTTCGCCCTGCATCCGAGCGGCCGCCATGTCTCATCCGACCGCGACGACGACGGTCGTGCGCCCTCCGCGGCCTCAGAACTGCTTCGGCCGAGTCTGCTCATCGTTGTGATCGGAATCCTCGGTGTCGGTCTCTTCTTCGGCGCGATGCTCACGTCGTTGACGGCGTTCATGGCTGATCGTGGTGCGCCGGAAGAAGCAGGCCTCCTCTATGGGGTCATGGGTGTCGGATCGGCACTCCTCGCGCTCGGTGTCGCCTGGCTTCCGCCGCGGTTCTCACTGCGCGCGCGTTGGCTGGTGTTCTCCGGCATCCTTCTGGCAGCGTCGTTCCTGCTTCCGTTCGCCGACTCACCGGTCACGATGGCATGGGCTCTGGCCGCGATGGGCATCGGGATCGGACCCACCCTCGTGACGCAGTACAGCTTCGGGGCCGCGCGCAGTCCGCTCGGTCGATCGGCGACAGTGATGACGATGCTCGGCTCAGGCGTCATCGTCGGGCAGTCGATCGGATCCGCTGTCACCGGTGAGATCGCGCAGAGCCTCGGTACGCAGGCGTCGCTGCTTCTGCCCATCGCTTCGGCGGCGATCGTGCTCCTTGCTGGCGTCCTGAACTGGTTCGCTAGTCGCACTCGCGCCCGCAGTCGATAGCCTGGGGGTTCATCACCGGCAGCGAGGAGCTCCCATGGACACCGCAGAATTCGTCGTCGTCGCAAACAGGCTTCCGGTCGACAGAGTGGTCGGGGAGCACGGCGAAGAGATCTGGCGCACGTCCCCGGGAGGCCTGGTCGCAGCTCTTGAACCAGTGATGCAGAACGTGGACGGCGCGTGGGTGGGGTGGGCCGGGCAGGCCGACCTCGAGCTCGAGCCGTTCGTCGAGGACGGCATCCGGCTCATTCCGATCGTGCTCAGCGAAGAGGAAGTCGCCGAGTACTACGAGGGCTTCGCGAACGACACGATCTGGCCGCTGTACCACGATGTGATCGCCCCTCCCCAGTACCACCGCGAGTGGTGGGATGCCTACGTCACAGTGAACCGCCGCTTCGCCGAAGCCGCAGCGGCAGTCGTGGCAGAGCACGGCACGGTCTGGGTGCACGACTATCAGCTCCAGCTCGTGCCTGAGATGGTGCGCGCACTGCGACCCGATGTGACGATCGGCTACTTCCACCACATCCCCTTCCCCGCACACGGCCTGTACGCCCAGCTGCCGTGGCGCGACCAGGTGCTGCGCGGCCTGCTCGGCGCCGACGTGATCGGCTTCCAGCGGGCTCAGGACGCGGTCAACTTCCTCACTGCTGTGCGGCGGCGGCTGCAGCACGAGGTCAAAGGATCCATCGTCACCGTCCCCGGCGAGAGCCGCTCGCGGCCCGTGCTCGCCAAGGCCTTCCCGATCTCGATCGACACCTCGCCGTATCTCGAGCTCATC
This sequence comes from Microbacterium sp., assembly GCF_048259935.1. Classification (GTDB taxonomy): domain Bacteria; phylum Actinomycetota; class Actinomycetes; order Actinomycetales; family Microbacteriaceae; genus Microbacterium. The sequence goes on along the minus strand of NZ_JBLXHF010000008.1, from coordinate 58,564 downwards.
GAGAAGCCCGAAGTGCGCGCTCGCGCAGCCGAGATCCGCGAGAGCCTGGGCAACCCGAAGCGCATCCTGCTCGGCGTCGACCGGCTCGATTACACCAAGGGCATCCGCCATCGCATCAAGGCGTACGGCGAGCTCCTCGCCGAGGGGCGCCTCCACGTCGAGGACGTGACGCTCATCCAGGTGGCCAGCCCGAGCCGTGAGCGCGTCGACGCCTACGTGCACCTGCGCGACGAGATCGAGCTCGCGGTGAGCCGGATCAATGGCGACACCGACACGATGGGGCACAGCGCGATCAGGTACCTGCATCAGGGATTCCCCCGCGAAGAGATGGTGGCCCTCTATCTCGCAGCCGATGTGATGCTCGTCACGGCGCTGCGTGACGGGATGAACCTCGTCGCCAAGGAGTACATCGCCACGAGAGCCGATAACCGCGGAGTTCTGGTGCTCAGTGAGTTCACGGGGGCAGCAGACGAGCTGCGCCGGGCAGTCCGAGTGAACCCGCATGACATCGAGGGGCTGAAGGATGCGATCATGGCGGCCGTCGAGATGACACCGGGGGAGCAGGGCCGACGTATGCGTCCGCTTCGCAAGCGCGTGCTCGAGCACGATGTGAATGCGTGGTCGTCCTCATTCATCAAGGCCCTCGCCGAAGTGCACGCGCGGCACGCGTGAGAGAAGAGATGAAATGACACGCTCCTGGAACCGTGAAACTGCTGACGAGGCTCTGACCGCGATCGCACGCACAGAACGACTGGTCGTCGCTTTGGATTTCGACGGCACGGCATCTCCGCTCGTGCTCGACCCGATGGCGGCACGCGCACTGCCCGAGGTGAAGATCCAGGTCGAGCGGTTGGCGGCGCTGCCAGACACCTTCGTCGCCTACGTCTCAGGGCGCAGCATGAATGATCTGCGAGTGATCGCCGAGCACACCGATGACTCCGCTATCGCTCTGGCGGGATCGCACGGCGCGCAGTACTGGTTCCCTGGCCGCGGAGAGGCCGACATCGCGGACGCACTGGTGGAGGACGGCGCCCGCGAAAGCCTGTGGGCAGCGGCTCAGCCCATCGTCGATCGCCACGAGGGCGCGCAGCTGGAGCCGAAGACGTTCGGCATGGGGATCCATACCCGCCGTGCGACGCCCGAAGCGGAGGCTGCGGCTTTCGCCGAAGTCGATGCGCTCGTGGCCGAGCGGTTCCCGCACTGGCGTCGTAGGGCGGGGCATCGCGTTCTCGAGTTCTCATCGCGCGTGGAGGGCAAGGATGCGGCGATGACTGTCCTTCGTGAACACTTCGATGCCACCGGCATCCTGTTCGCCGGCGACGATGTCACCGACGAAGATGCCATGCAGGTGCTCGGCGCCAAGGATCTCGGTGTCCGTGTCGGAGCTGGCGAGTCATCCGCTGTGCTGCGTGTGGACACTCCACAAGACATCGCGGCTCTTCTGGAGGTGCTCGCGTCCGAACGCTCCTCCGTACGGGAATAGACTGCCGTCATGGCCTCGCAAGATCCTTCTTCACACGCGTCCCCAGACATCAAGCCCCGAAGCCGAGTCGTCACCGACGGCATCGAGGCGACGACCTCGCGAGGAATGCTCCGTGCCGTCGGCATGGGCGACGCGGACTGGGACAAGCCCCAGATCGGTATCGCGTCGAGCTGGAACGAGATCACGCCGTGCAACCTGAGCCTTGATCGCCTTGCGCAGGGTGCCAAGGAAGGCGTGCACTCCGGTGGCGGATACCCGTTGCAGTTCGGCACGATCTCGGTGTCTGACGGCATCTCGATGGGCCATGAGGGCATGCACTTCTCGCTGGTGTCGCGCGAGGTCATCGCCGACTCCGTCGAGACCGTCATGATGGCTGAGCGCCTCGATGGCAGCGTGCTGCTGGCCGGCTGCGACAAGTCGATCCCCGGCATGCTGATGGCCAGTGCTCGCCTCGACCTCTCCAGCGTGTTCCTGTACGCCGGTTCCATCGCTCCCGGATGGGTGAAGCTCTCGGACGGCACCGAGAAGGACGTCACGATCATCGACTCCTTCGAGGCCGTTGGCGCGTGCCGTGCGGGTCTCATGAGCGAAGAAGACCTCAAGCGCATCGAGTGCGCGATTGCCCCCGGTGAGGGCGCTTGCGGTGGCATGTACACCGCCAACACCATGGCGTCGGTCGCGGAAGCACTCGGCCTCAGCCTGCCCGGCTCTGCCGCACCGCCCGCCGCCGACCGCCGTCGCGACTACTTCGCGCACCGGTCCGGTGAGGCGGTCGTGAACCTGCTTCGCCAGGGGATCACCACCCGCGACATCCTGACCAAGGAGGCGTTCGAGAACGCGATCGCCCTTGCGATGGCGCTCGGGGGATCGACCAACGTCGTGCTGCACCTGCTCGCGATCGCCCGCGAGGCGGACGTCGAGCTGAACCTGCACGACTTCAACCGCATCGGTGACAAGGTTCCGCACGTCGCCGACATGAAACCGTTCGGTCAGTACGTCATGAATGACGTCGACCGTCACGGCGGCATCCCCGTCATCATGAAGGCCATGCTCGACGAGGGCTTCCTGCACGGTGACGCACTCACCGTGACCGGCAAGACGCTGGCCGAGAACCTCGCAGACCTCGACCCGCAGCCGATCGACGGCGAGGTCATCCACACCTTCGATAACCCGATCCACGCCACTGGCGGCCTGACGATCCTGCACGGATCTCTCGCACCGGAAGGCGCGGTCGTGAAGACGGCCGGCTTCGACGCCACTGTGTTCGAGGGCCCGGCGCGCGTCTTCGAACGCGAGCGGGCCGCGATGGATGCCGTCGCGAACGGCGAGATCAACGCCGGAGAGGTCATCGTCATCCGCTATGAGGGTCCGAAGGGCGGACCCGGCATGCGCGAGATGCTCGCGATCACCGCGGCCATCAAGGGCGCGGGCCTCGGAAAAGATGTACTACTCTTGACTGACGGACGATTCTCAGGCGGCACAACCGGCCTGTGCATCGGCCACATAGCACCCGAAGCGGTGGACGCAGGTCCCATCGCCTTCGTGCGCGATGGTGATCTGATACGGGTCGATATCGCAGCTCGCACTCTTGACTTACTCGTCGATGAGGCAGAGCTCGCATCCCGCCGCTCTGGCTGGGAGCCGCTTCCCCCGCGCTATACCCGTGGCGTTCTGGCCAAGTACTCGAAGCTCGTGCGCTCGGCTGCGCAGGGCGCGACGACCGGCTGACACTGAGACAGACTCGCGACTGCTTGCAGGCTCGAGCGCTGACGACATCTGAGATCACCAAGGAAAGACATGACTGCTGACTCTGTTTCGGCCGTTCCACGGCCACCGTCCCCGAAGGCATCCGCCCCAGAGCTCACCGGCGCAGAAGCTGTCGTCCGTTCGCTGGAACTCCTTGGAGTGACCGACGTGTTCGGCCTCCCTGGAGGTGCGATTCTCCCGGTCTACGACCCGCTGATGGACGCCAAAGACCTGCGTCACATCCTCGTGCGTCATGAGCAGGGCGCAGGACACGCGGCAGAAGGCTACGCCTCGGCATCGGGCAAGGTGGGTGTGTGCATTGCGACCTCAGGGCCTGGCGCGACCAACCTGGTCACCGCGATCGCCGACGCATACATGGACTCCGTGCCGCTGCTTGCGATCACCGGACAGGTTTTCTCGAGTCTGATGGGCACGGACGCCTTCCAGGAGGCGGACATCGTCGGTATCACGATGCCCATCACAAAGCACTCGTTCCTCGTCAAGGACGCAGCGGATATCCCCGGTGCGATCGCTGCGGCGTACGAGATCGCCTCGACTGGGCGTCCTGGGCCCGTGCTCGTAGACATCACGAAGGACGCACAGCAGGAGACCGCTCCGTTCATCTGGCCGCCGAAGGTTGATCTGCCGGGCTACCGTCCGGTGACGAAGGCGCACGGCAAGCAGATCCAGGCCGCTGCCACACTTCTCGCCGAGGCGAAGAAGCCGGTGCTCTACGTCGGTGGTGGCGTCATTCGCGGGCGGGCGGCAGCTGAGCTGAAGGAACTCGCCGAGTCCACAGGCGCTCCCGTCGTGACCACGCTGATGGCGCGGGGTGCATTCCCCGACTCCCACGAGCAGCACCTCGGTATGCCCGGCATGCACGGCACGGTTCCCGCGGTGCTCGCGCTTCAGGAATCCGACCTCATCGTCTCGCTCGGTGCGCGCTTCGACGACCGAGTGACCGGAAAGGTCGCTCTGTTCGCGCCGCACGCCAAGGTCGTGCACGTCGACATCGACCCGGCCGAGATCTCCAAGATCCGCAACGCCGATGTGCCGATCGTGGGCGACGTCCGCGACGTCCTCACCGATCTGGATGCCGCGTTCCGCGGAACCGTCGGCACCACCAAGCCCGACATCTCGGACTGGTGGTCCTACCTCGACGGACTTCGCGACGAGTTCCCACTCGGGTACTCGGAACCCAGCGACGGTCTGCTCGCGCCGCAGTACGTGATCCAGCGCATCGGAGAGCTGACCGGACCGGAGGGCATCTACGCCGCCGGAGTCGGACAGCACCAGATGTGGGCCGCACAGTTCATCAAGTACGAGCGCCCCAACGCCTGGTTGAACTCCGGTGGCGCCGGGACGATGGGCTATTCGGTGCCTGCAGCCATGGGCGCCAAGGTCGCAGAGCCCGATCGCGTCGTGTGGTCTATCGATGGTGACGGCTGCTTCCAGATGACCAATCAGGAGCTCGCCACCTGCGCGATCAACAACATCCCGATCAAAGTTGCGATCATCAACAACTCCTCCCTGGGGATGGTCCGCCAGTGGCAGACCCTCATCTATGGAAGTCGGTACTCCAACACCGACCTGAACACCGGACACAACTCCGTTCGGATCCCGGACTTCGTCAAGCTCGCCGACGCATACGGCTGCCTTGCGATCCGAGTCGAGAAGGAAGAAGACGTCGACGCCGCGATCAAATTGGCCCTTGAGACCAATGATCGCCCTGTCGTGATCGACTTCGTCGTCTCGGCCGATGCGATGGTGTGGCCGATGGTCCAGCAGGGTCTGAGTAACAACTACATTCAGTACGCACGCGATCATGCCCCCGCGTTCGATGAGGAGATCTGAACCATGTCGAAGCACGTGCTGAGCCTCCTCGTCGAGGACACGCCAGGCCTGCTGACGCGCGTCGCAGGACTCTTCGCACGACGCGGATTCAATATTGAATCGCTCGCGGTCGGTATCACCGAGGTGCCGGGGATCTCGCGCATCACGGCGGTCGTCGACGTGGAAGAGCTGCCGCTCGAGCAGGTGACCAAGCAGCTGAACAAGCTGATAAACGTCATCAAGATCGTCGAGCTCGAGCCGGCGAGTTCGGTGCAGCGCCAGCACGTGCTGGTGAAGGTGCGCACCGACAACGCGACGCGCTCGAACGTGATCGAGGTCGTCAACCTGTTCCGTGCGTCGGTCGTCGACTACGCCTCTGATGCACTGGTGATCGAGGTCACCGGAGATCGCGGCAAGGTCGATGCGCTGCTGCGCGCGCTCGAGCCGTTCGGCATCAAGGAGATCGCGCAGTCCGGTCTTCTCGCCATCGGCCGCGGTGGCAAGAGCATCACTGAGCGCGTGCTGCGCGGCTGACCCTTCGACAAGCTCAGGGACCGGCTGGTCCTGAAACAACCACAATCAAGGAGAAACACAACGTGAGTACTGAGATCTTCTACGACGACGACGCCGATCTGTCCCTTATCCAGGGCAAGAAGGTCGCGATCGTCGGCTACGGCTCGCAGGGCCACGCCCACGCGATGAACCTGCGCGACTCGGGCGTCGAGGTCGCCATCGCGCTGAAGGACGGCTCGAAGTCGATCGCCAAGGCTGAAGAGGCCGGCTTCCCGGTCAAGAACGTCGCGGATGCTACCGCTTGGGCCGACGTCATCATGATCCTGGCTCCGGACCAGCACCAGCGCACCATCTACTCGGAGTCGATCGCCCCGAACCTCTCCGCAGGCAAGACGCTGGCATTCGCCCACGGCTTCAACATCCGCTTCGGCTACATCGACGCGCCTGAGGGTGTCGATGTCATCCTCGTCGCCCCGAAGGCTCCTGGACACACCGTCCGCCGCGAGTTCGTCGCCGGCCGTGGCATCCCGGACATCATCGCCGTCGAGAAGGACGCTTCGGGTCAGGCCTGGGCGCTTGCGCTGTCCTACGCGAAGGCCATCGGTGGCACCCGTGCGGGCGTCATCAAGACGACCTTCACCGAAGAGACCGAGACCGACCTGTTCGGTGAACAGGCTGTGCTCTGCGGTGGTGTCAGCCACCTCGTACAGGCGGGCTTCGAGACCCTGACCGAAGCGGGCTACCAGCCGCAGATCGCGTACTTCGAGGTGCTGCACGAGCTCAAGCTCATCGTCGACCTCATGTGGGAGGGTGGCATCGCCAAGCAGCGCTGGTCGATCTCCGACACCGCTGAGTACGGCGACTACGTCTCCGGTCCCCGCGTGATCGACGCTCGCGTCAAGGAGAACATGCAGGGCGTTCTCGCCGACATCCAGTCCGGTGCCTTCGCCAAGCGCTTCATCGAAGACCAGGACAACGGTGCGAAGGAGTTCCAGGAGCTGCGTGCCAAGGAAGAGAAGCACCCGATCGAGGTGACCGGCAAGGAGTTGCGTTCACTCTTCGCTTGGAAGCAGCAGGACGAGGACTACGTCGACGGCTCTGCCGCGCGCTGATCCACCGCTTCACGAGTAAGGGCGCCCCTCGCGGGGCGCCCTTACTCGTTGTTCGGCAGGATGCCGCTCGACTGAGGGAGCACCGCGGGTTGTGGAGACGAGCTATTCGCTCTCGCTGGCCGACGCATCCTGAATCTCGATCGGGGCATCCGCAGGGTCCGCCCAGACCGGAGCGGGGAGCATGGTGTCTACCGCTCCACCCTGGATCGCGCGGAGTGCGTCAGCGATCTCGTCAGCATTCTCCGGCACCGCGAGGCCGCACGTGCGCAGCTCGGAGGCGAACTTCAGTGTCAGACGGATCTTTCCGGCTTCGACGGCCTGGGCCGTCGTGCCGGTGCGCTTCTCGCTGCCGGTCTGGATATCTGAGACCTCGTCGCACACGTGGTACACGGATCCGCCATCCACCCAGACGACCTCGTCCTGTCCAAGTAGCTGGATGACCGTCGACTGGTCGGCGGTGTACTGCTCGACGGATGACGGGTTGTAGTCGATGCCGAGTGCGACAGCAGCGACGGCGAGAACGACACCCACGATGCCGGCCGTCGTCTTCTGACCCTTGTCCATGTCCTTGTTGAGGAAGATCAGGATGACCAGCGGCAGGAAAGCGATCACGGCGATGATCGCACCCAGCTGATTCTGGACGAAAAACCTCACCGTGTCTGACTTCTTCGCCGGGTCGAGCTTGTTCGCCTTCTTCCAGAGGAAAGAACCGGTGATCGACAGCGCAGCGATCACGACCAGCATCACGATCAGGGTGATGAACGCCCACTGCGGGAATTGAGCGGAAACGCCCTGTTCCTCGAGCAGGCCCGTTTCGGCGTTGCGGACGAGGACGCCGTCCTCGCCTACGTATTCGCGCTGACGAAGCAACCAGAAGATGGCTACGGCCTCGGCTGCGATCGCGACGATCCAGAGCACCATGGCGATCCAGCGGAACATCGTGGCCTTCTGCTTGGCCTCCGCAGTCGGGGTCCACGTGCGTTCCGCTGTCGATGTGACTTCGGATGCGGTCGGTTTTTTCTTGCGCTCGGCCACGGTGGATCTCCCTTGTGATGCTGTGAACTCCCTGAGCATATCGGCAGCACCTGCGGGTGGCTACGCTGGAGCCATGACATCGGATGCGGACGACGCTCTCTCCTGGGATGGCGATAACGATCACCCAGATCGGAAGAGCGCGGCCGAGCCCGAGCGCGAGCCGCAGCTTCCGAAGGGGTGGAAGGCCGTCGGCAGAGACAGCACGACGGTCGAGCATTCCGATTCCGACGGCGCCTTCGCTGACTCGGAGGAACAGCCCGCGCTGAGTACTCCGATGCTGCTGCTGGTGGGGATCGTCGGCGGGATCTATCTGCTCTACACGATCGGATGGGTCATCGGCGGTTTCCGACTGCAGGTGGGCGCGCTCTTCCTCATCCCGAACGTGATGTACCAGGTCGGGGTCTGGGCTGCGGTGCTGGCGCCGGCGCTGTGGTTCACCGCGGTGTGGCTGCTCACTCGTCGCTCGCCATCCTGGCAGCGCATCCTTTGGCTCCTCGTGGGTGTTGCGCTGCTCGTGCCATGGCCATTCGTGATGACAGGGGCGGTGGGAGCATGAGCGAGCAGACGGTGCAGAGCCGGTCTTCGCTGGGTATTCTGAAGACGATCATCATCGGTGCCGCGGGGCTCTTCTACGCGTACGGCGTGTGGAATGCGATCGCCTATCTCGTGACATTCGCGCAGCTCGGGCTGAACGCCTATGGCTGGTTCGTGCTGATCTTCTCGGTGCTGTTCCCGGTCCTCGTGTTCGCCGGGGCATTTGCTCTCGGCAGGCGCCGTAGTGCGTTGGAACTCAGCGCAGTGATGCTCGCGGGGCTCGGGCTGGTCGCGGTGTTCTGGATCAACGTCGTCGCCCTCAGCGCGGTCAACCCGCTGTCGTTGACGTCGTGACCTGCGCGCGTCACATGAACGGAGCACACGCAAGCCTCCGGTAGTCTGGACACGATCGCGCCCCCGACGGTGTGCGGCGCATCGATCCCATCCGCGCTGTGCCGCCAACTCGAAGGATCCGCCTGTGCCAAAGCCCGTCGTGCTCATTGCCGAAGTCCTCTCACCCGCAACGATCGAGGCGCTCGGCCCCGATTTCGACGTCCGGCAGGTGGACGGCACGGATCGGGAAGCGCTGTTCTCAGCGCTGGCAGATGCAGACGCGGTTCTGGTGCGCTCGGCGACGAAGATGGATGCGGAGGCTCTCGGCCACGCTCCCAAGCTCAAGGTGATCGCCCGTGCCGGTGTCGGCCTCGACAACGTCGATATCCCGGCGTCGACCAAGGCTGGGGTCATGGTGGTCAACGCCCCGACCTCGAACATCATCTCTGCCGCGGAGCTCACCTGCGCTCACATCCTGAGCCTGGCCCGCCACGTACCGGCTGCTAATGCATCGCTCGCAGGCGGAGCGTGGAAGCGCAGCTCGTACACCGGAACCGAGCTGTTCGAGAAGACGCTCGGTATCGTCGGTCTCGGTCGAATCGGTGCGCTGGTCGCTGCGCGCATGCAGTCGTTCGGCATGAAGATCGTGGCGTACGACCCCTACGTGACAAGCGCTCGCGCCCAGCAGCTCGGTGTCGAGCTGCGCACCCTTGATGAGCTCGTCGCCGAGGTCGACTTCCTCACCATTCACATGCCGAAGACCCCCGAGACGGCGGGCATGATCGGTGCAGAGCAGTTCACTGCGATGAAGAACACGGCGTACGTCATCAACGTCGCCCGTGGCGGCCTGATCGACGAGGTCGCACTGCGCACTGCTCTGCAGAACGGCGAGATCGCCGGAGCCGGCCTCGACGTGTTCACCTCGGAGCCTCCTGCAGAGGGCGGTTCTGCACACGACCTGCTCGCGCTGCCGAACGTCGTCGTCACACCCCACCTGGGAGCCTCGACGGACGACGCGCAGGAGAAGGCCGGCGTTTCGGTGGCCCGCTCGGTCAGGCTCGCGCTCGAGGGAGACCTCGTACCGGATGCGGTGAACGTCGCCGGTGGCGTGATCGACCCGTTCGTGCGTCCTGGAATCGCGCTGGTCGAGAAGCTCGGTCAGGTCTTCAGCGGACTGGCAGGTTCGGCGGTCACGACGCTCGACATCGAGGTTCGCGGCGAGCTCGCAGAGTACGACGTGAGCGTGTACAAGCTCGCAGCCCTCAAGGGCATTCTCTCCAACGTGGTCAGCGAGAACGTCTCCTACGTCAACGCACCGCTGTTCGCCGAACAGCGCGGCATCGAAACGCGTCTGATCGTCGAGAAGGAAAGCCCCGAGTACCGCAACCTCACCACGCTTCGCGGCGCCCTCGCCGACGGCACTGTTCTCTCTGTCGCGGGGACCCTCGCAGGCACCCGAATGGTGGAGAAGATCGTCGGCATCAACGGTCACGACATCGAGGTTCCGATCGAGACGAACCACATCGTCATGCAGTACATCGATCGTCCCGGCATCGTCGCGATCTACGGCCAGAAATTCGGTGACGCAGGCATCAACATCGCAGGCATGCAGGTCGCGCGCCGTGCCGCCGGTGGCGAGGCGCTCACCGTTCTCACCGTCGACTCCCGGGTTCCGGATGAGCTGCTCGACGAGGTCGGCGAGGCTATCGAGGCCAAGGTCATGAAGCAGATCGAGATCGCCGAGGTCTGAGCCGACTCAGGTGGCTGCGCGCGTCACCAGATCGACGAGCGCGCGCAGCTCGGCATCGCGGGGGACCAGCGGTTCAAGGCCCTGCGCGTCGAGTGAATTGTTGAAGTACAGCCCGTCGCTGACGAGGAGTACGAGGTCGAGTGCGGTCTCGTCGCGCACATGCGGCCTGATCGCTTCGCCCCAGCTGCGCCGGGTGTCGCGCAGTGCGCGCACAGCGCTGGGTGATCCGCCCTGAGCGAGGCGAGAGACGGCGATGAGCGCACGGTCGAGCGGCTCGTTCTCCATGACGGATGTGCGGATGTAGTACGCGACAGGGCCCTCGGATGCCGCAGCCATCTCTTCGAGGTCTGCTTCGACGAGACGCTCAAGGCGTGTGATCATGCCCGCAGCGAGGTCGTCCTTCGAAGCGAAGTGGTAAAGCAGCCCGCCCTTGGACACTCCCGCCGATTTCGCGGTGGCCTCCAGAGTGGCCGTTCGTTCGCCGCCCTCGACGAGGATCGCTTCGAAGGCGTCGAGGACGCGTTCGCGTGCCAGGGGAGGGCGGGACATATCTGTTACTATACCAGCCGGACGGTTTAGTAACAGGATCGTCATCTCTGATGAGGAACTCATGACCAACTCTCCGTCGACGGACACCGCTGGCTTCAACGCACCGCGCGCAGGCGCGCGCGGATGGCTGGCGCTCGTCGTCCTCATGCTCCCTGTGCTGCTCGTCTCTGTCGACAACACCGTCCTGAGCTTCGCGCTGCCCGAGATCTCGCTGGCTCTTGCGCCTTCCGGTGCGCAGCAGCTGTGGATCATCGACGCCTACCCGCTCGTGCTGGCGGGGCTCCTGGTGACGATGGGAACGCTCGGCGACCGGTTCGGACGCCGACGGATGCTTCTGGTCGGCGCGACCGGATTCGCGGCAGTCTCGGTGCTCGCCGCGTTCGCCCCGACCGCTGGGCTCCTGATCGCGGCGCGTGTGATGCTCGGATTCTTCGGGGCGATGCTCATGCCGTCGACTCTGTCGCTGCTGCGCTCGATCTTCCAGAACCGAGACCAGCGCCGCATGGCCATCGCTGTCTGGGCATCCGCATTCTCTGCGGGGTCAGCGCTCGGTCCGATCGTCGGCGGTTTTCTGCTGGAGCACTTCGGGTGGGGATCTGTGTTCCTCATCGCCGTGCCGGTGCTTATTCCGCTTCTGATCGCCGCGCCGCTGCTCGTGCCAGAGAGCCGCGACCCGAATCCGGGGCGGATCGACCCGATCAGCATCCTGCTCTCGATGGCCGCGATGATTCCGGTCGTCTACGCCATCAAGTCCTTCGCTGTGGACGGCCCGACGCTGATCGGCGCCGCGTGGGCGCTGGGGGGCATCGTCATGGGCGTGCTGTTCGTGCGCCGCCAGCTTCGCGCACCGATCCCGATGCTCGACATGGCCCTGTTCCGTCGGGGGACGTTCTCCGGTGCGATCCTGGTGAACCTGTTGAGCGTGGTGGCGCTGGTCGGATTCCTGTACTTCGTGCCGCAACATCTTCAGCTCGTGCTGGGGATGTCGCCGATGCTGGCAGGACTCGCTCTCGTTCCCGGCATGATCGCGGTCATCGTGGCCGGGCTGACGGTGGTCCCGATCTCGCGCCGGGTGCCTCCGCACATCGTCGTGCCCGCAGCCCTCGCGTTCTCCGTGATCGGCTACATCCTGGTGGCGTTCACGACCGAAGGTCATGGCGTGATGCCGCTCGTGCTGGCATTCGTGGTGCTGGGGATCGGAATCGGCGCGGCCGAGACGATCTCCAACGAGCTGATTCTCTCGAGTGCCCCCGCCTCGAAAGCGGGTGCCGCCAGTGCAGTCTCCGAGACGGCGTACGAACTCGGCGCCGTACTCGGGACCGCGGTGCTCGGGGGAATCATCACGGCGTTCTACCGGGGCGCTCTCGTCATTCCAGAAGCCATCCCCGCGGATGCGGCGGCGACAGCGCGCGAGACTCTCGCAGGTGCCTATACGGCCGCGCAGCAGCTTGATGAACCGCTTCGCAGTTCACTGTGGACCGCGGCAGCAGCCGCCTTCGATTCCGGGGTGACCATCACCGCTCTGATCGGTGCCGCACTGGTCGTCATCGCCGCAGTGATCGCCGCTGCCACATTGCGTGTGGCACGTCCGCGCTGACAGTACGCTGGGATGATCTGCCCGTCGTTGTGCGCGGGAAACCCGATGCAAGGAGTACGCATGTCGCGTGTTGTGAAGCTGGCAATCATCCCTGGCGATGGAATCGGTCCAGAGGTTATTGCTGAGGCCGAACGCGTTCTCGACACAGTCACCGCACACAGCGATGTGACCTTCGAGAAGACTCGCTTCGTGCTGGGAGCAGCGCGCTACCTCGAGACCGGCGACATCCTCACCGACGAGGACCTCGCATCGATCAAGGCACAGGATGCCGTGCTGCTCGGTGCTGTCGGCGGACAGCCCGGTGACCCGCGACTGAAGAACGTCAGCATCGAACGCGATCTGCTCCTGAAGCTGCGGTTCTCTCTCGACCACTACGTGAACCTGCGGCCGTCGAAGCTGTACGCCGGTGCTCCCGGGCCGCTCTCCAACCCGGGAGAGATCGACTTCGTCGTCGTTCGTGAAGGTACTGAAGGGCCCTACACGGGCAACGGCGGTGTGATCCGCAGCGGTACCGTGCACGAGGTCGCCATCGAGACCAGCGTCAACACCGCCTACGGCGTCGAGCGCTTGGTTCGCCACGCGTTCGAGCTCGCAGAACGCCGGCGGCGCACGCTGACCCTCGTGCACAAGACGAACGTGCTCGTGAACGCTGGAGGGATGTGGCAGCGCATTGTGAACGAAGTGGCTGCGGAGCATCCTGGCGTGGCCGTAGACTATCTGCACGTCGACGCGGCGACGATCTTCTTGGTCACGAACCCGTCCCGCTTCGATGTGATCGTCACCGACAACCTCTTCGGTGACATCCTCACGGATCTGGCAGGTGCCGTCACCGGTGGCATCGGCCTCGCCGCATCGGGCAACATCAACCCCTCAGGCGAATTCCCCTCGATCTTCGAACCCGTTCACGGTTCGGCCCCTGACATCGCAGGGCAGCAGAAGGCTGACCCCACTGCGGCGATCCTGTCGGCATCACTGCTGCTCGATCATCTCGGGCTCACCGAGGAAGCCGCTCGAATCGCCAGCGCGGTGGAAGCCGACATCTCCGAACGGGACGGCTCGAGGACAACCACACAGGTCGGCGACGCCATCATCGCAAAGCTTCAGGCGTAATCTGGACGCACGCGAGCGCCGCCGCAACGAACGCAGGATGTGACAATGACACCGATCGAAACCGAACTCGCCCCGCTCGAGTTCGCTGTGACCAAGAACCTCGCCGCCAAGGCTCCCGCTGAGCGCGAAGAGGCTCTCAAGAACCCCGGATTCGGCACGGTCTTCACCGACCACATGGTCGATATCTGTTGGTCGACGCGTGGGGGCTGGCACCGTCCCCGGGTGCAGCCTTACGGACCGATCGCGCTCGACCCGGCTGCGGCAGTGCTGCACTACGGTCAGGAAGTGTTCGAAGGGATCAAGGCGTATCGTCACGCCGATGGTTCGATCTATACCTTCCGCCCTCAGGCGAACGCAGAGCGCATGCAGCGCAGCGCCCGCCGGATGGCACTCCCAGAGCTTCCGACCGAGTACTTCCTGCAGTCGCTGCGCGAACTCATCGCCGTCGACGGTGCCTGGACGCCGTCGGGAGCAGACCAGAGCCTGTACCTGCGGCCGTTCCTGTTCGCGAAAGAGGCGTTCCTCGGCGTTCGCCCGGCGCAGAAAGTCGCGTATTACCTGATCGCCAGCCCTGCCGGCTCTTACTTCAAGGGCGGAGTGAAGCCGGTGCGCATCTGGCTGTCCGAGACTTACACCCGCGCGGGCAAGGGCGGCACGGGGGCGGCGAAGACGGGCGGCAACTACGCGTCGAGCCTTTTGCCGCAGGCTGAGGCCTACGACAAGGGCTGTGACCAGGTCGTGTTCCTCGACCAGGACGGCAACGTCGAAGAGCTCGGCGGCATGAACGTCGTATTCGTGTACAAGGACGGACGCATCGTCACCCCCCAGTCCGACAGCATCCTCGAGGGCATCACTCGTGACTCGCTGCTGCAACTCGCAGAGGACCGCGGGCACACCGTCGAGCGCCGGGCTGTCTCGCTGCAGGAATGGCGAGACGGGGTGGCATCGGGCGACATCATCGAGGTGTTCGCGTGTGGCACTGCCGCAGTCGTCACACCGATCGGTGCTCTTGTCACGGCTGACTTCGAAGAGGAGCAGCCGACCGGTGACCTCGCTCTCTCGCTGCGCGAAGAGCTCACCGACATCCAGTACGGGCGCGCGACCGACAAGCACGGCTGGCTCTACAGGCTCGACGCCTGAGTTCTCGCCCCCTTCGCCCACCTCCGCCCCCTTCGCCGAGACCCCCAGTTCCTGCCGAGACCCCGTCGTATGGACACCCATACGACGGGGTCTCGACGTCTATCAGGGGTCTCGCCGCCAGCGCGACTGGTTCTGCACATCGCAAATGAACAGACGCGGGCTGTGGAGGAGCGAGTGGGGCGGTGACGCGGGGTGCATACTCGCGGGATGCCGAGACGACTCACCTTCGATCAAGCCGATGCGCTGCTGAGAACGCGCGCTGACGTTTTGAGCACTGGGATCACCGAGCGACAGCTGCGGGAGCTCCTTTCCGTGGGCACGTTCGTGCGCGTTCATCGTGGCTACTACGTCGATGGCGCGACCTGGAGGGATCTGTGGAGTGAGGGGCAACACCTGCTGCGGGTGATCGCGCACGCACGTTCAAGTCCTCGACCGGGACCCGTGTTCATGCAGCTGTCCGCGGCGGTGCTCTGGGGCTTGCCGATCTACCGCGCTGAGGATGCCGTCGTCCACACCCTCATCACAGGGACACGCCACACGCGCTCCGTATCGGGGATTGCTCGACATGACATCGAGGTGGCCGAGGAGGATATCGTCGTACGCCACGGGTTTCGCTGCACGTCTCTGGCGCGAACCGTGTTCGATCTGGCGCGGACCATGTCGATGGAAGCCGCGGTATCTGCAGCGGATGCGGCAGTCAGATCGGTGGCGGTGTCAAACCATCGGCAGGATGCTGACGCCGCAGCCGGATGGAAAGAACAGCTGCTGCGGCTGGCGAAACCGGGACTGCGAGGTGTCCGGCGAGTGCGCTGGACGGCGGATTTCGCCGACGGACGCGCGCAACTGCCGGGTGAGAGTGTCAGTCGACTTCAGCTGTGGCGACTCGGGTTCCGCGACCTGATGCTGCAAGTGCCTGTGACAGGCTCAGAGGGGGATCGGTACTTCTTGGATTTCGGGTTTCCGCGCTCCCGAAACTTCGGCGAGTTCGATGGTGAGGGCAAGTACCTCGAGTCCGACCTGCGCACTGCGCCCACCCCCGCTGAGGCCGTCCTGGCCGAGAAATGGCGCGAGGACGACATCCGTGGTGTCACGGGATGGGGCGTCCGTCGATGGGGCGGTGCTCATATTGCGTCCGCTGACGCTCTTGGTGCCCGCCTCGCAGCGTTCGGGCTCGCTCCGCCGGGTTGAGCTCGCCGGATTAAGCCACTGAGACCCCTGGCTCTCGCCGAGACCCCTCGTTCGCGCCGCTGATACGCGGGGGTCTCGGCTGCAAGCTGGGGTCTCGGCGAAGTAGGGGGTGAGGTGGGGGAGGTGAGAACGTCGGCAGAGGGGAATAGGCTGAGCGAGTGAAGATCGCGCGATTCAGCCACAATGACGCTATCCAGTACGGCATCCTCGACGAGGAGGAGAACGAGCTCGTCGTGCTCGCCGGTGACCCGATGTTCGCCGGGTTCGACACGACGGGCGAGCGTGTTCCGCTTGCGGATGCAGCTCTGCTCGCACCGGTGATTCCGCGCTCGAAGGTTGTCTGCGTCGGTAAGAACTACCACGATCACGCCGCCGAGATGGGGGGAGCAGCTCCTGAAGAGCCGCTGCTCTTCCTCAAGCCCAACACGTCGGTGATCGGTCCCGGCGACACGATCGTGCGTCCGTCGCTGTCCGAGCGCACCGATTACGAAGGTGAGCTCGCCGTCGTGATCGGCCGTATTGCCAAGAACGTGAAGGCGGAGAACGCCCAGGACTACGTGTTCGGCTACACGGTGGGCAACGACGTCACTGCGCGTGACCTGCAGCAGAAGGACGGGCAGTGGACGCGTGGCAAGGGCTTTGACACCTTCTGCCCGCTGGGGCCGGTCATCGAGACGGAGTTCGACCCGACGGATGCCACGCTCGAGACCCGTGTGAATGGCGAAGTGCGCCAGAGCGCGCCGCTCAGCGACCTGATCCACTCCGTCGACGAGATCATCGAGTACGCCTCTGCGGTCTTCACCCTGCTGCCTGGAGACGTCATTCTCACCGGCACCCCGGCGGGTGTCGGGCCCTTCGTCGCTGGCGACACCGTCGAGGTCGAGGTCTCAGGCATCGGCATCCTGCGCAATTCCGTGCGCGACGCGCTTCCTCCGGCATGACCCTGCCCACTCTCGATCGACAGCAGGCGATCCAGCGCCGCACGGTGATCGTCCTGTCGTCGGGGCAGGTGCTCGGTGGCATCGCGTTCGGTGCGACGGTATCGCTCGGCGCGCTGCTCGCCGCAGACGTCTCGGGAGACGACGCCCTATCGGGGCTCGCGACGGCATCGGTCACGCTCGGCGCTGCGCTGTGTGCGATACCACTGGCGCGTCTGGCGATGAAACTCGGCAGGCGTTGGGCCCTCACTCTGGGCAATCTCTTTGCGCTCGTCGGGATCGCCGTCGTCATCCTGGCCGCAGCTCTGCGCATCTTCCCGCTCCTGCTGGTCGGCATCGTGATGATCGGTGCAGGCAACGCGGGCAACCTTCAGTCGCGCTTCGCGGCGACCGATCTCGCCTCTCCTCGTCATCGAGGGCGCGACCTGTCGATCGTCGTCTGGGCGACGACGATCGGGGGAGTGACGGGACCGTTGCTGCTCGGGCCGGGGGAGATCGTCGGTCAAGCGATAGGGATGCCGCCGCAGACCGGTTCCTACCTGTTCTCGCTCGTCGCTCAGGTAGCGGCATTCATCCTGTACATCGTGGCGCTGAGGCCTGATCCGCTGCTTCTCTCGCAGCGAATCCTCGCATCATCGGCGAATCAGGCTCAGAGTGAACAGCGTCGCGATCACCCGACTGTTGCCCGGTATGCGATGTTCGCCATCGCCGGTGCGCACATCGTGATGGTGTCCGTGATGGCGATGACCCCGATCCATCTCTCGCACATGGCGCAGGATGCGCACGGCGGGCATGCGACCTCGACAGATGTCACCACACTCGTCGGGGTCACGATCGCCGCTCACGTGGCCGGCATGTACGCGCTCTCGCCGGTGTTCGGCATTCTCGCCGATCGCTGGGGCCGGCTGCGAGTCGTTCTACTAGGACAGGCGCTGCTCGGCGCATCCCTCGCCTTCGCGTTCTTCATGAACGATCAGGCCGGCGGTGTCATGATCGCGCTGGTTCTGCTGGGACTCGGATGGAGCGCCTCGACGGTCTCCGGCGCTGCCCTGCTGACCGAAGCGACGACACCAGCCCTGCGCACGAGACGCCAGGGTCGCAGCGACTCGCTCATGAGCTTCTGCGGGGCAGGTGGCGCTGTGCTCGCAGGGGTCATCATGTCGAACTTCCAGTACTCCGGGCTCGCGGTCATCGCTGCGGTTGTGGTCGTCGCGATCGTCATCGCATCTCCTCTCGGCCGGACGCGCACCGCGTGAGTGCACGCCCCCGCGTAGGATTGAAGTGATATGGCTACTCCTCACCCCCTCACCACGACCGCAACCGGCTCCGATGTGCGCGTGCGCTTCTGCCCGTCTCCGACTGGTCTTCCGCACGTCGGCTTGATCCGGACAGCTCTGTTCAACTGGGCGTATGCGCGGCACAACGGCGGCAAGCTCGTCTTCCGCATCGAAGACACCGATGCGGCGCGCGACAGTGAGGAGAGCTACCAGCAGCTGCTCGATGCGCTGCGCTGGATGGAGATCGATTGGGACGAGGGCGTCGAGGTCGGCGGACCGCACGGGCCCTACCGTCAGTCCGAGCGTCATGACATCTACCGTGGTGTCATCGACAAGCTGCTCGCGGCAGGCGCGATCTACGAGAGCTTCTCGAACGCAGAAGAGATCGACGCCCGCAACGAGGCGAATGGCCGTGCGAAGCAGCTCGGCTACGACAACTACGATCGCGAGCTCACCGATGAGCAGAAGGCCGCTTTCCGTGCTGAGGGCCGTCAGCCCGCACTGCGACTGCGCGTACCGGACGAGGACCTCACGTACGTCGATCTGATCCGCGGCGAGGTGACTTTCCCCGCGGGGTCCTTCCCTGACTTCGTGGTCGTGCGCCCCAACGGCATTCCGCTGTACACCTTCGTCAACCCTGTCGACGATGCGCTGATGGGCGTCACACATGTGCTGCGCGGCGAGGACCTCATGCCGTCCACCGCTCGGCAGCTCGCGCTGTATGCGGCTCTCATCGACGCGGGT
The DNA here is from genome assembly GCF_048259935.1 of Microbacterium sp. GTDB lineage: Bacteria > Actinomycetota > Actinomycetes > Actinomycetales > Microbacteriaceae > Microbacterium. Next base: position 39,682 of record NZ_JBLXHF010000008.1, on the reverse strand, counting down.
GTCACGACGTTCGTGCCGCGCTTCGCGCATATGCCGCTCGTGCTGGGTGAGACCGGCAACAAGAAGCTCTCCAAGCGTGACCCGCAGGCTGACCTGTTCCTGCATCGTCAGCGTGGATTCATCCACGAGGGACTGCTGAACTATCTCGCGCTGCTCGGCTGGTCGATCGGCCCTGATCGCGACGTGTTCTCCCTCGAGGAGTTCACTGCCGCGTTCGATATCGAGAACGTCAACCCGAACCCGGCCCGCTTCGACCAGAAGAAGGCCGAATCGATCAACGGCGACCACATCCGGATGCTGGGCGAGAAGGACTTCGCAGAGCGCACGATCCCGTACCTCGCCGCAGCCGGTCTCTTCGACGAGCCGACCCACGAGCAGCTCGTACTCGCGTTCCGTGTCGCACCTCTCGTGCAGGAGCGCGTACAGCTGCTGGGTGACGTACCGGGAATGGTCGGCTTCCTCTTCACAGATGAGATCTCCTACGATGCGGATGCTCTCAAGGGGCTGCCAGCGAACGCCGTCGAGGTTCTCGACGCCTGTGTCGCGGCTCTTGAGCCGGTGACCGAGTTCACCCCGGAGAAGATCCAGGACGCCCTCGCCACAGCACTCGTCGAGAAGCTCGAACTCAAGCCGCGAATCGCCTACGGTCCTCCGCGCGTGGCGATCACCGGTCGCCGTGTGTCGCCGCCGCTGTTCGAGTCGATGGAGCTGCTCGGCAAAGAGGAGTCGCTCAAGCGTCTGCGCGCTCTCGCGGAGCATCTGAACAACTGACTCATCACGACGCGCCCGGGGGAACTCTGCCTCCGGGCGCGTTTTGGTGGGAGCGCCAAGATCGGGTAAAGTTATCTCTTGTGCGAAGCTCAGGTTTCGCCCTTGGGGTATGGTGTAATTGGCAACACAGCGGTTTCTGGTACCGCCATTCTTGGTTCGAGTCCAGGTACCCCAGCCACATACGAGTTTGTCGAACCATGATCAAATGGCGAGACAAGCTCGTTTCGGTTTAGGGAGCCCTTCGTAGCAATACGAGGGGCTTTCGCTTTTACCGTTTAGGGCGTCCTGAGCCGGGTCCTCACAGCTGCCAGCAAATCGGCCAACAGCACCGATGTACGATTGGCGCACGACGCACACCGAAGTGCACCGTAGAACTTGGGTCACGGAGGCACACTTGGATCGTCTGCAGCAACTGCCACAGTTGACACCCCTACTTGACACGGCGCTGCGCAGCCGACCCGAGTCACCCGGAGCTCTCGCCGAGCTCACCGGCGAGAGCGAAACCAATATTCGCGCATCACTCGACGCGCTTGAGCACCTTGGCTTTGTCAGCATCACGAACGATGTCATCACCTACCGCAGGCCCGAGGCTGCAGCTGCTGGCCTCACCGAAACTTTACTCAGCCAGGTTCGGCTGCAGCTTGAGGACGCGCTCGGTGACGCCCAGCGTGTGCTCGGCACGGTGCCCGGCCTCGTGCAGGCCTGGTCAGAGGGCACCTCCGCCGCACCGAACCTGCAGGTTGAGATCACGCACGGCCCGTGGGCGCCGGCCGACATGTGGCGGCTGCAGTTCACTCGCCGAGTGCCCAAGATCACAGACGTGTGCATGCCCGACACGAGTGCGCTCTTTTCGCCGCAAAGCGAATACCAGGCCTCATTCTGGGCGGCACGCTCGGGCCACAAGGTCGATGTGCGCCTGCTCATGAGCCTGTCCGATGCCACCAACCCGGCTGGCTACGACCGGGTACAGGGTGAACTCGACTCGGGGGTGCAGATCAGGATGCACCCGAACCCGCCGAGCTTCTTCTGGGTTGCCGACCACGAAACGGTCGGCCTACCGCTGAAGTGGGGTGAAGCGTGGCCATCGAGCGTCATCGCGATTCAGTCCCCCGCACTCGCCGCGGTGCTCACCTGGGTCTACGATCGCGTCTGGGCAGAGTCGGTCTCAGTGGAGTCGCTGATGCGCATGCATTTGGGCGATGAGGGCCATGCGTGGGATGGCATGATGCGGCTCATGAACCAGGGTATGACGATGGATGCGGCCTCGTCGGCACTCGGGGTTGCTTCCCGCACCGGAATTTGTCAAGGCGAGTGAGGCCGGTGGGTGTTAGGCGGCGAGTTGGATCTCGTCGGTTGGTGGCTGGTTGATCCACGCGGCCGGGTCTCGGTCGAGGATCTTCGGTCGCGTCTGTCGCGTCGTGAACCGTTCGGGGTGGGCGCGGCGGGCGGCCTCGAGTGTGGCGTCTCGGTCGCGGTCGATGGCGTCGGCGTGCCCGTAGTGCACGTCGGCGGGCGTGTGCATGCCGATGCCGGTGTGCCGGTGGTGGTGGTTGTAGGCGTGCACGAATTCGTCCAGGAACTGCCGTGCGTGGGCGAGGGAGACGAACCGGTCGGGGAAGACGGGCAGGTACTTCATCGTCTTGAACAGCGCTTCGGAGTAGGGGTTGTCATTGGACACGTGCGGTCGGGAGCGGGACGCGGTCACGCCGAGATCGGCGAGCAGTGTGCGGACGGTCTTCGACGTCATCGAGGGGCCGCCGTCGGAGTGCACGACCTCGGGGGTGCCGTGGATCCCGAACGCGTCGGTCATCATCTCCTTGGCGAGTAGGCCGTCCTCGCAGGCGTGCACGATGGCGCCGACGATGTAGCGGGAGAAGATGTCGATCATCACGTACGCGTCGTAGTACGTGCCTTTGACAGGGCCGGCGAGTTTCGTGATGTCCCAGGTATAGACCTGCCCGACGGCGGTCGCGATCAGCTCCGGCACCTTCCGCGGCGGATGGGTCGCGAGCCGGCGCCGCTCCCGTACCTGCGTGTGCTCGCGCAGCACCCGATACATGGTCGAGACCGAGCCCACGTATTCGCCGCGCTCGAGCAGGATGGGATAGATCTGCAACGGCGGCTTGTCGACGAACTCGTCACTGTTGAGCGTGGACAGCACCAGCGACCGCTCGACGCTCGAGAGCTTGTTCGCTGGGGCAGGACGAGCCGACGGCGGCTCGGGGTCCGGTCGGCGTGCGCGGGAGGCGGCGCGGGTCGCGGTCGCACGCGCCACGCCGGTCAGGGCTGCCGCCTGCCGGGTCGGCACGTCCGCGGCGGCCAGTTCGACGTAGGTGTTCATGAGCGCTTCCCGCGCCGCGGGTCGGTGTCCGCGCTCTCGGAGATCTGCCCCAAGAGCGCGTGCGCTTTTCCCATGATCTCCAACGCCGTCCGCGTCATCGACAACTCCACCTCGGCCTTCCGCAGTTGCGCCTTCAACCGGGCGTTCTCGGCCTGCGCGGCGCTGGGACGACCGACCGCTTCGCCGGGGTTCTTGCCCTCCAGCAGACCCGCGTCGCGCTGCTTGCGCCACTCCGAGATCAGCGACGAGTACAGGCCATGTCGGCGCAGGTATCCCGCGCCCTCACCCGTCTCGCACGCGACCTCGTACTCGGACAGGTACTGCAACTTCTGGCCCGGCGAGAACGAACGCCGACGCGTCGGCCCGTCCGGGATCGAGGGTGCGCTCACGACTCCATCATCGGCCGCGACGACCGCGACCGGGGAACTCAAACTCATCAGATTGGTGATCCTTCAACTCGCCCCACGAGGCGGACTTGCTATAAACCGGTGGACTCACTCAACCCTGACACGTAGGGCACCGGCCGCCGCCGGGTCGCCGACGCGATGGCACATTTTGGGGCGACAGGCCACTTTTCGCTCGGCGCGGCCTGGCAGGCAGCACAGCTGCCGAAACAATAGCTGTTGGCCATTAGTGACCTTTGGCCCAATTAGGCCACACTCATTCGTTTAAGCTCCGCTGGAGGGGCTCTGTATCAACGATGAAGTGGAAGGTCGTCATGACCGATAACAGCCGATTCGCGCCGTTGGGCCGCGTGTTCGGTCGGGCGTCGATCGCTTACCGACGTGCCTTCCTGCGCAGCGCACTCATACTGCTCCTCATCTCGCTCATCGCCGCCATCGTTACGGTGGCGGCGTTCTCATTTATGGTGCCCCTGGCCAGACTTCAACTTCCCTTCATGCTCGATGCGGCTGGCATCGGCGTGACCCCGACGGGCTTCACCCTGTTGTTCGTGGAGGTGGCAATTCCCGGCGCACTTGTCGTCGCGCTGCTCGCCGGCATGGGCCAGGTTGCGCTCGTCCGTGTGCTCGACGATGCACGGTCGAAGCACGCCATGCGGATGGGCGCAGCACTCGTGCATGGTGCTCGATACTCCCTTCCAGCGGCCGTCGCCCTCCTCACTATCTTCCTGACCGTCGCACTTCTCGCAGTTGCGACACCACTGCTTACGGCGCTCGGTGCCATTGGGCTGCTCGCGGCACTCATCGCAAAGCTCGCAAGGCGACAACTCCCCATTTCGACGTGGTGGTTTGTCGCCGCCCTCATTCCGTTCGGCCTCGCAGCCGTCGTCGCCGTGCGTTGGTCGACGGCGGTCGCCGTGATCGCGCTCGAGGGGCACGGCCCGTTCGCAGCGCTGAGGCGCTCGGCAGCACTCACTCGCCCTTTCGAGTTCGTCGTGGCCGCCGCACTCTTCGTGTCATTCACCGCATACTTCCTGCTGCAATTTGCCATTGGCCTGCTCGCACTCGCCGGCATTCCCTCCGCACTCATGAGCAGCGTGAGTCTGCTCGCTCAGGTGTGCACGTTCGGGTTCCCCCTCGCAGTGATTGTCGAGCTCACCCGCACCCTGCGCGACAGCAGACACCAGATCGTTCCCCTGCCGCGGCTGCGCCGCTCGCTCCGTTTTCCCGTCACCGCGGTGACAGTCAGCGCGGCACTACTGGTGGGGTTCATTCAGGTGGTGCCACTGGCACCGGCTGCCCAGGCAAGTACCGAGCAGGCATACAGTGCAGAGGGCGAGGAGGGCGCCGAGGAGCCACCAACTGAGCAGCCACCGGCTGAGGAGCCACCGGCAGAGGAGCCACCGGCTGAGGAGCCACCGGCTGAGGAGCCACCAGCAGAGGAGCCACCGGCAGAGGAGCCACCGGGCACAGACACCGGGCAACTCTTTAACTTTCGGCCTGTGCTCACGGTTCTCGAGGGCGAGCTCACAGCCCCGGGCGCACCGATCACGCTCGACATCCAGGCGACTACCGTCGACGACGGGCAGATTCCGTACACCTTTTTCATCGTCGTATACCTGCTCGACGAGAATGACGATCAGATTTTCGTGGGTCGCAGCCAAGCTGCAGGCGGCGGGCGGGAAGCAGAGTACTCACTCGATCACCTCGGTCTCGAAGTAGGCGAACACCGCATTCTGGTCGAGACGAGCTATAAGGCCAATCGTGAAGTTGATGAAATCAACGGCCCCGCACTGACTATCACGCACCACGTTGGCGTCATAGATAGTTCCACCCGGGTCGCGCTCAGCGCTTCGGCGACGGAAATCTACGGCGACGAGTCAGTGCTCCTCAGTGCTACGGTCACCGGCGACACGGGGCCGGCGATCTTCGGTAACGTCACGTTCCAAGACGCCAGCGACTCCTCGGTTGCCCCTGTGACCGTCGAGGTTGATGGCAACGGTGCAGCCGAAGCCACGTTCTCGGGTCTCGGCGTTGGCGCGCACCGCTTCGAAGCGGTGTACCGCTATCCCAATGCAGGGGTGATCACGCAGCCTGCTGACGTTACGGCCACCGTACTGCGCTATCCGGTCACCCTCACGCTCGGCGCCGCTGCGCACGACAGCGAGCACGGTCAAAGTGCCGAATTCCCGTTCACCCTGCGCGATCTACGCGGTGGGCCGCATCCCGCAGGCACCATCGAACTGGTCGCGGGCGCTGAAGTGCTGGGCCAGGTCACCATCCCTCAGGGCCTTGTCGGCACGGAGTTCCAGGGCTCGCTCTCTACTGACCAGATCCTCGTCGGCACGCACACGCTGAGCGCGCAGTTCATCAGCAGCGATGGGCAACACGAAGACGCGACGTCACTACCTGTGACGCACAGCGTCGACGCCGTAAACGTCATGCTCAGCATCGATTCGAGCAACGGATGGGAGATGCCTCGCGGTTCATCCACCACGCTCACTGTGGGGGTGGAAGTTGCCCCGGGCTCAGACCGTATCCCCACAGGCACCACGCTCACGGTCACCGTAGGTGCCGACGTTCGCGACTTCGTATTGCAGGGCAGCGAACGCGAGGTATCTCTGTACCTTGAAGACGTTCGCGGGAACTCCGGCGGCAAAGTCGAGATCACGGCGACTCTCTCTGGATCCACTACGCACACAGCCACTCAAGAAACCGCCGAGATCTCGATGCGCGCCGCGGTCCCCAGCATCCAGCTCCTCCTCGTCACACCCGGAGCCCCTGGGACCGCGCAGGGTTTCGAGGCCTACATCGCCGGGGAAACCGCAGTGCGCCCCACCGATGGTCGTCTCCAAGTGCGACTCAAGGGCACCACAACCTGGCAAACGCTCACTGTCGGCACCGATAACCCTGTGCCGTTCAGCATGTCGCTCGGGCTGGGTGAGCACGTCATCCAGGCACGCTACCTGAGTGACCGCCCGGGTGAGTTCGCTGACACCGACATCACCGAGACAACCTTCATGGTGCGACACGTTGCCACTCAGCTGACCGCGCACGGGCCCACCACACACCCGCGGGTCGGCGAGGAGTACCAGATCGTCGTCGACGTGGCGGAGTTCGTGCACGCCCCGACCGGGGGACCCGCCGGCGACATTATCGTCGAGCGCACGGAGGGCACGCGTGTGGCAAGCGGAACCATCTCCGCAGGCACCGTCACGATCACCATTCCCGGTGCCGGGCTGGGCGATGACGAGCTTTTGATCAGCTACCCAGGGTCTAGGATCCACGGCTCGTCGAGCACCAGCCTCAGCGTGCTCGTGCGAGCCTGGAGTTCGACCACTTCCCTCGTCGCGAACCCTGCGTCAACGACCGTCGGCGAAGCAACCGAACTCACCGCAACGGTCACCAGCCAGGTGCCGGCGGCACTCACCGCATTGACTGGTGGCGAGGTCGAGTTCTCGGTCGACGACCAGGCAGTCGGCACCGCCGTCATCGGCGCAGACGGCACCGCCAAGCTTGCGATCGTTTCTCCCATGACTACCGGCTCGCACACCGTGAAGGCCAGGTTCATCGGAGTCACAGGCATCGTAGGCGAGAGCAGCATGCAGTCGACTCTTGAAGTATCGACTGCAACTACGAGCCTCGAGGTGAGCGTCTCCCCAGATGCGCTCATCTCCCGCGAAATTGCCCAGGTCACCGTTCGCGTGAGCGTGGATCCGCGCAGCCCCGCCACCGCTTCGGGAGGCACGGTCACGCTCACCGGCTCGCTGCTCGGCAGCCAGCCGACACAGATCGTCGGCGCTGACGGCACAACCACCTTCACCGTCGTCGCCCCGTACGGTGCAGGTGAGCTCTTCGACGTGAGTGCACGCTACTCTGGCACCGCCGAGCTTGCCGCTGCCTCTGCGTCGACCTCGGTTCGCGTCAATGCGGCACCGGTCGAGCTCGGTATCGGCGGCGTAGACCGCATCACCGTCGGCGAGCAGGCCAACATCGCCGTCGACCTCAGCATCCCGGGCAGCATCCCGGTGCCAACAAGCGGGGCCATCGACCTCTTCGCAGGCGACACACTGATCAGTTCGAAGACGCTGTCGCAGGGCAGCGGATCCACCGTCAATTTCACTCTCTCTGCCCCCGGGTCCCTCGCCATCGGCGATCACCTGCTCACTGCAAGATTCAGCGGCGCGTACGGATACCTCGAGGCCACCTCCCCCGAAAAGTCATTCACTGTGCTCGGTCGCGAGACCGAAACCCTGTTGCTGGTGAGCCCGAGCGGAAGCACCCCGCGCGGCACCACCTTCACCGCGACAGTGCGAGTCGACGTGCTCTGGACAAGCGATCGGCCTGCGGGCCGTATCTGGCTCTACAACGGCGACACCGTCGTGCGGCAAACCTTCATCAGCGACTTCGACGGCGATCGCGGAGTGGCAGCCTTCGCCATCGACGATCTGCCCATCGGTGCCTACGATCTGCGGGCAGAGTATGTCGCCAATGACGGCATGAACGCGAACTCCACCTCGGCGCTCGCGCAGCATGAGGTCACTGGCCGCACAGTAAGCCTTGCCCCCGTCTTCGGAGCACTTTCGGTCGGCCAGGACGCCACCGTCATCGTCGATGTTCGCGACCTGAACGCCACGGGCGGCAGCGCCCCCGAGGGCGACGTCGACATTTTGCTCGGTGGATCAGCGGTGGGGACCGGCTGGGTTGTTCCCGGCGCCAGCGGCTCACTCACGTCTCAAGCAACGGTCACCATCCCGTTCATGAAACTGCTCGGCGGCGTTCAGAAGTTCACTGTCATGTATCGCTCGTACGACGGCATTCATTCCTTCGCCGAGACGTCTGTCACCGTGCCGGTCGAGAAGCTCACTCCTGTGCTCAGAGTTACGCCTCAAAACATCCCCTCTGAAATCCAGTGGGGAGACGAACTGCGGGTGCAGGTCAATGCCTTCCCGTCCTCGGCTCCGGGTGCATCATCACTCCCGCTGCCGAGCGGTGCCCTCACCGTCACACTTTCAGACCGAACCCCGTGTGCGCTCGACGGCATCGACTACCGATGCACGCCCGAGCGGCCAGGGCTCGTGACGGTGGAGGCGAGCATCGCGGCTGATACCAACTACGTTGCCCGAGAAACGTCGGTCGCGCTCGGAACCGCCTCGAAGCGCACGCCGGCGCTGACGGTCAATGTGACCTACCCGGGTGTGAACACCGCTGAGCTCGAGACCGGCACCCCCGTTCGCGTGGACTGGCACCTCGATGGGCCGGGCGTCAGGCCAACCCTCAGCGGAATCCCGCAGGGAGCCATCTGCCGGGGAGACGCGACCGGTTACTGCGAGTTCAGCTACGGTCTCGCCGCGGCCGGAGCTGTCCAGAAGATTCGCGCCGAGTACCCGGGCAACGAGCTCTGGAATGCAGCCACGACCTGGCAGCAGAGCCTCACCCCGCTAGCTTGTTACCCGCTCATCATTCGCACCAACTCCAGCGCGATGGGAACGCTGTCGCTGGCCACCGTCGACGGCCCGAAGTGCACAAACGGAGACTTCCGCGCGGGCACCAAGGTCGCGGTGCGCGCGACCCCCGCCGCCTCCGACAGCCCGGGCTGGCGCTACGAATTGATGACGGTCAGTAACCGCAAGGCCGACACCGCAGTGGGAGGTCTCTTCTGGTTCACAGTCGGAAAGGCTCCAGGTCAGACCACCGATATCTACGCAGACTTTGCCAAGGTCACCGCCTGTTACCCGGTCACGCTGCAGCAGATCAGCGCCACCGGCGGCCCGCTTTCGAGTCACCTGACGTTCGGGCAACAGCCAAACTGCCCGGGCGTACCGGAACTTGAGTCTTCGCCTGGCGCGAATGTTGACGGCCTGCGTAGCACGGCTGTCGTCGGATGGTTTGTGGGGGGAACGGTACTCGCCCCAGCTGCGAACACCACGCAGGGTGAAGAGTTCTATGCGGCCCGCATGGCAGGCAGCAGCGAACCGGCAGTGAATGCAGCCTTGAACGCCACCCTCTGGCAGCAGCGCATGCCAGGTGCTTTCACCGTGCACGAAGCCGTCAGTATCCAGGCTCAGTTCGGTGATCCGTGTCTGCCGGTCTCGCTCACCGCTGAAGGTGCCGGACGGGTCTCAGCGACTTCCGCACCGAACTGTGCCGATGCCTTCCGCCCTGACGAGTACCGGCAGGGCACAGAGGTTGTGTGGGATGTGGTACCCGACCCAACGGTCTTCGGCTTCGTGGCAGATGCGGCTTCCGCGGGGTCGTTCTCGCTCTCGGATGATCCAGCCGACCACCTGCTTGGTGTCGGTTCCTTCACGATGCGGGCATTGCCAGGCGGCAACACGGCCATGATCCGCTTCAGTGAATGCCACACGCTCACTGTCGACAACCTCACCCCTGACCGCAATTCGGTCGCGGCGAGCGCCTCAAACTGCCCGGTTGGTGCGCCACCGGCAGAGGGCACATGGCGCTACCGCAGTGGGAGTGCCGTAGATGTGTGGACGACTCGCCTACGCGACCAAGACTTCCAGCTGCGGTTCATCTCATGGAATCATCCTGACGCCGCGAGCAACCCGGCAATCGCAGACGAGTTCTCTCGAGCCTCGGCGAGTTTCACCATCGATTCGTCACTCACCCTTCGCCCGGCATACATGTTCCGAGACGAATGCACGCCGCTCACCGTAGGCCCAGGAGCCCCGGGCATCGAAGTGCAGGTCGATCCAGACAGCGCAAGAGGAGTCTCGAAGTGCGACAAGGGTGACCTGCTCACGGGCTGGACCACCGCGCGTCTCGCGGGCGAGACCACCAAAGACCAGATCACCATCGCCGCACGGTCCACAACGGGCAACCCACAGCTCGGCTGGGTCGTCGGTGGCAGCGGCACGAGCCCGGTGCCAAGCGTTGGCACCGGAACCCGGGGATCCACTGTCCATCTCACCGAGAGCGGCAACCGCACCCTCACCGCGTATGCGTGCCAGGAGGTGTCGCCGTATGTCGGCATCACCGACGTCACCGGCGAACCACGCATCGCGCTGCAGCGCACCGGCACCTTCATCGAGATCTCTCCCGCTCCTAACTGTCCGTTCAACTCGAATGCCTGGCTCATCGGCACCGACCTCACTTTCACCGCGGGAGCCGACGAACGGGGCTACGAGTTCGGCGTCTGGGGTGGAGTCGCCGAGGTGAGCACCGACGATCCGCGCACCGCAAGCTACACCGTCGATGCCACCGCGCCGACCGTCGCCGTCACTGCCGCCTACGCAGTGCTCTGCCACACGCTCACCGTCTCAGGCAAAGCCCACCGTGTCACCCAGGTGCCCCAGCCAAACTGCCCGGGTGCCCCGGCTGGCGGCCTCGACGAGAACAACGTCTACACGGGTCACTACATTGGCGGCACCGCTGTCGCCCTTTTCGGCGAAGTGCCGGGCGGTAACATCTGGCAGGGCTGGAGCGGGGACCTCGAAGAAACCGGCAAGGTGAAAGTCGCCGTCGCGATCATGGACGCCGACAAGGCTGCAGAACACCGCTACCGCGGAAAGAGCTGGGATGAAAAGGCCGCAGACTTCTTCACCGAGGCGGGCAACCAGCTCGCTGTCGCCGCGAAGAAAGCGCTCGGCGGGGTCGCGTACGTCGCAGGCACGTTCATGCAAGAAGTGCCCCCAGCGTCGCTGCTCGGCGAATCCTTCGAAATGCTCTCACTCGTCGGCGACCTCCTCAACAGGATCGGCGTTCCGACAAGCGTGACCAAGTACTTCAGCTACCCCTCGCAAGCACTCGATTGGATGTACTCAGGCTTCACCTGTGTGGCCTCAGCGTCGCTCTCTTCCCAGGGCGGCGGGGCATCTCGCGACGTCTCACAAGACACTTCTTCTGCAGAGAAGTCCGCATACGACACGGTCGGCTCGGGGTTCAAAGCGATCGGCATTGACACGGGCGACAACAGCGCAGCACTCTCCCAAGCGCTCTCCGACCTCTATCTCGCGGGTAAAATCACTGGCAAGTTAGGGCAGCTCACGGGCGTAGGCGCAGGCGTCGACAAAGCAATGTCCGCGGTCGATACCGGCCTCGAGGTCTACAACATCGTCAACGGTCCGCAAGGCGTCGGTTGGGACGGTTCGGCCTCGGATGCGTGGGACTCAGACATGGGCGACCACATTGCCGGCTGCATGGCAGCTGCCACCCCAGATTTCCTGAGAGACGCAGTCCCCATCTCGAATACAGATTTCGAACGCTTCGACGAGGACTACGGGCTATGAACAGACAGCGTTCGAGGGCAACCGCGATCCTCGCCCCATTACTTCTCGTGCCGCTGCTGCTCATGTCAGCGGGCTGCACGAGTGAGATACACGCGGGGCTCTCCTCGATGGATGCGTGCCGAGCCGCCGATACACTCTCGCTCACTCCTGCCGACGACCCGGAAGCGCTTACCGAAGCCACCATCGCGTTGGCTTCTGAGCTGCCTGAGGAACTGCAGCCCGCCGCGCTGCTGCTCAGTGAGCCTCCCACACTGTCGCTTGCGTCCGACAGGACGGACGCGGTCTCGGTCGATGTGGGCGCGGTCGACGCCCACACCCAGGAACGGCTGCAGGCACTCCTCGACGTGCAGACCTGGGTGATGGCTGCCTGCGGAAGCTACGTCACGATTGGCGCGCCACCCGATGCTGGCCTTGCGCCGGCCGATGCTCACCTCGCCGACTTCGAGACGGTGGTCGGCGAAGACTCGGGTGAAGTGTTCGTGTCGGTGCTCGGCATCAACAGTGCAGGCATCGCTCTCGAGCTCTGCACACAGGCGCTCACCGAGTACGAGGCCGAGGGCTCGGTCGTGTACGTGCAAGTGCTCGACCCAGCCGGGCGGGTGCTCGCCTCGGCTGACAGAGAAGCGGGTGAGTCGGGTGGTGCTTGCACCAGCCCCGTTACTGGTTAGGCCCGAGCGGGGCAGTATCGGGCTGCGGGTGAGTGCGCAAGTGCACGGCGGGTGATTCCTCGGGTGTCGTGATGGTGCCGCAGTGGGTGAATATTCGACCTTAGGGCGCATGTCGCATCTACGCCGCTCTACTCTGAGAGCGTCTGAGCTGTCGAGCGTCGGTCTACCAGCCGACGAGTCACCGAAGGAGTGCATGTGCGTTACACAAGTGGCAACTACGAGGCATTCGCCCGACCGAGGAAGCCTGAAGGCGTTGATTCCAAACGGGCATGGTTCGTGGGATCGGGGCTTGCGGCTCTCGCCGGTGCCGCGTTCCTCATTCGCGATGGCCAGATGGACGGCTCGCGGATCACGATCTTCGAGCAGCAGGACCTCCCAGGTGGCGCCCTGGACGGTCTCGACGTACCGGAGAAGGGCTTCGTCATCCGCGGCGGTCGCGAGATGGAGAGCAACTTCGAGTGTCTCTGGGATCTGTTCCGCTCGATCCCCTCGCTCGAAGAAGAGAACGTGAGCGTTCTCGACGAGTTCTTCTGGCTCAACCGCGACGACCCCAACTCCACATTGCGCCGCACGACCAAGAACCAGGGCGAGGACGGCGGCACGGACTTCAAGTTCGACCTGAATGCGAAGGCGCAGCAGGAGATCTCGAACATCTTCACCGCTTTGCCGGAGGAGATGGAGGACAAGCGCATCGACGAGGTCTTCACGAGCGCGTTCCTCGACAGCAATTTCTGGCTTTACTGGCGCACGATGTTCGCCTTCGAGGAGTGGCACTCCGCGCTCGAGCTGAAGCTGTATCTGCACCGCTTCATCCACCAGATTCAGGGTCTCCCCGATTTCACCACCCTGAAGTTCACACGCTTCAACCAGTTCGAGTCGCTGGTCATGCCGTTGGTGAAGTGGCTCACCGATCATGGCGTCAGATTCCAGTACGGCACCGTCGTCACTGACATCGACTTCGAGATCGACACGGGTGAGAAGCGAAAGCAGGCGAGCCGGGTTCATATCATTGAGCGCGGCGAGGCGAAGCAGATCGACCTCACCGACGACGATCTGTTGTTCATGACGATCGGCTCGCTCACCGAGAACTCCGATGACGGTGACCACAAGACCCCGGCGAAGCTGAACACGGGGCCCGCGCCTGCCTGGGACCTCTGGCGCCGTATCGCCGCGCAGGACGAGTCTTTCGGCAACCCTGATGTCTTCGGATCGCACATCCCTCAGACGAAGTGGGAGTCGGCGACGGTCACCACCCTGGATGCACGAATTCCTGAGTACATTCAGAAGATCTCCAAACGCGATCCATTCAGCGGCAAGGTCGTCACAGGCGGCATCGTGACCGTCATGGACTCGAACTGGCTGATGTCGTGGACTGTCAACCGCCAGCCGCACTTCAAGAAGCAGCCCAAGGACCAGATCGTCGTGTGGGTATACGGGCTGTTCCCTGAAGCACAGGGAAACTACGTGAAGAAGGCGATGCAGGACTGCACCGGCGAGGAGATCACGCAGGAATGGCTCTATCACCTCGGCGTCCCTGAGGACCAGATCGCAGAACTCGCTGCCACCGGCGCACGGACGGTTCCGGTCATGATGCCCTACATCACGGCGTTCTTCATGCCGCGCAAGCACAGTGACCGCCCCGCAGTGGTCCCCGAAGGGGCGACGAACTTCGCGTTCATCGGTCAGTTCGCTCAGTCCCAGGAACGTGACTGAATCTTCACGACCGAATACTCGGTGCGCACGCCGATGGAAGCGGTCTACACGTTGCTGGACATCGAACGCGGAGTGCCGGAGGTATTCAATTCAACCTATGACGTACGCGCACTCTTCCACGCGGTGAACCGCATGCGTGACGGAGAACCGTACAAGATCCCGGGTGGACCGTTGGCGCGGAAGTTCGCGCATCACCACATCGAGAATAACGTGGTCGGTCAGCTCCTAGAGCACTACGGACTCGTCGATAAGTAACCTCCGTCCGGATCAATACCAGGAGAGAGGCCCGACCCGCTCCTCGCGAAGTCGGGCCTTTCCGATTGACGTGTTGACCTTGCGCCGTAGAATTCGGTCATCATGAGCCGCTCTTCCCGCCTTCCGATCCGGCGTGAATACGTCGACGGCGAGCCCGTTTATCGTGACGGGCGCCGCCGCATCACGAACGCACGCGAGCGCGCCAGGATCGACGCGCTCGCGATACCGCCTGCGTGGAAGAACGTCGAGATCTCTCGATCCTCGTCGTCCAAAATACTCGCGCGCGGCGTAGACAACGCTGGTCGCACTCAGGCTATCTACAGTCCCGCACATCGCCGCAGGCAGGAGAAGAAGAAGTACGCTCGCATCCTCCGATTCGCTCAGCGTCTACCCGCCCTGCGGAAGCACGTCGACAAGGATCTGAGGCGCAGGCATCGCCGGCTCGATGAGGACACGGTCGTCGCGTGCGTCGTCAAACTCATCGACCAGGAGTTCTTCCGGGTCGGAAACCCGGAGTACGCGCGCCAGCATGCTCATTACGGCGTCACCACATTGCGCCGGAAGCACACGGATGTGTCTGGCAGCAGGGTCACTTTCGACTACATAGGAAAAAGCGGAAAGCGACACGTCACGACTGTGCGCGATCGCCAACTGGTGCGGGTGCTGACTCAACTCGAAGAGATGCCAGGCTACGAGATCTTTCGCTTCTTCGACGAGGATGGCATCATCCACAACGTTGATAGCAAGCGGGTCAACGCCTATGTGAAGAAGCACATGGGGGAGGAGTTCTCAGCGAAGGATTTCCGCACGTGGGGAGGAACGCTGCTGGCGACGTCTGCGCTGCTTGCGCTCGAGCGCACCTCCGACGACGAATCAGCCGCCGATGACGCTGAGGTGATCCGCCGTGTCGTTGAGGACGTGGCCGAACGGCTCGGGAACACTCCTGCAGTGACGAAGGATTCTTACATCGATCCACGCGTGTTCGGAGCTTTCGAAGATCGCGTTACGCTCCACGAGGTGAGACGGGCGATGAGCCGGATGCGCCCACGGGCCTACCTCACGGTCGAAGAGCAGTGCGTGCTGAGGATTCTTGAGCGGACAGGGCGATCGTCGACGTGATCGTTTCGGTCAGCTCAGGTGATTCTTCATCCAGGGCATCGGGTCGATGGGGGAGTTGTTGATGTGCACTTCGAAGTGCAGGCACGATCCGAACACGTAGCCGGTCGATCCGACATCGCCGATGTACTGGCCCGCCTCGACGCAGTCGCCGACCTCGACCGCGCGTGTGCCGTAGTTCAGGTGCGAGTAAACCGTGCTCACGGACTGCCCGTCGACGATGCTCTCGATCTGGATCGTGACGCCGTACCCCTGGTAGCTCTCGGAGGAGCGCGAGACACAGCCCTTCATGGCGGCATTGATCGGCGAGCCGACAGAGGCCGCGAAATCCTGGCCGAGGTGTGACCGGCCGGGACGCGAGGCACCGAACCCATCAGTGAAGGAGTAGCTTCCATCGACCATCGGCATGACGATGCGATCGGCGATGGGAATGTCTACGGCGCTGGCGAGCGGCATCCCCGCGGAGACAGCAGCGGAGATCGCCCGTGAGCGCGTCTGCTGGATCTCTTCGGGCGTTGTTGCGGAGAAGCTGCCGCGAGGCGCGATCTCCGCGCGGATCTCGTCGGTCGAGCTGTATGTCTGTGTATTGCCCTCGTCAGCGCCTGCGGTGACCGTGACGGCGGCGACAGAGTCTGTGCTCGGGTTCAGTGCGGGGAGTGCGACGCCGGCGATCATCCCGCCGACCGCGAGAGTGGCGCCCAGTGCTTTAGCCTTCGCCCAGCGTCGACGTGTGCGACGAGGGGGCCGGCGCGCTGCTGCAGCGGGGGCGACGGGACTGCTCTCTTCCCTCGGAGCTGGGGGCTCTGCAGGCTCCGGGGCGACCATTGCCGGTGCGGCAAGCTGCTCTGCTTCTGCCGTGCTCCGAGCGGCTGCAGCTGCGGCTTCAGCCGCGAGGCGTCGATCGCGACGCGACTGCGGCCGGAGTGCGGCTGAGCTGTCCTCGGGGGGTGCCGAGACGGGTTCAGGGGCGCGCTCGGGGGGCAGGGAGTTCGTGGCGGATTCCTTCCGGTGGAGCAGTGATGCTCTGAACAATCCCTTCGGGTGGGACCGTTACCGTTCTGTAATGTACGTTATCCTGACGGACCACGTCAAATCGATTAACTATCGTTGCACACCGAACATGAGAAAAGGCCCGACCCCGCATAGCGGGATCGAGCCTTTCGAAGCTCAGATCAGAGCGGACGGATGTTCGTCGCCTGAGGGCCCTTGGGTCCCTGCTCCGTGTCGAACTCGACCTTCTGTGCTTCCTCGAGGTTGCGGTAACCGCTCGACTGGATCGCGCTGAAGTGCGCGAAGACGTCTGCGGATCCGTCATCGGGAGCAATGAAGCCGAAGCCCTTGTCGGAGTTGAACCATTTGACAGTGCCAGTGGCCATGCTGTTTTCCTTTGATGTTCGTGGGTCGACTATCGACCCGTCATGCCGCGACCATGAATCGGTGCGGCAGGTCTGAGGCTATCCGGGGAGCGGCGATGAAGCGGCGTAACGTGCCCGGAGAGGGTGAGATAGATGAGGGCGGGAGAACGAGTGGCCACCTTGCCCTGTGGAGCAATCGGACCGATGAACACGCGGAGATCCCGGGTGCCATTGCGAATACATAACCACCCTAACGGATACAGCCGCATTCTTTGCATCTCGCTACCTATTCGTGACATGAAACGATGGAGTCATGAGCTCAGCGAACCTGACCAGAGAAGAGACAGCCGCCCGATCCGCGGTCATCACCGTTCACTCGATCCGGGTCGAACTCGATCTGCGTGATGCTCCCGATGCGGCGCAGAGCGGCTTCGGGACCACGACGACGTTGGAGTTCGACGCTTCGACTTCTGAGACCTGGATCGACTTCATAGGTCAAGAGGTGCGCCGCGTCACGGTCAACGGTGCGGAGTATCCCGTGGACTACGACGGCTCTCGCATCCAGGTCGCTGGTCTCGCGGCATCCAATGTCGTCATCGTCGAGGCGATCGGCGCTTACTCGCGGTCGGGCGAGGGGCTGCACCGCTTCGTCGATCCGGTCGACGGTGAGACGTACTTGTACACGCAGTACGAGCCCGCTGACTCTCGACGCGTGATGGCGTGCTTCGAGCAGCCGGATATGAAGGCCTCCTACACTTTCATCGTGCATGCACCCGCGGGCTGGCACGTGCTCTCCAACCAGTCGGTGTCCACGGCTTCCGAACACGCCGGTGTGCAGACAGTCGAGTTCACCCCGACGCTCCCGCTCTCCAGCTACATATCTGCTGTCGCAGCCGGCCCGTACCACCGGGTAGATGCGGAGTGGACCCGGGGCGAGCAGACCGTCTCGCTCGGTGTGTTCTGCCGACCTTCGCTTGCGGAGTTCCTCGAGGCCGACGAGATCATCGAGGTCACCAAGCAGGGGCTTGATTTCTTCACGGATGCTTTCGCGTTCGCATATCCATGGGGAAAGTACGATCAGATCTTCGTGCCCGAGTACAACCTCGGCGCGATGGAGAACCCAGGACTTGTGACTTTCACCGAGGCTTATCTCTCGCGGGGTGCAGCCACGGATGCGCAGCGCGGCGCCAGGGCGAACACGATCCTGCACGAGATGGCGCACATGTGGTTCGGTGACCTCGTCACGATGCGCTGGTGGGATGATCTCTGGTTGAAGGAGTCGTTCGCCGACTACATGGGCTCGCACGCTTCGGCGGCAGCCACCCGCTACACCGATGCCTGGGAGCGGTTCGCCGCGAACCGCAAGGCATGGGCCTATCAACAGGACCAGCTCCCCACGACGCATCCGATCGTCGCCGACATCACAGACCTCGAGGCCGCCAAGCTCAACTTCGATGGCATCACGTACGCGAAGGGTGCTGCTGTTCTCAAGCAGCTCGTCGCCTTCGTCGGCGAGGAGCACTTCTTCGAGGGTGCCCACCGGTACTTCGCCGCACACGCCTATGGGAACACGACGCTGGAAGATCTCCTCGTGCAGCTCGAAGATGTCTCAGGGCGCGATGTGCGCGCCTGGTCGCGCAAGTGGCTCGAAACGAGCGGGATGTCGACTCTCTCGCTCGAAGGTGATGAGGGTGCGCGGATGCTGGTGCAGAGCGACCCGCGCCCGCACCGGCTGCGCGTGGGCCTGTACGAGCTCGTCGACGGCCGCCTCGCCCGCCGCGATCTGGTAGAGCTCGACATCGCCGAGGACCGCACGCCTGTGACCTTCGGGGACGCCGACCTCGTGCTCATCAACGACGATGACCTCACGTACGCGAAGGCTCGTCTGGACGAACGTTCACTGGCGGCCGTCGAGCAGGCGCTGTCCACACTTGAGCCGCTGCCGCGCGCGCTCGTGTGGTCGTCGCTGTGGAACGCCACGAGAGACGGCGAACTGCCCGCGGAGCGGTATCTGCGGATCGTCGGTGCGCACGCGGCATCCGAAGCGAATATCGGGTTGCTCAGCGGTGTGGTTGCGAACGCCGCCTATTCGATCGGGCACTATCTGCCGCAGGACATCCGTGCGGCGCACCGGAAGGCGTGGCTGGAGACGACGTGGAAGGCGCTGGCTGGAGCCGATGCAGGCAGTGACGCTCAGCTGTCGTGGGCGCGCGCTTTCGCGGCGGCATCCGCATACGATGACGGCTACGCGACGCAGGCTCGTGCGATGCTCGACGGCGACGCCCCAGAGGGGTTGCGGGTGGATCCTGATCTGCGCTGGGCGCTGCTGACCGCACTGCGCACCACCGGCCACGCGACCGGCGAAGACATCTCTGCCGAGCTGGCGCGCGATGACACTGCCAGCGGCCGTACTGCATCGATCCGCGCGCTGTGGTCCAAGCCCCTTGCCGAGTCGCGCATCGTGGCATGGCACGCGGCATGGGAGGACCACACGCTGAGCAATGATCACCTGAGCGCGACGATCGACGGCGTGCGCGCCGGCGGGCGACGAGACCTCATCGCATCGCTCGATGACGGCTACTTCGAACGAATCCTGGGGGCGTGGCAGACCCGCAGCATCGAGCTGGCCAGGCGCCTCGTCCTCGGGCTGTTCCCCGCGTCGGAGTCGCTCGACGACGTCGACGCCTGGCTTGCCGCGAACGAGGACGCACCTGGCGCGCTTCGGCGGCTGGTCATCGAGCAGCGCGACAATCTCGCCCGCGACCTGCGGGTGCGTGCCGCGCGGTCTCAGCTCGCCGGCGGAGTGGGCTGAGCGGTCCGCTCGACGATCATGCCCATGACCGTGCGCACGATCCACGGATGGGCGCGGTCGTCGGCGATATGCGTCATTCCGAGGTGCTCCGCGACCCGCCGCGAGGCGATGTTGTCAGGGTGGATGATCGCGGTGAGAAGGGTCGGCGCGAACTGACGACGGACGACCTCGACGCACGCGTGGGCTGCATCCGGGCGATCCACCCGGCACTCTCGTCCCGGGACTTGGGTGCCGGGTAGAACGCCATGACATCAGCGTCTCCGAGCATCGCCGCCATGATCTCGAGATCATCGGCGACCATCTCACGAAATCGCAGGCGCTCTGTGGGCGCCGGCAGGAGGCGAATCACAGGTCCAGAGTGTCGCCGGGATCCAGCTCGAAGAACTCGCCACCGTTCTGCTCGGTCGCCCACTGCAGCCGCTGACGGTGCATGTTGCGACCGATCACAGACAGTGTCATATCGTGCGTGCCGAATGCACGTCTCGGCTTCACCGCGAGCACGAAGTCCATGGCGTCGCCGAGCTTCAGCCACGGCGCGCCTACGGGCGCTGCGAGAACGTCTACTGCGACGCCCTCTGGCACGACGTAGGAGTCACCCGGGTAGTAGAGCTCGTCGTTCACGAGAACGCCGACGTTCTGCACGACCGGGAGAGATGAGTGGATGACGGCGTGCTCGCCGCCGAAGAAGCGCAGCGAGAAGCGTCCGACGGTGACGCTTTCACCGGGGGAGACGACCGTGATCTCGTAGTCGCTCGCGGCGGCAGCCACGCCCGCGGGAGCGAAGATCGGAGTGCCGGGCACTGCGCGGAGGATCCGATCGAGATGTTCCGGGGTCCAGTGGTCTGGATGCTCGTGAGTGAGCACGATGCCGACGACGTTCGAGAGGTCATCGAGCGGGGTCGTGAATGAGCCGGGATCGATGAGGAGTGTGTCGCCGCTCTCGTCGAGGCGGAGGGTGGCGTGTTCGAGCTTCGTCAGGCGCATACCGAGATTCAACTCCTTTGCGGCCCGTGCGGCAAACGCGCCGTGACACGAAGACGCGCCCGGGAATCCGAATGGTGCCCGCCCGATTTTGCGGAGTAGAAAACCCCATGGCATACTTGAACGGTTGTCGCGGGACGGAAACGCTCCGCAAGACCTGGCCCCATCGTATAGCGGCCTAGTACGCCGCCCTCTCACGGCGGTAACGCGGGTTCGAATCCCGCTGGGGTCACACAACACAGAGAACCCCCGGCAGATGCCGGGGGTTCTCTGCTTTCCGAGCTACCCGGCTGCGCGCTCTTCCGTGGCGCGACGACGCGATCTCAGCACCGCGTGAATCGCTTCGTGATCTGAACGATCATCGAGACGAGGACGATCGCCCACACCGCGAGTGAAAGCCAGAACCAGCCGTGGCCGATCGCTTCGACGATCGGCAGCGAGTCGGCGCGTCCGAGCGAGATGCTGGCGACTGCGTACATCCCCATCGGGAAGACGAAACTCCACAGTCCCGGTTCGTAGCGCAGCGGCACACGATGATGCCAGTGGCGCCAGATACCTGCTCCGACGAGCACGGGGATGAGCCAGGTCGCAAATGACCAGAAGATGACAGAGAGCCCCGCCACGAGGGCCCGGGTGACATTGATCATCGGAGCATCCTGCATTTCGACGATGCGGGCGCCCGCGACGACGGTGATCGCGAGCGCACCCATGGTCACCCAATACGACGGCGCCAAATCCACGGGCCGGACGCCGTAGAGCATGATGCGCAGGGTGACGAAGATCGCACAGGCGATGTAGAGCGCGATGCCGACGGCCCACGTCATCACGGAGATGATCGCCAGAGCACCTTGCAGCTCAGGCTCGGCAGACCCCAGTCCAGAAGCGACGACTGCGATCGACTGACTTGCGACCACCCAGATGAACCAGGTGCCGTTCGCGTCCTGAAGTGTCGCGTGACGGCCGCTTCCGAGCATCGCCAACCATGGGATGACGTAGCCGAGGACGAGCCATGCCACGATCGAGACAGCCAGCAGGATCATCGCGAGGGTGGCGAAATGCGTGTTGAGCAGGACGGCGGACAAGACGTTCGTGGCGGCGATGAACGTGAAGAAGCCGAACGCGCGCGTGGGATTGTTCACATCTGCCACGACGCGATCGCGGTAGGCCGCGAGGCGCCATACGTTGAGGATCACGAGGACGACATAGAACACGACGGTGCACCAGAACAGCACTGTGGAGATGACCTCGAGCCCGATCAATGCCGCGCCGATCGACACGATGCCGGTGCCCATCACGCCCGCGAAGTATCCGGGGGTGAGTTCCGCCGGGCCCTGGCGGTGCTGTTCGTGTTCGACCGCGCTGATCACATCTTTCACCATATCCGTCCACATCTGCAGACGATGGCTGGTGCTCCAATCAACGAATATCGGAGACATCTCCGCGGTCTCGACGGCGACGGCGACGGATCACCCAGACGATGAGGACGACGACGCCGGCGACCGCGAGCCAGGGGAGCAGGAAGCCGAACGCGATCACCAGCGCGTTCAGCGAGACGATCAGACCGTTCCATCCGGCGAGCAGACCATCCCCGAAACCAGCAGGATCCGCCGCGGTCGCACCGGCAGAGGGAGTCAGCTCGACCTGCAGAGTCGACATCGCGACCTGGTCATCGAGTGCGGCGAGCTGCTGCTCATAGGACTCGAGCTGCGCCTGACGCTCGGCCAGCGCGGACTCGGCCTCGATGAGTTCACCTACGCTCGTGGTGTTCGCCATCAGCTCGGTGAGTCGCTGGACTGATGCCCGGGTGGTCTCGACGCGGGCGCGCAGGTCGATTGCAGTAGAGGTCACGTCCTGCTGCGAGATGGAGGAAGCGAGGACAGTCCCGGTGGACCCGAGCTCGTCGATGATCACGGTCAGGTCTGCCGAAGGAACCCGGATGCTGATCCACCCGTAGCCTTCGGCCTCCGACGCGTCAGCTGTGGCACCATCGAGCATCGGTGCGGCGCGCAGCTCCGTGCTTTCCACATAGCCACCGTGTTCGTTGGCGAGGGTCGCGATGGCGTCAGCGGCGCCTTCGATGCTCTTCACTCTGAGGGTCGCCTGCGCGGTTCGGATGATCTCGCGAGCAGAGGTGACGTCCATCGCCGCGGAATCGGCAGTGCCCATATCTGGAGCAGCCTCCGTCACCGCGGTCACGCGTGCGCTGTCGACCGCGCTCATCGACCCGCCAGAGGTGTCGACCACATCCAGAATCGGCGGAGCGATGAGGATGCCTGCGGCGAAGGCGGCGGCAACACCCAGCCCGATGAACCAGCGGCGTCGCCTGATCCCGGCGGAGGCCGGCCGTAGGCGAGCGGATGCTCCGTGCTCGGATATCTCAGCGAACACGGCATCCTCGATCTTGGCGATCCTCTCCTGCGATAGCTCCGGAAGACCCGTCATGGGGGTGTGATCGTTCATGCGTCTCTCGATTCGTTGACGGTGTCGCGCAACTGCGTGCGCACTCGCGAGAGACGGTTTCGGACGACCGCGTGGCTGACTCCGAGTTCGGTGGCTGCCGCTTGGTAGGCGTAGCCCTCTGTCGCGCACAGCCGGAAGATCTCCTGATCCAGCATGCTCAACGTCCCGATCGCCGTGGTGATCCGCTCGGCGAGGGCGGCAGTGATCACCTGTTCCTCCAGGTTCACTGCGCTGGGGAGCGCATCATCGACAGCATCCGCTGTGTGCGCTCGCTCGCGTCGCTGCTGACGAACGCGATTTGCCGCCTGGAAGCGACAGATCGTCGCCAGCCACGGCAGGAGCGAATCGCTGACCAGATCGAGCGAGGGCAGTTTGCGCCACGCGACGATGAATGTCTCCTGCGTCACGTCCTCGGCATCCGTCGCGGTACCGAGGATGCCGTGCGCGATCCAGTACACCGGCCGCACATGGGTGCGGTACAGCGCTCGGAACGCACTCTGATCGCCGTTCGCGGCACGTGCCGCGAGCTCCTGGTCTTCAGAACGCTGTGACATTCGGTTCCCTTCGGAGGTCTCTCACCTGAGAGTGTCGGAAGTCGCATCATCGTCTCAGAAGTTTCTCCGGTAATATCGACCGAGCGAGAGGGAGTATCCCAATCCGCGCGTATCGTCATCACGAGCACCATCAAAGCTGCTCCGGGCGCGCGACGCACTCAGTGCGGGGGAGAGACTTTCGGATCCCACTGACCCTTCGAAAGGTGCTGAGCACCCTTGAACATCCCCGTGTGGTTCGAGATCACGTCCCTCGTGGTCCTGACCGTCATCCTGATTGCTGATCTGCTTCTCATCCTGAAGCGTCCGCACATTCCCTCGACGAAGGAATCGAGCCTCTGGGTTGCCTTCTACGTGACGCTGGCGCTGATCTTCGCCGGCGTGCTGTTCTTCATCGGTGACGCGAAGACTTCGCTTGATTTCCTCACCGGCTGGGCGATGGAGTACAGCCTCTCCATCGACAACCTGTTCGTGTTCGTGCTGATCATGACGCAGTTCTCGGTACCACGGCGCTATCAGCAGGAAGCTCTGATGGTGGGCATCATCATTGCGCTGGTCCTGCGCGCGGTGTTCATCGTGATCGTGGGGGCCGCGGTTGAGCACCTCAGCCCGATCTTCTACATCTTCGGTGCTTTCCTGGTGTACACCGCGATCCGTCAGGCCATGCCGGAGAAACATGAGGACGACGAGAAGACAGAGGGCTTCATCGTCCGTCTGCTGCGTCGCGGCATCGACATCAGCGACGAGTACGACGGTCCGAAGATCCGCACGGTTGTCAACGGTAAGAAGATATGGACGCCGATGCTCATCGTGTTCGTCTCGCTCGGCGTGACAGATCTGATGTTCGCGGTCGACTCGATTCCAGCCATCTTCGGGGTCACCCAGGATCCGTTCATCGTCTTCACCGCGAACCTGTTCGCTCTGATGGGGCTGCGCCAGCTCTACTTCCTGCTCGGCGGCCTGCTGGAGAAGCTCAAGTACCTGCACTACGGTGTCGCATTCATCCTCGGATTCATCGGCGTCAAGCTCGTGCTGCACGCCATGCACGAGAACGAGTTGCCGTTCATCAACGGCGGTGAGCCGATCGCATGGGCGCCCGACATCAACAACTGGGTCTCGCTCGGCGTCATCTTCGCGTCGATGGCTGTCGCCACCATCGCGAGCCTGATCGCGTCTTCGCGCGAGAAGCGGGCTGCGCTGGGCCGGTGACGCATGGCCTCCCGTGCTGTGGTGCCGTGTAAACTGACCGACATGCGGCGTGTGGTTCTCCTCCTTAGCGGCCGCGACGAGACCTCGAATTAGGCCCTCCTCGTCGCGGCGTCCAGCGTGGCCGAACCGCCGAATACTGGAGATATCGACATGACCTCAGCTGAAAGCCCTGTTTCTTCGAGCCGTCCGCGAACCCTCGCCGAGAAGGTCTGGGACGACCACCTCGTCGTCAAGGGCGAGAACGGTGAGCCGGACCTCATCTACATCGACCTTCACCTCGTCCACGAGGTGACCAGTCCGCAGGCCTTCGACGGTCTGCGCGCTGAGCAGCGTCCGCTGCGTCGGCTCGATCTGACGATCGCCACCGAAGACCACAACACCCCAACCCTCGAGATCGATAAGCCGATCGCCGATCTGACCAGCCGCACGCAGATCGAGACGCTGCGCCGCAATGCCGAAGAATTCGGCGCGCGCCTGCATTCGCTCGGCGACGCAGAACAGGGAATCGTGCACGTCGTCGGCCCGCAGCTCGGGCTCACGATGCCGGGAATCACCGTGGTCTGCGGTGACTCGCACACGTCAACTCACGGTGCCTTCGGATCGATGGCATTCGGCATCGGTACCAGCGAAGTCGAGCACGTCATGGCGACGCAGACGCTCCCTCTGAAACCGTTCAAAACCATGGCGATCACGGTGGACGGCGAACTCAAGCCCGGCGTCACCGCGAAGGACATCATTCTCGCGATCATCGCGAAGATCGGTACTGGCGGTGGTCAGGGCTACGTGCTCGAGTTCCGCGGCAGTGCCATCCGCGCCCTCTCCATGGAGGGGCGCATGACGATCTGCAACATGTCGATCGAAGCGGGTGCGCGCGCAGGAATGGTCGCGCCCGACGAGACGACTTTCGCATACGTGAAGGGCCGGCCGCACGCGCCGCAGGGCCAGGACTGGGAGGATGCTGTCGCCTACTGGCGCACGCTCCCCACAGACGAGGGCGCCACGTTCGACGCTGAGGTGTTCATCGATGCGAACGAGCTCGAGCCGTTCGTCACCTGGGGCACCAACCCTGGCCAGGGCAGCTCGCTGTCGGCGGCAGTCCCGAACCCTGCGGAGATCGCGGATCCGAATGAGCGCGCGGCCGCTGAGCGCGCGCTGGAATACATGGACCTGACTCCCGGGACCCCGTTGAAAGACGTTCCGGTCGACGCCGTGTTCATGGGATCCTGCACGAACAGCCGCATCGAGGACCTCAGAGCGTTCGCCTCGATCATCCAGGGCCGCACAAAGGCCGAGGGTGTGCGCGTAATGGTCGTTCCCGGTTCTGCCCGGGTGCGGCTGGAGGCCGAGGCCGAGGGAATCGACAAGATCGTCAAGGACTTCGGTGCAGAGTGGCGCTTCGCCGGCTGTTCGATGTGCCTGGGAATGAATCCCGATCAGCTGGCACCGGGGGAGCGCTGCGCTTCCACGTCGAACCGCAACTTCGAAGGCCGTCAGGGCAAGGGCGGGCGCACGCACCTCGTCTCTCCGTTGGTCGCAGCCGCGACGGCTGTGCGCGGCACGCTGTCGAGCCCGAGTGATCTGTCGACGACGGAAGAGCTGGTAGGAGCCTGATCATGGAGAAGTTCACCACGCACACCGGTATTGCCGCTCCCTTGAAGCGCTCGAATGTCGACACCGACCAGATCATTCCGGCGGTGTTCCTCAAGCGCGTCACCAAGACGGGGTTCGAAGATGCTCTCTTCCACGCCTGGCGGCAGGACCCCGAGTTCGTCCTGAACCAGGAGCCCTTCCAGGGTGCCTCCGTGCTGATTGCAGGACCCGACTTCGGCACCGGATCAAGCCGCGAGCACGCGGTCTGGGCCCTGCGCGACTTCGGATTCAACGTCGTCCTCAGCCCGCGCTTCGCGGACATCTTCCGTGGTAATGCGGGCAAGCAGGGTCTGCTCGCCGCCACGATCTCGGAAGCCGACGTGGAGCGGATCTGGGCTGAGATCGACGCGAATCCTGGTGTGTCGATCACCGTCGATCTCGAGGCGCGCACCGCCACGATCGGTGATTTTCAGGCCACTATCGACGTCGACGATTACACTAGATGGCGGCTCCTCGAAGGGCTCGATGACATCGGGCTCACACTGCGCAACGAAGACAAGATCGCGCAGTTCGAGGCCCGCCGCGAGTCGTGGCGGCCACGTACGCTCCCCGTCCGCTGACGCAGGTCCGCGGGACGAGCACCGTGGGTCGGGGCGACAGCGCCCGTCGGCTGCGGCCGCGATTCGTGAACATGAAGTGAGGCTCATCGAATGACGAGAACTATGCATGCTGAACTTCAGGATGGAGCACCAGCCTTGACCGGAGATGTACTGGCGATTCGCGGTGGTCGGCCGCTGCGCGGCCGAGTCGATGTCAAGGGTGCGAAGAACCTCGCGACCAAGGCGATGGTCGCCGCTCTCCTCGGCGAGGATGCGAGCATCCTGCGCGATGTTCCGGCTCTCAGTGACGTCGCTGTCGTCCGTTCGCTGCTCGAGGTCCACGGCGTGCGTGTCACCGAGGGCGATGAGCCCGGCGTTCTTCACCTCGACCCGAGCGATGTCGAATCCGCTCATATGGAAGAGATCGACGCGCACGCAGGTGCTTCGCGCATTCCGATCCTGTTCTGCGGACCGCTCCTGCACCGCCTCGGGCAGGCCTTCATCCCCGATCTCGGCGGCTGCCGCATCGGCGACCGGCCGATCGATTTCCACCTCGATGCACTGCGCAAGTTCGGTGCGACGGTCGAGAAGCTTCCCAGCGGCATCCGTCTGTCGACACCCAACGGGCGCCTGCACGGTGCGAACATCCACCTGCCGTACCCGAGCGTCGGGGCCACCGAGCAGGTGCTGCTCACCGCGGTGCGCGCAGAGGGCACGACCGAGCTGCGCAACGCCGCCATCGAGCCCGAGATCATGGATCTGATCGCCGTTCTGCAGAAAATGGGCGCGATCATCTCCTACGAGCCGAACCGAGTGATCCTGATCGAAGGTGTCGAGACTCTGCGCGGTTACGACCACCGGTCGATCTTCGATCGCAACGAGGCTGCGTCGTGGGCCTCTGCGGCGCTCGCGACCGATGGCGAGATCTTCGTCGGCGGTGCGAAGCAGCAGGAGATGCTGACGTTCCTGAACGTGTTCCGCAAGGCAGGCGGCTGGTTCGATATTCAGGAGGACGGCATCCTGTTCCGTCGCGACGGTGATGTGAAGCCCGTCGTCGTAGAGACCGATGTGCACCCCGGATTCATGACCGACTGGCAGCAGCCGCTCGTCGTCGCGCTCACCCAGGCGAGCGGGCGTTCGGTCGTGCACGAGACGGTGTACGAGAACCGGATGGGCTTCACCGACGCACTTGTGAAGATGGGCGCCGACATCGTCGTCCACCCCCACGGTCTGCAGGACGGACCCCGTCGGGTTCCGCGCCGTGAGCTCGAGCAGGCAGCGGTGATCACCGGACCCACGCCGCTGCGCGGCGCAGAGATCGTCGTTCCCGACCTGCGCGGTGGGTACAGCCACATCATCGCCGCTCTCACAGCAACGGGAGAGTCGAAGGTATCCGGCGTAGACATTCTCAGCCGCGGTTATGAGAACTTCCTAGCCAAGCTCGAAGCGCTCGGCGCCGACTTCGACGTCATCGGCTGACGCGCATGGCTTCCGGATCATCGGAGAAGTCTCGGCCCACCATGTTCTGGCCGCTGGCGGCTGTCGCGGTACCGCTGATCTCGCTGCTGGCGAAGCTGCGCTTCACCGACCGCGAGAAGCTCCCTGAAGAGGGGCCGTTCGTGCTCGCTCCCAACCACTACTCTGAGTTCGATCCGCTGGTCGTTGCACTCGCAGTGTGGAAGCTGGGGCGACTGCCGCGCTTCATGGCCAAAGAGAGTCTCTTCAAAGTTCCGGTACTGGGCTGGGTGCTTCGCAAGACCGGCATGGTTCCGGTAGCACGGTCCTCCTCACGCACATCGGCGGCGGACACGATCGCGCAGTCGCGTGCGTTGGTTGCGGCTGGCCGCGGTGTGATCGTGTATCCAGAGGGCACCCTGACGCGTGATCCAGATCTGTGGCCGATGCGCGGCAAGTCCGGCGCGGTCCGTCTGGCCATGGCGGGAAACATTCCGCTGATCCCGATGGCGCAGTGGGGCACCCAGGAGATCATGGGTCGTTACCAGAAGGGTTTGAGCCTCTGGCCGCTCCGGAAGCCGGTCGACGTGATCATCGGCGACCCCGTCGACATCAGCGACCTCGTCGGTAAGGAGCACGATCAGGCCGCTGTCACCCTCGCCACAGAGCGCCTGATGAACGCCATCACCGAGCTGCTCGAGCGGCTGCGCTCAGAGAAGGCACCCGCGAAGCGATGGAACCCGACCGATCACGGGCAGAAGGAGACTGGGCGCCTTGACTCCTGAGAAGAACCGCGATGCCCATCCGCGCGTAGCGATCATCGGCGCGGGCAGCTGGGGGACCACGTTCGGCAAGATCCTCGCTGACGGCGGTGCGCACGTCACCATGTGGGCAAGGCGCCCCGAACAGGCGCTCGAGATCGCCGAGGCCAAGCGCAACTCCAAGTACCTCCCCGGCATCAACCTGCCACGGTCGATGACGGCCACTCACGAGCTGTCGACCGCCGTCGAGGGCGCCGATCAGGTGTATCTCTCGGTGCCGAGCCAATCGCTTCGCGAGAACCTCAAGGCGCTGCGTCCCCTGCTCGAGCACACTGACGTGCCGATCGTCAGCTTGATGAAGGGGGTCGAGCGCACGAGCGGTCTTCGGATGAGTCAGGTCATCGAGCAGGAGATCGCCTGCGATCCGAACCGCATCGCTGTCGCTTCCGGGCCGAACCTTGCGCTCGAGATCGCGAGAGAGCAGCCCACGGCCGCCGTCATCGCCTCCCGCAGTCAGGAGACCGCGGAGACGATCGCCCGAGCTGCACGCAACTCCTACTTCCGCACGTTCGTGAACACGGATGTGATCGGCACCGAGTTCGGTGGCGTTCTGAAGAACCTCATCGCTGTCGCGATCGGCATCGTCGACGGTGTTGGCTACGGCGAGAACACCAAGGCATCGATCATCACGCGCGGTCTGGTCGAGATGACTGATTTCGCGGTCGCCAACGGCGCGCAGCGCGAGACCTTGCAGGGGCTCGCAGGGCTCGGCGATCTCATCGCCACCTGCCAGTCGCCGTTGAGTCGCAACAACACCGCAGGCAGGCTCCTGGGCCAGGGCTACGGCTTCCAAGACGTCGTGAAGCAGATGAACCAGACGGCCGAAGGGTTGGCGTCTGTTGCACCGATCCTGAAGCTCGCGCACGAATCAGATGTGCATATGCCGATCGTCGAGCAGGTGAAGATGGTGCTCGACGGCAGAATGAACCCCCGCGATATCGCGCCCCATCTCACGACAGATGACGACACTCCCCAGGAGGAGAGAACCAATCATGGACAAGCAGACGGTGGTGGTGCTCTTCGGCGGGCGTTCCAGCGAGCATTCCATCAGTTCCGCGACGGCCGGCGGAGTTCTGCAGGCGATTGACCGTGATCGCTACGAGGTGATCCCGGTCGGGATCACACGCGCAGGCGCCTTCGTGCTCGAAGAGGATGATTCTTCGAAATTCGCTCTGGATGCTGCGAACCTCCCTGAGGTCGTCGACAACGGCTCGCGCGTGATCTGGCCTGAGCCCAGTGGTACGCGCACACTCCGCGTCGTCGCAGCCGATGGGGCTGTGACCGATCTCGGTGAGATCGACGTGGTGCTGCCGCTCCTGCATGGCCTCCACGGCGAGGACGGCGCGATTCAGGGCTTCTTCGATGTGCTCGACGTGCCGTATGCGGGCGGCGGGATCCTCGACTCGGCGGTGTGCCTCGACAAGCACTTCACCAAGCTGGCGCTGAGTGCTGCGGGCATCGCCGTCGCTCCTGGGGTCACGGTTCGACAGGCGCAGTGGGCGATCGACCCGGAGGCGATCCGACGCTCGATCGCGGAGCTCGGTGACGTTGTCTTCGTCAAGCCTGCGAGCGCCGGGTCCAGCGTCGGCGTCTCGCGCGTCGAGAATGGCGAGGGCCTCGATGAGGCGCTTCGCATCGCGTTCGACGAGGACGACAAGGTGCTGGTCGAGACCAAGATCACCGGACGTGAGATCGAGGTGGGAGTGCTTGCCGGACGCCAGGGCGGCCGCGCACGAGCATCACTGCCTGGCGAAGTGGTCCTGACCACGCGCAGCTTCTACGACTTCGAGGGCAAGTACCTCGGTGGTGACGGTGTCGAGATCGTCTGCCCGGCCGACCTCGACGAGACGTTGATCGCCTCGTTGCGCGAGACCGCGGTGCGCGCATTCGAAGCGGTTGACGGCAAGGGACTCGCCCGTGTCGACTTCTTCGTGACGTCGGATGGTCAGCTCGTCGTGAATGAGCTGAACACCATGCCGGGGTTCACACCGATCTCGATGTTCCCCAAGTGCTGGGTGGCATCAGGGCTGAGCTACGGCGACCTCATCAGCGAACTGATCGAGAGCGGACTGCAGCGCTAGCGGCCACGTCGCGTCAGCCCAGCAGTTCCTGCGCGTCTTCGTCGAGCTCGTCGGGGGTGGTGCACTGACGATCCGCGTGGATCGCGGTCAGCGGACCGACCAGTGCGCGGCTGCTGATCACGTCGTTGGAACTGACGACCTCGGTGTCGATGTAGAGCTGCACGGCGGGGTTGCGACCGTACGTGGTCAGTCGTAGCTTCGGGCTCTCCGAATCATCGACGAGCCAGTCGATGCCCTCCAGGCTGACGCACTGCAGGTCTGCGGTAGGTCCAGGAACCGTGACCCCGCACCGCAGGAGGATCGCAGAGGCGCCGTCCGGCGCGATCCAGGCCGCTGTCGACTGCGCATCCGTCCAACGACGGTCCATGTCGGCGATGCTGTTGGCGTTCTTGAGCCCCACCAGCACCTCGGCGCACAGCGGGTTGTTCGCGTCGTCTGCCGGCTCCAGATGCACCGTGCTCGAGCAGCCGCCGAGGAGCGCCGTTCCGAGCAGGAGGATCGCGGCTGAGGCAAGACGGGGGGACATGATTCCAGGCTACCTTTGAGAGCATGGCCTCCCGTTCAGCAGACGATGATCCGCGCCTGGGCGACGTCTCGGAAGGCACCGTTCTTCGTGCCATCCTCGCCCGCACCGCACCCGCCTCGCACACGATCCTCGGTCCGGGGGATGATGCCGCGGTTCTGGCGACGCCGTCCGGCTCGGTCGTGGCCACCACGGACACGCTCGTGCATGGTCCGGACTTTCGGCTGGCGTGGTCGAGCCCATACGACCTCGGTTGGAAATCGGCTGCGGTGAACCTGGCAGATGTCGCGGCGATGGGCGCGAGACCGACAGGGCTCCTCGTAGCACTCGCGGTGCCGAAGGATCTCAGACTGTCGTTCGTGGAACAGCTCTCGGACGGTTTCCGCGCAGCGTGCGAGGCGCTCGCACCCGGATGCTCCGTCATCGGCGGAGACCTGACCGTCTCGGAAGTTCTCATGATCGCCGTCACCGCTCTCGGCGATCTCGAAGGTCGCGCGGCAGTGACCCGTTCGGGGGCCCGGGCAGGAGATACGGTGGCGATCGCCGGTGAAGTCGGGCTCTCCGCCCGCGGACTCGGCGTGCTGTTCGGCCGCTTCCGCGACGGTGAGACTCCGGTGCCCGTCGATCATGAGCAGCTTCTGCCAGGTGAGCGTGCAGCGGTCACGGCGCAGCTGCGTCCTTCGCCTCCGATCGGTCTCGGAGTCGCTGCGGCAGTTGCTGGAGCGACGGCGATGATGGATGTCTCGGACGGACTTGCTCTTGACGCAGGGCGGATGGCATCAGCATCCGACGTCACGATCGATTTCGATCGCGACGCCCTCGGTGACGATCTCGATCGTGCGCTGGCCGGTGGAGAAGACCACGCGCTGCTTGCGACGTTCCCCCCGGGCGTGCTGCCGTCGGGATTCCGCGCCATCGGTACCGTTCGCGAGCCCGGCGCGGAGGGCGTGCTCTGCGACGGCGAGGCCGTGGATGCCGCGGGCTGGGACCCCTACCGCGATTGGGATGCTGCGGCCGGCTGAGCCCACCAGACGGCAGTATCGCCATAGGTCTTCTCGCGGAAGATCTCCAGACCAGCAGCCACTGCATCTGGCGGCGTCGAGCGGCGGGCTCGCTCGATGACGACGACAGCGTCCTCAGACAGCAGCGGCGCCAGTGCCGCGAGGTCCGCGGTCATCGCATCGTCATTGAGGTCGTACGGCGGATCGGTGAAGACGAGGTCCCACTGGCCCGTCGCACGCTTGAGGAAGGTCTGGACAGCGCTTTCATGCACGCGTGCGGGGGGCGCTTCGGACGCCGAGGAGCCAAGAGCCTTGGCCACGGTCGCCACGTTTCGCCTGACGATCGCCGCTGCCGGTCGAGACTTCTCGACGAGATCGACAGCTGCGGCGCCCCGGCTGAGGGCTTCGAGACCCAGCGCGCCAGAACCAGCGTAGAGGTCCAGCACTCGTGAGCCTTCGATGGCATCGGCGGACTCGAGGGCTCCGAAGAGCGATTCTCGCACACGGTCGCTGGTGGGGCGCGTACCGCTGCCGGGAACATCCAGTCGGAGTCCGCGCGCGTCGCCTGCGATGATCCTCGTCACTCCATCAGCCTAGGACTGTCCGGAGCATTACCTAGACTTCAGGCATGACCTTCTCGCTCGACTCGCCGCTGACTGATGCTGTCGGGGCGACAGCGGCGAAGAAGCTCGATCGGGCTTTCGGCATGCAGACGGTCGGCGAGATGCTCGCGCACTATCCGCGCCGCTATGCGGATCCTGCCGAGCTGACGCCGATCAGCAATCTGCCGGTCGGCGAGACGGTGACGATCGTCGCCGAGGTGCTGTCGTCGTCGGCTCGGGGGATGCGCAACCGCTCGGGAGCGATGACGGATGTCATCATCAGCGATGGTCAAGGACGAGTGTCATTGACGTTCTTCGCGAAGAACCTGCGCCAGGCGGAGTGGCGCGCGGGCGAGCTCTACCGCGGCCGCCGAGGAATGTTCTCCGGCAAAGTCGGTGAATACCGTGACGTGATCCAGTTCGCCCACCCGCAGTACGAGCTCTTCGACGATGCAGAGAGCGCGCAGGCCAAAGCAGAAGACCAGGCCAGCCGCCCGCTGCCGATCTATCCCGCGACCTCGGCGGTCTCGAGCCAGCAGTTCCGTGAGCTCGTCGAAAGTCTGTTGCCGAAGCTGAGCGACGTGCCAGACCCCGTGCCGCAGGAGATCAGGGCGAAGGAGAAGCTGCTGGATGCGCGTACCGCGCTGATCCAGGTGCATCGGCCGCAGACGAAGAATGACATCGACCCCGCCGTGCGCACGCTGCGGATGCATGAGGCTCTCGTGCTGCAGACAGCGCTGTTCCAGCAACGCGACGCCGTGCGCGCGTTGACGGCGGTGTCGCGCCCAGCTGCCGCGGGAGGGTTGCTGGAGCGCTTCGACGCGACACTGCCGTACACGCTCACCCCGGACCAGCAGTCGGTGGGAGCGCAGGTCGCCTCGGATCTGGCCGGCGAACGGCCGATGAACAGGCTCGTTCAAGGCGAGGTCGGATCAGGAAAAACCCTCGTCGCCCTGCGCGGAATGCTGCAGGTCGCCGAGTCCGGTGGGCAGTCAGCGCTGATCGCACCTACCGAGGTCCTCGCCGCTCAGCACCTGCGCTCGATCACCAAGCTGCTGGGGCCGAAGCTGGCACCAGAGGTCATGCCGACTCTGCTCACCGGTCAGATGCCGGCTGCTGAGCGCCGCAAGGCCGCGTTGCGCGTCGCTTCCGGTCAAGCGCTGATCGTGGTCGGTACGCATGCGCTGCTGGGAGAGAAGACGACGTTCGCCGAACTCGGGCTCGTGGTCGTTGATGAGCAGCACAGGTTCGGCGTCGAACAGCGCGAAGCGCTGCGTGCGAAGGGCACCAGTCCACACGCACTCGTGATGACAGCGACACCCATCCCACGCACCGTGGCGATGACAGTCTTCGGCGACCTTGACACTTCAGTGATCCGCACGATGCCGGCGGGGCGAGCGGGCATCCAATCCTTCGTGGCGCCGCTGGCCGAGCATCCGGCGTGGTTCCAGCGGGTGTGGGATCGTGCGGCAGAGGAAGTCGCGCAGGGACACCAGGTTTTCGCGGTCTGCGCGGCGATCGATACGACCAAGAAGACGGATGCTGCCGGCGAAGAAGGCGCGGCACTGCTTCCGACTGAAGAGGGCGCGACAGGTCCACGGTGGGGCGTTGTCCAGCTCGATGAGGCACTCCAGACGCATCCGACAGTCGGAAAGCTGCGACGTGCAGTGCTGCACGGCAAGATGCCATCGGATCAGAAGGATGCCGTCATGCAGGCATTCGCGCGCGGCGAGATCGATGTGCTGATCGCGACCACTGTCATCGAGGTCGGAGTCGATGTTCCCAACGCGTCAACGATGATTATCCTCGATGCGGATCGCTTCGGTGTCTCGCAGCTCCACCAGTTGCGTGGACGTGTCGGTCGAGGCGCCGTGCCGGGCCTGTGCCTGCTCGTCACCGAAGCCGAAGAAGGCTCACTCGCGCGTGAACGTGTCGAGGCCGTCGCTGCGACGCTCGACGGATTCGCTCTCGCCGAGGTCGATCTCGAGCTGCGCGGCGAGGGTGACGTGCTCGGTTCGACGCAATCGGGCGTGCGCTCCTCGCTGCGGCTGCTGCGCGTGGTGAAGGACTCCAAACTCATCGCCCGTGCACGTGAGCTTGCCGAGAAGATTCTCGAGGCCGATCCGAGTCTCACTGAGCACCCTGGGCTCCGCGACGTGATCGCACGTCGGGTCACCGAAGAGGACCGTGCGGCTCTTGCCAAGAACTAGTCACTCGACGTGCAATAGGGTGAAGCCATGAGCAGTCGGATCGCCGTCGTCCCTGGTTCCTTCGATCCGCCGACCCTCGGTCACCTCGATGTGATCCGGCGAGCGGCGAAGCTCTACGACGAACTGCACGTGCTGGTGGTGCACAACCCTGGCAAAGAAGCGATGCTGCCGATCGCTCAGCGTCTCTCGCTGCTCGAGCAGTCCATTGCTGAAGATGGGATGCCGGGGAACATCGTCATCGGCTCGTGGAGCATGGGCCTCCTCGTCGACTACGCTCGCGACGTCAACGCGGGGGTACTGGTCAAGGGCATCCGCTCTCAGATCGACGTCGCCTACGAATCGCCGATGGCGATCGTCAACCGGCACCTCGCTGATATCGAGACGGTGTTTCTGCTGCCGGATCCCTCGCACGCGATGGTGTCCAGCTCACTCGTCCGCCAGGTCGCATCTCTCGGCGGAGACATCGCGCCCTTCGTTCCCCGCGCCGTCGCAGCCTTCCTCGACACTGGTGCGCGCGGACTCTGAGCGCACGGTCAGCGGATACTGAGCCTGGAGAAGGTCGCGCCGGTAGCATTGAAGCGTGAAGACTCGACTTAACGGCCCCTTCGTGGTGCCCGTGCGCGATATCGTCCGACGACCCGGTGAGATGCGTGAGCATCAGTTCTCCGCTACCCTCCCAGAGCAGTGGGGAGAGGGAATTGTCTCCTACGAGGAGGGCACCGCTCTTGACCTGGAAGTCCGGGTCGAGTCCGTCCACGAGGGCATTCTCGTCTCCGGAACAGTGGAGGCTGAGTACAAGGGCGTCTGCGGAAGATGCCTCAAAGACATCGCCCAGCCTGTCGAAGTCGAGTTCCAGGAGCTTTTCGCGTATCCTGGTGAGGAAGAAACTGACTTCGAGGTTCAAGACGACCACGTGGATCTTGAAACTCTTGTCAGGGAAGCGGCAGTTTTGGCGCTTCCATTTCAGCCGGTGTGTCAGCCGGACTGCCCCGGGCTTGACCCGAACACGGGTGAGCGGCTGACCGAAAGCACCAGGGTAGAGGATGACGCTCCCATCGATCCTCGATGGAGTGCGCTCCGACAGATCGCAGACCAGGGGAGTGCGGCAGAGAGCCGCGGTCCCGAGAACACAGAAGAGAGTTAGCCATGGCTGGTAACCCCCCGAAGCGCAAGGTTTCCCGTTCCAACACCCGCTCGCGTCGCGCGCAGTGGAAGGCGGAGCCGATTGCTCTCGTCAAGACCGTTGAGAACGGCAAGACCGTTTACAGCCGCCCCCACCAGGCGAAGGTCGTCACCGATTCGCAGGGCACCGAGCTGTTCCTCGAGTACAAGGGCCGCAAGGTCGCAGACGTCTGATCACGGTCTCACGATCGTGACAGAGGTCCCGCAAGGGACGGCGAGTCTCGCAGCGAAGCTCAGGGTCGATATCGACCCTGAGCTGCTTGCGTTAGCGTTGACCCACCGTTCGTACGCATACGAGCACGGCGGCATCCCGCACAACGAGCGCTTGGAGTTCCTCGGCGACTCTGTGCTCGGCCAAGCCGTCACTGTCATGCTGTTCACCACTCATCCCGACATCGATGAGGGGCAGCTTGCCAAACGGCGCGCGAGCGTCGTTTCGACTGTTGCCCTCGCCGAGGTTGCGCGAGCCATCGGGCTCGGTGAGCATCTTCTGCTGGGCCGTGGTGAAGAGCGCACCGGTGGGCGCGACAAGGACTCGATTCTTGCCGACACTATGGAAGCGGTGTTCGGCGCCACCTACCTCTCCGCAGGTCAGGATGCTGCGACCGAACTCGTGCTGCGATTGACTGAGCCTCTGCTCGATGATCCAGAGCGCTATGGTGCCGCGATGGACCCGAAGACGAGCCTGCAGGAGCTCGCTGCCCGTATCGGCGCCGCACCTCCCACCTACTCCGTGTCGGCTACCGGCCCAGACCACGATCGCCATTTCACGGCGATCGTCACAGTCGGCGACGTCAGCATGAGCGGTGAGGGCACGAGTAAGAAGACCGCCGAGATGGCAGGCGCCCTCAACGTATGGCGCGCACTCAGCGAGCGTGCCTGAACTTCCCGAAGTCGAGGTCGTGCGCACAGGCCTCGCCCCCGCAGTCATCGGCGCGACGATCACGAGCGTCTCGGTGTTCGATGAGCGAGCGCTCACGCGGCATCCGGCAGGAGCGGCGGACTTCGCCGCTCGTCTGGAGGGCGCATCGATTGTCGGCGCATCCAGACGTGGCAAATTCTTGTGGCTTCAAATGGCAGGGGAGACTCACGCGCTCACTGCCCATCTGGGGATGAGCGGGCAGATGCTGCTGCGCGCTCCCGACGCTCCCGCTGAGCGCCATGAACGCATTCGCATCGGCATCCAGCATCCACAGCATGGCGACCTCGCCGTTGTTTTCGCAGACCAGCGCACGTTCGGTTCGCTGGCTGTCGACGAGCTCACCGCCGACGGCGGTGACCTGATCCCGACGCAAGTGCGGCATATCGCTCGTGATCCACTGGATTCCGCGTTCGACGACGCCGTCTTCAGCGGCGCCGTGCGGCGTCGCGCGAGTGCGATCAAGAGGATTCTGCTGGACCAGACCGTCGTCAGCGGAATCGGAAACATCTACGCTGACGAATCGCTCTGGGCTGCGCGGATCCACCCTGAGTCACACGGGCGCACATTGACGGGTGCTGCAGTCGGCCGCCTTCTTGCTGAAGTACGGCTGGTGCTTGAGAAGGCTCTCGCCGAGGGCGGAACGAGCTTCGATGCCCAGTACGTGAACGTCAACGGCGAGGCGGGGTACTTCGCGCACTCACTGAACGCTTATGGACGAGGCGGACAAGCCTGTCCGCGCTGCGGGAGCGAGATCCGCCGGGACGCCTTCATGAACCGCTCGTCGCACTTCTGCCCGCGGTGCCAGCGCAAAGGATAGCCCGACCGCTCATCCTGCGAGCAGAGTGCGCTCAGCGATCTGTTGAAGTGCCCGAGTACTGACGGCTCGCGTTCCAGTCCGTCAGAACAGCCATCAGTGCATCTTGGAAGCGGTCGACGGTATGGGCAAGCGCCCAGGTCGCGGCTTCGGCGAGAGAGTCGGGAGTCCAAGATTTGCGGGCCAGGATCGACTCGAGGAGCATCTGCTCGCGGCGTCGGTACACCTCTGGCCACGGTGATCCGGGCTCGGAATAGTAGGGAATCTTGTCGGCGTCGAGACCAATGCAATCGGACAAGAGCCTGGTGTTGAGATTCACGAAGGCACCATTCATCAGGGCATCGACAACATTTTGATCATCTGTCAGAACGACATCCTGGTTGTTGTCCTGATCAAACGCAATGATCGCGCAGTGCAGCGCCTCGCTGTAGAGCCATGCCCCTTCGTCCATCAATCGCATGAGCGACTTGCTGCGAGTTCGGTCGGTGCTTCCAGCCATTGGCATCGTGACCGCGTAAACGCGGAGAAGGTCAACTTCGACTCGGAGGCGGGAGAGGGACTCAAGTGAGGCTTGCTGACGCTCGGCGACCTGAACCTGCGTGCCAGGATCGATGGAGAGGAGCTCGTAAATTCGCGGGCTTGTCAAGGTTTGGACGTTCTGTGCCTCCGCTAACGTCGTGCGGGCGTGCTGGATCAGTTCCTGCATTCGTGAGTTGAGATATGACTCCTCATCGAGTGCTGTCTGTTGCCGTGCCAGTTCTTCTTGTCGTTGCGCGAGCTTCTTTTCCAGCTTCTCCTGACGCCGGGCAAGCCTCTCGGAGGTCTTGAGCGCCCACCATGCGAGTCCGATACCGGAGCGTGTCAAATGGTGTGTGTAAGGGGTGAGGTCTCCTTACGAAAGGAAACACACTGGTGGCTATCGACAAGGCGTCGCGTGAAGTGCGGCGGAAGTCTCAGGCGGAGGGCGCGCAGCGTCTGATCGAGTCGGGGATGCTGGATG
>NZ_JBLXHF010000007.1:0-185620 GCF_048259935.1 Microbacterium sp. | reverse complement strand
CGACACC
This sequence comes from Microbacterium sp., assembly GCF_048259935.1. Taxonomy (GTDB): domain Bacteria; phylum Actinomycetota; class Actinomycetes; order Actinomycetales; family Microbacteriaceae; genus Microbacterium. The sequence continues at coordinate 185,613 of NZ_JBLXHF010000007.1, read as the reverse complement.
GGAAGCGAGGTGACCTCCGAACACGTCCTCGAACTCAGCGCCTAACCAACAGAAGAAGGATCACCACCGGGTACACCACGCACTGGGGCTTGACCGCTGTCGGGCGTTACCGACCTCGCCACTCTCCGACCCGATCTCGCCGCTCAATGGCACAGCAGCAACGAACTGCGCCCTGAACAGGTCCGCCCCAATGCCGCAAAGAAAGTTGTTTGGCAATGCGAGGAAGGGCCCGAATGGGAAGATGCGATCTACACCCGTTCTGGTGCCGGTCAAGCATGCCCGTACTGCTCCGGTCATCGCGTGATGCCCGGCGAAACAGATCTCGCCACTCTCCACCCCGAGCTCGCTCGCGAGTGGGATGGATCGAACACGTTTAGTCCGCAGGATGTGACCTCGGGTTCGGATCGTCGTGCGAAATGGAGGTGCGCGAAAGGTCATGTCTGGGACGCAATCATTTCGAGCAGAACTGGGCGACGACCCGCTGGGTGTCCGTGTTGCCGTGGGCGTCAAGCGGTCCCGGGCCTAAACGACCTTTCGACGCTGAGGCCGGATCTCGCCGCCGAGTGGGATGCAAGCAACAAGGACTCTCCCGAACTGGTGAAGCCCTCCTCGAGCCGCAAGGCTATCTGGCGATGCGCGGACGGGCACGCCTGGGAGGCGTCCGTGGCGAGTCGCTCGAAAGGTGGCGGATGCCCGTTGTGCCCGCCCACTCCGACCAAGAAGATCAGCCAATCCGATCGAGCATCCCTTGCCTGCTCCGAAGGTCTGGGATCTCTTCGGGAATGAGATCCCTCAAGGGCAACGCCCAGTGCCTGCGAGATCGCCAAGATCGCGCGCAGCGTCGGGTTCGCTGGGCGACCCGGACGCGACTCACCCTTCTCATACTTCTGGTAGGTGTAGCGCGTGAGCCCTGCCCGATAGGCCACCTGTTCTTGACTAAGGCCGGCGTCTTCGCGAGCACGACGACGCGCTGTCGCCAGCCGCTGAGCGTAGGTAGCCCACTCCTCGTCAGCGATGTCGTCTCTATGGGCCACCTCCTCAGGTTCGCGAGGCCAACACGTTCGTATGGCCTAATTCGTATGGCATAATTCGTGAGGCCATACGAAACAATCACCGCCCATCGGATTTCTCCGCTTCCTTGCACGTGCGCTGCCCAGCCCGATGACCGCCGGTCGCGTCGCGGGCGAGGCCCGTGCAGCGACCGCGAATGTGACTGCGGCCATGGCATCCGACTCGTATCCCATCTGGTGGCGGGGCATAGACGTGCCCCCGCCTGCGGCGTGGACTTACATGTTTGAGTCGTTCACTGGCGATGACACCGGTGACGAATGGGCGCTGGCCGCGGCGATCTTCATTGCTCAGACACGACGCCGCACCCGATTGGGCCCGACGTTCGCTGAGCTCTTCATACATCTCATGCCGGAGCGCAATGGCCTGCCCGCCCCCTTCACCGGGGAGATGGAGTTCATCGAGCGGCGCCGAGCTATCGCTGCGTTCCGCGGCCACGTCACCATCGACTGGCGCTGCCGCGGGCTTATCAGTTTCGACAAGGGCGTCACGCGCAGCTTGCGCGTGGGACGAGTATTCCGTGAACTGTCGCGGCGCCGTCAAGTTGCCCGGCTTGCCGGGGCGCCCAGCCCTGGGAACAGGATGTCGGATGCCGTGGCTACGAATAGAGAAGAGCGCGAAACCCGAACCCAGGCAACCCGACGAGCGCAGACAACCGAAAGTTGAGTGACCAGCACATGGAACCGAACGACTATCCGACCGAGCTGCAGCGCCTGATCGACCGCATCGCGCCGGGGCTGGCCACCCGTACTCGACGTCTGCCCAGGCTGGTACCAGCTGCTCGCGCGACTCGATGATCAGCTGAGCGCGATCGCGCCGGTGTACGTCCTGCAGCAGTGCAAGTCGAAGTTTGGGGCACTATCCTTCTACGCCGACCCGTCAGATGACCCTAGCGCCTACAACGAGGACTTCAACGACACCATCCGTGCCGCCGAGTGGGAGAGCATTGAAACCTGCGAGGAATGTGGCGCTCCCGCCGCGCAGTACGTGATCAATCTCTGGGTCTCGACATTGTGCCCCGAGCATCACAAGGAGAGGAGTGTCGCTGTCGGCGGCGGCTCCCGATAGCTCGTCACACTTCCTCTCTCATCGGCAGCGCAGCGACCCGCTAGTCTCGGACATATCCGGGAAGATCCGGTTCAACTTGCTTCGAGGAGTCCGCATGTCTGAACCATGGCTCGCTGCCGACGACATCGCGGACTATCTCGGCGTGACCAAGGACACGATTTACGCCTGGATCGCCGACAAGGGGATGCCAGCGCACAACGTCGGCCGCCTCTGGAAGTTCCAGACGAGCAAGGTTGACGATTGGGTGCGCCGCGGAGATGCATCGGCAGAGTAGTCATACTCGCGCCGCGATGTCGGCGGCCAGACATATCCCTATGTCGCTGTGGGCGTGACCATCGTCGGGAAACACGACACCCTCGGGATGGGCCGGCGACGGTGGGGAGGGCGCGAAGCTCGGGCTCGGCGTCTCACCGAGATCAAAACCGGGGTGTCGAAGACGTGTGCATCTTTCAGCCCGCCGCTGGGGTCTGGGCGTTGTAGGCGGCCAGGGTCTCGGTAGCGGAGGGTGGAGTGGAGCCGGCGGCGGTTGTAGAACCTCTCGACGTACAGCATGACCGCGGATCCCGCCCTCCGTCGGGTGGCGAATGACTGTCGGGAGAACCTCTCGTTCTTGAGCATCGAGAACCATGCTTCGACAACCGATTTGTCCCAGCACACCGACCACGCATCGCCGTCCGCGTGTTTCGCAACGGCCTCAGGACCCGCAGCGCCTGGCGAGATGTCACCGCCTCAATGCCTCGCGGAGAGCATCGACGATGCTGTTGGCGCGCCGATCCTGGCCATCGCTGAGCCAGTTTGTCACGAACCCGAACCCGACGCCGAGCTCTCGGTCAGCGAAGCCCAGCTGTCCGCCAGCGCCGTCGTGCCCGAACGACTGTGCGCCGAGGAGTGGCCGTCGATCCGACGGCAGCATGTACCCCGAGCCCCACCGGGACCAGGGACCAGGCACGGTGAAGTAGGGCTCGCCTTCGCTCTGCGGCCTCGTCTGCTCAGCGATGGTCGCGTCGTCGAGTAGACGGACACCATCAGTGCTGCGGACGGTGGCCGACCAGATCTTCGCAAGCCCCCGCGCCGTCGCCACGGCACCAGCGCTCGGGAGGCCAGCAACGAGCACGTCATCACGGTTGAACCCGGCGCCTTCGCCCACGAGGTCCACCGGGAGCGCCCCGCCCAAGGTCAATGTGAGCCGATCCCAGTGCTCTTTCTCAGTACGCGGTTCGTCGACGAACGAACTGCGGCCGACCTCGACATGCGCGCGGCCGGGTGCGGCAGCGGCAGCGCCTAGGGCAACCTCCGCCCCCAAGCCCTGCACGAAAACGTCATCGAACAGGGCATCGGTGGTCTTGCCCGTCACCCGATGCAGGACCTCTCCGAGCAGCCAACCGTACGTGATCGCATGGTATGAATAGGTGCTGCCGGGCGTCCAGAGCGGCTTCTGAGCCTCCAGCCGGGCGATCATCCGGCGCCAGTCGAGAAGTTCCTCGAACGTCACCGGCTCATCGAAAGCCGCGAGTCCCGCGCGATGGGTGAGCAGGTCGCTTACGCTGATTTCGGCCTTCCCAGCCGTCATGAACTCCGGCCAGTACGTCGCGACAGTCGCATCGAGGTCGAGGAGGCCGCGCTCGACGAGGCGATGCGTGAGGATCGCAAGAAGACCTTTCGTGCACGAAAATACGACGGACGCCGTCTGCTCTAGCCATGGACGATTGTGCCGACGGTCCGCCAGGCCTGACCAGGCATCGAGCACGCAGTCGCCGTCGATATAAACAGCGACAGCACCGCCTCCTCCGGGTGACTCATCGATAGCCCGCTCGAAGGCACGCAGGACTGGAGCCATGCGTGGCTCGCACGTCCGCCACGACGCCTGCCCGACGCGGCCCATGTCGCCGCTGGGCGCCGAGGATGTAGTCAGAATGCCATCCATAGAATATCCTCCCGATCGTATGCCCCGACGAGGTGCGGATGCTCAGCCGCGAGATGGGTTTGCGCGAGGTGCACTAGCGCTTCGGAATCCTCGGCGTGGAGGTATTCCCCACAGGGGCAACGCAGACGGGACTTCGGCGCGAGCGCCGAACTTTCCGCCATCAGAACACCACCGGGACCGAGCGCAGGCCGTGCGACGGACCGCCCTGGTGCCACCCGACCGGCACCTCGGGATCGAGCGCGAAATCGGGGAGCGCGGTGAGGAGTTCCGTGAGCACGGCCACGACCTCGACGCGGATGAGGTTGGCGCCGAGGCAGCGGTGCGGACCGTTCGAGAGCGCCAAATGCGGGTTGGGTGTGCGATCCGGGACGAAGTCGTCTGGGCGATCGAACTTGCGCGGGTCCCGGTTGATCAGCGGTGCGTAGATGAGGACCTTCTGTCCCGCTTTCACCTCCTGACCCGCGATCTCGACATCGCGCGTGGGGATCCGCGCCTGCCCGTGGCCAGGGCTCAGGAAGCGGAGGAACTCGTCGACCGAGGCCGGCAGCAGATCAAGGTCGGTGCGCAGACGCTCCCGCAACTCGGGGTTCCTCGCCAGGATCCACGACGCTCCGCTAAGGAGAAGGGACGTGTTCTCCACAGTCCCCAGCAGCAGGATCGTGAAGTAGTCCTGCAATTCCTGGTGGGTGAGCGGCCTGCCGTCCACCTTGCCGTTGCGGATGAGATCCGACATGACGTCATCGGTAGGGTTCTTGCGCTTCTCGTCGACGTAGTCGGCGAACCATGCCTCCATTGCGTCGAGGTGCTCCTGCGTGCCCGCGACGGCTGATCCGGCACCCTGCGCCATGGCACGGATCCACGGCGAGAAGAGGTGGCTGTCCCGCCAGTCGACGCCGAGGATGCGCGCCACGGCGTGGAATGGCACCAGCCAGGCCAGTTCCGCGCCGAGATCGGCGCGCCCGCGGTCGACGAACGCCTCGATGAGGGAGCGGGCACCTTCGCGCAGCGCATCGGACATCGTCGCGACCTGCGGCGGGTTGAACCAGCCTTGCACCAGCCGTCGATAGTTCTTGTGCGTCTCTCCGTCGTAGCCGGCCAGCATGAGTGGCCGCCCGGATGGCAGCGTGAACGGCGGGAGCTGCGCGTCCTTGATGCGGAACGTCTCGGGATCGCGGTAGATCCCCCAGGCCTCATCCCAGCCGGCGACGACCCAGTGGCCGCCCTGTCGTTTCGTCCAGCCGATGTAGGAGTTCTCGGCGGCGATCCGATCGCGCAGCGCCGTAAGCGTCGCGAAGGGGGTGCCGTCCCCGCCCAGCTCAAGTTCGCGGTTGTCGAAGTCTGCGAATGCCTCGGTCATGTCGTTCTGCCTTTCCTCGATTCGTTCAGAGATCCAGCGTGAGCCGCTTCGAGCTAGCGCGGGACACGCAGACGTACATTCGGTCGTTGCGCTGCTTCTCGGCGTCATCGAGCAGCCAATCGCGATGGTCGACCTTGCCGCCGAGCACGCGCACCTCGCAGGAGCCGCAAGTGCCCTCGCGGCAGGACGACAGGATGAAGTGCCCGGCGTCTTCGAGGACATCGAGTGCGGACTGACCGGCACCCACCGGCAGGATCTGGCCGGACTGCGCGAGCTCCAGTTCGAACGGCTCGTCGGGCGCGTGGTCCTGCGGCACGTTCGGCACGGAAAAGTGCTCGACGTGCAGTTCGACTTTCGGCCGGGAATCGACCGCTTCCTGGAGCGCTTCGAGCATGCGTGACGGGCCGCAGGCGTACACGCTCGTCCCGTTCGGCAGCGCACCGATCAGGGCTGCCACGTCCGCACGATCCGGAGGGTTCGATGTGTGGATCCGGATCCTGCCGGGAAACGCGTCCTCCAGCTCCGCTGCATAAGCCATAGTCTCACGTGACCGGCCGAGGTAGTGCAGAACCCAGCGGTCTCCGCGCCGGTCCAGCTCATCGGCCATGGCCACCATCGGCGTCACGCCGATCCCGCCGGCGATGAGGAGGTACTCCGGTGCCTCGCGGAGACGGAAGGTGTTGCGCGGAGCACCCACGCGCACCGTGTCGCCGACACCGACCCGGTCGTGCAGATGGGCCGAGCCACCCCGTCCGTCCTCTTCGCGCAGGACGGCGATCCGCAGCACCGTCGTGTCGTTCGGACGCACCAGCGAGTACTGGCGGCACGACCCGTCCTCCACGTACACGTCGAGATGCGCTCCCGCCTCGTAACTGAGCAGAGCGTCCGATGCGTGCAGCGGCGCGAGCTCGAACTCGACGATGTCCTCGGCGAGGACGTGCCGCGCGACCACCGTCACCTCGAAGGTCCCCGACGACGCGGTATCGATGGCCTCTCCGCTCATGACGGCCCTGTTCATCGCTTGCCCTTCCGCTGCCAGACGCTGATGAGAACCGCTAGCAGGACGACCACGCCGCGAACGACTTCCTGCGCGTACGGGTTCACGCCCAGAAGCACCATGCCGTTACCGAGGACCGTGATGAAGATCACACCGATGAAAGTACCGAGGACGGAGCCGCGCCCTCCCGACAGAAGCGTGCCGCCGATGATGACAGCCGCGATCGCGTCGAACTCGACACCGGTGCCGATGCTCGCCGTGCCGGACGACAACCGGGCGCTCTGCAGGACACCGACCATCGCGGCGGCAAGTCCTGTGAGGATGAAGACGAGCACGCGCACCCGAGCAACGTTGATGCCGGAAAGCCGTGCGGCCTCCGGATTGCCGCCGACGGCGTACACGGATCGCCCGAACGGGGTCTTCGTGGCGACGAAGGCGATGACTGCGAAGACGAGCATGAAGGCAATCGCGACGACCGGGATGCCCAATAAGCGCCCGGACCCGAGGAACACCAGGAACGGATCCTTTAGTGGGATGGGATAGGCGTTTGTGATGAGAAGTGCGAGGCCGCGCAGCGCTCCGTACAGCGCCAGGGTCACGATGAACGACGGGACGCCGAACCGGGAGCGCACCCACCCGGCGAACGCACCCATGAGCGCGCCTTCTGCAAGGACCACGAGGATCGCGAGCGGGACGGGCAGCCCCCACTGGCCCACCGTCACGCCGAGCAGCGCGGACCCCAGCGCGACCGCGCTGCCGACGCTGATGTCGATCTCGCCGGCGATGATCACGAGCGTCATCGCCATTGCGACGATGCCGACGAACGCGGCGTTCTGCAGGATGTTCAGTTGATTGCCGACACTCGCGAAACTCGGGGCCGTGAGCGAGAAGCACAAGTACACAATCCCGAGCACGCCCAGCAGCGCAACGGTCTGGATATTGGAACGGCGCGAGAACCATCGCTGCACGGAGGTTTGGGGCCGATCCGTCGTAGAAGCGGTCACAGTCATCAGATCGAGTCCTTCATGGAGAGGGCGAGCAGTTCGTGTTCATCGGTCTCGTCATGGGCCAGCGTCCGGACGATGGCACCGCCGCGCATGACGACGATCCGGTGGCAGACCTCGAAGAGCTCGGCGTTCTCGGACGAGACAAAGACGACGCTCTTCCCGGCTTCGGAGAGCCGGCGGACGAGTGAGTAGACCTGTTCCTTGGCGTTGACGTCGACCCCGCGGGTGGGTTCGTCGAGCAAGTAGATGTCGGCGCCCGCCGCGAGCCATCTGCCGAGCACCACCTTCTGCTGATTGCCGCCGGAGAGGTCGCCGGCCTCCTGCTCGACGGAAGAGAGCTTGATGGCGAGCTGATCGACAGCGTGCTGCGCGATTGCGCCCTCCTCGCCGGCGCGGATGATCCCGCGGGGCGCGAGGCGTCGAAGTGACGCCAGGGTGAGGTTCTCCCGGATGGAGCGCATCAGCACGAGCCCCTGGGCCTTCCGCTCCTCCGGGGACAGAGCAAGGCCCGCGGCGATCGCGGCCCGCTCGTTCCAGCGCGCCTGCACCGACTTCCCACGCACCCGGATCGTGCCCGAATCGACGCGGTCCCGACCGAACACGGCCCGGAGAAGTTCGCTGCGGCCCGATCCCATGAGTCCGGCGATGCCGAGCACCTCACCTTCGCGGAGCTCGAGGCTGACGCCCTGCAGGGCCGATGTCCGAACCTGCTCAACGGACAGCACGACCGGGGCGTTGGGCGCCACCTCCCGCCGGACGCCGGCCTCCTTGCGCGGGGCGTGGCCGATCATCTGCTCGGCGATCTTCCGGGTGGTGAGTTCGCCGACTGCGTGTGTCCCTACGATCGCCCCGTCGCGCATGATGGCGATGGAGTCCGCCACCCGCGGGATCTCGTCCATCCGGTGCGACACGTATAGCACCGCCATCCCCGTCGCCGCGAGCTGGCGCACGAGCGCGATGAGCCGATCGGCGTCGTGCGCCGTGAGCGCGCTCGTCGGCTCATCGAGGATGAGGACACGCGGCCTCTTCCTCAGCGCTTTGGCGATCTCGACCAGCTGCTGCTCGCCGAGGCTGAGGTCGTACACCTCCCGCCACGGATCGACGTCCACGCCGAGCATCGCCAGCGCCGACTGCGCCCCCGCCAGCATCCGCCGTCGGTCGATCGCCCCGAGCCCCGCTGCCGAATGGCGCGGCCACTGGCCGAGCATGAGGTTCTCGGCGACGCTCAGCCCGGGCACGAGACTGAGTTCCTGGTAGACGACGGCAATGCCGTCCTCCTCATCGCGCATCAGGGCGGGATCGTGCTCCCTGCCGTTCAGGACGATTCTGCCGGCGTCGCGCGTCTCGGCACCACTGAGGATGCGAATCAGAGTCGACTTGCCAGCGCCGTTCGAGCCGAGGAGAGCGCGCACCTCTCCGGGCGCGACGCGCAGGTCGATGCCCCGGAGAACCTGGACGGGTCCGAAGGACTTGCTCATGCCGCTGATCTCCAGCATCGGCGTGCTCACTTCGGTGTTCATCGGCGCACTCTCCCGGCTCGGACTCACTCGGGGCGGTCCGGCGTGAAGAGTACGCCGGGCACGAGCACGTCGAATGGGTCCGACTTCTCGCCGCCGATCGCGGTGAGGCCGGCGTCGTACGCGGCCTTCGCGATGGCCTTGGTGTCCTGGCCGGTCGTCGCCAGCAGGATCCCGTCGTCGGTGGTGAGGAACTCGGTGATCTGAGGGCTGATGTCGGTGCCGAACACGACGGTCTTGCCGACGTTGTCGGATGCGGCTATCGCTGACCGGGCGCCGACAGTACCGCCCTCGTTGACGGCCCAGATCATGTCGACGTCAGGGTGCGCAGTCAGGATGTCCTGCGCGACGCCCACGGCCTTATCGGCCAGGAAGCCCTCCTGGTCCGCGACGTACGTGACGTCCAGGCCCTCCAGTGCCTCCTTGAAGCCGGCCTTGCGGAGCTGGCATTCGACGTAGATGTCGCAGTTGAGCAGAGCGATGGAGGCCGTTCCGCCGAGCTCGCTCTCGATGTACTCGGCCGCCGCCTCGCCGGTGGTGGTCCCTAGGGACGTGCCGTCGCTGCGGATGAATGCGCTGACGATGTCCTCGCTCGCGTCGCCGATGCACTGGTTGTAACAGACGACGGGGATGCCCGCATCGACAGTCGACTGCACGGCCGTCATGTCGCTGTCGCCCGACAGCGCGGGGACGAGCACGACGTCGACGCCGCGCTGCGCATAGGTCTGCATCGCCTGGGCGAGCTGGGCCGAGTCGTCGTTGATGTTGGTGACGATCACCTGCCCTCCGCCAGCCGAGGCCAGCGCCTCGATCTCGTCCTGGATCCCCTGGAAGAAGAACTGGGCGTTCTGGATGACGAGCCCGATGACGGGGCCGTCCTCGGCGTCGCCGCCTGGGCCCGTGTCACCGGGTGTGCTGACGGCGCATCCGGCGACGGCGACGACGGAGACGATGCCGAGGATCGACATCAACGCGCGCTGAGCGCGCCTGCGGAATGAGTGGGGCATGTGGTCCTCCTTGACGGTGCCGGGTAGAGTCTGCGTCAGCGACGATAGCCAGCAGTTGTCATCGTTGTCAATACTTGGACGATAGCCAGCAGTTGTCATCGTTGTCAATACTTGTTCATACCGACTTATCAACGGTAGAGTTCATTGGCAGACAACGAAAGACAGAAAGATGCAGGCAGAGTGAATCGACGCAAGGCAACGATGCGGGACGTCGCGATGCTCGCTGGAGTATCAGTCAAGACGGTGTCCCGGGTGGTCAATGACGAACCCAACGTCTCCGAGACGGTGCGCACCCAGGTGGCCTCGGCGATTGACCGGCTCGGCTTCGAGAAGAACCTCATGGCCAGCAGCGTCCGCCGATCCGACGGCCGCACGCAATCCATCGGGCTCCTCGTGCCCGACATCTCCAACCCGCACTGGGGCCGGCTGACGAGGGAGATCACGGATCTGCTGCAGCAACGTCGCTACGCCCTCCTGACCGGTTCGAACGACCGGGACGCCGAGATCGAGGAGGGGCTGCTCCGCGCGTTCACCGCCCGGCAGGTCGACGGGCTGATCATCGTCCCCTCCGTCTCGGAGACGGCGAGTCGGCAGCGGCAGCTCATCGCCGACATCCCGACCGTGTATACCGACGGACTACCACGTACCGGAGGCTCGGATGCCGTCATCAGCGACAACGAGGGCGGGACTCGTCAGGCAGTGGAGCACCTGTGGAAGATCGGTCATGTCGACATCGCCTACATCGGCGATGAGCAATTCATGTCTTCCGCACAGGAGCGATCCTACGGCTTCCGTGAAGCGATGCTCGAACACGGAGTGATCCCCGGCCGGGACCGCTTCATCCTAGACATCGCTAACCAGCAGTCCGCGCGTGAAGCCGCCGCATCGCTCCTGAAGTCCGATGCGCCGCCTACCGCAATCATTTGCGGGAATAACACGACGATGCTCGGCGTCCTGCACGAAGTGCACGCGCGCGGCAAACAGGACTCTGTGGCGTTGATCGGCTTCGACGACCACGACATGGCAAGTGTCGTCCGACCAGGCATCACCGTCATCGCTCAGGACGAGGTCGCACTCGCCCAGACAATTGTGGATCGTCTCCTCCGCCGCCTGGATGAGCCGGCCTCCTCGCACCAGGGCGAGACCGTGCGCGTCCCCGTATCGCTGATCAGTCGGGGATCCGGCGAGATCACCCCACGATCACAGGCTCGTCCTCGGGACGCTCCCATCTCATCGGGTCGAAGGCTCCCACCACGCGTAGCAACCCTCGACGAGGAAGCCGCGCTCAAACCCTCTGGGGCGAACGATTGATGGACTACGTCGGGGACGTGTCCGACAAATCGACGTTGTCCTATACGAGGTCACCCCTTCATTCGAGATGGCTGGAATCATTCATTCGAGATGGCTAGAAACAGCGCAACGGGGCCCTTCCCGGTGTTCGCCAGCCCAAAGGAGAGGGAACGTATACCCTGGCCACTTCTCTCAAGACGCCATCTGCTCGTCGTAAACAATCTTCCGATGTCTTTGACGTGTGGGATCATCCGAACTTGGTGCACAACATGAATGGACTGCTCGAACAACTCACGGCCACCAACGACGAGGCACGCCAGCTCGTACAGGTGATTGCGTACTTCGATCAACTCACAGCGCGCGGAGCGAACCTCGATGAGATCGTTCGGTCCGCCGCCTTGCTCATCGAAGGAGAGGTGGGGGTCTCCGCGCAGGCAATCGCTCCCCGAGCCTGGACGCATGCCGGTGTTCGCGTACCGAACCAGACACTTCTCGCCCATCGTGCGAGATCGCCGTTAGTCGTGCCGATCCAAGGGGCCTCCGGAACGATCGGTTCGGTGTGGAGTTGGTCCGCTGACGCAGACCTGCCCCTGCAGCGAATCGTACTGGAACGCCTGGCGCTATCCGTCAGCATCACGGTGCGATCGTTCGAGTCACACAGTGCGGAGTGGGATTTCTCGGCAGCACTCGACCGAATGGCAACGTCCGCCATGTCCCCGCGCGACGTCGACCACATCACCGTTCGCCTCTTCCCGGATTCATCGGACACGGCGAGGCTCCGGACGATCGTCTGCTCGATGCCTCAGCAGGAGCTGATGTCACTGCTCACCGCTCACGTCGACGCCGCACTTTCTTCGCCACGCCACGGCGCAACCCTGGCCATCGTTTCGGACGTTGTCGATCTCGAGGCCGCGCATCGCGACATTGAGCGGGCCGGTTACCGAGCCGGTTGTTCGTATCCGCGGAACCCAGAGGATCTAACTGCATCTTTCAAAGAAGCCTGGATGTGTTATCGCTTGACCTCTGCCGAGAATCCCGTGATACAGGCCGAGTCGCTCGGCGTGCTGTCCCTCCTCGCCGCCGTTGATCTGAAGGAGCTTCGTCTCCATCCGGACGTCCTGTCCGCCGAAGTCATGAGGGCCGATGCGCGACAGCGCGATGTGCTCAGCGTGCTGAAGGCTTATCAGCCGCACAAGTCAATGCGCGAGCTGGCCAGAATTACTCACCGCCATCACTCCACGGTCGCCGATCAGATCGGCAGGATCGCCACCCAGTTGCACACGGAAGTGGGGAGCCCCCTCTTCGGGTCTCGCCTGCAGGTGCTAAGCATGGTATTGCGCCTCGTCGAAGAGGACGAAAAAGCGAATCCGTCCGTGCCGGAGTGACTACAGGTCGAGCACGATGTGGCCGACTCCTGCAGCCGCCCGCGAGACGCAGACGAGCATGCACGAGTTGGCCGCGCGTTCCTCGGGCGTCAGCACGATGTCACGGTGATCGATCTCACCCTCCAGCACCGGTACCTCACATGTGCCGCAGGTCCCCTCCCGACACGAGAACAACACGAACGCCCCCGCGTCTTCGACAACATCGAGGACCGATGTTCCCGCCGGAACCGGAACGGTAATCCCGGTCTGTGCGAGTTCGACCGTGAACTCGCGATCGCCCTCCCTCGGCGCGGTATCGGTGTGGAAGCGTTCCACGTGCACAGCTCGCTCTGAGTCGGCGCCCACGGCCTCGATCGCTGCGATCAGGCTCTCGGGGCCACAGCAATACACCTGGGCATCTGGATGCTGAGAGAGTTCACGGGCAAGGTCAATCCGGCCAGCGACCGAGGTCTCGTGCACGCGGACCCGCTCTGGGTATAGCCGCTGAAGCTCGGCGGCATACGCCATCGCTTGCGCCTCATGCCCCGTATAGATGAGCTCCCATACTGCTCCGCGCTTCTCGATCGCCTCAATCATCGACAGGAACGGCGTGATGCCGATTCCGCCCGCCATGAAAAGGTAGCGGTCCGCGGGCACCAGCTTGAACTGCTCTCGTGGCTCACTTACGCTCACGATGTCACCGACGTTGAGTTCGTCGTGGACGAACGTTGAACCGCCCCGGCCGTCATTCTCACGCAGCACCGCAACCCTCCACTCGCCATGCGACGGGGAGGGGATGAGTGAGTACTGCCGTGTGACACCGTTCGCGAGTTCGATTTCGGTGTGCGCACCGGGCGCGGTGAAACCCAGTTCTTCTCCCGTGGCCGAGACGAGGCGCAACTCCACGACGTGCGGAGTGATATTTGTCTTTGCAACGACGCGCACTCTGTGCTTCTGCACTACAGTTTCCATCAAACTTCGTTCTCCTTGAATCTCACTCGTAATCAGCATTTTTCAGCCTGAGACTTCGATCGCAACCACGGTCGCACCCCACTGGACAGGAAAAGGATGTCGTCGTCGGTGTACTCCGCTGCACGTTCCGGATGCTGCGCGGCGAGGTGCTCGCGCGCGGTGCGAACCATCTTCTCCTCGGTGCCCGCGCGGAGTGTCTCCCCGCACGGACAGTCCAGCCGGAGACTCATCAGCGGTCTCCGAACACGACCGGCACGGAGGTCATTCCTGCGGCCCCGCCCGGCGTCCACGTGATCGGCTGCTCCGGGTCGAGCGAGAATGGACGCATGTCTTCGAGCAAGGCCTGGAGGACCGCGATGATCTCCACGCGGACGATGCTTGCTCCCAAGCAGCGGTGCGGACCGTTGCCGAGCGCAAAATGACGATTCTTCCCGCGATGTATGTCAAAGGCGAACGGGTCATCAAACTCGCGCGTGTCACGATCGACCAAGGGCAGGTACACGAGGAGGCTGTCACCGGCCTTCATCGTGACCCCGCCGAGCTCGGTGTCGGTCATGACCATTCGAGCCGAACCCGCCGACGGGCTGAAGTAGCGAAGGAGCTCGTCCACAAAAGGCTCCATCAGCTCGGGATTGCCCTTCAACTCCTGGCGGAGTTCGGGGCGCGTGGCAAAGAGCCAACAGGCGTCGCCGAGGATCAGCGCCGTGTTTTCGATCGTTCCCACCAGGAAGACGGTGAAATAGTCCAGCAGGTCGTCGTAGGTGAGATCCTTCCCGTCGACCTGTCCTGATGTGACGAGCTTCGACATGATGTCATCGGACGGGTTCTTACGGCGCTCGGCGAGCAGTTGATCGAACCGCTCGTTCATATCGAGAAGATCCGCCGAGTTGTCCTCACCGAGCCCGCTACTGTGCGTTACGGCATGTACCCATGGGCCGAACTTCGTCGCCTCCTCCACCGGAAGACCCGTGAAGCGCGCGAACAGCATGTGCGGAATCTTCGTGGCGAAGTCTTTCGCCAGATCGACACGATCAAGATCGGCGAAGGAAGCTATGATCGCCCGGGCATCCAAGAGGAAGTCGTCGTACATCCCCGCCACGGACGGCATGTTGAAAGCGGGTTGCACCAGTCGCCGGTACTTGGCATGCTCCTGTGCGTCATATCCGAGCAGCATCAGCGGGCGCCCGGAGGGCGTGGTGAGCACCGGAATCTGCCACGTCTTGTTCGTGAAGTTCTTCGGGTCGCGAAAGACCTGTCGCGCTTCCTCCCACCCAGTGATGACCCAGAAGCCGCCGAAGCTGTCGCTCCAACCCACATAGGCATTGTCACGGGCGATCGCACGCTGGAAAGTCTCCCAGTAGGCGAAAGGCTTACCGCGAGCGTCCAGAGGCGTGCGGTACTGGTCGAAGGTGCGGTACAGCTCCGTCGTCTCCGTCGGGATCACCGAGCTCATGCCAATCCTCACTTCCGTCGTTGATCTGTTGTCTTGTGATGACAGCCGGGACTAGTCGTGTCGGCGGTCACGGCGAATGCTGTTAATCAGCACGGCGATCAGGACGACCGCTCCCTGTACTGCCAGCTGTGCAGAACTTCCCACGCCGTACAGCACAAGGGCGTTACCTAGCACGACGACGAAGAGCACACCGAGCACGGAGCCGATGATGCTTCCTCGACCGCCCGCCAGACTCGTCCCACCAATGATGACTGCGGCTATCACGCTGAACTCCAGCCCATTGCCAACCACGGATGTTCCCACCCCGATGCGTGCCGTCGTCAAGATGCCGGTGATCGCCGCGAGGAATCCTGTCAATGCGAACACGATCACCCGCACGCGCGTCACCGAGAGCCCGGAGAGACGTGCTGCGTGGGGGTTGCCACCGATGGCGTACACCGAGCGGCCGAACACGGTAGCGGTGCTGATCCAAGCGAAGACAATCATCACCGCGAGGAAGACCCACACCGGGAACGGCAGGCCGAGGTACGAGGCGTTCATGGCCTCCAGGACTGGGGAGGGCACCGGGATCGTGCGCGTATCCGTGATCATCTCGGCCACGCCGCGGAGGCTGAGGAACAAGGCGAGTGTTGTGATGAAGGATGGAACACCGAAACGCGCACGAACGAAACCTGCGAAGGCGCCAACCGCGGTGCCGGCGACGAGCACGAGGAGCATCGCAAGCCAGATGTCCCAGCCTCGCTCAAACAGCACCCCCATGAGGGCGCAGGCGAAGGCGACGGCAGAACCGACACTGATGTCGATCTCCCCTGCGACGATTACGAGAGTCATTCCCATGGCGATGATTCCCGCGAACGCGGCCTGCCGGAGGATGTTCTCGATATTGATGACCGAGAAGAAGTTCGGTGCGGTGGCACTGAACACGATCAAAGCCAGCACGAGGATCGCCAGCAAACCCAGCTGCTGGATCACCAGCGGGTCGCGTAGACGTCCCGGAAGGCGGCTCAGGACGGAGCGGGAGCTCGGGGATGACGTCCCGGTGGGCTGTCTCTGGGCCTCAATCATGGGGTGGTCTCCTTGAATATCTCAGTGAGCAGAGACTCCAGCGTGAGTTCTGCGACGGGTGGAGCCGGCCGGGATACTCCCGATCCGAGAATCTCGATGCGATTCGAGAGGAGAAGGAGCTCCTCGTATTCGGACGAGGCGAAGATAACGGCATTCCCCTCGTTGGCGAGTCTGCGGATAACGTCGTAGATCTGATGCTTAGCGCGGATGTCCACGCCACGCGTCGGTTCATCAAAGAGGTAGACGTTACAGCCCGCAGCGAGCGCGCGGCCGATGACGGCCTTCTGCTGATTCCCACCCGATAGTGTGCCTACCTCGACCTCCACGTCGGTGACTTTGATCTCCAACTCTTCACGCATCTTCTCCGCGACGCGACGACGTGCGCGTGTGCGGATGATTCCGCCGATCGACAAACGGGAGAGGGACGACATAGCGACGTTCTCTTCAACCGACAGTCCCAGCACCAGCCCGTCCTTCTTCCGATCCTCGGGAACAAGCGCGACGCCCCTACGGAGTGCACGTTTGGGAGTGAGGCGCGTGGCGGGCCTGCCGTTGATCGTGATGCGGCCTTGCTTCATGGGGCGCGCACCGGAGACGGTCTCCAGCGTCTCAGTGCGACCGGAGGCGAGCAAACCGGCGAGTCCGACGATCTCGCCTCTGCGCACTTCAAGGGAGATGTCGTGGATCCGATTGCCATCTCCGACACCGTCGAGCCTCAGGACCACCGGCTGGGTCGGGTCACTCTGCCATACGGGCATGTTCTCGTCGATGGTCTGAAAATCTTCGCCCACCATGGCGGCGGTGACGACCGGCACGGTCGCTTCTTCAATCGACAGGCTGTCGACGATGCGTCCGTCGCGGACGACAGTGACGGTATCTGCAACGCGGGAGATTTCGTTCATCCGGTGCGAGACATAAATGACGGCGATGCTCTGTTCGACCAGACGTCGCACCAGGGCGAGCAGTGCGTCGACCTCGTGCGCTGTCAGTGAGCTAGTTGGCTCATCAAGGATGAGCAGACGAGTGTCCCCAACGAGCCCTCGGGCGATCTCCATCAACTGCTGACTCGCAATGGACTGTGTGCCCGCGTTCGCATCCAGGTCCATCCGCTCGCCGAGAAGATCGAGTGCCTCCTGCGCCTGGCGGTGCATCTCACGCCGCGCGATGCCACCGGTCCGATTGACCGGCCACCGCCCGAGCATGATGTTCTCCGCCACGCTTAGCCCCGGCACAATAGCCAGCTCCTGGTGAACAGTGAAGATGCCGCGGTCACGTGCTGCCGTGGGAGAAGTGAACCGCACGGCCTCGCCGTCGAGTTCCAGCCGACCGGTGGTGGGTTCTTCGACGCCGGAGATGATCCGCACTGCCGTCGATTTCCCCGCTCCGTTGCGTCCCATGAGCGCCAGGCACTGACCCGCGTGAATATCGAGGCTCACGTGGTCAAGGGCGCGAACACCCGGGTACTGCACGGAAATGTCGGACAGCCGCAGCAGGGGGACGCTATCGCGCGGTCGCGCTGCGGTCGCGTCCTGCGGGTGCAGAGGAGGCACGAAGTTCATCATCCGTTGGCCGCCTGCCACTCCTCCGCTGTGGTGGGATCGCTGCGCTCGAAGTTGATGACGTCGACGAGGACTTCGAACTCGGATGGCTTGTAGTCTGGATCTGCCGCGGCCTGCTTCGCGATCTCGGCGACGGTCTCACCGTTGAGGATTCCGTCCTGCCCCGTGAACGACTGCAGGATGTCATCGTCGGAAAGCAGTGCGGCCACCATTGCGTCGGAGACGTCGGTACCGAACACGAAAGATTCGCCGACCTTACCGGCGGTCTTGATCGCCTTGATCGCCCCGAGGGCACCACCGTCGTTGGCAGTCCAGAAGAGGTTGATGTCGGGATGAGCCGTCAGCATGGCAGCCGCGACAGGGACAGCAGCGTCTGGTTCGAAGCCCTCTTGATCGGCGACAACCTCGTAGTCCACACCGGCGTCGTCAAGCGCCTCGAGGAATGCGGTCTTACGGATCTTGCAAATGTCGTAGAGATCGCAGTTCAGCATTCCGATCCTCGCCGTGCCGCCGAGCCGATCGTCGATGAATGCCGCCGCGCGCTCACCGGTCAGAGTGCCGAGCTTCGCGTTGTCCGAGAGCACAAAAGCCGTGACGTACTTCGCTGCGTCTTCCTCGTTGATGCAGGTGTTGACGCACACCACCGGGATACCTGCCTGGGAGGCATTGCGGATTCCCGCGACAGAACCGGTGGGGTCCAGCGGAGAGGTGACAATGACATCGACACCACGTGAGATGAAGTCATCGTATGCCTGTGCCTCTTTCGCACCATCGTGGTTGAAGTTGACGGAGGTCACCGTACCGCCGTCTCCCAGGCCCTGTTGTATGCCCTTCTCAATGTTTCCGAAGAAGGTGTCGGCGTGGGGCTGGACGAACCCGACGGTGACCGCCGATGCTGCACCGTCTCCGTCGCCACCGGCGTTCCCAGGCGCACAGCCCGCCAGTGCCAGCGCAGCAACGAGCGCTATAGCGGTGATCGCTGCGCGAAGGGGAGTCTTTCTCATCTCAACGTCCTTGTTGTTCGTGTGTGCTCGAGGAACCACTCTGAACGCACGGTGGAAGGGGGCGGACTTGACGATACGTGCTTCTGCCTTCCCGCCAACTGGAGAGCGACAAGACATCACCGATAAGAGACATCCGGCTAAAGACGGTCTTCTTTCGTCCGACAATTGGCGGTTCATTCCCACCTACGCGCAATGGTCGCGACTGCACTGAGTAGCGTCATGACGTGCGAGTTCCGATTGGCTGAAGGCAGAGGAAGACCCATGCGACATCAAAACTTGGATCCGGAGTTGACGGCGGCTGTGAATCTCGTGCCGCCGGTGAACTTCGTGGATGTCGAGCTCAGTCGCCGTCTTGCCGACGAATACTCCGAGACAAAGATCCCGGAGGATGTCCTCCAGCAGGTCGACATTCAACACGTTGTGCTCCATCCAGGCGTCGAAGGGTTCCTCTACCGTCCTCGCAGGATGCTGACGACGAAACCCTCTCTGCCTGCCCTGCTCTGGATGCACGGCGGAGGATTCGTCACAGGTCGTCCCGAGCATGCCGGCCCCTTTGCCGTCGGACTGGCGCTGGAACTCTCTATCGCTGTGTTCGTAATCCACTATCGGCTCGCTCCGGAGCACCCTTTCCCTGCGGGCCTTGATGATTCGTACGCCGGGTACCGGAGCCTGGTCGAAACCGCCGAACAGTTCAATATTGATTCCTCCGGAATCGTGGTTGGTGGTCAAAGCGCTGGGGCTGCGCTCGCAGCTGGATTGTGTCTTCGACTGAGAGACGAAGGTTTCTCCGCGGCCCCGATTTTCCAATACCTGGATATCCCCGTGCTCGATAATCGCCTGATCACACCATCAGCGAAAGAATTCGTCGATTCGCCAGGTTGGAACGCGGTTAACGCCCGACTGTCGTGGAACCATTACCTGACCGACCCGGCAGATTACCTGACCACATCGCCGAAGTATGCTGCGCCTGCACGCGAAGAAGACCTCGGCGGACTCCCCCCGGCTTACATCAGCGTCGCTGAGGTCGATCCGTTGCGCGACGAGGGCATCGAGTACGCGCTGCGCCTGCTCCGGGCGGGAGTATCCACAGAGTTGCACTGCTTCCCTGGGACCTTCCACGGTTCGACCGCGGTGCGAAGCGCTCGCGTGTCACGACGGAGCTATCTGGAGGTCGTGGATGTTCTCCGTGGCGTATACGCTCACCACCAGCCGCACCGCTCCGACGCCCTCAACCACGATCTTTCGAGCACCTGAAGGTCAGCTCTACCACAACGCCCACCGATCCGCCGAGGTGACTCATCGTCGCGTTCAACACGCGATTCAACGCGACGGCCGGCTCGCAGCTAACAATCCATGTCGTCGACGGCGCTATCGCCGCAGGGACGTGGTGATCACGACTAGCCCACAAGGCCGGAAGCCGGCCACCAACGCGAGGAGACCAGATATGACTGCAGCGGACCCCGTGGTCCTGCATGCTGAATTCACCGCCCATCCCGGCTCCGAGGAGCAGGTGGCACGACTGATCGACGAATACGTCGAGATCGTTCGCGGGGAGCCGGGAAACGTCGTCTTCGATGTGTACCGGGGAGGGGAGACGCCGGAGGACTTCTTCGTCTTTGAGGTCTACCACGACCGCGACGCGTTCGACAGGCATCTCGGCGCAGACGCCGGAAAGACATTCAACAAACGACTGTCCGAGCACATCGTGGGACAGAGAAGCACCCTGCGTTTCCTCACCCCTGCTTCGGTCGCAACGTGGAGTGTCTGATGCCTCCCCGGATCCTTGTGATCGGCGAGGCACTCATCGATGTCGTCCGCCGCGCCGATGGCAGTGTCGAAGAGATCCCAGGCGGAAGCCCCGCGAACGTGGCGATCACGCTCGGCCGACTCGGGAGATCACCACACCTTCTCACGGCTCTCGGCTCGGATGACCACGGGCGACAGCTGAGCGATTGGCTCGCGGAGTCGGATGTAGTGGCCACGCACGTCGAAATCCCGCGGACGCCGACTGCGACAGCCGAGTTGGATGCGGTAGGTTCCGCGACGTACGTCTTCGACATCGAGTGGTCGCTCGCCGACGCGGCCGTCGAGCCCGCCAGTCTCATCCATATCGGCTCGATCGCCGCCCTGCTCGAACCCGGGGCGTCCGACATGCTCCGCATCCTCGACGAACGGCGCGACACAGCCCTCGTCACGTATGATCCGAATATCCGCCCACTCCTCGTCTCCGACTGGACAGATGCACGGCAGCGGGTCGAAGCGCTCGTCGCTCGAGCGGACGTGGTGAAGGCCAGCGACGAAGACCTGCACTGGCTCTACCCGCGCCGCCATCCCTACCAAACCGCTCGCGCCTGGCGCGCTTCCGGACCCGCGGTCGTGGTCGTGACGGAAGGAGCGGGCGGTGCCTTCGCGGTCGCCGACGCGGGCGAAGTTGGCGTACCGGGCCGCCCAGTTGACATCGTCGACACCGTCGGAGCGGGCGACACCTTCATGGGCGCCCTCATCGATGGGCTAATCGCCACAAGTTCATCGGATGGCTCCGCCCGTGCCAATCTCCACACGATGACGAAGAGCAGTCTCACATCAATCCTGGACTGGGCTGCCAGAGCGGCGGCCGTCACGGTATCGAGACGTGGCGCTAACCCGCCACGCCGGGATGAGATCGCCTGATCCGTCCGGCCGCGTCGCCCGTTCGAGAGACGCGATAGCGCGAGTCACAACAACGCAGGTGCCTTGTGGCCGACCGCGACGTGGCTAGATCTCTGCATCGGCATGAGTGGCGGCACCCACCACACGTAAGCACTCAGGAAAGTGTCACGAAAAGACGAGCGGGGCGAGCGCGCAGCGCACCACATCTAGTGACATTCAGTGTCACCGCGCCCCGTTTCCGACATTTCTTGTCGATCCCCATCTTCCAACAGCTCGGATGCCGCGGGCAGCTCCACCGCGGCATCCACGCTCTCCGGAATGATGTCCACGGCCTCGGTCGCCGCCTCGTACACCTCGGCCAGGCTGTCGTCGACGTCGTCCTCGGTGACCCACGCGATGTCGTCTTCGGAGTGGTCGTACTCAACCGGCACGAGCGCGAAGTCATCGCCGTACTCCTCGAGCCCGGTGCGCACGCTGTGCCGCACCGCCATTCGGACATAACGGTCGCGGAGGATGAGCGGATCCCGACGCAGGTCCTTCATGAGCGCGACCATCATGAAGGCCATGATGATGGCGAACGGCAGCGCCGCCACGATTGTGACGTTCTGCAGCGACTTCAGCCCGCTCCCCTCTGCGCCAGAGACCAGCAGCACCGCCGCGATGACGCCGACGAGCGTGCCCCAGGTGGCCGCGACCCACCGCGCCGGTTCCGGCCTGCCCTGCTGCGAGAGGGTTCCCATCACGAGCGACGAGGAGTCCGCGCCGGTGATGAAGAAGATCGCGATGAGCAGGATGAGACCGATGCTGGTGACCATCGGGAACGGCAGGTTTCCAAGCACATCGAACAGCACCTGCTCCGGCGGGTCGGTGACGAGGCCCGCGCCATCCATCTGCTGATTGATCGCCGTCGTACCGAAGATCGCGAACCAGAACAGCGAGATGACCGACGGCACCAAGATAACCACCGATACGAACTGGCGAAGAGTGCGCCCGCGAGAGATCTTGGCGATGAACATGCCAACGAAGGGCGACCACGAGATCCACCACGCCCAGTAGAAGATCGTCCAGCCCGCGAGGAAGTCCTCGGCCTCGACACCCTGCGATGCGGAGCGTCCGATCAACGTCGGAAGATCGCCGATGAACTGCACCGCCACTGCGGGCAGCACGTTGAGGATCAACATCGTCGGGCCGACGAAGAAGACGAAGATCGCCAGCACGAGGGCTGCGATCCCGTTGATGTTCGAAAGCGCGCGGATGCCCTTGGAGACACCCGACACAGCGGATGCGATGAAGCACGCGGTGAGCACCGCGATGACGGCGACGAGAATGCCGTTGCCCAGTTCACCGATGCCGGTGACGATCTCGATCCCGTGACCGATCTGCAGCGCGCCGAGACCGAGAGAGGCCGCAGTGCCGAACAGCGTGACGATGATCGCGAAGATGTCGATGGTGCGACCGATGGGGCCGGTAGTACGATTCTCGCCCAGCAGCGGGGCGAAGATCGACGAGATGAGCGGCGTGCGCCCGCGGCGATACGCGCCGTATGCGATCGCGCCGCCGACCAGCGCGTAGAAAGCCCAGGCCTGCGGGCCCCAGTGATAGAGCACCTGCACCTGCGCGGTGTGCATGGCGTCGAGAGTGCTCGCCTCGACCGTTCCCGGAGGCGGCGACTCGAACATGGTGAGCGGTTCGGCGGCGCCCCAGAACACCAGACCGATGCCCATGCCTGCGGCGAAGAGCATCGAGATCCACGAGAACATCGAGTACTCGGGCACTTCGTCATCGCGACCGAGCGGGATGCGCCCGAACTTGCTGAAGCCGATGAACAGCATGAAGAACAGGACGATCGTGGCAATGACGGTGAAGAAGACGCCGAAGTATTCGAGAACCCAGTCGAGCACGGTGGCGCTGGTGCCCGCGAGGTTGTCGCCGGCGAACACACCCCACGCGATGAACGCGAGCATCAGCGTGATCGCAACGCCGAAGACGAGCGGATCAGTCCGGTAGGTGCGCCCCGTCGACTCGACCGAGACGCCAGGGATAAGCGCCGGGTGCAGACCGCGAGGCGGCGCCACCGACAGGTCGTGCACGATCTTTCGCGCGGCATCCGTGGACTTCGCCACCGCGCGTTGCGGAACGCTTCCCGTCTTCGGCGGCCCGTCGCGGTGAGCCTCGGAGGATGTGGACTGATCGCCAGGGGTACCCATGCCAGTCATCCTGGCACGGATGCGAAAACGACTTCACAAAGAAAGCGACTTCAGAAAAGCGTGTCGAGCGTGATGGTGTCGTCGACGGGACCGCCGATCAGTTGCGCGGAGGACCCCCGAAGAGTCCCGCGAGCACAGCGTGCGCGAGCGGGATGATCGACACCGAGAGCAGCACGATTCCCAGCGCAGGTGCAGGCACGAGCAGCAGTGCCCCACCGATCGCAAGTCCCGCGAACAGTACCGCCGAGACCACGCGCAGACCTATCCGGACGAGCGCGTCCATCCGTCGCTCGAGGCGTGAGGTGTCGAACGAAACGGTACCGGCTTCGATATCGCTGATGACCGAGTCGATGCGGCCTGGGAGCCGCGCCGTCGTACCCATGCTGTCCCACGCCTGCGACGCGAATTCTTTCAGCGTGTTGCCGGACTCATCGCGCAGCAACTGGCCGGCGAACGGCTCCACCGCATCCCAGACGTTGAACTTCGGATCAAGACCACTGCACATTCCGGAAGTCAGCGACACCGCGCGGAACAGCAGCAGCATGCCCTCGGGGAGCTGGAACGGGAGGGAGCGGATCGTGTCACCGAACTCATGCGCGAAGTCCCGAAACTCCCGCGGGTCAACGGTGCTCAGCTCGGCGAAGCCCATCCCACCGAAACGCGCGAACAGCTGAGTGACTGCGCGCTCAAAGCTCTTGGTGTCGGCGGACGGCAGCAGAACACCGACCTCCTGCACTGCCTCGACGAGACGCTTGCCGTCACGGGACGCCACCGCGATGACGAGTCCGCGCAGCCCGCTTCGCAGCCCCTCGGGTACTTCGCCCATCATCCCGAAATCGATGAAAGTGAGGCGCCACGCACCATCGGGCATAGGCGTCACGAAGATGTTGCCCGGGTGGGGATCGGCGTGGAAGAAGCTGTGTGTGAACACCTGCTCGAACATGGCCGCTGCGAATGCCTGAGCCACCTCGACCGGGTCGATGCCGGCACCGCGCAGCGCCTCGATGTCATTGATCTTGATCGCGGTGACATCCGAGAGCGTGAGCAGTCGCCTCGTCGTGCGCTCCCATGCCACGGCGGGCGCCGCGACCCGATCGTCGTCGGCGAAGTTCTCGGCGAATCGCTCGGCATTGGCCGCCTCGTGGAGGTAGTCGATCTCCTCGAGACTTGTCTGCGCGAACTCTTCGACGAGGGCCGGAGCATCCACTCGGTCAGACACCATCCGGATCCGGCGCAACCACCCGCCCACCTTGCGAAGGGCCGCGAGGTCGACGGCGATGATGTCGTCGATGCCGGGCCGCTGCACTTTGACGACGACGTCGACAAATCCTGCGTCGTCGGCCTCGCGATCGGAAAGGCGCGCGCGATGCGCCTGACCGAGGGATGCCGCGGCAAGCGGCACCTCGTCGAACCACGCGTATGCGCGCTCGAGAGGAACACCGAGCTCGGTCTCGACGCGCCCCTTGATGTCGGCGAAGGGTACCGCCGGCACCTCGTCCTGCAGACCGGCGAGCTCTTCGGTGATCTCCGGGGGCAGCACATCCATGCGCGACGAGAGGAACTGGCCGACCTTGATCATCAGCCCGCCGAGGTCGACGGCGAGCACATGGAAGCGCTCGGCGAGCCGGCGCATCCGGTCAGTGCGGGTGCGCTCGCTGATGCCAGCGAACCCCACTCGGGGCAGGAGGAGCTCGAACCACCACAGCTGCACCAGCTGCACGGAGGCGAACCTCAGGATGCGTCGATAGCGAGCGCGATGGGGCCGCACGGATTGCTCGACGGCCATGGCGCCCCTCTGCTGATCAGTCCTGGGCAAGGATCGCGTACAGCTTACGACGGGCGTCGTCGAGGACCTCGACTGCAGCATCGATCTGCTCGGAGCTGCCGGTTCGACCCAGCTGCGCGGCTGCGCCGGCCAGATCGACGCCGGCCTTCGCCAGTGCCGTGTGGCGGTGCACGCCCTCGCCTGTGCGGCCGCTGGACTTCCACGGCGCCGGAGCATCCGCCTCGTCGTCAGCGACGGCGCGACCCGCTTCGGTCAGCGAGTACGTCTTGCGTCCGTTCTGCTCTTCCGCGGAGACGAGCCCCTCGTCGGCGAGCAGCTGCAGGGTCGGGTAAACCGAGCCCGCGCTCGGCTTCCATGATCCGCCGGAGCGGTCCTCGATCTCGCGGATGATCTGGTAACCGTGCATGGGCTCTTCGGCGAGCAGCGAGAGCACCGCCGCGCGGACGTCGCCGCGCGCCATGCGCGTGGAGCCGGCCGGGCGCGGCTCGAAGGACTTGCGGAGCTGATCGAGCGCATCGAAGATCGCCGCCCCGGGACCTCCTGGGGCACCGAAAGGCGAGCCTGATCCGCCGAAGGGAGAGCCGGAGCCGAAACCGCCGGTGGGGAATGAACCGTTCATGTTGACCTCCTGAATCGTGGAGTTAACGATATATCGCTATGTGTCGTTAAGGAAGTCCCGGTTTCCCGCGCTCATCACTGCGTCCGCAGGAACTCGTCGACCTCGACCGCAGTCGGCGCCGTCGTCGGCCCGCGCCGGGTCACCTTTATCGCCGCAGTGGCATTGGCACGGCGGCATGCGTCTACCCAGGTCGCGCCCGCTGCGATGCCGGCGAGCAGCGCACCGGTATGCGTATCGCCGGCACCGTTGGTATCGACAGGAGTCTGCGGAAAGCCCGGCACGTACGTCGTCTCACCGGCGACGTGCACGGCGCAGCCTTCGGCTCCGTCGCGGACGATCACGACAGCATCCGATCGCATCACCGGCGCGAGCGCGCCGGCCTGCGCGACGATCTCACGGTCGGATGCTTCGACAGCCACACCACGCACGGCCAGAAGATCGGTGGCCTCTTCGGCGTTGCTCGTCCAGATATCCGTGCAGGCGAGCATCGCATCGCGCACCTCGGCGGGGAGAGCGGCGAACGCGGCCCCCGGGTCGAGCACGACGACCGCCTCCTCTGGGAGGGAGGTCAGCCACTCGAGCAGCGGGGCACGGGTCTGTTCGACAGCGAGCGAGTATCCGGTGACGCACACGAGATCTCCGGCGCGAACCTCGGCGGTCGAGAGGGAGTCGACGGTGATCTCACGCTCGGCGCCGAGCGTGGTGACGAAGGTGCGCTCGGCGCTCGGTTCGACCAGCACCACGCACACCCCGGTGTCCTGCGTGGTGACGACGGGCGCTGACGCCTCGATGCCGTCTGCGGCGAGCGCGGCACGGATCACATCCCCGTGCGGACCCGCGCCCAGCGAGCCGGCATGCACGCACTGCGCGCCGAGACGCGCGGCTGCGAGCAGCACGGTGACCGCTCCGCCCGCGTACTGTGTGACGGAGGAAGCCATCACATTCTGTCCGCGCGCGGGCAGGTCGGGGATCTCGACGGTCAGATCGACCAGGGCCTGCCCGGTGTGGATGACGCGTGGCACGGTGGTCGGCATGCGGTCAGCCTACCCAGCACGCGGCCGCCGATCGCGTTACCGGGTCGGCTTCACCCGCCCCTGCAGCGCCCACGCGAACAGTACTGCGACGACTCCGGCGATCGGCACGACGAGCAGGCCTGTGCGCAGTCCTGCGTTGTCGGCGACGAGTCCGACGATGGGCGGCGAGATGAGGAACCCGAGACGCAGCAGCCACGACACGATCGTGAGGCCCGCGCCGTGTTTGAGGCCTGGCAGGTCATCGGCGACCTGCATGGCGGCCGGAATGAGGGTGGCGACCCCGTATCCGGCGGCGGCGAATCCGATGATGGTTCCCGGAATCGAGGGGAACGCGAGCGCGAGCCCCATGCCAACGGAGGCGATGAGCCCACCAGAGATCGCCACCGCGCGCTGGCCGAAGCGGTCGGTGAGCGAGTCGCCGACCAGGCGCCCGATGAACTGCGCGCCGACGAGAGCGATGTATCCAGTTGCGGCGAGGGCGGCGGGGGCGCCGAGCGAGGATCCGAGGTAGAGCGTCGCCCATGACATGCCGGCATCCTCGACGAGCGCGCCCGCGATCGAGATCAGCACCAGCGCCGCGATGATGACGACCGTCTTCGCGGTGATGCGTTGGAGCGCCCCGCCGATCTCCCCGCCGCCGGCGACGGCGTCTTCGTCGATCTCGCGATCGCGGCCCGGCAGGCAGAGCCGCAGGGCGACCAGTGAGACGACGCAGAAGATCACCGAGGAGATGACCAGATGGATGCCGATGGGCAGCCCCGTCGCGATGGCGATGGCCGCCATCGATCCACCGAGGACCGCGCCGATCGACCAGGTCGCGTGGAAGGAGTTGATGATCGAGCGGCCGAGCCCGCGCTGCACTCGCAGGCCGTGGGCGTTCTGCGCGACGTCCGTGATGGCGTCCGCTGCTCCCCCGACCAGCAGTCCGAGCGCGAACAGCAGCACGTGCGGCGAGAGCCCGGCGGCGAGGATGCCGAGGCTCGTGACGATCGTTCCGGCGACAGCGACCTTCGCCGAGCCGAAGCGGCGGATGAACAGCGCTGCGGCAAGACCCGCGATGATCGCGCCGGCGGGGAACGCCGCGATCGCGAGGCCGTAGGGGGCGGCTGCCAGCCCGAGGGATGCTTTGATCTCGGGGTAGCGGGGCAGGATGTTGGCGAACAGTGCGCCGTTCGTGAGGAACAGCAGCGCGACGCCGGCGTGGGCCCGGCGCAGGGCCGGGTCGACCAGGGCCGAAGAAGTCATATGAACGATCGTATGGGCGATGACCAAGTCCCTTGTCGGCCTTGGCGGCGGATCAGGCCTGATCGTGGAGGGTGATCTGGTATCCGTCGAGATCGGCAAAGGTGAAAGTACGGCCGAATGGCCCATCGGTCGGGGCCGCGATGATCGGGTGATTGTCTTCGACGAGTGCGTCGTGGATGACCTGGACATCGGTGGCGTGCAGCCAGATCGCGATGCCGATGCCGGGCTGCGCGGCCGAGTCGATGCGTGTCGTCTGCTCAACTGGCAGAAGAACGTGCAGAGCACGATCTACGGCTATAAAGTCGACTACGCGTCTCTCTCCTGTCCGATCTTCATCACCTACGACAAGCACGAGGACGTATCTGCCAGCACGGCATACGGTGACGAGTTCCTCAATGAGTCCACTCTGCATTGGTTCACCCGTAGTCGTCGCACGCTCAAGAGCGGAGAGGTCCAAGCAATCGTCGAGAACCGCATCCCGCTGCACCTATTTGCCAAGAAGGACGATGCCGAAGGCACCGACTTTTACTACCTCGGTGAAGCCCGCTCATCAAACGCGAAGCAAGACAAGATGCCGGATGCAAAGGGCGTG
Organism: Microbacterium sp.; assembly: GCF_048259935.1. GTDB lineage: Bacteria > Actinomycetota > Actinomycetes > Actinomycetales > Microbacteriaceae > Microbacterium. The sequence goes on along the minus strand of NZ_JBLXHF010000007.1, from coordinate 156,829 downwards.
TCCTTGGGTGTCGTCACGATGGACCTAGGAATGGAGTCTCCTCTCGAGCGAAGCCTCTACGAGTACCTGGTCGGATCACACGCCTAACACCCTGCTACCGTCACTCTCATGCCCTCCCCCGCAACGCTGCAGGCCCTCCGCACCTTCGTCGCGGAGCGCGAATGGGACCAGTTCCACTCCCCGGAGAACCTCGCGAAGAGCATCTCGATCGAGGCCGCGGAGCTGCTCGAGCTGTACCAGTGGAACCAAGAGCCCGACCGGGAGCGCGTCGAGGAGGAGCTCGCCGATGTGCTCACCTACTGCATCCATCTGGCGAACAAGCTCGGAGTCGACATCGACGAGATCATCCTGAGCAAACTTGAGAAGACGCGCGCCAAGTACCCTGTCGAGCTCGCCAAAGGCCGCATGGTCAAATACACCGAACGGGCGGAAGAAGCAGCGCGAGAGAACGCAGAGCCGTGAGCTTCAGCATCCGGCGCATTCCCTTCGACCGCACAGGAGTCGACAGCTGGGCGCGTGACAACCAGGAGTACACGAACTGGCCGGTCGTCTACGTGCTCGACAGCACCGGCAGGAACCAGAAGCTCTACGTCGGCGAGACGACCAGCGCGCAGAAGCGCATGCGCCAGCACCTGTCGGGCTCCAAGAAGAACGAGGGCCTCGAGTCGATCCGCGTCGTCATCGACGAGCGCTACAACAAGTCCGCCTGCCTCGACTTGGAGTCACATCTGATCCGCTGGTTCCACGGCGACGGGCAGTACAGCATCCTCAACGGCAACGACGGACTCACCGATGCCCGCTACTACGAACGCGAGATCTACCGGGAGTCATTCCACGAGGTGTTCGAGGCGCTGCGTGCCGAAGGACTGTTCAGCCGCAGCATCCCGCAGATCGAGAACAGCGACCTCTTCAAGCTCTCGCCGTTCAAGGCACTCGCCGACGATCAAGCGATCGCCATCGAGGACATCATCGAGGGGCTGCTGGCCGATCTCCGGCATCCGGATGCCCGTTCCACCCTGGTCGTGCAGGGCGATCCGGGCACCGGCAAGACGATCGTCGCGATCTTCCTCATGAAGCTGCTCGCCGATATCCGCGACTTCCAGGATCACGACGACGTCGAACCCGACTCGATGTTCGCGGAGTTTTTCACCCCCGACCCGCGACCTGCTCGCCGACCTGAAGATGGCGCTCGTGATCCCGCAGCAGTCACTGCGACAGTCGGTGAAGAAGGTGTTCAAGAAGACGCCGAAGCTGGATCCGTCGATGGTGCTGACCCCGTTCCAGGTCGGGGAGTCGGATGCGGTGTTCGACCTCGTCCTCGTCGATGAGACCCACCGACTGAACCAGCGCGCGAACCAGGCATCCGGCGTGCAGAACAAGAAGTTCGGGCTCATCAACGAGCGGCTGTTCGGAGCGGATGCCGCCCACTACACGCAGCTCGACTGGATCAAGGCGCGCAGCCGGCACCAACTGCTGCTCATCGACGGCGCGCAGAGCGTGCGCCCGCATGATCTCTCGCCCGCGACGCTCGACGCCGAGCTTCGCGCGGCGAAGGATGCCCACCGGCACTTCCCGCTGACGACGCAGATGCGGGTGAAAGCCGGCGCCGACTACGTCGAGTACATCCGGATGCTGCTGCGCGGGACTGTCGTCGACCGGCCCGATCTCGGCGATTACGACCTGCGGTTCTTCGACGATCTGGGCGAGATGCGCCGGGCGATCCGCGCTCGCGATGCGGAGGTCGGACTGTCTCGTCTCGTTGCGGGTTACGCGTGGGACTGGAAGTCGCGCAAGGATCCCTCGGCGTTCGATATCGAGCTCGACGGCGAGCGGATGCGGTGGAACAGCACGGACAAGGACTGGATCAACTCCGACGGTTCGCTGGAGGAGGTCGGCTCGATCCACACCGTGCAGGGGTACGACCTCAACTACGCCGGCGTGGTAATCGGGCCGGATCTCCGGCTCGCGGCTGACGGCTCGGTCATGGCCGACCGCGAGGCGTACCGCGACAAGAAGGGCAAAGAGAACACCGGGCATCTGAAGGACGCGTTCACCGACGACGACCTGCTCGTGTTCATCCGCAACATCTACGGCGTGCTGCTGACACGCGGGATGCGCGGCACATACGTGTACGTGTGTGCTCCAGGGTTGCGGGAGCGGCTTCGGATAGCGTTCGGCTGACCGATACGCTGGCACCGTCTCTAGGAAAGGTGACCATGGCGATGACCAACGTATGGGGAGTGCACAACGACACCCTCACGACGGAGCTTGTGGGGGACGGGTTCATCAGCATCGGCTGGGACGATCTGGGTGCGCTTACGGACATCCCCAACGGACGCGACGGTCTGAAATCGACTTTGACTGAAATTGAGCCCGAGGCGAAGCCACGCTCGATCGCGGGCCAAGCAGGTGTCCTGGCCCGCTTTAGAGACGAGATGCAGCTCGGAGACGTCGTCGTTGCACCGTACAAGCCGAACTCGACGATCAACATCGGCGTGATCGACAGCGAGTACTACTTCGAAGAATCCGCGCCTTCGCATCGTCATCGTCGTCGAATCGACTGGCGCCAGACGGGGCTGCCACGCACTGTCTTCACGCAGTCAGCGTTGTACGAAATCGGCTCCGTCTTGACGGTTTTCCGCATCCGTAACCATGCTGATGAGTTCCTCGCCGCGCTACAGACCACAGCCAACTCGATCGACGAGGTCGCAGAAGCTGTCGATCAGATCGCGGAGGCCAACGACGACGACGAATCAGACGACGAGCCTCGCGCATCGCGAATCGAACGGCACACTCGTGACTTTGTACTCGAGATGTTGCACCGCAAGCTCTCACACCAGGACTTCGAAGATTTCACGGCCGATCTATTGCGCGCGCTCGGGTACCAAGCCCGCGTCACGCAGTATTCCCAGGACGGTGGCGTGGATGTCATCGCGCATCGCGACGCGCTCGGTGTTGAACCGCCGCAGATCAAAGTCCAGTGCAAGCATCGCGCCGGGAGCACGGGCGCACCCGAAGTGCAGCAGCTAGTCGGAACGCAGGGTCCGGGTGAGATGTCACTCTTCGTCACTTTGGGGACCTACACCCGAGATGCCCTCGCGATCGAACGCCAGCGCCCCGGTCTTCGCCTGCTCACAGGTGAGGATGTCGTGACCTTCGTTCTCGAGAACTACCGAAAGTTGCCCGAGCGTTGGCGCTCAGTCATCCCTCTGACGAGTGTTCTCGTTGTCGCGGACGGCGCAAGCAACTGACGTTGGAGTTCGCGACCCACGTGCATGTCTGTGGTCCGAAGCTCCGTGTCCAACTCCACGCGCTGATCGACAGGTAACGACCCGTTTCGACCTTCATTGGGTCTCTCGGCACGAGAGTGGCGGTTCGACCCGGTTGTGGCTACCCCTTGAAGGCGCTATACATAGCCTTGGATGCATCCTGCGCCCGATTGGTTTTTGGCCTCAGCCCGAGAGGTGCACGCGATGCCCGAACTTCCCCTTGCCTCCTGGCACCTAGATCCCGAAAACCCCAATCAGTTCCGTTGGTGGGACGGGACCCAGTGGACAAACATAACTGCGCCGCTGAATCAGGCCACCGCTTCCGAACCAATAACCTCACATGCCAAGCGCAAGAAGGCCTGGCTCGTGGTCGCATTCATTGTGGGCGCGCTCCTCATCGGCGCGGTCCTTGCGAAGTGGTCTCCGGTTATTGCCATTCTGGCCGTTCTTGCAGTGGTGGGACTGGCGATCGTCGCGATTGCTGGCCGCCCAATGCCGCGCCTGGGCCTCGGCTCGCGACGGGCTGGATTCACCGCGTTGGGCACCGCTGCCATGCTCGTGCTTGGTGCCGGAATCTCAAGTGCCAGCGTGAACGAGCCCACATCTCCCGCTGCCCTGGTTGCGCCCGCGGTCATCGAAAGTCCGACGTCGCGCCCGACACCGACTCCCAACCCGACCACCTTCACAACGGTCAGCGAAGAGAGCCCGATTCCATTCGGGAAGACGACCATTGACGACCCCCAGCTCGACCGAGGCAACACTACGGTTACAACGATTGGGGCGAACGGAATCATGGTGACGAAGTACCGGGTGACTCTCGTGGACGGCAAGGAGGTTGCGCGAGAGGCCATAGCTGAAACTGTGCGGCTGGAACCCGTCGCAGAGGTCACCACTGTCGGGAGCCGTGTACCGCCACCCCCACCACCTGCACCGGCAGCACCTGTCCCCCTTGTTCAGCAAAACGGCGGCTGCGATTCAAACTACGCGGATGCATGCGTCCCCATCGCCAGCGACGTTGACTGTGCTGGAGGAAGCGGAAATGGGCCCGCCTACGTCCAAGGGCCCGTGCGAATCGTTGGCTCGGATATCTACGATCTCGATCGCGATGGAGACGGTATCGCCTGCGATTGAGATCCAGCGACGATCTCGGTCGCGTGCAGGATGCTGACGACACCTGTCGAGCGGCAGGCGCGATATCAATGCCGCCGCCGTCGTCACGTCAGGTGGAGGATTGTCGGTGCAGCATGCACCGCTCCTGATCCCGTTTCGAGAGGACCCGATGTCGAAGTCGCCGTATCACCCTGAGCTCGCGCTCGCGCGCTTCCTGCCGAACGTGCCGTCCGGTCCGCGGATGGTGAAGCTCATGCGAAAGGCGAAGCCGCGCGGCATCGATCCCGGCCCCGACATCACCGTGCAGGAGATCGTGATCTCTCCGACGGTCTCGATCCGCCTGTTCCGTCCTGCTGTCACCGTCGGTCCCGTTCCCGCGATGCTGTGGATGCACGGCGGCGGCCATCTGTTCGGCACGCCCGAGCAAGACGACCGCAGCAGCATCGCCTTCGTCCGAGAACTCGGCATCGCGGTTGCGGCGGCGCGTTATCGGCTCGGCTCGGATGCTCCGGCACCGGCCTCGGTCGAGGACTGCTACGCCGCACTCCAGACGCTCGCGACGCGCGGCGAAGAGTGGGGCATCGACCAGACGCGGCTTGCCATCGGCGGAGCCAGCGCCGGCGGAGGCGTCGCGGCAGGACTCGCCCTGTACGCCCTCGACCAGGGCGGAGTGCAGCCCGAGTTCCAGCTGCTGGTCTACCCGATGCTCGACGATCGCACGGTTCTCAGAACGCACGCTGATGCGAAGTATCACCGGGGCTGGAACACCAAGAACAACCGACACGGCTGGACAACCTACACCGGCGGCGAACCAGGACGGCCCGGCGTCTCCCCCTACGCAGCCCCTGCGCGTCGGGAAGACCTCACCGGGCTGCCGTCGGCGTGGATCGGGGTAGGAGCGATCGACCTCTTCCATGACGAAGACGTCGAGTACGCGCGACGTCTCAACGCGGCCGGCGTGCCGTGCGAGCTGTACGTCGTTCCCGGCGCGACGCACGGGTTCGATCAGATGTTCACCAAGACCGAGGTCGTCAAGGACTTCTGGCGGCAGCAGGTGAACGCGCTTCGCAGCGTGGGGTTCACGGCGTAGCAGCGCGAGAACCCACGACGCGAACGGCTTCACCCCGCCCACTGGAACCTCACCAGTACCTCGGATGCGCATCCCTTTCAACCCCGTTCCCCCAAATGCACAGAGAGAGCATCGTTGACTGCGACAGATGGACCGGAAGAGAAAGGTGAACGCCATGACTGACGCCACGGATGATCGCACGAAGGTTGCAGAACTCGTCAAGAAGTTCCGATTCGCGATGTTCGTCACCCGCCACAACGACGACACCCTCGTCGCGCACCCGCTCACCGTGCAGGAGGCAGAGTTCGACGGCGACCTGTGGTTCCTCGTTTCGAAGACCTCATCGCCGATCAGAGATCTCGCTGCCGACTCGCACGCCAACGTCTCGCTCAGCTCGAACGATGCCTGGGTCTCGCTTTCGGGCACGGCACGACTTGTCGAGGATCGCGCGAAGATCGAGGAGCTGTGGAACCCGATGGTCGAGGCCTGGTTCCCCGATGGTCCAGACGACCCTGCTGTTGGCGTGCTCAAGTTCAGCGCGGATTCGGCCGAGTATTGGGACACTCCGGGTGGAAAGATCGCCACGGCGTTCAGCTTCGTGAAGTCGAAGATGACCGGTGAGCGCTACGAAGGCGGGGAAAGCGGCAGAGTGGATCTCTGAGGCCGACGGGCACGACGACCGCAGGCCGCCACAGAATGAAGGAGCCACCGTGAATTCCCACGACGACCAGCCACACCCGAAGCACATCCCTAGCCCGAGCGAGGCCACCGTGCCCGAGATCGAGCTCGACGAGAACATCGCGCCCCGCCCAGAGGAAGAAGTCGCTGATCTGCTCCGCGCAGAACCCGACGTCGAAGATCACGGCCAGCGTCCCCGATCGGCTCTACGATCGTCCCCATGACCCGATTCCGCCTGCGCGTGTCGCTCATCGGCAGCGAACCCGAGATCTGGCGCGTCTTCGACATCCACCAGCACGTCAGTCTGCGGATGCTGCACATCGCCCTGCAGACGATCATGGGCTGGCGGGAGTCGCATCTGCACACGTTCACCGACATCGATCCGTTCTCGCGCCCGTCAGGTCCAGTCCGACGGTGGGCGTCGCCGGACTTCGACGACCAGATCGAAGGCACGCTCTCCGAAGACGACTTCGCCGTCGGCGACGTCCTCGGCAACGTGGACTCCCTCAAGCTGGACTCGCTCTGGTACGAGTACGACTTCGGCGACGGGTGGGTGCACCGGATCGACGTCGTGGAGCGGATGCCGGATGAAGCCCTCCTCGCGCCGGTCGTGCTGCTCGATGGCGCAGGTCGCGGCCCGTTCGAGGACTCTGGTGGCCCGGGCGGGTACGCCGAGAAGCTCGCCATCGCGGCCGATCCGCAGCATCCGGAGCACGAGGAGATCACCGCGTGGATCCGCGCCACCGTCGGACCGTGGGCGCCGACCAGCCCAGACGCGTTCGACCTCGTAGGCATCCAGGGTGAGCTGAACCTGCTGTTCAACCCCGAGGAATCGGGTATCTCCCCGAGCGACATGTCCGGACTCGTCAAGTCCGATCGGCACCGTCGCCCCGGAGACATCGACGAGGCGTCGCCGATCGCATCCCTGGCATCCGCGCTCCCGCTGCCGATCCGCGCGGAACTGCGCCAGCACCTGCACGCCACCGGCATTCTCGAACCGACCGAAATCGACGCCGAGGCGGCCGCGCGCATCGTCCGCCCGTTCGCCTGGTTGATGGATGCCATCGGCCAGGACGGTCTCGCGCTCACCGCTGCCGGATGGATGCCGCCGGCCACCGTGCTGGCAGGCATGACAGCGCTCGGCTGGGCCGACGACTGGATCGGGAAGGGCAACCGCGAAGACCTGACGCCGCCGATCGCCAACCTGCGCGAGACAGCGCAGCGGATGGGTCTCGTGCGCATGCAGAAGGGCCGACTGCTGCTGAGCGCCGCCGCCAAGAAGGCACTGACCGATCCGCAGCTGCAGCTGCGTCTCGTGGCGACCGGCCTTTACCGCAAGCTCAGCGATGCCGAGACGGATGCTGCGACTCTGCTTCTGCTGGCGATCGCGGACGGCACCCCGCGCAACGACCGCTGGCGGGCCGTCGCCTTCGGGCTGGAGATATGCGGGTGGCGGTCGGCGAGTGGTCGCATGTTCACTCCGCTGGATATCGACCACGCCACCTTTCACGCGTGGCAGGTGCTCGACCTGCTCGGCGGGTCGTCACGGCGCAGCCGACCGCGAGCCGACGACCCCGATCTGGTGCTGTTCGCACGGGAAGCGCTGCGGTAGCGGAGTGGGTTACGCAATCGCTCGCATCCATGTCGCGCTCAACGGGGTGCGCGTCACTCGTGCTTGCTGAACGCTCCACGAAGCACGAGGTACACGACCACGGCGACCACGGCCACGAGCGCGAGCTTGACGATGAACCAGAGCACCGAGAACAGCGCACTGACCACGAACCACGCGACGATGACCGCGACGACGACACCGACGATGGTCCAGACGCTGTTCTTGTTCATACCTTGAGCCTACGCGCGCGGCCCGCCGTGTCAGAGGCCCTCGCTACCGTCGACACATGATCTTCTCGGAAGTACACTTGTGAAAGCAATGACAGCACTGCAGTCAGGGGGCATCATGTCGACGATCACAGTCCGTGGGCTCGACGATGACGTCGTGCGCGCGCTGAAGGTGCGCGCGGCACGAGAGGGCCGGTCGATGGAAGCGGAAGTTCGCACCATCCTGACGGCCGCGACGAAGGGCATCGACAGCGAGCGCGGGTTCGGCAGCTTCCTCGCGGCAACCTTCACCGGCCTCGACGCACCGGCGATTCCCGGACGCACCGACTTTCCCGAACACGTCGATCTGACGTGATAGTCCTTGACACCAACGTCGTCTCCGAGGTGATGCGTGCGGAGCCGAACTCGGATGTCGTTGCCTGGCTCGATGGCCTCCCGCGTGGAGAGATATGGACGACGACGATCACCGTCGGCGAAATCGCAGCGGGAATCGCGCTGCTGCCCGCTGGCATACGCCGGACCCAACTCGCGGATGCGTTCCATCTCGCGCTCGACGGCTTCGATGATCGCATTCTGCCCTTCACCACGGCGACGGCGCTCGGTTACGGAGCCGTAATCGCGGCACGCACAGCCGCCGGAAGTCCGATCAGCATTGCCGACGCACAGATCGCGGCCATCGTCGTCGGATCCGACGGCACGCTCGCAACGCGCAACCTCAGCGACTTCGTGGGAACCGGTGTCGATCTCGTGAATCCGTGGGACGCACGGGCCCAGGGCTGATGATCACTGCGTGTCGCGGGGCCGCGGCGTCAAACCGTTGGTGGAGGCGCTGGTTGCCTGCGGAATCGAAGTTCAGCGCGCCCCGATCCCCCGCATCAGCACCTCGACCACAGCATCCACCCGCGCCTCATCGAGCGGTCTACCCAGCAGTGCCGCGTACGACGACATTGCGATGAACTGGTCCGCGACGACCGCGACGTCGACGTCGCGCCTCACGTCCCCCGCATCCTGCGCCGTCCGAAGGCGCGAGACGACCTGCTCGATGATCGGATCAGCAAGCCTCTTATTAAGAGCGAGACCGAGCGCAGCATCCGTCGCGGTCACCGCGATCAGCGCCCGCGCAACCTCGACGCTCGCAAGATGCTCGGCCTGCGACGACATCGCCGAGAACCAGGCCCGCAGATCCTCCGCCAGATCCTCCGACACCGGCAGCTCAGGCGAAGGAAGCGAGCCCTCCAGCAGCGCCTCACCGAGGATCGCGGCCTTCGACGACCACCAGCGGTAGATCGTCTGCTTCGAGACACCCGCCTCGGCCGCGAGGCCTTCGATCGTCACCGACTCATAACCATCCGACATCACCGCAGCACGCATCGCCGCCATCACCGACTGGCGGGCTTTCTCACTGCGAGGACGAGGCATTCATCGAGCGTATCGGGCACCTGGTTCGGACGAAGCGGCTCAGCATGCCGCCTCAGCGAGATCCCACATCAACCGCGCTTCCCGCTCATTCCGCAACGACCGGAACAACCGCCGCTCGCGCGGAGCGCCCGACAGCCCGAAAGGTCCACCGGGCGCGAAGAAGCTGCCCGGTGCAGCAGCCCTCTCCAGCGCCATCAACGCGGGCTCCGCCGCGTGCGCAGGAGGGTTACCCAGATACCGCGCCAGCCGCGCCATCGTGCCGAATTCTCCTCCCGGCACCTTGCGACGCAACTCGGCAGCGATGCCAGTGTCAGGCGCGACCCCCGGATGGCACAGATTCACGCCCAGACCCCAGTCTTTCAACGCATTCTGCCGCGCCAGCTCGACGCCCCACAGCCCGAGCGCGCGCTTCGACCCGGCATACGCACGCCACGCGCTGTACCGCCGTTCGCCCTCGAGATCGTCGAGGCTGCCGCGAGCCGCCGCCACACTCAGCTCTACCGCGATGCGCGCACTCCCCGCACGGAGCAGAGGCATCAACTCACGTGTCAGCGCAGCGTGACCGAGGAAGTTCGTCTGCAGATGCAGCTCGTGCCCGTCGGCAGAAACATGCCGCTCGCGATCCCCGAGCAGAATGATCCCGGCATTCATCACATACAGCTCGATCGGCTCGCCCGCGGCGCGCAGGTTCTCGCCGAGCGACGTCACCGTCGCGAAGTCCGCCAGGTCGAGATCGCACAGCTCGAGCGACGCATCCGGCATCGTCTCTCGGATGCTGCGGACCGCGGACTCCCCGCGCCCACGATCACGCACCGGAAGAAGCACATGCGCACCACCCGCGGCGAGTGCCCGGGCGATCTCCCTGCCGACACCGTTGCTCGCCCCGGTCACGAGCGCGCGCCGTCCCCTCCACCTTCCGGTCATCACTTCCTCGCTTCATCGACAGGTGCTCCCAGAGTGTCCGACCGCTCACGAAGCGGCAAGCACCCAGTGACTTCCGTTCCTCTTCGGCGTAGACTTCGATAACGAGACGTACCGTTGCGAAACATGCATACGGCCGACTAAAGGGAGAATCATGGCACTGACCGCACGCTCCACCATCGGCGAATGGCTGAATGACAAGACAGGCGGCGAGCTCATCAAGGGCCTGCTCGCGCAGTCCGGCGCCAACCCCGATTCTCTCGCTCCCGTGCTCGGCCTGCCCCTGCAGCAGCTCGTTGTTCTCAGCCAGGGCCAGATGCCGCAGTCGGTCGTCGACGACCTCGTCCGCGCAGCCAACGGCGGCGAGATCCCTGAAGACACCGGCCCCGCCGGCTGGGTCGAGAAGATCACCGCTGGCCGCTTCGACGGCAAGACCGTGATCGTCACAGGTGCGGCATCCGGAATCGGCAAAGCCACGGCATCCCGCATCGCCCGTGAAGGCGGGCGCGTGATCGCCGCCGACATCTCGGCCGAGAAGCTCGATGCACTCACGCAAGAGGTCCCCGGCATCGTCGCCGTCGCAGGAGACCTCACCAAACAAGACGCGATCGACGCCGTGCTCGCCGCCGCCGGCGACCGCGTCGATGCTCTCGCGAACGTCGCCGGCATCAACGACGACTTCTCGCCCGCCGGCGAGACGACGGATGCTGTCTGGGACCGCGTCATCGCCATCAACCTGACCGCCCCGTTCAAGCTCATGCGCGCGGTACTGCCCGTCATGGAGAAGGCCGGCCACGGCGCCATCCTCAACGTCGCCAGCGAAGCAGGCGTGCGCGGCAATGCCTCCGGCAATGCCTACACCGCCAGCAAGCACGGCATCATCGGCGTCACGAAGTCCGCAGCCTTCATGTACGGGCCGAAGGGCATCCGCGTGAACTCCGTCGCACCAGGAGGGGTGGCCACCGGCATCCCGATGCCTCCGAACATGTCTGAGGCGGGGTCCGCACGCCTGGCTCCCTTCCAGCAGGCGATCCCGGCTCTGGCGACCGCCGAAGAGCTCGCTGCGTCCATCACCTTCCTCCTCAGTGATGACGCAGTGAACATCAACGGCGCGATCGTTGCGAGCGACGGCGGGTGGTCGGTGCAGTAGGCGGCCGCCGGGCGCGGCCGCCGGCCAGCCCCGCACACCCGTCAGCCGAATGCACACTTGCCAGCCGAAATCTCGCGATTCCCACTGACGTCCGTGAATCGGGCTGACAAGTGTCCGGCACCCAGCCCACCCACCCCACCCAGCCCACCCACCCCGCGCACCGCACCCCACCAAGGCCACGGCATCCCGCCCCCACACCCACTGATATGGTGACGCCTGATGGGGACGGAAGGACGTGAGGCTATGCTCGACGTCTCAGTACTGGGTGCGGTCACGGCCAGCACCGACGGCCGCGAACACCCTCTCGGCAGCGCCAGGCAGCGCGGACTCCTCGCTCATCTCGTCGTCTCGCGCGGGCGGATGCTGTCACCGCAGTACCTGATCGACGAGCTGTGGGATCACTCTCCGCCGCGAAATCCCGGCCACGCCCTGCAGGCACACATCTCGCGCTTGCGCGCGGCGATCCCGGTGGAAATCACCCTCGCCGACGGCGGGTACCGAATCGACCCGGCATGCGTGCAGACGGATGCCGCTCACTTCGAGCTCCTCGTCCAGCAGGGCGGCGTCTCGCTGGCCGACGGCGACCTCTCCCGCGCGACCGCACTGCTCAGCGACGGCCTCGACCTCTGGCAGGGGACGGCGTACACAGGACTCCACGATCACACCGTGCTGCGAGCAGAATCCGCACGGCTCGGCACCCTGCGCTCGAGCGCGCTCGCAGACCGCATCGACCTCGACCTCGCACTCGGACAAGGTGCCGCGGTGCTCTCCGAACTCCACGCGCTCGTCGAAGAGAACCCGCTCACCGAACGCCACTGGGGGCAGCTGATCGCCGCCCTCTACTGCGACGGACGCACCCAAGAGGCGCTCGACGCCTTCGCTCGCGCACGCGCGACATTCGCCGAACACCTCGGTGTCGAACCGAGCAGTGAGCTCAGTCGCCTGCACCTCGGCATCCTCCAGGGCCAACCCGCAGAATCGCTCCTTCGCCTCTCCGGCGCAACGGTCGTCGAGTCCGAGCCTGAGCTCAAGATTCCGGATGCTGCAATCCACAGCATCACCTCCCACCAACCCGATCTTCTGGCAGCGCTGCTCCGCGATGGACGCACCACTTTGTTGACCGGTCCTGCCGGCATCGGAAAGACGCATCTGCTTCGCGCCATCCGCACCCGCTTCGAAGCGCACCGCTGCACCGTGTCGTTGCTGACCGCGACCCCGCTCAGCCATGCCGTGCCACTCGGAATCTTCGCGGGCATCGTCCCGGAGAAGTGGCTGACCCCCGCCCTGCTCGTGGATCACTTCACCCGAAACCGCTCGAACACGGTGCTTCTCGTCGACAATGTCGAGCAGCTCGACGACGCATCCCTCTTCGTCATCAGCCAGCTCATCCGCAACTCGCGCATGCCGACGATCCTCACTGCCAGCGATCTCGAAGGCACCCCGAGCGAGATCCACGCCCTCTACGACAGCGGCGAGCTCACCGAGGTCACGGTCGAACCGCTCACGACCGACCACGCCCGCGAGCTGGTGTTGCACACCATCGGTGGCACTTTGACCCCGGCAGCCGCTGCACGGATCTTCGCCATGGCCCAGGGCAACCCGCTGCATCTGCGCGAGATCCTCACCGCTTCCGTGCGCGAGAAGCGCCTCGTGCGCACCGACCACGGCTGGGACCTGCACGACGACCCGGCATCGACCAGACGCCTCACCCGGCTGGTCGGCGAGCGCTTCAGCGGCCTGAATGACGCCGTCATCGAGGCCGCCGCGAAGATCACGATTGCCGGGGAACTTCCGATCTCCGCGCTCGGCGATACCGAACGACGGATGCTGGCGCGCGCCGACGTCGTCGTCTACTCAGCCCCGGGGTGGCTGCGCCTCTCGCACCCGCTCGACGGTGATTTTCTGCGCAGCCAGTTCAGCGATGCCCTCTGGCGTGAGCTGTCGCTCGAAGTGATCGAAGCGCTCAGCGGCGACGAAGGCCGTGCCTTCCCCGCCGTGCGTCGCCACGTGCACATCCTTCGACTGGATCTCGGCGAGCCGGTCGACGTCATCCCCACTCTGGAGCTCGCTCAGTACGCCCTCGGCGCCTTCGATGAGCGCCTCGCGCTGCGTGCCGCGCACGCCGTGATCGGCCTCGATCCCGACAACACCACCGCGCACCGTATCGCCGGCATCGCGGCATCCACCCTGAACGATCCCGACAGGGCCGCCGCCCATTTCGCGACCGCTGCGCGGACGGCGACGACGTGCGAAGCGCAGACCGCCGCAGCACTCGCACACGCACAGCACGAAGGGCTGCGCCACCACGACGCGTGCGCAGCACTCGCGATCATCACCGATGCGCTCCGCGTCATCGATGAACCGGGCGAGGTGCAGCATCTGCAGCGCGATGCGATGCGCTGGTCCGTGATCGCCGGACAGACGAGTGAGATCGCCGACGCCCCCGAGGACACCACAGACGCAGCGGCCGTACGCGGACTCATCACAGCAGCGAACGCCGCCACCATCACCGGCCCCATCGAAGAAGCCACCCTGATCCTGCAGCGCCTGCACCGCGCACCCGACGATCTCATCGAGCTGGTTCCCGGTGGAGCAGCCCTCATCGAACTCCTCTCCATCATGGCGCTGTCGAACACCGGCGACATCACCGCCACCCGACGCCGCTTCGACCGTGCCCTCGCCGATGCCGAGGTGAACTCCCCTGAAGCCCTCGGCAGCTGGGAGTACGGGCTGGCACTCATCGACCTGCTCTGCGGCGATGCGCACCATGCTCACGACCTCGCAACCTCAGCAGTGCAGCATCTCCAATGGCGCGATTCGTCAGGACTGCTGCCCGCAGCCCTCGCTCTCGCCGGCGCCGCCGCCTTCGCCGCCGGTCACACCGATGAAGCGGATGCCCGGTTCGCCGTCATCCCCGCCGCGGCCGAAACCGATCCGAAGGTCGTCATGATGCGGGCCTGGGCAATCGCCTGGGGCCAGAACGCTGCCGGGCGCCACGGCGATGCGGCGCGTGTGCTCGTCGATTCGGCGCGCCAGGTCCTGACCGCGCAGCACACGTACTTCGCAGGCCTGCTGGCGCACTGCGCCGTGAAGGCGGTGGGGGCATTGCGCGCGCTCGGCAGTGCGGACGATGCCCACGCGCTCAGGGATGTGACCGGTGGTGCGATCGCGGTGACAGAAGAGGCCAGCAGGATCGGCGGCGGCGGACTGCTGGGATTCATCATGCGGCACGCGGTGGCAACAGCATCCGACGATCGTCTCGCACTCGACAGGCTCGCCCGCGAAGCCGAGACCCTCGGAATGCTCTCCACCGCCGCCGACATCCGGCTGGCCGGCGGGAGACCCGACAGCACCGACGAGGTTCGCCGTATGGCGCTGTGGTCAATCGATCACTCCGCCTCCGGTGTGATGACCGTGTAGGTGACCCGATTGTCTTCGCCATCACCACCCTCCATGATGCCGACGGCGACACTCAGCGAATCGTCCTTCTTGTACATCGCGCTGACGATCACCCCCATGTCGCTTGCAACGATCTCCTCCCAACCGGAGAAGTCCTTCTTCACCTGCGCAAGGAGCTCTTCCATGCTGCGCGGGTCGCTCACGATCACCATCGTGCCCTCGGCCACGGTCACGCTCTGAAGCACGTTGTCCGAGACCAGGGTGACCTCCGCCGGGAAGCCCTCGGGCAGCTCACCGAACTCGATGCCGGCTTCGCCACCGGTCAGCCCTTCGATCATCTCCTCCGCCGCATTCTTCGAGGTCTCTTCCGTCACATTCTCGACGAACGCATCGAGCGGATTCGCGAAGCATCCGGTCAGCATCGCCGCGATCACCACGGCCAGCGCACCACCGGTGATCCGTGCAGATCTGTGCCTCATGGTTGTCCCCCTGCTCTCTATGATTCCCTCGTCGCGCAGTTCAGCAGGTGGCGCTCACAGAGCGCTCACACGCGACCGCACCCGCCTCGTGGCCGCACCGTTCGGTCCGCGTGAGCGGTCTGTGAGCGGACCCTGGTTGCATGGCGGACGCTGATGCAACCGATTCAAGGGGGAACCGATGGACGCATACTCAGGACTGCTCGCCGCCTACATGGCTGCCATGGTCGGCATGGTCATCTTCGCTGTGCTGGCCTACGTACTCACGGCCTACTTCATGTCGAAGGTCTTCGCGAAGGCGGGAGTGCAGGGAACCTGGCGGGCATGGGTGCCCGTCTACAACTTCATGGTGTTCTTCAAGCTGGGCGATCTGAGCCCGTGGCTGGTTCTCTACTGCGTCGGCGGCGCGGTGGTGCTCAGCTGGATCGGCATCGGATTCATCTTCTCTCTCGCGCTCTTCCTCGGCGGCGGCGTGGCGGCGTATCGAATCGGCATGAAGCTCGGCAAAGAGACCGGTTTCGTCGCCTTCTGGCTGATCCCCGTGCTGTGGCTCGGCATCGTGGCCTTCAATAAGGACCAGTGGAACACCGCCGTCGCACCCGCGCAGTGGGCCGGCAATGGATTCCTCGCCGACCGCACCGTGTGGGAGGGTGTGCCGGTACAGACCGCGGCAGGCCCGGCGCTTCCCGGCACCGCGGCAGGAGCCGACGCCTGATGCCGTCGGTGCGAGTGCGCAGTGCAGCTGCGGCACTCGCCATGCTGACGATGCTGGCGCTGACCGGATGCGGTGAAGACGAAGACCAGACGCAGGCGTCAAGCACGGCGGGATCGTCGACCTCTACCGCTGCGCCAGAAGAGGTCGACGACGAAGACGATGCCGCCGAGAACTCCGATGACGAGATCCTCACCGGTGAGGCGTGCCTCTACGGCACCTGGTACCTCGACAACGATGTTTTCAAAGCCCTGCTGGAACAGGCCGGCGGCGAGGTCCGCAGCGTCACCGGCTGGGCGATCGTCAGCTACCACCCGGACGGCACCTCGGCGGCCGCCTTCGACGAGTGGACGACCGTCGCAACCCACGAGGGCAGCATGGCGACGATGGTGCGCAACGGCGAAGA
Source organism: Microbacterium sp. (assembly GCF_048259935.1). Classification (GTDB taxonomy): domain Bacteria; phylum Actinomycetota; class Actinomycetes; order Actinomycetales; family Microbacteriaceae; genus Microbacterium. The sequence goes on along the minus strand of NZ_JBLXHF010000007.1, from coordinate 140,381 downwards.
CCTGGCGACCTATTCGGTCAGCGGCGATACGCTGACGACGACAGAGACCGCGGCAGGTTCAGTGCTCACCATGACGATGCTGGTGAACGGGCAGGAGATGACCATGCAGGCCCCTCACGAGGAGTTCTCTGTGACCACCGGAATCTTCACCTGCGAAGCAGACACTCTCACGATCTCTGCTCAGGGAGCGACCAGCGTTCTGTTGCGCGAGCACTGAGTTCTGTTGCGCGAGCACTGAGTTCTGTTGCGCGCGCGCTGAGTTCTGTTGCGCGAGCGCTGACTCGCCTCAGTGCGCGCTCATCGGATGCTGGCCGAAGCGTGCACGCCAGCGATGACCATCGCGAGGCCGGCGGCGAAATCATCGCTGCCGTGCTGTGCGCCCGCGGGGACGAGGTCGACCGAGGCATCCGCTGCGCCCACGACCGCCGCGTGCAGGCGCTGCTGCTCGTGGAACGTGTACCCGATCACGTAGTGCACGACGGTGTCGGCGGCGACTTCGGCGGCCGCGGCATCCAGCCCGATCTCTCGCGCGGCGCGCACCAGCTCGGCACGAGCAGGCAGGTCGAGCATTCCGAGCGCGAGTGAGCTCGATACGATCTCGGCACCGTCACGGTGGGCGAGAAGTCGGTCGCGCAGGCCGCGAGCGACAGCATCCATCTGATCGGATGCTGTCGACGCACCCGCGATCTGCGCACTCACGGCGGCGAGCAGCGCCTGCTTGTTGGGGAAGTGCCAGTACAGCGCGCTGACCTGCACCTCGAGCTCGTCAGCGATGCGCCGCATCGAGAGCCCGGGCAGCCCATTCTCTGCCAGCACGCGCATGGCTGCGGCGACGACGGTTTCCTTGTCGTTGCGAGCGGGTGCGTTCATAGTGCTACTCTACCGAACGGTGTTCAGGTGAACACTGTTCTAGTGAACGTCGTTCAGGAGGAACCATGTCCGCAATCGCGACCCATGCCCCGCGCGTCCCCGTGCTCGCCGATCTCGTGCCCGGTGCGCGCGTTCGCGATGTCACCCTGGTGCTCATCGGCACCGCATTCATCACCGTCGCCGGCTACATCGCGATCCCGCTGCCGTTCACGCCGGTGCCGCTGTCACTGGCCACTTTCGCGGTGCTTCTCACCGGCGCGAGCCTTGGTCCCCTGCGCGGCGGAATCAGCGCGGGGCTCTACCTCACCCTCGGCCTGATCGGGGTGCCGCTGTTCGCGAACGGGTCAGCGGGATGGGCGTTCTCGTCGTTCGGCTACATCGTCGGATACGTCGTTGCCGCCCTCATCGTCGGCATCCTGGCTCGTCGTCGCTCCGACCGGAACGTGTGGTCGACGCTGGGCCTTGCGAGCCTCGGATCACTGACGATCTACGCGTTCGGCGTGCCGTGGCTGGCCGCGTTCCTCGGCGTTGACCTGGCCACCGCGCTCGCGCTGGGCGTCGTTCCGTTCCTGATCGGAGACGCGATCAAGATCGTCGCGATGGCGGGGCTGCTGCCACTGACCTGGCGCGTCATCGACCGCTCCCGCCGCTGACGCCGCGGCCCTGACTCACGCGCACGGGATGGAAAACACGGCTCAACAGGCCACTCGAGGCCCGAAATCCATCCCACGCGCGCGTGGGCGGGGGCGCGGGCGGCGGGGCGGGGGGCGGGGCGAGGCGGGGGGCGGGGCGGCTCAGAGAGCGCGGGCGGCGCGCCGCGCGCCCTCGCCGAGCGCCTCAAGCTTCGCCCAGGCGATGTCGGGGTGCACGCGGCCACCGAGACCGCAGTCGGTCGAGGCGATGACGCGGTCTGCGCCGACGATGTTCGTGAAGCGACCGATGCGCTGAGCGACCAGGTCGGGGTGCTCGATGAGGTTCGTCGAGTGGCCGACGACGCCGGGAACCAGCACGAGGTCGTCGGGGATGAGGCCGGATGCGGCGGCATCCGCCCACTGCGCCCATTCATGCTCGTGGCGAGCGTTCGCGGCCTCGAATGAGATCGATCCGACCTTCGCCTGCAGGACCACCGGAAGGATGTGCTTCACCTCGATGTCAGTGGAGTGGGGTCCGTGCCATGATCCCCAACACAGGTGCAGCCGGATCTGCTCCTTCGGGAGCCCCTCGATCGCGCGGTTGATCGCCTCGACGCGGATGCGGGTGAAGGCCTGGTAATCGGCGACCGACGGCTCGGGCGTGATCTGATCCCAGTTCTCTGCGAGAGACGGGTCATCGATCTGCAGGATGAGGCCCGCATCGACGATCGCACGGTACTCCTCACGCAGCGCCTCGGCCCATGCCTGGATGTGCTCTTCGTCACTCGCGTAGTACTCGTTGCGGATGCGCGCGGCAGAGCCGGGGGCGATCGCCGTCAGGAAGCCCTGCTCGCCCTCCCGCAATGAAGCGCGAAGGTGCGCGATGTCAGCAGCGACAGCATCCTGCCCGCGATACGTGATCGGCCCCGTCGTGGTGGGGAACGCCGTCGCTGTGCGGCCGGTGCCGATTCCCGCCACCGGGTCGACGTAGGCCTCGGCGAACGCCCGGCGGTCACGACGGTCGAGGAAGCTCGTCAGAACGACGTTCCCCGGCGAAGACTGACGCGCCGGCTCGTTGAACGGATTGACCTCGGTGAGCGAGAGGCCGTTCACACGCTGGAAGGAGTAGCCCCACCAGGCGCCGTAGTCCACCGAACTCGACGACGCCTTGCCGAACTCGCCATCACCGGGCTGCGTGATCCCGGCGCGACGCTGCCGCTCGACCACGTCGGCGACGGCATCACCGATCAGCTCCTCGAACTGCGGCGTCGACTCCAGTGTGAAGCCGTCATCCGCGAGCGCCCGCGAAGCATTGGCATCGAGCAGCGCCTGTGTGCGCGGCAGGCTGCCTGAGGTGGTGGTCTGGATCTCGGTCACGGTGACTCCTTCGCAGCGGGTCACACCAATCTATGGACGCATCGCCGCGCGCGCACTTCTCGTGTCGGTCCGTGACGCGCCAACGGCGGTCGTCGGTAGACTGGGACTGCCCCGCCACCTTTTCTCTGCCCTTTGGAGCGCGCGTGACCACTGCCCCCGAAGCATCCGCTCGTCAGCACGTCCCCGACTCCGTCTCGAATGCCGAGGCGACGCCCGAGAAAGAGCAGCCCTACGGCGCCCTCGGGCTGAAGGATGACGAGTACGCCCGCATCCGCGAGATCCTCGGCCGTCGCCCCACCTCGGGCGAGCTGGCCATGTACTCGGTCATGTGGTCCGAGCACTGCTCCTACAAGTCGTCGAAGAACTATCTGAAGCGCTTCGGCGCGAAGGTCAGCGACGAGATGAAGGAACGTCTCATGGTCGGCATGGGCCAGAACGCGGGCGTCGTCGACGTCGGTGAGGGCTGGGCCGTCACATTCAAGGCTGAGTCGCACAACCACCCCTCCTTCATCGAGCCGTTCCAGGGCGCAGCGACCGGCGTCGGCGGAATCGTGCGCGACATCATCTCGATGGGCGCACGCCCAGTCGCTGTGATGGATGCCCTCCGCTTCGGCGCCATCGACCACCCCGACACCGCCCGCGTCGTGCACGGCGTCACCAGCGGCATCTCGTTCTACGGCAACTGCCTGGGCCTGCCGAACATCGGCGGCGAGACCGTCTTCGACTCGGTCTACCAGGCCAACCCGCTCGTGAACGCGCTGGCGGTGGGCGTTCTCCGCCACGAAGACCTCAAGCTCGCGAACGCCGAGGGCGTCGGCAACAAGGTCGTGCTCTTCGGTGCTCGCACGGGCGGCGACGGGATCGGCGGCGCCAGCATCCTGGCATCCGATTCCTTCGACGACGGCGGCCCGACCAAGCGCCCGGCCGTGCAGGTCGGCGACCCCTTCGCCGAGAAGGTGCTCATCGAGTGCTGCCTCGAGCTCTACAAGGCCGAACTCGTCGAGGCGATCCAAGACCTCGGAGCCGCGGGAATCTCATGCGCGACCAGCGAGCTCGCCGCCAACGGCAACAGCGGCATGCACGTCTCGCTCGACAACGTGCTGCTGCGCGACCCTTCACTGACGGCTGAAGAGATCCTCATGTCGGAGTCGCAGGAGCGCATGATGGCGATCGTGGCTCCTTCGAAGTTGGAGGCCTTCCTCGAGGTCGTCAACAAGTGGGACGTCGAGACCAGCGTGCTCGGCGAGGTCACCGGAGACGGCCGCCTCGTCATCGACTGGCAGGGCGAGCGCATCGTCGACGTCGACCCCTCGACCGTCGCGGTCGACGGCCCGGTCTACGACCGTCCGGTCGCCTACCCGACGTGGATCGACGCGCTGCAGGCGGATGCTGCAGAACTGCTGCCTCGCACCGACGACGCCGAGGTGCTGCGCGAGCAGTTCCTCGCGCTGGTGGGTTCGCCGAACCTCGCCGACACCCGCTGGATCACCAACCAGTACGACTACTACGTCGGCGGAAACACCGCGTTGGCCTTCCCCGATGACGCCGGCATGATCCGCGTCGACGAGGAGTCCGGCCTGGGATTTGCGATCTCGACCGACGCCAACGGTCGCTACTGCCAGCTCGACCCCTACGCGGGTGCGCAGCTGGCCCTCGCCGAGGCGTACCGCAACGTCGCCGTCACCGGCGCGACCCCGACCGCGATCACCGACTGCCTGAACTTCGGATCCCCTGAGAACCCCGAGGTCATGTGGCAGTTCGGGCAGACCGTCGACGGCCTCGCCGATGGATGCTACGAGCTCGGCACCCCCGTCACCGGCGGCAACGTCTCGTTCTACAACCAGACCGGTGACACCCCGATCCACCCGACCCCGCTCGTCGGCGTGCTCGGCATCATCGACGACGTCTCCCGTCGCATCCCGTCTGGCTGGCAGGACGAAGGCCAGAACATCTACCTGCTCGGCACGACCTCGACCGAGCTCTCGGGTTCGGCGTGGGCCGAGACCGTGCACCAGCACCTCGGCGGCCTCCCCCCTTCGGTGGATCTTGCTGCTGAGAAGCGTCTCGCCGGGCTCATCGGCGCAGCGCGCGACGAGTGGCTGATCTCCTCCGCGCACGACCTGTCAGAGGGTGGCCTCGCCCAGGCGCTCGCCGAGGGCGTCATGCGCTTCGGCATCGGCGCCCGCGTGTGGCTGACCGAGCTCATGGAGCGCGACGGGGTGGATGCAGCATCCGCTCTCTTCTCGGAATCGACCGGCCGCGTCATCGTGACCGTGCCGCGCGAGGACGACGTGAAGTTCCGTGGCCTGTGCGAGGGACGCGACTACCCGGTGCTGCGCATCGGCGTCACCGACACCGTCAGCGACCTCGAGGTGACGGGACTGTTCACGGTCAGCGCTGCCGAGCTGCGTGAGACCTCTCAGGCGACGCTCCCTGCGGCGTTCGGTCCGACCGTAGCGGAGCCGACTGCGTGAGCGACGAGGTCGACAACATCGACGACGACTACGGACGCCTCGGCGAGCGCCGCACCCGGCGCATGCGCGTGATCGCGTGGGCCACGATCATCTCGCTGATCCTCATCGGCGGCGGCTCGACCGTGCTGTCGCTGCTGTTCGGCTAGGTTCTTCTGACACTTGTCAGCCTCTTCGACACTTGCATGGCCGGATGGGCCGGTTTCGGCTGACGGGTGTGATCTGGACTGACGGGTGTCGGGTCATGTCGGGACGGTCCGGTGCGCAGGCGCGTGCACGGGCCTAAGGTATGGGCATGAGTGACGACGAACTGCGACCCCTGCTCGAGGCGCTGCGCCGCGAGGCGAGCGATCGCACGGCGGCGCTCGACGCCACGCTCGCCCAGCTCACCCACGACCGCAGCAGCCAGAGCGACGACGACGAGCACGACCCCGAGGGCGTGCCGCTTTCGGCAGAATGGTCGCGCCTGAACGGACTTCTCGACGGGGCGCGTGAAGAACTCGGACAGGTCGACGCGGCGCTGGCCCGAATGGATGCCGGAACCTACGGCGTCTGCGCGAACTGCGGTCGCCGCATCCCGATCGCGCGCCTGCGCGTGCGCCCGTTCGCCGAGCTCTGCGTGCCATGCGCCGAGAAGCTGGGGCGCTGAACGCGTCCCCGCCCCTCAGTCGTTCAGACGCCCACGTGCTGCTGCGCGGGGCGCACCCCCTGCCGGGTACACATGCCGGATGCCGGGACAGGCGTCAGCCCAGATCACGGATGCCAGCCTGAAACAGCTGTTTTCGACTGAGATCTGTGATCGGGACTGACACCTGTGTCGCAGGCAGCAACGGAGAAGCCGCGCGCGCAGCCCGCCGCGCCCAGCTCAGCCGGCGTCGGACTTGCGCCCGCCCGCCTCGAGCACGTCACCGGCCGGAAGCTCCTGGTGGCCGCCGAACTGCAGACGCATAGCCGACAGCACCTGGTTGGCGAATCGATCCTCACCGCGAGAAGCGAAGCGCTCGAACAGCGCGGCCGAGAGCACGGGGACGGGCACACCGACGTCGACGGCCGCCTTGACCGTCCATCGGCCCTCTCCCGAGTCCGAGACGCGACCGGCGAGCCCATCGAGCGTGGGGTTCTCGGTCAGCGCGGCAGCGGTGAGATCCAACAGCCACGACGAGATCACCGAGCCGCGACGCCAGAGCTCTGCGACCCTGTCGGTCTCGATCGGGAACTGGTAGAACTCCGGCTCCTCGAGCGGTGCGATCTCGGCGGAGTGCTCGGCTTCGCGGATTCCGGCATCCGCATTCTGCAGCAGGTTGAGCCCCTCGGCGATCGAGGCCATGATGCCGTACTCGATGCCGTTGTGCACCATCTTCACGAAGTGACCTGAGCCAGCCGGGCCGCAGTGCAGGTACCCCTGCTCCTCAGATGCGAGCTCTCCGGTGCGGCCGGGTGTGCGCTCGATCTCTCCGGGTCCGGGCGAGATCGTCTTCAAGATGGGCTCGATGTACGCGAAAGCGCGGTCCGTGCCGCCGACCATGAGGCAGTACCCGCGCTCGAGCCCGAAGACACCGCCGCTGGTGCCGATGTCGACGTACTCGATGCCCTTCTCGCGCAGCGCCTTCGCACGACGCACGTCGTCGCGATAGTTCGAGTTGCCGCCGTCGATGAGGATGTCACCCTTCTCGAGCACCGCCGCCACCTCTTCGGCCACCGATCCGGTGAGCGACGCGGGCACCATCATCCACACGACGCGGGTCGGTGCCAGTTTCGCCGCAAGATCTGCCATGCTGTCGGCGCCGGTTGCGCCTTCTGCGACGAGAGCGGCGACAGCATCCGGGTTCACGTCGTAGACGACGCACTCGTGGCCATCCTTCATCAGACGGCGAACGATGTTCGCGCCCATCCTGCCGAGTCCGATCATGGCCAGTTGCATGTCTGCTCCTCACTCTCTGGGCTCGTCGAGCCGAGTCGTGGTCATCCTGACACGGCAGACGGCGCGATGCCAGCACCTGGCCCGCTGGGCTGATTTCGCCCGGTCGCCGACGATCCACAGCAGTAGGCTGATGGCATCATGGAACCGCTTTTCGAATGGCTCGGCCACGTGCCCTGGTGGGTCATCTTCCCGATCCTGGCTATGGCCGGGGGAGCCGCGAAGGCGTGGGAGCAGGGCGCGAAGCGCCGGCACGAGCGACGCCTCGAGACGCTGCGCCTCAAGGGCGAGCTGAAGGCCGCGCAGCTCGCGGCGCGCGGACAGGTGCTGCCGGCGCCGAAAGATGCCGTGCCCGACACGCAGCTCTCGTCGAACGAGCTGCTCGAGCGCCTGTTCGCCGAGCATGACGAACTCACCGCCCGCTGGCTCGACTACGAGCTCGACGTCGCGAAGCTCATCGCGTACCCCGCGATGAGCGATGGCCGTCAGCCGCTGACCGCCGCATTCCTGCGGGCGAAGAAGACGGCGGATGCTCTGCGCCCCGCGTCTGCCGACAGCAAGGTGAGCGAACAGCGCGTCTCGGAGTATCTGGATGCCGTCGGCAATGCCGCCGTCGCATTCGACGTCGCCGAGAAAGAGGCCAAGCGCCTGCGCACCTCGACCTTCAGCGAGGCCGAGCGCAAGAAGCTCGATCGCGCACAGACGCTGTTGAAGGTCGCCGTCGACGACTCCGCCACGCAGGCAGAGCGCAACATCGCCTACAAGCGCGTGCGCGAAGAGCTCGACGGGCTCATCGTGCTCAGCGACCAGGCTGTCGAAGTGCTCGAGAAGCAGGTCGCGAAAGAGATCAGCGCGGGCGACTGACGCGGCGAATCCGTCTCTTCGGTGCTTCGACAGGCTCAGCAACCGGGACGACGAGAGAGGGCGCCACCCCGGTGCTTCGACAGGCTCAGCAACCGGGACGACGCCCCACGAGGAAGTGACTACTTCTTGACGACCCAGTCGAACTGGTCGCCGTTCTCCTCGAGCCACTTGTCGACAGCGTCGGCCTCCTGGCCTTCACCGAACTCGTTGACGACGAGGTCCTCGAGCGAACCGTACTGGTCGTCATCGAGCTTGATCTTCCCGACGAGTTCAGCCGCCTCGGGGAACTGCTCAGCGAAGCCCTTGTGACCAAGGAAGTTCAGCGTCTCCGCCTCACCCATGGCGCCCAGCGGGTCCTTGAGGTCCTTCACGTCGTAGGCGCTGTTGGCCCAGAACGGACGCCACAGCGTGACGACGACTTCTTCCTGCTTGTCGATCGCTTCACCGAGAACGGTGAGCATCGCCGCAGTCGACGAGGTCTCGAGCGTGTACTCGCCGTCGAGCCCGTACGCGGGCATCATGTCTTCCTGCGTCTGGCGGGTGAGGCCTGCACCGGGCTCGATGCCGATGATCTTGCCATCGAGCAGCGCGGCGTTGCCCTTGAGGTCTTCGATCGACTCGAGCTCCGAGTAGCTGGGGACAGCGATCGTGAGCTTGGCGTTGTCGTAGTACGCGCCGAGGTCTTCGAGGTCGTCGCCGTACTCGTTCATGTACTCCACGTGCGTGACCTCAGGCCATGCGGAGGGGTACATGTCGACGTCGCCCTGGGCGAGGCCGGTGTAGAGCGGGCCTGCTTCGGTGAGCGTCTGCATCTCGACCGTGTAACCGAGCTTCTCGAACTGGTCCTGGAGCAGGTACGCCATGCTCAGGCCGTCAGTCCACGAGGGAAGGAATCCGAGGGTGATGGTGCCCTTGTCTCCGCCTTCGTTGCCGGAGGCGTCTCCGCCTGCGGTGTCGTTGCCCGTCGCACAACCCGCGAGGGCCAGGGATGCGGTGATTCCAATTGCTGCGATGGCTGTGATGTGCCGGAACTTCTTCATGGTGCTTCCTTTCGTATGTTCTGCTGCGTTTCGTATGGGTCTAGTGGGTCAGGATGCCGCTCGGCGCTGACCTTTGGCCGTCTGGTCGACGAGCTCGGACTGCAGCTTTGCCGCAGCATCCGCTTTCTCTGTGCCGTTCGCTGTGCGCTTGCGCGCCAGCATCCCGAGCAGTGACGAGCGGAATTCGTTCGGGGCTCCGAGGGCCGCAGTCACGCGGTCGAGGAAGACGGCGAGGAGGACGACGCCGAGGCCTGCCTCGACGCCCTTGCCGATGTTGACGGTCGAGATCGCCTCTACGACCATCTTTCCGAGGCCATCGGCGCCGGCCATACCGGCGATGACGGCCATCGACAGGGCGAGCATGATGACCTGGTTGACACCGGCCATGATCGTCGGCATCGCGAGCGGGAGCTGGATGCCGCGCAGCACCTGACCTGGCGTCGCGCCGAAGGCCTGGCCTGCTTCGACCGTCTCGGAATCCACACCGCGGATGCCGAGTTCGGTCATGCGCACGCCAGGAGGCAGCGCGAAGATCACGGTGGCGACGAGGCCGGGGACCACGCCGATGCTGAAGAACACGATCGCGGGGATCAGGTACACGAACGCCGGCATGGTCTGCATGAAGTCGAGGATGGGCTTCAGGACCACGCGCACCGTATCATTGCGCGCCGACCAGATGCCGAGCGGAATCGCGATGAGCACGGCGACGATCGCGGCGACGATCACCAGCGAGAGCGTCTGCATCGCCGGAACCCAGAGGTTCATGCTGAGGATCAGCACGAACGACACGATGGTGCCGACGGCCATCCAGGCTGAGCGGACTGCCCAGGCGATGAGCGCGGCGATGAGGATCAGCACGACGATCGGCGTGCCGAGCAGCACATCGGTCAGCCCGTTGACGAGGAACTTGACGATGAACGAGATGGCATCGAGCAGGCCCTCGAGGTTGTTCTTGATCCAGCTGACGGCAGCGGCCGCCCACTCACCGATCGGAATACGGAAACCGTCCATCAGCGCACCTCGCCTTCCGTTGCGGATGCTCCCGTGACGGCGGCATCCGCCTCTCCGAGTACTGCGGCGATCTCGTCGCGCGAGACAGGAGGCATGGGCAGCGTGATCTCCTCGGTCGAGTTCGGGCCGGGGCCGAGGGCGGCGAGCAGCGTGATGCGGGGGATGACGCCGACCAGGCGCTCCTCGGCATCGACGACGGCGAGCGGCAACGGCGACTCCACGGCGGGAACGAACAGGTTCATGAGCACTTCGTCTTCGGAGACACTCTGCGGAACCGGCTTGATGATCGACGACAGCGACGTCTCGCCCTTGCGCACGAGCTTGACCGCGTCGCGGTCGAAGACGACGCCGAGCAGCTTGCGGTCACGGTCAGTGACGTACGCCGCGGAGGAGTACGCATCGCGCATCTGACGCAGCGCGGTGCGGGGGCCGCCGGTGCTGGGCACGAACGGGCGCGGCAGTTCCATGACGTTCGCGGCGGTGAGCACACGAGCGCGGTCGACGTCCTGCACGAACTGCTCGACGTAGTCGTTGGCGGGATCCGTGAGGATGTCTTCCGGCGTGCCGATCTGCACGATCCGGCCATCGCGCATCACGGCGATCCGGTCGCCGAGGAACATCGCCTCGTTCAGGTCGTGCGTGATGAAGACGATGGTCTTCTGCAGCTTGGCCTGCAGTTCGACCAGCTGCTCCTGCATCTCGCGGCGGATCAGTGGGTCGAGCGCGCTGAACGCCTCGTCCATCAGCAGGATCTCGGTGTCTGCGGCGAGCGCGCGAGCAATGCCGACGCGCTGCTGCATTCCGCCGGACAGCTGCGACGGCAGCTTGTCGCCCCAGCCGGTGAGCCCGACCATCTCGATGACCTCGTTGGCCTTCGCCAGGCGCTCTGCCTTGGCCACGCCCTTGAGCTCGAGCGGATAGGCGACGTTTTCGGCGACGGTGCGGTGCGGCAGCAGTGCGAAGTGCTGGAACACCATCGACACGTTGTCGCGGCGGATCTCGCGCAGGCGGGATGCCGAGACTCCGGCGATCTCGTCGCCGCCCACCACGACGGAGCCGTCAGTGATGTCGTGCAGCCCGTTGAGCATGCGGATGATCGTGGACTTGCCCGATCCGGACAGTCCCATGATCACGAAGATCTCACCCTTGTTGACGGTGAAGCTGGCATCGATGACGGCGGCGGTTCCGGCATCTTGCACCTCGGTGCGAGAGGCGCCGGCCTTCAGTCGCTGTACTGCTTGCTTCGGATTGCGTCCGAACACTTTGAAAAGATGGCGCGCTTCAAGTGCGGTTTCAGTCACGTTTCCCCTGGCGGCTCACCGATTCTTCGGGTTTCGGGAGCGCACTTCGGTTACGTCCGGGTGATGCTCAGGGCCGTTCGACATTGCCTTGCGGGCGGCACGAGAAGGGGATCCTGCTCCCCCGTAAAAGCATCGACCTTACGCCCACGTCGCTTCCCAGCATGAATCAATTCGAACCTACGACGTGTTCGCGGACTGGTCTCAGGCCAATTGGCCTACATTCCAACGTAACAAAGATGCCGAGCTCTGTCTAATGTCGACAATCTGCGGCGAAGAAGGAATTCAGTGGCGGATGCTTCGCGTGACGGTGAATTTCGACGTGCGGTGCAGCTGCTCGCTCGCGCCGACCACACGGCTCAGCTCGTGCTTGTACGCGAGGTGCGAGTTGTAAACGGTGAGCAGTTGACCCCCGGGCTTGAGGATGCGCGCGGCGGCCTCGAACATACGCGTGGCAGCTCCCGTATGGATGCTCGCGCCGAGGTGGAATGGCGGATTGAGCAGCACCAGATCTACCGATTGATCGGGAATTTCTGAGCCGGCGTCGTCGTGGGCGACGTCGACGATGGCCCCGTTGGCGTGCATCGTCGCGCGAGCGGATGCTACGGCTGCCGCCGAGCGATCGGTGGCGATGACGCGGGCCTCAGGATGGGTGAGCGCGTAGGTCGCCGCAAGCGCTCCGGTGCCGCAGCCGAGGTCAACGACCGTCGCCCCGGTTCCAGCCGCCACCAGCACCTCGAGCAGCACGCGCGTGCCGATGTCGAGCTTCGCGCCGGCGAAAGCACCTCGGTGGGCGACCACGGTCAACAGCTCGTCGCGCCCCGGCACCTCGATGCGCGCGGTAACGGGGAAGGGCGGCGAGGCTGAGACCTCACGGCGAGAAGACGCCACGATCAGCCGCGACTTGCGCTCAGCGCGCTGCGGCTGCACGTGCTCGAAACTGCGCGCGAGCACCTCGTTCTGCGTCAGAGTCATATGCTTCACGCGTCCGCCGGCAATGAGCGTCACCTCTGGTGCGGCCCAGCGAGCGACGGCATCCGTGATCTCTGCAAGCTCAGCGAGCGACTTCGGCAGCTGCAGCAGCACGAGCCTCGCGCCCTCGAACAATGACGCCTCGAGTTCGTGCGAGCGGAACCCCGCCAACCCGAGCGCCTCGGCGTTGCGCGCGAGAGCCCGTCTTCCCGTCGCAAGATCCTGGTGCACGCGAAGGCCGGCTAGCCCCGCATCCGCCAGCGCGAGCGTGATCGCACCGTACTCGTCACCGACGATGGCGATCTCTTCCCCTGCCACCCCCGCGGCGAGCGCGTGCTGCACAAGGAGCTCGTCCGTGGCATCCCACGCCTGCAGATTCGGCGCTTCGACATCGGGGAAGCGGCGAAGCGCCGCGTACGAGAAGACCACCTGCTCATCCTACGAAGGTGCACGGACACGAGCTGCGCGGCAGGGACACGTCGCGCGGCTCAGATCAGGTCGTCAGCGGCAACGATGTCGAGGGACCATAAGCGAGCCTCGGGGTCATCGGGGTCCGCCGCGTCCTCGACCTCTTTGATCACCTCTTGGATTCGCCGTTCAACCTCACCGAACTCTGCAGCGGTCAGGCGCATGCTGCGTTGCGAGAACGTCCCGTGCACCTCCGGGTCTCGCCCCGAGACGTACTCCGGCGCCCACACCAGGACGCGCCGCACCATATCGACGTGATCGTCAGCGAGCGAATTCATGAGCACGCCGCCGAGCACTTCATCAACGATCGGATGCTCCGGAGAGCCAACGTTCCACGCCCCGTCGGTGGGCTTCCACACGCGATCGCGACGGTCATCTACGCGCTGCAGCAGCAGGGCCACTCGCCGGTGACGATCGGTCTGCTCGCCACCGGGGCGGGAATCGCCATGCTCCTCGGCGCGCTGCTCGCGCCGCTTCTCGTCTCTCGCGTGCGGGCAGGCACCATCATCATCGCAGGGCTGCTGGTGTCGACGGTCGGAGTCTTCGGCCTCATCCCCGTGCACGCGCCCATCTGGCTCGCGGTCGTGCTCGGCGCAGTGGTGTTCTTCATCCCCGCGGTCAATGCCGCACTGATGGGCTACTTCATGGTCGCCACCCCGAGCCCGATGCTGGGCCGCGCGAACAGCGCCGCCGCTGTGCTGGGAATGGGCGCGATGCCGCTCGCCCCACTGGTCGCCGGTGTCGGGCTGTCGTTCGTCGGGCGCGAAGCGACCCTCATCATCGGCGCCGCACTCTGCGCCGTCTCGGTCATCCTCGCCGTCTCGACGCGGCCGCTGCGCGCGCTTCCCGCCGAGTCCGCCTGGTTGGCCCACGCCGCCCAGTTCTAGATACTTGACTCTGACACTGTGGCAGACGGGAGAACTGAGACATGTTGTCCATCGGAGCGTTCGCGCAGATCGGCCAGGTGACCCATCGGATGCTTCGGCATTGGGACACCGCCGGCTTGCTCGTGCCCGCCCACGTGGACGAGTTCAGCGGCTACCGCTCGTATGATCCGTCGCAGCTCGCAAGGCTCCACCGGATCGTCGCTCTGCGTCAGCTCGGCTTCGGCCTGGATGACATCTCGATGATCCTTGAACAAGGAGTGGATGCTGCGCGCATCAGCGCCCTGCTGCGCGTACGCCACGCCGAGGTCGAAGAAGAGCACCGGATCGCAGCTGACCGACTCGTCGATGTGGAACGGCGGCTCCACCTCATAGAGAAAGAGAATCACATGCCCCAGATCGAGATCATCGAGAAGCCTCTGCCCGCGCTCCGACTAGCCGCTCGCCGTGCCGTCGTGGCGTCGCAGCCCGAGGTCGCTGGCGTCGTGGGCCCCGCGTTCGACATGATCGCCGGCATAATCGGCGACAAATCCGACGCGCTGGATACCCCGGTCGCGCAGTACGATCACGGCGAAGATGGCCTGGCGATCACCGTCGGATACACCTACTCAGGTCCCGAGCACAAGGGCTTCGAGATCATCGAGCTGCCCGCAGAGGTCGCTGCCGTGTGCGGCATCCATCTGGGTTCTATGGACGGGATCGCCGACAGCTGGCAGGCGATCCACGCGGAGATCCTCGCGCGTGGCTTCGTTCCGTCTGGCGCGTGCCGCGAACTGTACGTGCGGGCCGTATCGGACAACCAGTCCGACTGGGTCACCGAGTTGCAGCAGCCCGTCACCCGCCCCTGACGCCCGACCCGCTGCTACAGCGGTCAGTGCGGATCACAGATGTCGAGCCGGAATCTGGGGTCCGCACTGACCTCTGCGATCGAGACTGACAAGTGTCGGGCGGGCGCGCGGATACCGCGACCAAAGCGCCCCGACGAGCGCGCCCTCACGCGACGATGACCTCGAACCCGGCGGTGAGCAGGGCAGGAGCGGGGGCATCCGTGATCACGGCCGTTCACGGTGTTCTTCCTGTACTCGTTCTTCAAATCATTGCCGTACGAGATCCAAGAAGCCGCCTACGTCGATGGTGCCAGCGAATGGCGCACGTTCTTCCAGGTGATGCTGCCGATGGCGAAGCCCGGGCTTGCGGCGGTCGGAATCCTGAACTTCCTCGGGCTGTGGAATCAGTTCCTGCTGCCGGTGGCGTTGAACCCGAACGCCTCGCAGTACGTGCTCTCACAGGGGATGGCGGCCTTCGCATCGGCCGCCGGCTACGAGGTCGATCAGGGCGCGCTGTTCGCCGCGGTGATCATCACGATCGTGCCGGTGCTCATCGTGTACATCTTCTTCCAGCGTCAGCTGCAGGGCTCGGTCTCACAGGGGACGTCGCGGTAGCGGATCGGGAGATCACGTGATCTCCGTGAAGACGTTGAGAATGTGGGTCGAGCGACCGGGCAGAAGGGGGATAGTGTCGCCGGTCGGCCCGCGGAGGACGGCGTCGATGCCGTACGGAACGTCGGCGGTGACGGATGCTGCATCCACACTCTTCGTCCATTCGACGCGCAGCGGGCCGAAGGGTGTGCCGACCTGGGCGCGGGCGCTGTCGACACCGCTGTCGAAGTCGGGCGCGAGCGTCGCCGAGCGGTAGCCCGGGGATGTCGAGCGAATGCCGGCGACACGTCGATAGAGCCAATCGTCGACGCTGCCGGGCGCATAGTGGTTGAACGACATCGGCCGGATGGTGCCATCGGGGGCGATCGCATCCCATGACTCCCAAATGGTCGTCGCGTCGTGGTCGACCTCGTACAACCACGACGGCATCTCGTGCTGCCAGAGCAGCCGGTGAGCCACGTCGGCGTGGCCGGTGTCGCAGAGCACATCGAGAAGATACGGCGTCGAGAGGAACCCGGTGTCAAGTCGGTCACCGCGCTGCTCGATCAGCTCGACCAGGCGCGCCGCCGTGTATTCGCGCCGACTCGCGGGCACCATGTCGAACGCCAGCGCGAGCACGTACACGCCCTGCAATCGAAGGGGCAGATCACCCTCGGCATCGATGTACTCAGCGGCGAACGCCGCACGCACATCCGCAGCGTGGACGGCGAACGCGGCAGCATCCGCTTCCTTCCCGAGCACCGCAGCCATCTCGGCGACGATGCTGAGCGTGTTCGCCTGGAACATCGGCGCGACGAACTCGCTCGTCAACGCCGGCGCGATCCCGATCGCTTCGTGTGTGGGCTTGCCCTCCATCGTGCTGGGGGTCAGCCAGTCGCCGAAGTGCGCACCGGTGTTGAAGAGCAGCGCCTGCCTGCGCCGGCGATCGTCGTCGAGATCGTCGTCGTTCAGCGCATGCGGCAGCTCCGCCGCTGCCGCCGTGCGCTGGAAATCGACCCAGTGCACGGCGGCCTCGAAGTTGTCCTCGAGGATACGGCGATCGCCGTAGCGCTCGTACAGTGTCCACGGCACCGTGGCGATGGCATCGCTCCAGCCCGCGGATGCGACGATCGCCCCCACGCCCTGTGCATTCGCTGCAGCCTCGGAGTCGAAGGGTGATCGGGGCGAGAAGATCGGGATGCGTCCGTCGTCGAGCTGATCGGCGCGCAGGTTCTCCAGCCAGCGCGAGAGAAACGGCACCACCTGAGCATTGTTCGTCGCGGCCGCAACGAAGGCTTGGATATCACCGGCCCAGCCGACCTTCTCGCGCTGAGGGCAGTCCATCGGCACCGAGATGAAATTGCCTCGCTGGCTCCACACCACGTTCTGGTGGAGCCTGTTCAGTCGGGCGTCCGAGGTCTCAAAAAGACCGGTCTGCTCGAGATCGCTCGCGAGGACGACGGCGACGATGTCATCGGGGTCGAGCGGCTCGGTGAGACCGCTCACGCGTGCATAGCGGAATCCGTGGAAGGTGAACTCGGGTTCCCACTCGTCATCGCCGCCCGCTGCGATGAACACGTCGGTCTGCTCTTTGTTGATGCCGACGATGTTGGCGAACCACGAACCGTCCGATGCGAGCGTCTCCGTGTGTTCGATCGTGATGCGCTGGCCTGGAGTCGTGGAGTGCAGCCGCACACGGACGCGCCCTGCGATGACCTGACCGAAATCGACGATCACTCCGTCTGCAGTCTCGATGAGCTGCTGCGCTGGCAGCTCGAGCACGCGTCGAATCGGCTCGCCGCTGAAGGGGCGCAGCACCTCGTAACCACCGGTCAGCTGAGTCACCGGGGCCCATCGACTGTCGTCGAATCCCGGCCGGTCCCACCCTTCGGGCACGGCCCGTCGGTCGAACTGCTCGCCGACGAAGAGATCGGCGTAGGCCCAGGGGCCTGATGCGCTGCGCACATCGGGTCCGGATGCCACGACTTCGCTCGTACCATCGACGTAGTCGAGATGCAGCTGCCAGATGGCGGAGAGGCGCGTGCCGAACTGCGCGCTGGAGCCTGTGAGACCGAGCCGCCCTGCCCACCAGCCGTCGGCGAGGGCGATGGCGATGACGTTCTCCCCCACGACGAGCGCGTGGGTGATGTCGTAGCACTGCACCGAGATGCGGTGCTCGTAGGTGTCGGAGCCGGGCGCGAGCACCTGGTCGTCGGCGCGCTGCCCGTTCACGAATGCCGAATACGTGCCTCGCGATGTGGCATACATTCGTGCGCGCACCGGCTTCTCGCGAGCGGTGAAGGAATGGCGCAGCAGCTGCGGCGGGCGCAGTCGCTCCTCAGGTGGGGAGTCGGGCCCGAGGCCGCGGATCCAGTCCACGATGCTCCAGCGCTCTACGACGGCGTCCTCCTGCGCGGGCTCGACCCACGCCGCCTGCCAGTCAGAGACATCGAGGAGCGCGGTCTCAAATGACGATTCCGCCCAGGCTGTCGAGGTGCCATCAGCGAAGCTGCGCACGCGCCAGGAGTACGCGGTGTTCGAGCTCAGCGGCTCGCCGGCATACTCGATGAGCACGGTGTCGGCGGATTCGATACGACCGCTCGCCCACACGGTGCGGTCGCCGGTGATCACCTCGATCTCGTAGCCATCCTGTGCCTGGTCGATGATCCAGGAGAAGCGCGGGACTCGCGCTCCCACCCCGATCGGTGCACTGAGGTATTCGAGCCGAAGGTCCCGGCAGCTCTGCTCACTCATACTCGCCCCCTCAGCAGCGTCAGGAAATCGCCCCAGAGGAGTCGCGGGTCGACGTCCGCGATGATTCTGCGCCCCGGACGCACCACGGCGTCGAGAGTGGGATCGAGTGCAGAGACCGAAACGAGCGCACTGTCACCGAGCGTGAGCGCACCTCGAAGAGTCACGAATGGCGGCACATCGAACAGCTCGTCGACGAGCCAGCGGCCGAGAACGCCTGCTCTGCCGACACCGTCAGCGATCTCAACCAACGAATAGCGAAGCTGCGCATAGTGCTCCCGCGGAATCTGGACTATGTCGAACGCAGACGCGAAGACTTCGGCGGCCGCCGCGGCATCCGTGTCGCGGTTGTACTCGGGCCCCCCGTCGAGAGCACCGCCGATCCACACGAGGCGCACACGGTCCACGAGACCTGCGTCGCAACGAAGAGCTGCCGCGATGTTGGTGAGCGGGCCACCGCAGAGCAGCAGCCGCGGCGCATCATCGAATGAGGCCGACCAGGTCACGAGGGCTTCGGCCGCGGGATTCGCGGCTTCGGCGTCGAGAGATTCTGCACCAGCGATGATCGGCGGAGGCTCGGCCGCTGCCGCGCGATACAAGCCTTCGACTCGAATGACCCCCGCTGCGGCAGTTCGCCCCGCATCCACGCCCGCAAGTGCCGCGAGGTTCGCATCCAGCAGTGACGTCGTGATGAGTTCGACCCGCACCGCATCACCCACGAGCAGGTGCGCAAGCGACACGAGCCCGTCCGGATCGCCTGCGAAGTCATTGTCGACGGCAACGCGCCACGCTGATTCAGTCACGCGATTCCCTCGTATCGCACGTCGGCGAATCGCACCGGACCGCGGATCGAGTACAGCCCCAGCACCCGTCCAGTGAATGACTCGGTGGTTTCGAAGCTCCAGTACCTGCCGTCGAGTTCAACGAGGAGCACCTCATCGTCCGGTGCATCAGCGTGTGCCACCACCAGCTGAATTCGGTCGCCACCGGTTTCCGGGCGCGGACGATCGCCGCGGGGAAGCCGAGTGCGGATGGTCAGCACGACCTCACCGGCCCCGAGTTCGGCGGTCTGTTCGTACACGAATCCAGACAACGCGGCGCGCGCGGTCACCCGGATGCTGTCGCCGATGAGTTCCGCTTGGATGGCGAACCAGTGCACGTCGGAATGACGCCCTGCAATACCGCCTGTCCCCTCGGAGACATTGACGCGGGCGGAGAACACCGCCGCATGATGCTGCTGTCGGCGACCGACGAAACACGGACGCAGATCACCCAGGTCCGTCCCGTGGCCGCGGAGGATCACTCGACCCTGATCGGCCTGTACGAGCTCGGAGGGAGTCTGACGCACCGCGATCCAGCCCTGCTCGTCCAATGGACGCGCCGGATCAAGGGTTTCGGCGATGGCATCGGGCGAAGCGTCGACGAGGATCGGCCTAGGCCGTGGCCAACCGTCCACCCAGTCGACCGTGGTGAGGAACGTCTCGCGTCCGAGCGGCGAGAAAGCACGGGTGAATCCGACCGGGCGAACACCCAGTGCGACCAGAGCCGTTCCGCCATCCGGCGTTTCGACAAGATCCGCATGGCCGACGTTCTGCACGGGCGCGCCGGTGCTGCGCGCGCTCAGAATCGGGTTGTCGACGCACCCCTCGAACGGCCCGCTCGGGGACGGACCTCTGGCGATGCTCACTGCGTGACCGCGCTCAGTACCCCCCTCGGCGATGAGCAGATACCAGTCGTTTCCCCGCTGGTACAGATGCGGACCTTCCGGAGCGTGCAGCCCCGTGCCGGACCAGAGCCCGCGCGGCTCCTCGAGCGCTCCTCCTGTTTCGAGATCGACACGCACCTGGCGGATGCCCTGACCCATTACGGCATACGTCACGTAGGCCGTTCCGTCGTCGTCCCACGCGAGGTCGGGATCGATGCCGTCGACTGCCGGAATGACGACGCCGTCCGACCATGGGCCCTCCGCAGCATCCGCAGTGAAGACGACGCATCCGCGTGCGTTGAACATCACGCTGACGATGACATGGAATCGTCCGTCGTGGTGACGGATCGTCGGCGCCCACGCACCGCCCGGCGTCGGCGATTGCGCGATCCCGACCTGCTTCTCACGCGTTGCGACATGTCCGATGAGCTCCCACGACTCGAGATCCGCGCTGCGATAGATCGGCAAGGCGGGGAGGTACTCGAACGTCGACGTGACGAGGTAGTAGACGCCGTCGACGCAAACGATGCTCGGGTCCGGATTGAAGCCGGGAAGGATCGGATTTCTCACTGCGACGCAGTCGCGGAGAAACGCGTGACCAGTGTGCCGATACCCTCGATCTCGCTGACCAGCACATCGTCCGGTGCGATGAACCGCTGCGGCGTGCGGCGGTTTCCGATCCCGGAGGGTGTTCCGGAGAAGATGATGTCCCCTGGCAGCAGCGGGCAGACGGCCGAGAGCCGCACGAGCAGTTCTGGAACGTCGTAGAGCATCATGCCTGTGCGCGAAGACTGCATCTCCTCGCCGGAAAGACTGCAGGAGATCGCGAGGTCGTCACGATCGGTGAACTCGTCCGATGTCACGAGCCATGGCCCTGTCGGCCCGAAGCCGGGGAAGGACTTGCCGAGACTGAACTGCGGCGCTGAGCCCTGCAGCTGGGTGATGCGCTCGGAGATGTCCTGCCCGATCGTCAGACCGGCGACATGATCCCACGCACTCTCCCGATCGACCTTGTGCGCCTTCTTGCCGATCACCACGACGAGTTCGACCTCCCAATCGACATGGCCTTCGGGCAGTTCGACGACGACATCCGGACCGACGATCGACGACGGGAACTTCGTGAACGTCACCGGCATCGAGTCCGGCGGATAGCCGGCCTCAGCCGCATGTTCGGCATAGTTCAGGCCGATCGCGAAGACCTGGCGCGGGCGCGGGACGGGGGCGCCGAACACCTGCTCCGCGACGAGAGTCCCGTCGCGGAGCTCTGCGGATGCCGCCCACTGCGTGAACGCCGCCCAGTCATCGAACAGCGACTGCGGGTCCGGACCGAACCTGCCATCGGATGCCTCTGCGACATCGATCATCCTGGCATCGGCCGTGCCGTCGACGAGGACGGCACGGCCAGCGAGGTTTGCGACTCTCACAGGTACGCCTTACCAGTCGACGCGCTGCGGAGCGGGCTTACCGTAGCGGTCTTCCCACGAGATAACGGTGTTGTTCAGCGTTCCGATCCCGGTGATCTCCGCTTCGATCTTGTCACCCGGCTTCAGATAGAAGTCGAACGGGTCCGGCTGCACCGCAGCCACACCAGAGATCGTCCCCGTCGTGATGATGTCGCCCGCCGAGTAGATCTGCGGCGAGTGATATGCAACGAGGTGCGGGAACTTGATCCGGGTCTGGTTCGTGTTGCCCTGCTGGCGCACTTCGCCGTTCACGCGCAGCTGCATGGGAAGCTCGTGCATGTCAGGCACCTCGTCGCGCGTGACGATCCAGGGACCGATGGGGCAGAACGTGTCGATCCCCTTGCTGAACGAGAACACGCCCGACTCCATCTCCTTGCGCTGGATGTCCCGCGCGGTGATGTCGTTGAACACCGTGAAGCCGGCGATGTAGTCATCGGCCTCATCCGGGCCGAAGAACTTGCCCGACTTGCCGATGATGATTCCCAGCTCAAGCTCATAGTCAAGCTCTCGCGTGAGGCCCTCTGGGTAGACGATGTCATCGCCCGGGCCGATGATGGCGTCGACGTTCTGGAAGAAGACGATGCCCTTGTGTACGGGATGCGACCAGTCGACGGCGGTCAATTCGTTGTGGTGATCGGCGAAGTTTCCGGCGGTGTGGAAGAACTTCTTCGGACGGATCGGCGCCTCGAGCTTCACGTCGGCGTACGCAAGGCGCTCGCCGGTCTCGCGGACGTCGCCGCCGCGCTCGAAGTACTCCCGCGTCGAGGGTACGTCCAGTTCGATGACGGTGCCCTCTTCGAGCTCGAGCCGGCCCACGCGGCCGCCGTTGAATGTGATGAGCTTCATGGTTTCTCTCTCCTGTGTGATCTCGGGCGACGCTTAAGCGCCGACCATGTTGAAGCCGCCATCGGCGAGCATGTAGCCACCGGTGAGGTGGGCCGCTTCGTCCGTCGCCAGCCAGAGGCAGGCACCTGTGACGAACTCCGGCGGCGGGATGACACCCATCGGCGTCTGCGAAAGCAGCACCTCGCGACGACCGTTCTTCCAGTCCTCACGGTTGAGGAGCCGCTCGGTCTCCATGAAGCCAGGGGCGAAGGTGTTCACCCGCACAGCAGGCGCGAACGCCTTCGCGTAAGACTTGGTGATACCGAGGATCGCGTATTTCGCCGCCGCGTACTGCGGAGCACGCGCAGAACCGCGGACGATCACCGTCGACCCGACCTGCACGATGTTGCCGTGCCCCTGTGCGAGCATCCGTTCACCGAACTCATGCGTCATGAGCAGCGTGCCCTTGACGTCGATGTCGATGACGGCGTCGAGCGCTTCCTGGGTGAGCTCTTCCCACCCCATCTGCTCGCTGGAGACATCACCGACGTTGTTGACCAGCACATCGAGCGTGCCGAACGCGTCGAAGACCTCGTCGGCCATGCGCTTGATCTGCTCCCAGGAGCCGATGTCGGCCTGCACGAGAATGCCATCGCTGCCTGCTTCGCGAATGCGCTCGAGCGTGCGCTCGGCACCGGCAGTGGACGAGCGGTAATGGACGGCAACCTTGGCGCCCTCCTGGGCCGCGCGGACGGCGATCTCGGCGCCGAAGCCCGTGCCAGCGCCCGTGACGAGCACGGTCTTTCCCGCGAAGCGGGGGAAGATCTGCGGGGTGGTATCAGTCATCTGTCTCTCCTATCAGGTACGAATTCTCAGACGAGCGTGCGTCCGCCGTCGATGTACATCACGTGGCCGGTGATGAACCCTGCGTGACGCGACGACAGGAACAGCGCGGGTCCGGTCAGCTCATCAGGTGTGCCGAGCCTGCCCGCGGGCACCAGACTCTCAAGGTCTTCTCTCTTGCCGGGCTTTGCGAGTTCGCCAGCCGTGAGGGGCGTCTCGATATAGCCCGGTGCCAGTGCATTCACGGTGACGCCGTGGGCTGCCCACTCCCGCGCCATGACGCGCAGAAGCTGGTTGATGCCCCCCTTGGATGCCGCGTACGGACCGTGCGAGTGATGCGCGAGCAGCCCGGAGACGCTGGACAGCGCGAGCACGCGACCGAAGCCCTGCGCGACCATATGGCGTCCGGCCGCCTGCACAAGGCCGAAGACCGTCGAGAGGTTGACCTGCAGAATGTGGTCCCACTCGTCCTCGGTGAAGTCGAGGATGGGCCGACGGTCATTGATGCCGACCGCGTGCAGCACGACTTCGAGCCCACCGAACTCGGCGATGACATCGGAGACGATGCGTGCACCTGCGCCATGCACGGTGAGATCGGCGTCGACGAGCAGGTGAGGAGCGCCGAGCGATGCGAGTTCGGCACCGAGCGCGTCGAGCGCGGCACGATCCCGGTCGACGACGGCGACGGATGCTCCCGCAGCCGCGTACGCCAGTGCGCACGCACCCCCGATGCCGCCCGCACCAGCGATGAGGACGCGCGAGCCGGACAGGCCCAGCCAGCTCGCATCTGTGACCGCAGCTGCCGCGGTGTCCAGGTCAGTCATAAGGTCCTGTTTTCCATAGTTCATCCTCTGAAAGTTGCTTTCATTGATTGAATGTATGCTGAGAACGTCGATCCGTCAACCCGAAGGGCACCGCATGACCGGCCGCATCCCGTCGCTCCCCCCGGAATCCCTGGGAGAAGATCAGCGCGCGCTCTATGACGCCATCACAGGCGGGCCCCGCGCCCAGGGGCCCCAGCATTTCGCTTTGACGCGCGAAGACGGCTCTCTGCGTGGCCCGTTCAATGCGCTGCTGCTTTCGCCCGCACTCGGTTCGGCCCTGCAATCCGTCGGAGCCGCGATCCGTTATGAAGGAACGCTCAGCGCCCGAGCACGAGAGATCGCCATCCTCCTCGTGGCCGCGGAATGGGACAGCGCGTTCGAGCGGGAGTCGCACGAAGCCGTGGGCGCCGCCGCCGGACTGACGATCGAGGAGCTCCGTGCACTGCGCGACGGAACCACATCGCTCTTCACGGGTGAAGAAGGAGTCGTCGCGCGCGTCGTCTCCCAACTCGCACGCGGCGATCTCGACGATGAGACCTGGAACGAGGCGACCGCGGCACTCGGAGCCCAGACCGTTTTCGAGTTGACGACGCTCGTCGGCTACTACGCAACCCTCGCATTGCAACTGCGCGTCTTCGGCGTCGAGGACTGATGTTGCGGCGATCCGATCATGAAGATACGGTTTCACACGATGAAAACTGACGATCAGACAGACGCGTCCGCATCGCCGAGCCGATACCGGATCGAGGCGCTCGCTAAGGGCCTCGCCGTGATGCGGCTGTTCGACGAATCGGTGACGTCGTTGAAGCTGCGCGAGATCTGCGATCGCACCGGCATCCCGATGCCGACGGCCTTCCGCGTCGTCGCCACTCTCGAGGAGGACGGATTCCTCGAGCGCCTTCCGGACGGCGCCATCCGCCCCGGAGTCGCCGTTCTGACCCTGGGATCGGCAGCGCTTCGTGGATCGAGCATCGTTCAGGTGAGCGAACAGCCGCTGCGCCGTCTCGCGGAAGAGACCGGTGAGACCGTCAATCTCGGTGTTCTCCTCGGCGACCAGGTGCTCTACCTCGTACGGCTGCGCAACTCGGATCTCGTCACGGCCAACATTCAGGTCGGATCCACGCTTCCCGCCGCGTACACGTCGATGGGCAAGCTTCTGCTGGCCTACCTCGACGATGACGCCCTGCGTACGACGCTCTCCGGACACGACTTCGCGCTGCACGCCGGACCCAACGCCGTATCGTCGTTCGAGGAGCTGCGTTCGCACCTCGGCGAGATCCGCGAGCAGGGATACGCGCTTCAGGACCAGGAGCTCGCGGCAGGTCTGCGATCGGTGTCGGTGCCGCTGTTCGGGCGCGATGCGACTCCCGCCGCGGCGATCAACATCGCCGTATCGTCGACGCGGCATGATGTCGACTCGCTGCGGGGTCCGTTGCGGGAGCGCATGCAGGCGACGGCAGATGACATCTCGAAACGCCTGCGCGCGATCTGAGCCGAAGAGCAGTGGGGGCATCAGGCATCCTGAGTCCGTTCTTCATCCACGAGTTCGATACCGACGTCTGTGAATCTGACATCGATGAGCTTCACACGTTCCCAGGGGCTGTCGTTCGGGTGGTGGAATACGAGCCGAGTTGCGCCGCTCGACGTCGTGAGAACCATCCCGTGACCGCCATTGCGCGCCCACAAGGGTCTCGGGTTCTGCTCCCACGGACCGAGGATGCTCCCGGTGACCGAGCGGGCGACTCCCATCGCATAGCCCTCTTCGCCGTAACTCGACCAGAGCATGAGGAGTGCACCGTCCGGGGCGCGAACGAGAAACGCTCCATCGGTGAACAACGGGTCCTCAGCGAGATTCAGCTGCGGCGGAGGTCCGACGCCGTCAGGGAATCGCAGTGGCCTGCTCCATGGTGCCGACGACGCGCGGAAGAGAAGGTGCGGCTCTTCGGCCGGCGCCCGCAGGTCATCCGTGAGGCGCAGTGTCCACATCTCACCGTCGGCGAGCCCCGGATCGCCTCCCCGCGCCCCCTCGGCGCCTCTGCTGTAGACCAGCCACGGAGCGCCCGCGTCATCGACGAACAGCGTGCCGTCCAGGCAGGGGAGCTCGGCGGGCGTGACCGGGCCATCGCTCCACGGCACATAGGGACCCGTCGGCTCCTCGGCGACCAGCACCGCGACGCCGCGCGACCGAGTATCTGATGAGGCGAACGTCGCGAACAGGAAGAATCGGCCGCCATACCGATGGACTTCAGGAGCCCAGAACTGCGTGTCGGCCCAGAACCCCTCGGGGGGCCGAAAGGCAGCGATGGGGCCCTCCCATTCTTCGAGATCATCGCTCGTGTAGCAGTCGAATCCGGTAGCGGGACCACCCCACACGTTCTCGTCAGTCGTGCCGAACAAGACGAACGATCCGGGAGCTGCTTCGAGGATGAATGGATCGCGCATGCGGATCTCGGAGCGTCGTCGCGCCACCGTCATCGCTCCCGGTAGTCCTGAGTCACCGCGTCAGTCAGCAGAGCGAGGGTTCGCTCTGCGGCAGGATGACCGACCTCATTGAGGTAGCCGTGCATCGCACCGCGCTGTCGCACAACGTGCACATCCACACTGGCGGTGGCGAGTTCTGCTGCGAAAGCCTCACCTGATGCCCGGAGGCTGTCCAGCTCGGCATTGACGATGAGCACAGGCGGCAAGCCGACCAGGTTCCGCCCTCCAGGAAAGGCATACCCCTCGGGGTCCCCGGCATCGGGAAGGTAATTGCGATTGATCGCCGCGCGAGCCTCGGGGGTGAAGATCCTGGCAGGTGGAACGTCTCTCAGCAGCGCGCGCAGCTCGTCGTTCGCCGGCACGATGCCGTCATGCAGTGAGGGGTACACCAGTCCGAGGACGCTCGGCAGGCTCGTCGCCCTGTCACGCAACCGCATCGCCGCCCCGGCCGAGAGGTTGGCTCCGGCACTGGCGCCTCCCAACGCGACCCTGGCCGGATCGGCGCCGTAGCGAACCGCGTTATCCACTGCCCAGTCGAACGCCGCCACGATCTGCAGCGACGCGACAGGAAATCGTGCACGCGGTCCGGCGGCATCAGCTTCGGCGCGCAACTGCTCGGGCGAGGGGAAATCTGCATCAGAATCAGGGGGGCTGAGTCGATCGAGCGCGTCAAGCGGAGCGAGCGTGTAATCGACGGATGCCACAGTGATCCCGGCCGCGCTGAGGCGCCGACCGACCTGATCCGCTTCGGGCATGTCCAAGGTGCCGAACATGAAGGCTCCACCGTGGAGCCAGACCAGCATGCTCCCGTTGGGCTCGGCTGCGGGGTAGATCCGCAGCGCATAGTCGTAACCGGCAGCCTTCAGTGCAACTTCATGAATCTCACTCATCGCCTCACCTCTCTTATCGGCGGTGCGTTCCCGCACCGATGATCTCCTCGTTGCGTCCTGGAAGACGCAGAACAGCCTCGGTTCCTTCTGGCACAGTGACCTCTGCGGTCAGACCTGCAGCGTCATCAGCATCCCAGCGCACCCTCACGAGCCCGTGCGGCGTCTGCAGACTCGCATCAGCCCAGGTCAGGTCGCCACCGGGCTGCGGGGCGATGAGAATGCGACGGTAACCGGGTTCGAGCGGCTCGATACCGCCGATCCTGCGATGCATCCAGTCTGCGACCGCGCCGAAGGCGTAGTGATTGAAACTCGTCATCTCACCGGGATTGATCGTGCCGTCGGGCAGCATCGAATCCCAACGCTCCCAGATCGTCGTCGCACCCATCGTGACGGGGTAGAGCCACGACGGCATCTCTCGTTCGAGCAGCAGCCCGTACGCCTCATCGAGATGGCCGGTGTCGCTGAGCGCATCGAGGATGAACGGCGTACCGGCGAACCCTGTGCTGACACGATAGTCCGCCGCTCGCACGAGTTCGGCGAGCCTGTCGCCCGCGGAGTCGGCCTCTGGCCCTTCAAGGATGCCGAAGACGATCGCGAGCGCGTATACGGTGGCGCTGTCGCTGAGAATCACTCCCGATCCATCGACGTAGTGGGTGCGAAACGCCGCCCCCACTCGCTCCCGCATCGCAGCGAACTCTGACGCACCGGCGAGATCGCCGAGCGCCTCCGCCGCGTGCGCGAGGATGGATGCCGTTCGAAACGCCGATGCGGTCGCAACGACGCCGGTATCGGCTTTGGACCGACCAGGGTCGTCGGCCGGAGCATCCGGGTCCAGCCAGTCGCCGAACTGGAATCCGGTGTCCCAGAGTCCGGTCGGCGAAAGTGCACGCGCGACGCTGCGGGCATGCGCAGCCATCAGCGGATACGCAGTACGCAGAGAATCTTCGTTTCCGTAGGCTCGCCACAGCGCCCACGGCACCCACGCGGCGGCGTCTCCCCAGACCGCCGTCGCCCCCGGCTCGGGAAACCCGGTGTCGAGATATTTCATGACATTCGGCACAACAACCGGAACGGTGTGCTCCGGGGTGGCGGAGCGCTCCAGCTCCATGTCCGTAAGCCAGTCGCACAGGAAGTCGTCGACATCACACAGATAGGCGGCCGTTGACGCAAAGACCGCGAGGTCGCCGGTCCACCCCAGTCGCTCGTCGCGTTGAGGACAATCGGTGGGCACGCTCAAGAAGTTACCTCTCATACCCCACCGGACGTTCTCGTGCAGTCGGTTCAGAAGCGGGTCAGAGCATGAGAATGTACCGATGGGACGAAGATCGGATGCGACGACGATGGCCGTCAGGGCGTCATGATCGACTTCTCCCGGCCATCCGCTCACCTCGACGTATCGGAAACCGTGAAACGTGAGGGTGGGTTCGAAGACGTCATCGGACCCGCTCAGGATGAAGCGATCGGTGGCCTCCGCCGCTCGGAGCGGACGCGTACCGAGCTCGTCGTCCTCGAGCACCTCCGCGTGCCGGAGCACGACCTCACTGCCTCGCTCGCCGCGTATCCGCAGCCGGACGAACCCGACGAGGTTCTGCCCGAAGTCGACCAGTGTTTTGCCCGCAGGCGACGTCCAGGTCCGCTGAGCGGAGAGCTCCCCCACTCGCCGCACGGGTTCAGAGACACGCGATTCGAGCAGCTCGGTGTCGAACGGCACCGCGCGCACCCCGCCCCACGACGTGTCGTCGAAGCCGGGCCTCGTGCACTGGTCATCTCGCAACCGCGCATCAATGGTCTCACCGTTGTACAGGTCGTCGGCAAGGACTTCACCGGTGCTCGAACGCCAGGACTCATCTGTCACGATGTGCTGGGCATGCCCGTCCTCGAATTCGATGCGCAGATCCGCATACGCGGCACGCTCGTGGCCGTACACCTCACGCTGCCCGGTGAAGCCGAGATGACCGGAGTACCAACCGTGCCCGACTCTGAGCACGAGTGCGTTCTGGCTGGTGACCAGCGCAGTGACGTCATGCTCGACGAGGCGAATGCGCCATTCGTAGCTGGTCCACCCCGGCGCCAGCAGTTCGTCCGAAGTCGGCTCCCCATTCAGCCACGCTTCGACTATGCCAAGAGCGCTCAGCGACAGAGTGGCACGGATGACCTTGCCATGACCATGGTCGAGCGAGAACGCTGTCCGCAACAAGGGCGCCGCGAGAGCCACCTCAGCAGGACTGATCATGATCGCCGTCATGACGTCGATGTCCGCGCGACGAGCGGCTCGAGGTTCGCGCGGACGATCTCCGCGTAGCGGTGCGCGCTCGGCTTGGGCGTGCGCACGAACGTCTCTCGGTCGAACTCATGCAGGCCGAACCGCGGGGCGTATCCGAAGATCCACTCGAAGTTGTCGATCAGCGACCAGTGCAGATAGCCGAGGACGGGAGTGCGTTCGGCCATCGAATCGAGCAGCCCATCGATCGACGCTGCGGTGAACTCTGCACGCACCGCGTCCTCGGTCGTACTGATGCCGTGCTCAGTGACGAATACCGGTTTGCCGCTGCGCTGGTGGGCGTACTCGACGGCACCACGCAGAGACGCAGGAGCAACCGCCTGTCCGGATTGATTGCGCAACGCATCGGCCGGGGCAGGCATCTCCCCCTCGGGCCCGTAAGTGAGCTGCTCGTAGTTCTGGACCCCGATGAAATCATCGCCCTGAGCCAGATCCAACCAGTGGTCGTAGATCTCCGCTCGCTTACGGTCGCGGATCGTTTCTCCGCCCGCAAGGGCGACATCGTCAACCATCGCGATCGACAGGCCCACCGGAAGATCCGCACGTTCGGCCTTGACCGCTGCGCGTGCCGCGAGGTGCCCTCTGGTCATTCCCTCCTGGGTCGCCTCGAAGTCCTCGGGAATCATGACGTTGGCAGTCCGATATCGCTCGACTCCGGCAGCGCGGCTGGCTGCATCGAGAGTCGCACGGCTAGCTTCATGCACGGCCTCGGGGAGGATCCAGCTCAGCAGATGCGGCAGGTTCGGTTCGTTGAGAGTGACTGCGGCGGCGACGCGGTCACCCAGGCGGGCCGTGACTGCGGCACAGAACCGGGCGAACCGATCGGGCATGTCTGGATCAAGCCATCCGCTTCGCGCTGCGACCCAGTGCGGCAGGGTGAAGTGGCTGAAGGTGAGGACCGGCGAGATCCCCCGGGCGAGGCACCCATCGACCATGCGCTCGTAGTGGTCGAGCGCAGACTTATCGATAACGCCTTCCTCCGGTTCGATCCGCGCCCACTCGGTGGAGAAGCGGAAGGCATTCAGCCCGAGGTTCGCAACGAGATCAAGGTCGGTCTCCCACAGCTCCCAGCTGTTGCACGCTTTGCCCGAGCGCTCTGCGAAGACGGTGGGCTCCACGTTCTCGAGGAACCACGTGTCGCTGTTGGTGTTGTCCCCTTCGACCTGGTGGCCGGCAACAGAGGCCCCCCAGAGGAAAGCGGGAAAAAGCGGGGAAGTTTCAGACATCGGTGTCCTTAGTGTCGAGGCGTGTCACGCGCCGGGTGAAGTCAATAGCAGAGTCGAAGAGCGGGGCGGTGTCTGCCACACCTTGCCAGAAGTGTTGTCCGCCCTGCACGCGGTGCAGATGCGCGGGGACGCCGTGAGCGTCCAGCGCACTCAGAAGCTCTTCACTCTGCGCGATCGGCACGTGAGTGTCGGCAGTGCCGTGTGCGATGTGGAATGGCGGCGCCTGCGGGTGCACTTGAAGCGCTGGGCTGGCCGCACGAGCAAGATCAGGATTCTGCATGGCGGGCCCACCGAGCCACCGCGCCTCCCTGGTGGCCTCTGCCGTTTCCCGCGTGTCGTATTCGGCCATCGTGAAGAGGTCTGCGGGTCCGAACCAGTCGACGACCCCGGCAATGTCGTCCCTGCGGAGTCCGGCGAGAGCGGCGATCGTGGCACCTGCTGAGACACCCCAGAGCACGATTCGCGACGCGTCCACGCCGTAGGCACCGCTGTGTTCCTGCAACCATGCGAGCGCAGCATCCACGTCGTCCAGCTGAGCGGGGAAGCATGCTTCCCCGCTCAATCGGTATTCGCAGGATGCCACGGCAAGACCTGCCGCGACGATGCGATCGAAGGAGTCTGCATCTGCAATCCCCGGGGTGAAGACCTTGCGACTACCGCGAAGAAACCCGCCACCGTGTAAAAACACGACCAGCGGCGCACCCTCGATGTCGGGGGTGCGCAGATCAAGCGACAGCGGTCGGTATCCGTCCTGCTGCGCCACGTCGACTTCGCGGAAAGAGGTCACGGTTCGCGGTCAGTCCCTGAACTGGAAGTCAGGCATGAACTGAGTGGCGTACTTCTCGCCGGCAGCACGCATAACCTCGAACGGCGGCACATAGAGACCCTCAGGCTCGGTGACGTCGGTCTTCTGTCCGATCGCGTGGAAGAAGCGCTCGAAGCCGGCGGTTCCCGCACCGAACACCGTCGTGGTGTTCTCGATCTTGAAGGCGTGCACGATGCCCGCGGGCACGAACGCGAAGTCACCTGTCACGAGCGTGGTCTTGCTGTGGTAATCGGCCTGGTCATCCATCCATACCGAGATCTCGCCGTCGACGACGTAGAAGAACTCGTGAGTCTGATGGTGAACGTGCCCGGGGATCCGATCACCCATCCGTGCCTTCATCGTCCACGCGCCGTACTGGTCGCTGGTCTCGTCACCAGAGGCGAGGATCGTGAACAGCTGGTCGAAGACGAGCGAGCGCTCGCCTTCGCCGTTGCCGAGCACATACGGCTTCGGAGCGGCGGGCAAGACGCCGGCGAAGGCGACCTTATCGGGGTCATCGAGGGCGAATATGGTCATGCTTACCTCCTTGAAAGCAAACCCCGCAGAGCGGGACTGGGGCGCGCCGGTGCGGCTCCCTATACCTGTCTAGTCTTGGCCGCGCAGATGCCGAAAGGAAGTTCGAAGTAGCTACTTGACGTTAGGCTCGGGCTAATATCAGGGCATGGACATCTCGATCCCCGTCATCCGATACTTCTGTGTGCTCGCCGAAGAGCTGCACTTCGGGAGATCCGCTGAGCGTCTGAACATCACGCCGCCGTCACTCAGCCAGCAGATCAGCCGACTCGAGCGCCAGGTGGGCGTTAAGCTCTTCGACCGCAGCCCGCGCAGCGTCGAACTCACCGCTCACGGCCGTGAGCTTCTGCCGCTCGCCCGCCGACTGCAGGACGACCACGACCAGGTGCTTGACTGGGGACGGCGGATCCGCCAGCAAGCCGAAGCGCCGGGGCTGCGCGTCGGCGTGGTCGCCGCCGGTGCGGGCACGCTCACCACAGCAGTCATCGCAGCCACGCTGCAGCGGATTCCGAACGCCCGCATCGAGATGCGCCGGATGGGCTTCTTCGAGGTCTTCCACGAGCTCGAAGCTGGTCGCGTGGACGTCGTGTTCGCACCTCCAGTACCGTCACCGCCGCGCATCCGCTCGGAGCCGATGTGGCAGGAGCCGCGTGTGCTCGTGGTGCGCAACGACCACCGGTTCGCTGGGCGTGCGGAGATGTCGATCGACGAGACGTCAGACGAGGTGTTCGTCACGGTCGGCTCCGGTCCTGCCGAGGTTGTGGACTGGTGGGTCGTCGACCCGCGCCCGGACGGCACGCACCCCCGACGAGGACCAACGGCGGACAGCGTTGAAGGGCTTCTCGAACTCGTCGCCGCCGGCGCAGGCGTCAACATAGCAGGAGAGTCGGCCGCGCACCACTACCGTCGCCCCGAACTTTCCTTCATTCGGATCGCCGACATCCCGCCGGCACGCATCCACCTGCTGAGCCTGCGCGACAATCGCAGCCCCGTGGTGCAGACGTTCCGTGCCACCGCCCGCGATCTCTCGCCGCTCGATGACAACGGAGAGCTGCGCGAACCGATTCCAGCCTTAGACGCAAGCTAACGGGCGGCCGCCTTCGCCTCATCCCGCAGCAGTTGGCGCGGGCGTGAACATTGCCGGTCAGAGTGCCAGCGCGCACTATCGCCGAGACGAACTTGCTTTCGTACCAATCAGCGACATCGAGTCGGCAACCATTGTGCTGTGAAGCCTGAAGGACAGCTTGAACCCAATGGTGAAGGCATTCCGTGAAGCCGCGCAGGAACTATCTCCGCTCGTCGACGCGCGCTTCTACTAGCTCGACGGCGCGGGATCAACCAATTCAGGCGGCCTTAGCCGAGTCTCTAAGTGCCTGCCACGCTGCTCGTCGACGGGCCTGCTCGTCCGGATCTGGCACGGGCGAGGCGGCCATGAGAACGCGGGTGTAGTGCTGTTTAGGTTTCCTCATCACCTCGAGCGTGGCGCCCTCCTCGACCAGCTTTCCCCGGTTCAAGACGATGACCCGCTGGGCCAAGAACTCGACCACAGCCATGTCATGCGCGATGAAGAGATAGCCGAGATCCTTGCCAGCCCGTAGATCGGCGAGGAGGTTCAGCACTTGCGCTTGCGTCGACAGGTCCAGAGCGCTGACGGCCTCGTCGCACACCACCAGGCGAGGATCGGTCACGAGTGCGCGGGCGATGGCGATGCGCTGACGCTGGCCACCGGAGAACTGTCGCGGAAAGCGGGTCTCGGACCCTGGGGCAAGCCCCACCGCGTCCAGCACATCCTTCACCCGACGGTCGCGTTCGTTGCGAGGCACGCCTGCGACACGCATCGGTTCGGTGATGGCATCGCCAATCGGGCGTCGGGGATTGAGAGAGGAGAACGGATCTTGGAAGACCGCGCGCAAGTTTCCCTGGAGTGCGCGGCGCTGGGTGGCGCTGGTCTTGGTAATGTCGCGCCCCTCGAACAGGATCTGGCCGCTCGTCACGGGTTGAAGACCGAGGATCGCTCGCCCGATCGTCGTCTTACCCGAACCCGACTCCCCTACCAGGCCGAGCGTTTCTCCGCGAGCGATCGTGAACGACACGTCGTCGACAGCGGGAGCGCCCTTCTTGTTGTAACGGATGACCAGATTACGAACTTCGAGCAACGGCGTCTCGGATACGGCCGTGGACGGGTCGCGCTGGACTGGTGAGGTGCTCATAGGTCTCCTCCGATAGCGATCGGTTGGCGCCATTCTTCCTGTCGTCCGCGCACCTCGTCACGGCGAACGCAACGGACGCCACCCTCGCCCTCAGCCCGAGGGAATAGGGGGATGGGCGTCGTGCATTCTTCGCGCGCAAAGCGGCAGCGTTGCGCGAACCGACACCCTGTGGTCCACGACCCAGGAAGAGGTACTTGCCCGGGAATGGAGGCGAGTCGTGTTGTGCCAGCGAACTCCAGGATGGCGTGCGGGTCTGCCGCAAGGAGCGCCATCGTGTAGGGGTGCTCGGGCCGGAGCAAGACGTCCCGTACCGATCCCGTTTCAACGATTTGTCCCGCGTACATGACGGACACGTCGTCGCAGATGTCCGCAACTACACCCAGGTCGTGCGTGACCAGAATTATGGACATTCCGCGTTCCGTGACCAATCCCCTCAGTAGTGCGAGGATTTCCGCCTGGATGGTCACGTCCAGCGCGGTGGTGGGTTCGTCAGCCACCAGTAGCTGTGGTGACCCGGCTAGGGCTAGCGCGATCGCCACCCGCTGGGCCATGCCTCCTGAGATTTGGTGAGGATAGCTCTTCAACACGCGCGGAACATCGATGATGCCCACGTCGGCGAGCAGCTGCGCTGAGATGCGCTGGGCTTCCCGTGCGGTGACGCGACGCAGACGTTTGACCGCGGTCGACAGTTGCCATCCGACGGTGAACATGGGGTCCAGTGCGCGGCTGGGCTCTTGCGAGATGAACGCGATCTCGTGACCGCGGACCTTGGCGAGGGCCGGCTCTTCGGCTTTCGCCAGGTCGATATTGCCCCACTGGATTCGCCCCGAACGGACCGACAGGCCTGGTGAGAGCAGCCCAAGGAGCGCGTAAGAGGTGACGCTCTTACCGCAGCCGGATTCTCCAACGAGGCCCATGACCCGCCCTGGTTGCACCCGAAGAGAGACTCCTGTGACTAGGGCGGGACCACCATCTACGCCCAGAACGAGATCTTCCACGATGAGCTCGCCGGTCTCGGCACCCTCATCGGGTGTGGGGCGTTGAGCGGTGAGATCAGGCGCGCTCGAGTTGGGGGTGCTCGGCGGAAGTGTCCCCACCACCTCCGGCAGGTCCCCAGTGGTTTCAACCGGAAACAGGGCTGTGGCTTCGGCGGGAAGCGCGGCGCCGGACGATGTCGGTGCGACCACGTGCTCTGCGTCCTTTGCGGGCTTGCTCTTCTTGCGGCGCAACGCAACCAAAGGCGGGGGCGTTGCCGCACCCCCCGAGAGGACGTCCGCCAGCGAATTCGCAGCAATGATCGTGAGCGCGAGGACCGCTCCCGTGGGGACCATCATCCACGGCTGTTGGAAAATGAACCGTGATGCGGTCTGGATCATCCCACCCCAGGTGGGCTCGGGGGGCTGTGGCCCCAGGCCGATGAAGGCCAGCCCAGCTTGCAGCATGATGCCCACGCCGAAGAAGAGCACGAACTGAACGATCACCGTGGTGGACATGTTCGGCAGCACGTGCCGAAAGCTTGTGACCGTCGGACTGACGCCGTCCACCGCCGCGGCCTCGACGAACAGCTGCTGCTGGAGGTTCTTGGCCTGGCCGAAAAGGATGCGGTAAAGCGCGCCGAACAGCAACACACCGAAGAGCACCATCACCAGAGGCATGTTCGTGCCTACTGCCGCGATGAAGGCCAGAATGATGACGGTTCCGGGCAGCGACATCACGATCTCGCTGACGCGGTTCATAATGTCTTCCGCGCGGCGGCTGCGGACTGCCCAGAGCGTCACCGGCACCGTGATCGCAACGGCGATGATAGGCGTGATCAGGGCAATTCCGAGTGTGGAAGCGGCCGCCGTCACAATACGGGAAAGCAGATCGCGGCCGAGTTCATCAGTGCCCAGCAGGTGGGCTGCCGATGGACCTTGCAGGACGGCGGCCAGATCTTGCTGCAAAGGGCCGTATCGCAACCAGAGCGGTGCGGTGAGAGACGCGACCAGCAGGGCGACGAGCCAGATCAGCGACATGACAGCAAGGGGCGACCGCAGCAGTCGTCCCGCGCGCTTCTTGTCCGAGCGGCGGATGGTGAGGATTGCAGTGGTCGAGACCGTCATGATGTCCGTAGTTTCGGGTCGAGAGCGCGGTTCAGGGTTTCCAGCAGCACGTTCACGATGACCACGACCAGAGTCGCGACCAGAACGAGCGCTTGAACGAACGGAAGATCGGCGGACCCGACGGCGGACTGCATCGCCTGACCGATACCGGGCAGAGCGAACAGCAGCTCGATCATGACGGAGCCGCCGAAGAGCACAATGAACTGAACCGCGACGGTGGCCAGGATCGGCAGACTTGCGCTGCGCAGCGCGTGTACGTAGATCACCCGCCAAGCCGGCGTTCCGACAGCTCTCAAGGTTCGGATGTGTTCTTGTGCCAAGGATTCCGCCATTGAGGCGCGTGTCTGGCGTGCAATGAAGCCGGCGGAGGTGATGGCGATCGTGAGGACCGGGAGCACCAACGACTTGAACCACTTCTCGGGATTGACCTCGAAGGGAACGAACCCAGTAGCCGGAAGCAGTCTGGCCTGAACTGCAAAGAAGTAGACGAGCAGGATCCCAACCCAGAAGGCGGGTAGCGACAGCATGATGCCCGTCACCACGGTCACGAATCGATCTACCGCACCACCTCGGACGGCTGCGACGACGCCGAGAACGACGCCGATCAACGCACTCAGAAGAGCGCCTCCCAAGGCTAGGGCTGCGGTTACGGGAAGCCGCTTGGCGATGTCCGGGCCGATCGGGCGACCGTCGATCAGCGAGACCCCGAGGTTGCCCTGCAGAACTTGACCCACCCATTGTGCGTACTGCACAATCCATGGCTCGTACCAACCCACGGATTCGTTATAGGCAAACACCTGTTCCGGCGTCGCCGACTGTCCGAGTGCCACCCCTCCGGGGGTAGACCCGGAAACGTGAACGAGTATAAAAGCTATCCCCGAGGCGACGAGCAACGTCAGGATCGCCCACGCGATCCGTTTCAGTACAAAGAAGAACATCATCACTCCCTGCGATGTCGGTGTCGGCGGGCACGCCCGCCAACACCGACATCAGGTTAGGACGCGGGCTGAATGGTCGCGAGGATTGGGAAGACCTCCGCACCCGCGAAGGTCAGTTCTGCGACCTTCGAGGTGTTATATGCCCAGGGGGCGAGCTGCTCGTAGATGGGAATGAGCCATCCCGAATCCACGATCGCGCGGTTGAGGTCTTTCAATGCCGTCGCCTGAGCCGCCTCGTCGCCCTGGGCCGCGCCGTACGCGCCCGCGCCACCCTGGATAGCAGCGTTCTCGGCGCCGTGGAAGTTCGCGAACCCGAACAGGACACCGAACACGTTCCCCGGAGGGTTGGTCCACGTGAGCGGGATCAACCCGCCTAGCGGCTCGGTCTGAACAACCGCAAAGGCTTGCTCAGTGGAAGACGCGTTCTTCAGATTGACAGTGACACCGATTGCCTCCCAATACGGCTGCAACGCCTCGAGATCCCGCTGGCTGCCGGCTCCGATGCTGAAGTCGAAGGAGAACCCATCCGGGTAGCCCGCTTCCGCGAGGAGCGCCTTCGCCGCATCCGGGTCGTATGCGTACTGCTCGTCCAGCTCCGGCAGGTATCCCGGGCTGTCGGCGGGAAGTGCGTTGGCGGTGGGAGTTTCACCGGGGTGCACGGCATTTACAAATGCGTCTCGGTCGATCGCCATCGACAATGCCTGGAAAACACGCGGGTCGCCCCACTGGGGAGCGGTTGCTCCGGACTTGTCGAATGCGATGAGGTTCTGAATGGTGCCACCGTTGGCCACGAGGCCAACCCCGGCCGATTCCACCTGCGCCTGCGTGTCCGAGGTGATGTACGCAACATCGACCTCTCCAGAGATGGCGGCGTTGACCCTAGCCTGCGGGTCGATGATCGGCTTGAATTCGTAAGAATCGAACGGGTACGCGTCGGCGTCGGCGTCGTCTTCCTTCTTCACGAGAAGGTAAGAGTTGCCCTTGATGGTGGCATCACCGTCGACCATCAGAGGCCCAGACCCATCCGGCGTCGAGTCGAGCGAATTCCGATCGGCAATGCCGCTGGGACCAACAATGACACCAGCCGGGAAGACCAGGTTTGCTTCGAAACCGGGCTTCGGGGCCGCGAAAGTGAGAGTCACAGTGTCATCGTCCACGACGGTGACATCGGTGATCTCGTTCTGACCCCCGGCGGCGAAGCCGTTGTACGCGTCCAAGTCGGGATCGTCTCGCGAGTCCAGGTTCTCTTTGACGAGCTCGGCGCTCAGCGCGGTGCCGTCCTGGAATGTAGCGGAAGTGTCTAGGTCAATCGTCAGCTGGGTCTGATCCGCGCTGTACTCGAAGTTCGTCGCGAGCTTGGGGACGACCGCGCCTTCCTCGTCGAGCACGAAGAGCGAGTCGTAGATGCCCTCGAAAAAGAACCGCTGCCCGGCGCTGTAGCGCAATGGGTCGTATCCCAACGCCGCCTGGTCAGACTCCAACGCGATGACAAGCTTGCTCGTATCGGCGGCTCCCCCGCTCTCGGAACCGCCGCCGGATCCGGAACATGCGGTGAGCGCTAGGGCAGATACGGCGACGACGGCCAGAACGGCGGCGCCGCGAGGTGGGTAAAAACGAGACATCCTGATCTCCTGTGATCGGTGCGTGCTGCGGACTTCGGTGTCAAAGATCGCCAATCGGGAAGCGACCTGACTCAATCGTGAACCCCCTCGGCCGATTTGGCCATGTGGATTCAGTCGGATGTGCGTTAGCGAACACCTAAGATGGCGATGTCTAGGTGACTAAGCTGAAACCTGCTTTCATTGTACGAACACGTACGGCACAATGAGCAACGCCCGAAAAGGGGCGTCAGAGAGGAATCACTCATGCCCGCAACAACGTTCCCGGCTAGCTTCTACTGGGGAGTAGCGACAGCAGGCCACCAGAACGAAGGCGACAACGTCAACAGCGACACCTGGTTCCTAGAGAACGTCACTCCGACGGTCTTTCAAGAGCGTTCAGGCAGGGCCACCAATGGCTGGGAGCTGTGGGAATCCGATCTCGATCTCGCCGTCGCCATGCACCTCAACGCGTATCGCTTTTCGGTGGAGTGGGCCCGCGTGGAGCCGGTGCAGGGCTCGTTCTCTGAAGAGGCTCTCGATCACTACGAAGCCATGGTAGACGGATGCCTTGCTCGCGGACTCGCCCCACTTGTGACCTTCAACCACTTCACCTCCCCCCATTGGTTTGCCAAGGAGGGCGGGTGGCTGAACCCTGAAGCACCCTCGCTGTTCGCTCGCTACTGTGGCGTGGTGATGGAGAGGTTCGGCGATCGTATCGCCCTCGCCGTCACGTTCAACGAACCGAACTTGCCTGAACTGTTGACCTGGGTGAATATGCCTGAGTTCGTCGCGAACTTGCAGCGCGCAACCTTGGAGGCTGCGAGCGAGGCCGCCGGTGTCGAGCGTTACCGCGCCGGCAACGTCATGCTTAAGGAAGACTTCGCCGACATGCGCGCCGGGATGACCAACGGCCACCGTGCAGCCAAGGATGTCATCAAGTCCCACCGACCCGACCTTCCCGTCGGTCTGTCCATTGCCATCGTCGACGACGTGGCTATCGCCGGCGGGGAAACGGTGCGGGACCAGAAGCGCGCAGAGGTGTACGACCACTGGCTTGAGCTCGCGAAGGACGACGACTTCATCGGCGTGCAGAACTATGAGCGCGAAATCTACGGCCCAGACGGCTCGGTCCCGCCACAACCCGGCGTCTCGGTGAACGCGATGGGAACCGCCGTCGAGCCCGACTCACTCCGCGGCGCGGTGGAGTATGCCTACGAGGTCAGCGGGGTTCCAGTCCTCGTAAGCGAGCATGGGATCGCCACCGACGACGATTCGCTCCGGGCCAGTTTCATTGAGCCCTCGCTGAAGGGTCTGCTGCAGGCCATCGAGACGGGGACACCCGTTCTCGGATACTGCCACTGGACCCTGATGGACAACTTCGAGTGGGTCGGCGGGTACGGGCCCAAACTCGGCCTCCATGCAGTGGACCGGGAGACATTCCACCGCACCCCCAAGCCGAGCGCGGGAGTTTACGGGTCACTGGTAAAGGCCGCGAGAGCTGAACGCGCCACGATGAGCACCGAAAGCGACGCTACGCCTCCCCACATCGGACCGCGCCCGCCCTACGACGCGGAGGCGGGCGTCGTTGTCGCGGACATGCCCGACTTCCCCCCGCTGACCGTTCAGTCCATCCCGCAAATGCGGGCCGGAGCCGAGAGTTTCATGCCCCGGCCCACCAACGAGGAACTCGAGAAGGATGGAGAGTACTTCGTTGAGGAACGAACAGTGGCGGGTCCGCTAGACGCACCCGACGTGACACTGATCGTTTGCCGACCCACCAGGTCGAACCGGCCGACCCCCGTGTTGTTCTATATCCACGGCGGCGGCATGTTCAGCGGCACGGCGAGGGACGTGCTCTCCGACATTGTCTCGCTGGGTCAGACGATCGGCGCGGCCGTGGTGTCCGTCGAGTACCGTCTGGCTCCTGAGACGCAGCACACCGGTCCTGTGGAAGACTGCTACGCCGGGCTGATCTGGACTATCACTCACGCGGCTGAAATCGGCGCCGACCCGGAACAAGTCGTGCTTATCGGAGGCAGCGCGGGGGCAGGTCTGGCCGCCGGGGTCGCACTTCTCAGTCGCGACATCGGCGCCCCGCCTCTGAAGGGACAGATACTCATGTCTCCCATGCTCGACGATCGAAACAACAGCGCGTCTGTGCTGCAAATGGCGTCACAGCGAATGTGGAACCAGGCAGACAACGAAGTCGGCTGGACGGCACTTCTCGGCGCAGAGCGCAGCGACGACATATCTCCATATGCTGCGCCCGCGCGCGCCACGGATCTTTCAGGACTACCGCCCACATTCATCGACGTAGGATCGGCGGACAGCTTCCGCGATGAAGACGTGCTGTACGCAACCCGGATCTGGGCAGCGGGGGGTGTGGCGGAGTTGCACGTGTGGCCGGGAGGGTTCCATGGGTTCGACTCGATGGCTCCTCAGGCCATGCTGTCCCGAGCCGCCGTGCAGGCACGAGTGGATTGGCTCGGAAGACTCTTTCGGGACGGCACGGACGCCTGACCCATATGCGTGCTGCGGCGACGCGGGCGTGATCGCCGCAGCACGTGACTCACGTTGCCCGCCGACCGCAAGCTAGAAGCAGTTCAGGCTTGAGTGCCGCGCAGACGCGTCAGGAAATCTCCGCGAAAATGCGCACATCCCATGCGTCGAGCTGAATTATCTGTCCCGTGCTGAACCTTTCGCCGCTGAGGACGTCCTCGGCCGGCCCCGGAATAGTGAACTCGGAAAGGCCCCAGCTCCAGTTGTGCACGAAGCGAATTCGCTCGCCGTGGCGGTTTGACGCGCCTGTGACCGTCTGCGTGAGTGAAGAACTCTTCCATAGCGCGCCAGGTCGCTCGGCTACAGCCTCAACCGCCCAATCGACAATGCTCTGGGCGAGCGGGAGGTTGGGAACAGTGCCTACGTAGGTGATACGACCGGCGCCGTAGTTGCGGGTCGTTACGACGGGATACCGACCAAAATGCGGGTGGTCGTAGCTCAGAAGCACCTCCGTTCCTTCCGCAGCGATCAAAGAATCCGCCCAGAGAGTAGCGCGCGCCGATGCAGGCGCGGTGAACCCTGTCGACACCATGGCATGCTCAGTAACCACCGGGAGCGGTTCCGAGAGGTTACTGAATTCGTCGTATCTCACCCCCGCGGCTTCATGAAGGAGAGCAGGCTTGCGGTCGAGACGCGCGCGAGCTTCCTCGTCCTCGAATCCGGTACGGATGCCCAGGACGAGATGACCCCCGGACTCGGCGTACGCCTTCAGCCAGCCAAGCTCCTCATCGCGAGCAACGGTAAAGGCCGCTGCCACGAGCACGGGATGCGCGGCCGCGTAGGCCGCCGGCACGCAGGCCATGAGTTGCCTGGGGTGGACAAAGTTGACTTGATGCCCCGCGTCGAAAGCGCCCCGCACGAAGGCGTCGACGACGGTCTGGTAGGACCGCGTGTTGGGTATCGGCGGGCCCCCGAGCGACGCGCTCAGCGCGGGATGCTCCTCTAGCGCCCACTTGCTCTCGTTAGAGAACAGGATCGCGACATCGGATTCTGGTTTCAGTTCTGTGACGCGGTCGCCGGCCGCGGCAAAATCCGCTCCGATGCGTGCAATCTCCGTGTAAACGCGCCCCGGTTCCTGGCTGTGGGGCAGAATCCCGCCCCAATAGGTTTCTGCGCCGTAGTGGAGCGTGTGCCAATGCCAGTATTCGATCATCGTCGCGCCACGGGAGACCAGCGCCCAGGCGGCTTGGCGCCACTGCCCGTCGAAAGCGGGCTCGTTGGACCACGCCATCCCGATCGCTCCGGCGTTGGTCTCGGTCACAAGAAACGGCGCCTGCCGTGACGCATACATCCGGTCAGCGGTGGCGTAGAGAGCCCACACGCCTGACGTTGTCCAGTGTTGATCGAACTCACGATGGTCCGGTAGCTCGAGCCCATCCTGCATGCGGTAGTACGGATTCCCAGCGCCTATATCCAGCTGTTCTGCCAGCTCGTCGTCCTGCAGTGTGGGTCGTTCATATGACATGCACGTGGTGACGAAGAGGTCCTCGCGACCGGCCACGGAAAGCTGCTCCCTAATGACGTCGGCCTGCCAACCGATGAACGAGGTGGTAATGGAGGCTTGGAAGCGTCGCCATGCCAGGTCGTACTGCGGCTGCAGGTTGGCGTCCGGTTTCCACACGTCATCCCATGACGAAAGCCGATGCGACCAGTACGTTAGACCCCATTCGTCGTTGAGTCGATCGACCGTCCCATACCGTGCGCGGAGCCATTCCACGAACTTCTCGAACACGTCGGCATTGTGGAAGAGTTCGTTTCCCGGTTCATTGTCGACCTGAAAACCGATCAATGCGGGGTGGTCCACGTACCGCCCGACGATCTTCAGAATGACGCGCTCGGCATGACGGACAAACGCGGGGTGCGCGTAGTTGATTTCCTGGCGCGCACCCCAACCCATCGGATGCCCGGTGCTTCTGTCGACGTTGATTTCAGGGTGCTTCTGAGCAAGCCACATTGGCAGCGCGTAGGTAGGGGTGCCCAAGATGACGCCGATACCGTTGTTCGACGCCGCATCAAGTACCGGCTGAAGCCAGTCGAGTTCGAACTGCCCGTCGGTGGGCTCCCACGTCGACCACACCGACTCCCCTACTCGAATGACGGTGAACCCTGCCTCGCGCATTAGCCGGAAGTCCCGCTCCAGCTCGCGCGAGCCTAGTCTGTGCGGCGGCTGGTACTCGTAGTAGTAGGCCGCCCCGAATAGGACTCGTCGCTCCAGTGATTTCATGATGACTTCCGTTCTACTTAGTCTTCGTGGGCGAGCGGGCGCTTACGCAAGCAGCTCGAGACGACCGCCGAGCCTCTCCCCAGAGTGCGGGCGAACACCTCGATTAGCAATTCGGATTCGGTGGCCTTCTCGTTAGCCTGGGCCTAACGTTGGACGTTGCCTATTCGCGGAACCTCCGAAATGTCACGGCTAGGATCAAGCACATGAAGATCCTGGTCATCGGAGCATCCGGCCACATCGGCGCCGTCGTCGTGTCGACTCTCGAGTCGCGTGGACACGACGTGCTGCGCGCATCACGCGGCAGCGAGTGGACCGTCGATGCCACCGATCCCGCATCGGTGCGCTCGCTCTTCGAGCGCGTGGGCGAGGTGGATGCTGTGGTGGTGGCATCCGGATCTGTGCCGTTCGCGCACCTCACAGACCTGACCCGCGACGACTACCTGACGGCATTCACATCGAAGGCGCTGTCGCAGATAAACATCGCCCGCACGGCTCTCGACCACGTGCGCGACGGCGGATCGATCACCGTCACCACCGGCGTGCTCGCCCGTGAGCCGATCCCGACCGGTGCCGCCGCGGCCGCCGCCAACGGCGCGCTGGAATCCTGGATCGTCACGGCCGCCGCCGAGGCGCCGCGCGGCATCCGCATCAATGCCGTCTCACCGAACGTTCTCGAGAACTCACCCGGCAGTCACGCGCTCTTCGCCGGCCAGCGGCCGGTGCCGGATGCCGAGGTGGGGCGCGCCTAC
Source organism: Microbacterium sp. (assembly GCF_048259935.1). Lineage (GTDB taxonomy): Bacteria > Actinomycetota > Actinomycetes > Actinomycetales > Microbacteriaceae > Microbacterium. The sequence goes on along the minus strand of NZ_JBLXHF010000007.1, from coordinate 96,147 downwards.
ACGCTCGCCGTCGAGGGGCTCGTGCGCGGACGCGTCATCACCGCGTAGGAGCTCAGCGTCCCTCGGCCGCCTCGGTGTGATGACGGATGACCTCGGCCACGACGAAGTTGAACCACTTCTCGGCGAACTCGGGGTCGAGGTGCGCCTCTTCGGCGAGAGCGCGCAGGCGCGAGACCTGCTGCTCTTCACGACGTGGATCGGATGCCGGCATCGCATGTTCGGCCTTGAGAATGCCGACCTGCTGGGTGGCGCGGAATCGTTCGGCGAGCATATAGATCAGTGCGGCGTCGATGTTGTCGATCGTGCCGCGCAGGCGCAGCAACTCGGCGCGGGCGTCCTCAGCGTCGGTCATGGCTCTCCCTGTTCGTCGACGCTTATGACGATATCGCGCCGACGACCTCTAGAGTGGGCGCATGAGCAACGATTTGCCCGCCGGATCCGACGAGTCCGGCTCTTCCGCCAAGGTGACGGCGCCAGAAACTCCCGCCGCGCCGGCATCGCGGACGCGTGCCGCAAAGACCGCAGCCAAGAAGCGGAAGGCACCCAAGCCCGAGCCGGTAGAGACCTCGATCTCACCGAAGCCGGTCGTCGAGCCGGAGCCGTCATCGCGGTCGGTATGGACGCGCATCGATCGGCCGTTCACCTTCGGGTTCCTCGTCACTCTCGGCGGACTCGGTGCAATCCTGCTCGGATTCGCGCTGTCGAACCTTTCCACCGTACTCATCTACATCGCGCTCGCGCTTTTCGCCGCGCTGGGACTCGACCCGGCCGTGCGCTTCCTCGGGCGCCGCGGCGTCGGCCGTGGATGGAGCGTGGTGATCGTCCTCGTTGCGCTGCTCGTCGTACTGGGCCTCGTGCTGTGGACGATCATTCCGACGGTCGTCGATCAGATCGCCTCGTTCGTCAAGAGCGTGCCAGGGCTCATCAGCGACTTCACCTCGAGCGATGTCTATAAAGCGCTCGACACGCAATTCGGCGATCAGTTCCAGGATCTTGTCGCCGACGTGCAGCACTTCCTCACCAACCCGAGCAACATCGCCACCATCGGCGGCGGAGCGCTCCAGGTCGGCGCGTCGATTGCCAGCGGGATCTCCGGCATGGTGATCGTTCTCGTGCTGGTCATCTACTTCGTCGCCACACTGCCGACCATCAAGCAGGCCATGCTGCGTCTGGTGCCGGCCCGCGACCGCGCCAACACCGCCGCCATCACCGAGCAGATCACCGACTCGGTCGGCGGGTATGTGATGGGCATGGTGATTCTGGCCTTCATCAACTCGATGATCGTGCTGATCCTGTATACGGTGATGGGCTTGCCATTCCCGCTGCTGCTAGCGGTCGTCGCTTTCCTCATCACGCTGATCCCTCTGGTGGGTTCACTCATCTTCTGGGTGATCGGAACCGGAATCGCACTGTTCACCGACCCCATCCTCGCGCTGGTGTTCGCCGTGATCTACCTGGTCTACATGCAGCTGGAGTCGTACTTCCTGACGCCGCGGGTCATGAACCGGGCTATTTCGATCCCCGGCTCACTGGTCGTGATCGGCGCACTCGTCGGAGGCACGCTACTCGGCCTGCTCGGAGCGCTGGTCGCTGTACCGGTCACTGCATCCATCCTCATCATCATCAACAAGCTCTGGATTCCGAGGCAGGATTCTCGCGTCTAGGGTCGCAGTCAGACGGTCACGTCGACGATGCCGATAAATCGGCTGCCGACGCCTTCGATCTCGGTGCGGTGCTGATCGGATGCCGCGGCAGGAAGATCCTGCGGCGCGTGCGTGCGGCAGCTGAGGTACGTGAACTCCGGCCACCACTTCTTAGGGCGCGCCGACTCGGTGAACCCGCAGACGACGCACGTCAAAGTCGCCCAGACCGGACGCGCACCCTTCTTGCGGTTCGCGCGCGACTGGACGAGCCAGGCCGGCGGATCCTGTTCGAGCGCGGTGAGTGATTCTTCGCTCATTCCGCTGTCAAGCCCGTGGCGGGTGGCCATCTCCAAGGGGATGTCGAGCCGCTGGGCGACCTCGCGTGCGGTGAGTGTGGGTCCGGGCATACGCCCATTCTCTCAAGCCTTCTCACACACCGCCGCGAGGTCGCCCTGCGAAGGTCAGATGAGACCCTTGTCGGTCAGCCACTTCTTCGCGATCTCGTCGGGAGATTTCTGGTCGACCGTGCTCTGCACACCGAGGGCGACGAGGTCGTCGGCCGACAGCTGGGCGCTGACCGCATTGATGACGCTGGCGATCTCGTCGGCGATATCACTGGACGCGATCGGCACGACGTTCGAGGCGAGGATGAGGCTCTCGGGATCCTCGAGCGCGACGATGTCTTCGGTCTCGAACGCGGGGTCGGCGCTGTAGATGTCTGCGACCTGCACCTTGCCGGCCAGCAGCGATTCGAGGGTCGTATCGCCCGTCGCCGAGAACGCGAGGTCTACGCCGTAGACCTCTTTCGCACCTGCCGGGCCATACGGACGCTGCTCGAACTCGGGCGCTCCGCCGATCGTGACCTGCTCGCTGACATTCGCGAGGTCGGCGATGGTCTTGAGGTTGTTCGCCGCGGCGAACTCCTTCGTCACGGTGTAGGTGTCCTGATCGCTAGCCTCGGCGTAGTCGAGTGCGGTGAGGCCATCGGGCAGTGCGTCCTGCAGGGCGGCGTAGACGTCTTCCGGACTGGTGGCGACGGCTGCGTCATCGAAGTATTCGAGCAGGTTGCCGGTGTACTCGGGGAACAGCCCGATCGCACCGGATTCCAGGTCGGGCATGTACGCATCGCGCTGACCGATGTTGAACTGGCGGTCGACGGTGTATCCGGCACCCTCGAGCGCCTGCGCGTAGATCTCGGCGACGATCTCGTTCGAGTAGTAGGCCTGCGATCCGACGACGATCGTGTCGGTAGCGCCACCAGCGGAGGACTCTTCGGTGGGGGCGTCGAGCGGGTTGCTGCTGGAGCAGCCGGCGAGCGCGAGAGCGGCGACGAGCGCGACTCCGGTCGCAAGGGCAAAGCGTGATCTGCGTGCGGTGAACATGATGTTCCTCTCTGGTGGGGAGTCAGACGGATGCTGTGGATGCTGCTGCGCGACGCGACGCGCGCGGTGAGATCGTACGAGGTTCGGCGGCGCGGATGCCGGCGGGCACCGCGGCTCGTTGGGCCAAGGCGAGCAGCAGGTCGACGATGAGGGCAAGAACGGCGACGAGAATCGCACCGCCGAGCACCTGATCAAAGCGGCGCAGCGGAATGCCCTGGATGATCGGCCAGCCGAGTCCGCCGAGGTTCACATAGGCGGCGATGGTGACCGTGGCGATGACCTGCAGGGTCGCCGCGCGAAGGCCGCCGACGAGAAGGGGCATGCCGAGCGGCACCTCGACCTTCCAGAACACCTGCCACTGCGTCATCCCCGTGGCGCGTGCGGCGTCGATCACGCGTCGGTCGATGGCTTCGAGCCCGGTGTAGGCACCGGCGAGCAGCGACGGAATCGCCAGCAGTACGAACGTGATCGTCGCAGCCTCTGGCACCCGCAGCACACCGAGCAGCAGGACGAGCAGCACCATGAGCCCGAACGACGGGACAGCACGGGCCGCACCCGAGATGGCGACGGCGACCTCGCGCCCGCGACCGGTGTGGCCGATCGCCCAGCCGGTCGGCACAGCGATGACGGCCGCGATCAGCACTGAGATCACCGTGTAGAAGAGGTGCTGACCGAGCAGGATCGGCAGTGCGTACTGACCCTCGAGCCGTTCGGGCGAGAACAGCCAGGCGAACGCCTCTGCGAAGAGATTCATGCGGCGGCCCTCATCGGCAGGGTGCGTCGGCGCGGCCCAGCCGTTGATGCGGCACGCGTCCACGGCATGATCGCGCGCCCGGCGAGCATGAGCAGCAGATCGATCACGAGGGCGATGATGACGACCGCGAGCACGCCGGCCAGCACCTCGGGGATGATGCGGCGCTGCAGTCCGTTCGTGAACAGGTAGCCGAGGTTCTCGACGCCGACGAGAATGCCCACCGTGGCGAGCGAGATCGTGCTGACCGCAGCCACCCGGAGACCTGCGAGGATCACCGGGCCAGCGAGCGGAAGATCAACGGTCCAGAACCGGCGCAGCCCTCCGTAACCGACTGCAGTGGCTGCTTGGCGGATGTCGGGGTCGACTGAATCGAGACCGTCGGCGACCGAGCGCACGAGGATCGCCACGGCGTAGATCGTGAGGCCGACGACGAGGTTGATCTCGAGGCGCGCCTGGTAACCGAGCACCGAGGGGAGCAGGATCAGCAGCGCGAGAGAAGGGATCGTGTAGAGCAGGCCCGTGAGGACGATGATCGGGCCGCGGACGAGCCGGTACCGCCACGCGATCCACCCCAGCGGCAGCGACAGGATGAACCCGATCACGATGGCGATCGCGCTCTGCCGCAGATGCGTCAGCGCGAGTCCGAAGATCAGGTCGAGATTGTCGACGACCCAGGTCATGGTGTGGGCCCGGACCCTTCGACAGGCTCAGGGGCCGAGGAGCCGATTGCTGAGCCTGTCGAAGCGCTCGGCTCACTGGCATCCGCGTCGTCGAGCAGCGCGCCCTGGGTGCGCCCATCGGAATCGACCACGACGCGACCGCGCGGTGTCTGCTTGATGCGCAGTGCCCGCTTGCCCCGTTCAGTGCCGATGAATGCGGAGACGAACTCATCGGCCGGGTTCTCGATGATCTCGCTCGGACTGCCGACCTGAACGATGCGTGCGCCCTTGTCGAGGATGACGACCTGATCGCCGAGCAGAAACGCCTCGTCGATGTCGTGCGTGACGAACACGACGGTCTTGTCGAGGTCGCGCTGCAGCCTGATGAGCTCCTGCTGCAGGTCTGCGCGCACGATCGGGTCAACGGCGCCGAAGGGCTCATCCATCAGCAGGATGTTGGGATCGGCGGCAAGGCCCCGGGCGACCCCCACCCTTTGTTGCTGACCGCCGGAGAGCTGACTCGGATACCGATCGGCCAGCGAGCGATCAAGGCCCACCGTGTCGAGCAGGTCACGTGCGCGGTCGTGCGCCTGCTTCTTCGATGTGCCGTTCAGCCGCAGCACGGTCGCGACGTTGTCGATGACCGAGAAGTGCGGCATGAGGCCCGAGTTCTGCATGACGTAGCCAATGCTGCGGCGCAGAGCCACCGGGTTGCCGGTGAGCACGCTCGAACCGTCGATCTCGACGTGTCCGCTGGTGGGTTCGACCATGCGGTTGATCATTCGCAGCAGCGTCGTCTTGCCGCATCCGGATGACCCGACGAAGACGGTGGTCTTGCGCGAAGGCAATACGAGACTGAAATCCTCGACAGCCAGCGTGCCGTCGGGGAACCTCTTCGATACTGAGCGGAACTCGATCATGAGCAGACCGCTACGGCCCGACCTCCACGTCAGGGGCGAAAGCGATGTGCGCGGAGATGTCCTTGCCCACCCGTTCGAACGCACTCGCGTACGGATGCGGATAACCCCAGGCCCGGTCGGCGTACGTCTGACCGTCGACGACTACGGAGTAATACTGCGCCTCGCCCTTCCACGGGCAGGTGTACGGCGTCGAGCTCTCTACGAGCACACCGTCTTCGACGGCGGACAGCGGGAAATACCAGTTGCCCTCGATCGATATGAGGTCGCTGTCATCTGCCTCGGCGATCACGGTTCCTGCGAGTACAGCCTTCATGATGGTGTCTCCTCGGTTCGGTTTCGAGCCTATGGGAATGGTCGGACATGCGGGGCGGATCTAGGCAGATTCGCGCCCGTATGCCTCCAGCAGACGGAGCCAGATCTCGCTGACCGCGGGATACGACGGCACCGCGTGCCAGAGGCGCTTGATCGGCACTTCGCCGACGATCGCCACGGTCGCGGCATGAAGCAGCTCGGCGACATCAGGACCCACGAAAGTCATGCCGAGAATGACGTCGCGCTCGGAATCTGTGACCATCCGCGCCTGCCCGCTGTACCCGTCTTCGCGCAGACTCGCGCCTGCCACCCCACCGAGGTCGTAGTCGATCACGCGCGTCTGGAATCCCGCATCCTGCGCCGCCGCGGCCGTGAGACCGACCGAGGCCACCTCGGGATCGGCGAACACGACCTGCGGCACCCCGGCGTGATCCGCGGTGGCGACGTGACGCCCCCACGCGGCGTCATCGACGTCATCGCCCTTCGCGCGGGCGGCGATCACATCGCCTGCCGCACGGGCCTGGTACTTGCCCTGGTGCGTCAAGAGGACTCGGCCGTTGACATCGCCGACGGCGTAGAGCCAGTCGTGGCCCGGCACACGCAGCGTGTCGTCGGTCGGGATGCTCTTCCCAGGCTCCAGACCCACCGTCTCGAGGCCGATGTCGTCACTGCGCGGGGTGCGCCCGGTCGCCACGAGAACCTCGGATGCCGTGACCTCTGTGCCATCGCCGAGAGCGACCATGACGCCGTCGCCAGCTCGGGTCACCTTCTCGGTGCTGGTGTTCATGCGCACCTCGACGCCCAGATCGCGCAGACTCGCGGCGACGAGTTCGCCCGCGAACGGCTCCATCCCCGAGAGCAGCTCACCGCGCGCGATCAGCGTGACCTGTGCACCGAGCCCGGCATAGGCGGTGGCCATCTCGACACCGACGACTCCGCCGCCGATGATGGCGAGGGATGCCGGGATCTCCTGCGCACTCGTCGCCTCGCGGCTCGTCCATGGACTGGCCTCGGCAAGCCCGGGAATCGGTGGGATCGAAGCATCCGTGCCGGTGCTGATCGCGACCGCGTGCTTCGCCGTGAGAATCCGCGTGGTGCCGTCTTCGGCCGTCACGGTGACTTCGCGCGGGCCGGTGATGCGGCCGTGACCGCGAGCAAGATCAATGCCGGCCGACTCCAGCCACTTCACCTGTCCAGCATCCGACCAGTCGCTCGTGAACGAATCGCGCCGGGCGAGGACTCCGGCAGGATCAAGCTCCCCACCGATCACGCCCTGCACATGCTGGGCTGCCCGAAGCGCCTGCGCGGACCGCAGCAGTGCCTTCGACGGCATGCACGCCCAGTATGAGCATTCGCCGCCGACGAGCTCGCTCTCGACGATGATCGCGGTGAGTCCGCCCTGCACGGCTCGGTCCGCAACGTTCTCGCCTACCGGGCCGCCCCCGAGGACGATCAGGTCGTATTCATCCGTGGGCATAGCGTCGCCTTCCGTCGGAACCGGTACCGCACCAGTCTTGCCCAAGTGCAACGCGATGTCACCGGGGTTGTTCCCGCCTGGGCACCATCGCACACTCGTCAGCCCGGATCACGGACGTCAGTCGATTTGGCCGGATCTGGACATACGAGCGTGATCTGGACTGACAGGTGTATCGGCGGGACGTGCGCCGTCCGCGCCGGAGGAGCAGGAGCGCGGTCAGCGAGCGAGCAGGATGCTGGTCGGCGAGGGCGCCGCTGCGCGATGGCGGATGCCGCGGGGCGCACCCGTGCGCTCATCGAGGTCGAGCACGCTGATAGCGCCTGATCGTTGCCCCGCCACAAGCAGAGCACCGTCGTGCACGAGGTGGTGCCGCGGCCAGTCGACTCCGGACTCGGCGAGCGCGAACGATTCGATGCTCTCGCCTGAGCCGCGCACGCGCAGCGCCGCGACCGTGTTGCTGCCGCGCACCGAGACGTACAGCGTCTCTCCGTCGCGCGAACGCGAGATCTCAGAGGGGAAGTCGAGGCCCTCTTGCATTCCAGGAGCCGCGGTGACAGCCGAGATCGCACCCCAGTAGCCGTCTTGACCGGCGGCGAGAGTGAAGACCTCGCCGGAGTACTCGGTGACAACGTGCAGGTGCCCGCTCGGGTGCACGACCATGTGGCGCGGTCCCACGCCGTGCGGCAGAACGACTCGGTGGTCCTGCGTGAGCCCGTTCGCCGTCATGCGCCAGATGCGCACGAGGTCGAAGCCGAGATCGGTCGTCGCGATGCGCCCGTCAGGCAGGAATGCCGCGGCGTGCGCGTGCGAGCGGCGAGCCGGCTCGTCTTCCACCGGAGCGTCTTCTTCGGGCTCTGGTGCAGAAGCGTTCACCCCCAGCACCTCGTCGAACAGGAGCAGTCCGGAGCGCGGAGGCTCGGACAACTCCTCGGCCGGCGCCGCGAGAGAGGCCAGGACGTCGGTGAGATCGGCGGAGCGCAGATCTCCCGCTGTGCCGTAGGGGTCGGTTGCGGCATCCGCTACCGTCGGCGACCCTGGCCGTCCGGCGGAATCCAACGCGATCCGCACCACACGGCCGTCGCCGTAACAGCTGGCCACGAGATACGCACCGGACGGCGCGACCGCGAGGTGGCACACCGCCTCGCCCGCGTCGATCGGCGCGCCCAGCGGCGCAAGTGAGGCTTCGCCGTTGCGCACGAAAGCCTGGATGGTTCCGGATCCTTCGAGCGCCGCGTAGACGACATCGAGGGAGGGATGCTGCGCCAGCCACGACGGCGACGCAGCGGCTGCGACGGTGCCACGGTAGGCGAGAGTGGTGGGCTCGCGCCCCTCATCGCCCTCGAGCAGACCGATGCCGCTGGCATCGCCGCCCATGTCGGTGCCGTATCCGCCGATCCAGAACTGCGTCATCGTCGCTCCTTCACCGCGTTCGGGTGTCGCATCTGGTCGCCATATCGGCATTCACACGACAATCCGCGACCCCTCCCGCAAAAGGAAGCGACAACTCGCGACCCCTCCCGACAGCCCGACACCCGGACGGCAACGATCACACGAGGTCGTGACGAACGATGACCTCGTCGCGCTCCGGGCCGACACCGATCACCGAGATGCGCGTATTGCTCATCCTCTCGAGCGCGAGCACGTAGTCCTGCGCGTTCTTCGGCAGGTCGTCGAAGGTGCGGGCGACGGAGATGTCTTCTGACCAGCCGGGGAAGTACTCGTAGATCGGCTTCGCGTGGTGGAAGTCAGTCTGGTTCACCGGCACATCGTCGAAACGCTCGCCGTCGACCTCGTATGCGACGCAGACCGGGATCTCCTCGAGACCGGTCAGAATGTCGAGCTTGGTCAGCACCAGGTCGGTGATGCCGTTCACCCGCGTCGCGTACCGGGTGATCGGGGCGTCGTACCAGCCCGTACGGCGCACACGGCCGGTGGTCGTGCCGTACTCGAAACCGGTCTTGCGCAACCACTCGCCGCGCTCGTCGAGCAGCTCGGTCGGGAACGGACCAGACCCGACACGGGTCGTGTATGCCTTGACGATGCCGACGATGCGGTCAAGACGCCCAGGCCCCACACCAGATCCGGATGCCGCACCCGCAGCCGTCGCCGTCGACGAGGTCACGAACGGGTAGGTGCCGTGATCGACGTCGAGCATCGTGGCCTGGCCGCCCTCGAACACGACGACCTCGCCGCGCTGGAGCGCCTCGTCGAGCAGGTGCCCGGTGTCGGCGACCATCGGGCGCAGCCGCTCGGCGTAGGAGAGCAGCTCGTCGACGATCTCGTCGCACGTGATCGCACGACGGTTGAAGACCTTCACCAGCAGGTGGTTCTTCTGGTCGAGTGCGCCCTCGACCTTCTGGCGCAGGATGTTCTCGTCGTAGAGATCCTGCACGCGGATGCCGACGCGGTTGATCTTGTCGGCGTATGCCGGGCCGATGCCACGGCCGGTCGTGCCGATGTTGCGCTTGCCGAGGAAGCGCTCGGTGACCTTGTCGAGCGTGCGGTGGTACTGCGTGATGATGTGCGCGTTCGCGCTCACCCTCAGCTTCGAGACGTCGACGCCGCGCGCTGAGAGCGCCTCGAGCTCGTCGAAGAGCACCTCGAGGTCGATGACCACGCCGTTGCCGATCACCGGCGTGACGCCGGGAGACAGGATGCCGCTGGGCAGCAGGTGCAGCGCGTACTTCTCGTTGCCGACCACAACCGTGTGGCCAGCGTTGTTGCCGCCGTTGAACTTCACCACCCAGTCGGTGCGGTCACCGAGAAGGTCAGTGGCCTTTCCCTTGCCCTCGTCGCCCCACTGGACGCCGACGATCACAATTCCTGGCATGGGTGTCCCCCTTGCTTTCGTCGGGTTCGCACCGACTGATGAGCTGGCCCTTCTCGGGCCTTCCCATCCTAACGGAGGGGTTACAGTGACCGCGGAGGAAACATGTCGACCTGGTGGCCATACGCGCGTCTCCGAAGCGGCGAGTGCTGCCGTGGAGCACGGTGCCCATCGCGGCGATCTTCCCGGTCGTCTGGGCCTTTTACGCCCTTGTCCGCGCGAACATGATCATCGCACCCGCGACCGGCGACCCCTGGTGGTACCCCTATCCCTTCCTCGACCCGCACCAGGTCCCAGGCGGATATCTGGGTGTCTCCGGCTACATCATCGGCATCGCGGTCGCGATCATCGGTGTCGCCGCCCTCGTCGTCTGGGTGGGCCGCCGCCGCGGCTCGACACCCCAGGTTCTCCACGACTCGATCTGACCGTCCAGCGGGGACAGATGGGCATCTCTCCCCGCTCGCTCGGGATACCCGATTCGGATGCGGCGATTACGCTGTGTCGGGGGAGATCGGAGCACCCTTCCCCCGCGCACACGAGGAGACAGTGATGGACGAGTCGAACGCCGCCAGCCCGAAGGCTCCCGCCGCTCCCCCTCCCCCACCTCGGCCCCCCGCGCCACGGCCGGCAGTCGCTGCGACCCCCGCGACCCCGCCCCAGGGCACCGGCGACGGCCCCACCAGTGCCGAGATGTCGCACGCCAGCGACATCCTCAAGGTCATCTCCGACTCCTACTCGGCGAAGATGGTCGGGCAGGAGCGGCTGCGCACCAGCCTGCTGGTCTCGCTCATCGCCGGCGGCCACATTCTGCTCGAGTCCGTTCCCGGACTTGCGAAGACGACCGCGGCATCCACCCTCGCCGACACCGTCAAGGCGAGCTTCAAGCGAATCCAGTGCACGCCCGATCTGCTGCCCAGCGACATCACCGGCAACCAGATCTACGACGCGCAGACCGGGTCCTTCCGCACTGTTCTCGGTCCCGTACACGCGAACTTCGTGCTGCTCGACGAGATCAACCGCTCGAGCGCCAAGACGCAGTCGGCGATGCTCGAGGCGATGCAGGAGCACCAGACCACGATCGGCGGCGAGGTGCACCACCTCCCCAAGCCCTTCCTCGTGATCGCGACGCAGAACCCCATCGAGCAGGAGGGCACCTACGAGCTGCCCGAAGCGCAGATGGACCGGTTCCTGCTGAAGGAGATCGTCGAGTACCCGAGCCCGGCAGAGGAGTTCGAGATCCTCGGACGCATCGACTCGGGCGTGCTCGACCCCGACCGGCATGTCACCAGCGCAGTGACGCTCGAAGATGTCCTGGCGCTGCAGGAGACAGCATCCAAGATCTATGTGGATGCCTCGATCCGCAACTACATCGTCCAGCTTGCTTACGTCACGCGAAACCCGGGGCCCTACATCGGCGAGGACCGCGCGCGTTTCATCAAGTACGGCGCCAGCCCTCGAGCAAGCATCGCCTTCCTGCAGGCATCCCGCGCCCTCGCGCTGCTCCAGGGACGCACGCACGTGCTGCCGGAAGACATCCGCACCCTCCGTCACGTCGTGCTCCGCCACCGGGTGCTGCTCACGTTCGAGGCGGATGCCGAGGGCATCCGGAGCGAGGAGATCATCGACCAGATCTTCGGCGCAGTCCCGACCCCCTGACCCTTCGACAGGCTCAGGGACCGGAGGAACATGGCAAGCCTGATCACGCAGGTGAAGAGCAAGCTCTTCATCCACTCGTCGCAGAAGTCGATGCATGCGCTCGACGGCGCCTACGCGTCGCTTCTGCACGGGCGCAGCCTCGACTTCGAGGACCTGCGCCAGTACGAGTACGGCGATCAGGTGCGCGATATCGACTGGCGGGCGACCGCGCGGATGGGGGAGCCGCTCGTCAAGCGCCACCGCGCGAACCGCATGCACACGGTGCTGTTCGTGGTCGACACCGGACTCTCGATGACCGCGCTCGCACACGATGAGAAGCCGAAGAAGGATCTCGCGATCCTCGCCACCGGCGCCCTCGGCATCCTCGCCCTTCGGCACGGTGACGATTTCAGCGTCGTGCACGGCGACGCCCAGCGCATCCGCCGGCGCGCACCGGGGCGCAGCGAAGGGGCGCTCGAGCACGCGCTGCGCGCACTCGATCACGAGATCGCGAACGCGAGCGCACCCAGCGATCGTGACGCGCTGCTCTCGTACGTCGCGCGCACGGTCGCGAAGCGGTGCATCGTCGTGATCGTCACCGATGATGCGCCCGTCACCGATGAGACCGAGCGGATGCTGCGCCGCCTGCGCGTGCAGCATGACGTGCTGTGGATCACGCTGCGCGATGCCGACCCCGTACTTCCCTTCGACAGGCTCAGGGATCCGGGTTTCGGGGGCCAGCGTGCAGATGTGAGCACGCGCTGGGCGGTCCCGGACTTCCTGCACGGTGACCCCGAGGTGCTCGGCGAGATCGCCGCGCAATCCCAGGCGGATGCCGCGCGACGCGATGATCTGCTCGACAGGTTGGAGATCAGCCGCACCGCTCTCGATACGCAGGATGCCGCGGTGGGAGAACTGCTGCGCCTGCTGAATCGGAGGGCGCATGTCCGCCGCTGACGAGCTGTACCCTCCCGCGCAGTACGGGTGGGGCTGGATCTTCCTTGCCCTCGGCATCCTTGCCCTGCTCGCTCTCGCCGTGTGGCTGCTGTTCTTCCTCACGCGTCCGAAGCGCAGCATCACGCTTGCCGGTCACATGCCGATCGCTCCGCCGACGGGCGATGTGCTTTCTATGCTTCGAATGGAATATGACGCGGAGATCACTCGGATCGAGGCCGCATACCGGGCGGGAACCCTGACTGCGCGCAGCGCGAACCTCGAGCTGAGCCGCGTCGTGCGCGCGTTCGTCAACGAGTACAGCGGGCTCGAGGCTCCCGTGCTCGCGCTCGACGACCTCGTGAAGATGGGTGTGCAGCCGGCGCTCGTCGAAGCGATGTCTCGGCACTACTATCCGAACGCCTTCCGCAGAGGCGCAGCCCTCGACCCGCACGCCGGCGCAGAGGCCGCCCGCAAGGTGGTGGCCACATGGCACTAGCGAACTGGTGGGTCGTCCTCATCGTCGTCGCGGTGATCGTCGTCGCGATCGGCACCGGCCTGCTGATCGGCCTGCAGCGGGGCGCGCGGCACCAGTGGGCACCGAGCGCGCCGATCGCCCGTGCTGAACGTCTGCGGGCGCTCCCCTCGTTCCGTCGCGCCGTGCAGCGACGCACTGCCGCCCTCGCCGGCGTCATCGCCCTCGGCGTGATCGCAACGGTCATCGGCGGCGTGGTCGCCGCCCGGCCGATGTCGTCCCAGACGATCCAGCCGGTGAACACCAGCCGCGACATCATGCTGTGCCTGGATGTCTCAGGGTCCATGAGCGACGTCGACGTCGAAGTGCTCACGGTGTTCGAAGAGCTGCTCGACGGCTTCGAAGGCGAGCGCATCGGGCTGACGATCTTCAACAGCTCTCCTGTGCAGGTCTTCCCGTTGACCGATGACTACGAGTTCATCCGCACGCACCTCGAGAGCATCCGCTCGAGCTTCGATTACATGGAGGAGATCCCGGAGCACTGGGTCGGCACTCTCAATGGCCCCGGCGCCTCGCTCATCGGCGACGGTCTCGCATCCTGTGCCATGCGCTTCGATCACCGTGACGACGAACGCAGCCGCTCGATCATCCTCGCCACAGACAACGAGCTCGCCGGGGCCTCCATCGTCTCGCTCGAGGAGGCTGCGAGCTACGCAGCATCCGCCGGTGTGCGCGTTTTCGCCCTCAACCCCGTGCAGGGAGTGAACACCGAGATCAGCGACGAGCTGGTCGCCGCCGCCGAGGCGACGGGCGGCGAGGCCTACGGGCTGCGCGACACGACGACGGTCGCCGACATCATCGCCGACGTGCAGGAGCAGGATGCCACCGAGCTGCGCGGCCAGGCACAAGTGGTCTGGACCGACACCCCGAACGTGTGGATCGCCGTGCTGTTCGTGCTGGCCCTCGGATTCATCGTGTTGATGTGGAGGGTGCGCCTGTGATCTTCCAGCCCGTCCTCAACATCTTCCTGCTGATCCTGCTGTTCGCGCCGGTCGCGGCCATCGCCGTGTGGATGCTGACGCGCGGACACCCTTCGACAGGCTCAGGGACCGGTATGTGGTCGCTGCGCCTGGTGATGCTGCTGGCGTGCTTCTTCATGCTGCTGCGTCCGGGCATCCCCGGCGGTGCCGTGCAGACTCTGGCAACCGATACCGACATCGTCATCGTGCTCGACACCACGGCGAGCATCGTCGCAGAGGACTGGGACGGCGACCAGCCACGGCTCGAGGGCGTGCGCACCGATGTGCAGTCGATCGTCGATGAGTATCCGGGTGCGCGCTTCGCGCTGATCACTTTCGGCGCCGCGGCGGAACAGCGACTACCGCTGACGACAGACACCACTGCGCTGATCTCATCGCTTGACATCCTGCAGCCCGAGGTCACATCGCAGTCGCGGGGCAGCTCGATCGGCATCGCACGCACGATGCTCGAAGCCACGCTCGCCGCGGCGGCGGAATCCGCTCCCGACCGCTCGCGCATGGTGTTCTATCTGGGCGATGGTGAGCAGACCGTGACGACCGAACCGGAATCATTCGCGGGCAGCGCGGAATTCATCGATGGCGGTGAAGTACTCGGCTACGGCACGAGCGAGGGCGGCCCGATGAAGATCACCTCCGGCGACCCTTCGACAGGCTCAGGGACCGGTTCGACAGGCTCAGGGACCGATTCGACAGGCTCAGGGACCGAAAGCGGGGGCGGCGAGTACATCGAGTATCAGGGCGCACCGGCCATGTCGGTGCTCGATGAGGCGAACCTGCAGGCGATCGCGGATGAGCTGGGTGTACCGCTCCAGCTTCGAGACGCCGGGACCACACTCGACCTGCCAGAAGCGCCGACCACGACGACGAACCCTTCGACAGGCTCAGGGATCGGGGGATCGGTGGGCAACGTCATCGAGCTGTACTGGATCTTCGCCCTGCTCATCGTCGCGCTGCTCGGAGTCGAGCTCACACGCGCCACGATCCTCGTGACGCAGCTGCGCGGGCTCGCGATTCGAGGGGGTGGCGCATGACCCTTCCCACGCAGGCGGATGCCCCGGCCGCTCTTCTCGCGGCGAATCGGCGTCGCCGGCGCATCCGGAGCTGGGTTCTGATCGGCACTCTGCCGCTCACTCTCGCGGCGCTGCTGTTCGTCGGCAAACTGCTGAGCATGTACGGCTTCGCCCACCAGGCGATCTCGACCTACGTCGTGGGCGACTACTCGGGCTCGGCCTCGGCCGCGCAGAGCCAGGACTTCTTGAACTGGTTCGAGCCGTACAAGGCTCCCTACAACCTGGGCACCGCCCTCGCGGGCGCGGAAGAGCTCGATGCCGCCCGCAGCAAGCTCGAGGAGGCGCTGCCACTGGCCTCCGGTCTCGAGGTCTGCGCCGTGCGCGTGAATCTCGCGCTCGTGATCGAGCGCCAGGGCGATGCCGCACGCGCGGACGGTGATGGCCCGGGTTCCGTGCAGCGGTACGGCGAGGCGCTGAAGGTGACCGCCGAGACGCCCGAGGAGTGCAACAGCGAAGAGGCCGATCAGCAGTCACCTGACCCTGACCGCAGCATGAGCGACACGCTCGGCGAGCTGCAGGCCCGTCTGCAGGAGAAGCAGCAGCAGAGCGATCAGCAGCAGAACCCTGACCAGGGCGATGAGCAGCAGCAGACTCAGCCAAACCAGGACAAGCTCGACGAGCTGCAGAAGAAGCTCGAGCAGGGCGCCGAGGAGCGACAGCAGAACGAGGGCGATGAAGACGCACCCGGCGGCGGGACGGACAAGCCATGGTAGATCCGAAGCGGGCCCGCTACATCGCTGGCGCCGAGGGCGCGCCTCCTCTTCCGCCGCCCGGTGGCTACCAGGGCGCGAGGCGCCGGGACGCGCAGCCGCCGCTGTTCCCGACTGCTCCGCTCGTCAGCAGCACTGAGACCACGGCCCAGAAGCAGTCCGCCGGTGCCATCGGGTGGATCGCGCTGGTCGCCGCCATACTGTTCGCACTGACCCTGCTCGCGACGCTGTTCGCCGGCGGAACCGATCTGATCTACGGCGCCACGATGCTGGTGCTGCAGCTGATCGTGGGGGGAACGATCGTCGCCGCGCTGTTCTCGCCGCGCGGACGGGTGCTCGGAGCATCCGCTCTGGTGATCACCCTGCTGCTGAATGTCGCGACGGTGGGCGCGATGAGCGCGCTGCAGACCTCGGCATCCGGAAGCTACCGCGGGCAGCAGACCGCGCAGCAGCGACACGAAGCCGCATATCCGGGAGTCCAGGATCTATCGGCGGGAGAGGTTCTCGCGCAGCCGTCACTCGAAGAGGTGCGAGCAGAGAGCGATGCCGCGTCAGCCGAGATCCGCCAGCGCCTCAGCGATCGCTTCGGGTATACGTGGACGCAAGTCGGACCAGAGGACCTGCGCCCCGAACGCAACGGATACGGTGGCGAGTCGATGCTCGTGCAGTACATCTCCGTACCGTGGATGACGAACGAGCAGATCCAGGACTACGACCGCAAGCTCGCCGTCATGCGCGTGATCGAGGATGTGCTGGTCGATCGTGGCTTCTACGGGATGTACTCGTTCAACGAGCCGACCTCGAGCTTGGACGACACGATCCTGGAGAAGTTCTACGGCACCGCAGACCCGTACACGCAGCACACGTGGGAGTGGTACACCGACAAC
This sequence comes from Microbacterium sp., assembly GCF_048259935.1. Lineage (GTDB taxonomy): Bacteria > Actinomycetota > Actinomycetes > Actinomycetales > Microbacteriaceae > Microbacterium. The sequence continues at coordinate 79,423 of NZ_JBLXHF010000007.1, read as the reverse complement.
TACCCCGATCCGCTGCGGTTCTACGCCAATGTGTACGACCTCTCGAATGACCCCGCTGGCGAGCTGCGCGCCGAACGCGAGGCCGACAGCGCGAAGACCGGTGAGCCGCTGGAGGGTCTGCAGATCTTCTTCCTCGCCCCGCAGCTGCTCAGCGAGGCTGACCGAGAAGAGTTCGAAACGCGGATGCAGGACTACCCGGGGTACTGAGCCCCCTCGTCCGTAGCATCCGCCCCGAATCGGGGGCGGATGCTACGGCTGAAGCCCCGCGATCGCCGGCTTGAATCCGAGCCGCGGGTTCTCGCAGCATCCGCCGCGGCACACATCGAACCACGGGCCTATCTCGGTCTCGTTGAGGCGTCGTTCGACCGGCACGCCGAGAATCCGCTCGCGTACGAGGTCGACAAGCGCGCTGACGAAGGCAGGGTGCGTGCCGGGAGTCGGGGTCCGAGCGAACCACAGACCGTGCTCTTCCGCGGTCTCGCGCGCCTCGGTGTCGAGGTCCCACATGACCTCCATGTGGTCGCTCACGAAGCCCAGGGGGACGACGATCACAGCCGTCCGTCCCTCGAGCGCCTCGATCGTGTCGTTGATATCGGGTTCGAGCCATGGCTGCGACGGCGGACCGGAGCGCGACTGGAACACCAGCTGCCAGGGAACCTCTGGTGCCGATTTGGCGATCACCTCGCGGGCGACCGCCAGATGCTCTGCGACGTACCCGCCGCCGTCGACGCCGGCGAAGACCGCGCCACCGGAGTGCGCCGCGTCCCCGGTCGGGATGCTGTGGGTGGAGAAGAGCACCTCGATGTGCGAGTCGTCGTGACCGGCCAGGCGTGCCGCGGTGAGCGCGTCTCGCAGACCCTCGATGAAGGGACGGATGAACCCCGGATGCGAGAAGTACTGACGCACCTTGTCGATCTGCAGGGTCTTCTGCGATCCCGACGCCTCCAGCGCATCGGCCCAGTCCTCGCGATACTGGCGGCACGAGGAGTATGACGAGTAGGCGCTCGTGGGGATGGCGATCATCGTCCGGACGCCATCGGCCGACGCCTCCGCCAGCGCCTCGTCGAGATACGGCGCCCAGTTGCGATTGCCCCAGTACACCGGAAGTTCGATCCCTTCACCCGCGAGAGCCGTGCGCAGCGCGTGGAGCAGTTCACGGTTCTGCTGGTTGATCGGGCTGACGCCGTCGAAGTGGCGATAGTGGTGCGCCACCTCTTCGAGCCGCTCGTCGGGGATGCCGCGGCCACGGGTGACGTTGCGCAGGAACGGCAGCACGTCATCCTGTCCCTCTGGGCCGCCGAAGCCGGAGAGCAGGATCGCGTCGTACGCCTGCGGCACCGTCGTGTGCTCGGCGCCGTCGCGGGTCGCATCCGTCGCCGAAGGCACGACGGCGCCCTCCGCGAGGTGCACCCCCGTGGCTGCCGGTGGCTTCGTCTGCCGTCGCGTCGAATCGTTCATCGTGCTGTTCCCTTCTGCTCCGCCTCATGCAGGATGCTGCGTGCCATGCCGTTGAAGATAATCCCATGAAACGGCAGCAGCACGAGCCAGTACAGGCGACCGCTGAGCCCCTTGGGAAAGTACACGGCGCGCTGCCGGTAGGTACTGCCTTCCTCGGCGGGCGCGACCCCGAGCTCCAGCCACCCTCGCCCCGGCATCCGCATCTCGGCTCGCAGCCGCAGCATCCGCCCGCGTTCGATGGATTCGACGCGCCAGACGTCGATGACATCTCCGCTGTTCACGCGGGAGGGATGCCGCCGTCCTCGGCGCATCCCCACTCCGCCGACGAGTTTGTCGATCCACCCTCGCGCAGCCCACGCGAGCGGGAACGAGTGCCAGCCCTTGTCGCCACCGATCGCCTCGATCACGTTCCAGACTGCGTCCGGGGATGCCGCGGTGCGGCGCTCACGCAGGTCGGTGAAGACCGTGTGCCCTGCCCACTCCGGGTCGCTCGGCAGCGGATCGCTCGGAGCGCCGGGCACGGTCGCGTTCTGCCAACTGGTCTCGACCTCGCCGTCGGCTTCGCGATGGAGGGCGTACCGAACGGCAGTGCGGTACGCCAGCAGCCCCTCCTCGGGCGGGGCGATGAACTCGTCGATGTCGCGCTCGCGCACGACGCAGTCGTTCTGCAGCGAAGCGATGATCGGCACGGCCATCTGCCGGGGAACAGGGGTCACCAGACCCACCCACTGCGAGGCGAGCCATGGAGTGAGCACCGGCAACGCCGCGATGTGCCGCTGCGGCAGACCCGCCTCGACCGCGTAGCCGTTCATCATCTGGCCGTAGCGCAGAATGTCGGGCCCGCCGATGTCGAAGGTCCGGTTGAGGTCACCGGTGACCGCGACCGCGCGCACGAGGTAGCGCAGCACGTCGCGGATGGCGATGGGCTGTACGCGGTTGCGCACCCACCGGGGCGCGGGCATGTATGGCAGCACCTCGGTGAGGTGCCGGATCATCTCGAACGACGCTGAGCCCGATCCGATCACGATCCCGGCCTGGAAGACGATGGCCGACACGGGACAGTTCAGGAACACCTCTCCGACCGCCGCGCGGGAGGCGAGATGCTCGGAGAGATCGCCGGTGTCCGGATGCAGTCCGCCGAGATACACGATGCGCTGCACACCCGACGCGGCGGCCGCCTCGGCGAACGTCTGGGCGGTGAGCTTCTCCGCGTCCTGGAATCCGCGGCCGGCGCTCATGGAATGCACCAGATAGAAGGCGACGTCGACGCCGTTGGTGGCCCGCCGGGTGGCGACAGGGTCGGACAGGTCGCCCGAGAACACCTTCACCCTGCTGCGCCAGGGGACATCGCGCAGCTTCCAGGCCGAGCGCACGTACACGCTCACTTCGTATCCGGCATCCAGCAGCTGCGGCACCAGGCGGCCGCCCACGTATCCGGTTGCTCCGGTGACAAGCACGCGCGTCATGAGAACAGTCCCTCCGTCGCGCACCAGATGAGCAGCATCGTGACGACGAAGCCCACCGCATAGTTGATGATCAGGAACCGGCGCCACGCACGGTTGGCCGTCCCCGAGTGCGCATCATCGACGCTCAGGTACGGGGCGACGATGACGATGTAGGGCAGTACCGCGACCGCAGCCAGGGCCGCAGGCCACGGGGTGAAGAGCATCAGCACACCGGCGACAAGCCACAGTGCCACGGCGAATCGTACGGTCGCGGTCGCTCCGAGCACTGTGGCGATCGATCCGATGCCCGCCTCGCGGTCGGGCACGATGTCCTGCACGGCGCCGAACGCGTGGCTGGCCATCCCCCAGCAGAAGAACGCAATCATCGTCACGGTGATCGCCGGCGTGACCGTCGTCCCGGCGAGCGCGATGGCGTACAGCGCCGGGGTGACGAAGTGGGTGGAGGAGGTGATCGAATCGAGCACCGGGATCTCTTTGAACCGCAGTCCGCGCACCGAGTACGCGAGGACCGCGAAGAGGCTCACGGCGAGCACAGCCCAGGAGATCGGACGTTGCGCGCTCAGCACGACCAGAGCGACCACGAACGGGGCCGCCAGCACGGCGGCGGCGATGAGCGTCGTGCGGTGAAGGCTGGGAGGAAGCTTCGCCCCCTCTGCCCCGCCCTTGCGCGGGTTGGCGAGATCGGATTCGTAATCGAACACATCGTTCACGCCGTACATCGCGAGGTTGTACGGCACGAGGAAGAAAAGCGTTCCGATGAGGAAGGCGGCATCGATCCGCCCGGTCGTCAGCAGATAGACGGCCGCGAACGGAAACGCCGTGTTGATCCAGCTGAGTGGGCGGGATGCGATGAGCAGAGTGCGGATCGTCGAGGGCCGATCAGTCATCGTGACCTCCTCTTTTCAGGTGTGGCACCGAGCAGCTGCCAGACGCCCGAGAGCAGAAGTGCGCCGGCGAGAGGATAGAGGAAGTCCTCGATCGGCATGAGCCCCAGACGGATGCCGGAGATTCCGTCTTCTCGATAGTCGAAGAATCCGGCGGCGATCATGATGTTGTCGAACACTGCGGTCAGAACGAGCAGAACGAGCGTCGCCACAGCCCATGCTGAGAAGTAGCGGCCGAGGTCGCCACGTCGACGCGCCTGGACCGCACCGACGATGAACACCACGAGGCTTGCGCCGACGAACGGCAGCGAGAGAAGCAGATATGTCATCGCTGGTCCCTCCGCTCGCACCGGCGCTGCCAGCCGCTCAGCAGGATAAGGGTCAGATAGCTGAGGAAGATGAGGAAGAGCAGCTCTTCGATGGGGAACTCCGGAGCCAGCAGCACGCCGGTGGCCCAGTGCGAGTCGACATGCCGGAACACTCCGAGACCGATCCCCGCGGCATCCCAGCCGATGAAGAAGAGCACACCGATGGCGAGCGCGACCGCGGATGCTGTGGGGCGGAGTCGGAACACGAGCCGGAAGCGCACATCCAGCAGCACCAGGCACGCAGTGCTGGTCAGAAGCGCGGCAGCATAGATCCAGCTCATCGGATCTCCGATGGTCCGGGGGAATGATCGCCACGCACGAGCTTGAGCACGAGCTCGGCGCTGATCAAGCACATCGGAAGCCCCACTCCGGGAACAGACGTCGCTCCCGCGTAGAACAGCCCGTCGACCCGGCGCGAGCGTGTCACGCCGCGGAAGAACGCGCTCTGGCCGAGGGTGTGCGCGGGGCCGAGCGCACTGCCGCGGAAGCTGTTGAACTGCGCTTCGAAGTCGGCTGGGCCCACTGTGCGTCGCACTACGATGCGATCGGCCAGGCCGGGGATGCCCGCCCACTGGGCGATCTGTCCGATCGCCCGATCGGCGACGGCTTCCACTTGCGAGTCGCCCGTCTCTGCTACTCCGCCGTGACCGATGGTCGTGTCGGGAGGAAGCGGAATGAGCACGAAGAGGTTCTCCTGACCCGCTGGTGCCACACCGTCATCCGAAGCGCTGGGCTTGCACACGTACAGTGAGGGCGCACCGGGCACGCGAGGCGACGCGCCGAAGATCGCGTCGAAGTTGTCGTGCCAGTCGTCCGAGAAGAACAGCGTGTGGTGCAGGAGTTCGGGAAGCTCGCCCTCGACGCCGAGCATGATGAGCACGGCGCTGGGACCTGTGACCTGTTTCTCCCAGCGCGCTGCCGGATAGGAGCGATCCTCTGGGTCGAGCAGAGCAGTCTCGGTGTGGTGCTCGTCGATCGCCGAGACGACGATGTCGGCATCCAGGCGATGGATCTGACCGTCGCGTTCGTACTCGACCGCCTGCACCGCCCCATTCACGCTGAGGATCGACCGCACGTCGCTCCCGGTGATGATCTCGACATCGTTCTGCGACGCGATATCGACGAGAGACGTGATGAACGCCCGGAATCCGCCGATCGGATACTGCACTCCGTCGACGAGATCCATGTGACTCATCAGGTGGTACAGCGCCGGGGCCTGGAACGGAGACGTGCCGAGGAACACCGCGGGGTAGCCGAGGATCTGTCGGAGCATCGGGTCCCGGAAGCGGCGAGAGACGAACGCCCACAGCGAGCGCGTGAGCAGCGGAACCACAGCCGGCGCAGCGGTGAGCACCGCCCGCGCGGTGAAGTCGCGCCACGACGAGAACGGGTTGTAGAGGAACGAGCGCACCGAGGCGCGATACGTCTTCGTCGCGGATTCCAGATAGCGGCGGATGCGATTGCCTGCACCCGGTTCGCGACTCTCGAAGATGTCTGCCGCGGCATCTGCTCCGCTGCGAACATCGATCGGCTCAGCGAATGCGCCGCCGTGCGGCTCACCGTAGACGCGGTAGCCGGGGTCGAGCCTGACGAGGTCGAGCTGTTCGGCTGTCGTCGTGCCCAGCATCCGGTAGAAATGTTCGAAGACCTCGGGCATGAGGTACCACGACGGGCCGGTGTCGAAGGTGAACCCGTCCTGTTCCCAGGATCCGGCGCGGCCCCCGAGATCGAGGTTCTTCTCGAGCACGGTCACGCGATGCCCGTCTTTGGCCAACAGGCTCGCCACCGCGAGGCCGGTCACTCCTCCACCGATGACGACGACGCGTGAGGGACTCATCGGGCCGCCTTCTTCGCCAGAGCGCGAGCGAGGATGCGAGCCTTCACAAGGTTCGGAACGCGGACTCGAGTGTGGGCCAGCACGGAGGCCGGTGTCGATTCGATGCGATCGGTGAGCTCTCGGAACATCTCCTGCGCCGCCCACACCGACGCGCGGCAGCTGTGCGCGAGCAGCGGGACGGCGCGATCGGCGACCCGCAGGTCATCTCGGATCGATCGGACGATGTCGGTCTTGACGGCTTCGGTGAGCTCCGTCGCTGTACCGGGAAAGTAGGCTCGTCCGAGATCGTCGTGGTCCTCGGCGTAGTCGCGCAGGAAGTTGACCTTCTGGAAGGCAGCGCCGAGGCTTCGCGCGCCGCCTGTGAGCAGTTCCCGCTCCTCAGGGGCGCGTTTCACGCCCGCTTCGAACACCGCCAGACACATCAGCCCGACCACCTCGGCCGACCCGTAGATGTACTCGTCGAGCTCTGCGGCGTCGAAGGTCTCCGTATCAAGGTCGCGCCGCATCGACGCGAAGAATGAGCGGCACAGCTCCATGTCGATCCCGTACTCGCGTGCAGAGAGAGCGAATGCGTGCACCACGAGGTTCGTGCTGAACCCGAGCCGCAGGGCGCGTGCCGTTTCGGCTTCGAGTTCGTCGAGCATCACGCCACGCATATCGACATCCACCCCCGCGGCCTCAGCGGGGCCATCGACGAGTTCATCCGCGAGCCGCACGAGCGCGTAGATGCGGGCGACGTGGTCGCGAACGACAGGGTCGAAGAGACGGCTGGCCCAGCTGAACGATGTCGAGTACCGGCGAATGACCACGGACGCGCTCTCGCGCGCAGTCTCGTTGTAGAGGTCGAGTCCGTCGCAGCTCATGAGGTCCTGGTGGCGCACGCCGTGGTCAGAGCGGTCAGCTGCTCCTGCAGCGCGATCGGCAGCGTCGCGGATTCGATCGCGGCATGCACCTGTTCGCAGCGCTCTGCGATCACCGATTCCACGAAGACCGTCGCTCCGGATTCCTCGATCACCCGTCGCAGGAGCTGGGAGTCGGCGACGCTGAGGGTGGCATCGCCGAAGAGATGTGCGACTTCGGACCAGGAGGGATCGTTGCGTGCACAGGCGATCAGCAGCGTCTCCTTGCCTTCGCGCAGATCACTCAGCGTGGATTTTCCGGTCTGCCGCTCATCGCCGGACACGCCGAGCACGTCGTCACGCAGCTGGTAGATCACTCCGATGCCACGAGCGATCGCAGTGAGCTCGTCGATCAGATCCCTGGGTGCACCCGCGAGGACGGCCGCGAGCACGAGCGGAGCGGCGAATGAATACGACGCGGTCTTCTGATCGATCATCGTCAGCACATCCTCTGGGTGCGCCTGGTCGAGGTGCAGACTGAGCCAGACGTCGCAGTGCTCGCCTGCGGCGCTCTCGAAGATCGTGTCGTCGAAGACATCGAGAACAGCGTGCCGACGATCTTCTGGAATGTCCAGTCGCGCGAGCAGAGAGTGCGCGGTCGTGAGCATGAGATCTCCGGCCAAGAGCGAGGATGCCTCGCCCCAGGCGCGCGCGTCCGAACGGGAAGCACCCCGCACCATCGCCTCGGACGCGAACCGCCCGGTGATGTTCATCTCGCCGCGCCGCATCAGATCCTTGTCGATCACATCGTCGTGGATGACCAGCGCGAGGTGGAGGAGTTCGACGGCGCACGCCGCGTCGACGGCAGCGCGTTCGTCGATGCCACCGAGCGCTTCGTAAGCATCCAGAAGCAGGCGGGGGCGGACCTTCTTGCCGCCGTGCGCCATCGCCGTCAACGACTCCCAGAGCTGCGCATACGGTGCGCCGAACCCTCGTGAGCGTTCCTGACCTCGAGCGAGGACCTCGGCCAGTCTCGACTCGAAGGTGAGCGTGAGCGGGCGCAGATCGGCGGTTGCGTCAGACATGATCTCCCGCTCTCGACGAGGTGGACGCGAAGTGCGGGACGAGCTCGGGAAGATGCGCGACCAGCCAAGGACTGAACGCCCATGGGGTGGAATCGACTGCCGTCGTCAGAGCTGACACGGTCGTCCACTGGATCTCGGCGACCTCGTCAGGGTTGGGATCGAGCGTCGAGACGGCCCGCGCGATGAAGACAGGGCAGTGCTCGTTCTCTTGGATGCCTGAGGCATCACGGGCCGAATAGCCGAAGTCGGGAAGGGCGCAGACGATCTCGGACACCGTGATCCCGAGTTCGAACTCCGCCCGCCGGCGGACGGCGTCCTCCATGCTCTCTCCGGGTTGCGGATGCCCGCACACGGAGTTGGTCCACACCCCCGGCCAGGCGACTTTGCCGAGCGCTCGTCTGGTCACCAGGAGCCGACCGTCCTCATCGAGAACATGGCAGGAGAACGCGAGGTGGCGCGGCGTCGAGGTGCCGTGGACCGCGGACTTCGGCTGGGTCCCGATGGGAGCACCCTCGTCATCGACGAGCACGATCATCTCCACGACGAGATCCTTTCATTAGCCCAGCTAGAAGTTAGCCAAGCGTAACAGCTATGATGGGATCGTGCACCATGGGATCACAGGGCACCGTCGCCGAGCACAGGCGCAGGGCACAGGAAGGTAGCGATGCGCTACTTCTCGGAAGACTCCGACCTCATCGACCAGTCCGGACTCTCCGCGGACGAAGTCGATCGATGCTTCCGCGTGCTCGAAGGACTGCGCGAATACCAGAACGCCGCGCGCGCTCTCTCCGAGGCGTCGAAGCGCTATATGAAGCTCAATGAGAGCGACATGCGGGCCATTCGGATGATCCTCCGGTCGGCGCAGCAGGACCGCATCGTGACGCCGAAGGACATCGCGCGGGAGGTCGGCATCTCCGGCGCATCGACCACCAAGCTCGTCGACCGACTCGTCGAGGGCGGGCATCTGGTGCGTGTTCCCCACCCGAGCGACCGACGAACGACCCGCTTGGAAGTCACCGAGAGCACCCGGCAGTCGTCGCGTGACACGATCGGGCGTCAGCACGCGCGGCGGTTCGCTGTCGCCGCCTCGATGAGCGACGATGACCGCGTGGCCGTGATCCGCTTCTTCAAGGCCATGGTCGACGCGGATCTGCCCCAGGGCGAGCTCGCGACCTCCTGAACGACGCGTCACCGCTGACGAATTACGCCCGCACAGACGACACGCCGCCCGCCGATAGACTGGACACCATGTCCAAGGTCCTTCAGTCACTCCCCGTCGGCGAGCGCGTCGGCATCGCCTTCTCCGGAGGCCTTGACACCTCCGTCGCTGTCGCGTGGATGCGCGAAAAGGGAGCGATCCCCTGCACCTATACCGGTGACCTCGGCCAGCCCGATGAGGACGACATCGAGTCGATCCCCGGCCGCGCACTCGAGTACGGCGCCGAGATCGCCCGCATCGTCGACGCGAAGACCGCCCTGGTCGAAGAGGGCTTCGTCGCGCTGCAGTGCGGTGCGTTCCACATCCGCTCCGGCGGCAAGACCTACTTCAACACGACTCCCCTCGGCCGCGCCGTCACCGGCACCATGCTCGTGCGCGCCATGAAGGAAGACGGCGTCGACATCTGGGGCGACGGCTCCACCTACAAGGGCAACGACATCGAGCGGTTCTACCGCTACGGCCTGCTCGCCAACCCGCGCCTGCGCATCTACAAGCCCTGGCTCGACGCGGACTTCGTCACCGAGCTCGGTGGCCGCCAGGAGATGAGCGAGTGGCTCGTCGAGCACGGTTTCCCGTACCGCGACGCCGCTGAGAAGGCCTACTCGACCGACGCGAACATCTGGGGCGCAACGCACGAGGCGAAGACCCTCGAGCACCTCAACGTCTCGCTCGAGACCGTCGACCCGATCATGGGCGTGAAGTTCTGGGACCCCTCGGTCGCCATCGAGACCGAAGACGTCACGGTGACCTTCGAGGCCGGTCGCCCCGTCGCGATCAACGGCGTCGAGTACTCCGACCCGGTGGCGCTCGTGAACGAGGCGAACACGATCGGCGGACGCCACGGCCTCGGCATGAGCGACCAGATCGAGAACCGCATCATCGAGGCGAAGTCGCGCGGCATCTATGAAGCCCCGGCCATGGCGCTGCTCTTCATCGCCTACGAGCGCCTCGTCAACGGCATCCTGAACGAGGACACCCTCGCGACCTACCACGAGCAGGGCCGCCGCCTCGGGCGCCTCATGTACGAGGGGCGCTGGCTCGAGCCGCAGTCACTCATGCTGCGCGAGTCGATCCAGCGCTGGGTCGGGCTGACGATCTCGGGCACTGTGACGGTCCGCCTGCGTCGCGGCGACGACTGGACGATCCTCGACACCGTCTCTCCGAACCTCTCCTACGGTCCGGAGAAGCTCTCGATGGAGCGCGTGGGAGATGCGGCCTTCGGCCCGGTCGACCGCATCGGCCAGCTGACGATGCGCAACCTCGACATCGCCGACTCGCGCTCGCGCCTCGAGCAGTACGCGAGCCTCGGCCTGGTCGGCGGTGCGACCGGCGAGCTCGTCGGTCGTGTGACTGCGGGCGAAGCATCCGAGATCACCGGCTCGGTCGAGGATGCCGACGAGAACCTGGATGCGGTCAATTCGGCGTCCGAGGGCGCAGCCTTCGACTCCGGCACCGACTGACCTCTTCACGACACGAATGGCGGATGCTGCGGCATCCGCCATTCGTCGTCTATGGGCCACATGCACGAGCCGAGGACACTTGCACGACCAGGCGGCGGGATCCGTCATGCACGCGTTCCCAGGTCGTGCAGGTGCAACCGGCCCTGAGCATCCGCCGCCCAATCTTGCACATCAGTGTGCAAGATCGTAAACTGATGGCATGACAGACCTCCGCGCTCCGCGCCGCGACGCGCAGGCGAACCGCGAAAGCATCCTGGTCGCCGCTCGTATCGCGCTCGCGCAAGACTCCAACGCCTCGATCGACCTGATCGCGCGCACCGCCGGCCTCTCTCGCCGCGCGCTCTACGGACACTTCGATGATCGATCCGCCCTGATCGGCGAGCTCATCAAGGCCGGCGCTCAGCGGTTCAACGCGATCGCCGAGCAGCCCCTCGACGACGACGCCCGCATAGCCCTCGCCCAGCTCGCCTCGCGGCTTTGGCACGAGGTCGCACACATCCAGACGGTGACCTCCATCGCGCTCGACGACGCCCACGTGGCCGACACCGCCGCCGCGCTGGCGCCGCTGCGAAAGGTCGTCGCAGGCATCGTCGAGCGCGGCCGCCGTGCCGACACGCTGCGTACCGACATCCCCGCCGACGTTCTCGCCCGACTCATCGAAGAGACCGCCCGCACGGTCGTACGCGTCGACGCCGTCGGACCGGATGCCGCGGCCACCGCCGTGCGCACCGTGCTGAGTATCGCCGGCCTGTCCTGGCGCGACGCTGACGCGCTGATCGCCACCCGTCCCGAGATCGTCGAGTCGGCCGCATCTCACCCTATGCTCGACATGCCACAGAACCGCCCGGACGAGGTCTGATGCACAACGCCTGGAGCGTCTTCCGGCGCGACCTCGGCCGACTCGCGCGAGTGAGCAAGGCGTGGATCATCATCGTCGGCGTCATCGTGACGCCCTCCCTCTACGCCTGGTTCAACATCGTCGCGTTCTGGGATCCGTACTCGAACACGCAGAACGTCAGCGTCGCGATCGTCAATCAAGATGAGGGAGCCACCTCCGACCTGACCGGAGACATCGATGTGGGCGGCGAACTCGTCGGCGAGCTCAAGAAGAATGATCAGCTCGGCTGGGAGTTCATGGATGAAGACGAGGCGATGGATGCCGTCAAGAGCGGGCGCAGCTATGCCGCGATCGTTATCCCGGAGGATTTCAGCCGCGACTTCATCAGCATCACAACCGGCGAGTTCACGCGCCCCGTGCTGAAGTACTACGTCAACGAGAAGGCGAACGCGATCGCCCCGAAGATCACAGATGTCGGCGCCTCGACGCTCGACACTCAGATCAACAGCACCTTCGTGTCGGTGGTCGCGAAGACCGTCACCGACCAGTTGAAGGATGCCGGTGAGGATACTGAGGGCCGGCTCACTGATGCGCGAGACAATACCGTCACGGCCCTCGATGACGCAGCCGGCAAAGTCGCCACGGCTCGAACGCGCATCACCGAACTGCAGACCGGACTGGCCGATGCCCAGACGGGGCTCGACAGCGCCGTGTCGACACTGGGTGACGTCGACGCCGCGCTCGGCGAGGTGCAGAGCGCCGTCGCGCAGGCCCAGACCATCGCTGCCGAGGCGCAGCAAGAGTTGTTGACGTTCACCGACAAAGTCACATCTGCGTACGTCACCGGCGCGACCCTTCTCGCCGACGCATCATCCAAGATGAATGCGTCGATCGCGACGCTGTCGACGAGCCTGCAACAGGCGAACGTCGCAGTGGGTACGGCGATCGACGACCTCTCCGCCGTGATCGAGGCGAACGGCAAGGTTCTGGACCAGTTGCAGACCATACTCGACGGCACCGATGCCGGATCGGAGGCAGAACAGCGTCTCAGCGAGGCCATCGACGCGCTGAAGGAACGCAACACCGCTGACCAGGAGGTGCTCGACCAACTGACGCAGTTGAACACGGACGTCTCGAACACGATCGAGTCCGTCAAGGCGTCTGCAGACACGATCAACTCCGCTGTCAGCAGCGCCTCGACATCGGCGGGTGGCATCCGGGATGCGCTTCTGCAGAGCGTCCCCGCACTCAACAGCGCGATGTCGGCACTGTCTTCTAGCGCCGACGCGTTCTCGTCCGCGCTCGGTGCGCAGCGAACCCAGGTGACACAAGCTCAGAGCCTGTTGGCAGGCCTGAAGACTCAGCTCGTTGATACCTCGACCGCCCTCACTGCGCTGGACGACAACCTCGCCGGCGCAGAGTCCGGCCTGGGCGGCGTACGTACCGACGTCTTGGCCCTCAGCGCTGCAGACGTGTGGGACCGTCTCGCGACGATCAGTGGATTGGATGCGGACCAGATCGCCCAGTTCATGGCCTCCCCCGTCGAAGTCGACCAGAACGTCCTTTTCCCCACCAAGGCGTACGGCTCCGCGATGGCCGCCCTTTTCACGAACCTGTCGCTGTGGATCGGTGCGTTCGTGCTGATGGTCATCATGCGACTCGAAGTCGACACAGAAGGCGTGGAAGGCGTTTCCGTACGTCAGGCGTACCTGGGGCGCTGGATGCTGCTGGCATCGATCGCCGTGTTCCAGGCTGTGCTCGTCTCGGTCGGCAACCTGGTCATCGGTGTGCAGACCGCGAACGCATTCGCGTTCGTCGGAACCAGCGTGCTCATCGGCCTGGCTTACCTCAGCATCATCTACGCCCTCTCGGTCTGTTTCGGCATCGTCGGCAAGGGTCTGTGCATCCTGCTGGTGATCTTCCAGATCCCGGGAGCGTCGGGGCTCTATCCGATCGAGATGATGCCGGACTTCTTCCAAGGGCTGTATCCGTTCCTGCCGTTCACCTATGGCATCGACGCGCTGCGCGAGACCATCAGCGGCTTCTACGGCGGCCACTACTGGCAGTTCATGGGGGCGCTCGCGCTCTTCGTCGTGATCGCGTTCGTGCTGGGGCTCTTCCTGCGCCGCCGACTGGGAAACTTCGCACTGCTGTTCAACCGTCGACTCGCCGACAGCCAGTTGATGGTGAGCGAGGATGTGCAGATCACCGGCCGCCGTCGCACGCCGGAGGTCATCCATGCGCTGACGGACGGCGACGGCTACCGCGAGGAGGTCGCGCAGCGCGCGCGGCGGTTCACTGATCGGTATCCGACCGTGCTGCGACTCACTCTCATCGTGGGCGTCACGGTCATGGCCGTGCTCGCCGTCGCCGCCTGGCTCGTCCCGGATGTCAAGGCGACGATGCTCGGCCTGTGGGCACTGTGGTGCTTGATCCTCATCGGCGTCCTCGTCGCATTGGAGTACATCAAACAGAGCATCGAACAGGCCGCTGAGGTGGGCGAGATGCCGGAAGCAGACCTGCGCCAGGCGCTGGCCATCGAGAACAGTGGAGATGCGTCTCTGCTCGCCGTCGCCGCGTCCGGTGGCCCGACCGAGTCCGCCCCCGCCCGCACAGCAGTACTCGAGCGACCGGACAACGCCACGGATGCGGAGGAACCAGGCGAGGACACTGCAGATCTCGAGGACCTTTTCGCGATGGATGCCGACGTCGACCAGGCGCGCGACGCGGACGGCACCGCCGATGACGTGCCCGAGGACGGACACGACGACGAACGCGACGACACCAAGCCCGAGCCGGACGACGACGCCGACGGCACCCAGGAACAGCAGGAGCGCGAATGAAGAACATCCTGCATGTGTTCCGGCACGACCTGCGCCGGGCGACGAGTAACGTCATGGCCGTCATCGTGCTGTTCGGTCTGGTCGTGATCCCGTCCCTGTTCACCTGGTTCAACGTCATCGCGAGCTGGAATCCGTTCGAGAACACCAAGAACCTCACCGTCGCCGTCGCCAACACCGATGAGGGGTATCAGAGCGACCTCGTTCCGATCCGCCTCAACGTCGGCGAGCAGGTGCTCTCGGCGCTGCGTGCGAACAACGATCTGAACTGGGTGATCACCTCGGAGGACGAGGCGATCGACGGCACGAAGTCCGGCGAGTACTACGCCGCCATCGTGCTGCCTCCGACCTTCAGCGCCGACATGATGACCTTCTACTCGAACGGTTCCGACACCAAGATCGAGTACTACACGAACGAGAAGAAGAACGCGCTCGCACCGAAGATCACCGAGCAGGGTGCGGGTGAAGTGTCTACAAGCATCAACGAAGTCTTCACGGAGAAGCTCAGCGAGGTCGCTCTCAACATCATCACTTCGCTGTCCGGGTATCTCGAGGACGCAGACACCCAGACAGCGCTGTCCCGCCTGCAGGCACACGCCGGCGAGGTGGCCGCGCAGATGCGGGCAGCATCAGCGACAGCGGACATGTTCACCTCACTGATCGCTTCGAGCCGCCCGCTCGTCGACGGAGCCTCAGGGCTCGTATCGGCGTCAAGCGACGCGCTCCAGGACGCCACCGGCGCGCTGGGCACCGGAAAGGACGCCGCTCAATCGCTGAAGGACGTTCTCACATCGACTGCCGCGACGATCGGCGACGCACTGGCCGGAACGGCCGACAGTTATCAGGCCGTGGCCGACAGCGTCGACAGTGTGTTCTCTTCACTGAATGCGCAATCCCAGAGCTCGGCGGATGCGATCAGTGCCGTGGCGACGCGCGTACAGACCCAGATCGACCAGAATCAGCAGCTGCGTGACTCCCTCGTGAACAATGTCCGCCCGCTCCTACCGGAATCGGCATTGGACTCGTTCGATCGGGCGGTATCCCGCATCGACGCGTCGATCGCACGACAACAGGATCTGCACGATCGCCTCGACGAAGCAGCAACGCACATCACCGACACCGATGCCGACGTTCAAGCCACGCATGCCGAGATCACGGGGCTGATCGCCGACGCGAAGGCGGCCGTGGACGACGCCAAGAACGCCTACACAGGCAGTCTGCAGCCGAAGCTCGATGCACTCGCGGAGACACTGGCCGTCATCGGCGGCGACGTCGATTCGATCGGCAGCGATCTCTCTTCCGTCGCGGAGTCGCTCTCCGGATCCGATTCGCTGACCACGGCACTCGAGCACGCAGAATCATTGACGACCGACATCTCGAGCACCCTCACCGAGACGGCAGATCGATTCGATGCTCTCGCCAACGCTCTGACCAAGGCCATGGATACGGGCGACCTCAGTGAGCTCACCGAGGTGATCGGCGCGGAACCACAGGCGCTGGCCACCCATCTTGCCGAGCCCGTGTCCCTGAAACGAGTGCCGGTCTACTCGGTCGTCAGTTTCGGCGCAGCGATGACGCCGTTGTACACCGTGCTCGCCCTCTGGGTGGGAGCGCTCCTGATCTCGGTGTCGATTCGCGTCGATCCGCCGCAGGGCGCTGCCTCCGATCTCCCTGTCCTCACGCCGACGCAGAAGTACCTCGGCAGGTTCGGCATCTTCGCGCTCGTCGGTTTCCTGCAGAGCTCGCTGGTGTGTCTGGGCAGCGTGCTGTTCACGCAGGTGCAGCCGGAGCATCCGTTCCTGCTCATCCTCACCGGCTGGGTGATGTCGCTCGTGTTCACGCTGATCGTCTACACGTTCGTCGTGACCTTCGGGAACGCCGGCAAGGCGTTGGCCGTGTTGATGCTCGTCGTGCAGATCTCCACCTCCGGTGGTGCGTACCCGCTGCAGGTGCTTCCGCAATGGTTCCAGAACATCAGTCCGTTCCTGCCTGCCACACATGCGGTGAACGCGATGCGCTCCGCCATCGCCGGCATCTATCAGAACGACTTCTGGGTGTCGCTGGGGTTGCTCGCCGCGTTCGCACTGCCCGCCCTGCTGCTCGGTCTGGTGCTGCGACTCCCGCTCATCAGCTTCAATCAGAAGCTCCTGCGCGCACTGGATTCAACGAAGCTCATGTGATGCGGCTCATCCCGAATCGTCCCGGCCCCGCTAGGCTTCCAAAAGCGCGTCCCGAAACGCGCTCTGGGGAACGGTGAGACCGAGTCCCACCGACGACCCCGAAAGAGCTTCTCAATGACGACCGAATCTCCGCAACCTGCAGCACGCCGCCCGCTGGGCGCGCGAATCGGACGCATTGCATTCGGCGTCGTTGCGGGGCTGCTCGTCATTGCCGTGGCGGCGGCCTTCTTCGTCGTCTGGACAATCCAGCGCTCATTCCCGCAGACGTCCGGAGAACTTGAGCTCGACGGGCTGAAGGCCCAGGTCAGTGTGCAGCGTGACAGTCTCGGCGTGCCGACGATCACGGCAGACTCCTCGCACGATCTGTTCTTTGCAGAGGGCTTCGTGCACGCGCAGGATCGCTTCTTCGAGATGGACTTCCGCCGGCACGTGACATCCGGCCGCGTCGCGGAGATGTTCGGTGAATCCCAGGCGCCGACTGACATGTTCCTGCGCACTCTCGGCTGGCGCGACGTCGCCGAGCAGGAAGTCGAGGCGATGGATGAAACCACGCTCGCCTACTACCAGGCCTACGCCGACGGCGTGAATGCCTACCTCTCCACGCGCGACGGTGCGAAGCTCTCGCTGGAGTATGCCGTTCTCGGCATACAGAACCCCGACTACCAAGTCGAGCCATGGGAACCCGCCGACTCGGTCGCCTGGCTGAAGGCGATGGCGTGGGATCTGCGCACAAACATCGAAGACGAAACCGAGCGCGCACTACTGGTCGCGGAAGTCGGAGATGAAGCGGCGCCCGCCGACAGCATGGACCTGCTCGAGCAGCTCTACCCGGCGTACCCGTTCGATGAGAACCCCGTGATCGTCCCGAAGATATCGACGGTCCCCGCGCTGGAGGACGAAACGGATGCCGCGCCCGCTATCTTCACCACTGACCCCGGCGATGACGCCACTATCCAGACCGCGGTGACCACCGTCGAGTGGCAGGAGGCGGAGAGCGTCGTCGAGGCGGCAAGCCTGCTGGTCGGCGACGTTGGCGAAGGCATCGGTTCGAACTCGTGGGTGGTCTCCGGGTCGCTCACGGAGAGTGGCTTGCCGCTGTTGTCGAATGATCCGCACCTCGGTGCATCGCTCCCCTCGGTCTGGTATCAGGTGCAGTTGCGCTGCTCAAAGGTCACCGTTGAGTGCCCCTTCGATGTCGGCGGCTTCTCCTTCTCCGGCCTGCCGGGCATCGTGATCGGGCACAACAGTCAGGTCGCGTGGGGGTTCACGAATCTCACGACCGACGTTGCCGACCTCTACATCGAGAAGGTCGACGGCGACTCATACTGGCGCGACGGCGCACTCGTACCGCTCGATGTGCGTGAGGAGACCGTGAAGGTCGCGGGCGGCGAAGACATCGATCTGACGATCCGCTCCACCGCGCACGGCCCGATCATCTCGGGACTCACCGACGACTTCACCGCGCTCGCCGACGGCGACGTCTGGGCAGACGGCGATGCGCTCGTGCAGGGCGAGACGGATGCCGCAGCTGCCATGACGGGCGAATACGCCGTGTCGCTGCGCTGGACCGCGCTCGATCCGGGGAAAACCGCAACGGCGATCTTCGCGCTCGATACGGCGCAGAGTTTCGAGGACTTCCGCGCCGCGGCATCCCAATTCGATGTGCCAGCGCAGAACCTCATCTACGCCGACATCGACGGCAACATCGGCTACCAGGCCCCTGGCCGGCTGCCGATCCGCGGCGCCGGCGACGGCTGGCTGCCGCAGCCGGGCTGGGACAGCGCCTACGACTGGACCGGTTACATTCCGTTCGAAGAACTTCCCGTCTCGTACAACCCGTCGTCGGGCTACATCGTCACGGCGAACAACGCCATCGTGACCGATGACTACGACTACTTCCTCTCGCGTGACTGGGACTACGGCTACCGTGCCGCTCGCATCGCCTACCTCATCGAGCGCACTGCGGCCGCCGGGCCCATCACCGCGCAGGATATGCGTGATATTCAGAACGACAACCAGATGTGGGTCGGCAAGAAGCTGGCAACGGTCATGGCCGACGTCGAGGTCGCAGGCGACGGACCGAAGGAGGCCGTGGCGCTTCTTCGCACCTGGGACGCGCAGAACAACGCCGACTCCGCAGCCGCCGCCTACGCGAACGTGCTCTGGTCGAACCTCGTGCTGAACGTCTTCGCGAACCGCGAAGAGCCGCTGCCGTACGGAAGCCAGAGCCGCCTGTTCACCGTCATGGACGCACTGCTCGATGATCCGAGCGACCCGCTCTGGACGAATGAGCAGATCGACGTGAACGGCATGGACGAGATGCTCACCCTCTCTGCCGAGCAGGCCTACGACGAGCTCGTCTCACTGCAGGGCAATGTCGCCTCGCGGTGGAATTGGGGCGACCTGCACGCCATCACACTCACCAGTGACACTCTCGGTTCCTCTGGAATCGCACCGATCGAGGCGCTATTCAACCGCGGACCGTACCCGGTCGGCGGCGGAGCATCCGTCGTCAATGCCACCGGGTGGAGCATCGGCGAGTCCTACGCCACGACGACCGTGCCCTCGATGCGCATGGTCATCGATCTGGCTGACTTCGACAGCTCCTCGTGGAACCACCTCACCGGAGCATCCGGTCACGCGTTCCACCAGCACTACGTCGATCAGACCGAGGACTGGGCCGCGGGCATCCAGACGGTATGGGCCTTCAGCCCGGATGCCGTCGCCGAGGCGACCGTCGACACACTGGTGCTGACGCCCGCGAAGTAGCGCTCAGACTTCTTCGGTGATCTCGATCGGCGTGATGGTCGGGATCACGTCGGTCACCACGCGCTCGACCGTCTCGACGCTCTCGTCCTTGCCGGTGAGTCGCGCGACCGCCTCGGCGAACTGCTGCTCGAGCGCTGCGAAAGCGGCCGCCGCGTCACCCGCGGCGAGCGCGTCGAGAAGTCCGCGGTACGTCTCGGAGATCGAGCGCCGCACGGCATAGCCGTTCGGATCGCTGAAGCTGGCGATGCGCATCTCGATGACGAGAGTCGCCATGTAGTGCGAGAGGCGACGACTTCCGGCGGAGTCGACCAGCAGGCGGTGGAACTCGAGGTCGGCGTCACCGATGGCGATGGCGTCGTCGCCGTCACTGAGCTCGACGAGGTGCGCGTACGCGGCCTCAAGCGCATCGAGCACCGAGGCCGCACCCGCCTTGATGATGAGCCGTGCCGCCTGTGCTTCGATCGCGAGCCTGACGTCGTAGACGTCGGCGACCTCGTCGGGACGGATCACGCTGACGCGCATACCTCGACCGGGGGATGCTGTCAGCAGGCCTTCCTGCACCAGTCGCTGGGTCGACTCCCGAAGCGGGCTGCGGCTGACGCCGAGCTGGGAGGACATCTCGACCTCGCCGATGGGGCTTCCTACCGGGAGCGCGCCGGTGAAGATCGCCTTGCGCAGCTCCGCAGTGATCAGATCGACCGTTGACGGGCGCGCGACGCGCACCATAGAAATCGGCGTCACCGCGCGAGGTGTGTGTGAGGCCATGAATATCCCTTTCGACCGTTGCCGTCTGGTCGTGCGTGAAACAGCGAACATCTCATTGTCGATCCTCCTCGGCCAGAAGCGAAGCCGACTCGGCAACTCAGTCTGCCCCAAGATCACATTCTTGTATACGTGTCGACAATCTGCGCGTCTGACTGTACATATGCCGACAGATTCCATAGTCTGGGGCACCATGACCAAGAGAACGCTACGAACCAGCATTGCCACCGCGGCGATCGGAACCCTTGCTCTCGGCCTGCTCGCCGGTTGCGCTTCCGATGACACCGAGGGGATGAGCACGCTCGAGAAGGCACAGGAGGAGGGCACGATCACGCTCGCCGTCGCCTCCGAGCAGCCGTACTCCTGGGTCGAGGACGGCGAGCCCACCGGTGCGACGATCGCGATGCACGAGCAGATCTTCAAAAACCTCGGCATCGACAACATCGAGATCGAAGAGGTCGCCTGGGACAACCTGATCCCCGGGCTGAATGCGGGCCGCTGGGACGTCATCAGCGCAGGCATGTCGATCCTCCCCGACCGCTGCGCCGAAGCAGCATTCAGCGATCCCGAGATCATGTACACCACGACGCTCGCCGTGCCCAAAGGCAACCCGAAGGACCTCAGTGATCTCGACTCCGTCGCCGCAGCGGGCGACATCAAGCTCGCCGTGCAATCCGGAGCCATCGAAGACGGTTACGCCAAGGACCTCGGCATCACGAACACAGTGCAGGTCGACTCCGCCAGCGCGGGCCTTGAGGCCGTGCAGGCCGGCCTTGCCGACGCTTTCGCCCTGACCGCGGTGTCGCTGAACTGGATGACCGAGGACATGGATGACCTCGAGACCACCGAAGCCTTCGTGCAGGTGATCGACGGTGTCGAGCAGATCGGCGCCGGTGCGACGGTGTTCCGTCCGGACGACACCGCGCTTCTGGAGGCCTACAACGAGGAGCTCGCCAAGATCACCGGTGACGAGCAGTCGTACCTCGACCTCGTCGAGCCGTTCGGATTCACCGCGGAGAACCTGCCGCCGGCAGATCTGACCACCGAGCAGCTCTGCGCTGGCGAACTCGGCTGAGTCCCTCCGTCTCAGTGACTGACAATCTCGAAGCGCTCCAGCGGGCGCTGCCCCAGATCCTCGACGGGCTCCTTATAACCCTCGAGCTGACTGTGGGCGGCGCCCTGCTGGCGTTCATCATCGCCATCGGACTCGGGCTGCTCGCCCGGTTCGACAACATTCTGCTGCGCGGGTTCGCCCGCGTGGTGATCGAGTTCTTCCGCGGTACGTCGCTGCTCGTGCAGCTCTTCTTCTTCTTCTTCGTGCTGCCCCTCCCCCCGTTCAACCTCGAGCTGCCGCCGGTGTTCACCGGAATCTTGGCACTCGGTCTGAACTACGGTGCCTACGGCGCCGAAGTCGTACGCGGATCGATCAACTCCGTGCCAGCCGGCCAATGGGAGGCGACGACGGCGCTGAGCCTGTCGCGCACGCAGCGCATGTGGCGAGTGATCTTCCCCCAGGCATGGGCACTGATGATCCCGTCGCTGAACAACCTGCTCATCCAGCTTCTGAAGGGCACGGCGGTCGTCTATCTGATCACGATCGTCGATCTCACCGCCGAGCTGAACAAACTGCGCATCAACACCGACGTCTTCTTCGCCTACACACTCGGGCTCATCATCTACTTCGTCATCGCCTACCTGCTCTCGCTGATCATGAACGCGCTCGAAGCGCGCGCCAAGCACCGGCTCGGCCAGAGCACGCGGTGGCGCGACGCGGTCGCCGCCCCTGAGACCGTCGCCGAGCCCGAGGCCATCGCCGAGCCCATCACCGAACCAGAGGGGAGCGTGTGATGTCCGACGACTCCTTCCCCTGGAACTGGGACCACGTCTGGGGCGCACTGCCCGACATGCTCTGGAGCTTCCTCACCGTCACGCTGGTGATCACCGTCGTCAGCAGCGCGATCGCGGCTGTCCTCGGGCTGCTCATCGCTCTGGTCCGCCGCAGCGCTCCTCGCCCCGTCGCCGCCATCGTGACCTTCGTGATGAACTTCATCCGGATGACACCGATCGTGGTGCAGCTGCTGTTCGGCCTCTACGGACTGCTCGCGCTCGGCATCGACATCCCGCCGATCATCATCGGCATTGCGATCTTCGGCATCCACTACGCCACGTATATGGCCGAGGTGTATCGGGCGGGAATCGACTCGATCGACCCCGGACAGTGGGAGGCGACGACCGCCCTGTCGATGTCACGCCGTCGCACGTGGACCGCGGTGGTCATCCCGCAGGCGGTACGGGCGACCGTCCCGTCCCTGGGCAACTACGTGATCTCCATGTTCAAGGAGACGCCGTTCGTGTCGGTCATCTTCGTCGCCGACATGGTGAAGACCGCGCAGCTCTACGGCGGCGAACACTTCCGCTACGTCGAAGCGATCACTCTCGCTGGCCTCTTGTTCTTGGCCGCGAGCTACCCCACCTCCCTGCTGATCGGTCGATTGGAGAAGCGCCTTGTCCACAAACCCTGATACCCACACCGGTGCCATCGCACTGGACGACGGTGCCGTGCCCGCCATCCGCTTCGACAAGGTCGAGAAGCGCTTCGGCGATCACGTCGTGCTGCACGATCTCGACTTCACCGTCCGCAAGGGCGACCGCGTGACCCTGATCGGGCCGAGCGGATCGGGCAAGACGACGATCCTGCGCCTGGTCATGACGCTCGAAGAGGCCAACGCCGGGTACGTGCACATCGACGGCAATCCGCTCACTCACTATGAGAAGGACGGCAAGCGGGTCGAGTTGAAAGAGAAGCACAAGAACGAGATGCGCAAGCGCATCGGCATGGTGTTCCAGCAGTTCAACCTGTTCCCGAACATGACGGTGATCGAGAATATCATCGAGGCCCCGGTGCACGTGCTCGGCATGTCGAAGAAGGATGCTCTGGCGCGGGGCCGTGCACTGCTCGAGAAGGTCGGACTCCCCGACAAGGAGAACGCGCACCCGACCCAGCTCTCCGGTGGTCAGCAGCAGCGCGTGGCGATCGCGCGGGCTCTCGCCATGGAGCCCGAGATCCTGCTGCTCGACGAGGTCACCAGTGCGCTGGACCCCGAGGTGGTCGGCGAGGTGCTGAACATCCTGCGCGACGTTGCACGCGAGACCGATGTGACCATGCTGATCGTCACGCACGAGATGCAGTTCGCGCGCGACGTGTCGAACCGGGTGCTGATGTTCGACAGCGGGCGGATCGTCGAAGAGGGCGCGCCGGAAGACATCTTCAGCAACCCGCAGGAGCAGCGGACGAGGGACTTCCTCTCGGCCGTGCTCTGACCTCTCGGTCGTGGTGTGACGCGTTAGGGTCGTATGGTGCCAGAACGTCTGCTTGCTCCTGAGGGTGTTCCCGCATCCATCGTCGAATCCGAGCATGGTGGTGCGACGCTCGTCGCGGAGGACTTCGGAACCGGCGAGCGCCCATATGTGCTGCTGCACGGCATCGGCATGGGCCGCAGCGTCTACCTCGACTTCAGCGAACGCCTTCCTGGGCGCATCATCGCGCTCGATCTGCCCGGCTTCGGCGAAGCCCCGGAACCCTTTCGAACTCTGACGATGGCCCGGCACGCCGACCTCATTGCGGCATTCCTGCGCAGTATCGACGTCTCGGATGCCGTCATCATCGGCCACTCCATGGGCAGTCAGATCGGTGCGGAGCTCGCGGCGCGGCATCCGTCCCTCATCGCCGGACTCGTCCTGGCAGGACCTACCGTCAACAGCGCTTCACGCAGCGTGCGCGAGCAGGCGACCTACCTGTTGCGCGACCTGATGGGCGAACGTCCGATCGTGCTTTTGCGCGGTGCGCGCGAATACCTGCGCGGCGGGCCGCACCTGATCAGGAAGATCCGTGCGACCGTGGTGCACGAACCCGAGAAGGCCTATGCGCAGGTGAAGTGCCCCGTGCTCGTGCTGCGCGGTGCGCGCGACCCGCTCGCACCTGTGTCGTGGTGCCGCGAGATCCTCTCCCTCGTGCCGGGCCCGGCCGATCTGAAAGAGATCCCCGACCATGGCCACGGCACGCTGATCAGCGACGCGGAACTCGCCGCCGACCTGATCACGGAGTTCGCCCGCCGCCTCTGACCCGACCGGCGCCCACGACAGAGCGCGGCACCTCAGCGCAGCGGCGGGGCTTGCGGCGGCAGAATCATCGTGTAGCGACGGATGTAGACCATCAGCAGCACGAGGCCACCGACGAAGGCGAAGACCCCTGCCGGGATGATGACCACCGCTGCCGCCCAGCCGAGCGCGCCCACGAAGGCGACGCCGAGAAGTGCGGCCAGCACGCCGAGTCCGACGAGTACCCAACCGAGGATCATCGAGTTCCGGTAGGCGCGCGGCCCGTACTGGGTCGGCCGCACACCGAACTTCTGCGCGATGTACGGGCTCCACTGAGCACCGGTCCACCAGCGCGCGATCTGCCCTGACACGGGGAACCAGCCGGCGCCCGCACCTTCTACTTCGCCCGGCAACGGCCGCGTCAGCGGATCGAACACCGGCGCCGTCGTGGGCACAGCGAGCTTCTGCACGCGGGTGACGCGGATGCCGCCGATCAACCAGAGAATTCCGGCGATGAAGAACAGCACCGGAGTGAAGGCGAACACCGGCTCACCCGACAGGCTGTATGTGCTGTACTGCGAGATGGCGAGCACGATGAACACGATGCCAAAGACGATGCCCAGGCGTCCGGGCTCGATGGCGAACGCATCCGGCCGCAGCTTGCCGTCGCGAAGACGGTACGGGGTCCAGCCTGCGCCATCCCACCACCGAACGTCCGCAGTTCCGACCACGGGATACCAGCCCATCGGCGCAGTATGCACCAAGGGTGCAGATACCGGCTGCGGCGCCACTGCGACCGCGCGCTCATGCCCGGTCCATTGCACGCCGTCCCACCAGCGCTGCTGCCCCGGGACTCCGGCGTCGTACCACCCCGGCTGTGCACTCATCTGCTACCTCCGCACCTCAGCCCGCAGCGGGTGGGGTCTGCTTCGACTCGGCGAGCTCGTCCACGACGAGCGTGCGCTCCTCGGATGTCCCGTTCCGATACGCCTGGCGCCCGACGATATGGGCCGACAGCGGCGCGGTTGCGAACTGCATCAGCACGATCGGGGCGACAAGGGCCACCCCGAGCAGAATTCCGCCCACCGACCGCTGCGACAGCGCGATGGCCAGGCAGATCAGCATGAGTCCGAGCACCTGCGGCTTCGTTGCTGCATGCAGCCGCGAAGGCACGGCGCGAAAGTGCAGCAGTCCGACCGCCGCTGAGAGACACAGCAGTGCGCCGAGCAGGATCAAGACGAGCACGGTGACGTCGATGACAGCATCCGCAATTTCGAAACCGAGGACATTCATGAGGTCGTGTTGTCCCTTCGCGCGACGTATCGTGCGACAGCGATCGACCCGAACACGCCCACGGCGGCAATGATCAGCAGCACCGGAATGCTGCGGGTGTGTCCGTTGATCGCCATCTCGGCCCCGATCACACACATCACTTCGGTGAGGAGAACATCGGATGCCACGGCGCGGTCGAGAATCGACGGACCCCGAATGATGCGGACCACCGTCAGCAGCGCCGCGACGCTGAAGACGACGAAGATCACGAACATGAGCCAGTTCATGCCTTGCCCTCCGCCCGCTCGTCGGCTTTCAGTGCACGATACTGCGCGGGGCTACCCAGCGCCCGAACAATCCTGCGCTCCCACCGCAGCACGCCCGCGCGCTGCTCCTCGACGTCGTCGAGATTGCGCACGCCGATCACATGCAGATACAGGATGCCGCGGTCGCGGTCGGTCTCGACGACGAGCGAACCGGGGATCAGCGACGCTGTGATCGAGACATGCGTCATGATCAGGTCGTCTGCATAGCGAAGGTCGACGCCGATGATGGCGGCACCAGGCTGGCGCCGGAAGTCGAACACCTGAATGGTGACCGCAACGGCGCCGCGCACGATCGCCCAGACGAACTGCACGGCGAACAGCACCACGTACCAGAGGTTGATGCGGCCGGACAGTTCGATCGTCGGCAGTCGGAAGACCCGCGTGACGAAGATCGCGACCAGCAGGCCTGTGACGAAAGAGAGCACCGTGAACTGGTTCCACACCAGCATCCACAGCACGATCAGCCAGGCGAGGAACGGCAGCTGCAGAAGGATGTCACGCACGATGGTGCGCCGGCTCTCGGGGCTCACGGACTCGCCTCCTCTTCCAGCTGGATGAGGTTCACCGGCTGCAGCAGGGACTCGCCGATGCTCGCGCACAGTTCGTAGAGCGGGCCGGCGAAGACGGTGAGCATCAGTGTCACACCGACCATCCCGCCGGTCGCAACGGTCATGATCTTCGGAATGCGGCGACGCTCCTGCTGCTCGTCGGCGGCCGGAGCATTGCCGAGATACGAGACGCGCCCGTCCGTCTCGGTGGAGTCCTCCTCTTCGCGCCAGAACGCGAGGTTCCATGCGCGCATGAGTGCGTAGAGAGTCAGGAGCGAGGTCAGGATGCCGCCGAAGATGAGCACGATCATGATCGGGGTACCGACCTCGGCCGCAGCATCGAACAGCGCGAACTTTCCGATGAATCCGGAGAACGGTGGCAGGCCGCCGAGGTTGATCGCGGGGACGAAGTAGAGCACGGCGAGCAGCGGCGCCGCTTTCAGCAGTCCCTTCACTCGCAAGATCGAGGTGCTTCCTGCCCGGCGCTCGATGAGTCCAACGGCCAGGAACAGAGTCGTCTGCACGATGATGTGGTGCACGATGTAGTACACCGTCGCGCCGATCGCCGCGGGGGTCGCGATGGCCAAACCGAAGATCATGTAACCGACGTGACTGACCAGGGTGAACGACAGGATCCTCTTGAGCTCAGCCTGCGCGACAGCGCCGAGAACTCCCACGGTCATGGTCGCCAGCGCAATGATCAGCAGCAGCATGTTGATGTCATTGCTGGCGAAGAGCTGCGTCTCGGTGCGGATCAGAGCGTAGACGCCGACCTTCGTCAGCAATCCGGCGAACACCGCGGTGACCGGCGCCGGCGCCGTCGGGTAGGAGTCCGGCAGCCAGAACGAGACCGGGAAGATCGCGGCCTTGATGCCGAAGGCTGCGACGAGCATGAGGTGCAGCACGAGCTGCGTGTCCTGCGGCAGCTCGGTCATCCGCTCGGCGATCTGCGCCATGTTCACCGTGCCGAGTGCACCGTAGATCGTCGCGATCGCCGCGAGGAAGATGATCGATGAGACCAATGAGACGACGATGTACACGGCGCCGGTTCGGATGCGCGACTCGGTGCTGCCGAGAGTGATCAGCACGTACGAGGCGACCAGCAGGATCTCAAAACCGACGTAGAGGTTGAAGAGGTCGCCGGCGATGAAGGCATTGAAGATCCCGGCAGCGAGGATCAGATACGACGGGTTGAAGATCGAGATCGGGGTTTCATCCGCCCCATCGGCGGCACCCTGACCGATCGAGAAGAGCAGAACCGCGACCAGCACGATGCTGGAGATCAGCACGAGGAGCGCTGCGAGCCGGTCGACGTAGAGCACGATGCCGAACGGCACCGGCCACCCGCCGACCGAGACCGCGAGCGGCGCGCCCTGATCGACGACGAACAGCAGAATGGCCGCGATGACGGCGACGGCCGTGAGGCTCGCCACGGTGACGAGCACCTGCAGTCGGGGGCTCCGCCCGAAGACGAGAGTGATGGCAGCGCCGAGCAGCGGAAGCGCGACGAGCAGCGGGACGAGCGCGCTCACGTGCGGTCCCCCTCATCGTCGGAGTCGGTCCCTGGCCCCGCTTCGGTCCCTGAGCCTGTCGAAGGGTCGAATGCCGCGGCATCCCACGACCGGTCGACGGGCGCGTCATCGTGAATCGACGGGTGATCCCGCATGTGCAGCACGGTGATGGGCGAGGTGCGCACGTCGACGAAGTCGGTGGTGGCTTCTTCGTCGTCGATGTCCTCATCGTCGTCGAGCACGTCTTCGTCAGCATCCGTACGTGCGCGAAGCGCGATGTCTGCCTCATCGTCCTCGACGGTGTCGGCCTGGCCCAGCTGCCACGAGCGGTAGATCAGCGCGAGCAGGAATGCGGTGACGGCGAACGTGATAACGATGGCGGTGAGCGTGAGCGCTTGGGGAAGCGGGTCGCTGAGGTCGCCGGTCCCTGAGCCTGCCGAAGGGTCGAAGAAGGGGGCGTTGCCTGGTACGCCCATGACGATCAGCAGCAGCAGGTTCGTCGCATTGCCGAGCAGCATGAATCCGATGAGCACCCGGGTCAGGCTGCGCTCGAGCATCGCGTAGACGCCGGCGGCGAAGAGAATCGCCATGACGATGATGAGGGTGAGTGAGACATCCATCAGGCGCCCACCGCCCGACTGCGCAGCTCTTGCGTCTGGCGGTCGACCTCGGCACCGAGGCTGCGCAGCACATCGAGCACGAGACCGATCACGACCAGGTACACGCCGATGTCGAACACGGTCGACGTGACGAACTCCATGTGACCGATACCGGGTATCTCCCATTCCCAGAACGTGCTGGTCAGCGGTGCAAGACCGAAGAACAGCGGGATGACAGCGGTGCCGACCGAGAGCAGCAGCCCCGCGCCCAGCAGGTGGCCAGCATCGGTGGGCGCCGCAGACCCGAGCTCCCAGCGACCGCCGGCGATGTACCGCATCACCAGCGCCATTCCCGCGACCAGGCCGCCGGCGAATCCGCCACCTGGCTGATTGTGGCCGGCGAAGAGCAGATAGATCGAGACCACGATGATCGTGTGGAAGAGGATGCGCACGATGACTTCGAGCAGAATCGAGCGGTTCTCCGGGTTCATCTGCTGACCGCCCACCAGCCACGCACGAGGACTGCTGCGATTCTCTGCGGTCTGGAAGCGCACACCCTCTGTCGTCTCGACGAGCGGCATGATCCGCGCTCGTCGCCGAAGCCGCTTGGGGAGGGCCGGGCGGGCCGAGAGCATGTCGGCGCGATGGGTGACGAAAACGAGGGACGCCACACCCGTGGCCGCGAGCACCAGAACCGACAGCTCGCCCATGGTGTCCCAGCCGCGCAGGTCCACCAGCGCGACGTTGACGACGTTCTGTCCGTGTCCGAGCTGGTAGGCGAGTTCGGGGAAACCGACCGAGATCGGCTCTGCGACGCGCGACTGCGTCGCGACGATGACGACGAACGCCATCGTGAGACCTGTGCCGATCGCGAGGAGCGCACGGGGGATGCGCGACACCGACGCGTTGTGCTCCCCCAAGCGCGACGGCAGGCGGCGAAGCACGAGAGCGAAGGTGACCATGGTGACGGTCTCGACGAGGATCTGTGTGAGGGCGAGGTCAGGTGCGCCGCTCGTCGCGAAGAGCGCGACCATGCCGAGTCCGGTGACCGAGACGAGCACGACGCCCGTGTAGCGCTTGCGCGCCTGCACGGCGAAGACGGCGGCGAGCGCCATGATCGGTGCGACAGCGATCTGCGTCGGAGTGTGCCACGCAGACAGATTGAGCTGTTCGACATCGCTCGCGAGAAGGGCAGTAACCTCTGCTGCCACGAAGACCACGAAGATCGTTCCGACATAGACCGGCAGTGAACCACGCTGGGTGAGCGTCGTGGTGAGGACCGAGAGCCGGTCGACACCGCGCATCACGAACGCGTAGGCATCCGCCGCGGTGAAGGGCAGCAGTCGCGGTTTGGCATCCCAGCCAGTGCGGCGAGTGAGCAGGAACAGCCCGATCCCGAGCAGGATCGAGGCGATCGAGATGCCCAGCGCCGGCTCGAACCCGTGCCAGAGCGCCAGGTGGCCGGTGCCCTCGGTCGGCACGCCCTCGGCATCCAGGCCGGGAATGGCGGTGACCGCATAGCCGTGTAGTGCGACGTCGAGTGCGGGGGCGCCGAGGCCCGCGGCAAGTGTGAGGCCGGCGAGGATGATCGGCGCCGAGAGGAACCCGACGGGTGGGTCCGGCCAGACGGTGTCCGGCATCGGCGCGCCCTGCTTGTCACGCTTGCGCCAGAACGCTCCCCAGAGGAAGCGCACGCCATATGCCGCAGTCAGCATAGATCCGAGGATGACGCCGATCAGGGCCACAAGGCCCCAGACCGAGCCGCCCATCGCGTCGTCCAGAAGACTGGTGAGCGCGGATTCCTTCGCGACGAATCCGATCGTCGGGGCGATCCCCGCCATCGATGCCACCGAGATGAATGCCGCGGTCGCCATGACCGGCGCCTGTCTGCCGACGCCGGATAGCTCGCCGATATCTCGCGTGGAGAGCTGACGGTCGATGACGCCGACGATGAGGAAGAGCGCTGATTTGAACAGCGCATGCCCGATGACCAGCGCAAGCCCTGCCAGCGCTGTGGCCTGCGTGCCGTAGCCAACCATGACGGTGAAGAAGCCGAGCTGGCTCACCGTGCCGAATGCGAGCACGCGCTTGAGGTCGGTCTCACGCAGCGCCTGGAAACCGCCGAGCAGCATGGTGAACACACCAAGCGAGATGACGATCGGCCGCCACGGCGCGGACAGCGCGAAGATCGGAGCGAACCGGGCGATCAGATAGATGCCGGCCTTCACCATCGCCGCCGCGTGCAGATACGCACTCACCGGGGTGGGAGCGGCCATCGCGCCAGGAAGCCAGAAGTGGAACGGGAAGATCGCCGACTTGCTGATCGCACCGATCAGCAGCATGACGATCGCGGCGTTGACGAGCGGACCGGACGGCGCGATCTCCAAGATCCTCGAGATACTCGTCGTTCCGGTGTCGACCGCGAGCAGCACCACTCCGACGAACATGACCAGACCGCCGAGGGTTGTCACCAGCAGGGCCTGGAGTGCGGCACGACGGCTGGCTGCACGACGACGGTAGTGGCCTATGAGCAGGTACGAGAGGATGCTGGTGATCTCCCAGAACATCACGAGCATGATGATGTCGTCGGTGAGGACGAGCCCGTACATCGCTCCCGCAAAGCCGAGCAGTACGCCGGCGAACTGCCCGATATCAGTGGTGTCGTCGTAGAAGTACCAGCGGCAGTACAGCAGTACAAGGGCACCGACGCCCGTGACGATCAGAGTGAGCACCCAACCGAGCACGTCCATGTGCATCGACAGATTCAGGCCGAGCTGCGGGATCCACGCCACGGACTCGAACGGCGAGGGGTCTGCCGCGAGCACCTGCGGGGTCAGAGTGAGCGCGTGCACGAACGCCGCAGCAGGAACGAGAGCCGCGACCGCGAAAGCCTGTGCTCCGAGCCAGCGCACCAGAACGGGAAGAACGAGAGCCCCGAGGAGGAACACCGCAAGGAGCACGATCATCGGCGGCTCCTCAAGGGCTCGTCGGCCGGAAAAGGCACAGGCGGGCGGGTTTTTCCCAGTTTACCCGGAGCTGGCTCTCCCCGATGCGAAACCGTCAGTGTGCGGGAGCGCCGGTGGTGGTTCCTTGACGGAATCGGCATGTCAGGTGCAACGATTCGGCCTGCTCTCCGCGCAGCATCCGTGCGACCTGCTCGCCGGCCGCTCGCCCCTTCTCGACCGCGGGCTGGACCATCGTGGTGAGCACGTGGTCGCCGATGCCATCGACGCGAACGCCGTCGAAGCCCGCGACGCTGAGGTCTTCAGGAACGCGCAGCCCGAGCTCTTCTGCCGCGCGGATCACACCGACCGCGAGCAGATCGCTCTGTGCGAGGACGGCAGTGGGGCGGTTCGCGGGGTCCTCGAGCAGCGTGCGCCCGGCGATCACGCCCTCATCGATCGAGCTCGCCTTCGTCGCGAGCGCCATCGCGTCGGGGTAGACCTCGCGCACGCCATCGAGCCGCTCGACGGTGACCTCCACCGTGGCCAGGGCAAGCCGCTCTGGTGTGAGCAGGCCGCGCTGGCGGTCGCCTCCCGCCGGTAGCGTCACGATCGCTACACGTGTGTGACCGAGGTCCCTGATGTGGCCGGCGATCTCGGCTGCCGCGTCGTGATTGTTCAGCGTGATGCGCGGGATGCCTTCACCGGCGTCGCCTTCGATCACGACAACGGGCAGCCCTCTGCCGCGCACGATGTCCAGCGATGCGCGGAACCGAGCGGAGCATCCGATCAGGACTGCCGCATCGACCGGGGCGGTATTGAGGGAGGACACCCCGTCGTCACCGGGCTCATCGCGCAGCAGCAGCACGCCGGCGCCGAGATCGGCGAGACCGTCGGTGAGGCCGTCCATCATCGGGATAGTGACCGGATCGAGGAACGCAGTGCGCAGCTGCCCTTCGAGGACGACGGCGACGATTCCGCTCCTGCCGCGGCGGAGGGAAGCCGCCATCGGGTCGGGGCCGGTGTAGCCGAGCGATTCCGCTGCGGCGAGCACGCGCGTACGGGTCGCGTCTGACACCTTCGTCTTACCGCTGAAGACGACGGATGCTGTCGACGTGGACACTCCGGCTTCATGGGCGACATCGGAGAGAGTCGCCCGACGCGGTGCGGATGGTGCGGTCATATCTCGAGGATAGCCGCTCCGAGTTTTGTGCATCGAATCGATTCGATACTCTGTGAGGATGGAATCAACGCTCACTCGCGCGCAGTATTCACGCTGGCGGAACGCGGTCTTCGCGATCTTCCTCGCCAGCGGCATGTCGTTCGCGACGTGGGCCTCTCGGGTTCCGGACATCAAGCGGATGCTCGAGATCGACAATGCGCAGATCGGTCTTCTGCTGCTCGGCATGGGCATCGCGTCGATCCTCGGCATCTCGACCGGACCTGCGGTGATGGCGCGCACCGGCGCGCGCCGCGGGATGCTGGCAATGATGATCATGCTGTCCATCGGCCTCGCGCTCCTCGGAGTCGGCACGAGCGTGCTCATGTCGTTCCCGGTCGTGATCGTCGGTCTCGCGCTGTTCGGCTTCGGCAACGGGGCCCTCGACGTCATGATGAACGTCGAGGCGACTGCGATCGAGCAGGTGGCGGGGAAGACGATCCTCCCGCTGTTCCACGCCTTCTTCAGCTTCGGCACCGTGATCGGAGCGGGGCTCGGCTGGGTGGCGGCTGACGCCCAGCTCTCTGTCGTCGTGCACACCTCCGTGATCACCGTGGTCATCCTGGTGCTGGCGTTCGTGTGCTTCGCCCACGTCCCTGACCGCAAAGCCACGCTCGACCCGCAAGAGTCAGGCGAGAAGCCGCACTGGCGCGAGCGGATGCACGACGCGCTGTCTGCCTGGCGCGAACCGCGCACCTATGCCCTCGGCGTCGTGATGCTCGGGATGTCATTCGCCGAAGGCGGGGCGAACGACTGGCTCGCACTCGGCACCGCCGAGGACCACGGCGGTGGAACCGCGATGGGCGCCGCCGCTCTGACCGTGTTCTCGGTGTGCATGACCACAGTGCGGGTTTTCGGCGGACCGCTCGTCGACCGCTTCGGCCGGGTACTCGTGCTTCGCGTTCTCGCGGTGACGGCAGCCGGCGGCATCCTGCTGTTCATCCTCGCCCCCTCGCTTCCGTTCGCCTTGCTCGGCGCCGCAATGTGGGGCCTGGGCGCATCGCTCGGGTTCCCACTGGGCATGTCGGCGGCGGCGGATGACCCGGCGAAGGCGGCAGCGCGCGTGAGCGCGGCGGCGACGATCGGATACATCGCCTTCCTCGGCGGCCCGCCGGTGCTGGGCCTCATCAGCGAGCACATCGGGCTGCTGAACACCCTGTTCATCCTGGTCGCGCTGGTCGTGGCATCCGGACTGTTCTCCGGGGCGGCGAAGCCGCTGGTGAAAGAGAGCGTCCTCGCCGAGACGAAGTAGGCTCTTCGCGTGCGCCTCGTCATTGCCCGTTGCTCCGTGAACTACACCGGTCGCCTCAACGCCCACCTCCCGTTGGCGACCCGACTGCTGGTGCACAAGGGCGACGGCAGTCTGCTCGTGCACTCTGATGGCGGCAGCTACAAGCCGTTGAACTGGATGAGCCCGCCGTGCACGCTCACGGTCGAGGAGCCGGGCGAAGATGAGGCCGACGCAGGTGTGATCGACGTCTGGCGCGTCACGCACAAGAAGACCGGCGATGCGCTGCGCGTGCAGATCTACGAGGTGCTGCACGATTCAGCGCACGAGCTCGGCATCGACCCCGGCCTGCAGAAGGACGGCGTCGAGGCCGACCTGCAGCGACTCCTCGCGGAGCAGGTCGATCGCATCAGCGAAGGCGCGACCCTGGTGCGTCGCGAGTACCCGACGGCGATCGGGCCGGTCGATCTGATGGTGCGGGATGCAACGGGCGCCGCCATCGCGGTCGAGATCAAGCGCCGCGGCGACATCGACGGCGTCGAGCAGCTCACCCGCTACCTCGAGCTGCTCGGACGCGATCCGCATCTCGCACCGGTGCAGGGCGTCTTCGCCGCTCAGGAGATCAAGCCTCAAGCGCGCGTGCTCGCCGAAGACCGCGGCATCCGCTGCCTCGTGCTCGACTATGACGACATGAAGGGCATCGAGTCCGGAATCCCGCGGCTGTTCTGACCATAGGCTGGAGGCATGCTTCTCTCTCCCTACACCTGTGTGCTGTGGGACGTCGACGGCACGATCGCCGATGCGACTCCCGGCATCTTCCCGCGTCTGCTCGAGGTGCTCGCCTCCTTCGGGCTGCCGGCCCCCGACGTCGCAGACCTTCCGCGCTGGGTCGGACCGCCCATGCACGAGTCATTCCAGCTCCTGGCCGGGCTCAGCTCCGAGCAGGCCGATGAGGCTCTCATCCGCTACCGCACTCTCGCCGCCCGCGACGGGTACGCGGCATCGGTCGACATCTACCCCGGCGTTCCCGATGTGATCCGCGCGGTTGCGGCGGCTGGGATCCCGCAGGCGACGGCGAGCACGAAGCCCGAGAATCAGGTGCGCGCGATCCTCGAGCACAACGAGCTGATCGGTCTGTTCACCGCGATCTCCGGCGCACGCAGCGGCGCAATCGGTCGCGCGGACGGCAAGGCGGATGTGATCGGGTGGGCTCTGGAACGCCTTGAGGCCGCTGGGGCTGACGTATCCAGGCCGGTGCTCATCGGCGATCGGCACCACGACGTCGAAGGGGCAGCTCACTTCGGCATCCCGGTCATCTTCTCCGAGTGGGGCTTCGGGGATGCCGTCGAGGCGGAAGGCGCCGCATACCGCGCGTCCGACGCCGAAACTCTGCACGCGCTGCTTCTGCAGGCAGAGGCCGCTTAAGCCACAGAACTCCCCGCCGATGCACGCGGGTAGCGTGCTCTCGAGCAGGGAGCTCTATGGAAATCGACCCTCAGAGGGGGCGGATGTTCTCGGCCTGCAGGCCCTTGGGGCCCTGCGCCACATCGAACTCGACGCGCTGGTTCTCGTCGAGTGAGCGGTAGCCGCTTGAATCAATGGCGGAGTAGTGCGCGAAGACGTCAGCGCCGCCGTCGTCGGGGGAGATGAAGCCGAAGCCCTTCTCCGAGTTGAACCACTTGACCGTGCCTTGGGTGCTCATGTACTGCCGTTCTGCTGGATGTCATCGGCGCTGGATGCCCCGACGATGCCCACATTATCTGCGCACTGTCTGAGGGGAATAGCTTCGCTCGGATGTTAATCCAAATGTTGCAAGTGCCCAGGAACGAAGACGGCCCTCACCGCGGGGGGAGCGGTGAGGGCCAAAGACGACCGGAGGGTGCGTCGAAAATACACTAACCCAGGATCGGCAGGCTTGTCCCCCATTTGGGGGACAATTCCCGAATCGTGTCGAGTTTCACGGCCTCGCGGCCGTCGGGCGCGAGCTCGGCCACCAGATCCGGTCTCCGATGATGCTGAACAGCGCCGGAACGATGACGCTGCGCACCACGAGAGTGTCGATCACGACGCCGACCCCGACGATCAGTCCGAGTTGGCCAAGGGTCACCAGCGGCAGCACGCCAAGGGCGGCGAATACCGCAGCCAGCACGATGCCTGCACTGGTGATGACCGCACCGGTGTGCGACACCGCCCGCACCATTCCCTCACGCGTGCCGACGACCGAGGCCTCCGCACGCGCACGATGCACGAGGAAGATCGTGTAATCGATGCCCAGCGCGACGAGGAAGAGGAACGCCAGCAGCGGCACCTGCAGGTCGAGTGCGGGCTGATCGAACACCACTCGGCTGAGCCACGCACCTGCACCGATCGCCGCGGCCGCACTGACGAGGTTCACCAGCAGCAGCAGAACCGGGGCGAGGATCGAGCGCAGCAGCACGAGGAGCACGATGAAGCACACCGCGAGCACGAGCGGGGCGATGAGCAGCAGATCGTGCATGTTGCCGGCGCGAGCGTCGAGGTCAGTCGCCGTCGCCCCACCCACGAGCGCATCGGCATCCGGCACGTCGTGCACGATGTCTCGCAGTTCGGTGACGAGGTCGAGACTCTCGGCGGTGCCCGGCGCGTACTCACCGGTCACCATGATCCGTGTGAGATCGCCGTCGGCGGTCTTGCCGGTCGGATGCACGCGCACGACCCCGTCGACGTCTTCGACGGCCGCCAGCACCTCGTCGGCGTGAGCGCTCGAGGCGACGATGAACATCGGCTGCGCCTCCCCTGCGGGGAAATGTGCCCCGAGAGTCTCGAGCCCGGCCGCCGATTCGGACTGCACGCGGAACTTCTCGACCTGATCCAGACCGACACTCGTGCCGATGAGCCCCGTTGCCATCACTCCAAGCAGCGCCAGGCCTGAGACCAGACTCACCACGGGGCGACGCGAGACTCCGGTGGCGATGCTGTGCCACACCGACTCTCGACGCGCAGGCGCACCGGGCTTCGGCACGAACGGCCAGAACACGCGACGTCCGCACACGGCGAGAATCGGTGGCAGCGCGAACAGCACTGCGGCGAGCGCGATCAGCAGTCCGGCGGCAGACGAGATGCCGAGCCCGCGAGTGCCGGGGATCACGGCGAGCGCGAGGGTGAGGAGTGCGAGCACGACGGTGACGTTGGATGCCACGATCGCGGGGACCGTCTTGCGCCACGCCGTGCTGAGCGCGGCACGATGGTCGTCGTTCACGGCGAGCTCTTCGCGGTAGCGCGAGATGAGAAGGAGGGCGTAGTTCGTACCCGCTCCGAACACGAGCACGCTGATGATGCCGGCGTCGAACTGCAGATCGAGCCAGGAGCCGAGCGCGCCGATGACCTTGCCCGCCAGCTGATCGGCGAACGCGACCACGATGAGTGGCAGCAGCCAGAGCACCGGAGAGCGGTAGGTGATGATCAGCAGCAGCGCGACGATGACGATGGTCACCAGAAGCAGCGTGAAGTCGGCGCCGTCGAACGACGACGTGATGTCCGCACCGAAGGCGGGCCCGCCGGTGACCTGCAGCGTCACCCCGTCGATCTGTGGGATCGACGCCCGCAGTTCCTTGACGATCTCAGCAGTCTCGGAGTTGTCCTCGCCGACCGTGATGGGCGCGACGATCACCGCCGCCTTGCCATCGTCGCTGACGCTCGGCGGCGAGGACTGCAGCCCGGTGTGCTCGTCGAGGGTCGGTGCAAGTGCGTCAAGGGCGTCAAGATCGGATGCTGTCAGCACCCCGGCATCCGCCCGCGAAGCGACGACGATGACGGACTGCTCGTCAGCATCCGGGAATTCGTCCAGCAGTGCGCTCACCTGCGCGGACTCCGAGTCGGCCGGCGCCGTCTCATTTCCCGACGGCGCATCGATTCGGCTGAACAGGCCGAACAGGGCGACGAAGACGAGAAGGACGATGCCGAGTGAGATCCACGCGCCTCTTCGCGAGGTGAGCCGATCGGAGAAACGCGCACGAATTGCTGTCATGCTTCCAGCCCATCAGCGCACGCGCATCCGGACATCGCTCAAAAGGTGGAGATCTCACCCCGCCCGCCGCGCGCAGGCACGGCTAGCGTGAAGCGCGCTGAAGGCGCAGGGCGCCGATGAAGCCCAGCAGCAGGAAGACCATGGCGATCAGCAGCGACCAGCGTGTGGCGTCGGTGAACCCTGCCGAGAGGGCATCCACTGCTGCGGTGGTCTGGTCTCCGAGCGCGCTCTTGTCTCCCTCTCCGCGCAGCTGACCGATCACGGTTCCGGCCGACTGGCGCGCGGTCTCTGCGAGCTGATCGGCGGCCTTTCCGCTCACCCCTGCGGCATCGAGCGAGGCGGGAAGCGTCAGTGCGAGCGCGACAGACAGCGTCGCTCCGGCGAATGCGGTACCGAACGCGGAGCCGATCTGCCGGACCGTGCTCTGGGTCGCCGAGCCCTGGCCGGACACCTCGACGGGAACGTCGCGGAGCACCGTGCCGGTGAGCTGCGCGGATGCGAGCCCCAGGCCCAGGCCGTAAACGATGAGCGGCAGCGCGACGAGCCACCCCGGGCTCGTGCTCGTGATGAGCAGGGCGAGGGCGCCGATGCCGATCACTTCGAGCCCGAGGCCGATCAGGACCGTGCCCGGTGACCCGAATCGCGCGGCGAGATGGCGCGCGGATGCGCCCGAGAAGAACGCCCCCACGGCCATTGCGGCCAAGACGAGCCCCGCGCCCATGACATCGAGGCCGAGCGCATTGATGAGATAGAGCGGAAGCACGAAGATGATCGCGAACTCGCCGACGGCGACCATCGCCGCGGTCACGTTGCCCCACGAGAAGGTGGGGAAGCCGAAGAGCGAGAGGTCGAGGATGGCCGAGCGGCGCACCTTCTCGCGGTGGCGCTCCCACACCACGAAGAGCGTCAGTGCGACAACCGCAATAGCGAAAGCGATCGGAACAACCGAGACCGGAGCATCCATCGGCCAAGCCCAGCCGAAGAGCTCGAACTTCGCCGTCGGTTTCCACCAGCCGATATCCGGCCCCTCGATGACGGCGAACACGAGCGCTCCGAAACCGATCGCGCTCAGCAGCGCGCCGTCGACATCCGCGCCGGGGCGCGCCTTGCCGCCCTTCGTCTCAGGAACGAACAGCATCGCCCCGATGAACACGAGGATGCCGAGGGGAATGTTGACCAGAAAGATCCAGTGCCACGATGCCCACTGCGTGAGCGCGCCGCCCGCGAGCGGTCCGATGGCAGCAGCTCCCGAGATGACCGCTCCCCACACCCCGAATGCGGCCGCCCGGTACTTGCCGCGGAAGACCGCGTTGACAGTCGAAAGCGTCGAAGGCATGATCAGCGCGGCGCCCA
The DNA here is from genome assembly GCF_048259935.1 of Microbacterium sp. Taxonomy (GTDB): domain Bacteria; phylum Actinomycetota; class Actinomycetes; order Actinomycetales; family Microbacteriaceae; genus Microbacterium. The sequence goes on along the minus strand of NZ_JBLXHF010000007.1, from coordinate 40,316 downwards.
CCGCCTGCACGGCGCGTGCCCCGATCAGGGTTCCCGCGGCATCCGACATGGCCGCAAGGATGCTGCCGCCGACGAAGATCACCAGTCCGATCTGGAACATCCGCCGGCGTCCCCACCGATCTGCAAGCCGCCCGGTCGACAGCAGCAGCGCCGCCAGCAGTACGGCATACAGGCTGTTCACCCACTGCGCGTCGGTGAGATCGAGATGGATATCGCTGATGATGACCGGCAGCGCGACGCCGACGATGGTTCCATCGAGCACGATGAGGCCGAGCCCGAACGCCAGAACGGCGAGTCCGATCCACTCCTTGCGGGTGGGAGCGGATACCGCGGTGTCTTCGACGCTCATGAGTCCACCTTTTTCTCGATCGGCCAGACGACACCTTGACCGTAGCGCGGCGCAACTCGTTTCTGATCCATCAAAAGGATGACGCGTCGGCGCGTTCGTCGGATGACTAGCTTTTCGTCTGCGAGACGTCAACCCCTTCGCCGGATCGACACCGCGGTGCGAGGGTGAGGAACACGGATCCCGCCGACGAAAGGAATGGATCAATGGGCATTGGAGACAAGGCGAAGCACACCGCTGAGGACATGGCCGGTCACATGAAGGAAGCCGCCGGCAAGGTGACCGACAACGAGAAGCTCGAGGCCGAGGGCAAGATGGATCAGGCCAAGGCTGACATGAAGAAGGCTGGCGACGACGTCAAGGACGCTTTCGACAAGTGATCTGAGCGCCAGATGAGACGGGGCTTGCCGACACCTGCGGGTGCCCGGCAAGCCCCGTCTCGTTCGTCCACCCTTGTAGCCTTCGGCCTGATGACTACAGCGGCGGCTCTTCGAGGTGTGCGCGCCGTCGGCGTCCGCCGCTGAAACCGAGCAGCACCAGGGCGATCACGATCGGGGCGTAGACGAACGCGTCGGCGGTCGTCAGGATCTCGCCGAGAAGCAGCGAGGCGCCCAGCACCAGCAATGGCTCAAGGTAAGACAGCAGACCGAACAGCGAAAGCGGCAGCAGACGTGAGGCGAGGATGTAGCAGATCATCGCCACCGCGCTCAGCGTCGCCATGATCAGCACCATCGGCCATGCCGCCGGTATTCCGCGGCCAGGGTGAGCCGTGTATGAGGTGACGATCACGACGATGGCCGGCACAGCGAGCAGGGCGATCTCAATGAAGAACACCTGCATCGAGTCGATGCCCGCCCACCGCCGCAGGGCGAAGTAGACCGGATACAGACCGGCGATGATCAGCACGGGCCAGTTCACTCCCCCGGCGATCACCGCCTGCGCGAGGACGCCGAAGGCGGCGGCGATCACCGCCGCCCACTGCAGAGCGTGCAGACGATCGTGGAAGAACACGCGCCCGACGACGACCATCACCAGCGGCAGTAAGAAGTAGCCGAACGCGATGTCCTGCGCATGCCCGTTGGCGGGGCCCCACATGAACACCCACAGCTGCACCCACATGATCGCTGTATTCACGAGCACGATCACGATCAGCTTCGGGCTGCGCGCGATCCGTGACACCACCGTCTTGAACTGTCTGCGCGCCTGAGAAGAGACGTGCACCGCGCCGAGGGCTGCGAGGATGAACAGCACCCGCCAGGCTGTCGTCTCCTCGGACGAGAACCCGTCCAGGTGCCCGCCCAGCAGACTGATGACGCCGAACAGGACCGAAGCGAGGACGGATGCCGCGACGCCTCGGCCGGTGGATGAGAAGGGTGCAGTGCGAGAGATGATCTCAATCTAGCGGCGCGAGGCCGGTGGCCTCAGACCGCGAAGTGTACGATGCCGCTGACCAGTATCGAGATGCCCGTCGTCCACCCGATGATCGCGACGGCCTGCCAGATGAGCACACGGGCGGTGCCGACACCGATCGCTGCGAGCATCGTGGCGGTGAACTGCGTGGGCAGCAGAAGAGGTCCGAGCAGGCTCACACCGGGAACGCCGTAGCGGTCGAGCGCCCGCTGGAACTTCTGCTTGCGAGCGGTCTTGCGTGCGCTCTCGTCTTCGACGTGGACGCTGTGAGCGGCAGCATCCGCTTTCCCGGTGGCCACGCCATCGGCGCCGACCAGCGCCTTCGCGCGGTGCCGATTCACGACCGCAGCACGGGCCCGCGCACTGAGCAGCACGACGATCGCAACGCAGGCGAAGTTGCCGACGATCGCGGCGATCGCGGCGATCACCGGAGGGATGCCGCCGAGGATGCCGATGGTCGCAGCGCCCTCCCCCTCGATGAAGGGAACGGCCCCGGCGAGGGCGATGATGAGCGGCTGCACCAGCTCTGGCACCTGGGCGACAAGGTTCTGGAAAGTCTCGATGAGGTTCATGACTACAGTCCAGTCGAGCGACCGGAATTCCAGAAGTGTCATGCTGTCACCTCTGTGCGGGCAGTTCGCATGGCCGATGGGTGACATCTGTCACGCCCATAGGCTTGAAGGCATGAGTGCCCTTCTGCCCGATTCCGGTCTGCCCGATGCGCTCGGCGCACGCCGGTTGAGTCAGGGCATCACGGCGACCTGGTGGTACACGGTCAGCGGCGTCATGATCTTCCAGGTGATGGTGGCGCTGATCTGGCTGACGGTGCTCGTCGGCAGAGACACCGATCCGCTGGTCGTCGCGGTCGTCGGAGTCACGAGCCTCCTGTGGTGTGCGGCCAGCGTGCCTCTGCTGCTGCAGTATCGCCACCGCGATGACTCCGCCGGGCCGTTCGCGAACTGGCGCGGCATCGTCGTCCCGATGGCAGTCGCTGTCGTCTTCGGAGTGCTGGCCGGCGTCCTCACCGGAATCTGGGTGTTCGGCGCACTTCCGATTGCACAATCGCTGATGCTGCTGAACTGGCCGCGCGGCATTCGCGTGCGACTGCTGGTCATTGTGATGGTGGTGCTCGGCGCACTGTCGTTCATCGATCTGCGTACGTCGTTCACAGACGTGGATGTGCGCGAGAGCAGCGGCTGGTGGCTGTTCACGTTCTTCGCCGTCATGCTCCCGGCGATGACGGTGATGTCGCTGTGGTGGTGGGATGTGCTGGTCACCCTCGACCGTGCGCGCGCCGCCGAGGCTCGCCTGGGTGCGACACAGGAGCGACTGCGGGTCGCGACGGACGTTCACGATCTGCAGGGGCATCATCTGCAGGTGATCGCCCTGCAGCTCGAACTCGCCGAGCGTCTGCTCGGAAAAGATGATCCGGATGCTGCGCTCGAACAGCTGCGACTCGCGCGCACCAGCGTGGCTGACGCGCGCCAGGGCACGCGCGACCTCGCGATGCGCTTTCGCGGGGTGCCGTTGCCCGACGAGATCGCCAACGCCGTGGATCTTCTGCGTGCGGCAGGAACGACAGCGGATGCCGCGGTGTCTGCCGATGCGGCCGCGGCACCGGCATCCGTTCTGGGTCCGGTCATCCGCGAGACGACCACCAACGTGCTGCGGCACGGCGGCGGCAAGTGGGCGCGATTGTCGCTGTCGCTCTCACGGGACGGCAGGTACTGGCGATACGAGATCAGCAATGATGCGCCGCATGATTCTGCGGACACAGGCGGCGGTTCGGGGCTCGAGGGGATCACGCGGCGTGTGACCGAAGCAGGCGGCGACGTGCACATGGACCGCGGCAAGGGAGAGTTCCACGTGATCGTGACGGTGCCCGGTTCTGCGATCGGTGCGGAGGCGGGCCGATGATCCGTGTGCTGCTCGCCGATGATGAGGCGATGATCCGGTCGGCTCTGGCGGCGCTGCTGCGCCTCGAAGACGACATCGACGTGGTCGCAGAGTGCGCCGACGGGCTGCAGGCAGTGGCCCTCGCCGAGAAGCTTCAGCCCGATATCTGCCTTCTCGATCTCGAGATGCCTGGACTCGACGGCGTAGAGGTGGCCGAGCGGCTGAGGCGCACGAGCACCGCGCGCTGCGTCGTCGTCACCCGGCATGCTCGCCCTGGCGTGCTGCGGCGAGCGCTGGCATCCGGTGTGGCGGGGTTCCTGCCGAAGTCTCGCGGTGCGGACGAAGTGGCGGAGGTCATCCGCCGCGTCGCGGCCGGCACGCGCTATGTCGACCCGGAGGTCGCCGCGGACGCGCTGAGCGACGAGCGCAGCCCGCTCACCGAACGCGAGCTCGACGTACTGCGCGCGGGCCGCCGCGGCGAGACGACCGGTCAGATCGCCCGGGCCCTGTCACTCGCACCCGGAACCGTGCGCAACCACATCTCGGCCGTGCTCTCGAAGCTGCACGTCGCCACCCGCCAGCAGGCCGTACTCATGGCCGAGGAGCGCGGTTGGATCTGAGCCGCGTATCGGTCGCGCGGGATGGATTTCGCGGCCGAACCCGCCCTCCCCGCCACGTTTTCCATCCCACGCGCCTGCGATCCCCCCGCGCACCGGCAACCCCCGCGCCCGCGATCCGCGCGCCCCTTGTCCGCGGCATCCCGTAGCTATAGCTTTTGGGGAACCGGCGCAGAAGGGGCGATCGCGATGAATCACTCACTACCGAGCCTTCCGCCCAGTCGCGCGGAGCGCCGTGCGTCCGGAGAGAACCGTCGCAAGGCTCTCCCCCGCAATTCGCTGGCTGCGATCGGAAGCGCTCCGCGCGATCCCATGGGGATCATCGACGAGCAGAACGCAAGGCGACTTCAGGACCTGGTTCCTCTGCGCGCGGAGCGCATGGGCCAGAACCCGTTCGCCTTCTACCGGGGCGGCGCAGCGATCATGGCCGCCGATCTCGCCGCCGAACCGCACACCGGCATCCTGGTGCCATCGTGCGGAGATGCGCACGTCGCGAACTTCGGCTTCTACGCCTCGCCGCAGCGCACCCTCGTATTCGATCTCAATGACTTCGACGAAGCCGCCTGGGCGCCATGGGAATGGGACCTGAAGCGGCTCCTCGCGAGCGTGGTCATCGCGGGTCAGAGCACCGCGCGCGACGAAGGCGTCGTACGAGAAGCTGTGGTCACGGCGGTGACGACCTACGCGTTCGCGATGCGTGCCGCAGCCGAGGCCTCGCCACTGCAACGGTATTTCACGCACTTCGATGCAGCGGTAAGCACGACGATCATGGATCCGAAATCTCGCAGAGTGTTCAAGCGTGCGATCAAGCAGGCCAAGAAGCGCACCGGTGAGCGTGCCTCCCGCAAGCTCACGCAGCGAAGCGAGCACGGCACACTCAGTTTCGTCCCGGCACCCCCGACCATGGTGCCGGTCGGCGCCGAACTGCACCGACTTCTCACGGCGCTGATGCAGCGCTATCTGCTCACTGCGGGCGCAGACATCAACATGCTCCTGCGCCACTACACCGCGGTCGACGTCATCCGTCGCGTCGTTGGAGTCGGCAGCGTGGGAACGCGCTGCGCGCTCTCGCTCTTCGAAGACGGCGACGGCAACTCTCTGATCCTGCAGTCGAAGCAGGCGGAGGCGAGCGTGCTCGCGCGATACGGCGGCATCGCGCAGCCGCCCGAGCTGGACGCCCTCGTCGACGCATTCGGACAGGGCGCTCGAGTCGTCGCGATGCAGCGCATTCTGCAAGCGCTGAGCGACCCCTTCCTCGGATCGCTGCGCCACTCGGACTCGACGATCAGCGACCTCGACCTCTATGTCAGGCAGTTTCACGACATGAAGGGCGGCATCGAAATCGAAGAGCTCGAAGACGGACCCTTCACCACCTATGCGCAGGCCTGCGCGATCACACTGGCACGATCGCACGCGCAGGCACCGCAGGCCGCCGAGGTTAGTGGATACCTCGGCACGGGAAAGGCTGCGGGTGAAGCGCTCTTCGACTGGGCCACCTCATACGCCCAGCGATCGCTCGAGGACTACCGAACCTTCGTCTCACGAGGCAGCGGATATGCGAAAGGCCCCCGATCCTGAAACCCAGGTCGGGAGCCTTTCATTCGCGTGCGCGAGGGGGGACTTGAACCCCCACGTCCATAAGGACACTGGCACCTGAAGCCAGCGCGTCTACCATTCCGCCACTCGCGCGAGCGTCGCGTTCCGAAGAACCCAACTTCACGAGGATATCACGCGATTTCACTGGCTCAGAACGCCATTGGAGGACTCCGAAACGGCACACGTCCAGGACACCTGGCTACGATATGTCTACCGCCGCCATGCCAGAGGAGCCCAGTGGGACTACTTGACAGCTTTGAGAAGGGTCTTGAGCGCGCCGTCAACGGTGCGTTCGCCAAGACCTTCCGCAGCGGCATCCAGCCGGTGGAGATCGCGTCCGCGCTGCGCCGCGAGGCCGACATCAAGGCGGCCGTCGTCAGCCGCGATCGCATCATCGCCCCGAACAGCTATCTGGTGCGCCTGAGCGCCGATGATCTGGATCGGATGCGCGGGCTCGGCGCCGCATTGACTGACGAACTGCATGCGCTTCTCACCAAGCACGCGAAGTCCCAGGGTTACAGCTTCGCCGGCCCGCTCTCGATCACGCTCGAAGCCGACGAGAAGGTCGCCACCGGCACCGTGCGCGTGGGCTCGGGCACGGCCGAGGGCCGCGTCACCTGGCAGGCAGTCATCGACGTCGACGGACGTCGTCACACCATCACCAAGGCCCGCACCGTCATCGGCCGCGGCGGCGACGCCGACGTCACCATTTCGGATGCCGGATCCAGCCGCAAGCACGTCGAGATCCTCTGGGACGGCGAGCGCGCCATGATGCGCGACCTCGGCTCGACCAACGGCACGAAGGTGAGCGGCGAGAAGGTGCGCGAAGCACCGCTGCCCACTGACACCACGATCACGATCGGCCGCACAGACCTCGTGTTCCGTGTGATCGCCGTCGCAGCAGGCGGAGGCGCACGATGAGTGAACTCGTCCTCCTGCTACTGCGCATCGGCTTCCTCGTGCTGCTGTGGTTCTTCGTCTTCGGCGTCGTCTATTCTCTTCGCGCTGACCTCTTCGGCGTGAAGGTGCGAAAGCTTCCTGTCGGAGCATCCGCCGGCGCCCCCGCGGCCGCACCTGCGGCCCCGCCCCGCGACGCAAAGCCCAAGGCCGCCCCCAAGAACGGCTCACCTGCCACGACCTCCAGCGTCTCGAAGCTCGTCATCACCTCCGGTCCGAAAGCGGGCCTCGAACTACCCCTGGGGCACGAATCGATGACCATCGGCCGATCGAGCGAGTCCGCGCTCGTCATCCGCGACGACTACACGTCCAGTCACCATGCCCGCCTGCTGCTGGTGCGCGGCGACAACTGGGCGATCCAGGACCTCGACTCGACGAACGGAACCTTCCTCGCCGGCAAGCGCCTCGGTAGCGCTCCGGCATCGATCAGTGTCGGCGACGCCGTCAAGGTCGGCGCCACGACCTTCGAGCTGCGAGCCTGAAGCCGGCATGGTCTTCGAAGGATCTGCATCCGCGATCTCCCACACCGGGAAGGTCCGGTCCAACAACCAGGACTCCGGTTACGCCGGTGCGAACCTCTTCGTGGTCGCCGACGGCATGGGCGGTCACGCCGGTGGAGACGTGGCATCCAGCATCGCCATCCACCAGCTCGAGCAGCTCGATCAGGCATTCGCGTCGACCGATGACGCGCAGGCCGAGCTCCAGGCCGCAGTCACCACCGCGGCGGGCGACCTCATCCGCGCGGCGAAGGAACGGCCAGAGCTTGCGGGCCTGGGCACCACGGTCAGCGCGATCGTCATGGTCGACGACCACGCCGTCATCGGCCACATCGGCGATTCGCGCATCTACCTCTACCGCGACGACGAGCTGACGCAGATCACCGCCGACCACACCTTCGTGCAGCGCCTCGTCGACTCCGGGCGCATCACTCCAGAAGAAGCCAGGTACCACCCCCGCCGCTCGGTGCTCATGCGCGTACTCAGCGACATGGACCACGACCCTGAGCTCGACCTCTTCGTCATGCCGACCCTCCCCGGCGACCGCTGGCTGCTCTGCTCGGACGGACTCTCCGGCGTCGTCGACGAAGCACACATCCTCAAAGCGATGCGTCTGGACCTCACCCCAGGACGCACGGCAGACAACCTGCTCAAGCAGGCGCTCGACGGCGGCGCACCAGACAACGTCACCATCGTGATCGTCGAGACCGGTGGTCACCACCCGCTCTCCTCCGGCACGCCGACCATCGTCGGTGCAGCCTCGACCCCCTCGGGCGTTCTCATCCCGCCGGCGCGCGCGGGCCGCACCAGCTGGCTGCATCCGGTCCGTCAGGCCGCGAACGATCCTTCGCACTTCGAACCGGCCGCCGACTACCTCGAAGAGCTCATCGAAGAAGACCGTCGGCGCGCGAAGCGTCGACGAGCCGGATGGATCGCTGCCCTCGTCATCGTCGTGCTCGCTCTCGCGGGCGGCGGGCTCCTTGCCTACAACTGGACGCAGACCCGTTACTTCGTGGGCGCCGATGAGGACAGCGTCGTGATCTTCCAGGGCGTGCAGCAGAACATCGGACCGATCTCGCTCTCGACCGAGATCGAAGACACCGGCATCCTGCTCGCGAACCTCCCGCCGTACCAGCGCGCCTCTGTCGAGCGCACGATCAACGCCCGCTCGCTTTCTGACGCGCAGGCGATCGTCGACCGTCTGCGCGCGGGTGAAGAGGCGGTCACCGGCGAGATCTCGTCGACCCCGATTCCTACGCCGCCGCCTCCGGCCCCGACTCCCGTGCCGACGTCGACGCCGCAGGGCGCCGCGCACGAAACGGACGTCGAGGTGATCGGATGACCACCGACGTCGCCGCCGATACCGCTGTCATCAAAGCACTGAAGCGGATGCGACTGCCGCAGACCCAGCGCAACCGTGAGTTCTGGCTCCTGCTGTTCGCCTGCGCCATCAGCGGTGCAGCCCTCGCGCTGGTGCAGCTGGGCGCGCTCGGCTTCATCGACCCGTTCATCCTCTTCATCGGCGGCGGCCTCGCGGTGCTCGCCTTCGCATTGCACATCGTGCTGCGGTTCGTCGCATCCGATGCCGATCCGTTCGTCGTGCCCATCGCGACGCTCCTGACCGGCCTCGGCATCGCGATGATCTACCGCATCGACATCGCCAAGCACTACACGGGCTGGACGGCGTATTCCACGAAGCAGCTCGCCTGGACGGCGATCTCGCTCGCTGGCGCCATCGTCGTCGTCATCGTGCTGCGCAACTACCGAATCCTGTTCCGGTACACCTACCTTTTCGGTCTGGCCGGCATCCTGCTGCTGCTGCTGCCGTTCGTCCCAGGGCTTGGGGCCACCGGCGCCAACGCCGACGTCTGGGTCTCGATCGGCGGGATGTTCGCGTTCCAGCCCGGCGAGATCGCCAAGATCTGTCTGGCGATCTTCTTCGCGGGCTATCTCGTGCGCACCCGGGAGAGTCTGACGTCCGTCGGCAAGCGGTTCCTCGGGATCACCTGGCCGCGCATGCGCGAGCTCGGTCCCGTCATCGTCGTATGGCTGATCTCGCTCGGAATCATCGTGAGCCAGCGCGACCTCGGCACCGGCGTGCTGATCTTCGGCCTGTTCATCGCCATGCTCTACGTCGCCACCGGCAAGACGAGCTGGGTGCTGATCGGTCTCGCGATGGTCGCGGCCGGTGTGCTCGTCGCCACGCAGATCCTCGCATATGTGCAGGGGCGCTTCCGCAACTGGTTGGATGCCTTCAACCCGGAGATCGTCGACGCGCAGGGCGGCAGCTTCCAGCTTGTGCAGGGAATCTTCGGGCTCGCTCACGGCGGCCTCATCGGCACGGGCCTCGGACAGGGCCGCCCGCAGATCACGCCGCTCGCGCAGAGCGACTACATCATCCCGAGCCTCGGCGAAGAACTCGGACTCATCGGGCTGTTCGCGATCCTCTGCCTGTACATGGTCTTCGTCAGCCGCGGTCTTCGTATCGGGGTCGCAGGGCAAGACGACTTCGGCAAGCTCCTGGCAACCGGTCTGTCGTTCACGATCGCTCTGCAGGTGTTCATCATGGTCGGCGGCGTGACCCGCGTCATCCCGCTCACGGGTCTCACGACGCCGTTCCTGGCCGCCGGCGGATCATCACTGGTCGCCAACTGGCTGATCGTCGCTCTGCTGCTTCGGATCTCTGACGGCGTGCGCCGCCAGCCTCGGGTGGTGATCGGCTGATGACGAAAGAGATGCGCCGCCTCAGCATCGTGATGCTGTTCATGTTCCTGTCGCTGTTCGTGGCGACCAGCTGGATCCAGGTCGTGCAGGCCGATAGCCTCGCGCAGTCCGAACGCAACACGCGGTCCCTGCTGGACAGCTACGAGATCCAGCGCGGGTCGATCATCGTCGATGGGATGCCGATCGCGACCTCGGTGCCGACGGACGACGAGTTCCAGTACCAGCGCGTGTACACCGATTCACCGATGTGGTCCGATGTGACCGGCTACTTCAACCCCGCGCTGCAGTCGTCGACCGGGATCGAGCGCGCGTTGAACGCCGAGCTCTCAGGCACCGGCGCTGCGGCATTCTTCTCCGAGATCGAACGCATCGTCTCGGGTCAGGCGCAGACCGGCTTGAGCGTGGGACTGACCCTGGATGCCGCGGCTCAGCGCACCGCGTATGAGGCGTTCGGCGACTTGGAGGGCGCCGCCGTCGCGATCGAGCCGGCCACTGGCCGAGTCCTGGCGATGGTCTCCACTCCCGGCTACGACGCGAACCAGATCGCCGTCCACAGTGCGAGCGAGGCCGATGCGGCGTACAACGCCCTCGACGAGCTCAAGCCGAACCCGCTCATCAACGCCGCGACGAGCCAGACCAGCCCTCCAGGGTCCACGTTCAAGGTCCTCGTCGCTGCCGCCGCGTACGCCACCGGAGAGTGGACGCCAGAGTCGACCCTCCCCAATCCCGCCCGGTACACCCTCCCCGGCTCCAGCGCAGAGGTGTCGAATGCCTGGGGCGGCACGTGCGGAGATGGGCCGACGGTGACCATCGCCGAAGCGGTCAAGCTCAGCTGCAACATCCCGATGGCAGAGCTGGCGGTCGAACTCGGCAGCCAGGAGATCTTCAAGATGGCTGAGAAGTTCGGCTTCAATCAGGAGCTCGAGACGCCGCTGAAGACGACAGCTTCCAGCTACCCGCGCGTGCTCGACGATGCGCAGACTGCGCTGACCGGTTTCGGTCAGGGCAAGGTCACTGCCACCGCCCTTCAGGTCGCGATGATCTCTGCTGGGCTCGCCAACGACGGAGTGGTGATGAAGCCCCATCTGGTGGATGCCGTGATCGGCAACGACCTCTCGACGGTGCGCGAGTACCCGAACGAGGAGTTCGGCCGTGCGACCGAGGCGGACGTCGCGGATGCCGTGACGAAATCCATGGTGGCAAGCGTCAGGGATGGCGCGGCACAAGGTGCAAGAATAGACGGAATCGACGTTGCCGGTAAGACGGGAACGGCCGAGAACGACGGCGATGAACCGTACACGTTATGGTTCACCGGCTTTGCGCCTGCGGATGATCCGCAGGTCGCAGTGGCGGTCGTCGTCCAGAACGGCGGCGGTATGGGACAGTCGGGATCCGGTGACACGCTCGCCGCCCCGATCGCGAAGAAGATCATTGAGGCGGTGCTTAACAGATGAGGCCGACGCAGGGTGTGTCGTTCGGTGGTCGATACGAGCTCCAGTCGCGTATTGCGATCGGTGGCATGGGTGAGGTCTGGGAAGCGACCGACCATGTCATCGGGCGGACCGTCGCCATCAAGATCCTCAAGGACGAGTACATGGGGGATCCTGGTTTCCTCGAGCGCTTCCGCGCCGAAGCCAGACATGCCGCTCTCGTCAACCACGAGGGCATCGCGAGTGTGTTCGACTACGGCGAGGAGAACGGCAGTGCCTTCCTCGTCATGGAACTCGTCCCGGGCGAAGCCCTCTCCACGGTCATCGAGCGCGATGGCTCGCTGAGCGCCGACAAGACCCTCGACATCGTCGCTCAGACGGCATCGGCGCTGCAGGCGGCGCATGCCGCAGGCCTCGTGCACCGTGACATCAAACCGGGAAACCTGCTGATCACCCCGGATGGCCGCGTCAAGATCACCGACTTCGGCATCGCCCGCATCGCCGACCAGGTGCCGCTGACGGCTACTGGCCAGGTCATGGGAACGGTGCAGTACCTCTCCCCCGAGCAGGCATCGGGTCACCCGGCATCCCCCGCGACCGACACGTACTCGCTGGGAATCGTCGCGTACGAGTGCCTCGCAGGCAAGCGTCCCTTCACGGGCGAGTCGCAGGTCGCGATCGCGATGGCGCAGATCAATGAGCAGCCTCCGCCGCTGCCGCCGACCGTGCCGATCCCAGTGCAGAACCTCGTCATGGCGATGATCGCGAAGAAGCCAGCCGACCGGCCCTCTTCGTCGGCGACCGTCGCGCGTGCCGCGCAGGCGCTTCGCCGTGGCGACCTGAACTCCGCCGCGATCGCGGTTCCCGCCATCGCAACGGGCGGAGTCGCCGGCGATGACGCCACCCGTCTTCTCACAACCGGAGACGACGGCGCCACGCGCATCCTGCCGACGACCGCTCAGGTTCCTACCGATGAGGTCGCCGAAGAGAACGGCAAGAAGAAGCGCAGCGCGTGGACCTGGCCGTTGATCGCGCTGATTGTGCTGCTGGTGCTCGTGCTGGGCGGAACGCTCTTCGCGCTTCTGAACCCTGGCACCCCTGACGCCGATCCGACGTCCACTTCCGCGCCGGCCACGAGCGCGAAACCGTCGGCGAAGCCGACGACGAACACTCCCACGCCCGAGCCGACGCGAGTGAGCGTCGACGGACTGGGCCTGGTCGGCCTCAGCTGCGACGATGCCATGGCGACGGCGACTGCTGCCGGTCTCGTCCCCGTGTGCCAGACAGGTTCCACGGCAGCGCCGTCGGACGACAAGGTCGGAACCGTCGAGTCGGTGAACCCGCGCGGTGACCTCGAGCAGGGCGCATCCATCACCCTCACGCTCTTCGCGGACCGGGTGCAGATCGGTGCACCGCAGAACGCTCCGACCATTTCGGGCGACCCCATCACGGGCACCACGGTGACGCTGAACTGGACGAACTTCACCTGCCCCAGCGGCACGGGAAATCTCAGCGGCTACAAGGTGAGCATCACGAACGCGACCTTCACCGATGGCAGCACCGCGCGCACCTTCGACCCCGGCACTCGCAACGCGGACATCACACTCGGCGGTGCAGGACTGCAGGCCACAGCCACGTACACGGCGCTCTGCTCCGGTGGCGGAGCCGACCAGCGCGAGTCGGGTGTCTCCCCGCAGATGTCGGTCACCATCACCCCGGGACAGCCCACTCCCGATAGTGGCGATAACGAAGAAGACGCGGGCTGACCTTACCTTTACGTAGTCCACACCATTGCCATTTCAGGGGGAAAGCACTGTGTCTGAAGAGCCGCGCATCATCGCTGAGCGATACCGCGTCGGTGAACTCATCGGCCATGGCGGAATGGCGAAGGTCTATCGCGGCTACGACATGACGCTCGGGCGCGACGTCGCCATCAAGATCCTCGACCCGGATCTCGCTCGCGACACTGCGTTCCGCACGCGTTTTCGGATGGAAGCGCAGGCCGCTTCACGCATGTCGCATCCGTCGATCGTGCGCGTCTTCGATGCGGGCGACCCGTCGACCTCCGGTAGCGCGGGGGTTGCCAGTGAGCCGTACATCATCATGGAGCTCGTCAGCGGTCGGCTTCTGAAAGACATCATCGCCAAGGGCCCCGTCCCCGCCGACGATGCGATCAGGTACGTCGACGGCATCCTCGAGGCGCTCGACTACTCGCACCGCGCAGGCGTCGTCCATCGCGACATCAAGCCAGGCAACGTCATGGTCACCGACAGCGGCCAGGTCAAGGTCATGGACTTCGGCATCGCACGCGCGGTGTCGGATTCGTCGTCGACGGTGGCCGAGACGACGCAGATCCTCGGAACAGCCGCGTACTTCTCCCCTGAGCAGGCCAAGGGCGAGCCGGTGGATGCCAGGACCGATGTGTACTCCACAGGCGTGGTGCTCTACGAACTTCTCACCGGCCGTCAGCCGTTCCGCGGCGAGTCCCCCGTCGCTGTCGCGTACCAGCACGTGAGCGAAGCGCCTCTGCCGCCGACCGAGGTCAATGAGGATGCCCCGCGAGCACTCGACCCGATCGTGCTGCGCGCGATGGCGAAGGATCCTTACCAGCGGTACCCGGATGCCGCGAGTTTCCGTCTCGCGCTCGACTCAGCCATGTCGGGCAAGGCGCCGACGAAGAAGGAACTCGGCGCTCTCACCAGCGAGCTCTACGGCCCGAGCCCGCGCCAGGCGCAGGAGACGGCTCGCTCGCTGCGACAGCTCAGCACCGATACGACGATGACGCGCACGCAGTCCGGTCCGCCGGTGGCGTGGATCTGGGCGGGTGTCGCGCTGTTGGCGGTGCTGCTCGTCTCGGTGCTGCTGTGGGTGCTGATGATGCCGCGCGCCGAACAGGCACCTGCAGACGCCAGGCTCGTGCCCGACCTCGTCGATGTGTCGTACGAGCGCGCGCAGGACGAACTGCTCGATCTGGATCTGCAGTCGGCGATCGTCTACGAGTCCAGTGCCGACGTCGCGCAGAACAATGTGATCCGCACCGACCCGATAGCGGGACAGTCTGTGAAGATCGGCCAGCGGGTGACGCTGTACGTATCCACCGGTGCCGAGACGGTCGAGGTGCCCTCGCTCGTCGGGCTCTCCCAGGCCGCAGCCAAGCAAGCGCTGACCGATGTCGGTCTCGAACTCGGCAGCGTGACTCCGCGGAATGATCCGGCCAGTCAGGCCGACACCGTCCTCGAGGTGACGAATGTGAAGGAGGGGGCGAAGGTGACCCCCAAGACCGTCGTGAACCTCGTCGTCGCCAGCGGGCGCGTCACCCTTCCGGATGTGACGGGGTGGACAGTGGATGCCGCCGTCGCGAAGCTCGAAGAGCTCGGGCTGAACGCGCTCAAGACGGAGTCGGCAGACTGCCCCGCCACGAACCCGGCGACGGTGTCGTCGATGTCCGCGGCGCCGGGTGACGTCAACGTGCACTCCGACGTCGAGCTGCGGTACTGCACCGGCGAGTAGCCTCGATCGCGCTGGTCATCCGCCCGGCTCTGCGGCGGGGTGAGCCCGGCCGAGCACCCCGACGAACGCGAGCGGCAACGTCACCAGAGACAATGCCGCGGCGCACAGCAGGGCGGGCGGAAACGAGAATGCCGAGGCGAGCGCGCCGACGACGACCGCGCCGATTCCCGTTCCGGTGTCGAAGCCGATGTTCCACACGGCGCTCGCGACGACGTGATCCCGCCGCGGTACCGCCTCGAACGCTACCCCGAGTGTGAGGTTCTGCAGCGCACCGTAGGAGATGCCGACCAGCGCCATGCCAGCGAGGAGCGCGCTGGTGCGTCCCTCCGCGGTCACCGACCACGCGATCATGGCCATCCCGCCGCTCGCGATCAGGACGAACGGCCATTGGATGCGACGTGCCCCGAACCGATCGGCGAAGGTGCCGATCCCCCACCGGGCGAGCGCGGCGAGTCCGGTGAGCAGCAGAAGACCCACCATCGCCGTCACCGCGGAGACGCCGAGCTGCGGCACGAAGGTGATGAGCGCACCACCGGCGAGTGTCACACCGAGCAGCAGGAACATCGGCGGCAGCAGACCGATGTACCGTCGCAGTCCGCGATGTGCGCCGGGCTCAGGTTCAGGATGCGGCGGCAGAGCGTCGAGGCGCCGCCCGAGCTTCACGGCGAAGAAGATGCCTACGAGCGGGATCGTCGCGAGCGCGAAGACCGCCCCCGCCCCCAGATGCTCGGCGAGCCACGGAGCAGCCGGCAGAAGAAGCACCTGGGGTGCGGCGATGCCGAGGCCGAAGGCGCCGATCGCGCGACCGCGGTGGGCCGGGTCGATGAGTTCGGCGACCGCGCTGCTGCCGCACACCGTGAGCACCGCGAAGCCCGCGCCCCGGACCGCGGCGAGTGCGAGGATCGGCAGCAGCGCGTCGGAGAGCAGGTGAGCGAGAGAAGGCGCCCCGAGCAGGAAGAGTCCGACGACGAGCACGGGCGTCCACCGGAACCGCCGGATCGCCGCGGGCACGAACAGCTGCACGAGCACGGTGAACAGCATGAAGACGCCGGTGACCGCGCCCACGCCTGCCTCGTCAGCTCCCCCGCGAGCCGCCCACAACGGAGCGATCGGCATGAGCAGTGCGTACCCGGAGAACCCCGCAGTCACCATGCCGATGAGCGCCGGCATGCCCGGTTCCCGCCACACCGATATCTGACGCATCCGTCCATCCTTTCATCTGGCCGCCAGACCCTCAGATCCGCAGATGCGGAGATATGCTCTCATTCATGACGCATTTCCGGATCAGCGAGGCCGCAGAACTCATCGGTGTGAGCGATGACACCGTGCGGCGCTGGGTGCAGACCGGCGTCCTTTCGCTGAACCACGACTCGGCCGGTGTGCAGGTCGTTGACGGCGCGGAGCTCGCCGTGCACACCAAGACCATGTCGATCGATCCCGCTGATGTCGGCCAGGTCCGCAGCAGCGCCCGCAACCGCTTCGTCGGCCTCGTCACCAAAGTCACGATCGACGGGCTGATGGCGCAGGTCGAGTTGCAGAGCGGACCCCACCGCATCGTGTCGCTGATGTCGGCAGAGGCCGCGCGCGACCTGCGCTTGGAAGTCGGTTCCAAGGGCGTCGCTGTTGTGAAGGCGACCATGGTGATCCTCGAGACCGAGAAGGAAGCCTCGGCGTGAGGGTGCGCGCCGTTGCCGCACTCGTCGTGGGGCTGTCGCTCACGCTGACCGGATGCTCCGCGGGAGCAGAGCCCCCGTCCGATTCTTCGGGCGGCGAGCTGACGGTGTTTGCGGCAGCATCCCTCTCTGGCGCTTTCGACCAGCTGGCTAGCGGCTTCGAAGCCGCGCACCCTGGCGCCGATGTGCGCCCGATCACGTACGACGGTTCCTCTGTGCTCGCCACCCAGCTCCTGGAGGGCGCCTCGGCTGATGTGTTCGCCTCGGCAGATGAGCGCACCATGACCAAGGTCACCGACACCGCTCTCGCCGGCGACGCCGCGCCATTCGCCACGAACACCCTCGAGATCGCGGTGGCCCCGGGCAACCCGCTCGCTGTGACGGGTCTCGACTCCCTCGCGGACAGCGAATTGATCATCGTGCTCTGCACGGCTGACGTTCCTTGCGGCGCGGCATCGCAGAACCTGATGGAGGCGGCAGGAATCACGATCACCCCCTCCAGCGAGGAGCAGAACGTCACCGCGGTGCTCTCGAAGGTGAAGTCGGGAGAGGCGGATGCCGGGCTCGTGTACCGCACCGACATCCAGGCGGCCGGCAAGGAAGCGACCGGCGTCGAGATCGCGAGCGCCGACGACTTCGTGAACGTATATCCGATCGTCTCGCTGGCGGATGCTCCGAACCCCGCCCTCGCGGCCGCCTTCGTCGACTACGTGCTCTCCCCCACAGGTCAAAAGGTGCTCGCGTCCTTCGGGTTCGGTGCCCCTTGAGTCAGCCGCGCCTTCTCCGAGCTGCGCGTTCGACGTCGAGCGGGCTCCCGCTCTGGCTTCTCGTCCCCGCAGCCATCGGCGCTGTACTGCTTCTGCTGCCGTTCATCGCGCTGATCGCTCGGCTCGATTGGTCAGAGATGGCCACCGCGATCGTCTCCCCCGAGGCTCAGCAGGCGCTCGGCCTGTCGCTGCTGACAGCATCCATCGCCACGATCATCTGCGTGGTGCTCGGCATCCCGCTGGCGATGCTCATTGCTCGCA
This sequence comes from Microbacterium sp., assembly GCF_048259935.1. GTDB lineage: Bacteria > Actinomycetota > Actinomycetes > Actinomycetales > Microbacteriaceae > Microbacterium. Next base: position 22,632 of record NZ_JBLXHF010000007.1, on the reverse strand, counting down.
GCTCCGCAGGCCCTGCTGCGGTTCTGCGCACTCTGACCACGCTCCCCCTCGTCCTGCCGCCGCTGGTGGGCGGTATCGCGCTGCTCTCGCTGCTCGGCCGCAACGGCCTGCTCGGCGGCGCGCTCGACGTCGTCGGCATCCGGGTCCCCTTCACAACGACCGCTGTCGTGATCGCCCAGGCGTTCGTCGCGCTGCCGTTCCTGGTGATCTCCGTCGAAGGAGCACTGCGCACAATCGACACCGGCCATGAGCGCGTCGCCGCAAGCCTCGGCGCGAACCGGATGACGGTGTTCCGCCGAGTGACCCTGCCGCTGGCTGCCCCCGGCATCCTCGCGGGAACCGTGCTGTGCTTCGCCCGAGCGCTCGGCGAGTTCGGCGCCACGGCGCTGTTCGCCGGCAACTCCCCCGGTGTCACGCGCACCATGCCGCTCGCGATCTACACGGCCTTCAACGGTGCGGGCGTGCGCGAAGACACCGCCATCGCACTGTCGCTCATGCTGATCCTCGTCGCGATCGCCGTACTGGTGCTCATGCGCGGCTGGCGCCCGGGAGCGCTCCGATGAGCGCCCTCACCGCCGACGTCCGTGCGCGGGTCGGTGGGTTCGCGCTCGATGCGGCCATCCGCGCAGAGCCTGGCGAGATCCTCGCGATCCTCGGAGCGAACGGCGCCGGCAAGTCGACGCTGCTGGGTGCGATCGCCGGCCACGTCCGTGACGTCACCGGCACGATCAGCCTGGGCGACATCGCGCTCCACGCCGCGGATGGGCGACGTGTGCCGCCCGAGCACCGCCGGGTTGGCCTTCTCGGTCAGCGATCGATGCTGTTCCCGCACCTCTCCGTGCTCGAGAACGTCGCCTTCGGTCCGCGGGCTCAGGGCAGGAAGCGATCGGATGCTCGCGCGGAAGCCGGCCGTCTGCTCGAAGAGGTCGGCCTCGCCGGCTTCGAGAGCAGACGCCCATCGCAGCTCTCGGGTGGACAGCAGCAGCGTGCGGCCATCGCCCGTGCACTCGCCGCAAACCCCGGGGCTCTGCTGCTCGACGAACCGTTCTCGGGACTCGATGCGCAGACGGCCGCCCACGCACGTCGACTGATCGCCGAGCTGCGCGATCGCCGCGGGATCCCGATGGTTCTCGTCACTCATGACGTGCTCGACGCCGTCGTGCTCGCCGGGCGCACCACGGTCTTGCAGGGTGGTGCGGTCGTGCAGCACGGCACGACTCGCGAGGTGCTGGGTCACCCTGGCTCTGCGTTCGTCGCCGCCCTCGCCGGCGTGAATCTCGTGTTCGGACGCGCAGATGCCCAGGGCCGGCTGGTGCTCTCGGCTGCCGAAGGACCTGCGCTGGTGCTCCCCGCTGCCGAGGGCGCCCGTGAAGGCGACGAGCTCTCGGCCGCTTTCGCTCCGAGCGCGGTGCGGGTGCGCGACTCGGACGCTCCGCGCACTGACCCGGCGATCGGGTGGACCGGATCCGTGCAGACTCTCGAGCCGATTCCCGGGGGCATCCGGATCACGACGACCGAGCACCCGGAGTTCGCCGTCGACTGCTCTTCGTCTGCGGCCGTCGAGATCGACCTGCGCCCTGGTGCTCGTCTGTCGTTCGCCCTGTTACCCACGGACGTCTCAGTGCGCCCCGTGCGCTGAGTGGTGCTAGCGTTCCACTCAGAGGGAGGTTTCTGCGATGTCGACTGCTGCAGGTCACGGCGAGCACACCTCCCGTGCGGGCGCGCGTCAGTTGGTCTCCTCGGGCGTTCGCGACCGCCTCGACCGTCCGATGCGCGACCTGCGGATCTCGGTCACGGACCGGTGCAACTTCCGCTGCGTCTACTGCATGCCGAAAACGGTATTCGGTCGTGATTATGCATTCCTCGACCGGAATGAACTCCTCAGTTTCGAGGAGATCGAGCGGATCTGCCGGGTCTCGGCGGCTCACGGTGTCCGAAAGATCCGCCTCACCGGAGGCGAACCGCTCCTTCGAAAGGGCATCGAAGAGCTCATCGAGCGGCTCGCCGCCCTCCGCACGCCAGAGGGCGAGCCGCTGGAGATCGCGCTGACCACGAACGGCTCTGCTCTGGCTACCAAGGCCACAGCCTTGAAGGCTGCGGGACTCACCCGCGTCACGGTCTCGATCGACTCACTCGATGACGAGCTGTTCCAGAGCATTAACGACGTTCGGTTCCCGGTCGCACGCGTTCTCGCGGGCATCGACGCCGCGCATGAAGCCGGGCTCGGTCCGATCAAGCTCAACATGGTCGTCAAGCGCGGGGTGAATGATGGTGAGATCGTCGAAATGGCCTCGCACTTCAAGGACTCCCCCTTCACGCTGCGCTTCATCGAGTACATGGATGTCGGCACGACCAACGGCTGGTCTCTCGACGAGGTGGTTCCCTCCGCCGAGGTCATCGCTCGCATAAGCGCCGTCCATCCGCTCGAGCAGATCGCCCCGGTCGTCACCGGTGAGGTCGCCAAGCGCTGGCGCTACCGCGATGGCGGTGGTGAGATCGGCGTGATCTCCTCGGTCACGAACGCCTTCTGCGGCACGTGCAATCGCGCCCGCATCTCGACAGAGGGCAAGCTCTTCACCTGTCTGTTCGCCAGCGAGGGTCACGACCTACGGGCTCTGCTGCGCGGCGGGGCCGATGATGACGAGCTCGCCGCAGCGATGGCATCCATCTGGGGGGCGCGCGATGATCGCTACTCCGAGATCCGATCCGAACTCACACCGGGGCTTCGCCAGGCGCGCAACCGCATCGAGATGAGCTACATCGGCGGGTGAGCGCTCAGACGTGCACGATCGCTCCGCTGAGGACCTCTCCCCCGATCTCGACGAACGAGCGGATGCCGCCGGCGAGATAGCGCGCCTCGATCCCCCGTTCACGGAGTTCGTGGACAGCCCGCCGCGCGCGCGGATCACGTTCGCAGTACACGACCACCTCGCCCGTGGCATCCGGCATGCGGCCGTCCTCGATCTCGCCGAGCGGTAGGTGGATGCTGCCGGGAATCCGGCGGCCCTCCACTTCGACGAGCTCGCGCACATCGATGAGCGCGAGGTTCTCCCCCGCCCGCAACCGCGCAAGCAGCTCCGCGGCCGAGACAGCGGTGTCATCAGCATCCGAGGTCAGCCCGCAGAACAGGTCGTAGTCGATCAGCTCCGTGACGGGCTGCGCGTCGGCGGGACGCGCGTAGCGAATCTCTCGCGTGCTCGCACTCAGGGCGTCGTAGACGAGGACGCGTCCGATCAGCGGTTCGCCGATCCCGGTGATGAGCTTGATCGCCTCGGTCGCGAGGAAGGATCCGACGGCCGGGCACAGGCTCGGCAGCACGCCGCCGAGCTCGCAGGAGAGCGCGTCCTCGGGCGGTGGCGGCGACGGGAACAGGTCGCGGTACGTGGGGCCGTGCGCTTCCCACGAGATCCCCACCTGCCCCTGAAACCGCAGGATTGACCCCCAGATCAGGGGTTTTTCTGCCATGGATGCCGCGTCGCTCACGAGGTAACGGGTGGGGAAGTTGTCGCTGCCGTCGATCACCAGGTCATAGTTCGAGAGGATCTCGGGCAGATTCGCAGCGCTGAGGCGAAGATCGTGAGTCACCACGCGGCAATCCGGGTCGATCGCCCGCACAGTGTCTGCCAACGACGACGTCTTGCGCGTGCCGATGTCGACGACGCCGTGGCTGAGCTGACGGTGCAGGTTGGAGAGCTCGACGATGTCGTCATCCGCGACCCCGATCGTGCCGATCCCGGCAGCAGCGAGAACAGGCACGACGGCGCTGCCGAGTCCTCCCGCCCCGACGACGAGAATTCGCGATGCCCGCAGACGCCGTTGCGCCTGCTCACCGAAGCCGGGCAGCATCAGCTGTCGGCTGTAGCGTTCCAGGCGTTCGGGCTCGAGCACCGGACCCGGATCAACGAGCGGGATCATGCGTTCAGCGTACCCACCACGGTGTCCCGTCGGGGCGGGTCGGGCCAGGGAATAGGATCGAGACATGTCGGACGTCTCAGTGCGCTATTTCGCGGCAGCAGCCGAAGCGGCAGGGCGCGAGCAAGAATCGCTCGCGTTCGAGTCCGCCCCGACGGTGGGTGATGTGCACGATCGCCTGCTCGCGTCCTATGGGCAGCCGATGGCGCGCGTGCTGCGATCGGGGTCGTTCCTCGTCGACGGTGTGGTAACCCGCGATCACGCACAGCCCGCAGGCCTCGCAATCGATGTGCTGCCTCAGTTCGCCGGGGGATAGGCATGCACCCCGAGAGCGCCGACGTGAAGATCTGGAGGATCGATGACTGACCTGACCCACCTGCGCGCCGACGGCTCGGCGCACATGGTCGATGTCACCGACAAGGCGGTCACCCGACGCGAAGCGCGCGCGCAGGCCGTGCTCGTCACGACCGCCGAGGTGGTCTCGCGCATTGCTGACGGGTCGCTGCCGAAGGGCGAGGCACTCGGCACCGCGCGGCTGGCGGGGATCATGGGCGCGAAGCAGACGTCCACCCTGATTCCGCTGTGCCATCCGCTCCCGCTGACCAAGCTCTCCGTCGACCTCGAACCGGCCGGCGACCGCGTCACGATCACTGCCACCGCGGTCACCAATGGCGTGACGGGCGTCGAGATGGAGGCGCTGACCGCCGCCAACATCGCCGCCCTCACGCTCTACGACATGATCAAGGCGGTCGACAATCGCGCTGTGATCACTGACGTGAAGGTGCTCGCGAAGTCCGGTGGCAAGAGCGGCGACTGGTCGATCGAATGAGCCGCAGCGCCTGCGTGATCGTCGTCTCGACGCGGGCGGCGAACGGGCACTACGCCGATCGCACGGGTCCCGTGATCCGCGAGTGGCTTCTCGAGCGCGGATTCGAGGCACCCGAGCCGATCATCGTCGCGGATGCTGACGTCGCCAGCACGCTTCCGCAGGTACTGGCCGAACATCCCGACGTGCTGCTGACCACCGGGGGCACGGGGGTGTCGCCGGATGATCGCACGCCCGAGGCCACTCTCTCGGTGTTGGATGCCGAACTTCCCGGCCTCTCGGAAGAGCTGCGGCGTCTGGGCGCCGAGAAGACGCCGACGGCGTTGCTGTCGCGTGGACGCGCGGGGATCGCAGGGCGCACGGTGGTGATGAATCTGCCCGGGTCGACCGGGGGAGTGCGCGACGGCCTCGAGGTGCTCGGCGGCGTGCTCGATCACCTGCTCGATCAGCTCGCCGGCGGCGATCATTGACGGGGACTACCGGAACTACCGAACTACCGGCTGAGCGGATGCAGCGCGGCCGCCGCGTCGACAGCGTGAGTGTCGCCGATCGACGCCAGCCAGTTCGCAAGCAGGCGGTATCCGTGCTCGGTGAGGACGCTCTCGGGGTGGAACTGCACCCCGACGATCGGAAGGTCGCGGTGCGCGATCGCCATGACGGTGCCGGATGCTGTGCGCGCCGTGACGGCGATCTCTGCGGGCAGTTCGGCTTCGGCGAGGGCGAGCGAGTGGTACCGGCCGACGTCGACGGGCGAGGGGATGGCCTCAAACAGCAGCGATCCGTCGTGCTCCACGGTGGAGACCATTCCGTGCATGAGCTCCGGCGCCTCTGACACTTCCGTCCCGAACGCCGCACCGATGGCCTGATGTCCGAGGCAGACGCCGAGCAGCGGCATCCGCATCTCGGCGCACAGCGCCACGATGTCTACGCAGGCTCCGGCGTCTCGTGGTCGGCCGGGGCCGGGCGAGAGCAGCACGCCCTCGTAGCGGGGGAGCAGGTCTGAGAAGCCGGCCGTGTCTGCGGCATCCGATTCGATCATGTCGACGAGCGCGCCGAGTTCGCGAAGATACCCGGCGAGCGTGTGCACGAAGCTGTCGTGGTTGTCGACCACGAGCACCCGCACGCTCATTCCAGGTCGACCTCGTTCGGCGTGATGATCGGGCTCACCCACGGGAAGACGTAGAAGAACAGCCCGTACAGGATCGCGGCGACCGCCACGAGCAGGATCAGCACGCGCAGCCACCACGGGCCGGGAAGGATGCGCCACAGCGCTGCGTACATGTCAGTGCTCCTAGATGGACGGGGGTGCGACTTCGGCGACGGGTTCGAGCGATGCCGGTGGTCCTTCGGCGCGCGGCTGGAAGCCCTCGAAGACGGCGTAGCCGACTATGCGCTCGGCGAGGGAGTAGAGGGGCGAACATGCCGTGAGCGTCATATACCGCTCGCCTGTCGCGGCTCCCGGCACCTGCGGCACGTCCAGCAGCACATCGACCTTGTCGGGGGTGACGTACTCGAGCGTGCGGAAACGGTAGGTGTACCAGCCCTCCTGCGTCTCGACGACGATGGCATCATCAAGACGCAGCTTGTCCATGCGGTTCAGCGGTGCGCCCCACGTGGTGCGGTGCCCGGCCATCGAGAAGTTGCCGACCTGACCAGGCATGGCGGACTGGTCGTACACCCCGATCCATCCGTTGTCGAGGGTGACCGGGCGCGAGGTGCCACCGGCGATCGCGACGTTGTAGTCGGGGCCGAAGCGCGGAATCAGCATCTGCGCGAATTTCATGCCGTGCTCCGGGTGCGCCAGCACCGGTGGCTCGTACCAGACGTCGCCATCTTCTTCTGTGGTGACCGGTGGCGGCTCTGGCACGGGAAGCTGAGCCCACTCCTCGGAGACAGCGTGCCCCTCGCTGTTGCTCTGTGCGCCGATGATGATGTCACCGATCCACATCTGCCATGAGACGAACAGCAGCACGACCACGCCGGCCGTCAGCAGCAGCTCGCCGAGGACGCTTGTGAAGGTTGCTCGCGGCCGCACGCGCCGACGTCGCGCGCGCCGAGTGGGCAGCGAGGAGGGTGCGGTCATAGGCGTGATCATATCCGGCGAAGTTTGCCATCACCCGCGGAAGCGGGCGGAACGGGCTCTCATGGGTAGAATGACGGCATGGCACGTGACCGCAAGAATGAAGAACCCGTCGTCGAACGGGCAGAGGGCGACGCCGCCCCCAACGCCGTCTGGTTCAAGCCCGTCATGCTCGGCTTCATGCTGCTGGGGCTCGCGTGGATCCTCGTCTTCTACATCTCGGGCATGCAGTTCCCGATTCCCGGCATCGGCTCATGGAACCTCGCCATCGGCCTCGGCATCGCACTGATCGGCTTCTTGATGACGACCCGGTGGCGATGACTGCCCATTGATCTGTTCGAGATGCCCCTCGCTTCGGCGGGGGGTATTTTGCGTTATCGGATGCGGAGTCGGCTTCTACACTGATCGGCATGAGCGGACAATTCGCCCGTTGGCGTGAAGCGTGGTCGGTGGACCACGAGCTCGCGGTGCTCTGCGTCGACGGCATCCAGAGATCCATCACCGTCGACCATCGTGCAGCATTCGCCTTCGACGACGGCGAGCATGCCGCTCTGATCGTGCACGTATCCGCACCGGAGCCCGTGCCACTGACGTTCGTGGCATCCGCTGGAATCTCGTCGAGATCAGTGTCGCCGACCGGCAGGCCGCCGTGGCGGCTGTCCAGCGCGAATTCGGGTCTACAGGCCCCGGTCTGCGTGACGCCGAAACAACGGTCGTCGGCGAATGGCCGAGTACGCGCGTGGCGGTCAGCTTCCGTCACCCTCACTATCCACAGGGACGACTGCGGCGGAGCATCCGGGTGTTCGACGACGCGGGACGCGTCTCTCCGGCGCTCTATGCGTCAGTGCACCTGATGGAAGATCTAGCAACGAGGCATCTCCCGCCCACGTCGGCGGCGAAGGACGGAATCCTCGAAGTCTGACCTACCCGTCGAGCCCGAAGTTATCCACAGGTCTGTCCACAGCCTGGGGAGAATTACACGGTTGTTATTCACAGGGGTGGAGAAGCCTGTTAACAACTTCTGACCGGGCGGTTAAGCCGTGATGATCAGAGGTGGGATGAACGCCACCACGAGGATCAGTACGACAACGACCGCGATGAGCAGAAGAATCTGCCACCTGCGCTGCGCGCGGCGCCGGGTGCGCGTGTAGATGAACGCGATCAGCGCGCCCACGATGGCGCCGCCGAGGTGCGCCTGCCAGGCGATGCCGCCGATGAAGAAACCGAAGGCGAAGTTCACGGCGAGCACGATGAGGATTCCGGTGACGTTCGCACCGATGTGCCGGCCGATGATCAGGAGCGCTGCGAGCAGGCCGAAAATCGATCCAGATGCTCCGACAGTCGCTGTATTCGGGGCGAGCAGGGCGACCATCACCGATCCGCCGAGCCCACTGATCAGATAGAGCGCGAGATAGCGGACGCGGCCGAGCATCGGTTCGAGATTCTGACCGAGCATCCACAGCGCGAGCATGTTCAGCGCCAGATGGATGAATCCGCCGTGCACGAAGATCGCCGTGAGCAGACGCCACGGCTCGAACGGCATCCCCGACAGGCTCGGGTACAGATAAGCCGCGTGAAAGAGGAGGGCGCCGGAGATCTGGTCGCCGAGGCCCGGGATGAGCTGAACCAGCCCGATGAACGAGGTGATGGCGAGAAGCGCGTAGGTGACGACGGGCTTCCCGCTGCGCGTTGCCATGGTGAGCGAGCTGGCGGACCGGCGTCCCCACTGGCGCTGCGCGCGCTTCTGCGCGGGAGTGCGGCTTTGCTGCTGCTGCTTCATGCACTCCGGGCAGATCACGCCGACGGCAGCCTGCGTCTGACATTCAGGGCAGATCGTGCGCATGCAGCGCTGGCAGAGCACGAAGCTCTGCCGATCCGGATGGCGATAGCAGAAGTTGTCGCGGTTGCTCGCGAATTCAGAAGACGTCATCCGGATCGGCCAGAGAGTGCGGAATCAGACCGCGACGATGTCGACCGACTGGAGGACGACGTCCTCGACCGGGCGATCACCGGCAGCGGTGGGAACAGCCGCGATAGCGTCGACGACCTTCTTGGACGCGTCGTCTGCGACCTCACCGAAGATCGTGTGCTTGCCCTGCAGCCACGGCGTCGGGTCAGTGGTGATGAAGAACTGCGAGCCGTTCGTGCCCTCAGCCTTGCCCGTGATGGCGTTGCGGCGAAGACCTGCGTTGGCCATGGCGAGGATGTAGGGCTCGTTGAAGTTGAGATCCATGTTGATCTCGTCGTCGAAGTTGTAGCCGGGGCCGCCGACGCCCTGACCGAGCGGGTCGCCGCCCTGGATCATGAAGTTCGGGATGATGCGGTGGAAGATGACGTCCTTGTAGAGAGCGCCCTCGCCCGGCTTGCCCGTGGCGGGGTGGGTCCAGTCCTGGGTTCCGTCGGAGAGGCCGACGAAGTTCTTGACGGTCTTCGGGGCCTGATCGCCGAAGAGGTTGACGACGATGTCGCCATGGTTGGTGTGGATGGTGGCAACGTGTGAGTGCTGAGGCATGAGGATATTCTCTCAGAGCTTGCCGGATGCTGGCCCAAAGCCGGCACGTGAACATAGCGCGCCGGCGATCCGTTGACAAGGGTCGGCACAATCAGTGCGGGCACACAGACTCGTCTGGCAAGATAGTGAACCCGTACTCCACATCGACAGGAGAACATTGTGAGCCTCACCCGCAAGCGGAAAAAGGAACTGCGCCGTCTGCAGAACGACGCGAACGAGCTCTGGGAACACCAGCAGGAGCTCGTCGGCCACGCGGCCGGGATCGCACGTGAGGCCGGTCGCCAGCTCGGCAACGTCGGCCGCGAGCAGGTCTTCCCGATCGTCCAGGACGCCTACAAGCGCAATGTGGCACCGACTGTCGAACGCGGCGTCAAGATCGGTCGCCACGTCGTCGACGACAAGGTCGTCCCTCTCGTCGGTGGTGTCGTCGGCAGTGCGCTCTCTGCATGGGACGTCGCGAACGCCAAGCGCCAGGGACTGACCGTCACCAATGGTCGCATCGTCAAGAAGAAGCAGGGCCCTGGCATCGGATCGGTCATCGCGATCGTGCTCGGTGCAGCGGCAGCCGCTGGCGTGCTCTACGCCGCGTGGCAGGCACTGCGCGCAGACGACGAGCTCTGGGTCGCAGACGACCCGCTTTCTGCACCTGACGCGTGAGCCTCGACCGCGTTCGGGATGCCGCGGTCACTCGTGGCCTCGACATCGAGATCCGCGAACGGCCTGAAGCCAGCAGCCTCCATGACGCTGCCGCGCTTCTCGGCATTGCGGCATCCGGCATCGTGAAGACCCTCGTGGTCAAGCGCCGCGACGATACTTACCTGTTCGCGCTGATCCCCGGCGGACGCTCGATCTCGTGGCCGAAGCTGCGCGCACTCGTCGGAGTGAACAAGCTGCGCCTTCCCGAGCCGGACCTCGCCTTCTCCGCAACCGGTTTCGAACGCGGCACGATCGTTCCGATCGGCAGCTCGACCGACTGGCCGATCTACGCCGACGAGTCGATCGTCGGCCAGCGCATCGCGATGGGCGCCGGAGCACACGGATACAGCCTGTTCGTGGATGCCGACGCGCTCATCGCCGCCTACGGGGCGACCGTCGCCGACATCTCGGTTCCCGAGTAACTCGGCTCCCGAGTAATCAGAGGATCTCGGCCATTCGCAGCGCGATGTCGACGAGCTTGACGCGTTGCAGGCCGGCCAGTTCGGGCACGCTGAACCATCCCGCCATGTCGGTCGAGCCGTTCTCCTCGAAGCGGAGCTTGCCACCGGTGATCGCTGCACGATAGACGATGCGCAGAGTGTGCAGCGGAGCATCCGATGTCGGCGACCGACGACTGGCGGGGATCACCCGCGAGTGGACGCCGAGCAGTTCGAGCACCCGCGCAGAGTAGCCGGTCTCTTCGCGAACCTCGCGGCGCACGGCGTCTTCGGGATCCTCGCCCGGCTCCAGGCCACCACCGGGCATCGTCCACGCGACGCGGCGGCCTCCGGTCCAGCGCGCAAGCAGGACGCGGTCGTCATCATCGGTGATTACCGCGTACGCAGCGACGCGCAGATCCATGCGTCAACCCTAGTGGGAGCGCTTACGTATCCCGATCAGATGACCTTCGATCCGGCCAGGTAGGTGGCGAGAACGACCGTGTCTGCAAGGTCGGAGGCGGATACTGTCACGGGATCCCGATCCACCACGATGAAGTCCGCGAACAATCCCGGGGTGAGGCTGCCGACCTCGTGCTCGCTGAACAGCTGCCAGGCGGCGTTGCTCGTCTGGGCCGCAAGGGCCTGTGCGCGCGTGACGGGTGTGCCACCGGGCATCCGGTAGCCATCGCGCGTGGTACGGGTCTGCGCCACCGCCATATTGCGGAAGGGCTCGTTCGGCGTCACCCAGCCGTCATTGTGGAACGTCGCTCGATGGCCCGCGGCGAAGGCGGCGCCAGCATCCGCCCACGCGCCGCCATGCTCCGCGCCGAACAGATCATCGACGAGCACCTCACCCCAGTAGGTGATGTGGTCGACGAACAGGCTGACGGTGACGCCGAGGGATGCTGCGCGAGCGAACTGCGCGGGCGTCATGGCCCCGCAGTGCTCAAGCCGGAAGCGGTGATCTGCGAGCGCGTGCCGGGTGATGATCTGCTCGTACACATCGAGTGTGGATTCGACCGCGAGGTCGCCGTGCGCGTGGCAGGCGAGCTGCCATCCCGCGGCGGCGTACGGCTCGGCGATGGCGAGCAGGTCGGCCGCCGTGTAGTTCGCCTCGCCGACGTGGTGCGGCTCGAGGCCGAGGCCGCGCGTCGCCTTGGTGTCGAGGTACGGGAAGGACGTGGCGATATTGCCGATCCAGGGAGAGCCGTCCGACCAGGTCTTCACGCCGACTTGACGGGATACCGCGTCGCCCTCACCGCGTGCGGTGACGGAACCGCCCGGTCGGGACATCTCGTACCACCGCAAGCGCACGGGAAGCTCGCCCTGCGCGTGCAGAGCGTCAATCAGCGGGTTGAGCTCGGCGTTCCACGAGAGGTCGGAGACCGTCGTGATCCCGCGGCGGGAGAGATCCTGAAGGTGCGCGAGAAGCAGCTCGGGAAGATGCTGCTGCGCCGTCGCGAGCATCGGGGCTACGACCTGTTCGACCGCCGCCTCCTCGACGGCCACGCCGCTCAGCGCACCGGAATCCTCGTGTCCGAATCGCGCGCCGGGTGGGTCGGGGGTAGTGGCATCGACACCGGCGGCGAGTGCGGCGGCGCTGTTGAAGTACGCGGAATGTCCGGAATTGTGGATGATGACCAGGGGAGTGGAGCCGGCGAGATCGTCGAGCCAGTGGATGTCGGGATCGGGAAGCCCGCGCTGCAGAAGCGCATCCCAGCCGTTCGCGAAAACGGCCTCGCCGCCGGATGCCGCCAGCGCAGCCCGGAGCGCCGCCAGGACGCCCGCGGCATCCGGGATCGTGACCGGGCGGATGTCGACGACCAGGTGCGACAGCAGAATGGACGAGTACCCGGGGTGCCCGTGGGGCTCGATGAGACCGGGCATGACCCAGCCGTCCAGCGCCACGATGTCGGCGTCCGGATGCTGCGCCTTGAGCGCCACTGCGGTGCCCAGTGCGACGATGCGGCCGTTTTCTACGACGAGCGCTTCGGCGATCTCGTCCGGGTCAGCGGCAAGGGGGCGGATGCGGCCGGTGAAGATCGTGGTCATCGCGCCAGTCTGTCAGGCCTCACGCGGGCTCAGCGCCCCATCGCGTCGAGTGCCTTCTCCAGCCGCGCGATCGTGCCGTCGACGTCAGCGAGCTTGTCGAGCCCGAAGAGGCCAAGGCGGAAGGTCGAGAAGCCGGCCGGTTCATAGCAGTGCAACGGGACGCCGGCCGCGATCTGCAGCCCTTGCTCCTTGAATGCCGCACCCGACTTCAGCGCGGGGTCGTCGGTGTGCACGACGACGACGCCGGGGGCCGCGTAGTCGGATGCCGCAACCGACGGCAACCCGCGCGACGCCAGCAGCTCGCGCACGCGCGTGCCGAGTTCGATCTGCGCATCACGCAGGGCTTCGAAGCCTCGGTCACGGGTCTCGATCATGGCACCGAGGTTGCGGAGCAGCGCATCAGTCGGCATCGTCGCGTGGTACGCCGCACGTCGCGCGCGGTATTCGTCGGCGATCGACAGCCACTTGCCAAGATCCATCGCGAAGCTGGTCGACGGCCGAGTGACCACGGCATCCCGACCCGCCTCGCTGAGCATCACGTACCCGGCGCACGGCGTTCCGCTCCACCCCTTCTGTGGTGCGCTGAGCAGTACGTCGACGTCGAGGGCCTGCATATCGACCCACATCGCACCCGAGGCGATGCAGTCCAGCACCAGAAGACCGCCGACTTCGTGCGTCGCCTCAGCGAGAGTGCGGATGTAGTCGTCGGGCAGGATCATTCCCGCAGCGGTCTCAACGTGCGGGGCGAAGACGACCTCCGGCCGGCGAGCGTGGATCGCTGCGACGACGTTCTCGATCGGTGCGGGAGACCAGGCCGCCTGCACGTCGTCGCTCTCGGGGTGTGCGGTGAGCACCGTGACGTCGTCGCTGATGCCCCCGGCATCCAGAATCTGTGACCAGCGGAACGAGAACAGGCCATTGCGCACCACGAGCGTGCGTCGACCGGTCGCGAGCTGGCGCGCGACGGCCTCCATCGCGTAGGTGCCGCCGCCGGGGACGATCGCCGAGGTGTGTGCGTTGTATGCCTCTTCCAGAATGTTCAGGATCTGGGGCATCGCCTCGATGAATCGGGCGGACATGTGGTTGAGCGAGCGGTCGGTGAAGACCACGGAGTACTCGAGCAGGCCACCGGAATCGACGTCATCGTGCGGGAGTGCGGTCATGGCCCCAGCATCCCATATCGCCTCTGGATGCATCAGAAATCGAGAAGCGGCAGGTACCCGCGGATTCGTACTCTGGAGGCATGACGAAGGAGAACAACATGAGCGAGAAGAACTTCACCCTCGAAGAACGCGACGCGATGAAGGCCAAGCTGGCGGAGAGCAAGACGAAGAAGTCGCGCGCGAAGAAGAGCCCAGAAGAGGCGCGTGCCGAGGGCGCGGCAGAGATCCGCGCGAAACTCGCCGACATGCCCGACGAAGACCGGATGCTGGGCGAGAAGCTCTCTGCAATGGTGACCGAGAACGCACCTCACCTGATGCCGAAGACCTACTACGGGATGCCGGCGTGGGCGAACGAGGCGGGCAAAGTGGTCTGCTTCTTCAAGCCGAAGTCCAAGTTCAAGGTGCGCTACGCGACCTTCGAGTTCGATACCGCAGCCCAGCTCGACGACGGAAACGTGTGGCCGACGGCGTACGCCGTGACAGCGCTGACCGATGCTGATCTGACCTTCCTCGCCGAGCGAGTGCGTCAGGCGGCACGCTGATTTGAGGTCGAGCGGTCGGCATGACACTGTGGAGAGGATGCTTCTTCTCTCCACGTGCGCCCCGATCCGGGGTGGTGACACGCTCTGACTTCCGCCGGCTCGACTGAGCCGAGAAGGTCACCACACGCTGCGCATATCGATGCGCAGTCAGGCCGGACGAGCCTGATTCGTCCTCCACGCATCGACGAGGGCATCGACCTCTGGCGCATCGCACGCGACTCGCAGACCCTCGATCTGAACTCCTCCTACGCCTACGTTCTGTACGCCAGAGATTTCGCCTCGACGTGCCGGATCGCGCTCGTCGACGAGCATCCGGCCGGTTTCGTCCTGGGCTACCGGCGTCCTGCCGACCCCTCCTGCCTTTTCGTCTGGCAGGTCGCCGTCGATGCCGGGTTCCGCGGGTTGGGCCTCGCCGGACGGATGCTCGATTCACTGATTCACGACGCCACGGTCGAGCCCCGCGTGCGCACTCTGCAGACGACGATCACCGACGACAACGTCGCCTCGCAGCGCACTTTCGGCAGCCTCGCGGCGCGCTGGGGCAATGCGCCGATGACCGTCACTCCCCTTTTCGAGACCGCGCATCTGAGCCTCGAGGGGCCGGACGCCGATCTCCACGATCCTGAACGGCTGTACGAGATCGGTCCGCCGATGTAGCCGTCGCCATCCGCCTGACCTCGGGCGGCGTGCACTCCCCGCACGACGACAACAAGGAGGAGAACCACTCCAAATGAATATCTTCACCCAGCTGGAATCCGAAGTCCGCAGCTACTCGCGCTCGTGGCCGGTCGTGTTCGACCGGGCCGTCGGCAGCGTGATGTACGACGAGTCGGGCGCCGAGTACCTGGACTTCTTCTCAGGTGCCGGAGCGCTCAACTACGGACACAACAATCCTGAACTGAAGAAGGTCCTCATCGACTATCTGGCCGATGACCGTGTCATGCACTCGCTCGACATGTTCACCACGGCCCGCCGTGACTTCCTCGAGGCGTTCGACGAGGTGCTGCTCAAACCGCGCAACCTCGACTACAAGGTCGTCTTCCCCGGCCCCGGTGGCGCCAACGCCGTCGAAGCCGCACTGAAGCTCGCGCGCAAGGTCACCGGCCGCGAATCGGTCATCAACTTCACGAACGCCTTCCATGGCATGACGCTCGGTGCGCTCTCTGTCACCGGAAACTCGCTCAAGCGCGGCGGCGCTGGTGTGCCGCTCGTACACGCGACGCCGATGCCGTTCGACGACTACTTCGACGGCGACTACCCGGACTTCTTCTACTTCGAGCGCCTGCTCGAAGACTCCGGCAGCGGCCTGAACACCCCTGCCGCAGTGATCGTCGAAACTGTGCAGGGCGAGGGCGGGATCAACGCCGCACGCGCTGAATGGCTTCGTCAGCTGGCAACCCTCTGCAAGAAGCACGAAGTGCTGCTCATCGTCGATGACGTGCAGATGGGCTGTGGCCGCACCGGGGACTTCTTCAGCTTCGAAGAGGCCGGCATCGTCCCCGACATCGTGTGTCTGTCGAAGTCGATCAGCGGTTACGGCATCCCCATGGCACTGACCCTGATCAAGCCCGAACTCGACATCTGGCAGCCGGGCGAGCACAACGGCACCTTCCGCGGAATCGGTCCAGCGTTCGCGACCGGCGCCGCGGCACTGCGCCGCTACTGGACCGATGACGCGCTGCGCGACTCGACGATCACCAAGGGCGCACGCGTCGAGGGCTGGTTCAACATGATCGCCGCGCGCTACCCGCAGCACGAGCTGTTCGCGAAGGGACGCGGGCTTGCCCGCGGACTGCAGTTCCCCTCGGGTGAGCTGGCGGATGCCGTCTGCCGGGCCGCGTTCGAGCGCGGGCTGCTCATGGAGACCTCAGGGCCAGAGGGCGAGGTCATGAAGATCCTTCCCGCACTCACCATCACCGATGCCGAGCTCGACCGAGGCCTGCGCATCATCGACGAGTCTGTGCGTGCGGTGCTGGGCGAGCCGAACCCGGATGCCGCAGCATCCGCCCACCTGACCATCGAAAGCGACATCGAAGACAAGGAGAACACCCCCGCATGATCGTCCGCACCATCAACGAGATCACCGACACCGACGCCGACATCCAGACCGAGAACTGGCGCAGCAAGCGCATCGTTCTCGCGAAGGAGCAGGTGGGCTTCTCGGTGCACGAGACCACACTGTACGCCGGGACCGTGAACCAGTTCTGGTACGCGAATCACATCGAGGCCGTGTTCGTCGTCGAGGGCGAGGGCGAGATCACCGACCTCGCGACTGGAGAGACCCACCAGCTCTCGCCGGGATCGCTGTACCTGCTGAACGATCACGACAAGCACGAGGTGCGTCCGCGTACCGAGATGCGCACCGTGTGTGTGTTCAACCCGCCGATCACCGGACGCGAGGTGCACGACGAGAACGGCGTGTACCCGCTGGTGACCGAACCGGTCTGATCCGCAGCATCCCTCACCACCGCACGACTCACCACCGCACGACTCACCACCGCACGAGAGACAGGAGAACGAAGCATGACAACTACGACGTCCGCAGAGGACCTGTTCCCGACCCGACTGGCCACACCGAGTGATTTTATCGCTCGCACGCAGCCGGCCGTGTGGGGATCTGACGGCGACGGCCCCTTCGAGGAGGCCGAGCTCGAAGCTCACGAGCGGCGCGGATACACCATGATCGACGATTTCATCTCCGGCAATGACGTCGCGCTGTACACGAGTGAGCTCGACCGACTGGCCGCGGATCCGGCGTTGCAGGACGACCCTCGGATGATCACCGAGCGCACCACCGGCACGGTGCGCTCGGTGTTCGAGGTAGAGAAGCTGAGCGGCACGCTCGACGCTCTCGCCCGTGATCCGAAGGTGCTGGATCGGGCCCGGCAGATCGTCGGGTCAGAGGTGTACCTGCACCAGACCCGCATCAATTACATGCCGAGCTTCACCGGCACCGGCTTCTACTGGCACTCGGACTTCGAGACCTGGCATGCCGAAGACGGAATGCCGCTGCCGCGGGCGGTGAGTCTGTCGATCGCACTGACCGACAACTATCCGTTCAACGGCGGGCTCATGGTGATGCCCGGCTCGCACCGCACGTTCGTGCCTGCTGTCGGCGAGACGCCCGACAATAACCACGAGCAGTCGCTGCAGGCACAGGAGGCGGGTGTGCCCAGTCATGCCGCCATCACCGCGCTGGCCGAGAAGTGCGGGATCGATCAGTTCACAGGAGCCGCAGGCTCGGCACTCTGGTTCGACTCGAACATCATGCACGGTTCGGGAAACAACATCACCCCGTACGCGCGATCGAATGTGTTCATGGTGTTCAACAGCGTCGAGAACGCGCTGGTCGATCCGTTCGCCGCGAAGTCTTCTCGCCCGGCGCACATCGCCAACCGCGATTTCACGCCCCTGCGCTGACGTCCCCCTCGCAAACCTGCAAAACCACGCCGAGACTGCGCCGATACGCTGCGGTCTCGGCGTGGTTTTGCAGGTTCGGTGGAACCGAGGGGTAGCGGATGGGGTAGGATCATTCGCATGACAACCCGTTGGTATGCGTATTTCGAGTCGGCTCTGGAGGGGCCGGTGCAGAAGTAGCGCCCACCAACCTTCAGAGCCGACAAGCCAGAGCATTTGCTCTGGCTTTCGCCGTTTCGGCGGGCTCTGCATCCGGGGGTCCGTCTCCGACAGAGGACAGGACCCATGAGCACCATCACCGCCACCGAATCCACCGCCGACCTGCACGTCGCGAAATTCACCACTCTCCCCACTCCGGGCGACATCGCAGCTGAGTTGCCGATCGGCGATGAGCGTTCTGCTCTTGTCGCGCGCACCCGCGATGAGGTGCGCGCGATCATGGCGGGGGAGGACGATCGCCTGCTCGTCGTCGTCGGCCCCTGCTCGATCCACGACACCGCGGCGGGTCTCGAGTACGCCGGCAAGCTCGTGCGAGAGGCCGAGACGCACCGCGATGATCTGCTGATCGTGATGCGCACCTACTTCGAGAAGCCACGGACGACGATCGGGTGGAAGGGTCTCATCAACGACCCGCACCTCGACGGCAGCCACGACATCGAGACCGGACTGCGCATGGCGCGCGGATTCCTGCGCGACGTCACAGCCCTCGGGATGCCGTGTGCCACAGAGTTCCTCGAGCCGATCAGCCCGCAGTACACCGCCGACCTCATCACGTGGGGCGCCATCGGCGCACGCACCACTGAGAGCCAGATCCACCGTCAGCTGGCATCCGGTCTGTCGATGCCGATCGGTTTCAAGAACGGTACCGACGGTGGGCTTCAGGTGGCGCTGGATGCTGCGTCCGCGGCATCCGCTCCACAGGCGTTCCTCGGGATCGGTGAGGACGGGCGCGCGAGCCTGGTGGCGACGACCGGTAATCCTGATACGTCGATCATTCTGCGCGGCGGGGCCGATGGCCCGAACTACGCCGCCTCGCACGTGGCAGAGGCATCGCGCCGGTTGGATGCTGCATTGCTCACCCCGCGCGTGGTCGTCGACGCGAGCCACGCCAACAGCGGCAAGGACCACGTGCGTCAGGCCGTCGTGGCCCGCGAACTGGGGGAGCAGATCGCTGCCGACGGTGCGGCGATCGCCGGCGTCATGCTCGAGAGCAACCTCGTCGCCGGAGCCCAGAAGCTCGACATCGCAGCCGGACGCACGCGCCTGACCCACGGACAAAGCGTGACGGATGCCTGCATGGGGTGGGATGCCACGACCGCAGCCCTCGCTGAACTCGCCGACGGAGTGCGCCGGCGCCGCACGTGACTCCGCCGCAACGAGCCGCTCAGGTCGCAAAAGACGCCGCTCAGCCGCGCTGAAAGCGGCGTCGTTTGCGACCTGGGCGGACGATGCGAGAACACTCGAGGTCGTTGTTGTCAAGGGACGCGTGCGTGGATGCCTCTGCGCGTATCGTCGCCCACACGAGCACATCGTCCGACTGGAGGGAACGAAGATGAGCATTGAGAGCAACCGCAACGACATCAGTACGGAGCCGTCGCCGGAGCCGGGAGAGGGTGACAACCTCGGTGCCGAGGACGGGAAGGGCGACCCGCCGACGGTCGTTCCCTCCGACTCCGAAGACACGGATGCTGCAGAAGACACGGATGACTCCGACGACACGGCCGCGGCCGACGTCCTCGCCGAAGACCCGAGCGAATGACGGTTCAGGTCGCAAAAGAGGCCGCTCAGCCGCGCTGAAAGCGACGCTTTTTGCGACCTGGGCGAAAGGCACGGAGCGCACCCAAGTTGTTAACAGGAATTGTTAACATGTGGAAAACTGCAGAACCCCCGGAATCTGGACGATTCCGGGGGTTCTATCTGTGGAGCCTAGGAGATTCGAACTCCTGACATCCTGCTTGCAAAGCAGGCGCTACGGCTTATCCGGAGGCCCGGGATCCCGCAGAATCAAGCGGATCCCGGGCCTCGGTCGTTCGGCCCTGTTGGGTGGAGTTGTGCACGAATGGCCCCCTAGTGGCACGAATCTGGCACGCGCGGAGCGACGTCGTCTGGCTGTATCAGTAGAGTGACCAGGTGGGTCGGAACGGCAAGTTCAGCCGCCGGAACAACCGGCAGGCGAAGAGAGTCGCAAAAAAGCAAGCGTCCGCCGCCGCCGAGCCCACCCTGTGGGAACGTCCGCCGAAGGAGGAATGGGATCCACCGAGCGAACTTTCATTCGCGTTGTCTCCCAAGAGCCGCCTGTTCGTCAGGTCCAATAGTCATCGTGGAAAGTGCATCGACTTCGCGATCTGTCATCAGGTCGGCGGGCCCTACCGCTGGGAAGACCTGTTCCGCATAGACTCCACCCACGACACAGTTCACAGTCACGACTTCACCAAGGGCAAAGAAGTGAGAACGACTATCGAGTCGATTACTAGCCCCAACACAGTAGAAGATCAATACACTGAACAGTACGACTTCATGCTTGCAACATGGGAGCAACGAGAGAAGGAATGGATCAATGCGCACGTCAGTAAGCGCTGAGCGTCGAGCACACACCGCCGCCATCCTCGGCGCGATCTCTCGCCCAGGCGTGAACTCGTTCCTGAAGGTCACCGGCATCGACGGCTCAAAACCCGTTGTGGTCGCGTTCGCTGACGAATCGATCGGCGACGTCTTCGAGCGCGTGGCGTGGAGTGCTGGGTTCGCAAATCTCTTCGTCATGATGGAGGACGGCGACCTCGCTCTCGCAAGCGTCCTGCCCCCTGCGTCATCGCTCCGTGAACGGGAAGCCGAGCCTCTGGAACTGATGAGTCCCGACAGCCCGATCGGCATGCTCGTTGAAGCAAGTCGAAAGGCAGGCGGAGCCGGATTCAACGTCCGGGTCGCGACCGCGACCGCGAAAATCGGAGCGGTCGAAGATGCACGGGATCTAGTCGAAGCGCAATAGCCTCGGAAGAGTGGTCGCTCGCTAGACTCTCGCCAAACGGGCTGGTTTGAGTGCCCGCTAATCTCGAGAGGGCACCAATGGCCGGGTTCCTGTCCAAACTGTTCGGCGGCGACAAGGCGAGACATACGCCCGCGACCACACCGCGAGCCGCTCCCGTCCCACCTTCCCGAGAGGTCCTCGTTTCGTTCCGCGAGGATATCGAAGTGTCCGGAGAGGCCTACTACCGCGACGGCATCGGCAAGATCTTCCGGGGACTCGGGCGGGCGGAGGGCGGCGTCACCATGCAGACCGCCTACCTCGTCCCTGAGCCGAACAACAAATACGACCGGAACGCTGTCCGCGTTGTTGTCATGGGCGAGCAGGTCGGACACGTCCCGCAGGAGGTCAGCGCGGCGATCGCCCGCGTCTGCGCCGGGGTCGGACGAGGCAACGTCGCTACTGTCCTGGCCCGCATCTGGGCTCGCAACGACGACGGGACCTGGCGCTCGCGTGTGACCCTCATGTTCTCTGGTGACCGTGAGAGTGAGAAGGATTATGCCGCTGAGCGTCAACAGGCCGATGCCTACTACGCCGAGCGGGAGGCGGAGCGAGCGCGCAAGGAGGCTGAGAAAGCGGCGCGTGAAGCCCACAAGGAGGCCCGCCGTGCCGCTGGTGCAGTCGAGGGCCAATACTGGCCTCTACTGAAGCCCACGATCTCGGAACTCAAGCGGCAGAAGCGAATGGAAGAGGCGCGCGACTTGCTAGAGCAGTGCATCTACGCAGCCGAGCGCGAGACGGGCGTGACCGGCGAGGTCCCTGACCCCTGGCCATCGGAGCAGATGTCCGTCGTTCTGCGCCGTCTCCGGGAGTACCCGCGTGAACTTGCGTTCCTAGAGCGTTACGTGGGTGCCTGTGGTGATCAGGAGGTCCCAGATTCGGTGATGTCGCGTCTCAGCCGTTCTCGGCTGGCAGTCGAGCGTGAGAACGCGACGGCAGAGTAGCGACGGTTTCAGCCACTTGCAATGCGGGGTCACGGGGCGGCTGGCGGCATCAGCAGAGCGCTCAGTTTATTCATCGCACCTGTCATCTCGGCCCACCTGTGGCGAGAGATGACCCGGGGCTTCCGCTCACCCGGGAAGACGCCGTCAATGAATTGCCCGAGCGACTGCGAGACGAGCCGATAAGCCTCGGCGGTGTCGAGCGCTTGCTCAAGGGTCCACCTGAAGGCCTCGCTCGTCTCAGTTCGCCCGGAGGTGGCGGGGCGCTTGCTCCGTATCCCGACATGCTCTTTCGAGTCGGGGACCTTTTCCCAGACCGAGTGGATGAGAAAGTTGCGGTCAAGCCGGACTTGATCGATGTACTGACAGATCGTGCGCAGAAATTCCACTGCTTCGTCGGGGACGCGTCTGTTGAATCCGGCTACGCGCAAGCACAGTTGGACGAGACGGCCCGTGTCCTCTCCCGCACTGATGACTTCTCCGTACGGAGACTCGATCAGGAGGGTGAATACCTCGCGAAGTTGCTCATCGACGCGAGCGGACTCATTCGCCACCTCGCCGATCGCGGCGAGCATCGACCGGTTTGGCTTGGCCACGGTCCCTCCTAAGTACAGTGTCCAGCCGATCATGACATGACCGGAGCCTCAACTACCGGTGAGCGCCCCGGCATCCGCAGACACCGAGGCGCTCGACCAGCCCGGGAGGCTCAGCGCACCGCGAACTGATCCGGCTCCACCTGACGCTCCGCGAGGATCCCGAACCGGCGAACCTCGTCCGCGAGCCCTGGGATCTCCGCCGCCTGGATCTCTCGGTACGTCTCCGGGTCGGCGCGGTGGAGTTCCGTCCATGCTCCGGTCGTGACGGTGCCCGCGAGGGCCTCCGAGAACACCCGGCCCACGGAGGCGGGGAGCGCGCGCTCTTGCTCGGCCTGGAGGCAGTAGTGCCCCTTAAGGTGGTGTAGCCCGCGGTGGCCGGCTCGTCGCTTCCGACGTAGGCGCGGTCACCGTGTGATCCTTCGAGGAAACTCTC
>NZ_JBLXHF010000006.1:0-222395 GCF_048259935.1 Microbacterium sp. | reverse complement strand
ATTGGTGATCCTTCAACTCGCCCCACGAGGCGGACTTGCTATAAACCGGTGGACTCACTCAACCCTGACACGTAGGGGAAGCTGATGAGCAGCGCGCGGTTGCGGATCAGGTTATGGCGCGCGACAGGGCTGGAGCGGTTGGGACGGATGCCGCAATGGAGGCGGCGGTACAGATCGAGATGCACAGTCTGGAAGTGCGCGCCGAAGCCGAACGTCGGATCATGGCGAACGTGTTTCCCGGGTCCGAAGAACTTTCTTGGGATGACCTCTCTGATGCTCAGAAGGAATTCATCATCCCGGGGCTGCTTACGGCTGGCGGTGTGTGCGTCATCTGTGCGCGGTCCAATCTCGGTAAGACATTCACGTACATCAGTATGGTCTGTTCCATGGCGACCGGACTCCCGTGGCTCGGAAAGCCGACGCGACAGGCGAAGACACTCGTTGTTATCGGTGAAGGTAAGGCCGGATTCATGGGGCGTCTTCGAGGCTGGATGACTGCAAACGGCAAGACGGAGCAAGACCTTCGCCCGTGGCTCTTCTTTGTCGACCGCGCCAATTTGAACAACGATGAGAGTCTTCGCCGCATCCGGGAGATCGTAGAGCGCGAGACCATTGAGGTCGTCGTATACGACACATGGGCGGCGACCTCGGGCATCGTTCGCGAGGATGATGCGGCGCTGACCGGGCAGACGATTAGCCGCGTCAAGGATGCGATGCCGGATCAGACGCATCTCTTTATTCATCACCCTCGCAAAGCTGAGCAAGATACCGATGCGCCGGTTATGCGCGGATCGGGTGCCTTCGAAGCGGCGGCAGACATTGTCATGATGATGTATCGGGATCGGAAGTTCATCCCGGCGACCGGTGAGCAGCGGGACTTTATTGCGCTCTCTACAGAGCAGGATCACAACGGTAAGGCGCGTGAGGCTCAGACCGAGACGATCCGCGGCCTGTATCTCGCTGAGGTCGAGCTTCCCAATGGCGAGGTCTCGCGTGTCCTTCGACTCCTGGAATCTGAAACGATCTCAAAAGAGTCGCGTGAGGTTCGCAAATTCCTGACCCGGGATATGTCTGCGGCTGAGTTCTGCGGGGTTTATCCGAAGTCCCGCGCAACTGCGTACCGGCACCTAAACCGGGCGGTTGAGGAGGGCGTTGCGGAGCGGAGGTCGGGGCCTCTCGGGATCGAGTTGTTTCACCCGTCGCAACTCTGGTCAACACTCCTAGAGGTCGCATCGTGAACGCCGAACTCTGTGCTCTCCTCACAAGCAAAGAAACCGCCGGGTTTCTCCGCGTATCCGAGGCAACACTGAGCCGTTGGCGAACCGCTCGCGAGGGACCTGCCTGGGTTAATACGCAAGGCATTCCGCGATACCGTGCGGACGACCTCGAAGGTTGGATCAGTGGCAATCTCGAAAACGCCTAGCGGACGTTGGCGGGTGCGGGTCAAGTCCGGACGCGCGAAAGTTGCGGA
The DNA here is from genome assembly GCF_048259935.1 of Microbacterium sp. GTDB lineage: Bacteria > Actinomycetota > Actinomycetes > Actinomycetales > Microbacteriaceae > Microbacterium. The sequence goes on along the minus strand of NZ_JBLXHF010000006.1, from coordinate 220,924 downwards.
CCGTACCTTTGACCTGAAGCGTGATGCGGAGGCGTGGGAAGCCGCCCAGAAGCGCGCGCTGGACCTGGGGGAGTACGTGGACCCCCGCGCCGGGAAGGAGCTGCTGGGAACGGCTCTGGACCGGTGGCATGAGGGACGGGAAGGGGCTATCGCCTCCAGCACTTTCACCAACGAGGGCTACGCCCTGAAGCACGCTCAGCCCCTCCGTAACCGCCCCTTGAGCGCCGTGACCACCAACGACCTCAACGTGCTATATGCGACGATGCTGCGGACGCTGGGACGGGACACGGTAGTGCGCTTCCGGCAGACGCTCTCCGCATTCTTCGCCTGGGCGGTGGAGCACAAGTTGATTGCCAAGAATCCGGTGACCGCCTCGAAGGTACCCACCGGGACGGCTCAGCGTGAGCGGCGTGAAATCTTCCCCTTCACATTGGAAGAGCTGCGCGCGGTCCACTCCCACCTCCTCACCGCCACCACGAAGGCGAACGCGGATATTGCGTTGGTGCTCGGCCTTACGGGCTTGCGATGGGGTGAGCTGGTGTCTCTCCGGGTGCGGGACGTTCAGCAGCTCCCGTATCCGGCGCTGCGTGTCTCGCGGTCCAAGCCTGACGGTGAGCCAGTGCGCAGCATCACGAAGGGCGGGAAGTCGCGTACGGTGCCGCTCACGGACAATGCCGCCGCGATCATCCTTCCACTGCTGACGGCTCGGAAGCCGGATGAGCTTGTGTTTCCCTCGGCTACCGGCTCGTTCCGCTCGGGGAACAACTGGAAGCGGGACGTCCGCTGGAGCGCTCACAGCATGGGGCGGCGCGTTCAGGACCTCCGGCACACGGCGGCAACCCTCTGGCTCCAGAGCGGCGTGGACCTCAAGACCGTTCAGGCCTGGCTTGGACACAGCACGGCGAAGCTGACCGCTGACACGTATTCGCACTACATGGGAAGTGACGCCGATACAGCGGCAATCGCACGCATGAATGCGGTCCTCAGCGCGGCCCCCCGGCGGCCCCCCAGGATGACAAAGGGGCAATTTCAGTAGGTCTGTGCAACGTATGTAACGCGTGAAATCAAGGCTCCCCGGCGTTCGGTCACTTTTACACCGTGGATGTCATCGGTTCGATCCCGGTAGGGCCCACTCCACGCATCATTCCTGCTCATGTTCACCCCGTCGGACACAATGTGAGGCACCCATGACACACGAGCAGAACGATCCGCTCCCCGCCAGCATCGCCAGAAGCGCACTGATCGCCGGCTTCGTGAGCGTGATTCTCCTCGCCCTCTACCTGTTCACACCGTGGGGTCCAGCGATCCTGTTCGGCGGCATGCTGGTCGGACTCGCCGGAATCGTCCTCGGCGCTGTCGCGTTGAAGCGTGGCCAGCCCCGTGGCGCCGCGACCGTCGGTGTCATCCTGGGTGCGGCCGGGCTCATCGTCGGAGCCGCGATCCTGCTCTTCGCGCTTATGTTCGTCGGCGCACTGGGCTGACCGAGGGTTCGTTCCACTTGCTCCACAGCAGCCAGAGCGGGTGGCTTGCGCCAGGTCAGTTGTCGGCCGCGACCCGGATGAGCACCTTCCCGATCGCGCCCCGCTGAACAGCGTCGTGAGCGGCCGCCGTGTCTTCTAGCGGAAACCAGGTGATCGGGAGACCTGCTGCTTCCCCGGCCGGAAGCGCATCGTCTTTCAGGGCAGCCGTGATGTCTTCGACTGCTGCGGCGAGTGCCTCTTCGCCGACGGTGTAGAGAAGCAATCCCTGCCAGCGCGTGTTCTTGGCGAAGCTGGCGACGATGGGGACCGAGATCGTGTCGCCCTTGTCGTTCGCGTAGAACGCGATCGAGCCGTGATTGGCGATCACGGCGACATCGAGCGCCGCGTTCATCGCGGGGGAGACCTCGACGATGTGGTCGACGCCGGACGGGGCTACTTCGAGGATGCGTTCGGCTAGCCGGCCATCGGGATACCGGAACACGTGGTGCGCGCCGGCGGCGCGGGCGAGGTTCTCCTTCTCTTCACCACTCACGGTCGTGAGAACTCTTGCTCCGGCCCACACGGCGAGCTGGATCGCCGCATGGCCCACGGCTCCCGCTCCGCCCTGCACGAGCACCGTCCGGCCGGAGAGCGCCCCGGGTGAGAGGCGCGACGGCCCGAATTCGTGCACGGTCAGCGCGCGATGGGCGGTCATCGCCGGTACGCCGAGACTCGCGGCGACGTCGAAGCCGATCCCATCCGGCAGAGGTACAGCGCGGACAGCGGGGACGATCGTGGCATCCTGCGCGGTCCCTGTGGGACGCTCGTGCGCTGCGAGGTAGACCCACACCCGATCGCCGACCTGCAGATTCGTGACGCCGTCGCCCACGGCATCCACCACACCGGCCCCGTCCTGATTCGGCACGATCTGATCGAACGGCATCGGCGTTCCCGACGCGGCACGAGCCTTCCAGTCCGTGGGATTCACTCCCGAGGCGTGGATGCGCACGCGCACCTCACCACGGCCAGGCTGTCCTGTTTCACGCTCGATCAACGTGAGCGTCTCGGAGCCGCCCTTGCCCGTGTACACGATTGCTCTCATATCGGGTGCAAGTCGGATGGACGCGCGGGTATTCCGTGGACGCGCCAACTGTCGGAGCCGGGTCAGGACTCCTCGTGGGTCCTGGGATCGGCGTCGAAGAGGCGACCGTCGGGACGCCCCAACGCCGTGATCGCGGCGACCTCGGCGTCATCGAGGACGACCGATGCGGCGGCCAGGTTCGCACGCTGGTGCTCCGCAGACGACGCCTTCGGGATTGCGACGCTCTGCCGCGCGACATGCCAGGCGAGCACGGCTTGTACGGGCGTGATGCCGTGAGCAGTGGCGATCTCTGTGACCACCGGCTCCTGCACCACGTCCTTCGCCCGCCCGATCGGGCTCCATGCCTCGGTGATGATCCCGTGCTCCCGGTGGTAGGCGAGCTGCTCGGTCTGCGGGAGGTACGGGTGCACCTCGATCTGGTTCACGACGGGCCGCACCCCCGTCTCGCGCTCCAGTCGTTCGAGGTGCTCGGGAAGGAAGTTCGATACGCCGATCTGGCGGACAGTGCCGCGCTCTTGCGCGTCGATGAGCGCGCTCCAGGCCTGGACATACTCGTCCTGGATCGGGTTGGGCCAGTGGATGAGGTGCAGATCGGTGGCATCCAGCCCGAGACGATCGCGGCTTTCCTCGATGCTCCAGCGCGCCTTCTCCGACGGATGGTGCCGTCCGGGAAGTTTCGTCGTCACGATCACTTCGGAGCGTGCTGTCGCGGCATCGGCAATGCCTCGTCCGACAGCGCCTTCGTTCTCGTAGTTGAACGCAGAGTCCACGAGTCGGTAACCGGCATCGATTGCGCTTGCGACGGCAGCGGCACCCGCGGTGCCGTTGAGGCGATAGGTGCCGAAGCCGAGAGCAGGGAGCGTGAAGCCGTTGTGGGCCGTGCGGACGGGTAGTGCAGTCATCAAGGTCTCCTTCGACAGTCGTGCCCCAGCGTACGCGGCATGATGGAGGGATGCGCTGCCCCTGCACTTCCGGAGACACATATGACGCGTGCTGTCGTCCGATCCTCTCCGGAATGATCGCCGCACCAACTGCTGAGCGGCTGATGCGATCTCGATTCACCGCGTTCGCCGGGGGAGACGCGCCTTATCTCCTGCGCTCGTGGCATCCATCCACGCGTCCTGCAGAACTCGAGCTCGACGACGACACGGCATGGACTCGCCTCGACATTCTCGACACCGCCGCGGGTGGCCCGTTCGATGCCGAGGGCGTCGTTGCCTTCGAGGCGCACTTCCGCGGTGCAGACGGTGTGCGTGATTCCATGCGGGAGCGCAGCCGCTTCCGCCGTGAGGATCGCGTGTGGACGTATCTCGACGGGACGGCGTACTGACGCATCGGATGTCGGCTGCCCCAGGTAGATTGGATACGTGAACGCCAGTCCTGAGCAGCAGCGAGTCCTTCTCGACATCGCAGACCTTGACCGCCGCCTCCAGCAGGCCGAACGTCAGCGCACGACGCCGGCCGAGGGACCGCGTATCAACGAGCTCGCGAAAGAGCGCCAGGAACAGCTGCGCGAGCTCACCAGGCTGACCGGCATTCGTGACGATGTCCGCACCGAGCTCGCCCGCGTGGAATCCGACGTGAAGGTCACCGAGCAGCGCCGCACGCGAGACAGTGACAGGCTCGCAGCATCCACGAACTCGAAGGACGCACAGGCGCTCGAGCACGAGCTCGTCAGCCTTGCACTGCGCATCAGTGCTCTCGAGGACCAGCAGCTCGAGGTGATGGATCGCGCTGAGCAGGCGGAGTCCGATCTGGCCACGCAGCAGGCGCTCATCGACGAGACCACGGCTGAGGGCAGCGAGCTCACCGCCCGCGCCAAAGCCGCCATCGCGGCCGCTGCGACCGAGATCGAGCACCTCACTCGGGATCGTGAGGAGATCAGCGCCGATGTGCCGCCCGCGCTTCTTGACGAGTACACGCGCAGGGCGTCCCGGGGCATCGGCGTCGGACTGCTTCGCCGAGGCACGTGCGAAGGGTGCCGCATGATGCTCTCCGGCACGCACCTCAACGAGGTTCGCCACGCTGCGCCAGATGCAGTGATTTCGTGCCCCGAGTGCGGTGCGATCCTGGTGCGTACCGGCGAATCAGGACTGTGAGTCGTCGGGCGGCAGGCGATTCCCGAATCCTGCTGGCCCTCACCGACTCGGAGGGTGCTGTCGCGACCCGCGTAGACCTCGAAGGTTCCGAGATCGAGCGCTTTGAGCTCACCTCACGAGAACTCATCGACTGGATCCGTGCTGTCGAAGAAGCAGAGCAACCACGCTGGGTGATCCGTAGCGCGAGGGATGTCTACCCACGATTTCTCGCTGCCGGTGTTCAGCTGACCCGCGCGCATGATCTGATGCTCTGTCATGCGATCCTCCGCGATACTGATGTCGTTGCCAGACCGCTCGCACCCTCTGCCGACTGGATTCCGGGCGAACCAGAAGTGGGCGAACCCGCGCTCTTCGACACCGACGAGCGTGGTGGCGCTGCCTCTGTGACAGAGCTCCAGGCGCAGCTTCAGGAGCAGTTGCGCGTGATCGCTTCAGATCGCACCGGCAGACTCGCCCTGCTGTGCGCGGCTGAATCCGGCGGAGGATTGATCGCAGAAGAGATGCGTGCGGCCGGACTCCCGTGGGATGCCGCCGAGCACGACCGCATCCTCACCGAGACGCTCGGCGCGCGCACCGCGGGCGGTGTGCCGTCGCGTATGGCGGAACTCGCCAGCACTGTTCGCTTTCACCTGGGCGATGATCAGCTGCACCTCGACAGCCATGTGAAGCTGCTGCGCGCACTGCACCGCGTCGGCGTGAATGTCGAGTCGACGAGCCAGTGGGAGCTGAGCGAGATCGCGCACCCCGTGATCGCTCCGCTTCTCGCCTACAAGAAGCTCTCCAGACTGATGAGCGCCAATGGATGGGCATGGCTGGCGGAGTGGGTGCGCGACGGGCGCTTTCGCCCGGTGTACATTCCCGGCGGCGTTGTCACCGGGCGCTGGGCGTCGGCGGGCGGAGGAGCACTGCAACTGCCGCGGATGCTTCGCCCGGCCGTGCGTGCGGACCCCGGGTGGACGCTGGTCGTCGCCGACGTCGCGCAGCTGGAGCCCCGGATGCTCGCCGCGATGTCGCAGGACCTCGCCATGGCTGAAGCCGCACGCGGCCAGGATCTGTACGCCGGCGTGGTGGCATCGGGAGCCGTCGCCACCCGTGAAGAGGCGAAGTACGCCGTGCTCGGCGCGATGTACGGCGCCACCACCGGCGATAGCGGACGACTCGTCCCGCGCCTGCGCAAGGTCTACCCCCGCGCGATGCATCGTGTGGATGATGCAGCCAAGACGGGGGAGAGCGGTGGCGTGGTCTCAACGAGCCTCGGTCGCTCTTCGCCTCGCCCTGATGCCGCATGGCAGAGCCAGCAATCCGACGCGCGAGAGTCCGGCGCCGACGCTGCGGCAGCGAAGATCGCCAGGCAGCGGGCCAGAGAGCGCGGGCGCTTCACCCGCAACTTCATCGTGCAGGGCACTGCCGCGGAATGGGCGCTGATCTGGCTGGCCGAAATACGGCATCGTTTGAGGCAGCTTCCCGACGCGGCAACCGAGGCCCCGGCATCCGGCCTCTTCGCCCGCAGGGCGCATCTGGCGTTCTTCTTGCATGACGAGGTGATCCTGCACGTCCCGCAGGAGCAGGCGGATGCCGCGGCCGGCGCTGTCCGTGAGGCCGCAGCAGTTGCGACGCGACGTCTGTTCGGGGCATTCCCCATCGATGTCCCGCTCGACCTGCAGATCGTGCAGACGGCGGAGAAGTAGACTGGGCACGCGAATGGGTCGGCCAGACGGTCGCGTTGCGGGGGACCGCACCGAGGAACGTCCGGGCTCCACAGGGCAGGACGGTGGGTAACACCCACCCGGAGCAATCCGCGAGACAGTGCCACAGAGAGCAGACCGCCGCGATCGCCGCTTGTCGGTGAACGCGGTAAGGGTGAAAGGGTGGTGTAAGAGACCACCGGGGTCATGGTGACATGATCTGCCAGGTAAACCTCGTCCGGAGCAAGGTCAGACAGAGGATGTTGACGCGGCTCGCTGAGTCCTCGGGTAGACCGCTGGAGCGGCGCGGCAACGCGTCGCGTAGATAGATGACCGTCGAAGGGAGCCCCGAGAGGGGCCCTGGAACAGAACCCGGCGTATCGGCTGGCCCATTCGCCCCACGCGTGCCCCAAACCTGCAAAACCACGCCGAGACAGCGTTTTATCGCTGCTGTCTCGGCGTGGTTTTGCAGGTTAGAGGGGGAGGGAAGCGGCTCAGTCCGCGGCGAGCGAGGCCGCGCCGATGATGCCGGAGTTGTTGCGGTGGATCGCCGGAATGATCGGCGTGTTCAGCTCGAGCAGCGGAAGGAAGTCGTCGGCGTTCTTCGATACGCCGCCGCCCACGACGAACAGGTCGGGGCTGAAGAGGAACTCAACGTGCGTGTAGAACGCCTGCAGTCGCTCTGCCCACTCGGCCCAGGTCAGATTCTCGCGCTCTCGGGCCGAGGTGGCGGCCCACTTCTCGACCGAGTCGAACTCACGGAAGTTCAGGTGACCGAGTTCGGAGTTCGGCACCAGAACGCCGTTGTAGAGGAACGCGGAGCCGATACCGGTACCGAGAGTGGTCAGGATGGTCAGCCCCTGCACATCGCGGGCGGCGCCGTGGCGTGCTTCTGCGACACCCGCCGCATCCGCGTCGTTGACGAAGACGATGTTGCGGTTCAGGCCATCACGGAAGAAGCGCTCGGCGTCGAAGTCGAGCCATTCCTTCGAGACGTTCGCCGCGGACATCGTCTTGCCGCGCTTGACGATCGCCGGAAACGCGACGCCGAGGGGGAGTGAGGAGTCCTCGATGTCCAGCGTCTTCAGCACGCTCTGCACTGCTTTGAGCACGTCCTGCGGGGATGCGCCCTCGGGGGTGGGGACGCGAACCCGGTCTGACGCCATCGTGCCGTGAGAGAGGTCGACGAGTCCTGCTTTGATGCCTGTGCCGCCGATGTCGACGCCGATCGCTTTTGCCATGAGCAATAGCCTAGCGAGAGTGCGCGGCGCCACTAGGATCGTGACAAAGCCTTACGAAGGGATGGGCCATGTCTCGCGGAGAAGATTCGTACATGTCCAGTGGTGAGCGAAAGTACTGGTACAACACCACAACGGGTGAGGTCGAGTACGGCTATGTCTCGCCCGCTGTCGACCGGGTGGGCCCCTTCGATACGGCTGAGGCCGCGTCGCACGCGGTGCAGACTCTGCGTGAGCGGTCCGAAGCCTGGGCCGTCGAAGAGGCGATCGATGAGGACTGGCGCAAAGTGACCGACACGGACGGGAAGTAATTCACCGTATGAGCATGGACAAGCAGCGCGATTTCGTGTTGCGCACCATCGAAGAACGAGGCGTGAAGTTCGTGCGCCTGTGGTTCACTGACGTCATCGGCACGCTCAAGTCTGTGGCGATCGCACCGGCCGAGGTCGAGGGCGCTTTCGCTGAGGGCATCGGCTTCGACGGATCGGCGATCGAAGGCCTCACGCGCACTCACGAGTCCGATCTGCTCGCGCAGCCCGACCCGACGACGTTCCAGATCCTGCCCTGGCGCGGAGAGATCGACCCCACCGCGCGGATGTTCTGCGACCTCACCATGCCTGACGGTGAACCCGCGGTCGCAGATCCTCGCAACGTGCTCAAGCGCACCCTCGCACGGGCGGCGGATGCCGGCTTCACCTTCTACACGCACCCTGAGATCGAGTTCTACCTGCTCAAGTCTTCGGTGATCGGACCAGAAGGTCCCGTCCCGGTCGACTCCGCGGGGTACTTCGACAACGTCCCCGGCGGCACGGCGCACGACTTCCGTCGTCGTTCGGTGCGGATGCTGGAAGACCTGGGCATCTCGGTCGAGTACAGCCACCACGAGGGCGGCCCCGGCCAGAACGAGATCGACCTCCGCTATGCGGATGCCCTCGCGACCGCCGACAACATCATGACCTTCCGCACGGTGGTGAAGGAGGTCGCGATCGAGCAGGGCGTCTACGCAACGTTCATGCCCAAGCCGATGAGCGATCAGCCAGGCAGCGGCATGCACACGCACATGTCGCTGTTCGAAGGAGATCAGAACGCGTTCTGGGAAGAGGGCGCGAAATATCAGCTCTCGAAGACCGGCCGTCACTTCATCGCCGGTCTCCTCAAGCACGCCAATGAGATCGCTGCGGTCACGAACCAGTTCGTGAACTCGTACAAGCGTCTCTGGGGCGGCGACGAAGCACCGAGCTTCGTGACGTGGGGCCACGCCAACCGCTCGGCGCTCGTACGCGTGCCGATGTACAAGCCGAACAAGAGCCAGTCCTCGCGCGTCGAGTACCGCGGCCTCGATTCGGCTGCGAACCCATACCTCGCCTATGCGTTGCTGCTCGCTGCTGGGCTGAAGGGCATCGAGGAGGAGTATGAGCTGCCGGCAGAGGCGGAGAACAATGTCTGGTCGCTGAGCGATGCGGAACGTCGCGCGCTCGGCTACTCGTCCTTGCCGGCGAGCCTCGACCACGCACTCGAGCTGATGCAGGACTCGGAGCTCGTCGCCGAGACGCTCGGCGAGCAGGTATTCAACTACGTGCTGCTCAACAAGCGCAAGGAGTGGGAGGCCTACCGCGGCCAGGTCACGCCGTTCGAGCTGAAGAGCAACCTCGAACTGCTCTGATCGATGGTCCGGTCAGAATCCGCGCTATCGCGCTCGGCGCTGGCACGACTCGGCTTCACTGATCTGACCTCGAGCGCGGCAGCGGTGGAAGAGCTGTCCGAGCTGGTCGGAATCGACGGTGCACTGCTCCTGACTGGAGCGGTGGCCGCCGACCCGGATTCGGCGGCGGAGGGGATGCTGCGGGTTGCGCGTCGCGATCCAGAGGTCCTGCAGACGCTTCTGGACGATCCAGAGACACGCATCATCGCATGGCGGGTGTTCGGCGCATCCACTGGGCTCGCCGACTTCTTCCTGCGGCATCCGGAGCAGTTATCAATACTGACCGATACTGGCCCGCTCGTGCCCAGCTCGGCGACGCTGCGCGAGCGGCTGCTCGACGCCGTCGGCGCGATCGACGGCGTCGCGGCCCACAGCGATGAGACGGCCTGGGTCACGTTGCGGATCGCGTACCGCCGATCCCTTGCGGAGATCGCCGCAATCGACCTGGCGACTCCCGAACCCGCAACCCGAATCGCGGCGATCTCCGCTGCCCTCGCTGATGCGGCTGCAGCGGCGCTCGAGGCCTCACTCGCTGTGGCCAGAGCGAAGGTCGCAGAGACGGTGCCGGCCGACCAGGTGGCTCTCACCCAGCTTGCGATCATCGGCATGGGCAAGGCGGGGGCCAGAGAACTCAATTACGTCAGCGATGTCGATGTGATCTTCGTCGGTGGGTCGCTGGATGAGGACGTTCTCGAAGAGGGACGCGGAATCGACATCGCGACCCGCCTGGCCAGGGAGACTATCCAGGGCATCTCCGGCATCGAGGTAGAGCCGCCGCTGTGGGAGGTCGATGCGAACCTCCGCCCCGAGGGCAAGCAGGGTGCGCTCGTTCGCTCTCTCGCCTCGCATCTCGCGTACTACGATCGCTGGGCGCAGAGCTGGGAATTCCAAGCGCTCCTGAAAGCACGGCCGATCGCCGGCGATGAGGAACTGGGCGAAGCATACCTGGAGGCCGTGCAGCCGAAGATCTGGTCCAGCGCCGCACGGGAGAACTTCGTCGACAGCGTGCAGCGGATGCGGGAACGCGTCACAGAGCACGTCGATCCGGAGGATGCTCCCTACCAGCTGAAGCTCGGCGTCGGCGGGCTTCGCGACATCGAATTCACCGTGCAGCTGCTTCAGCTCGTGCACGGCCTCACAGATCCAGACATCCGCACGCGCGGCACGCTGGAGAGCCTTGACGCTCTGGTGGCCGGCGGATACATCGGACGAGCGGATGCGGCGATCTTCGCCGCCGACTACCGGACGCTCCGATTGCTCGAGCACCGGCTGCAGCTCAAAGACCTGACTCGCACCCACCTCATGCCGCGCACGAATGAGGAGCTGCGCGTCCTCGCGCGTGCGACGGGCCTCGCAGACAGTGCCACAGGGGTGTGGCAGCTCTGGGAGCGCGTGCGTCGTGAAGTGCGCGACATCCACACCCGACTCTTCTACCGCCCGCTTCTGAGCGCCGTTGCGGGCCTCCCCGAAGAGGAGCGCACACTCTCCACGGAGCAGGCGAGGGATCGCCTGGCTGCGATCGGCTTCCGGGACCCTGCCGGCGCGCTGCGTCACATCGGCGCGCTGACCTCCGGCATCAGCCGCAAGGCGACGATCCAGCGTCATCTGATGCCGATCATGGTGAGCTGGTTCGGCGACGGCAGCGACCCGGACTACGGTCTTCTCTCGTTCCGCCGCATCAGCGAGCGCCTCGGAGACACCTCCTGGTTCTTGCGGATGCTGCGTGATTCTGCCGGAGCGGCCGAGCACCTGACCACTCTGCTGTCTTCGTCGCGGTATGTCGGCGAACTGCTCGAGTGGATCCCTGAGTCGGTGGCATGGCTGGATGAGATGTCGCGGCTGCGTCCCCGCGGAGCAGACAAGCTCGACGAAGAGGCCAGGGCGATCCAGACCCGCCATGGGTCGGTGACCTCCGCACTGAAGGCCGTGCGGGCGCTGCGGCGCCGCGAGCTGCTGCGCACGGCGATGGGCGCTGTGCTCGATGTTCTGAGTATCGAGGAACTCGCGACGGCGCTGACGACCATCACGGACGTCACGATCCAGGCCGCTCTGCGCGCCGTGCGCCGCGAAGTCGTTCCGGCCGACGAGGACGGCTTCGAGTTCGCCATCATCGGCATGGGAAGGTTCGGTGGGGCAGAGCTCGGTTTCGGCTCTGACGCCGACATCCTCTACGTCTACGATGCGAACGGCGTCGACCCTGAGCGTGCCCAGACTCTTGCAAAGCAGCTCGTCGCCGGTCTGCGTGAGCACCTGACCGATAACAAGGTTCCGCTCGACCTCGATGCCGATCTCCGCCCGGAGGGCCGCAACGGGCCGCTCGTGCGCTCTCTCGCCGCGTACACCGAGTACTACCGCCGTTGGTCGGTGTCGTGGGAGGCGCAGGCGCTGCTGCGCGCCAGGGGCGTGGCCGGCACCCCCGGCTTGATCGCACGCTTCATGACTCTTGCGGACAGCATCCGCTACCCCGTCGACGTCGAAGAGCAGGGCCTGCGCGAGATCAAGAGGATTAAGGCGCGTATCGAGGGTGAGCGCCTACCGCGGGGCGCAGACCCGCACCGGCACCTGAAGCTCGGTCCCGGCGGGCTCAGTGATGTCGAATGGCTCGTGCAGCTGATTCAGCTGCAGCACGCACATGCGGTGCCAGGGCTGCGCACGACCTCGACGCTCGACGCGCTGCACGCTGCGTCTGATGCAGAGCTTCTCACCGAAGAAGATGCGGAGCTGCTGCGCGAGGCTTGGCTGCTGGCCAGCAGACTGCGGTCCGCGATCACGCTGCGCACCGGACAGACCACCGATGTGCTGCCGTGGGAGCGCCATGAGCTCGACGCCATCGGACGGCTGCTGGGCTATCCCGATCGCTCGGCGAACGACGTCGAAGAGGACTACCTCGGCACGACCCGGCGTGCGCGCCGCGTGTTCGAGAATCTCTTCTACGGCTGAGGCAGCCGTGTTCAGTTGCGCAATCGCGGTCTCTGGCCCAGGCTGAGCACATGACAGGCACGTTCGGCATCATTTGGAATCCTTCGAAGATCGACGAGGACACGCTGCGCAGCGCGGTTGCAGCGGGCATCGGCGACGACGTGCGCTGGTGGGAGACCAGCGAGGAGGACCCTGGCCGTGGGATGTCGCAGGAGGCTGTGGATGCCGGCTGCAGCACGGTCATCGCGGTCGGCGGCGACGGCACCGTACGAGCGGTCGCCGAGGCCCTTGCGGGCACGGATGTCGCTTTGGGCATCGTTCCGCAGGGCACCGGCAATCTGCTCGCACGCAACCTCGAAGTGCCGCTGGACGACATTCCGGCGGCTTTGGAGCGGATTCGCGCTGGTGCAGACCGGCGCATCGATCTTGGCTGGGTGCGCTTCAACGATGAAGACGAGCGCGCTTTCGCGGTCATGGTGGGTTTCGGGGTGGACGCGCAGATGCTCGTCGAGACCGATGACGACCTCAAAGATCGCGCAGGCTGGCTCGCCTACGTCGAGGCGATGGGCCGCGCGATGGCAGGAACCGAGATGACCGATGTGACGCTCACGATCGATGATGGCGAGCCGCAGGAGGTGCGCGGCCATACCCTTCTGATCGGCAACTGCGGCATGGTGCAGGGCGGTGTGCGTCTGCTTCCGGATGCGGTTCTCGACGATGGGCGTCTGGATCTGCTGCTGGTGAGCTCAGAAGGCGCACTGCAGTGGCTCGATACCGTGCGCTCTGTGGTCTGGGACAACGGCATCCGGCGTCTGCTCACGCGCGGCGAAGAGGCCATCAGCACCGATTCGACCGATCACCTGAGCGCGGAGCGCGTCCGTGTGGGATTGAGTTCGCCCCTCGCGTTCGAGGTGGACGGCGAAGAGGTCGGCGAGGTCTCATCGTTTGACGTACGAGTGCAGGCCGGTGCGCTCCGGGTGCTCTGAGTGTGGTGAGAACAGAAGTGCCGGACCTCGCTGTGGGCGAGATCCGGCACTTTCGTCTCTGGTGCGAGTGGACGGTCAGACGCCGTAGTAGAGCTCGAACTCGAATGGGTGCGGTCGCTGCGCGATCGGCAGGATCTCGTTCTCCATCTTGTACGAGATCCAGGTCTCGATGAGCTCTTCGCTGAACACGCCACCCTCGAGGAGGAACTGGTGGTCTGCGCGGAGTGCCTCGAGCGAGTCGAGCAGCGAGTTGGGGACCTGCGGGATGTTCTTCGCTTCCTCGGGGGGAAGCTCATACAGGTCCTTGTCGATCGGCGCGAGCGGCTCGATGCGGTTCTTGATGCCGTCGAGTCCTGCCATCAGCTGAGCGGCGAAGGCGAGGTACGGGTTGCTCGAAGCATCCGGGACGCGGAACTCGATGCGCTTGGCCTTCGGGTTCGATCCCGTCAGCGGGATGCGGATCGCCGCTGAACGGTTGCCGGCGGAGTACGCGAGGTTGACCGGTGCCTCGAAGCCCTTCACCAGGCGGTGGTAGCTGTTCAGTGAAGGGTTCGTGAACGCGAGGACAGCGTTTGCGTGCTTGAGCAGACCACCGATGTACCAGCGTGCGACGTCGCTGAGCTGACCGTAGCCGGCCTCGTCATAGAACAGCGGCTTGCCTTCGCTCCACAGAGACTGGTGCGTGTGCATACCGGAACCGTTGTCGCCGTACAGCGGCTTGGGCATGAACGTGACCGTCTTGCCCCACTGCTCGGCCGTGTTCTTGATGATGTACTTGAACTTCAGGATGTCGTCCGCCGCGTGAACCATCGTGTCGAAGCGGTAGTTGATCTCCTGCTGACCGCCGGTGCCGACCTCGTGGTGCGAGCGCTCGAGAGCGAAACCCGCCTCGATGAGGTTGAGAGTCATCTCATCGCGCAGGTCTGCCGTCTTGTCGACAGGGGCGACGGGGAAGTAGCCACCCTTGTACGGCGTCTTGTTGCCGAGGTTTCCGCCCTCTTCTTCGCGAGCGCTGTTCCACGCGCCCTCTTCGGAGTCGACGCTGTAGGAGCTACTGTTCGAGGTCACGGAGTAGCGGACGTCGTCGAAGATGTAGAACTCCGCCTCAGGGGCGAAGAATGCGGTGTCGGCGATGCCGGTCGATGCGAGGTACTTCTCGGCCTTCTTGGCCACCTGACGCGGGTCCTTCGAGTAGATCTCGCCGGTGCGCGGGTTGTAGATGTCGAACAGCATCACGAGCGTCTTGGCCTCGCGGAACTGGTCGAGGTAGGCCGTGGTGACATCCGGAATGAGCTGCATGTCGGACTCGTGGATGCTGGCGAACCCGCGGATGGACGACCCGTCGAAGAGCTGTCCATCGGTGAAGAACGCCTCGTCGACGGTCGATGCCGGGATGTTGAAGTGCTGCTGCACACCGGGCAGGTCGGTGAAGCGGATGTCAAGGAACTTGACATCGTTCTCCTTGATGTAGCTCAGTACTTCGGACGAATCGGTGAACATGTATCACTCCTGGATGATTCGGGTTGTTGGTCTTGAGACCTTCACGAAGACTATGGGCGAGGCATTACTCCGCCGTGTCCTCTTTGTTTCAGCCATGTTACAGACCCTCGGTAGACTGACTCGGTGACCGAAGACCGCAATTCATACCCGGGTGAGCGCCTCGGCCTCCCCGAAACCGGCCACGGCAGCATCGGCAGAGCCGGTCGACGCATCGGCGCACTCGCCATCGATTACATTGCGGCGACACTGATCGCCACGGGGTTCTTCGGCTACGACCAGTTCGCCTTGCCCGACGAGGCGGGGCTCACTCTGTTCGCTCCGATGATGGTCTTCGCAGCCCTTCAGATCATCTTCATCCCGACTCTGGGCGGAAGCCCTGGACACCGCATTCTGGGGATGCGCGTGGTGCGCATGGGCGGCGGATGGGCAGGACTCTGGCGCCCCATCGTACGGACGCTCCTGCTGGTGATCGTCGTTCCTGCGGTGATCTGGGACGCCGACCAGCGCGGCCTTCATGACAAGGCTGCGGGAACGCTCCTGATCCGCGGTTAGGTGCGGCCGCGATTGCGTCTTCGTGCTGCCTTGGGCGCACGAACGCCGAGGAAGGAACGGGCCGGGTCGACGATGAATCCTCGTCGGAGGGCCTCCCGGCCGATCAGCATCCGAAAACCCATCTCGTCTCTGTTGCTGAGAGTGACTTCCGCGATGATGGCGTGATCGACGAGGCGGATGGCCAGCAGCACCACCAGTCGCTGTTGCGCATGTCCTGAAGAACTGCGCACTTCACGGCGATCGTGGATCGGGCATTCCACGATCGTGGCATCCGCATCGGTGTCCTGCCAGGGATTCACGCGGAATCGCACCCAGTCCTCACCCTCGCGATCGAACTCTACGATGTCGAACGCATGCAGCGAGGAAGTCCGCGCACCGGTGTCGATCTTGGCCTTGATCCAGTCGATACCGGCATCGGGCAGGCTCACCCATTCACGCCACCCGATAAGAGTGTTTGAATGGGATGTCATAACCACGCGATACATCTTGGCAGGAAATCTACGTGAAGATCGCCGTTCTCTCCCGAGCGCCACAGGCTTACTCCACCCAGCGTCTGCGCGCGGCTGCGCAACAGCGCGGCCACGACGTCAAAGTGCTCAATACCCTGAAGTTCGCCATCGACCTCACCGGTGATGAACCCGACCTGCACTTCCGCGGAAAGCAGCTGAGTGATTACGACGCGATTCTTCCGAGGATCGGCAGTTCGATCACGTATTTCGGCACCGCTGTGGTGCGCCAGTTCGAGCAGATGGACGTCTATACGCCCAATACGGCCAACGGCATCTCCAGCGCGCGCGACAAGCTGCGCGCGAGCCAGATCCTCTCGAGGCACGGCATCGCGATGCCGGCGACGGCTTTCGTGCGCAATCGCGCTGATGTGCGTCCGGCGATCGAGCGCGTCGGCGGCGCCCCTGTGGTCATCAAGCTGCTCGAGGGCACCCAGGGGATCGGCGTCATCCTCGCACCTCAGGTGAAGGTCGCCGAGGCGATCATCGAGACGCTGCATTCCACGCGGCAGAACGTGCTGATCCAGAAGTTCATCGCCGAGAGCCGCGGTCGTGATATCCGTGCGCTCGTCGTGGGGGATCGTGTCGTTGCGGCGATGCGTCGAGTCGCCGCCGGTGACGAGTTCCGATCGAACGTGCACCGCGGCGGCAGCGTCGAGGCCGTGCAGCTCGACCCCGCGTACGAGGCCGTTGCCGTGCGATCGGCGCAGATCATGGGACTGCGGGTCGCGGGTGTCGACATGCTCGAGGGCGACGATGGGCCGCTGGTGATGGAAGTGAACTCCTCACCGGGTCTGCAGGGAATCGAGCAGGCGACGAAGCTCGACGTCGCGGGCGCGATCATCGACTACATCGCAGCCCAGGTCGCGTTCCCTGAGATCGACGTACGGCAGCGCCTGACGGTGTCCACCGGCTACGGGGTGGCGGAGCTGAGCGTGCACAACGCCGCAGAGCTCGTCGGCAAGACGCTGGGGGAGTCGGGACTGTGGGAGCGCGATATCACCGTGCTGACGCTGCACCGCGGCGTGAGCGTGATCCCCAACCCCCGGAAGAACTTCGTGCTCGAGGCCGATGACAGGCTGCTCTGCTTCGGAAAGCTCGACGAGATGCGATCGATGATCCCCGAACGTCGCCGACGCCGTGCGAAGGTGCGCAAGCTCCCGAAGGCGCCGCTGACCTGACGATGCCGCGCAGCGCTCCCGGAAGCCTCAGGCTCAGCGCGGGCGCTGTGCCCGCATCTTCGTCGGGTCGATCCCCTTCGGGATCGGCAACGACGCGACAGACTGCGAGACCGAGTCGATCCGGCGGATCACCGCAGCGAGCGTGGTCTTGTCGATCGCGTTGGGGAGCTTCTTGATGGTCTTGGAGAGATCGGAGATCGCGACGTCGTCATCGCCGTGGCCGACGTAGAAGACGTTGACCGGCACGCCGTGCGCGACGCGCTGCGCTTTCGTGCGCTCTTCGTTGATCAGGCGCGTGAGTCGTCCTCGTGAGCCCTCGCCGACGATCACGATGCCGCCGCGGCCGATCGCACGGTAGACGGCTTCCTGCGTCTTCGGGTTGATGCCGACGGGCGTGTCAGACGCCTGCCACTTGCGGCCGAGGCTGCTGCTGAGGATGTGACCGGTCGCACCGGGCATCCCATCGATCTTCTGGTACATCGCCGTCGTCGACAGACGCGTCATCAGGAACAGCGCCCCCAACACACCCAGCATGAGGCCGGTGACGCCCCAGAGCACGAGCGACCAGACCTGGAAAGGCGGGATGAGGAAACCGATGACGAGACCGATCAGAACACCCGCAACGAGGATTGCGACCTGTGCCCACGGCAACCACCCGTAGACCTCACGTGTGAACCGGAAGAGGGACTTGATCTGGGAGATGAACCCCGGACGCTTTTCGGGTTCAGGAGCACGCTTAGCCATACCCACCAGAATACCGATTCAACACGGTGCTGAAGTTCGCGTTCGCGAGGGGCGCACTCATCATGCACATTGTCGTGATTCACGGATCTCTCCACAATTACGTCGCTGCCCGCGCGCAGCGGTGATCGGATGCGATGTGATGAGGCGATGACCGAGATCGCAGCACCCTCTGATTCCTCCGCTCTGGTGCCCGGGGTCCATCGTCTGGTCCGCACAGTGTTTGCAGGCGAAGGGCCGTTCTCCGGCGCGCTGGTGGCGTACGAAGACAGCGTTGCCGTCTGCATCGATGCGCAGGAGCTTTCAGAATGGGGCGGATGGGCGTACTCCGACACTGAGCATGTGTGCGGCATCCTCGATGTTCGTCGCCGAAAAGAGGGACACGACGCGCTCCTGCCGTGGTGCACGCAGCGCGTGGAGACCTTCCTGGGACGCAGGCGCGCTGCGAATGCGATGCTCGCACCGGGAGAGCTTGCAACGCTCGCTGCCAGCTTTCTCCGCGGTCTGCGCGAACTCGGTGATGCCGCATCGGATGGGATCGGCGACTGGTGGCTGACAGGCGATGGGCGCCCGCTTTTCGTCCACGGCGACGGGGGTGCCGCTCGTTCGCGCACCGCGGGCCTCATCGAGCGGCTCACCGCACACACGAGTGACCGCGCCAGCCTGCGACTGCTGGACGAGATGCAGAGTGCCCTCCGTGAGCGTCGACACCATCTCGACGATGACGTGCGCTGGGAGGAGGAGCTGTTCGCGATTGCTGCACCGCGCGCGCTGCGGACGGAGGTCTTCGCCCCGGAGAAGGCCGCAGATGCGCAATCAGGGCGGTCTCTGCGCCCCGCAGCCGAGATGCGAGGGCCGCTGCGTCGGTCGCTCCGCGAATCACGCACATCACAGCGCGCACGGCGAGAGCTGTTCACCACCCTGCGTGGGTTCGCCGGCTCATTGCGCGACGGCGCTGTGGTGCTCGTGCATCGACGCGCTGAACGGAAACCGCGCGACACGGCTGCGACACCCCGCACGGAGGTCGCGCCCACGCGCAAGCGTGCGTTGATCGTCGCGGGGGCGCTGGCGGGTCTCGTCCTCGTCGTCGGCCTGATGTGGCCCGAGGGGCAGCATCCCGAGGCAGCGCAGGCAGCGCAGGCAGCGCGGTCGTCGCCGAAGAATGCACCGGATGCTGAGACCCCAGCTCCGGCAGCAGAGAAGCAGGTCGGCACCGAGACGGAAGCCCCGCAGGAAGAGCCCTCACCGGCAGCGGAGGAGCAGGCACTCGACGCAGTGCCAGCGCTGCTCCACAGCATCGCTGCGTGCGCCGAAGAGAGCCTCGAGTCCTGTCCGGACGCGCTATCGGCTGGTGTCGCTGTGCCTGGCACCGGCGCCGTATCTCAAGGCCCCGATGGCAGCACGGCTGAGCTCGTCGATGACTACGGTGACGTCGCTGTCGTCAGACTCACACCGATCGACGCGACCGCGGAGTCCTCTGGACAGATTCTCGTGCTTGAGCGCGACACACAGAAATGGCTGGTGCGCGACATCTACGACGTCGCGCACCAGCCAGATTAGTTCGAGCCGTTATCAGGCCCCGAGGTCGGGTGCGAAGTTCGCTGCCTCAAGACGAGCCTTGACCGCTCCGAGGAAGCGGGCCGCGTCGGCACCATCCACGATGCGGTGGTCGTACGAGATCGCGAGGTATGCGTACGAACGCACAGCGATCGCGTCGACGCCGTCGACGGTCACGACGCCCGGGCGCTTGAAGACCGTACCGGTGCCGAGGATCGCTGACTGCGGCAAGAACACGAGCGGGGTGTCGAACAGCGCGCCACGCGAACCGGTGTTGGTGATGGTGAAGGTGCCACCGGCCAGCTCGTCGGGCTTCAGCTTGTTGTCACGAGTGCGCGCCGCGAGGTCTGCGATGTCGTGAGCGAGCTGAGCGAGGTTCTTCGTCGCCGCGTCACGAACGACCGGCGTGAGAAGACCGCGCTCGGTGTCGACCGCGATCGAGATGTTCTCCGTCGCCGGGTAGACGATGCTCTCGCCGTCAACCGTTGCGTTGATGATCGGGAACGTCTGCAGAGCCTCAGCCGCCGCGAGCGTGAAGAACGGAAGGAAGGAGAGCTTGTCGCCCGTCTTCTTCAGGAACTCGTCCTTGACGCTGTTTCGGTAGTTGGCGAGGGCCGTCACGTCGACCTCGACGAAGGTCGTCAGCTGAGCGGTCTGCTGCAGGGATGCGACGGCGCGCTCGGCGACGACCTTGCGCAGACGCGACATCTTCTGCGTCGTTCCGCGCAGCGGCGAGACCTCGACAGGCGCAGCGGCAGGGGCCGCAGCTGCGGCAGGAGCTGCGCTCTTGGACTCTGCGGCCTTGAGAACATCTTCCTTGCGGATGCGTCCTCCGACACCGGAACCGGTGACGGTTGCCAGGTCGACGCCCTGCTGCGAAGCCAGGCGGCGCACGAGCGGGGTCACGTAGAGCGAGTCCTTAGCGCTGTCAGCAGGCGCCGGTGCCGCGGCAGGAGCCGGAGCTGCCGGTGCTGCAGCAGGTGCGGGTGCAGCCGGAGCTGCCTCGGGAGCCGGAGCTGCCGCAGGCGCGGGTGCTTCCGCAGGAGCTTGCTCTGCAGGCGCAGGTGTTTCTGCGGGAGCTGGCTCTGCAGGCGCGGGTTCCTCTGCAGGCGCGGATGCTTCTGCGGGAGCAGCAGGAGCGGCAGCAGGAGCACCAGAGCCGACACGGGCAAGAACGCCGCCGACCTCGACGGTCTCGTCTTCTGCAGCGACGATCTCCTGCAGAACACCAGCCACGGGCGAGGGGATCTCGGTGTCGACCTTGTCGGTGGAGATCTCGAGCAGAGGCTCATCGACGGCGACCTCGTCACCGATCTGCTTCAACCAGCGCGTGACCGTGCCCTCGGTGACGCTCTCACCGAGCTCAGGGAGGCGGATGTCGGTCGCGTCTGCAGATGCCGCGGGCGCAGCCTCGGCTGCCGGTGCGGCCTCAGCTGCGGGAGCCGGCTCAGCTGCGGGAGCCGGCTCAGCTGCCGGTGCAGCCTCAGCAGCAGGTGCCGCTTCAGCAGGGGCCTCTGCCGCGGCAGCACTGCTGCCATCGCCGATGCGGGCGAGCAGGGCGCCGACCTCTACGGTCTCGTCCTCGGCTACGAGGATTTCCTCGATGACGCCACTGACCGGCGAGGGAATCTCGGTGTCGACCTTGTCGGTCGAGATCTCGAGCAGGCCTTCGTCCGCCTGAACGGTGTCTCCCACCTGCTTCAGCCAGCGGGTGACCGTACCCTCTGTGACGCTCTCTCCGAGAGCGGGGAGGACCACGGATGTGCTCATGACGGAGTCTCCTTCAAGAATGTTTATGACGTGTTCAGCTTAGTGACCCTGACACCGGTTGGTGTTCAGAGAGCGTGCAATGGTTTTCCGGCGAGTGCGAGGAATGCCTCGCCGAGGGCCTCGCTCTGCGTCGGATGCGCGTGGATAAGGGGGGCAATATCTTCGGGATGGGCTTCCCATGCGACGGCGAGCTGACCTTCCGTGATGAGCTCTCCCACACGGTCGCCGAGCAGGTGGACACCCACCACAGGACCATCCTTGAGACGGACGACCTTCACGAGACCGCTCGTGCCGATGATCTCGCTCTTGCCGTTGCCGGCGAGGTTGTACTCGTAGGAGACGACGCTGGCGGCGCCGTGCGCGGCGATAGCGGCCTCTTCGGTGATTCCGACAGACGCGACTTCCGGATTGCAGTACGTGATCTTCGGAATCTGCGACTCGGGAATCGGAGCAGGCGAGAGCCCCGCGATCCGCTCGGCCACAGCGATGCCCTGCAGGAATCCGCGGTGAGCGAGCTGGAGGCCCGGCACGATGTCGCCGACAGCCCAGACATGAGGCGCCGAAGTGCGCAGCTCCTCATCTGCGGTGACGAAACCGCGGTCGAGGGTGACTCCGGCCTCTTCGAAACCGAGATCGGAAGTGACCGGCCCTCGCCCGACCGCGACCAGCAGATAGTCGCCGCTGAAGGACGTGCCGTCCTCGAGAGTGACAGTGACGCTCGTGTCATCCTGCTCGGCCTTCTGGAAGCGGGTGCCCAGCGAATACTTGATGCCGCGGCGGCGGAAAGCACGCTCGAGTCCCTTGCTCAGGGCGATGTCCTCGTTGGGTACGAGGTGGGGCAGTGCCTCGATGATCGTCACCTCGGCGCCGAAGGAGCGCCAGACGCTCGCGAACTCGACTCCGATGACCCCGCCGCCGAGCACGAGCACACGCTCGGGAACGACGTCCAGTGCGAGGGCCTGCTCGCTGGTCAGAATGCGCCCGCCGATGTCGAGCCCTGGCAGGGACCGGCTGTACGAACCGGTTGCGAGAATCACATCGGTGCCCGCGTACACGTCATCGCCCACCGAGACCGTGCGGTCAGGATTCAACCGACCAGTGCCGCCCACGGTCGTGATGCCACGCGCTTTGATCAGGCCCTCCAGGCCCTTGTACTTCTTGGCGACGATGTTCTCGCGGTAGGTGCGGACGCCGACAGCATCCACGCCACCGAAAGTCGCGCTCACACCGACGGATGCCGCATCGCGGACGTGGTCTGCGACCTCAGCGGCATGCAGCAGTGCCTTGGTCGGGATGCAGCCGCGGTGCAGGCAGGTGCCACCGACTTTGTCCTTCTCGATCAGCGCGACGCTCTTGCCCAGCTCGGCGGCCCGGAGTGCTGCGGCGTAGCCGCCGCTTCCACCGCCGAGGATGACGATGTCGAAGGTGTGCGCGGTCATCGGCCCTCCGTGGCTCGTGCTTCGGCGTAGGCGACGAGCGAGCGCACAGTTGCGCCGGTCGCGCCCTTATCGGTGAATCCATACGGTGCACTGCCGTTCTCCGAGGAGCCCGCGATGTCAAGGTGCACCCACGGAATGCGCTCAGCGTCCGGCTCATCGGAGACCCGGCCGACGAAGCGCTGCAGGAAGAGTCCAGCGAACATGGAACCACCGGCGCGGTCGCCCATGTTGGCGTTGATCATGTCGGCGATGGGGGAGTCGAGCGAATCCTCCATGTAGCTCGGCAGCGGAAGCGCCCAGGCGAGCTCGTCGGCGGTCTCGGTGGCCGCAAGATATTCCCTGACAGCGTCATCATCACCCATCACCCCGGTGTGCCGGTGACCGAGTGCTACGAGGATCGCGCCGGTGAGAGTTGCCACATCGAAGATGACATCCGGGTTCTCACGACTTGCTGACACGAGGCCGTCCGCGAGGACCAGCCGTCCCTCGGCATCCGTGTTGAGCACCTCGACGGTCTGTCCATCGCGCATCCGGAGGACGTCGCCCGGGCGTGTTGCGCTGCCTGAGGGCATGTTGTCGGTGATGCACATCCACGCGGTGACGCGGACGGGCAGCTTGAGCTCGGCGATCGCGCGCAGCGTGGCGAGCACGGTGGCTGAGCCCGCCATGTCGAACTTCATGCCGACCATGGAGGCCGCAGGCTTCAGCGAGAGGCCACCGGTGTCGAAGGTGATGCCCTTGCCCACCAGAGCGATGTGGCTCGTGGCGCCCTCGGGCGAGTAATCCAGGTGCACCACGCGGGGCGGGCGGTCCGAGCCCTGTGCCACGCCGAGAACGCCGCCGAAACCCTGTTCGGCGAGCGCCTGCTCGTCGAGGACCTCGACGGAGACGTCCAGGTCGGCGACAGCATCCACTGCGCTCTGCGCAAGATCTGCCGGACTCTGCCACTCGGCGGGAACCGAGACGAGGTCCTTAACCAGTGCGAGGGCGTCGCCCAGCACACGGGCGCGGGTGGCTTCTTCATCAGTGATGGTCGAGCTGTGCACGCTGACAGCATCCGCTCGGCTCTTGCCCGCCTTGGCACGGTACCCCTCGAAGCGATACCCGCCGTAGACGGCGCCTTCTGCGGCGGCCGCGGCGAACTCGTCGAGCGGGCCTGCGAGAGCAAGTGCGACGCTGTCAAAGCCGGTGAGGGTGCGGAGCGCGGTGCCGGCCGCGTCGCGGACGGTGGCTGCGCTCACCACTTTGCCGGCGCCGACCACCGCGAAGGGAAGTTCGGTGAACGAAGGCAGATGAACCCGTGCGAATGCAGAGGCAGAGCCGGTGAAGCCGATGGCCACCAGCACGTCCTTCAATCCTGGATAGGCATCCAGGGCATCAGGGTACGCCTCGAGTTCAGGAACGAGGAGCACTGCGGCGTCTGCAGCGCTTCCGGGAAACGGATCAGTTGTGTGCGAGAGCGCAGGAAGCGTCATGCCTCCATCCTAGGCACCGGATGCCGCGAGCACTCCAGGCATGTTCGCTGTGAGCGAGACCACTGCGCCCCTCCCGGCGGCGACGACTCGTAGCATGGAAGCATGCCCGTCCCCGGAGAGCTGTACGAACGCGTCTCGAACGCACCCGCCGTCCCGCAGGGACTCCCGCTGGTCATTCTGATCACCGGCTTCACAGACGCGGGCAATGCGGTGTCCGGATTGATCGAGCATCTGCGCGATGTCACGGACCCGCAGCCGATCGCGATCTACGACAACGATGTTCTGCTTGACTATCGGGCACGTCGCCCTGTCTTCGTGTTCGAGCAGGATCACTTGACCGAGTACCGTCCTGCGCGACTGGAGCTGTCGATCGCGCATGACACACTCGGTCAGCAGTTCCTGCTGCTCTCCGGCTATGAGCCCGACTTCGCCTGGAATGCGTTCACGCAGTCGGTGATGGACTTCGTGGACGAGTTCGCGGTCTCGGGCATCACATGGGTGCATTCAATCGCCATGCCGGTTCCGCATACGAGGCCCATCAGCACCACGGTGAGCGGCAACCGCAAGGAGATCACCGCGAGTCTCTCGGTATGGCGTCCACGCACCCAGGTTCCTGGCACCGCGGGGCATCTGCTTGAGTACCGCTTCGCTGAGCGGGGAGATCGGGTCGTCGGCTTCGTCCTCCTCGTGCCGCACTACCTGGCAGAGACCGAGTATCCCGAGGCCGTCATCGCGGCAGCAGACCGGGTGATGGGCTCGACGGGAATCGTGCTGGCGCTCGACGATCTGCGCGAGAGTCGCGAGGAGTATCTCGTCAAGGTCAACGATCAGGTGGCCAACAATGACGAGCTCCGGCAGATGATCCACACACTCGAGAACCGTTACGACTCCTACATGGCGGGACGAGACCCTGAAGACGGTGACCGCTTCGATGACGGCGGGTTCGACGAGCGCGATCTGCCGAGCGCCGATGAGCTGGCCGCTGAGCTCGAGCGCTACCTCGCCACACGGCCGCCCGGCGATGACGACAAGCGTTCGCGGTCCTGACCGTCTGCATTACACGTTGCATCCGGCACGCAATTCATGTGAGATACTGGTAATCCGACCCGTTGTCAATCATCCGCGCTCGCGTGGAAGACTTGACAAGGGTCTTACTAGTGTCCGAAATGTCCCGGGGCGGGCGCGCCGCTCCGTGAAAGGCGAAACGTGACTCCTGCCGCGACCAAGAACTCCCGGACGACCAAAACGAAGACCACCGCTGAAGCCGACGCTGTCGAGACGGATGAGACCGTGACCTCGACGACGGCGAAGAAGACTGCAGCCGCTAAGAAGCCTGCGGCGAAGAAGCCCGCGGCCGCTAAGCCGGCTGCGAAGAAGGCTCCTGCTGCCGCTAAGCCGGCTGCGAAGAAGGCTCCCGCGAAGCGCAAGAAGGCCGACGACCCCGTCGCCGAAGCGCAGGCTTCCGAAGACATCGTCGAAGAGCCTGAAGAAGAAGAGAACAAGAAACCGGCTTTCACCGAGCCGCTGCCGACCGGCGCCATCGTCCTCACGTCGAAGGACGAAGACGACGTTCCGGTGTACTCGACGCAGATCACCGGTGCGACCGCTGACCCTGTCAAGGACTACCTGAAGCAGATCGGCAAGGTCGCCCTGCTGAACGCGGCCGAAGAGGTCGAGCTCGCTATGCGCATCGAGGCCGGGCTCTTCGCCGAAGAGAAGCTGTCGGCCATGTCCGCGGTTGAGAAGACCAGCCAGCTGGGCCTCGACCTGCAGTGGGTAGCTCGTGACGGCCAGCGCGCGAAGAGCCACCTGCTCGGCGCGAACCTTCGCCTCGTCGTCTCTCTCGCCAAGCGCTACACGGGCCGCGGAATGCAGTTCCTGGACCTGATCCAGGAGGGCAACCTCGGTCTCATCCGCGCCGTCGAGAAGTTCGACTACACCAAGGGCTTCAAGTTCTCGACCTACGCCACGTGGTGGATTCGCCAGGCGATCACGCGCGCAATGGCTGACCAGGCCCGCACCATCCGCATCCCGGTGCACATGGTCGAGGTCATCAACAAGCTCGCGCGTGTTCAGCGGCAGATGCTGCAGGACCTGGGCCGTGAGCCCACTCCTGAAGAGCTCAGCCGTGAGCTCGACATGACGCCTGAGAAGGTCGTCGAGGTGCAGAAGTACGGCCGCGAGCCCATCTCGCTGCACACTCCTCTCGGTGAGGACGGCGACAGCGAGTTCGGTGACCTCATTGAGGACACCGAGGCGGTCGTGCCAGCGGATGCCGTCGGTTTCACGATGCTGCAGCGTCAGCTCGAGCAGCTGCTCGACTCGCTCTCCGAGCGTGAGGCAGGCGTGATCCGCATGCGCTTCGGCCTCGGCGATGGCCAGCCCAAGACTCTCGACCAGATCGGCGACACCTTCGGCGTCACGCGTGAGCGCATCCGCCAGATTGAGTCGAAGACCATGGCGAAGCTGCGCCACCCGAGCCGTTCGCAGTCGCTGCGGGACTATCTCGAATGAGCCAGGAGAACGCCGGCACCGCGAACGAGGGCAAGGCGCTCGAAACAACGATCGAAGGCACGACCTACGCGCGCATCCCGTTGCGGACGCGCGTGGTCATGCCTGAGGACGATCTGGATGCGGTGATCACTGAGTACGCGGCATCCGCTGTGCTGCCCGGTGATCTGCTCTTCGTGACCGAGAAGATCGTGGCGATCACGCAGGGCCGGTCTTATCGTCTCGATGAGATCGAGCCTCGCAAGCTCGCTCTCTTCCTGTCGAAGTACGTTACCCGTACGCCGTATGGGATCGGTCTCGGCATGCCCGAGACCATGGAGATGGCGCTCCGGGAGTGCGGTACGCCGCGGATTCTTTTCGCGGCGGCTGTCGCAGCGGTGACCAAGGCATTCGGCCGCAAGGGCGACTTCTACCGGATCGCCGGCGACAAGGCGCGCGCCATCGACGGCCCGACCAAGCACACGATCCCTCCGTACAACGAGGCAGTCGTGCTGGGCCCGAAAAACCCGCGCCAGGTCTCAGCTCACCTGAAGACCCTCATCGGCGGCAAGGCCGATGTGGCTGTCGTCGACATCAACGATCTTGGTGGCAACATCCTGGGATCAACGCTTGATCATGCCGGTGAACAGCGCCTGCTGCGCATCCTGAAGGACAACCCTCTCGGGCAGGGACGCGAGTCCACCCCACTGGGCATCATCCGGACGGTCTGAGACGCACCTATGGGACTGGGCCGCGCCAGTGCGATGATCGCCGCCGGGACGCTGACTTCGCGCCTCACGGGTCTCTTACGCACCGTCGTCCTCGTCATAGCGATCAATTCGTTCGGCAAGGTGCCGGATGCCTTCGCGGTCGCCAACCAGCTGCCCAGCAGCATCTACATGGTGATATCCGCGGGTGTGCTGACCGGGGTGATCGTGCCACAGGTGGTGCGCGTCAGCGCCCAGCGTGACGGAGGACACGACTTCCTCGCGAAGCTGCTCACTCTCGGACTGCTGATCATGGGCGTCGTGACGGTGATCGCGACACTCTGCGCGCCGCTGCTGATCGATCTCTACTCGAACTTCAAGTCGCCTGAGCAGTTCGCTCTCGCGTCCCAGTTCGCCTACTGGTGCATTCCCCAGCTGTTCTTCTACGGCATGTTCGCACTGCTCGGCGAGATCCTGAACGCGCGCAAGATATTCGCCCCCTACGCGTGGGCACCGATCGTCAACAACGTCGTTTCCATCGCGGGGTTCGTTCTGTTCATCGTGCTCTTCGGACAGGATCGAAGTACCCTCGACGGCTGGGACTCGTCGATGGTGCTCACGCTGGCCGGCACCGCAACCTTCGGCGTCATCGCCCAGCTGATCGTGTTGATGTTCTTCTGGCGCAAGGCGGGCATTCCGCTCAAGCTCGACTTCCGCTGGCGAGGCATGGGCCTCAGCCGCATGGGCAAGCTCGCGACCTGGACGTTCCTCACGACCCTCATCGGTCAGGGGGTCGGCATCGTGCAGTCGCTCACGGTGACTACCGCATCGGGGGAGCACGCGTCTGCCGCAGCCTCGCAGTACGCCTGGCTGGTCTACATGCTGCCGTACTCGATGATCATCCTCGCGATCGGGACGCCCTACTTCACGCGTATCAGCGAGCACTCCGCAGCCGAGCGTCATGAAGAGCTGCGCGCCGACGTGGGGCAGTCGATCCGCGTCCTCGGCGTCTTCACCGTGATCGCCGTCGCTGCCGTCTCTGCCGCGGCGATTCCGGCTTCCCGCGTTTTCAGCAATACGCCTTCTGACGCGAGCGCGATGGCCCCTGTGCTCATCGCTTATCTGGTCAGCCTCATCCCGATGGGCGTGCTTTTCATCGTGCAGCGAACGTTCTACGCTTACGGCGATGCCCGGACGCCCTTCATCTTCACAGTCATTCAAGGAGCACTTGTTCTGGCAGGAACCCTCGTGGTGGCCGCGACCGTCTCGGTGGCGTACCTCGCCGCCGCGGTTGCACTCGTGCAGTCAGTCGTCGGGATCGTGCAGACGATTATCGCGACCTCCTTGCTGCGTCGGAAGATCGGTCCACTCGGTCTCGGCCCGACCTGGTGGGCGATGGCGCGTTTCATCCTCGCCGCGATTCCCGCAGGCGCTGCCGGCTGGGGAGTCTTCGTGCTCGCCGGTGGTGTCGACGGCTGGATGCTTCAGGGCATGCTTCAGGGTGCACTGGGGGCAGCGCTCATCGGCAGCGTGAGCGTGCTGGTGTACGTTGCGCTGCTGGCGCTCTTGCGGGCTCCGGAGCTCGCTGTTGCGGTCAGTGCAGTTCGCCGTCGACGCGGCTGACGCTCAGCGCCGGCTGTCGACGATCTCGGCGCCGATCGCGTCACGATAGCGGTAGAGCAGCCCCGTACGGATGCCGGACACTGAAGGCTTCACCTGGAACACGCTCGAGTTGTGGTTGGCTTCGATGAGCGCGGGGCCCTCGGGGGTGATGGCGATGTCCCATCCGACGTACGGCACCGATGGCAGGCGCTTGGACGCTTCGGCGATCATTGTGACGACCTCGGCGTAGAACGGAACTTTCGTGCCCTTGATCGTCGTCCCCGTGACCGGGTGCTCAGCGAAGATATTCGATTGCTTGTCGACGCCCGGATAGAGGGCCACGCCGTCATCGTCGAGCATGGTGAACATGCCGCCGGAGGCGAAGTTGTCGATGACCGCACCGTTGCCGATGCGCAGAACAGAAGCGATGACGTGCAGTTGGTCCGCAGGATCGCGGTAAGTGATCATCCGAACGGTGTTGACGCTGTCGGGATAGATCGCATTCAGATCGTCATGCTGGCTGAGCACCTGCTCGAGCAGCGTCTGGTCTGCGGCGATGCGTTCGGTCTGCCACGCCGCGACATCAGAGATGTCGGCGGTGTCGAAGATCGCGATCCCTGCGCCGCCTTCTCCGGCCGCCGGCTTGGCGATGATGCGAGGGTGACGGGCGAGGAATGCCCGCAGCTCGGATGCGGTCGCCGTCGCTGCGTCGATCCACTCACGGCCGACCATGTCTGCGAAGTCGGTGAGGAACCGGACCTTGTCGCCGAGAATCACTCGGGAGTCGGGGCCGTTGAGCGTCTTGTTGAGTCGAAACGCCTTGGGATGTGTCATCCACGTGGCGCGTTCGCGCGCGTTGAGCATGCGGATGTCCCACACGGCGTAGTCGCGGAAGCCCATCTCATAGCGCACCGAGCACCACAGCATGTCGCCGATGATGACGGGGAGGGGAGCTCTCGAGACTCGTTTGGACTGCCGGGCGAGTTCGATCAGCTGCGTCGGATTCAGTCGCCGCGCCCGGTCGATGAGATACCGAACGCGCAAAAGCTTCTGATCCACCCGCCCAGCTTAACATGGAGGCTCCCATCGACCGTGCGGGTCAGCCGACTACGATGGGAGACTGATCGTCCATCTCGGAAGGGTTGTTTTGTCTCGAGACGTCGCGCTCACTGCGCGCCTGAAATACATGCTCAGACGACTGAAGTCGTTCGATGTCCGCCGAGTGTGGACATTCGCTTCCCAGATCGGGGAGGAGCAGGGAAAATGGACCCCCCGCATCTTCGTCGACATGCTCGTGTGGGCTGCTTTTCACGACACCGCATACATCGACTATTACGAAGCGGACTTCGCGCTTCTGACAAAAGCTGAGCGCAAGACGTTCATGACGTCGCTGATCCAGCATCACCTCGCACAGGCGGTGAATGACCCCGTCGACGTGCTCCAGTTCGAGAACAAGCTGACCTTCAACAAGCGTTTCGCCGAGTACGTGGGGCGCGAATGGCTTGACCTCGATGAGACGGATGCTGCAGGCTTCCGCGCTTTCGCCGAGAAGAACCCGGTGTTCATTGCCAAGACCCCCGTTGGCCGTGAGGGCAAGGGCGTCTTCCGCTACGAAGCGGCAGATGTCACGGATTGGGATGCGTTCCGTCAAGAGCTCCTCGACAAGGGGCAGCGACTGATCGAACAGCGTGTCGTGCAGCATCCGTATCTTTCCGAATACTGCGAGGGCACCGTGAACACGACCCGAGTGGCGACCTTCTTCGACGGCGAGAAGGTTCATGTGCTGATGGCGGCGCAGAAGTTCGGACGAGGTGCGGTGAGCGATCA
Source organism: Microbacterium sp. (assembly GCF_048259935.1). Taxonomy (GTDB): domain Bacteria; phylum Actinomycetota; class Actinomycetes; order Actinomycetales; family Microbacteriaceae; genus Microbacterium. Next base: position 190,386 of record NZ_JBLXHF010000006.1, on the reverse strand, counting down.
GTTCACGTGGGGTGGTTTCTTCACGATGATCGATGAGAACGGCAGATCCTTCGGGCCCGGCCATACTGGCAAACACAAGTCGCGCTACGAGACCCACCCCGACTCCGGCAAGTCGATCGTCGACTTCGAGGTGCCCATGTGGGATCAGGTCGTAGATCTCGTCACGCGCGCAGCCAAAGAAGTTCCCACCGTGCCGTATCTCGGGTGGGACGTCGCTGTCACACCAGTTGGACCACTCCTCATCGAGGGCAACTGGACGCCGGGGCTCTACGAGACGCGCGTCAGTGCCACCGGCATCCGCACCGGCAGCCGTGCGCGGCATCGTTCTGTGATCGAGGCCAGCAGGAAGTGACGGCATCCGGCAGCCTTCCGCGCGCGGTCATCTCCCGAGTCGCGCTCCGTGCGAACGCGCGGGCAGCGGTCGGCGCCGGGGGAGCGGTCGCCGATCTGCGCGGAGATGCGTTCGGACACGGCGTGCTGCACAGTGCGCGGATCGTGCATGATGCGGGCGTCGAGCGGATCCTCGTCGATGACTCGTCGATCGCCGCCACGCTGGTGGCCGAGGGAATCGATGCGGTGCTCAGCGCACAGGCAGACATCAGCGCCGAGGCGCTCTACGGGCTGCCCGGTGCCGGAATGGTCCCGGTGATGTCGCTCACCGGGCGGGTTCTCTCGCTGAAACCGCTGCGCGCCGGCGAGGCCGTCTCCTACGGCTATACGCACAGAGCTGAGAGCGACACGACGATCGCGCTCGTCACCGGTGGTTACGCGCAAGGGATCGTGCGGGCTCTCGGCAATCACGCGGCGGTCGGCGTGGGGACGAAGCTGCGGCCGATCGTCGGCCGAGTCGCCATGGATGTCTGCGTTGTCGATCTGCAGGCCAGCGACGCCGCTGAGGATCTGGGGACGGAGATCGTCTACTTCGGTGCGGGGGCGGCAGTGGCTGAACTCGCGACCTGGACACGTGTAACCGGGATGCGTGCGACCGAGCTCGTCGCCGCAGCGGGTGCCAAGGCGGTGCGCGAATGGGCGGACTGATAACGCCGGTGCTCGAGCTCTCTGCCTCGCAGCTCGCACAGAACGTCGCTGCGGTGCGCGCCCATATCGCTCCGGCAAAACTGATGTTCGCGATGAAAGACGACGCGTACGGGCACGGCATCGAGTGGACGCTGGACGCACTCGCCGACGACACGGTGCTCGACAGCTTCGGCAGCTTCGACGTGCAGACGGGGCTGCGCATCCGATCCCGCCGCCCGCAGGCCCGCGTTTTCGCCTGGACGATCTCCGATGACGAAGAGATTGCTGCAGCGCTGGATGCTGCTCTCGAGCTCGGCATCGGCAGCGTCGAGTATCTCGAGCGGGTGGTGCGGATGGCACGAGCCAGCGGGAACTCCGCTGTCGTGCATCTGAAGATCGACACCGGGCTGCATCGCAACGGCATCCGGCCGGAGGACTGGCCTGCCTTCGTATCCACGGCAGCGGACGCGCAGCGGGCAGGCCACCTGGATATCGCGGGCATCTGGAGTCACCTGGCCGAAGCGAGCGACCGCGAGGATGATGACGCCGCAGCCCAATTCAGAGTCGCGCTGGACGAACTTCACCGCCAGGGCATCGAGCCCGTGGACACGCATCTGACCGCGTCTGCTGCATCATGGTGGCGACCGGAGCTTCGCGGCACCGTGTGTCGGATCGGTGCGTTCTGCTACGGCATCCGTTCTGCTGACGGTCCGCAGATTCCCGGCATCCACCCGGTTGCGACCCTGCGTGCGCGCGTTCTCGACGTGCGCGACGGCGGTGTCGACGTCGGGATCGGCGCGCTGCACGGACTGCCCTCGACGTTGCGCGGCGCGACAATCGGCACTCCCGCAGGGCCGCGTGCGATCACAGAGATCAGTGACGACCGCTCGACTGTGATGGGGTGGGCAGGCGCAGCCGCCGGTGATGTCGTGAACATCTTCGGGCCGGGCGCTCAGGGTGAGGGAGATGCGACTGCTCTTGCCGAGCACATCGATACGGTCGGCGAGGAGATCCTCACCCGGCTCACCCCGGCAGTGAGAAGAGTCGCGACCCGCTGATGAAGCTGCGGGTCACGACTCTGAGACAGTGCGTGGTCTGAGAACGGTCAGACTGCGTCGACGAGGCGCGCGGTCTCGTCGTGCCACGACGTGGCAATGGTGCGCAGCTTCTCTTCGTACTTGCGTCCGTGGTGTGCGCAGAACAACAGCTCGGAGCCGTTGACCTCAGCGGCGACATAGGCCTGCGCTCCGCAGGAGTCGCAACGGTCCGCAGCCGTCAGACGGTACTCGACAGTGGAGGTATCACGTTCGGTCGTAGCGTTCATCTCGGTGCCTCCTCGGGTATCGGCGTCGCTTCTTCGAATGTCCTCAATACAACCACGCTCTGCTGTACGTCATGCCCGGAAGGCGGCGTGTTTCGCTCACCGCGTACGCAACGCTGCAGGTACGCGGTGTCTGGGGAGTGTCTGAGCCCGGCCGAGCCGCGTGAGGAATAGAATCGACCCTTGTGACCAGCGAGTATTCTGCCCATCATCTTCAGGTGCTTGAAGGGCTCGAAGCGGTCCGCAAACGCCCCGGAATGTACATCGGGTCAAACGGCTCACCCGGTCTCATGCACTGCCTCTGGGAGATCATCGACAACGCAGTCGATGAGGCTGTCGATGGCAACGGCACCAAGATCGATACGATCCTGCACCCGGACGGCAGCGTCGAGGTCCACGACCGCGGGCGCGGCATTCCGGTGGACATCGAGCCGCGCACGGGGCTGACGGGTGTCGAGGTCGTGTACACGAAGCTCCACGCCGGTGGAAAATTCGGTGGCGGCTCGTACGCGGCATCCGGTGGTCTGCACGGTGTCGGCGCGTCCGTCGTCAACGCACTCTCCGAACGTCTCGATGTCGAAGTCGACCGTGGCGGTAAGACGTACGCGATGTCGTTCCGACGCGGAGAGCCCGGGCTTTTCGCAGACACGGGCGAGAAGCGGCCGGATGCGCCGTTCACGCCGTTCGAGAAGAGCAGTGAACTGCGCGTGATCGGCAAGACCAAGCGCGGCGTCACCGGGACCCGCGTCCGCTACTGGGCGGACCGTCAGATCTTCACGAAGGACGCGGCATTCCAGCTCGGTGAGCTCGAGAATCGCGCACGGCAGACAGCGTTCCTCGTTCCCGGCCTCGAACTGGTCGTTCGGGACGAGCGCGGCGAAGAGTCCAAGGAGACCTCTTACCTCTACCAGGGCGGCATCTCGGAGTTCGTCGAATATCTCGCAATGGATGCTCCGATCACCGACACCTGGCGCATTCAGGGCTCCGGCACATTCAAGGAGACCGTGCCGGTGCTGCAGTCGGACGGCCACATGGCATCGACCGAGGTCGAACGCGAATGTCGCGTTGACATCGCGATGCGATGGGGGACCGGCTACGACACGGTGACCCGCTCGTTCGTCAACATCATCGCCACACCCAAGGGCGGAACGCACCAGCAGGGCTTCGAGCAGGAGCTGCTCAAGGTCCTGCGTGCGCAGGTCGAGCAGAACTCACGCCGATTGAAAGTCGGCAACGACAAGGTCGAGAAGGACGATGTGCTGGCGGGCCTGACCGCGGTGCTCACCGTCGAGGTCCCAGAACCGCAGTTCGAAGGCCAGACCAAAGAGGTCCTCGGCACCCCGGCGGTCCGCCAGATCGTCTCCCAGGTGCTGCGCCAGGAGCTCGGCGCTCGGTTCTCCTCCACCAAGCGCGATGACAAGAGCGAGACGAGTCAGCTGCTCGACAAGGTCGTCTCTGAGATGAAGGCGCGCGTCTCCGCGCGCGCACACAAAGAGACCCAGCGACGCAAGAACGCGCTGGAGTCCTCGTCGCTTCCGGTGAAGCTCGTGGACTGCCGTTCGCACGATGTCGCGCGCAGCGAGCTGTTCATCGTCGAGGGCGATTCTGCGCTCGGCACGGCCCGACGAGCTCGCGACAGCGAGGTGCAGGCGCTCCTGCCGATCCGAGGCAAGATCCTCAACGTCCAGCGCGCTTCTGTCGGCGACATGCTCTCCAATGCCGAATGCGCAGCGATCATCCAGACGATCGGTGCGGGTTCTGGTCGCACCTTCGACATCTCACAGGCGCGCTACGGCAAGGTCATCCTGATGAGCGATGCGGACGTGGACGGTGCGCATATTCGCACCCTCCTGCTCACGCTCTTCTTCCGTTACATGCGTCCGCTGATCGATGAGGGGCGCGTCTTCGCAGCGGTGCCTCCGCTGCACCGTGTCATCGTCATGAATCCGGGCTCGAAGCCGAACGAGACGCTCTACACGTATTCAGAGCAGGAACTGCACACGCTGCTGGCGAAGCTGCGCAAGCAGAACAAGCGTTGGCATGAGCCGATTCAGCGGTACAAGGGCCTCGGCGAGATGGATGCCGACCAGCTCGCGAACACGACCATGGACAAATCCGGTCGTCTGCTGCGACGCGTGCGCATGGAAGATGCTGAGGAAGCTGGTCGGGTCTTCGAACTGCTGATGGGCAACGAGGTCGCGCCGCGGCGCGAGTTCATCGTCGAGTCTTCGGATCAGCTCTCGCGCGAGGCCATCGACGCCTGAGGTCTCGCTGAGCCCTGAACCCTGATCCCTGAACCCTCCGAAGGCCTAGGAGCCGAGGTGCGTTCCCACTGACCCGATGACGGCGTCGAGGGGCTGTCCCGATCCGTCACGCTTCGCACCGGCTTCCGGAAGAGTCCTGGCAGCACCATCTGTTCCGACGGCAAGTGCCTCCTGCGGACCGACCCACGCCAGGCGCAGCCGGTCTTCGCCCTTCAGGAACGAGTGTGCGCGAACACCACCGGTCGCGCGCCCCTTCGGAGGGAACTCTGAGAACAGCGACGTCTTCGCGCGTCCGGCATCCGTCCCGATGATCGTGCCGTCGGCACCTGAGATCGTCACGACGATCGCTGACTCCGGAGCAGAGACGACGGTGAATGAGATGACCTCCGCGCCGGCTCCGACCTTCACGCCCGCCATGCCGCCGGCACCGCCACCCTGCGGACGCACGTTGGATGCCGCGTAGTGCAGCAGCTGCGCATCAGAGGTGACGAACACGAGTTCTGCGTCGTCCGGCGCAGAGGCGCCCCCGACGACGACGTCGCGGGGTTTGAGTCCGATGACCTCGGCTTCGGGGCGCACAGGAAGGGCCGAGGGGATGATGCGCTTGACGACGCCAGAGCGGGTGCCCAGAGCGTATGGCGTGTCGTCGTCGAAGCGCAGCATCCCGATGATGCGCTCGCTCTTGTCCAGGAGGCCGACGTAGTCGCGCAGCGCGACTCCGGCCGACAGGTGCACGGCTGACGACGGCGCCGACGGCAGGTCGACGGGCGAGAAGCGCAGCACTCGTCCTGCACTGGTCACCGCGCCGATCTCGCTCCTGGTCGTCGTCGTGAGCGACGTGAGCACCGCATCGTGCTTGCTCCGGCGCGCAGCAGGCTGCAGCAGCTGACCGTCTTCCAGGTCGACCCGCACAGCCTTGCCGGTCGTGGAGAGCACGACGACGGTGGGCATGTCGGCGATTTGAAGATCGACAGGACCCTTGGTGCTGCGCGGCTTCGGAGGAGCGGCGTTGAGCAGCATCGTGCGGCGAGGGGTGCCATGCGCTTCGGCCGCGGCATCCAGCTCGCGTGCGACCTGCGCGCGCAGAAGCGCCTCGCTGCCGAGCAGTTCGCGCAGCTCAGCGATCTCGGCCAGCAGCTTGTCGCGCTCTGCCTCGAGCTCGATGCGCGAGAACTTTGTGAGGCGACGAAGACGCAGTTCGAGGATGTATTCGGCCTGCAGCTCCGAGAGGTCGAACACCTGACGCAGGCGATTGCGCGCCTCTTCTGAATCTTCCGATGAGCGGATGACCTGGATGACCTCGTCGATGTCGAGGATCGCGACGAGTAGCCCCTCGACGAGGTGCAGGCGCTCTTCGCGACGCGCGAGGCGGTAGCGGCTTCGCCTGGTGATGACCTCGAGACGGTGGCCGACATACACACTGAGCATCTCTTTCAGGCCCAGCGTGCGCGGCTGGCCCTGGACGAGAGCGACATTGTTGATGCTGAACGAGTCTTCCAGCGGCGTCAGACGGTACAGCTGCTCGAGCACAGCGTTCGGGTCGAATCCGGTCTTGATGCCGATCGCCACACGCAGCCCGTGCTGCCGGTCGGTGAGGTCGTTGACGTCGCTGATGCCCTGCAGCTTCTTCGCCTGCACGGCATCCCGGATCTTCTCGATCAGGCGCTCAGGGCCGATCATGTAGGGCAGCTCAGTGACGATGATCCCCGTGCGCCGGGGCCCGAGCGGCTCCACCGAGACCTTGCCGCGCACGCGCAGCGCACCGCGGCCATTGGCATACGCGTCTTTGACTCCGTCGAGACCCATCAGGATGCCGCCGGAGGGGAAGTCCGGGCCCGGCACGTACTCCATCAGATCCTCGGTCGTGGCGTCCGGGTTGTCGAGCAGGTGGATGGCGGCAGCGACGACCTCGATGAGATTGTGGGGCGCCATATTGGTCGCCATGCCCACCGCGATGCCGCTCGCGCCGTTGACGAGCAGGTTGGGGAATGCCGCAGGCAGCACGGAAGGCTGCTGGAACTGGCCGTCGTAGTTCGGCACGAAGTCGACGACGTCTTCGTCAAGGCTCTCGGTGAGCGAGAGCGCTGAGGCCGCCAGTCGCGCCTCGGTGTAGCGGGATGCGGCGGGACCGTCATCGAGAGAGCCGAAGTTTCCGTGCCCGTCGACGAGCGGCACCCGCAGTGCGAAGTCCTGGGAGAGACGCACGAGGGCATCGTAGATCGCGGAATCACCGTGCGGGTGGAGCTTTCCCATCACCTCGCCGACGACGCGCGCGCTTTTGACGTGACCGCGTTCTGGCCGCAGCCCCATCTCGGCCATCTGGTAGAGGATGCGGCGCTGGACGGGCTTGAGTCCGTCACGAGCATCCGGAAGCGCACGCGAGTAGATCACCGAGTAGGCGTATTCGAGGAACGAACCTCGCATCTCGCTGGACAGTTCGATGTCCTGGATGCGCTCCTCGGCGGGCTCGGCTGATTCAGTGCGGGGCATGTGCTTCCTGGGGCGTCGTCGGGCGCTGTGAAAGACTGGCCCGGATGTCTCTGATTCTACCGACCGTGCCGACGTCTGCGCGGATGCTCGACGGGGTGGCGGGCGACCTGATCGCTGTGCTGGAACAGGTACCGGGTGCTCTCGCGCCTGCCCGATCGGTGGTGCTCGTCGTCGTCGACGGCCTCGGTGCGATCCAGTTGCGTGCTCATGCCGGTCACGCCAGGCATCTTGTGGCGGGGGTAGGGAAGAAGGATGTCGCGTACTCGGTGTTCCCGACGACGACAGCGGCCGCGCTCACCTCGCTCGTGACCGGTGTGGCCCCCGGCATGCACGGGCTCGTCGGCTATCGCGTGCTCGACTCTTCGAGAGATCGGTTGGTGAACGTCCTCTCCGGCTGGGAGACCGACGGCATCGACCCGTTGATCTGGCAGCCTCAGCCGACGATCTTCGAACAGGTGACGGCGCGGGGTCACCGTGCATTCGCCGTGGGGATGCAGGAGTACGCCCGCAGCGGTTTCACCCGCGCGACTCTGCGCGGAGCAGAATTCTTCGGAGCGCAATCGGCAGAGGACCGCGTCAGGCTCGCATATCAACTCGCCACCGACAACCCGGGGTCGCTGACGTACTGCTATCTGCCCGAAGTCGATAAGGCAGGTCACAGACACGGCGTGGACTCGGGTGAGTGGATCGCTGCGCTCGAAGAAGTCGATCATGCACTTGCCGTGACGCCGCCGAAGCACGTCGGGGTGCTCATCACGGCGGATCACGGGATGGTCGATGTGCCGGCTCACCGACACATCGTGCTGGACCACGGTGATGCACGGTTGGATGGTGTCCGCCACATCGGTGGCGAACCGCGCATGCTTCACGTGTATCTCGAACCGGATACCGCGGTGGATGTCGTAAGCCGGAACTGGCGCACCGAGAGCGACGGGGATGCTGATGTGCTCACCCGTGCGGAAGCGATCTCATCCGGAGTGTACGGATCGGTCGTCACCGCGGATGCCGCGGCGCGTATCGGCGACCTGGTGGTCATCTCACGCGGCAACAAGGCCTTCTACGACGGCACTGCGAAGGATCAGCGCTCGCGGGGAATGATCGGCCAACACGGAGCACTCACCCCCGAAGAACGTCAAGTGCCGTACATTCGCCGCGGCGCGTTCAGCACCACCGCTCTCTGAGCCCGGCGAGAACTCAGTCGTCGGTGCGGGCGCCGAAGACGATCTCGTCCCACGACGGCATCGCATTGCGTCGGCGTCGGCGTCCGCTGCTGTCCTGCGTGACATCCTGCGGCGATTGTGCAGGCGCCGGTGCGGGAGACGGCTCCGGCTCAGGCTCTTCATCCAGAGGCTCGTCGAGGGAATCGAACAGTGCGATCGGGCTGGGGCTGGAATCGAAGTCGTCTTCGTCGTGTTCGCTGGACGATGGGGCGCTCTCGCGCTGTCCTCGTCGTCGACGAAGCGCCTCGAGGAGATCGGCGGTCTCAGCGCTCGTGGTCGACTGGTCGGGCGCGCGGTTCATCGCCGCTGCCTGTGCAGCCGGGCCGGAGCGCTCGGGGCCGCGGGGCTCATCGAGGTCTGCTTCGGGAGCCGGGAGCTTGCGAGGGCCGAAAGCTCCTGAGTCGAAACGGCTGTCGTCCTTGTACGGCGACTCGGTCCGGTCCCCTTCTACCGCCCGCAGACGGGGGATCAGTCCTTCGGGGAGCGAACCCTGGCGAGAGAGCTGGGTGGCGTCGGCGTTCAATGGAGCCAGCGAGCTGCGACGTGGGTCGAAGCTCCACCGCGCATCGTGGGAGACCTCAGCCGCGGTGAACTCGAGCTTCACGATCCAGCCCGACTCGTCCTTCCAGCTGGCCCAGCGCTCAGCGCTCGCGCCGAGATCGGCCAGCTTCGCCCTGATGGCGGCACCGAACGTGGGCTGCGCGTCCGGCTCGACGTCGCTGCCGATGAGAACGGGAACCGCTAGTGCCTGGCCGACGACATGCTCACGCTCGGCGAGCACCGGACCCTCGAACTTCGCAACGTCTTCGACGCTGACTCCGAGCAGTTCGGCGGTCTCAGCGGCAGACATTCCGGCGCGGATGTGTGCCTGGACTTCGCGCGGACTGACAGTGACTCGGGGAGCGCCGTCGTCGTTGCGGCGGCGCGCGCGACGAATCTCGCGTTGGAGCACATCGTCGATGGGGAGAGCGAATCTCGCGCCGGAACCGGTGGCGAGGATCAGCAGGTCGTCTTCGGTGCCGACGATCGTGACGTTTTCCATGCGAATGCCCCTCTGATGGCTGTTCGAACATGGTGTCACGGAGCACGCCGACGAGACGGGAATACCCTGGGCGCGCCGTGAGTTTGGTCTTGAATGCGCGAGGTCATTTGCTAAATGCCTTCGCGTCGTGCAAACTATGCCCGCCGCGTACCCGACGGCGAACCGCCCACTAGCACCATGAACGTGGAGATCTACCGCATGGCAACCGACTACGACGCCCCCCGAAAGAGCGAAGACGACTCCGAGTCGATCGAAGCCTTGAAGGAGCGTGTGCCGGACAAGCTGTCCGGCACTACCGGAGACGAAGACTCGGACAACCCCTCGAGTTTCGACCTCCCAGGAGCCGACCTTTCTGACCTCGAGCTCGACGTCGTCGTGCTGCCAGCGCAGCAGGACGAGTTCACGTGCATGAGCTGCTTCCTCGTGAAGCACCGCTCGCAGCTCGACCACGAAGGCGCAGATGGACTCATCTGCAAGGAGTGCGCTGCCTGATCGCAGACGCACTCACGTTCGTGCGCCCCGGCCTTTTGGTCAGGGGCGCATCGTCGTCTCAGGCCGGGAGCTGCGCGGCTCGGGCAGCGTCTGCTTCGGCCGCGCGGATCGCGGCGGCAAGACGATCGGGCGTGCGGGTGGAGATCGTCCAACTGGGGATCGGGTCGCCCGGGTCGATGTTCTGCACCACCACGATGCCGTCGATTCCGCCGCGAAGCAGATGCCAGCCGCGAGCGGCCAGCTTCGGTCCGCGTGCCGCGCGTGCCTCTTCGCCGGTGTATTCGACCACGTCGCCGAGCCAGCGGGCATCGATCTGAGCGCGGCCCGCACGGAGCGTGGTGCCTTCGATTCGGATGCGAGGCGATCCGAAGATCATCGCGAGAATGACTGCGAGCGCGACCGCTGCACCGATCAGCAGTCCAGGGAGCGCACCGATCGGCGTGAACACGAGCATCGCCATCGGTGCGACGACCGCGGCGGCCACCAGCATCCACAGGCTCGGCGAAAGACGCTCGCGGTAGCGAACGCGGGTGTCTGCGTCGTGGTTCTGCATTAGCCTCGTGGGGTGAGTGATTCCGTTGATCTTCCCATTATCGCGTCTGTCACCCCGCACTACGCCCACCCCGGCGATGCAGGTGCGGATCTCGTCGCAGCCGAGGCCGTGCGGCTCGGACCAGGGGAGCGCGCTCTGGTCGCGACCGGCGTGCGCATCGCGCTGCCGGAGGGGTACGCCGCGTTCGTCGTCCCGCGCAGTGGCTTGGCTGCCAAACATGGCATCACGATCGTGAACTCTCCTGGCACCGTCGATGCCGGCTATCGCGGAGAGATCAAAGTGAGTCTGCTCAACACCGATAGCTCCAGCGCGTACGATGTGGCGGTCGGGGACCGGATCGCGCAGCTGATCATCATGCCGGTGACGCGAGCGAACTTCATCCCGGTCGATGAGCTCCCCGACAGTGCGCGCGGAGCAGATGGTTTCGGGTCCACGGGATATCAGGCGGCGAAGACCGCCGATCAGGCAGGAAAGACGAAATGACTGAAGAAATCACACAGCCCACATCGAAGTCGGCGCCCGCGAACCGTGCGACGGACGGGCCGTTCGATGAGTCAGAGGCGAACCCCGTTCGCCCGTACATCGACCTGGGCGGGATCAAGATCCTCCCGCGTGAGGGACTGAATCTGCGCCTCGAGGTGGAGGAGCAGTCCAAGCGCATCGTTGCCGTCGGCCTCGACTATGCGGATTCCTCGCTCCAGGTGCAGCCGTTCGCTGCTCCGCGGACGCTGGGACTCTGGCACGAGACGCGCATGCAGCTGGTCGACCAGGTCCGCCAGCAGGGCGGGCGCGTCGAAGAGCGCGAAGGGCCGCTCGGCAAGGAGTTGCTGGCCGAGGTTCCCGCGCCCGCCTCCGAGGGGTCTGGTCTCAACCTCGCACGCTTTATCGGCGTGGATGGCCCTCGGTGGTTCCTGCGCGGCGTGATCGGTGGCGCTGCGGCATCCGACCCTGAAGCCGCAGCGAAGGTCGAAGACCTCTTCCGCTCGATCGTCGTGGTGCGCGGGGGATCCCCGATGCCGCCGCGGGATCTCATCCCGCTGAAGATGCCGGCAACGCCCGGGTCGGCGTGAGCGCGTCGGACCCACAGGGCCCGGATGCTCATCCCGAGGTGGCCTCCACCGAGACCGGTTCTGCTTCTGACCTGATCGGCGCAGCACTCGGTGGTGCGGCTCGCAGGGCGGGCCTCGATCCTGCCGAGGATTCCCGCACGCACAAGGTCGTCTGGTCGGCGATCGGCGGGTGGCGCGGCATCCTCGAATCGGTGCTGCCGAGCCTCGCTTTCGTGATCCTGTTCACGATCAAGCCAGAACCGCTCATTCTTTCGCTCGGTGTTTCTGTCGGACTTGCGGCCGTCTTCACGATCGTGAGGCTGGTGCAGAAGTCGCCGCCCTCGGCGGCGCTCGGGGGTCTCGTCGCTGCAGGCGCGGCGGCCGCCCTGGCGCTGTGGACGGGCCGAGGAGCAGACAACTTCGTGCCCGGTCTCATCACGAACGCCGTCTACGGCACGGTCTTGCTCGTCTCAGCCCTCATCGGTTGGTCCCTGATCGGAATCGCCGCAGGTTTCCTGATGGGTGACGCCATGGGATGGCGTGCTGACAAGCGCAAGCGTCGCGCGTTCCTGTGGCTCGGCGTCGCGTGGGCGGGATTGTTCTTCGCCCGTCTGGCCGTGCAGCTGCCGCTGTATCTCACCGATCAGGTGACGGCGCTCGGCACGCTGAAGCTGATCATGGGTCTTCCGCTGTTCGCCCCGATGATCGCTGTCTCCTGGCTCGTCGTGCGCGCCGTGTATCCGCGCGAGTCGCAGGAATCCACTTCCGACGCATGATAGATTTATCTTGACATCAAGATAAATCTCGACCTTTCGCCGAGAGCAGGACAGGCGCACACTGTTAGGTGCACCTTGCTGGCAGCCAACGGCGGAGGCGAGCAAGATGGAAGCGCCTGTCGCTCCCCTCAGACTAGAAGGAGACGGATTCGTGTCCACGGTGAACAGCTTCGGTGCCAAGAGCACCCTGACAGTCGGCAGTACCGACTATGAGATCTTCCGGATTGACACGGTTCCAGGCTTCGCAAAGCTGCCGTTCAGCCTGAAGGTGCTCCTTGAGAACCTGCTTCGCACTGAAGACGGTGCGAATGTGACGAAGGCGCAGATCGAGGCGCTCGGAGCGTGGGATGCTGCGGCAGAGCCCAACACCGAGATCCAGTTCTCGCCTGCGCGCGTCGTGATGCAGGACTTCACCGGCGTGCCCTGCATCGTCGACCTCGCCACGATGCGCGAGGCGGTCACCGCTCTCGGCGGCGACCCGAACAAGATCAACCCGCTCTCGCCCGCTGAGATGGTCATCGACCACTCCGTGATCGCCGACCTGTTCGGTTCCGAGAACGCTCTCGAGCGCAACGTCGAGATCGAGTACGAGCGCAACGGTGAGCGCTACCAGTTCTTGCGCTGGGGCCAGACCGCGTTCAACGACTTCAAGGTTGTTCCCCCTGGCACCGGCATCGTCCACCAGGTGAACATCGAGCACCTCGCGAAGGTCATCTACGACCGCACTAACGGCGGCGTTCTGCAGGCCTACCCCGACACCTGTGTCGGAACCGACTCGCACACCACCATGGTCAACGGTCTCGGCGTGCTCGGCTGGGGCGTCGGCGGTATTGAGGCAGAGGCTGCCATGCTCGGCCAGCCCGTCTCGATGCTGATCCCGCGCGTGGTCGGTTTCAAGCTGACCGGTGAGATCCCCGCCGGTGTGACCGCGACCGACGTCGTGCTCACGATCACCGACATGCTGCGCAAGCACGGCGTCGTCGGAAAGTTCGTCGAGTTCTACGGTGCCGGTGTGGCATCCGTGCCGCTCGCCAACCGCGCAACCATCGGAAACATGTCGCCGGAGTTCGGTTCGACCGCCGCGATGTTCCCGATCGATGAGGTCACCACCGACTACCTGCGCCTGACCGGCCGCGACGAGCAGGCCATCGCCCTCGTCGAGGCGTACGCGAAGCTGCAGGGCCTGTGGCACGACGCGGACACGGAGCCGGTCTTCAGCGAGTACATGGAGCTCGACCTCAGCACCGTCGTGCCGTCGATCGCCGGTCCGAAGCGCCCGCAGGACCGCATCCTCCTGTCCGAGGCGAAGTCGCAGTTCGAGCAGGACATCCTCAGCTACGCCGATCCGAGCACCACCGACGACATCGTCGATCTCGAGTCGAAGCACTCCTTCCCGGCATCCGACCCCGGTGCAGTCCCCGGCGAAGAGGACCACGACACGCGTCCCGTGCACATCTCCAGCGGGGTCAACGGTTCGTCCAAGCCTGTTCCGGTGACCACACCCGACGGCGAGAGCTACATTCTCGACCACGGTGCGGTGACGCTGGCCGCGATCACGTCGTGCACCAACACGTCGAACCCGTCGGTCATGATGGCCGCAGGTCTCCTCGCCCGCAAGGCGCGGGAGAAAGGCCTCAAGCAGAAGCCTTGGGTCAAGACGACGCTCGGGCCCGGTTCCAAGGTCGTCACCGACTACTACGAGAAGTCGGGTCTCGACAAGGACCTCGAGGGTCTCGGCTTCTACACCGTCGGCTACGGCTGCACGATCTGTATCGGAAACTCCGGTCCACTGATCGAGGAAGTATCCGCTGCGGTCAACGACCACGACCTCGCGGTCACGGCCGTTCTCTCGGGTAACCGCAACTTCGAAGGCCGCATCAGCCCCGATGTGAAGATGAACTACCTCGCATCGCCTCCGCTCGTGGTCGCGTACGCACTGGCCGGTTCCATGCACTTCGACTTCGAGACCGATGCACTCGGCAAGGACAGCGACGGCAACGATGTCTTCTTGAAGGACATCTGGCCCACGCCCGCCGAGATCCAGGAAGTCATCGACTCGTCGATCTCGCGCGAGCAGTTCATCAAGCAGTACGCCACGGTCTTCGACGGTGACGAGCGCTGGACGAGCCTGCCGACTCCGACCGGACCGATCTTCGAGTGGGATGACAAGTCGACGTATGTGCGCCGTCCTCCGTACTTCGAGGGCATGACGATGGATCTGACCCCGGTGTCGGACATCACCGGTGCGCGCGTCATGGCGACCCTGGGCGACTCGGTCACCACTGACCACATCAGCCCGGCAGGAAACATCAAGATCGGCACGCCAGCGGCGAAGTACCTCGAGGAGCACGGAGTCCGTCAGAAGGACTTCAACTCCTTCGGCTCGCGCCGTGGCAACCACGAGGTGATGATCCGCGGAACCTTCGCGAACATCCGTCTGAGGAACCAGCTGGTTCGTGCAGTCAACGACGGCGCTGAGGTCGAGGGCGGCTTCACTCGTGACTTCACGAAGGCGGATGCTCCGCAGTCGTACATCTTCGACGCATGCCAGAACTACGAGGCGGCGGGTACTCCGCTGGTCGTGTTCGGTGGCAAGGAGTACGGTTCGGGATCCTCTCGTGACTGGGCTGCCAAGGGCACGAGCCTGCTGGGTGTCAAGGCTGTCATCACCGAGAGCTTCGAGCGCATCCACCGCTCGAACCTGATCGGCATGGGCGTCGTCCCGCTGCAGTTCCCCGCTGGCGAGAGCTGGGAGTCGCTGGGCCTCGATGGCACTGAAATCGTCTCGATCACGGGCCTGGAAGAGCTCAACAACGGCACCACGCCCAAGACGGTGCGCGTCACGGCTGCGCCGAGCGAGCACTCGCCTGAGGGCAAGCAGACGGTCGAGTTCGACGCAGTGGTTCGCATCGACACCCCCGGTGAGGCCGACTACTACCGCAACGGCGGCATCCTGCAGTACGTGCTTCGTCAGCTCGTATAACTGCTTACGCAGTAAAGCGCCCGCTCCGATCGAATCGGGGCGGGCGCTTCGCGTTCACTCCGCGTCTGCTCGGGCGATTCCCTGGCCCCGGCAGTAGTATCGAAAGGGTCGTCCTCCTCACTTACGAGGGCGAGTGACGAACACGTTCAGGAGGTGCTGATGCCCATTCTTCCCGGCATCACCGGACCGCGGGATCTCGACAACCTCAGCACATCTCAGCTGACCCGACTCGCCGACGAGGTCCGAACGTTCCTCGTTGAGAATGTGTCGCGCACCGGCGGGCACCTCGGTCCCAATCTGGGAGTCGTCGAGCTGACGATCGCTCTGCACCGCGTGTTCGAATCTCCTGAAGACCCGATCATCTTCGACACCGGCCACCAGTCGTATGTGCACAAGCTGCTCACCGGACGCCAGGACTTCTCTGAACTGCGGGTACGCGGAGGGCTAGCCGGCTACCCGCAGCGCAGCGAGAGCGCCCATGACGTCGTCGAGTCGTCCCACGCCTCGAGTTCACTGAGCTGGGCCGATGGCATCTCGCGCGCCTTTGCGGCAACAGGAAGAGACGACCGCCACGTGATTGCGGTGGTCGGTGACGGTGCTCTCACGGGAGGGATGACTTGGGAAGCGCTCAACAACATCTCCGATGACAATGATCGCAACCTCGTGATCGTCGTGAACGATAACGGCCGCTCCTACGCTCCGACGATCGGTGGAATGTCGCGCTATCTGAACCGTGTTCGCACGGCAGGTGCCTATCGAGACTTGCACCACCGCTCCGATCGGTTCTTCCGCGCCTTCGGACCCGTTGGCCGAGCAGTGTTCCGGGGCGTCCGCGGCGGTACGCACGGATTCCTCTCTCGCTTCACGAATAACGTCGCGCTGTATTCCAATCTCGACATCAAGTACCTGGGGCCGGTCGACGGTCACGACATCACAGCTCTGATGGAGACGCTCGAGCTCGCGAAGTCCTACGGGGCACCGGTGATCGTGCATGCGATCACCGAGAAGGGGCGTGGTTACCAGCCTGCGCGTGATGACGAGGCGGATCAGTTCCACGCCGTTAATCGCATCGATCCGGCGACCGGTGAGCCGCTGGGCTCGACGAAGACCGGCTGGACCGATGTCTTCTCCGACGCCATTGTGCGCGTCGGAGAGCGCGATCCGCGTGTTATCGCCATGACCGCTGCCATGCTGCGTCCCACCGGTCTTGCACCCTTCGCTGAGCGCTTCCCGGAGCGCGTCTATGACGTCGGTATCGCCGAGCAGCATGCGGTGACGGCGGCTGCCGGCCTTGCATATGGCGGGCTTCACCCCGTCGTCGCCCTGTACGCGACATTCATGGGCCGTGCATTCGACCAGGTCCTCATGGATGTCGCGCTGCATAAGGCCGGCGTGACCTTCGTGCTCGATCGGGCAGGCGTGACAGGTCCAGACGGTGCGAGCCATCACGGGATGTGGGATCTGGCCATGCTCCAGATCGTGCCGCACATCCGCATCTCAGCACCCCGTGACGGTGCGCGGCTTGCCGAGGCCCTGGATGAAGCGGTGGCAGTCGATGACGCACCGACCGTGATCCGGTATCCGAAGGGTGCGGTCGCCGAAGACATCGAGGCGATCGAGCGGCTTGCCGACGGCGTCGATGTTCTCGCACGCGATGAGAGCGAAGACGTCCTCATCGTGGGTATCGGGCCCTTCGCATCTCTCGCAATGGATGTCTCTGCGCGCCTGCGCGCCCAGGGAATCGGTGCGACGGTCGTCGACCCGCGTTGGGCCATTCCGGTGCAGCCATCCATCATCGAGCTCGCAGGGCGTCATCGCCTGGTGATCACTCTTGAGGACGGCATCCGGGTCGGCGGTATCGGAACGCGTGTGCGGCAGGTTCTGCGTGAGGCGGGAGTCGATACCGCAGTCGACGAGCTCGGTCTTCCGGATGAGTTCATCGATCACGCTTCGCGTGATGAGATTCTGGCGGATGCCGGCCTCACAGCGTCCAAGATCGCGCAGGACGTCGTCGCCCAGGTTCTCGGGACCCGGATCCCGGTTGCGCGGAACGCGGGGGAGACCGGTGCGATCGATCTGCCGCTGCACGAGCGCCGCTGAGTAACACGAAAGAAGGAGGGGCCGCATCCGAAGATGCGCCCCCTCTTTCTGCTGCCGTGTACTAGCTCAGCTGCCGATCCCGCGTACCGGTGGAGTGTGGAACGTCGAGCCGAAGACGCGCTCGGATGCTCCCTCGCGGTCGAGATACGGCGACGCGCCACCATCGATGAATGGCCAACCGGCGCCGAGGATCAGGCAGAGGTCGATGTCCTCGACCTCAGGCACCACGCCCTCGTCGAGCATGAGCTTGAGCTCCTGGGCGAGACCATCCTGCACGCGCTGCAGGATGGTGGCAGCAGACGCCGGCTCGGTGCCGATGTGGCCCTTGAGAGCCTTCTCCGCAGCCTTGGTCCAGCCGACGACACGGCCGCCCTTGTCTTTCTCTACGACCTTGTCGAGCTCAGCGAGAGCGTGGAAGTTCTCGTTCGCGTAGAACCTGTCGGGGAAGTGCCCCACCATCGTGTCCTGCACGTGAGCGGCGACCTTCCAGCCGACCAGGTCGATCAGCTGGAACGGGCCCATCGGAAGACCGAGCGGGCCGAACGCCTTCTCGACGTCTGCGATCGGCGTGCCTTCATAGACCGCACGTGCTGCCTCACCCATGACCTTGGCGAGCAGACGGTTGACGACGAAGCCAGGCGCATCAGCGGTGAGCACCGCGTTCTTGCCCAGACCCTTGGCGACAACGAATGCCGTCGACAGGCTCTGCTCGTTCGTCGCAGGCGTCTTGACGATCTCGATGAGCGGCATGACGGCGACCGGGTTGAAGAAGTGGAAGCCGACCAGTCGCTCGGGGTGAGCGAGTTTCGAACCGATCTCCTCCACCGACAGCGAGGAGGTGTTCGTCGCGAGGATGGCATCCTCGGCGATGATCTTCTCGATGTCGCCGAAGACTTGCTGCTTGACGCCGACCTCTTCGAAGACAGCCTCGATCACGAAGTCGCAGTCCGCGTATTCGCTCTTGTCGACTGTGCCGTGCAGGAGTGCGCGCAGCTTGTTCGCTCCGTCGGAGTCGAGCCGGCCCTTCGTCTCGAGCTTGCTGATCTCGTCGTTGATGTACGCCAGGCCCTTGTCAACGCGCGCCTGATCGATGTCGGTGATGAGCACCGGCACCTGCAGACGGCGCAGGAACAGTAGCGCGAACTGGCTGGCCATAAGACCTGCACCGATGATGCCGACCTTGGTGACCTTCTTCGCCAGAGCCTTGTCGGGTGCGCCGACAGGGCGCTTGGCACGCTTCTGCACCAGATCGAACGCGTACATGGATGCCGCGAATTGATCGCCGACGACGAGGTCGGAGAGAGCCTCGTCTTCACGGGCGAAGCCCTCGGCCTTCGTGCCGCTCTTGGCCTTCTCGAGCAGGTCGAGGGCGACGTACGGCGACTTCGGGACGGTACCGATCTTCGACTCGAGCATTCCGCGAGCCATCTTGATCGCGATCGGCCACTTGGTGAGACGCTCGATCTTGCCGGGCTCGTTCTTGCGCTCGACCTTCTTGCCGCCGAGAACCGCATCCGCCCAGGCGAGGGAGTTCTCGAGATAGTTCGCGGCCGGGAAGATCGCGTCCATGATGCCGAGGTCGAACGCCTGCTGCGGCTTCAGCATGCGGTTCTGCTTGAGCGGGTTCGAGATCACCACCTCGAGGGCGTTCTCGATGCCGATGAGGTTCGGCAGCAGGTACGCGCCGCCCCAGCCGGGGATCAGCCCGAGGAAGACCTCAGGCAGTGCAACTGCGGCCGCTGAAGCATCCACCGTGCGATAGGTCGAGTTCAGGGCGATCTCGAGCCCGCCGCCGAGCGCAAGGCCGTTGACGAAGGCGAACGAAGGCACGCCGAGATCACCGATCGACCCGAACACCTTGTGTCCGAGCTGAGCGATCATGCGCGCGTCATCCTTGGAGGTGACCTTCGAGATGTCCGAGAGGTCAGCGCCCGCTGCGAGAATGTACTGCTTTCCGGTGATTCCGACGGCCTGGATCTCGCCAGCCGTCGCACGAGCCTTGAGCGTGGCAAGAGTCTCACCGAGTTCAGCGAGCGTCTTCGGTCCCAGGGTGTTCGGGCGCGTGTGATCGCGGCCGTTGTCGAGGGTGATGAGCGCGAGCACCTTGCCCGAGGGCAGGCGCACGTCGCGTGCGACGGAATGCGTCACAACCTCGTCGTCACCGGCGAGGTTGATGATGGGGGAGAAGTCGATCTTTTCGTAGTCAGTCATCTCTGCATCCCTCACTTGCGCTTCTTGCCGTCGTAGAACGGGTTCTCCCAGATGACGCTTCCGCCCTGGCCGAGACCCACGCACATGGCCGTCAGGCCGTAGCGGACGTCGGGACGCTCGGCGAACTGTGCCGCCAGCTGGATCATCAGACGTACACCGGATGCTGCCAGCGGGTGACCGACGGCAATTGCTCCGCCCCACTGGTTGACGCGCGGGTCGTCATCAGCGATGCCGAAGTGGTCGAGCAGAGAGATCACCTGGATGGCGAACGCCTCGTTCAACTCGAACAGCCCGATGTCGGAGATCGTGAGTCCGGCCTTCTTGAGCGCCTTCTCGGTCGACGGGATCGGTCCGATGCCCATGATCTCGGGCTGCACGCCCGCGAAGGCGAACGAGACCATCTTCATCTTCGGCTGCAGGCCGAATTCCTTGACAGCGCCACCGCCGGCGAGCAGCGACATCGTCGCGCCATCGGTCAGCGGAGAAGAGGTGCCTGCCGTGACGCGCCCGTGCGGGCGGAACGGCGTCTTGAGGGCGGCGAGGTCTTCCATCGTCGTCTGCGGACGGCGACCTTCGTCTTCTGCCGCGAGACCCCAGGAGCCTGCGGCATCCTTCACGGCGACCGGAACGAGATCGGGCTGGATCTTGCCTGCGTCGTATGCGGCCTGCACCTTGTGCTGGCTGAGCATGCCGAAACGGTCGGAGCGCTCCTTGGTGAGGTGCGGGAACCGATCGAAGATGCGCTCGGCTGTGACACCCATGTTGAGGGCGCCGGGGTCGACCATCTTCTCAGCGACGAAGCGGGGGTTCGGGTCGGCATTGGCGCCGATCGGGTGGTGGCCCATGTGCTCGACGCCGCCCGCGAGCGCGAAGTCGTACATGCCGATACCGATCGACGCAGCCATCGTGGTGACGCTGGTCATCGCGCCGGCGCACATGCGCTCGACAGCGAGGCCCGGCACCGTGTTGGGAAGACCTGCCAGGATCGCAACGGATCGACCGAGGGTCAGACCCTGGTCGCCGGTCTGCGACGTCGCGGCAATCGCGACATCATCGATGCGGTCCGCAGGCACGGCGGAGTTCCGCTCCATCAAACCGATCGTCGCCTTCACAGCGAGGTCGTCTGCGCGGGTGTTCCAGTACATGCCTTTTTCGCCGGCGCGTCCAAACGGGGTACGCATGCCATCGACGAAGTAGACGTCCGAGATCTCGGCCACTCTGCCTCCAAAGTTAGGGATGGCTTCAGCCTAGGAGTCGCGACGAGGGCGCGGGGAATCGGTTGGATTGAACCTACGACTCGGAGGCGAGACCCGGATCGGGGGTTTGCCCGGCTTCTACAAAGGCATCCACGATCTTCTGTGTAGTCTGCTCAATCTGCCAGGGGCGCGCACCCAGGGCCGTCAGCGCTGTGGCCACGGCATCGGTGGTCAACTCCGGCGGCGTCCACGCGACGCGTCGCAGCATCTCTGGCTTGAGAAGGTTCTCGGTCGGCATATGCAGCTCTTCAGCGACGGCTTCGACCGCGGGGCGAGCAAGCTTCAGCCGAGCATCCGCTTCGGGGTTCCGCTCTGCCCAGGCACGGGCCGGGGGAAGGGCATCGCTGCTGACCCGCGCACGAGGGAGGTCGTCCGACTCACGGCCGCGCACGATCGCGTCCCACCAGCGATCGAGTTCTGAGCGGCTTGCGCGGCCGTTGAATGC
This sequence comes from Microbacterium sp., assembly GCF_048259935.1. Taxonomy (GTDB): domain Bacteria; phylum Actinomycetota; class Actinomycetes; order Actinomycetales; family Microbacteriaceae; genus Microbacterium. The sequence continues at coordinate 169,167 of NZ_JBLXHF010000006.1, read as the reverse complement.
CTGAACGCCGGCAAGCGCATGCTTCGATTGCGGATTGGCGAGCACCGCAGCGACGAGGGACCGATCCGGCACGAGCCGGCCAGGTGAGGTGTCCTGCTGCTGGGCGTACTGTTCTCTGGCTTCCCAGAGAGCGCGTGCGACGGCGAGGTTGCGGGCACCCTTGACCTGGTGAAGCCCGCTGAGGCGACGCCACGGGTCATCGCGCGGAGGGCGCGGTGGCTGAGCGAGAGTTGCGGCGAACTCCTGAGCGGCGAACTCCGTCTTGCCGGATTCTTCGAGTTCTTCGGCGAGCCGATCGCGGACATCGACGAGATAGAGCACGTCAAGTGCCGCATAGTCGAGCCAGGAGTCAGGGAGCGGTCGTGTCGACCAGTCCGCAGCGGAATGTTCCTTCTTCAGGGTGATTCCGAGCACCTCTTCCACGACTGCAGCGAGCCCGACGCGATCGTGCCCGAGCAATCGTGACGCGAGTTCGGTGTCGAACAGCGTACGGGGCTCGAGGTCGAGTTCTCTCAGGGAAGGCAGGTCCTGGCTTGCGGCGTGGAAGACCCATTCGACATCACCGATCGCTGTCTGCAGCGGTGCGAAATCACCGAGTGCGGGCGGATCGAAGAGGAAGACGCCCGCGTCGCGACGGAACACCTGCACCAGATATGCGCGCTGCGAATAGCGGAATCCGGATGCTCGCTCTACGTCGACAGCGACAGGCCCCGTGCCGGCGGCAAGAGCCTCACATGCAGCGTGGAATACATTGGGATCGTCGATGACGGGGTATTCAGTCACGACCTGCCTTTCGCGCGCCGAACACGGCGATGTTCTCTGAACCGGGCGGGAGACCGGCGAGCATGCCGACCAGTTCGGCCCATGCTTCCACGTGCGGCCGGAATGGCTCTTCCGGCGTCCAAGACGAGCGTAGTTCGATCTGTGCTCCATCGCCTTCTGCAGCCAATGCCCCGAAGCCCTTGGAGATGGTCTTCGTCGAGGTGCCAGAGGCCGAGTGATAGCCCGCACTGCGCGAATCGAGCGCATCGACGAGCCACGACCATGTGACATCTGCCAGCAGTGGGTCCGTGCCGATCTCGGGCTCCAAGGGCGCCTGCGCAAAGGCGACGATTCGCCAGGGTCCACCCCATGCAGAAGGCTCGTCCGGATCGTAGAGCAGAACGAAACGACCGGTACCGTAGATCGACTCTCCGCGGTCGTCGGGGCGGACGTCGGCTGCCAGTGCGATGGAGAAGGGCGCGAGTCCCTGTGGCGAAGCGATCTCGCGCACCACCATGTCATCGCGGAACGCTGTTTCTCGCAGTTCGGCGCACACGCGCGCGAACTCAGTTCCGGCGTCGGGGTGTGCGCTCACGGTGACAGGCTAGAGTCAGGAAGCGATGAAGAGTCTCAGGCACGCCGTTGCGCTGCTGGTACCCGCCCTATTCGCGCTGTGCGCCGGGGTTGCCTTTTTGGTGTTCTCGATCGGTCGGCGCGTCGTGACGCCTCGTGCGAGGGCCGCGGACACCGAGATCCTCGCGGTGGACACGGGCGCGCAGACGATCGAACTCACCCGCACGCCCGACACGGAGCTGCCCGGCCGCTATGGCCTGTTCACGACGGGTACCTACGGCTACGTCAAACTCGGTGCGATTCTGAGCTCTGACGCGAAGCACGTGCGTCGCAAGCTCCTCACCCAGGTCGATCCGGGTGCGCGGATCGACCGCCCTGCGGGCTTCAGTGGCTGGTACTACTCGTCGCCGACAGAACTGCATCTGCCGTGGGAGCCGGTGCTGATCGGCTCCCCAGCGGGTCCGTGCCCTGCGTGGTTGTTCCCCGCAGAGTCGTCGACCTGGGTGATCCAGATCCATGGCAGAGGCGCCACGCGGGCAGAGTGCCTCCGGGCCGTTCCCATCCTGCATTCGATGGGTCTGCCGAATCTTGTCGTCTCGTACCGCAACGACGGCGAGGCGCCGCGCAGCAGGGGCGGATCGTATGCGCTCGGTGCGACTGAGTGGCACGACGTCGACGCCGCGATCTCGTACGCGCTGCGCCACGGCGCTGAGCGAGTGGTGCTGATGGGGTGGTCGATGGGGGGAGCGATCGCGCTGCAAGCCGCGGTGTCATCAGCGAACCGTCAGGCGATCGCGGGCCTGGTGCTGGACTCTCCGGTCGTGGACTGGCGAACAGTGCTCCGCTTCCAGGCTCACGAAACCGGCATCATCGATCCGCTGCCGATGCTCGCGATGAACGCGCTGTCCTCACCCCTGACCGCGCGGATCAGTGGCGCAGAAGAAGCGATACCTTTCGACCGTCTCGACATGGTGGCGCGAGCCGAGGAGCTCGCGGTGCCGATCCTCATCCTGCACAGCGACGACGACGGTTTCGTGCCGGTCGACGCCTCGCGCGCTCTCGCAGAGGCGCGCCCAGACATCGTGACGATGCCGCACTTCACCGTGGCGCGGCACACCAAGATCTGGAATTACGATCAGACCGACTGGAATGCTGCGATCACGGCCTGGGTGCGCGAGAACCGCTTCGGTGCTTCAGAGTGATCAGCGCTTCAGAGTGATCACCGCTTCAGAGTGACCTGGCGCTTCACTCGCATCAGCATCCCGGTCATCCCGCCGATTCGCAGCGGCGACACGGCACGCGTGAGACCGATCGACTGCGGATAGTCATCCGGGATAGCGAGCACCTCGTCGGCCGAGAGGCCGGTGATGCCCTGCACGAGGATGCTGGCGAAACCGCGCGTCGTCGGTGCCTCTGGCGGCGCTGTGGCGTGCATCGTGACGACACCGTCTGCGACCTCGACGTAGATGTACACCGGGGACTGACATTCGGCGACGCGCTCGTACATCTCGGGGTGACCCGCGACTTCTTCGGACACCGCCGGCAGCTCCTGGGAGAACTCCAGCAGAAGCTGCAGACGCTCGCCCTCGGGGAGCTCGAGGAAGTCGTCGCGGATCTCCGCGAGCGTGTCGGGAACGTGCGTAGTGCTCATTCGAGCAATTCTCACATGCTCAGAGCGAGCCCGGCTCAGAGCCCGTGACGATCGGCACGCGCACCGCGCTGCCCCACTCGGTCCAGGAACCGTCGTAGTTGCGCACGTTGTCGAAGCCGAGCAGGTGCTTCAGAACGAACCACGTGTGGCTCGAGCGCTCTCCGATGCGACAGTACGCCACGATGTCGTCACCATCGGTGATGCCGACACCGTCACGGTAGATGGCCTCGAGCTCGGCGCGAGGGCGGAAGCCGCCGTCTTCAGCGACAGCCTTGCCCCACGGCACGCTCTGCGCAGTCGGGATGTGTCCGGCCCGCAGGGTGCCTTCTTCGGGGTACGCCGGCGCGGTCGTGCGCTCACCGTTGTACTCCTCGGGGGAGCGGACATCGATCAGCGGGCCCTTGCCGATGAAGGAGACGACGTCGTCTTTGTATGCACGCAGAACCGAATCATCCCGCTCGATCACCGGGTAGCTCGTTGGCGTGGGCTTGCTGGTCTCGGTGCTGATCTCTCGTCCTTCGGAGATCCAGCGATCACGGCCGCCGTCGAGCAGGCGCACGTCTTCGTGGCCGAACAGCGAGAACACCCAGAGCGCGTAAGCCGCCCACCAGTTGTTCTTGTCGCCGTAGATGACGACAGTGTCGTCGCGCGAGATGCCCTTGCGGCTGAGGAGCTCAGCAAAGCCCTCACCATCGATGTAATCACGCACGACCGGGTCGTTGAGTTCGGTGTGCCAGTCCACCTTCACCGCTCCTGGAATGTGGCCGGTTTCGTAGAGCAGTACGTCTTCATCCGACTCGACCACCACAAGCCCAGGTTCTCCGAGGCGCGCGGCGAGCCACTCGGTGCTGACCAGGCGTCCAGGCTCGGAATACTCGGCGAACTTCGCGACGGTGGTGTCGAACTCGATGGTCATCTGGCGCTCCTGGGTTACTGGGCTCTCGGGTTGACGGCGTAATGTTGAGCCGCCCCCTTCGACCATAGAGCCGTTCGGCGCGCTTCGTCCCCGATCCGTAAGACTTCGACATAGGAAACGCATGACCGACACAGACAGTGCGACCATCGCGCACCTCACCGCGCGCGAGCCTGTCGTGACCGGGGCAGAGATGCTGGCGAGCCTCGTGCCGCCGCCGCAGTTCTCGACCGCGAGCTTCGACAGCTACCGCTCTGACGATGCATATCCTTCTCAGGCTGAGTCCAAGGAGATGCTCGAGCGCTTCGCCGGTCGCGGCCCCGCTCCGAAGAAGTCCGGATTCTTCGGGCGCAGCAAGAAGAAAGAAGTCGATCTCAAGCCCGGCGTCTACCTTGATGGCGGCTTCGGCGTGGGCAAGACGCACCTGCTCGCATCCATCTATCACGCGATGCCCGCTCGCCGGAAGTACTTCGGCTCGTTCATCGAGTACACCGCTCTCGTCGGTGCGCTGGGGTACAAGAACACAGTCGACCTGCTGCGCGGGGCGGATCTGCTCTGCATCGACGAGTTCGAGCTCGATGACCCGGGCGACACCATGGTGATGACTCGTCTGCTCGGCGAGCTCGTGGCTTCGGGTACGAAGCTCGCCGCCACCTCGAACACTCCGCCGAACGCACTGGGCGAGGGGCGTTTCGCCGCACAGGACTTCCTGCGCGAGATCCACGCCATGTCCGACAGCTTCGAAACGATCCGGATCGACGGCGTTGACTTCCGCCAGCGCGCACTCGACGGCAAGGCCGTCGCTGTATCGGATGCTGAATACGCGGCGTACCTCGCCGCGGCAGTGGGCACGGCATCCGATGATCTGTTCATCGACGTCGTCCGTCACCTGGCCAAGGTGCACCCCTCTCGTTACATCCGGTTGATCGACGGCATCTCGCTCGTCGGACTTCGGGATGTCGAGGTGCTCACCGACCAGTCAGAGGCGCTGCGCTTCGTTGCATTCGTCGACCGGGTGTACGACGCCCAGGTGCCGATCATTGCGACCGGCGTGAGCCTTGACCAGGTGTTCGCAGAAGAAATGCTGGGCGGTGGGTACCGCAAGAAATACTTGCGCGCCATCTCTCGGCTGAACGCCCTCACGCATTCTGCGCAGCTGCAGAGCGCGCCGTAACACGATGTTCACACCCCGAACCCGGGTGTAACGCCGCCGAAACAGACCACGCGCATCCCGGAAATCGGGCCTCGCCACACTGAAGCTCTCAATTACTTCGGATGTGAGGTTTTCCTATGGATGCTCCCGGCAACATCTCGTGGGGTATTACCGCCACGGCGCTCGTGCTGCTCATGACGCCCGGCGTCGCGTTCTTCTACGGCGGTCTGGTCAAGGCCAAGAGCGTCGTGAGCATGATGATGATGAGCTTCGGCTCTATCGGACTGGTCGCGGTGCTGTGGATCCTATTCGGCTTCTCGATGAGTGCCGTCGACAGCCCGACGGCCTTTGCGGGCAACCCGTTCGCGGACTTCGGACTCTCCAGCCTCGCGGCCGGCGAAGGATCGAACGTCGCGCTTCTCGGCGTCGCATACGGTGCCACCTTCGCGATCATCACCATCGCACTGATCTCGGGTGCGATCGCCGATCGCGCGAAGTTCGGCAGCTGGTTGATCTTCGCCGGAGTCTTCGCCACCGTCGGTTACTTCCCGATCGCTGCCTGGGTCTGGGGTGGCGGTTGGATCATGAACCTCGGCACGACGTTGTTTGGAGAGGACAGCGGCATCGCCGTGATCGACTACGCCGGTGGAACGGCCGTGCACATCAACGCTGGCGCCGCGGCGCTCGCTCTCGCGCTCGTCCTCGGCAAGCGCATCGGGTTCCAGAAGGGCATCCTCAAGCCGCACAATGTGCCGCTGACGCTGTTGGGTGCTGCCCTCCTGTGGTTCGGCTGGTTCGGATTCAACGCGGGTGCGGAATGGCTCTCCGAAGACATGGGCGGCGTCGGTCTGATCGGGCTGAACACGCTCGGTGCGACCGCCGCGGCGATCCTCGGCTGGATCCTCATCGAGCGCATCAAAGACGGCAAAGCCACATCGGTGGGCGCAGCCTCTGGTGCTGTCGCAGGTCTCGTCGCCATCACCCCCGCCTGTGCGAACCTCACCCCTGGGTGGTCGCTGCTGCTTGGCGCACTCGCCGGCGTGCTGTGCGCACTCGCTGTCGAGCTGAAGTTCCGCCTGGGCTTCGATGATTCGCTCGACGTCGTCGGCATCCACCTCGTCGGTGGCCTGTTCGGCACGCTGTATCTCGGACTCTTCGCAACCGAGACCGGCCTCTTCGTCGGTGGCGACTTCCGACAGCTCGTCGTGCAGGTCATCGCTGCGGTCGGTGTGCTGGTCTACGCCTTCGTCGTCGCTTACGTCATCGGTTTTGTGATCCAGAAGACGATCGGGTTCCGCATCACCAACGAGGACGAGATCGCCGGTGTCGACTCAGTGGTCCACGGTGAGGAGGGCTACGCACTCATCGACGCGTGAGTGCGGCGCACGACGGCGTGGGTAATGTGGCGGGGTGAGTTCTTCCCGAAGCATCCTCCGCCAGCTCGCCGACATCGTCATCAGGGCGCTATCGGATGGAACGTCCCGGACTTCTGCCAAGAAGCCGGGACGTTCTGGTGTGTCCGCACCGACTGCGCGCTTGCGCGACCCCGAGGAGGCGATCGAACCGGGGCGGGCGCAGGGGAGCGAGACCGTCCGGATCGATCCGGACCGCATCCAGGACCTCAAGGTCGACTACTCGCCGTCGAAAGACGGTGCTCCGGATTCCGGCGAGGTGATCTGGACGTGGGTGCCGTACGAGGAGAATGACGGACGAGGCAAGGACCGCCCTGTCCTCGTGATCGGCCGCCATTCCGCTGCTCGCGTGTACGCGGTGCGGATGACGAGCAAGGCTCACGACCGCGATCGCGACTACCTGTCGATCGGCAGCGGCGGCTGGGACTCGCAGGGACGCGAGTCCTGGGTCGACATCGAGCAGCTGTACAGCGTGCACGAGAAGGGGATGCGTCGCGAGGCCGCCATCCTCGATCGAAAGCGCTATGACCGGGTGGCGGTGGCGCTCGTCGAGCGATACGGGTGGGCGCGGCGCTGACTCGCTAGCAACACTGTGCTCTGGCAGCAATCCCCTCGACCGGTGCCAGGCCGTCGCGTAGCGTCACCGATGTCGCGACACGTCGTTGTCCGGTCATGTTGAAGGGAGACGCGATGTCCGGTGAAGAGATGACGCCAGAAGAGAAGCGCCACGATCAGCTCACGACCGCTCCCGATGCAACCGAGGCCGATGCCTCGCCGCGCATCGAGGTCACCGAGCACGATGGCGTGACACGAGTCGAGGTCGCGGAGGACGCCGAGGTCCGCCCAGGTCCAGGACCGGGGATGCCTCAAGCCAGTCGGGAAGAGCCAATCGGCTGAGCACGCCTGCGCCCGGAAGCTGCCGCCGCTTGAAGCAAGGGGAAAGCCGTCAGCACCATATCGGCCAACTCGCTCAGCGGGCGGGTGAGCGGATCTGTCGCAGGTACGCCGATCTCGAGTTCGATCGCGTCGATCGCGTCCCCGATCTGCGTGGTGGAAAGATGCTCGTGGTTGACGGTCACACCGATCACACGCGTTTCTGCGAACGCCTCGATGAGTGCCACCTCGCTCGCAACAGTGGGCATCGGCATCATGGGGAAGTCGCCGAGCACCTGTCGGCCCGGAGCATGCTGCACGATGACTCCGGCGGGTCTGCTGCCTCGGAGGATATGCGCGGAGGTGAGGTACGCGGGGTGGCTCAGCGCCCCCTGACCCTCCACGATGATGATGTCGGGGTCCTCTGCGTCAAAGGCTGCGACAACCTGGTTCTCGACCTCGCCCGAGCAGAACTGGGGGACGAGCGCATCCAGGGCCACACCGTAACGACCGCCCTGGATGATCGTCGTCTGCCCTGTGCCGACCATGACAGCGTGGATGCCGCGGTCGTTCAGCGCCTGGACGAGGAGCGTCGCGGTCGTCCGCTTGCCGATCGCGCCGTCCGTGCCGAGCACGGCGATGCGCGGGCAGGTCACATCGAAGATGCGACCGGAGAACAGGTGAAGATCCTTCTTGTCCTTCGGACGACGCACATCGGTGATGGTGACACCAGCGAGAAGGGCGGCAGCGGCGAACTCCGCATCGTCATTCAAGAACTCATGCAGGCCGTTGATGATGTGCATGCCCTGGGCGATGCCATCGAGCAGCACGATGCGCTGCAGATCCGAGAGGAGTCCGTCGGCAGGAGCGACGCCGCAGATCAGATAGTCCGGAGTGTGTCCGGCATGTCCGACGGCCTCTGCGAGGTCCGAGACGACCGGGATACCATTGGCGGTGCCGTCCAGGAACGAGCCGGTGTCTTCGCCGGAATGTCGGCTGTCGATCACGCTGAGTATCCGGTACTTCTCAGAGTGCCGGACAAGACCGTTCGCAGTTTTGCCGTCCTGCTCGCCGAATTGGCCTTCGCAGAACACGATGGCGGTCGAACCGATAGGGAGCACCGGTAGTGCGGCTGAACTTGCGGGTGCGGAATGGGAATGCACGGAAATCAGGTCTCCTCTTGATCACCCAGAGGAGGCGACGGAGAACGAAATGGCTGCAATGGCCCGTTGGTCGACAAGAAGTCTTCCCTGAAGCCGACGATGTGTCGACTTCGTCAACGTATCAGCGTCGGCTGTGAGAGGGCAGGGCAGCCGTGCTCCACAGTGCCCAGACGATCAGAACGGGCTGGAGGAACAGGCGGATGAGCCGCTTCGCGTCGGTGTCGAGACCCGGCGCGGAACGGTGAGTACGCCATTGCTCGATGTTTCCGGGAAAAACGGCGACGAAGAATGCGGCAGCAGCCCAGCCGATTCGCCGACGCTCGTTCGGCAGGGCGATGAGTCCGGCACCGAGTGCGAGCTCTGCGACCCCAGAGGCGATGACGATTCCGTCTTTGTCGAGGCCAGTGGCCTTCGTCGCCCACTCGGGGATCAGCCCTCGGAATCCTCTGGTCTGCACGAAATGCAGGATTCCCATGAAGATCAGTCCGACTGCCAGTGCCCAGCGTGCGATGTCTCGGATCATTCGTTCACGCTACCGCCCGTTTGGAGCGCTTCGCTCAACCAGCGCGCATAGAGGTTCCACGGTGCACCGACTTTCCGGAGCCCGCTGACGTGCTCTTCGAGTTCGGTGGTGAACGTGAACCATTCGCCGCCCTCGCGGATGGCCGCGAATTCGCCGTGCCGCCGTCGCTCGAGGGTGCGATCGCCGCGTTCGAACGCGAGGAGCTCGTCATGCCGGATGCTGGCGAGTCGCTGACGCGGGCGCCGGCTCGTGCCGATCTTCACGCGACGGTCGTAACGCAGGTAGTAGACGACGTCGATGCGGGGGAGGGGGAGGCCGTCATCCGGCACTTCGCCATAGCGCCAGGTGCAGTCCGCGCACGCCCATCCACCGCGGAGGCGCGTTCCGCGGATGCCACCGCAGAGATGGCACGGACCGGGGAGAGATTCGGCTTTTGGCATGCACCGTACGCTACGCCGGGATGCCGACATCGCGGCGTTCCGCGGGAAGAGAAGTATGGTGGGCGATGCGGGACTTGAACCCACGACCTCTTCCGTGTGAAGGAAGCGCGCTACCAGCTGCGCCAATCGCCCAAGACCCCGTGGGGTCAGAAATCGATACTACCGGACGGTTTCACCGCTTTTAGACCATTCCGCCGGACACGCGCGAGATCCGCGTTGAGTTTTGCGACGCGGGAATCGTCGGCTATTGTTTTACAAGTGCCCGGGACGCCGGAACACGAAATGCGGATGTAGCGCAGTGGTAGCGCATCACCTTGCCAAGGTGAGGGTCGCGAGTTCGAATCTCGTCATCCGCTCGAGTGCAGAGAGTCTCTTTGAGAGGCTCACGGCACGTGGGGTCAATCCACACGGTGGCGTGGCCGAGCGGCTAGGCACCGGCCTGCAAAGCCGTTTACACGGGTTCGAATCCCGTCGCCACCTCACCGAAAACTGAACAGCCCCAACGGGCGCGATTGGCGCAGCGGTAGCGCGCTTCCCTGACACGGAAGAGGTCACTGGTTCGATCCCAGTATCGCGCACACTTAAACCCCCGGAATTCCGGGGGTTTTCCTCGTTCCTGAGGGTGCTCGCCGGCGATCCGTGGAACGGGCGGTCACACCTTCCCTCTCGGCCTACGCTTCCGACGCAGCCGCTGACCTGCGCAACCGCTCGAGGCGCACGGTGACCTTGTCCACCGTCAGGATGACCGCACAGATGATCGCGATGCTTCCGGGGATGAACACGAGCAGGTCATCGATCGCTTCCCATGCGGCAGGACTCCACAACGCGATCCAGGTGAGTACGAGTGCAAGCGCCGTCATCACCTCACCGACAAGCGTCACGATCCCGAAGAACCAGGTGACCCGGCGGTGCTTTGCCACCCCTTTCGTCGAGAAGTGGAAGTCGATGCCGAAAGCGATCAGCAGCACCGCGAACACAGACAGCAGCAGTCCCAGGTCATCCGTCGTCAACTCGCGCATGGCGTCAGGATCTCAGTTGCGCGTACGGAACTCCAGTGTTCTCTTCGCCATCTGTCAATGGGGGCGACGAATCGGTTGACTCGGGCGAGGGTGGGTCACCATTACCCCCACGAATGGAGTTGCAGATGTCTAATCCCATGCATGAGCACGACGACGACCGTCCGACCGTTGTCGGTACCGACCCCGACATGAACATCGGCGACGATGATCCTGCCGCGGCGCAGCGCGCGGACGAGGCGACGGGCGAAGATGACGACGCGGACCGAGACGAGATCGAAATCGAGGATCTGCCTTAGAGCCGGTTGTCATCGGTCGTCTGCTGAGGCCCGCGAGGCGAGTAGCCTAGAAGGTGACCCAGATGGAGTGACCTGTGCCTGAAATCGACGAGCAGAACGCCGCGCCCCGCGACGGCTTCGCCCTGTTCTCTGACCGATCCGTCGTCGCGATGCGCGTGAACGGCGAACTGAAGGATCTCGCGACCACCGTCGCCGAGACCGACGAGATCACCCCGGTGACGATCGAGAGCGAAGACGGACTCGCGATCCTGCGCCACTCCGCAGCCCACGTGCTCGCCCAGGCGGTGCAGCGCATCAACCCGCAGGCGAACCTCGGCATCGGCCCACCCGTGACCGATGGCTTCTACTACGACTTCGGCGTTGACACTCCGTTCACGCCCGAGGACCTCAAGGCGATCTCCAAAGAGATGCAGCGGATCATCCGCGAAGGTCAGCGCTTCGTGCGCCGCGTCGTCACTGAAGAAGAGGCGCGTGCAGAGCTTGCCGACGAACCGTTCAAGCTTGAGCTGATCGACCTCGCCGGTGGCCCAGGCTCCGGAGCGAACGCCGCAGAAGGCGCCTCTGTCGAGGTCGGCGCCGGTGACCTGACGATCTACGACAACACCACCAAAGACGGCGAGGTCGCTTGGAAGGACCTCTGCCGCGGCCCACATCTGCCCAGCACTCGCATGATCGGCAACGGCTGGGATCTCACGCGTATCGCCGCCGCCTATTGGCGCGGCAGCGAGAAGAACCCGCAGCTGCAGCGCATCTACGGCACAGCGTGGCCCACCAAAGAAGAGCTGAAGGCCTATAAGGACCGGCTCGCCGAAGCGGAGCGTCGTGATCACCGCAAACTCGGTGTCGAGATGGATCTGTTCTCCTTCCCGGACGAGATCGGCTCGGGACTTGCGGTCTTCCATCCCAAGGGCGGGATCATCCGCTACGAGATCGAAGAGAATCTGCGTCGCCACCTGCTGCGCAACGGCTACGAGGTCGTCAACTCGCCGCACATCACCAAGAAGGATCTGTTCCAGACTTCAGGTCACCTGCAGACCTACGCCGACGGAATGTTCCCTCCGATGCACCTCGACGAGGTCACCGACGAAGACGGCAACATCACCCGTCAGGGCCAGGACTACTACCTGAAGCCGATGAACTGCCCGTTCCACAACCTCATCTACCGCGCACGGGGACGCTCCTACCGTGAGCTGCCCCTGCGCCTAGCCGAGTTCGGCACCGTCTATCGCTACGAGAAGAGCGGAACACTCTCCGGCCTCACTCGTGTGCGCGGTCTCACGCAGGATGACGCGCACATCTACGTCGCACAGGACCAGGTGCACGAAGAGCTGACCACGAACCTCAACCTCGTGCTGGCTCTTCTTCGCGACTACGGTCTGAGTGATTTCTACCTCGAGCTGTCTACGAACGAAGAGGGCAACGACAAGTTCCTCGGCGAGCCGGAGCAGTGGAGCTCTGCTATCGACACGCTGCGCGAGGTCGCCGTAGCATCCGGTCTCGAGCTCGTCGATGACCCGGGCGGAGCAGCCTTCTACGGACCGAAGATCTCCGTGCAGGCGCGCGACGCGATCGGGCGCACCTGGCAGATGTCGACCATTCAGCTCGACTTCAACCAGCCGGAGCGATTCGAGCTCGAGTACACCGGACCTGACGGGCAGAAGCACCGGCCGGTCATGATCCACCGTGCTCTGCTCGGCTCGGTCGAGCGATTCTTCGCGATCCTTCTCGAGCACTACGCGGGTGACTTCCCGGTGTGGCTCGCTCCCGTGCAGGTCGTGGGCGTGCCCGTCGCCGAGCAGTTCGGTGAGTACCTCGACGGGATCGTCGCGCAACTGCGCTCGCACGACGTGCGCGCAGAGGTCGACCACTCGGACGACCGGATGCAGAAGAAGATCCGCAACCACACCACAGGCAAGGTTCCGCTGATCCTGATCGCGGGGGAGAAAGACCGCGAGGCCGGCACGGTCTCCTTCCGCTTCCGCGATGGCACTCAGGAGAACGGCGTTCCGATCGCGGATGCTGTCGCGCGTATTCGTGCCGCCATCACGTCTCACGCACTCGTCCACACTGTGGGAGATCTCGCGTGACGACCGGGGACGCCGTGGAGGATGCCGGGCATCTCGCCGGTGTCCCCGACGAGTTCCAGCGCCTGTGGACCCCGCACCGGATGGCATACATCCAGGCGGGCCCGGAGCCGCTGCGCGAAGAGTGCCCGTTCTGCGAGGCTCCGAAGCATCATCCTGACGCTGAACGTCTCATCGTCGCGCGAGGAAAGACGGCCTATGTGCTGCTCAACCTCTTCCCGTACAACTCAGGGCACATGCTGGTGTGCCCGTACCGCCATGTCGCGACCTATGACCAGGCGACGCCAGAAGAAGTGGCGGAAATCGGAGAGCTGACCCAGATCGGGATGCGCGTGCTGCGCGAGGTCTCGAACTGCGACGGTTTCAACCTCGGCATGAATCAAGGCGCTGTCGCCGGCGCTGGCGTCGACGCGCACCTGCACCAGCACATCGTGCCCAGGTGGAAGTCCGACGCGAACTTCTTTCCGATCATCGCCAAGACGAAAGCGCTCCCGCAGCTTCTCGGCGAAGTGCGGGAGGCCATCGCGAATGCGTGGCCGCTCAGCGAACCTGACGCGCGCTGAACTGCATCTTCGGGTGCGCGTAGGACTCCTGTGCCTCGATGAGCTGGAGCTCGCGGTCACCTGAATCCAGGGTGAGCTGCAGCAGGTCGAACACACTCGAAGCGGTGCGCTCCAGTGCTGTCTGCGCGCTTCCCGTCGAGACGTAGTGAGCGGTGAACAGCGCAGCGGTCACATCGCCAGAGCCGTTCGCCTTCATCGGCAGGAACGGCGTCTGCACGATCCACGCACCTGCGTCGTCGACGGCGAGCATCTCGATCGTGCCCTCTTCACGGTCTGGCCGCTCCACACTCGTGACCAGCACGGTGCGAGGGCCCATCGCGCGGGCGAGGTCGACGGACTCCAGGGTCGACTCCAGCGTGTCGGGCTCCGTGCGCGTGAGGAAGCCCAGTTCGAACTGGTTCGGCGTGATGATGTCGGCGACCGGCACCACTTTCTCGCGCAGCAGCTCCGGGATGGCCGGCGCGACGAAGCATCCGGATTTTGCGTTTCCCATCACCGGATCGCAAGCGTACAGAGCGTTGGGGTTTGCCGCCTTCACGCGCGCAACGGCATCGATGATGACCTCACCGATGCCCTCGCCGCCCTGGTATCCGGACAGGATCGCGTCGACCTGGGGGAAGACCTCGCGCTCTTCGATGCCGATGATGACGTCACGGACGTCCTTCGGGTCGATGAGTGGGCCGCGCCATGCGCCGTAACCGGTGTGGTTCGAGAAGTTCACCGTGTACACCGGCAGCACATCGACGCCGATGCGCTGCAGCGGAAACACCGCGGCGGAGTTGCCGACGTGTCCGTAGGCGACGGCAGACTGGATCGAGAGGATTTTCATCCCTCGATCTTCTCACTGTCGAAGCCTCGCTCAGCGCACTGCGACAGCGATGTCTGCAACGAGCTGCTCTGCGTCGTCATCGCTGAGGTCATGCACGGTGAGTCGCAGATGGTGCGAGGGATCGGCGTTGTCGTCGAGGAGGAACTCGTCCCCGGTGCGTGCGAGCCAGCCACGGCGCATCAGCTGTTCCCTGACCGTGCGTGCCGGCTTCGGAAAGCGCACCCAGAGGTTCATTCCGTCGGTGTACTCGGCATCGATGCCCTGTTCGCGCAGTCGCCCGGCGAACACGCGATTGCGCTCTGCGTAGTGGGCTCCGGCTGCACGGATTCGTGCGCGCACGTCTTCATCGGTCAGCATCCCCAGCGCGAGGCGCTGCAGCAGGTGACTCACCCAGGTTGTTCCAGGGCTCAATCGCATGGAGAGGCGCTCGGCGGTCTCCGGATCTGTGGCGGCGATCGCGAGGCACATATCAGGGCCGAGGAATTTCGACACCGATCTCAGCAGTGCGAAGCGCTGGTGACCGGGGCCGATCAGGCTCTCGTATCGCTGCTCGGACAGCATCGAGAAGTGATCGTCTTCGATGATCAAGACATAGGGATGCTGCGCAAGCAGTTCCCGCAGAGCAGCAGCACGCGTGGGGGACAGGCTCGCCCCGGTCGGGTTCTGAGCGCGGGGGGTGGAGATGATCGCCCGGACTCCCGCATCCAATGCCTCGCGGAGGCCATTGACGGTCATGCCCTCGTCATCGACGGGCACCGGCACGGCGCGATAGCCACCCAGCCTCACCGTGTGGATGCTGGCGAGGAAGCATGGATCTTCGAGCGCCACCGCGTCATCGCGCATGAGCGCCTGGGCGAGCAGTCGTTCGACGGCGTCGACCGCTCCGCTCGTGACGGTGATGCGAAAGTCGGATGCCGCCAGGTCTGGTGCGATCCACTCCCGCGCCCACGCCTCAAGAGCAGGATCGATGACGGGTTCCCCGTAGAGCACGGGCCTTCCCACCACACCGGCGAGCACCGCGGAGGGATCAGGGATGAGAGAGGGGTCGGGGTTTCCCGTGCCGATGTCACGGAGCACGGTGTTCGCGGCGTAGCCCTCCTGGGCGACGGCGTCGTGCTCGATGATCATCGTTCCGGCTCGGCCGCGGCTGACGACGATGCCCGCCTGGGCGAGCTGTCGGTACGCGGCCACCGTGGTATTCCGGTTGACACCGAGAAGCGCCGCGAGCTCTCGCACGGGCGGCAGCAGGGTGCCGGGAGGCAGCACTCCGCGTTCGCGCAGTTCGCGCACGCTGCCGGCGATCTCAGCGGCCGTTCGACCGGTGATCTGCTCGTTCAATGACGCCTCCTGACATCTGAGTCTACGGGGCGCGGAGACAGTGCTATCTTTTGGCATAGATCAAACACAGCTTTGGATGCACGGAAGGATCCACCATGGTTGCAGACGAGAATTCCACCACCGGATCGGCACGCGTCAAGCGCGGACTCGCCGAGATGCTCAAGGGCGGCGTCATCATGGACGTCGTCACCGCTGAGCAGGCGAAGATCGCCGAGGATGCCGGTGCAGTGGCCGTCATGGCGCTCGAGCGCGTCCCTGCCGACATTCGTGCGCAGGGTGGCGTCTCTCGTATGAGCGACCCGGACATGATCGACAGCATCATCAGTACCGTCTCGATTCCGGTGATGGCGAAGGCCCGCATCGGACACTTCGTCGAGGCGCAGGTGCTTCAGGAACTCGGTGTCGACTACATCGACGAGTCCGAGGTTCTCTCGCCCGCCGACTACGTGAATCACATCGACAAGTACGACTTCACCGTTCCCTTCGTCTGCGGTGCGACCAACCTCGGCGAAGCACTGCGTCGCATCAACGAAGGGGCGGCGATGATCCGCTCCAAGGGCGAGGCGGGCACCGGCGACGTGTCTGAAGCCATGAAGCACATCCGTAAGATCCGCGGCGAGATCGCAGCTCTCGCGGCTCTCCCGAAGGACGAGCTCTACGTCGCGGCGAAGGAACTGCAGGCACCGTACGAGCTCGTGGCGGAGATCGCCGAGACGGGAAAGCTCCCCGTCGTGCTCTTCGTCGCCGGTGGCGTTGCCACCCCAGCGGATGCCGCCATGATGATGCAGCTCGGCGCCGACGGCGTCTTCGTCGGCTCCGGCATCTTCAAGTCGGGGAACCCCGCTGAGCGCGCTAAGGCGATCGTGAAGGCGACGACCTTCTACGACGACGCGAAGGTCATCGCCGAGGTTTCGCGCGGCCTCGGAGAGGCGATGGTCGGCATCAACGTCTCCGACCTCCCCGCCCCGCACCGCCTCGCCGAGCGTGGCTGGTAACCCACGTATCGGCATCCTGTCCCTGCAGGGCGACGTGCGCGAGCACGAGCACGTCCTGCAGGGGCTCGGGGCTGACACGCTGCGCGTGCGGCGTCCAGCGGAACTCGTTGAGGTCGACGCCCTGGTGATTCCGGGTGGCGAGTCGACGGTCATCGACAAGCTCTCGCGTTCGTTCGGCTTGCAGGAACCGATCCGTCAGGCGATCAGAGACGGGATGCCGATGCTCGGCACCTGCGCAGGGCTCATCATGCTCGCAGATGCCCTGACCGACGCGGCGGAGGGGCAGCAGACCTTCGGCGGACTCGATGTCAGGGTGCAGCGCAACGCGTTCGGACGCCAGACGGAGTCGTTCGAAGTCGCCCTGATCGTGCCAGCGCTCGGAGCACAGCCCGTTCGCGCGGCGTTCATCCGCGGGCCGGTGATCACGGCTGTGGGGCCCGGGGCCTCGACACTCGCCGCGCTGCCGGACGGTCGTGTCGTCGCCGTGGAGCAAGGCCCCCTCATCGGCATCAGTTTTCATCCTGAAATCACCGGCGAGACCCGCTTCCACGAAAGGCTCTTGGACTCGGTGACATCGCGGTAGCGTGGCGGGATGCGTTTGCCGATCGGATCCACGGATGTCTCAGAGAGCGGTGGCACAGTCACCCTGATCGGCCGTCGAGGGAACGACTGGCAATCGATCGCTTCGACCGAGATGCCACTTGATGAAGCTGTCGCAGTGCTGGAGCAACAAGCTCACGCACATGAAGATCCTGCGTTCGACGAGGCTGTTCTCTCGTCGGATGCTGATGCTCCTCGGTACGCGCCCGGTCAGCCCATCCTCTGGCGCTATGGCCGGCATATCGAGGCAGTGCGGGTGATCCGGGACGATGAGCGTGGACTCGTCATCTGGATTCCCCCGGGATCTTCGCGTCTTGAGCCGGGCCCGGCCGATGGCAGGCGTCATCGGGATGTTCCTTTGGAGGAGCGTTTCCTCGAGCCCTGGGTGACGCGCGAGAAGACATGGACCGGGCAGGGCGTCGTCCGTGTCGCACCGACCGGCAAGCCCTGGTCGGTGTGGTTCTTCCGGCGCGCGGACGGCTCTCCGGCCGGCGTGTACGTCAACCTCGAACTCCCTCACCGCCGGGGGAGCGAGGACTCGAGCGTCTTCTCGAATGACCTCGTTCTCGACATCTGGATCGATGCCGAACACGTCGGGTCCGAGGACGTCTGGCTGAAGGACGCCGATGAGCTCGAAGCCGTAGTGAGACACGGACGGTTCACCGCGGAGCAGGCAGAGGCGGTGCGCGTACTCGCCGATCACGCCGGACACGACTTCATCGTGGATGGCGCATGGCCCCTCGATGAGGATTGGGCGCAGTGGACCCCGGATGCCGAGATGGATGCGCCTGTCGCCCTGCCTTCTACGCCCCTGATCGAGTCCGCGAGGCACCGATCAGGCCCGAACAGCCTCGAGGGCTGAGCACTCGCGCGGAACGGTTGCCGGGAACCGCGTAGAATGAGGGCGCTAAAAAGCGCGAGACGAGCGGAGACATATGTCCGGGCATTCCAAGTGGGCGACGACGAAGCACAAGAAGGCCGTCATCGATTCGAGGCGCGCGAAGTCGTGGGCCAAGCTCATCAAGAACATCGAAGTAGCGGCGAAGCTCGGCGGCGCCGATATGGCGGGCAACCCGACGCTCTATGACGCCGTGTTCAAGGCGAAGAAGATGTCCGTCCCGAAGGACAACATCGATCGCGCAGTGAAGCGCGGCGCCGGTATCGGCGGCGAGGCTGTCGAGTACCTCTCGATCATGTACGAAGGCTATGGACCCAACGGTGTCGCCCTCATGATCGAGTGTCTGACCGACAATAAGAACCGTGCAGCCGCAGAGGTGCGTACGGCGCTGACCCGCAACGGCGGCACACTCGCTGACCCAGGCAGCGTCGCGTACAACTTCGAGCGCAAGGGCGTCATCGTGGTCGGTTCTGAGGGGACAACCGAAGACGACGTGATGGAGGCCGTACTCGAGGCCGGTGCGGAAGAGATCGAGCCGCACGGCGACGACTACGGGGTCATCACTGAGGCCACCGACCTGGTGACCGTCCGCACTGCTCTGCAGGATGCCGGGATCGACTACGAATCCGCAGACGTCGAGTTCGTGCCGAACGTCAAGGTCGAGGTAGATGCGTCGACCGCCCGCAAGGTGTTCCGTCTCATCGACGCACTCGAAGACAGCGAAGACGTGCAGAACGTCTACAGCAACTTGGACCTCACCCCAGAGGTGCAGGCTGAACTCGAGGACGACGAAGAAGAAGACTGAGGCGAGCCTGCCGGGCCGTCACTTCCCCCACGCATACCCTGGGGGAGTGGCGGCTTCTTCTCTGCGCGTGCTCGGGATCGACCCCGGCCTCACCCGATGCGGTGTCGGGATCGTCGATGTCGACCGTTCGCGACGTGGGACTCTGGTGCACGTCGGCGTCATCCGCACTCCGCCGGATGCTCCCATCGGAGAGCGGTTAGCAGCGGTCGCCGCGGGAATCCGCGATGTCCTCGGTGAGCACGAACCGGATGCTGTCGCCGTTGAGCGCGTCTTCGCCCAGCACAACAGCCACACGGTGATGGGCACCGCCCAGGCCAGCGGCGTCGCTCTCCTGATCGCTGCCGAAGCGGGACTGCCCGCCGCGACCCATACGCCGAGTGAGGTCAAGGCAGCGGTGACCGGCTACGGTTCCGCGGACAAGAAGCAGGTGCAGGCAATGATCGCCCGCATTCTGCGACTGGATGCGCCACCTCAGCCTGCCGACGCGGCTGACGCCCTGGCGATCGCACTGTGTCATGCGTGGCGACGCGGTGGGGCCGCCCCTGGGGCGCCGGAGTCGCTGACGCCCGCGCAACGGGCGTGGGCGGACGCCGAGCGTGTCGCTCGAACATACATACGATGAAGATCGTAGGCTGGAGCAATGATCTCCTCGCTCCACGGCACGGTTCTGTCCACGGGGGTGCCCGCCACCGGCGCTGACCATGTCGTGATCGATGTCGGAGGAGTGGGTTTCTTCGTCTCTGTGCCTGGCGACGTCGCGCACACGGCCCGCGTCGGTGAGAAACTGCGGCTGTATACGAATCTCATCGTGCGTGAAGACGCCCTGAGTCTGTACGGATTCGCCGAACCTCTCGAGTTGGAAGTGTTCACGCAGCTTCTGAGCGTGACGGGAGTCGGACCCAAGTCGGCCCTCGGCGTCCTCGGACATCTCACGGTCGATCAGATCGCTGCTGCGGTCGCAGACGACGACGACGCTCCGTTCCGCCGTGTGTCGGGTATCGGACCCAAGACGGCGAAACTCATTGTGGTGCAGCTCGCGGGCAAGCTTCAGCCTCCTGCGTCTGCCGCGGGACGCGCCGCGCCCGCAGGCGATGTGGTCGTCACTCAGTTGACTACCGCACTGATCGGACTGGGCTGGTCCGAGAAGGTCGCGATCGAGGCCGCGGCAGAGACGGCAGAAGCCGCGAGCGAAGCTGACCGCGCATCAGTGTCTGCGCTCCTGCGGCAGGCGCTCGCGGCTCTGGGCCCAGCGAAGGCTGGTGGCGCACGTGGCTGAGGAGCACTTCGAGGGCCGCGATCCCGCTGAGCCGGTCGACGAGACAGAGCTGGCGATCGAAGGCGCGCTCCGACCGGAGAGCCTCGGCGAGTTCGTCGGGCAGCCCAAAGTCCGCGGTCAGCTTCAGCTGCTCCTGGATGCCGCGCGCATCCAGAATCGTCCTCCTGACCACATCCTGCTCGCAGGACCTCCCGGGCTCGGCAAGACCACGCTCGCGATGATCGTCGCCCACGAGAGCGAACGTCCGCTCCGGCTCTCGAGCGGGCCGGCGATTCAGCACGCCGGCGACCTCGCTGCGCTCCTGTCGAGCCTCGTCCCCGGTGAGGTGCTCTTCATCGATGAGATCCACCGCATGGCGCGCTCCGCCGAGGAGATGCTCTACCTGGCGATGGAAGACTTCCGTATCGACATCATGGTCGGTAAGGGGGCAGGGGCCACCAGCATCCCGCTCGATCTGGCCCCCTTCACTCTCGTCGGTGCGACGACACGTTCCGGGCTGCTCCCCAACCCGCTGCGCGACAGGTTCGGTTTCACCGGACACCTGGAGTTCTATGACGATGCCGACCTCGAGAAGGTGATCGCGAGATCATCGCTCGTGCTCGATGTGGGCGTGCCCGTCGACGCGCGTCATGAGATCGCTCGGCGTTCGCGGGGCACTCCGCGCATCGCCAATCGACTTCTGCGTCGAGTGCGCGACTACGCGCTCGTCCATGGTGAACGCGGTGGTGCAACGCTCGGTGATGTCAACGCGGCGCTCGAGCTCTACGACGTCGACCCGATCGGATTGGACCGGTTGGACCGCGCGGTTCTCGAGGCGCTCGTGCACCGCTTCCGCGGAGGACCTGTAGGGCTGAGTACCCTCGCTGTCGCCGTCGGCGAAGAGGCAGAAACCGTGGAGAGCGTGGTTGAACCGTTCCTCGTGCGCATCGGCTTCCTCGGCCGCACCCCCCGCGGTCGGGTCGCGATGCCAGAGGCGTATGCGCATCTCGGGCTGTCGCATCCCGAAAGCGCCGCATTGTTCGATGACCTATAATCGCTGAAGACTTCACCCCTGCCCCCGGCACGTCCGACCCTCGGCGTGCACATTTTGAAAGGCTCTGCCTGATGGAAATCGTCCTCTTCGGCCTCCTCGCCGTCCTTCTCGTCTTCATGTTCTTCAACACGCGCAAGCGGCAGAAGGCGCTGAAGGCCGAACAGGAAGAGAAGGCCACCAAGACGGTTCCCGGCGTAAAGGTCCTGCTCCAGGGCGGCCTCTACGGCACGATCGTCGCATACGACCCCAACGACCTCGACACGCCCGCACTCGTCGAGATCGCGCCGGGAACGATCATCGAGGTCCACAGCCAGGCGATCCTCCGCATCGTCGAGCCGAATGACGCAGTCGCAGACTTCGAGTCCGACGCAGACGCTCACGACCACGTGATCGAAGAGATTGAGATCGACTCCACTCCTGAGACGCCCGAGCAGACCCGTGCCCGCCTGGAGCGCGACGCCGACGGCAACTGATCGCCATCGGTGAGTAGTAGTCTCTTCGCTGGCCCTGTCCGGTCCACTCGGTAACGCAGAAAGCTGAACATCCGTGGCTTCATCCTCTCCTGTCCGCCATGCGTGGAAGGTCCTCCTCGGCCTTCTCCTCGTGACGGCCGCTCTGTTCGGCATCAATGCAGTAGGTGTCTACGGATTCCAGAAGAGCTCTTGGACTCCTGAGCTCGCTCTCGACCTGCAGGGCGGCACACAGATCGTGCTGAGCGCCGTCACCGAAGACGGGGCGAACCCCACGGCGGAGCAGCTCGACCAGGCAGTCTCGATCATCCGCCAGCGTGTCGACGCTTCTGGTGTCGCTGAAGCCGACATCACGACCGAGGGCGGACGCAACATCGTCGTCCAGATCCCGGGTGTCGCCGACGAGGAGACCCGCGCTCGCATCCAGGCCAGCGCACAGCTCGAGTTCCGCTCCGTGATCTTCGCAGGCGACCCCGCGACCGAGTTCGTCGGCGAAGACGGCAACAGCACGCCGTATCCTTCGCCCGATCCCTCGGCGAACGCCGTGCCGACAGCGACGCCCACCGACGGCAGCGACATGGCATGGGTGACCGAGAAGCTGCAGGGGGAGTTCCTCGCCTTCGACTGCACGAACCCTGAGAACAACGCCTCCAGCGCTCCCGCTGACGAACCCCTGATCACGTGTGATGACACCGGCACGGTGAAGTACATCCTCGGTCCGATGGAGCTCTCGGGTGACGCGATCGATGACGCCACCAGCGGTCGCGACCCGCAGTCGGGCGCCTGGACCGTGCAGCTCACCCTCGACACCCACGGCACCAAGGTCTTCGGCGAGATCAGCCAGCGCCTTTACCAGAACAAGCTCGACGGTCTGAGCCCGCGCGACCAGTTCGCGTTCGTTCTGGATGGCAAGGTCATCTCGGCTCCGCAGATGAACGCGCAGATCCTCAACGGAAAGCCGAGCATCTCCGGGTCGTTCACTCAGGAGACCGCTGAGACGCTCGCCAACCAGCTCAAGTATGGTGCGCTGCCGCTCAGCTTCACCACCGAGAGTTCGGACACGATCTCCGCAACGCTCGGAACCCAGCAGCTCCAGGTCGGCCTCATCGCCGGCCTCATCGGACTCGCGCTCGTCGCGGTGTACTCGCTGATCAGCTACCGCGCGCTCGGTACGGTGATCATCGCCTCCATCGCGGTGATGGGTGTGCTGACCTACATCATCATCTGCATCTTGGCGTGGCGCCTCGGCTTCCGTCTTTCGCTGGCAGGTGTCGCGGGTCTGATCGTGTCGATCGGATTCACCGCCGACTCCTTCATCGTGTACTTCGAGCGAATACGAGATGAGCTGCGAGACGGAAAGTCGATCACCGGCGCCGTCGAAGACGGTTGGGGTCGCGCGAAGCGAACCATCTACATCTCGAAATCGATCAACATCCTCGCCGCTGTCGTGCTGTATGTCCTCGCCGATTCGACGGTGAAGGGCTTCGCCTTCACGCTGGGGCTCACGACCCTCATCGACGTGTTCATCTTCGTGATCTTCACGCACCCGGTGATGCAGATCCTCGCGCGCACTCGTTTCTTCGGCGGTGGACACAAGCTGTCGGGCCTCGACCCTGATGCGCTCGGCGCGGTCTACCACACCCGCTCGCAGTACCGCGAGGTCGCAGAGACCACGGTCGGTCGTGCAGCGAAGAACAGCCGCTCGCGCGGCGAAGCGGAGCGGCGACAGACGATCGCCGAGCGCAAGAGAGAACAGGCGCTCACGTCGAGCAGATCCACGAACTCGGGAAGCGAGGGAGAGCGCTGATGGCCTCCATGAATGAGTTCGGCAACAACCTCTACACGGGAAAGACCTCTTTCCCGTTCGTCGGCAAGCGTCGTCTGTGGTTCATCATCGCGATCGTCCTCGTCGCGGCATCCGCCCTTGTGCCTCTTCTGCGCCCAGTGCAGTTCTCGATCGAGTTCACCGGTGGGTCGCAGTTCACGGTGCTCGCGCCGGACTCCACTGATCAGGCGACCGCGACGACAGCTGTGCAATCGGTCGTTCCAGAATCGACGGCGAAGGTCGCGATCGTCGGTGGCACAGACGTGCGGGTGCAGACCTCGCAGATGTCGGCGGAAGACACTCAGGCCGTCTCCCACGCACTGGCAGAGGCATATAACGTCGCCCCGGAAGAGATCACATCATCCTTCATCGGCCCGCAGTGGGGTGAGAGCGTCACCCGACAGTCGCTGTGGGGTCTGGCGATCTTCCTCGCGCTGACGTTCCTGATCCTTGCGATCTACTTCCGCACCTGGAAGATGTCGGCGGCAGCCATCATCGGCCTGCTCGACGTGCTCGTCATCACGGTCGGTGTGTACGCGCTGGCAGGATTCGAGATCTCGCCGGCGGCCGTTATCGGCTTCCTCACGATCCTCGCGTACTCGCTGTACGACACGACGGTGGTGTTCGATAAAGTCCGAGAGAACACCACGGAGGACGGCGGGAACTCGTCTCGAATCTTCGGAGAGTCGGTGAACCTCGCCGTGAACCAGACGCTCGTGCGTTCGATCAACACGTCGATCGTCGCGGCTCTGCCGGTCGGTGCGATCCTCTTCATCGGAGCATTCTGGCTCGGTGCTGAGACACTCACAGATATCTCGCTGTCGATCTTCGTCGGCATTCTGGTCGCCACGTACTCCACGCTCTTCGTCGCAGCCCCGCTGTATTCGCTCTTCCGCGAGAAGGAGCCGCACATCGTGGAGAGCGATCGCCGCGTGCTCGAGCTTCGTGCTCGCGCCGCAGTCGACGCCTGAGGCGGCTGACCGCTGCCGGGCCCGAACCCCGGCAGGCGCGTAAGATGTGGTGACCCGGAGGTGAAGCGATGGCGGAGGCGTCTACTCAGGCGCAGGGCTCGAGTCTGAGACGACTCGTCCCGCGCATCTTCTCGCGCGCGCCTCGGATCAACGATCTCGACAACCTCATCCGCTCCGTGCGGGTGAACCACCCCAAGGGCGATCTCGCGATCATCGAGCGGGCATACAAGGTTGCCAAGGAGAAGCACGAGGGGCAGAAGCGGCGCAGCGGCGAGCCGTACATCACTCACCCGCTGGCCGTTGCGCAGATCCTTGCCGAGATGGGGCTGGGGCCCCGTGCAATCGCGGCGGCCCTCTTGCACGACACCGTCGAAGACACCGGGTACGCCCTCTCAGAGCTGACGGACACTTTCGGCGACGAAGTGGCGATGCTCGTTGATGGCGTCACCAAGCTCGACAAGGTCAAGTACGGCGAGAGCGCTCAGGCCGAGACCGTCCGCAAGATGATCGTGGCGATGTCCAAGGACATCCGCGTGCTGCTGATCAAGCTTGCCGACCGCCTCCACAATGCGCGCACATGGGGTTTCGTACCACCCGAGAAGGCTGCGCCGAAGGCCAGAGAGACTCTGGAGATCTACGCGCCGCTGGCTAACCGACTCGGCATCCAGACGATCAAGTCGGAACTCGAAGACCTCTCGTTCGCGGTGCTGCACCCGAAGATCTACGCCGAGATCAACAGCCTGATCGCTCAGCGCACTCCTCAGCGCGAGAAGTACCTCAAGCAGGTCATCGAATCGATCGGCGAAGACCTGCACGACCTCCGCATCAAGGGGCAGGTCGGCGGACGCCCGAAGCAGTTGTACTCGGTGTACCAGAAGATGGTGCTGCGAGGTCGTGAGTTCGACGACATCTACGATCTGATCGGCATCCGCGTGCTGGTCGGGTCAGTTCGCGACTGCTACGCCGTGCTCGGTGCGATCCACGCTCGTTGGACGCCGCTGCCCGGTCGCTTCAAGGACTACATCGCGACGCCGAAGTTCAACCTCTATCAGTCGCTGCACACGACGGTCATCGGCCCGAGCGGCCGTACTGTCGAGATCCAGATCCGCACGCACGAGATGCACCAGCAGGCCGAGTTCGGTGTCGCAGCGCACTGGATGTACAAAGAGCGGATGAACGGCGGGAAGTCCGTCGATGGTCCGAGCGACACGGACATGACCTGGTTGGCACACATCTCGGACTGGCAGGCCGAGACAGCGGACCCAAGCGAGTTCCTCGACTCCCTTCGCTTCGAGATCGGGGCGAAAGAGGTCTACGTCTTCACGCCCAAGGGGCGAGTGATCGGGCTGCCGTCCGGCGCGACGACAGTAGATTTCGCGTATGCCGTGCACACCGAGATCGGCCACCGCACCATGGGTGCGAAGGTCAATGGTCGCCTGGTTTCGCTCGAGACAGTGGTCAACAGCGGCGACGTCGTCGAGGTGTTCACGTCGAAGAATCCGGATGCCGGCCCCAGCCAGGATTGGCTGTCGTTCGTCAAGAGCACCCGCGCCCGCAACAAGATCAAGGGTTGGTTCACCAAGGAACGCCGCGAAGAGGCGATCGAGCAGGGCAAGGAGTCCATCGCTCGCGCGATGCGGCGCCAGAACATGCCGCTGCAGCGGCTGATGAACCATGACTCCTTCGCTGAAGTGGCACTCCAGCTTCGGTACGAAGATGTGTCTGCCCTGTACGCTGCAGTCGGCGAAGGACACGTGTCCACGCAGTCGGTGCTCGAGAAGGTCACCGCCCTCATCGCGGCGAACGATACGAGCACTGGTGCGATCGACATTCCGGTGCAGCCACGGGCGCACGTGCCGCGAACCGGTGACTCCGGCATCCTGGTGCGCGGTGCTTCGGACATTCTGGTGAAGCTCGCCAAGTGCTGCACGCCCGTTCCGGGTGACAAGATCGTCGGTTTCGTGACCCGCGGCAGCGGCGTGTCTGTGCACCGCGCTGACTGCGTCAACGTTCAGGCGCTCAGCGACCAGGAGCAGCGCTTCATCGATGTGGAGTGGGGTTCCACGGGCAAGAGCGTGTTCCGGGTGCAGATCCAGGTCGAAGCCCTCGATCGCGGCGGGCTGCTCTCAGATGTGACCCGAGTGCTCAGCGAGCACCACGTCAACATCCTCTCCGCGACGGTGAACACCAATGATGATCGCCTGGCGATCAGTCGGTTCGTGTTCGAGATGGGCGACTCCGTGCATCTCGATCGTGTGCTCAATGCGGTGCGCCGGATCGACGCGGTGTACGACGTCTACCGCGTCACCTCTTCTTAGAGTCACACGCTCCTCAGCATCGATAGCGCCGCGAGCTTGCCTGGCAGGCGCGGTCGGGATTCCACGTGCGCGATCGCATGAGCGAGGAGATCGCGTCGGCTATCTGCAAGGCATCGCATCCAGTGCGCGGCGGCGTCGTCACTACGGGCCGCGAGAGCAAGATCAGTCAGAGTGCGCAGCGCAGTGGTGACAGGTGTGCGCCCGACGATTTCGATGTCGTCCGCGTCAAGAAGCACATCGTGGAGCACGACTCCGCGCGGAGCATGCACGCGCTGGCGGCGCGCAGATACACGCTGCAGGTGGTGGCGCGCGGGGGGAGCATTCCCCGTGCCGTGCACCCACGCCGCCGTCGGACCGCTCAGGGCATAGCCCGGAACCAGGATCGGCGCCAGCGAAGCCACGCGCGCGGGTGCATCCTCCGGGAGATCGGGCGGCATGTAGCCGTCGCCGACCTCGATCAGCAGACCATCCAGGCGCGCCGAATTCAGTTCGGGCTGAGACAGCAGAGCCCCGGGAAAGAAGAGCAGCGATGAATGCACACCTTCAGTGTGCCGCGCTGCGGCCCTTTCTCGGGGCTGCTGTGGATAACGTCAGTTGCCGAGGGCGCCCAGCCAAGCGCGACGTGCTTCCAGAGCGTCAGCTGCTTCCTTGACGGCCTTCGCATCGCCGGACTTCTCAGCTGCTGCCAGTTCGCTCTCGAGCTTGTCGATCGCGTCCTGCAGCTGCTGGCTCATGTCGTTCGCACGCGCCTTCGTCTCGGGGTTGTTGCGCTTCCAGTCGACCTCTTCGCGTGACTTGAGCGCCTGCTCGATCGCGCGGAGCTTGTCATCGAGAGCACGCTCCTGGTCACGCGGGAAGATGCGGCCCACTTCGTCCCACTGACGCTGGATCTTCGTGAGCAGCGCACGCGCCTGCTTGATGTTCGATTCGTCAGCGACGGCTTTGGCCTCTTCGAGGAGCGCCTTGCGTGCTTCGATCTTCGGTGCGGACTCGGCTTCTTCTGCGGCGGACTGCTCAGCGCGAGCAGCGTACAGAGCATCGCCGGCAGCCTTGAAGCGAGCCCACAGGGCGTCATCAGCCTTGCGGCCGGCACGACCGGAGGCCTTCCAGTCCTCGAGCAGGTTGCGGTACGCGGGGATTCCGTCCACGCCCTTCGGCGCGAGGGCCTCAGCGCGCTCGATCAGCGTGTTCTTGCGCTCACGCGCAGACTTGTGCGTCTCATCGAGCTCGGCATAGAACGTGCGACGGTTCTTGTCGATGACGGAGCGAGCATCGCGGAATCGCTTCCACAGCTGCTGCGAGATGCCCTTGGGAAGGCGTGGACCGTTCTGCTGCTGGGACTGCCAGGTCTCGAAGAGCGTGTTGACCTCTTCAGTGACCTGCTTCCACTGCACCTTGCTGAGGTCACGAGCGGCGACTGCTTCGATGCCCTCAACGACGACCGTGCGTTCGGCGATCGCCTGGTCGACCTGCTCTTTGGCCGCTTTGGCCTCGGCCTCGCGTGCCTCAGCGAGCGTCTCGGTGAGAGCGCTCAATCGCGCGTTCAGCGATGCGAGATCGCCGACAGCGGCAGCATCGGTCACCTCGGTGACGAGCTTGCCTGCCTGGCTGGTCAGATCACTTGCCGAGGCACCACCCGACTGGTGGCGCTGCTCGAGCGTGTGCACCTTGAAAGCGAGATCGTCGAACTTGCGGACGAAGTAGGCGAGTGCCTCTTCAGGCGTGCCGTCGGGGTACTGACCGACGACGCGCCACTGATCGCCTTCGCGAACCTCGACGACGCCGTCGTCAGTGACACGGCCCCACTCAGCGGAGTCGGCCGCAGCCACGGGGGAAGCCGCGGCCACGGGGGCTGCGACCGGCGCCGATGCGCGAGGTGGCATCGGGATGCGCGGAGGCGCGGGAACGGGCGGGGTGGGCTTGGGGGTCTCGGCTGCAGACACGATGTGCTCCTTGCGCGGTCAGCCCGCGTGAGGGTGGAAAGGACTTCGCTCAGCCTAG
Organism: Microbacterium sp.; assembly: GCF_048259935.1. GTDB lineage: Bacteria > Actinomycetota > Actinomycetes > Actinomycetales > Microbacteriaceae > Microbacterium. The sequence goes on along the minus strand of NZ_JBLXHF010000006.1, from coordinate 140,383 downwards.
TACGCCTGGGGCCAGCCCGCGGATGCAGTGATCTCACGCGACCGTTATCGGTTTGTGAGAAGAACGTTCGCTGCGCGTAACAGGGTGCGCCCACTCAGCGAAACACTGCGCTCATAGCGTCTGGTCAATCGTTACCGGTGGGAGGCACTGTGAGCACGCAGAGGATTGTCGTAGTGGGAGCGGGCATGGTCGCGCACCGCTTCGTGGAGAGCCTGGTCAGCTGCGCGGACGAAGACACGCAGATCACCGTGATCGGCGAGGAGCGCCGTCTGCCGTATGACCGCGTCGGCCTCACCAGCTACTTCTCGGGTGTGACCCCGAGCGAACTGACGCTCGCACGGGAGCCCTTGGACGACGAACGGGTCACGATGATGCTCGGAGACCGGGGCGTACGGATCGATCGGTCCGCCAGAACCGTGATCACCCAGTCAAAAGCGGTCGTCGCCTATGACGAGCTGGTGCTCGCCACCGGATCCTATGCAGCGCGCGTCGCGGTGGACGGCGCCGACCTGCCCGGATGCTTCGTCTATCGGACTCTTGACGACGTGCAAGCCGTGCGTGACTTCGTGCAGCGGCGAACCAGTCAGCTCGGTCGAGCTCTGCGCGGAGCGGTGATCGGTGGGGGACTGCTCGGGCTGGAGGCTGCTGGAGCCCTGCAGAGCCTCGACGTCGACACGACCGTGGTGCAGTCGTCAGACCGTCTCATGTCCGCTCAGCTGGACGGCGGTGGCAGCGAGATGCTGCGCCGGCTGATCGAGTCTCGGGGCATCACCGCACGCACCGACTCGCGAACCACGCGGCTCGATCCGGATGCATCCGGATGCGTCGGTGCAATCCAATTCCAAGACGGCAGCATGCACGCCGCAGACATCGTCATCTTCACCGTCGGCGTGCGCCCGCGGGATGAACTCGCACGTGCGGCTCAGCTCCGCGTGGACCCGCGAGGAGGCGTGCTGATCGATGACCGGTGCCGCACAAGCGATCCGTTCATCAGCGCCATCGGCGAGGTGGCCAGCTTCGATGGACGAAGCGTCGGACTCGTGGCTCCCGGGTACGCGATGGCCGAGATTGCGGCCACCCGGCTCACCGGCGGCGACGCAGCGTTCGCCGGCTACGACGAGTCGACCAAGCTGAAGCTGTCCGGCGTGGACGTTGCGAGCTTCGGTGATGCCTTCGCGCGCACGGCCGGCGCGCTCGATGTCGTGTACGCAGACCCTGTCGCAGGCGTCTATAAGAAACTCGTGCTCTCGGACGACGCACAGACGCTCTTGGGTGGCATGTTCGTCGGGGATACGAGCGCCTACGGCGAGTTGCGGCCCCTGATCGGAGCGCGGCTGGGGGCGGATCCTGTTGCCTACCTCTTGCCTTCCGAAGGAGTCGAAGCGCCCGGCAGTGCGCTTGCAGACGAGGCGGTCGTGTGCTCCTGCGCGAATGTCACCGCAGGGCGCATCAGGCAGGCGGTGCATGACGATGGCTGCACCGATGCGGCAGGCGTGAAGGCGTGCACCAGGGCGGGGGCGACCTGCGGCTCGTGCGTGCTGATGGTGAAGAAGATCGTCAGCCAGGAGCTCACGAGCCTCGGCCAGACGGTCTCGGATGCACTCTGCGAGCACTTCGATATGTCGAGGCGCCAGCTCTTCGACGCGGTGCGGGTGTCGGAGCTGGGCACTTTCAGCGCCATCATCGAGCGCTTCGGGCGCGGCCGCGGCTGTGACATCTGCAAGCCCGCGCTGGCGAGCATCCTGTCGGTTCTTGTCGGTGCCCACGTGCTGGACGGTGAGAACGCCGCCCTGCAGGACACCAATGATCATGTGATGGCGAACCTGCAGAAGGACGGCACGTATTCGGTCGTTCCGCGGATGCCAGGGGGCGAAGTGACTCCCGCCGGTCTCATGGTGATCGGGCAGGTCGCTGAGGACTTCGGGCTCTATACGAAGCTCACCGGCGGTCAGCGCATCGACATGTTCGGCGCCCGTCTGGAGCAGCTGCCGTTGATCTGGCAGCGCCTGGTGGACGCGGGCTTCGAATCCGGCCATGCCTACGGCAAGTCGCTGCGCACCGTGAAGTCCTGTGTGGGATCGACCTGGTGCCGCTTCGGCGTCCTCGACTCGGTCGGGATGGCCGTCACGCTCGAGCTTCGCTATCGGGGCCTTCGCGCCCCGCACAAGCTGAAGATCGGGGTATCCGGTTGTGCGCGGGAGTGCGCCGAGGCGCGTTCGAAAGACGTCGGGGTCATCGCCACAGAGACCGGATGGAACATGTACGTCGGCGGCAACGGTGGCTTCTCGCCTCGTCACGCAGAGCTGCTCGCGTCAGACCTCACCGATGACGAGCTGATCACCGCGATCGACCGGTTCTTCATGTATTACATCCGCACCGCTGATCGTCTGCAGCGCACAGCGCCCTGGTGCGAAGATCTCGAGAGAGGACTCGACGGACTGCGCGCGGTGATCTTCGATGACAGCCTCGGCATCTGCGCGGATCTGGATGCGGCGATGGCTCGCCATGTGAGCGGCTACGAGGACGAATGGGCAGCAACGCTCCGGGATCCGGACAAGCTCGCCCGTTTCCACTCCTTCATCAATGCCGAAGACACCCCGGACCCGTCACTGCGATACGTTGCGACGCGCGGTCAGGTTCGTCCGGCATCGCAGTCAGAGCGCCATGACTCCGGCGTGCTCATCGCCGGCACGACTCTGGAGGTGCTCCGATGAGCGCGGTTCTCGCCCCCGCCCTGGTGCGCGTGTGCAGCATCGGCGACCTCACCGCCGAACGAGGCAGTGCGGCGCTGATCGGCGACGAGCAGGTTGCACTGTTCCTGCTGCGAGACGGCAGCGTGCACGCGGTGTCGAATCTCGACCCGTTCAGCGACGCGAACGTCATCTCTCGCGGCATCGTGGGCACGCGCAAAGACGCGCCCACCGTCGCATCGCCCATGCACAAGCAGGTATTCGATCTGCGCACCGGTGCGTGCGTCGAGACGCAGGGGAAGCCTCAGGCCGATCTTCAGGTCTGGCAGGTGCATCTCGAGGATGGCGATGTGCACCTCGTCCTGCCGGCTTCCACCGCTCGAGAGGAACACTGAGATGACCATGCTCCTGGGACTTTCGCTCACCGGTCGACAGGTGCTCTTCGTCGGCGGAGGAGGCGTCACCGCGCGCAGACTGATCCGGTTCCTCGGTGAAGGCGCTCTCATTCGCGTCGTCGCACCGCGTCTTGCGCCGGAGACCGCCGCGATCATCCGTGAGAACGACCTCGAGTGGCTCGAACGCGACTTCGCGCCGAACGATGTGGTCGACGCATGGCTGGTCCACACCGCCACCGGAGACAGCGCCGTCGATCGTGCGGTGGTGGTCGCGTGTGATGAGCGCAGAGCGCTGTGCATCAACGCCTCCGACGGTGCACGCGGCAGCGCACGCATGACGGCGCAGACGGCGTCCGGCGATGTCGTCGTCGGCGTGGCGAGTGATGTGGGCATCGACCCGCAACGAGCTGTCGGAGTGCGCGATGCGATCGATGCGATGTTGGTGTCGGGACGCATTCCGCTGCGGCGGCGCCGCAAGAGCGCCTCGGGCCGGGTCGATCTCATCGGCGGCGGGCCTGGCCCGATCGACCTCATGACCGTGCGCGCGCGTCGCCTGCTCGCAGAGGCCGACGTCGTGGTCGCTGATCGTCTCGGTCCGACTGCGGAAGTACTCGCAGAACTCGACCCGGATGTGCTCGTGATCGACGTCGGCAAGCGCCCAGATCATCATCCGGTGCCGCAGGAGCAGATCAACGCGCTCCTGGTGTCCCACGCGAGTGCGGGGCGCCGCGTCGTCCGGCTCAAGGGCGGAGATCCCTTCGTCTACGGGCGTGGCGGTGAAGAAGTCCTCGCATGCCGTCGCGCGGGCGTGGCCGTAGACGTGACGCCCGGCACTTCCAGCGCGATCTCGGTGCCGCAGGCTGCGGGAATCCCGGTCACCCACCGCGGCACGGCATCCGGAATGCACCTCGTACATGGTCAGGGCGAGGTATCGGCCACGACTCTGCGTGCGCTTGCCGATCCCGAGGTGACGACGGTCATGCTGATGGGGGTGGGGGTGCTTCCGAAGGTGGTGCGCGCCGCGCGCGGCCAGGGGATCAGCTGCGATCTTCCCATCGCGATCGTCGAGAACGGGCACACTGCCCAGCAGCGCACCACGCACACCACACTCGGTGAGGTGCTCGACGATGTGGCAGCCGTCGGTGTGCGCAACCCCGCCGTGATCGTGTTCGGAGAGGTTGCGAGGGCAGGCCTGCTGATCCCTGAACCGCAGCTGAATGAGACCGCTCGGTGAGTCCGGTGCAACACCTTGATCTGGCTCTCGCCGGCTGCACGATCGTCGTGGTGGCCGACCGACGTGCGGGGGACCTCGCCAGCGCCCTGGAGCGTCATGGCGCCACCGCGTATCGCGCACCGGCGCTGAGCATCGTGCCGAACGCAGATGACGAGGAGTTGATGCGCCGCACGGCAGAGGTGATCGCCGATCCACCGGACATCATCGTCGTCACCACTGGAGTCGGGTTTCGCGGCTGGATGGATGCTGCTGATGAGCACGGACTGGCCGAGGACCTGCATGCGGCACTCAGCCATACGCTGTTCATCGCACGCGGTCCGAAAGCACACGGCGCAATTCAGCAGGCGGGTTTCGTCGCGGACTGGGTCGCTGAGACGGAGACGGCTGCGGAAGTGGGCGAGTACCTGCTCACGATGTCGATTGCAGGCATGCGCATCGCCGTGCAGCACCATGGCTCGGGCGCAAACGGGCTCGATGCTCTGCTGACTTCTCGCGGTGCCGATGTGACAACTCTCGTCGTCTATCGCTGGGGGCCGCCTCCGGACCGTCGGGTCGTCGACCGATCCGTTGCTCAAGCGGTTTCGGGGGAGGTGGACGGCGTGCTGTTCACCTCCGCACCCGGCGCCGCGGCGTGGCTGCGTGTGGCAGAGGAACTCTCGGCGTCGGCAGCGATCCGCGACCGTGCCGTGCGCGGGCGGTTGCTGCTGGGTGCAGTCGGGCCGATCACCGCCACGGTCCTGGAAGACGCGGGGCTTCGCACGACCGTCGCCGATCGCGGACGACTCGGATCGCTCGCACGCTGCGCGATCGGCTACTTCAGCGAGCAGGGAAGCGCGCCGTCCCTGCCCACTCGCGCGGGCCGAGTGTCCATGCGCAGCAGAGGCGTGGTGGTCGCGGGGACGTTCATTCCGCTTTCCCGCACCGCGGCCGGCGCCCTCAGTGCGCTCTTCGACGCCCGGGGCGGAGTGCTCTCCCGAGATGAGATCGCGGCCGCGTCCGTGCGCGCTGGACGCGGTGCACACGCCGTTGAGATGGCCGTGGCGCGCCTGCGCGAATCACTGCGAGGCATCGACATCGTCCAGACCGTGGTCAAACGCGGATACCGACTCGCAGTGGAGGAGCCCAGATGACGACGCTCGTGGCGTGCTCTCACGGAACAGCAGACCCGTTCGGACAGGAGGCGGTGCGCTCGCTGGTCGATGCGGTGCGTGCGCTGCTTCCCGGCATGCGCGTGGCTCATGCAGTCGTCGATGTCGAGCAGCCGCGGCTCGAGCAGGTCCTGGCTCTCGAGGCCGCGAACGGCGATGTCGTCGTCGTTCCGCTGCTGCTCTCGGTGGGATACCACACCGCCATCGACATCAGTCGGGCGGTGGGCGCTCACCCGAACGTGCAGCAGACCGCGCCTCTGGGCACGCATCCGCTCATCACCGAGGTGCTCGTGGATCGACTTGTCGAGACGGTGGGAGCCTGGTGGAGGCACAGAGATCACGTCGTGCTCGCCGCGGCCGGTTCCAGTAACCCGGATGCTGCCCGCGAAGTCGAGATGGTCGCGGAGCTGCTGCAGGCTCGCATCCCCGTGCCGCTGACGGTGGGCTACGCCTCAGCATCCGTTCCCCGTGTCAGCGACGCTGTCGCTGCGGCCCGCACATCCGGAGCGGCACGAGTGATTGCGGCGAGCCATGTGCTCGCTCCGGGATTCTTCGCCGGGCTCGTCCGCGCGTCCGGCGCAGATCTTGTGACAGCTCCGCTCGGGCCAGACGCGCGCATCGCAGCCGTGATCGCAGAGCGTTTCAGCGAAGCATCCGCTCTCGTCTGAACAACCGCACACACGCGAATATCCCGGTGAGCGTCAATCTCACCGGGGCATTCGCGCTATCAGGTCACCTCACGCTGACCGGTTCACGCTCCGCGTCGTGCTTCGCGAGGGCAACGGTGGCCACGGGGGCTACCGGTTCTGCTGCCAGGTTCTTGAGCTTGGCGGACTTCCGAACGCGGCGGGCAGCGGGGCGGCCGTAGGTGATGAACAGCGGGAGGCCGACGAACAGCAGACCCCCGACGAGGTTTCCGAGCACAGTGGGGATCTCATTCCAGATCAGGTAGTCCATGATCGTGAAGTCCGCGCCCAGGAGCAGACCCGACGGGAACAGGAACATGTTGACGACCGAGTGCTCGAAGCCCATGTAGAAGAACAGCATGATCGGCAGCCACATTGCGACGATCTTGCTGATGACGTTGTCGGAGACCATCGAGAGGACGACACCGGTGGAGACGAGCCAGTTGCACATCACCCCGCGGATGAACAGCGTGAGCATCCCCGCAGCGCCGTGGTCAGCGTATCCGACGGTGCGTCCGTGCCCGATCTCGCTGATCGCTTCGCCGACGGCACTGGGGGCCGTGGAGAACCCGTACGTGAAGTAGATCGCCATCAGAACGGCGACGAGCAATGCGCCGCCGAAGTTGCCGAGGAAGACCAGTCCCCAGTTGCGCAGCATCGCGCCCACCGTCGCGCCTGGGCGACGATCGAGCACGGCGAGCGGCCCGAGGGTGAAGACGCCGGTGAGCAGGTCGTAGCCGAACAGGTAGAGGATGACGAAGCCGATCGGGAACAGCAGTGCACCGAGCAGCGGCTGCCCGGTCTGAGTGGAGACAGTCACGGCGAACGCCGCACCGATGGTCAGGAATGCGGCTGCCATGAACGAGCGGATCAGCGTGTCGCGTGTGGACAGCTGCATCTTGTAGGCGCCGGCGTCAACCATGCGGGTGACGAGTTCGGCGGGTTTGATGTAGGACACGGGCAACCTCCAGAGAGAACGGGCGAGTTCGGATGCTGAATGAGATTCAGCGTGACTCACCGGCGTTTCCGGCAGAGGCGTCTTGCGTTACAGCTGTGGAGCGAAGCGCTCACATACGCGCATCAGGAGTGTGAGATCTCGTCTATTCGGTCGGCGTCGTAACCGGGAACAGGTCCGCGAACGGGTTCTCGACGACCGCGGGAGTCGAAGCCTCGCTCGGCTCCGGCTCAGGGGCGGTCACAGCCGCGTGGACGGACTGGCTGACGATGGCACCCACGATGATCAGCCCTCCGATGACGGCAGCGATCGTGTTGTCACGTACTCGGCGGCTGATCTGGCCCTCATGCCACGAGGTCCGCGCTGCGTAAATCCGTGCGCGTTCGGCAGAGGCCTTCGAACGCTGGGCGTCCTTCGATCCACGACTCGCCATCATCATCCTTCCCACGGCGCGCGGGGTCCGCGCCACAGGTGAGCCTACCGGTGAGCGTTGTCCCCGGTGAGCATTAGCCTGGGTGTATGACCTCCGCTCCGCTGCTCTCGGGACAGACGCCCCTTGCCGTGCGGATGCGCCCCACCTCGCTCGACGAGGTGGCGGGCCAGCAGCACCTGCTGCGCGCGGGATCGCCCATTGTCGCGCTGGCAGATCCGGATGCCGCATCGCCCGGCGCCGTCTCGATCATCCTGTGGGGTCCGCCAGGCACCGGCAAGACCACTCTGGCGCAGGCAATTGCCCGGTCGTCGGGCCGACGCTTCGTCGAGCTCTCTGCGATCACGGCAGGAGTCAAGGACGTCCGTGAGGTGATGCAAGAAGCGATCACCCAGCGCGACCTGTATGGCCAGACCACGATTCTCTTCCTCGACGAGATCCACCGGTTCACCAAGGCCCAGCAGGATGCTCTTCTGCCAGGGGTGGAGAACGGTTGGGTCATCCTCATCGCGGCCACAACCGAGAACCCCTCGTTCTCTGTGATCTCGCCGCTGCTCTCGCGGTCTCTGCTTCTCACTCTTCAGCCTCTGACCGATGCCGATGTCGCACTTCTGATCGACCGCGCGACGACCGACGCACGTGGGCTCAACGGCAGCGTCTCCGTTGAAGACGGCGCGCGCGCGGCGCTCGTGCGCCTCGCTTCGGGTGACGCGCGCCGTGCGCTCACCGGTCTCGAAGCGGCCGCAGCAGTGGCAGTGTCGACGGCCGAAGAAGGCGCTGATGGCAGCGTCGTCACGGCCGACGACGTCGCACAGGCGGTTGATCGGGCGCTGCTGCGCTACGACCGTCAGGGCGATGAGCACTACGACGTGATCAGTGCGTTCATCAAGTCCATCCGCGGTTCAGATCCGGATGCCGCGCTGCACTACCTCGCCCGAATGATCGAAGCAGGGGAGGACCCGCGCTTCATCGCTCGGCGTCTGGTGATCTCCGCGGCAGAAGATATCGGTCTCGCTGACCCGCAAGGACTGGTCATCGCAACAGCGGCAGCCGACGCGGTCGCTTTCATCGGCATGCCCGAAGGACGCATCCCGCTCGCTGAAGCGACGGTCTACCTCGCGACCACAGCGAAATCCAACGCGGCCTATTCCGGGATCAACGCCGCGATCGCCGACGTTCGGGCGGGCAATTTCGGTCGGGTGCCGCTGCACCTTCGCGATGCCCACTACGCCGGGGCCAAGCGGCTCGGACACGGCAAGGGCTACAAGTATCCGCACGACGACGACCTCGGCATCGTCACTCAGCAGTACCTCCCCGACGAGCTGCAGGGCCGTCGCTACTACCAGCCCAAGGCACTGGGCGCAGAGCGCGAAGTCTCCGCTCGGCTCGAGCGCATTCGTCGGATCCTCGACGGTCGCTGACCCTGCAGCGGGCGCAGAAACCGCGTGTTACCCGGTCTGTTAGACTTGAGCGGCTCGAAACACAGTTTTCGGGCATCTCTACGTTCACACCCCACCTTCTGCGCGCCCCGGCGTGCGCGCATCAGGCAGAGCGTCGAGATACGTCCGTGAGACGTGAAAGACACGTCCACGTCATCGGAAGGAATACTTCGTGGTTACGAAGTCCCAGGACCGCCGCAAGGTGCGTCTCTCCCGCGCCCTCGGCATCGCCCTCACCCCGAAGGCTGCCCGCTACCTCGAGAAGCGTCCCTACGCTCCGGGTGAGCACGGCCGCACCAAGCGCAAGGCTGACAGCGACTACGCCGTCCGTCTCCGTGAGAAGCAGCGTCTGCGCGAGCAGTACGGCATCCGCGAGAAGCAGCTGCGCATCGCGTTCAACGAGGCACGTCGCGTCGACGGCCTGACCGGTGAGAACCTGGTCGAGCTGCTCGAAATGCGTCTGGACGCCCTCGTGCTCCGTTCGGGCTTCGCCCGGACCACGGCACAGGCTCGCCAGATGGTCGTGCACCGTCACATCATGGTCGACGGCCAGCTCGTCGACCGCCCGTCCTTCCGCGTGAAGCCGGGTCAGATCATCCACGTCAAGCCGCGCAGCGAGGGTACCGAGCCCTTCCAGGTGGCAGCAGCCGGCGGTCACGCCGAAGTGCTTCCCCCGGTTCCCGGCTACCTCGAGGTCGAGCTCGACAAGCTGCAGGCCCGTCTGGTTCGTCGTCCGAAGCGCGCTGAGGTCCCCGTGACCTGTGAAGTGCAGCTCGTCGTCGAGTACTACGCGGCTCGCTGATACAGCGTTTCATCAGAAGGGGCCGGGAGAGATCCCGGCGCCTTCTGCCGTTTCCGCCTACGATGGAAAGGCCGCGTGCCGCGGCCCGATGATGAGGATGACGACATGAAGAGCTTTCTGTGGTTCCTGATCGGCGTGATCGGCGGATTCGTCGCCGCGCACTTCATGAACAAGGACCCGCGAGGACACGACCTTCTCGCAGAGGTCGACGCGCGCATCACGGGTTTCACCGCGATCCTCTCGGACGCGTACCGTGAACAGGAAGCCCGTCTCATCGAGCTCCGCGAGAACTGATCACCTCCCGGATGCCGCATCCCGCGGAGCATCCGTCCGTCTGACACAAGGACAGCCGTACCCAAATGAAAACCGCGGAAATCGCGCAGCGCTATCTCTCCTACTTCGAGAAGAACGGTCACACCGTTGTGCCTTCGGCATCTCTCGTGAGCGATGACCCCACCGTCATGTTCACGATCGCCGGCATGGTGCCGTTCGTGCCGTACCTGCAGGGGCTGCTCCCTGCGCCGTTTCCTCGTGCGACCGACCTGCAGAAGTGCATCCGCACCAACGACATCGAAGAGGTCGGAAAGACCGCTCGCCACGGCACGTTCTTCCAGATGCTGGGCAACTGGTCCTTCGGCGACTATTTCAAAGAGGGCGCCATCAGCTACGCCTGGGAGCTGCTGACCTCATCCGAGGCCGATGGCGGCCTCGGCTTCGCCGAGAAGGACATCTGGGTCACCGTCTACGAGACCGATGATGAAGCAGCCGCTCTCTGGCAGAAGATCGCGGGCCTCCCCGCCGAGCGCATTCAGCGCATGGGCAAGGAAGACAACTACTGGCACACCGGTCAGCCCGGACCCGCTGGTCCCTGCTCCGAGATCTACATCGACCGCGGACCGGCTTACGGTCGCGACGGCGGACCCATCGTCGACGACAACCGCTTCACGGAGATCTGGAACCTGGTCTTCATGCAGGAGCTGCTCTCCGAGGTGCGCTCGAAGGTCGACTTCGACATCGCGGGACCCCTCCCGAAGAAGAACATCGATACCGGAATGGGTCTCGAGCGCGTCGCCATGTTCAAGCAGGGCGTCGAGAACATGTACGAGACCGACCAGGTTCGACCGGTTCTCGACCGCGCCATGGAGATTTCGGGCCGCAAGTACGGCGTCTCGCATGAGGACGATGTCCGCTTCCGCGTGATCGCAGATCACGTGCGGTCCTCTCTCATGCTGCTCTCTGACGGAGTCAAGCCGGCCAACGATGGCCGCGGGTACATCCTGCGCCGCCTCATGCGCCGCACAGTGCGCTCGATGCGCCTTCTCGGCGTGGACGCTCCCACGTTCCCTGAGCTGTTCGCCGCGTCGCGCGATGCGATGAAGGCGTCCTACCCTGTGCTCGAGACTGAGTGGGATCGTCTCTCGTCCCTGGCGGTCGCCGAGGAGGAGACCTTCCTCCGTACTCTCGCGCAGGGCTCGACCATTCTCGATCTCGCGCTCGGCGACACGAAGAAGGCCGGAACGCAGACGCTTGCCGGCTCTGAGGCGTTCCTGCTGCACGACACGTACGGCTTCCCGATCGACCTCACGCTCGAGATCGCCCAGGAGCAGGGGCTGAGCGTTGATCGCGGCGCGTTCGATGAGCTGATGACCGAGCAGCGCACCCGCGCGAAGGCGGATGCGAAGAGCCGTCGTCGCCAGCTCGCCGATGTCTCGGTGTACCGCGACTTCCGCGCACTCGGAGAGACCGCATTCGCCGGTTACACCGACCTCGAGGCCGAGTCCGGCGTTCTGGGCATTCTCATCGATGGGCACCCTGTCACCACAGCCTCCGAGGGCGACGTGGCCGAGATCATCCTCGCCGAGACTGCCCTCTACGCCGAGTCCGGTGGCCAGGTCGCTGACAAGGGCATGATCGTCGGCCCCGGGTTCGAGCTCGAAGTGCTCGACGTGCAGAAGCCGGTTCCCGGCCTGATCAGCCACACGGTCCAGGTCAGCACAGGAAGCGTCGCCGTCGATGATCGTGCGACGACGGTGGTCGACGCCGCCAACCGTCGCGCTGCGCGTCAGGCGCACTCTGCAACGCACCTGGTGCACGCGGCTCTCCGCGACACCCTCGGATCGAGCGCGACGCAGGCGGGTTCGCTGAACCGCGCGGGCTACATGCGGTTCGACTTCTCCTGGTCGCAGCCTCTTTCTGCAGACACGCGCACCGAGATCGAAGACATCACCAACCGCGCCGTCCAGGACGCTCTCGAGGTGACGACGCGCATCGTCTCCCTCGACGACGCCAGAGAAGCGGGCGCGATGGCGCTGTTCGGCGAGAAGTACGGCGATGTCGTGCGGATGGTCGACATCGGCGGACCATGGTCTCGCGAGCTGTGTGCCGGCACGCATGTCTCATCCAGTTCTGAGATCGGCATCGTCAGCCTGGTGGGGGAGTCCTCAGTGGGCGCATCCAACCGCCGCATCGAGGCGCTGGTGGGTCAGGACGCATTCCGCGAGCTGGCTGCAGAGCGCGCGATCGTCTCGCAGCTGACTTCCTCGCTGAAGACCCCTCGCGAGCAGCTGCCGGAACGCATCGCCGAGATCGCCGCGAATCTGAAGGCCGCCGAGAAGCGCATTGCGCAGTTCGAGGCGAAGGAGCGCGAGGGTCGGGTCCCGGCAATCGCCGAGGCGGCCCAGCGCGTGGGTGCATACCGTGTCGCTGCGGTGTCGGTGGGTGAAGTCTCATCCGGCGACGACGTTCGCGGTCTCGCGCTGAGCGTGCGCGAGCGCCTCGGCGCCGACGCTGCGGTCGTCGCGCTCGGCGGTATCGCGGGAGGACGGCCGATCGTCGTCGTCGCGACCAACGAGGCTGCCCGTGCAGCCGGTGCCAAGGCGGGTGTGCTCGCCAAGCGCGCAGCCTCCGTGCTGGGTGGCGGTGGCGGCGGGCGTGACGACGTTGCCCAGGGCGGCGGTACGGATGCGGCATCCCTTGGCGCCGCACTCGAGGCGATCACGACCGACCTGCGCAGCGCGTGACTGGTTTTCGCCGGGGGGTCCGTCTCGGTGTCGATGTCGGTAAAGCCCGCGTCGGCATCTCGCGGTGCGACCCCGACGGGATGCTCGCGGTCCCCGTCGAGACGGTGCCGCGTTCGGATGCTTCGCTCGCGCGCATCGCAGAGATCGCGAGCGAGTACGAGCCGCTGGAGTTCGTCGTCGGTCTGCCGGTGAACATGCAGGGCGCGGAAACGCCGTCCACGGCGGATGCCCGCGAGTTCGCAGCGGCGCTGCAGGAGCTGACATCGATCCCGGTACGGCTGATGGACGAGCGTCTGAGCACGGTGTCCGCACACGCCGCACTGCGATCATCTGGCAGAACACAGCGAAATTCTCGTAGCATTGTCGATCAGGTCGCCGCGGTGGTTCTGCTGCAGCACGCGATCGACACGGAGAAGAGCACCGGCAGCCCGGCAGGTGTTCTGGTTCCGCGAGCTGAGGAGCCCATCTGAGCATGCCCGAACGAGAGCACCGCGAGCAGAAGTCGCAGGGCCTGTCTGACGATCTGTTCGCGAATCTTCCCGAGCCGCTTCATCAGGCGCCGGCAGCGAACTCCGCACCCCCCACGCCCGGCTCGCGCCGAGCGATGCGCGAGCAGACGCAGCAGGCTCGCAGGACCTCGCATGTGGAGAATGCCTCTGCCGCACCACGGGCGGACTCTGGTGACGCACTCCCTGCGGAGGACGCTCCCGTTCCGACTCCAGCGGCAGGAGACAAGCCCGCCGCCACACTCGACGACCTCTTCGCTGCCGAAGACGACGACGGCACGGGATCCGGCGGCAAACGTCGCAAGAAGCGCCGCACAGGCTGTCTCGTTGCGCTGATCATCGTGTTGGCACTGATCGGCGGCGCCGTCGGTGCGGGGTTCTGGGTGATGAACACCTACGGCGATCAGATCAGGGATGTCATGGGATGGGGTCCGCCCGCAGACTGGGAGGCGGGGCTCGCCACCGGCGAAGCGACCGTCACGATTCGCGAGGGCGACACCGGATCCAACGTTTCGACGGCGCTCTTCGAGGCCGGTGTGACACGGACCGACGGCGTCTTCTACGACTACCTCGTCGATGAGAACATCGCATTCACGTTCTACCCCGGCGTATACACACTGCAGCAGAAGATGACGGCAGCGGCCGCTCTCGAGGCTCTTCAGGATCCCGCGAACAAGTCTGAGAACACCGTGGCCATCGCAGAGGGCGGCACAGTCGATTCCTCGCTTCCGCTCATCTCCGAGGGAGTCGGCATTCCTCTCGAAGAGCTACAGGCCGCCGTCGCCGACCCGAGCGTCTATGGCGTGGCAGCTGCGGATCTCGAAGGCTGGCTCTTCCCCGCCGTGTATACCTTCGACCCGGAAGCGACCGCCACGCAGGTGATCGCCCGCATGGTCGATCGCACCCGCGAGTCGCTCAGCGCGGCCGGCGTGGCCGCAGGCGACGAGCAGCGGATCCTCACCATCGCGTCGGTCATCCAGCGAGAAGGTCGAACGGATGACTTCGCCAAGGTCTCACGCGTCATTCAGAACCGTCTCGACGACGGAATGAAGCTGCAGATGGACTCCACGTCGCAGTACGGCTACGGCGAACTTCACGCCGGTGTGCTGAGCACCTCTGAGGAGGCGCAGTTCGACGACAACCCGTGGAACACCTACGTCCATGAAGGGCTGCCGATCGGCCCGATCGCCAGCCCCAGCGACGCGGCTACCGAGGCTGCGATGCACCCGGCAGACGGCCCATGGCTGTATTTCGTGACGATCAACCCGCACACCGGAGAGACCGTCTTCTCCACCACCTACGAAGAGCACCAGGCTGCCATCAAGGAGTGGCATCAGTGGTGTCAGGCGAACCCCGACGAGGGATGCTGACGCCATGACGCGTCACCGTCTCGAGGTCTGGGGCGATCCGATCGAGCACAGCAGATCGCCGGCACTGCACGCCGCGGCCTATCATGCGCTCGGACTGGACTGGCAGTACGGGCGAAGGCAGGTGAGCGCCGAGCGTTTCAGCGGCGAATTGAGCGCACTCGATGCGACCTGGCGAGGACTGTCTCTGACGATGCCGCTGAAAGAAGCTGCCTTTGCGGCATCCTCTTCGCGTGACCGCCATGCCGAACTGACCGGTGCGGTGAACACCATGCTGCTGGGCCCAGAGTCGCAGGGGTTCAACACCGATGTCGGCGGCATCCTCGATGCGTTGGCAGAGAACGCAATCGCGGAGTTCGCGGCCGTGCGCATTCTGGGAGCCGGGGCCACAGCGGCTTCCGCGCTCGTTGCGGCATCTGAATGCGGCGCGTCCCGAGTCGAGGTGCGCGCACGACGCCCCGAGCGTGCAGAAGGACTCAGGGCGCTGGGGGAGCGGCTAGGGGTGCGGGTCGAGGTCACCGGGCTCGACACCACCGGACCAGCGGTCGATCTGACAATCGCGACCCTGCCCTCTGGCACTGTTCTCGATGCCTCCGTGAGCGCCGCACTCGCTGAGTCCGGCGGCGATCTCTTCGAGGTGGCATACGAGCCCTGGCCCTCTGCATTGGCCGACGCATGGCACGGCGGACGGGTCGTCTCCGGCTCCGAGATGCTGCTGCATCAGGCGCTCCGTCAGGTGCGGGTGTTCCTGCATGGCGACCCGTTGCGCCCGCTTGATGACGAAGCGCGAGTGCGTGACGAAATGCGATCCGCGTACGTGGGAGACTAGAGCAATGCTCCGCGTGCTCACAGCCGGCGAATCGCACGGCCCAGAACTCATCGCCGTCATGGAGGGTCTGCCCTCCGGCGTCCCGATCTCCTCCGAGGCGATCCAGGCCGACCTCGCTCGTCGAAAGCTCGGCTACGGCCGCGGCTCGCGGATGAAGTTCGAGCAGGACGAACTGACCATCTCCGGCGGCGTGCGCCACGGCAAGACGCTCGGCAGCCCGATCGCGCTGCGCATCGGCAACACGGAGTGGCCGAAGTGGATCGAGGTCATGAACCCCGAACCCGTCGAGATCACCGACAAGTCACGCGGTCGCTCTGCTCCGCTCACCAGGCCCCGGCCCGGGCACGCGGACCTCGTCGGCATGCAGAAGTACGACTTCGATGAGGCGCGTCCGATCCTCGAGCGGGCGAGTGCTCGTGAGACCGCTGCGCGCGTCGCGCTGGGCGCTGTCGCGCGCTCGTTCCTGAGCGAGCTGGGGATCCGACTGGTCAGCCACACGCTTTCGATCGGTCCGGTGCGCTCTCCCGAAGACGCCGCACTGCCGACTCCTGACGACGTCGATGCTCTCGATGCTGATCCGCTGCGGTGCTTCGACAGCGAGACGTCTGCGCGGATGGTCGAAGAGGTGGACGACGCTCGCAAGGCTGGCGACACGCTCGGCGGCGTCGTCGAGGTGCTCGCCTACGGACTTCCTCCTGGGCTCGGCTCGCATGTGCACTGGGACCGTCGCCTCGACGCGCGTCTCGCACAGGCGCTGATGAGCATTCAGGCGATCAAGGGCGTCGAGGTCGGCGATGGCTTCGAGACGACCCGTCGTCGCGGCTCGGCCGCGCACGATGAGCTCTTCGTCACGGACGACGGCATCACCCGCGCATCCGATCGCGCCGGCGGTACGGAGGGCGGCATGTCCACCGGCACCGTCCTGCGCGTTCGCGCCGGTATGAAGCCGATCGCGACCGTCCCGCACGCGCTGCGCACGATCGACACCGCAACCGGCGAGGCGGCGAACGCACATCACCAGCGCTCCGACGTCTGCGCAGTTCCGGCCGCTGGCGTCGTCGCTGAAGCGATGGTCGCCGTCGAACTCGCGCGCGCCGTGCTCGAGAAGTTCGGTGGCGACAGCATCCGCGAGACGCGCCGCAACCTCAAGGGCTACCTCAACGCGATCCCCGCTGAGCTGCGTACGGCGCCCGCGTCGGAGGCTGCGCTGATCGCTCTCGATGCGCAGCTCTGACGCGCTGACGCTTGTGCTCGTCGGCCCGATGGGCGCGGGCAAGACCAGCGTCGGTCGCCGGGTGGCGAAGCATCTCGGAGTGGACTTCATCGACACGGACAAGCGGATCGCGTCTGAACATGGCGCGATCGCAGAGCTCTTCATCGAACGCGGCGAGGAGCAGTTCCGTGAACTCGAACGCCGAGCGGTGGCGGCGGCTCTCCTCGAGAACGGCGTCATCTCGCTGGGCGGCGGCGCGGTGGTGAGTGCGCAGACGCGGGAACTCCTGCGGCAGCATCCGGTCGTCTTTCTCGATGTCACCGCGGATGCCGTCGCGCACCGGGTTCGCGGCAGCGCACGACCGCTTCTCGCGGGTGACGATGACCCGCTCGTGCGTTGGAAGCAGATCTACGAACAGCGCCGTGGCTGGTACGACGAGGTCGCGAATGTGACCTTCGACACTTCTCACAGGCCGATGCAGCGCATCGCGAGTGAGATCGCGGCATGGAGGAGAGAGCAATCATGAGCAGCACCACGATCAGCGTGACCGGTCAGGCGTCCTACGACATCACGGTCGGTCGGAACATCCTCGACCAGGTTTCGAGCGCGCTGGACCCAGCGGTCCGAAAGATCCTCATCGTTCATCCTCCGACGCTCGCCGCACGAGCTGCGGAGCTTCGGGACCGGCTGCTGGCCGATACCGCCAATGCGGGGCGCGAAGTGATGCTCGCTGAGGTGCCAGACGCAGAGCAGGGCAAGCGCATCGAGGTCGCCGCATTCTGCTGGCAGGTCATGGGTCAGTCCGACTTCACCCGCACCGATGCGGTGATCGGCTACGGCGGCGGATCGGTCACAGACCTGGCGGGCTTCGTCGCAGCGACCTGGCTGCGCGGCGTGCAGGTCGTCCAGATCCCCACCACGGTGCTGGGATTGGTCGATGCATCTGTTGGCGGCAAGACCGGAGTGAACACCGCGGAAGGCAAGAACCTCGTCGGCGCCTTCTGGGCGCCGCGAGCGGTCATCGGCGATCTCGATGAGCTCGGCAGTCTCAGTGCCAACGAGGCGACCGCCGGCTACGCCGAAGTGGTCAAGGCCGGCTTCATCTGGGCGCCGGAGATCCTCGACATCATCGAAGCCGACCCATCCCGCGCAGTCGACACGACGACCGATGAGTTCCGCCGCACGGTCGAGCTCGCGATCCAGATGAAGGCGACGGTGGTCTCGGAGGACTTCCGTGAAGCAGGTCAGCGCGAGATCCTCAACTACGGGCACACGCTCGGACACGCTATCGAGCACGCCGAGCGCTACCAGTGGCGACATGGCGCGGCGATCTCGATCGGCATGATGTACGCGGCAGAGCTCTCCCGTCTTGCGGGGCGGCTCTCGGATGCCGCGGTCGATCGGCACCGCTCCATCTTCGAGTCCCTGGGGCTGCCGACCACGTACCGTGCCGGGGCGTGGTCGCAGCTGCTGGCGTCCATGCAGCGCGACAAGAAGAGCCGTGGGGGGATGCTGCGTTTCATCGTCCTCGACGACATCGCCAAGCCGACGGTGCTGCAGGCGCCGGACGAATCGTTGCTGTTCGCCGCGTATCAGGAGATCGGCGCATGAGCCGGCGTCTGCTGCTCGTCAACGGGCCGAACCTGAACCTCCTCGGCATCCGGGATCCCGCAACATACGGCACCTCGACACTCGCCGACGTCGAGAAGATCACGTCGGATGCCGCCGCGCAGGTCGGCTTCGACCTGCGCACGATCCAGAGCAATCACGAGGGCGTGCTCATCGACGCGATCCACGCGGCGCGCGAAGACTGCGCAGGCATCGTGATCAATCCCGGTGGGTTGACCCACACCTCGGTGGCATTGCGCGATGCGCTCACCGGAGTGTCGTTGCCGTTCGCTGAAGTGCACATCTCGGACGTCAATGCGCGCGAGGAATTCCGACGCTTCTCGTACCTCCACGATGTCGCCGCCGTGCGAGTGATCGGCGAGGGCGTGACGGGATACGCGACCGCCGTCGCACGGCTCGCTCCACTCATCCCGTAGAATCGACAGTCGACCACACACTTCGACAGGCTCAGTGAGCGGTCTCTCCTTCAACGAAACGGAACTCTCTCGAATGGCATCCACCGCAGACATCAAGAACGGCGTCGTCCTCAATCTCGACGGACAGCTCTGGACCGTTGTGGAGTTCCAGCACGTCAAGCCCGGCAAGGGCGGCGCCTTCGTGCGCACCAAGTTGAAGAACGTCGTCACCGGACGCACCAACGACAAGACCTTCAACGCCGGCGCGAAGGTCGACATCGAGAACGTCGACCGTCGTGACTTCACGTACCTCTACGCCGATGGCGACGGCTATGTGTTCATGGACACCACCGACTTCGACCAGCTCACGCTGAGCGATGTCGTCGTCGGCGACGCGAAGAACTTCCTCCTCGAGAACACTCAGGTCACGATCGCGCTCAACAACGGCAACCCGCTGTACATCGAGCTGCCCACGTCCGTCATCCTCGAGGTGACGTACTCCGAGCCCGGCCTCCAGGGCGACCGTTCGTCCGCGGGCACCAAGCCCGCAACAGTCGAGACCGGCTACGAGATGCAGGTGCCGCTGTTCGTTGAGACGGGCACCAAGATCAAGGTCGACACTCGCACGGGCGACTACCTCGGCCGCGAGAAGTAAGGCGTGAGCGCTCGGACGAAGGCGCGCAAACGCGCACTCGACATTCTCTTCTCCTCGGATGTCCGTGGAGATGAGATCGCTGTCACCCTTGCGGCAGAGGCCAAACGGGCCGCGAGCGAGCCCGCTCGTGAGGCATCTTGGCTCTACGCCCGCGAGATCATCGATGGAATCATCGATCACCGCGATGACATCGACGAGAGCATCGTGACCCACAGTCGCGACTGGAAGCTCGAGCGCATGCCCGCTGTTGACCGTGCGCTGCTGCGGATGGGCGCGTGGGAGATCCTCTACAACGACGAGGTACCGACCGCGGTCGCAATCGATGAGGCCGTCGAGCTCGCCAAGGAGTTCTCCACTGATGACTCCGGTGCATTCGTGCACGGAGTGCTCGCCAGAGTCGCACGCGCAAGCTGACTGATCGGTTGTCGGTGGTTCGCGGGAGGATCCCGGTATGCCCGCCCCGCTGATAGATCTGTCTGCGCTGCGGCGGTTCACGGACGCCGGCAGTTTCGATCGCGGGCGCGCCTATGCCCGCGACGGCATGGTGCGTCGCTCCCGGTGGAATGAGGACTTCTCGGTGCTCGCAGCGGATGTGCGCGGTTCTGCGCAGT
Organism: Microbacterium sp.; assembly: GCF_048259935.1. GTDB lineage: Bacteria > Actinomycetota > Actinomycetes > Actinomycetales > Microbacteriaceae > Microbacterium. The sequence continues at coordinate 120,379 of NZ_JBLXHF010000006.1, read as the reverse complement.
CCGATTATCACTGCGTCATCCGTGTCGCGCCGGGTCGCGAGACCGCTGTGGTCGCCTCGACGTCCTGCAGCTGCCCTGTGCGCTCGGGCTGCAAGCACATCGTCGCGGCCATCCTGGTGAGCAACGCCGAGGTCGAGGCTGCGCCGCCTGCCTCGGCGACTGCCACCGGTTCAGAGGTTCCGGGTCACCCGAGCTGGCGGACGCTGCTTGAATCGTCGCCTCCGCGCCGCAGCGCGGTGTCGTTGGCGCTCGGGATCGAGGTGCGCCATCGCGAGGGCAAGGGCGTGCATCAGTGGGCGCCTCGTCCGATGCGCACGGCGACCGTGCGCGACGTCGTCAAAGGCGGGGGTGAGCTTCTGCTCGGCATGCGTCCGCTCATGCGCAGCCAGTCCACCGGCGCGTGGATCCAGGGACAGGCTTCCTGGGATGCGATCCGTCGTCCAGGTTCGCAGTTCCGCCCCGAACAGGTGCGCTGGTTCGCTGACCTCCTGAGCATCGCCCGCGAGTCGCTGCTGTCGGGAACAGCGGGGGACTGGCTCATCCTCGATCATGTGCAGTCGGCTCTGCTCTGGCCGCACCTGCGTGCGGCCACCGGGCTGGGTGTTCCACTCGTGTCCGCTCAGAAGAGCTTCCAGGTGGGGATCGCCTCGGCAGGTTCGGTCGCCGCGCAGGTCGAGCGCAGCGGAGAAGATCTTTCGATCACCGCCGATGTCGTTCTCGACGATCGGTCTGCGGATGTTGCGCATGTGCGCACGATCGGACACACCGGCATCTACGTCGTCGAACCCGTCGGCGCCAGAGCAACCGTGACTCTTGCGGAGGTTCCATTGAGCCCCGTCGTGCACGCGCTGCTCACGGCGCGGGCGACACTCGTCGTTCCTGCCGCCGAGGAGGCCGCCTTCCTTCATGATGCGTACCCGGCGCTTGCGCGACGCGTGCCAGTGCACACGGTCGGGGCAGTAGAGCTTCCGGTCATGCCGGTGCCGGTTCCCACCCTCGTGGTGGCGCACCATCCGCGGGATCGCATCGACTACGCATTCGAGTGGACCTACCAGGGGTACGGCAGGTATCCGCTCACCGCGACATCCGACGCCGTGCGCGATGATATGCGCGAGCAGTCCGGCCGTGACGAGCTCGAGCAGACCTGGGAGCGCGTGACGGGAACGCCGTTCGAGGCGACCGGCACGCTCCATGAGGTCGATGCCGCAGAATTCGTCACGCACATCGTGCCGGCCTTGCAGGAGCAGGGCGTATCGGTGGTGCGAACAGGCAAAGCGAAGAACTATCACGAGCTCAGCGGTGCCCCCGAGATCACTGTCTCCACGGTCGAGAGCGCTGATCCGGACTGGTTCGACCTCGGCATCCTCGTCAAGATCGATGGCCGCAGCATCCCTTTCGCCCCGCTGTTCACTGCTCTGAGCATGCGGCGCACGAAGCTGCTGCTGGTCGACGGAAGCTACTTCTCACTTGCGCACCCGGCGCTTGATGCGCTGCGGGAACTCATCGATGAGGCCACTGACCTCACCGAGTGGGAGACGGCGCCGCGCATCAGCCGGTACCAGACCGATCTCTGGGAAGAGTTCGAAGACCTCGCTGACGAAGCGATTCCGGCGACAACGTGGCGCGCGACCGCCGAGGGACTGCGCGATGTGACCGGAGTGCCGCCCACGGCGGTTCCCGATTCTCTGCAGGCTGAGCTCCGCACGTATCAGAAGGCCGGCTTCGACTGGCTCGCTTTCCTCTGGGAACATCGCCTCGGCGGCATCCTCGCTGATGACATGGGACTCGGCAAGACGATCCAGTTGCTCACTCTGATGCTGCACGCACGCGCGACGGGGGAGAAGCGACCGTTTCTCGTCGTCGTGCCCACCTCGGTGCAGGCAACCTGGCAAGACGAGGCGGCGAGGTTCGCGCCATCGCTGAGCGTGCACGTGGTCGACGGGACACTGGCGCGACGCCGATCCTCAGTCGAAGAGCTTGCTCGCGACGTCGACATCGTGGTCGCCTCGTACACCCTCGTGCGACTCGACGCCGAAGAATACGCGTCGACCGAGTGGGCTGTGCTCGTGCTCGACGAAGCGCAGTTCGTGAAGAACGCCTCGACGAAACAGCACAGAGCGGTGGCATCCATCCCCGCGCGCGTGACGTTCGCCGTGACGGGAACGCCGCTGGAGAACAGTCTCAGCGACCTATGGGCGCTGCTGAAGCTGACCGCCCCCGGGCTGTTCGCCTCCGCCCGGAAGTTCCGTCAGGACTACATTCAGCCGATCGAGAAGGGAAAGGTGCCTGAGAACGAAGAGGGCAGCGAGTACCGCCAGCGACGGCTCGAACGGTTGCGTCGCCGGATTCGTCCTCTGATGCTGCGCCGCACCAAGGAGCTCGTGGCCACCGACCTCCCGGAGAAGCAGGAGCAGCTCCTGCACGTCGAGCTCAGCGCACCCCATCGCGTCCTGTACGACACCGTGCTGCAGCGCGAGCGGCAGAAAGTGCTCGGTCTCCTGCAGGACCTTGATCGGAACAGGTTCATCGTGTTCCGCTCTCTCACGATGCTGCGCATGCTCAGTCTCGCCCCCGGACTGGTCGACGAAGCGGATGCGCATGTCGGTTCGCGAAAGATCGACACCCTCATCGAGCGGGTGATCGAACTGCACGCCGAGGGGCATCGTGCGCTGGTCTTCAGCCAGTTCACCTCGTTCCTCAAGATTGCCGCGGACAGACTGCAGCAGGCCGGCATTCCGTTCGCGTATCTCGATGGCTCCACTCGCAATCGTCGTCAGGTGATCGACGGGTTCCGCAAGGGCGAGCAGCCGGTGTTCCTCATCAGCCTCAAATCAGGCGGCTTCGGTCTCACACTCACAGAGGCCGATTACGTCTTCATGCTCGATCCCTGGTGGAATCCTGCCGCAGAAGCGCAGGCTATCGATCGCACGCATCGCATCGGACAGCACCGGCCGGTCATGGTCTATCGGATGATCTCCACCGGCACGATCGAAGAGAAGGTGCTGGCCCTTCAACAGCGCAAAGCCCGTCTGTTCACCGCGGTGATGGACGATGAGGCGCTCTTCGCGCAATCGCTGACCGCCGACGACATCCGTGGACTGTTCGAGGGGTGAGGGCATTTACCCGGCCCCGCTCAGTCGGCTCCGGGAGCCCCACGGGTAGAATCGTGAGGTCCACAGCAGGAGGAGCGCAATGCGGATCACAGGACTCGGCCACGCCGGGATGTTCATCGAGACACTCGGCGGAAACATCATCTGCGACCCCGTCATGGGTCCGTCGTTCTTCGGCTCCTGGTTCCCGTTCCCCGACAACCGCGGACTCGATTGGGAGAAGCTCGGTCGTGAGGCCGATTTCCTGTACATCTCCCACCGGCACCGCGATCACTTCGACCCGAAGCTTCTGCAGCGCTTCATCCGCCGCGATATCGAAGTCCTGCTGCCGGAGTACCCCATCGATGACCTCGAGCAGGACATTCGGGCTCTCGGCTACACGAACATCACCTACGCTCCGGCCGGAGAAGTGATCGAACGCGGCGAGCTGAAGATCATGATCACACCGCTGCGCGCCCCCAGCGACGGTCCGATCGGCGACTCATCGCTGAGCGTCGATGACGGCACAGCGTCGGTCCTCAACCAGAATGACTCGCACCCTCTCGATCTCGAGCGGCTTCTGAGCTTCGGCAAGCCGGATGCGTACTTCACGCAGACCTCCGGAGCGATCTGGTGGCCGATGGTCTACGACCTCCCTCAGGAGGCCAAACAGAACTTCGCACGTCTCAAGCGCGATGCGCAGAACAAGCGCGCGATGTACTACGTCGAGAAGGTCGATGCGCCACTGGTGCTCCCGATGGCAGGCCCTCCGATGTTCCTGCGTGATGAGCTGTTCCAGTACAACGGATACGGCCAGCAGGACGATTCGATCTTCACCGATCAGAAGCAGTTCATCACGCACATGAACGAGCTCGCCCCGCAGTACGACGGACGCCTGTTCGTTCCGGGTACCGTCGTGACGCTCGAAAACGGTGAACTGGTCTCGATCGAGCAGACGCTGTACACGCAGGACGAGATCGACAGCATCTTCGACGACAAGTGGACCTACCTTGAGGCCCAGCGCGCCAGTCGCCAGCAGGAGATCCGCGACGAAGTCGCCGAACGAGCCGAACCGCTGCCAGCAGAAGAGATCCTCGCCGCGCTCAAGGCGTGGTGGGAGCCGCTGCTGAAGAAGTCCCGCACCATCCGTCTCGGTGTGGGCGGTTGCGTGCGCTTCCGCATCGGCGATCTCGATATGGTCGTCGACTTCCCCAAGGCCAAGGTGCGTGAATACGCGGGGGAGGAGTGCATCTACTGGTACACGATCCCCGCTGACCTCGTCTCCACGAACATCCGCGATCACGAGATCGACTGGTCCAACTCGATCTTCCTGTCGATGCAGTTCTCGGTAGGACGAAGCGGCAAGTTCAATGAGTTCCTCACCACGTTCCTCAAGTGCCTGTCGGTGGATCGCATCGAGTACGTCGAGAACTGGTACTCCGAGCAGACCGACCAGACCGAGGATGCTCAGGTCGGCGATTGGATCGTGCAGCGTCGTTGCCCGCACCTGCGTGCTGACCTGACGAAGACCGGCAAGGTCGACGACGATGGCGTGCTCACGTGCAGCATGCACGACTGGAAGTGGGATCTGAAGACGGGCAAGTGCCTGACGACCACCGGTCACGAGATCCGCGCCGAGCACTGCCCGGTCACCGAGGACGCACTGCGGCTGGACGCCTGAGACTCAGCAGTCCGCCATATCCGCCGAAACCGGTAGAGTGGGCACGCAAGCAACCTTTAACACCGTCCAGAGAGGCGGAGAAGGGAGCGGCTGATGAACGCACGCACTGTGCTGCAGCAAGCCGATATCTCGCGGGCTCTGACCCGCATCGCCCATGAGATCCTCGAATCGAACAAGGGTCCGGCCGATCTGGTGCTGTTGGGCATCCCGACACGCGGCGTCGCTCTGGCTGCACGTCTGGGAGCGCTGATCACTTCGATCACGCAGACCGAGATCCCCGTCGGATCTCTCGACGTCACGCTGTTCCGGGATGACCTCGCGCAGCATCCGACGCGCTCTCCGCAGCCCACCGAGATCCCCTCTGGCGGCATCGACGGAAGAACTGTCGTCCTCGTCGACGATGTGCTCTTCTCCGGGCGCAGCATCCGTGCCGCCCTCGATGCCATTCAGTCGATCGGGCGGCCCGCGGTGGTGCGGCTGGCGATCCTCGTCGATCGCGGCCACCGCGAGCTGCCGATCCGCCCCGACTTCGTCGGCAAGAACATCCCCTCGGCACGCACCGAGCGCGTCAACGTCCGTCTCAGCGAGAACGACGGCATCGATGAGGTGACGATCGGCGAATGAGACACCTTCTCGATACCAAGACACTCGATCGCACCACCGCGCTGCGCATCCTCGACGTCGCTGAAGACATGTCGGACACGCAGTCCCGCGAAGTCAAGAAGCTCCCCACACTTCGCGGCAAGACCGTCGTGAACCTCTTCTTCGAGGACTCCACGCGCACGCGCATCTCATTCGAAGCGGCCGCCAAGCGCCTCTCGGCCGACGTCATCAACTTCGCAGCCAAGGGGTCGAGCGTCTCCAAGGGTGAGAGCCTCAAGGACACCGCACAGACGCTGCAGGCGATGGGGGCGGATGCCGTGGTCATCCGCCACTCGGCCTCCGGTGCTCCCCGCACACTTGCGACGAGCGGGTGGATCTCCGCCGGCGTCGTGAACGCAGGCGATGGCACCCACGAGCATCCGACGCAGGCTCTGCTGGACGCCTTCACGATCCGTAAACGTCGCTTCGGCGCAGAGAGCCGCGGGCGCGACCTGTCGGGTGTGCGCGTCGTGATCGTCGGCGATGTGCTGCACTCCCGTGTCGCCCGATCGAATGTCTGGCTGCTGGACACTCTCGGGGCTGAAGTGACTCTGGTCTCCCCGCCGACGCTGATCCCGCAGAACATCTCGCAGTGGCCGGTGCGGGTCAAGTACTCGCTCGACGATGCGCTTGCCGATGGGCCGGATGCTGTCATGATGCTGCGCATTCAGCTCGAAAGGATGAACGCCGCATATTTCCCCAGTGAGCGGGAGTATTCCCGCACGTGGGGATTGGACGCCGTGCGCGCGGCGGCCCTGCCGGACGATAGCATTGTGATGCACCCCGGACCGATGAACCGTGGGCTCGAGATCTCGTCCGAAGCTGCGGATTCACCGCGATCGACAGTACTCGAGCAGGTCACCAATGGTGTGTCCGTGCGGATGGCTGTGCTGTACCTGCTGCTGGCAGGAGAACGTATCGAAGAACGAGGGAGAGACCTGTGAGCGAGACCCTCGTGATCACCGGAGCGCGGATGCTCGGCGAGAACACCGCAGATATTCGCGTCGAAAACGGGATCATCACCGAACTCGGCACCGGAGTCAGCCGCACCGGCGCTCGTGTCATCGACGCCGACGGACTCGTCGCACTGCCGGGTCTCGTCGATCTGCACACGCACCTGCGCGAGCCGGGCTACGAAGCATCCGAAACCATCCTGACCGGCACCAGAGCCGCTGCAGCCGGCGGATTCACCGCTGTCTTCGCGATGCCCAACACCGAGCCGGTTGCCGATTCCGCCGGCGTCGTCGAGCAGGAGCTCGCCCTCGGTGAAGCAGCTGGATACGCCACGGTGCAGCCGATCGGGGCCGTCACCATCGGCCAGCGGGGCGAACGCCTCGCCGAGCTCGGCGCCATGGCGAATTCGCGCGCCAAGGTGCGGGTGTTCAGCGATGACGGATTCTGCGTCTTCGATCCACTGATCATGCGCCGTGCGCTGGAGTACGTGAAGTCCTTCGGCGGAGTCATCGCTCAGCACGCGCAAGACCCCAGGCTCACCGAAGGCGCCCAGATGAACGAGGGCACCGTGTCGGCTGAGCTGGGGCTTACCGGCTGGCCAGCCGTCGCCGAGGAGTCGATCATCGCTCGCGACGTTCTGCTCGCCGAGCACGTCGGCTCCCGGTTGCACGTCTGCCACCTCTCGACCGCCGGCTCGGTTGACATCATCCGCTGGGCGAAGAAGCGGGGCGTCAATGTCACGGCTGAGGTGACCCCGCACCACCTGCTGCTGACCGATGAGCTCGTTCGCGGATACGACGCACGCTACAAGGTGAACCCGCCGCTGCGCCGCGAAGAGGATGTGCTCGCCGTGCGCGAGGGCCTCGCCGACGGAACCATCGACATCGTCGCGACCGACCACGCGCCGCACCCTTCCGAGAACAAAGCCTGCGAATGGCAGGCGGCGGCCAACGGCATGGTGGGGCTCGAGAGCGCCCTGCGGGTCGTGCACCAGGCGATGGTTCAGACAGGTCAGCTCGACTGGGCGGATGTCGCACGCGTGATGAGCACCGCGCCCGCGCGCATCGGAATGATCGCCGGACACGGCACGCCGCTCGCGGTGGGACAGCCGGCCCAGATCACGCTGTACGACCAGAGCGTCGCGGGGGAGTTCACCGCCGCGGATCTGCATGGCCGCAGCCAGAACTCGCCGTACCTGGGCCGTGAACTCCCCGGTCGCGTGCAGTGGACGATCCATCACGGCGTCGTCACCGTGGCAGATGGCGAAGTCGTACCGGAGCTGACCCGATGAGCATGCGCGATATCGCCGTCGCCATCACCATCGCTCTCGCCGTGATCGCACTGCTGGCGATGCTGTTCGCTTGGCGGCGACGTCTGCGGCGAGACTCGGTATACACGGCGCCCCTCGGGGTGCCAGAGCACGCCGAGGTCGCCAGCCGCTACGAGGTGCTGTACGTGTCGACAACCCGTCACGACCAGCCGCTCGAGCGACTCGCGATCAAGCCTCTGGCCTACCGGGCCCGTGGCGAGCTCGCAGTGACCGACCGCGGGATCGCCCTGTGCCTTGACGGGTCGCCGACAGTCTTCCTCTCGAAGGACAGACTTGAAGGGGCCGACCGAGCCACCGTCACGATCGATCGGGTGGTCGAGCCCGGCGGTCTCATCCGAATCGCGTGGCGCGCGGATGCTGACACCATTGTCGATTCCTATCTGCGCAGCGCCACCAGCACCCCCGACACTGTTATCTCAGAACTGCGGCGGCTCATCCCCGCACACGACTCAGGAGCCATGTCTTGACCAGCTCACCCGCATTGACACCCGCCGTTCTCGTCCTCGAAGACGGCACCCGCTACGCAGGCCGTGCATACGGCGCAGTCGGCACGACGATTGGTGAAGTCGTCTTCGCCACGGGAATGTCGGGCTACCAGGAGACCATCACCGACCCGTCCTACGCGGGGCAGATCGTTCTGCAGACGGCACCGCACATCGGCAACACCGGCATGAACGATGAAGACCCCGAGTCGGATCGCATCTGGGTTGCCGGCTACATCGTGCGCGACCCCTCACGCGTCGTCTCCAATTGGCGCGCGAATGCTTCACTGGACGACGTACTCGTCCAGGACGGCATCGTCGGCATCAGCGGGATCGACACCCGTGCGGTCACCCGCCACATCCGTTCGGCCGGTTCCATGCGCGGCGGTATCTTCTCGGGCGACGCAGCAGCACTCGACGACGCTGAACAGCTTCGACTCGTCCACGAAGCACCCGAGATGAGTGGCCAGAACCTCTCCGCGCAGGTCTCGGTCGACGTCGCCACCATCACCACCGCGATCGGGGAGCGCATCGGCAACCTCGCGGTGCTCGATCTCGGCGTCAAGCAGGCCACGATCGACAACCTCGCCGCTCGCGGTTTCGAGGTCCACGTGCTGCCGCAGCGCTCCACGATCGATGACATTCGCGCGATCGACCCCGTTGCCGTCTTCTACTCGAACGGTCCAGGCGACCCGTCGGCATCCGATGACCACGTCGCGATTCTTCGCGCAGTGCTTGACGAAGGCCTGCCGTTCTTCGGCATCTGCTTCGGCAACCAGCTGCTCGGGCGGGCGCTCGGTCTCGGCACCTACAAGCTGCCATTCGGCCACCGTGGTATCAATCAGCCCGTGCTCGACAAGACCACCGGCAAGGTTGAGATCACCGCACACAACCACGGCTTCGCTGTGGATGCGCCGCTGGAGGGCACCTTCGACAGCCCGAACGGCTACGGCAAGGTGGAGGTCAGCCACATCGGTTTGAACGACAACGTCGTCGAGGGGCTGCGCGCCCTCGAGATCCCGGCCTTCTCGGTGCAGTACCACCCTGAGGCCGCAGCCGGTCCGCACGACGCCAACTATCTTTTCGACCGCTTCGCAGAGCTGGTCATCTCCACGCAGAAGGGCGCCAAGTAATGCCAAAGCGCAGCGACATCAACTCCGTCCTCGTCATCGGCTCCGGCCCGATCGTCATCGGTCAGGCCTGCGAGTTCGACTACTCCGGCACCCAGGCGTGCCGCGTGCTGCGCGAAGAGGGCGTGCGCGTCATTCTCGTGAACTCCAACCCCGCCACGATCATGACCGACCCCGACTTCGCCGACGCGACCTACATCGAGCCCATCACCTGGCAGGTCATCGAGACGATCATCGCCAAGGAGAAGCCCGACGCCATCCTGCCGACCCTCGGCGGGCAGACGGCGCTGAATGCGGCGATCGAACTCCACAACCACGGCATCCTCGAGAAGTACGACATCGAACTCATCGGCGCGAACTTCGAGGCGATCAACAAGGGCGAAGACCGCCAGATCTTCAAGCAGCTCGTCCTCGAGGCAGGCGCTGATGTTGCGGCATCCGTCATCTGTCACACCATGGACGAACTCATTGCCGGCGCCGAGACGCTCGGCTACCCGCTCGTCGTGCGCCCGAGCTTCACCATGGGCGGGCTCGGCTCGGGCTTCGCCTACGACGAGGAAGACCTCCGCCGCATCGGCGGGGCAGGTCTGCACGACTCACCCACCACCGAAGTGCTCCTCGAGGAATCAATCCTCGGCTGGAAGGAGTACGAGCTCGAGCTCATGCGCGACACGGCCGACAACACGGTCGTCGTCTGCTCGATCGAGAACGTCGACCCTGTCGGTGTGCACACCGGCGACTCGATCACGGTCGCTCCGGCTCTCACGCTCACCGACCGCGAGTACCAGAAGATGCGCGACATCGGCATCGACATCATCCGTGCGGTCGGCGTCGACACCGGTGGCTGCAACATCCAGTTCGCAGTCGACCCGAGCAACGGCCGGATCATCGTCATCGAGATGAACCCGCGCGTCTCGCGTTCGAGCGCACTGGCATCGAAGGCGACCGGATTCCCCATCGCCAAGCTCGCAGCCAAGCTCGCGCTGGGCTACACGCTCGACGAGATCCCGAACGACATCACCGGTGTGACCCCGGCGAGCTTCGAGCCGACCCTCGACTACGTCGTGGTGAAGGTTCCGCGCTTCGCGTTCGAGAAGTTCCCCGCAGCAGACGCGACTCTGACGACGACCATGAAGTCCGTCGGCGAGGCCATGGCGATCGGTCGCAACTACTCGACCGCTCTGCAGAAGGCGCTGCGTTCACTCGAGAAGCGCGGTTCGAGCTTCCACTGGGGTGAAGAGAGCCGTTCTCTGGAAGAGCTGCTCGAGGTCTCGAAGACCCCGACGGACGGCCGCATCGTCGTGTTGCAGCAGGCGCTGCGCAAGGGCGCGACGATCGAGCAGGCGTTCGATGCGACCGCGATCGATCCGTGGTTCATCGACCAGATCGTCCTCATCAACGAAGTCGCAGAGACCGTCCGCACCGCGAGCGAGTTCGATGCCGACATCATCCACCACGCGAAGGAGCACGGCTTCTCCGACGCCCAGCTCGCGCAGCTGCGCGGCATCACCGAGGCGGAGGTCCGCGGCGTCCGCCACGGACTCGGCATCCGCCCGGTGTACAAGACGGTCGACACGTGCGCGGGCGAGTTCCCCGCACTGACCCCGTATCACTACTCGAGCTACGACTTCGAGACGGAAGTCGCACCCTCAGACCGCACCAAGGTCGTCATCATCGGATCGGGTCCGAACCGCATCGGTCAGGGCGTCGAGTTCGACTACTCGTGCGTGCACGCGTCCTTCGCGCTGTCGGATGCCGGGTACGAAACGGTCATGGTCAACTGCAACCCCGAGACCGTCTCGACCGACTACGACACCTCGGACCGGCTGTACTTCGAGCCGCTGACTCTTGAGGACGTCCTCGAGGTGCTCGATGCAGAGGCCGCCAGCGGCACGATCCTCGGTGTCGTCTGCCAGCTCGGCGGACAGACGCCGCTGGGACTTGCGAAGGGCATCGAGGCTGCGGGATACCCCGTGCTCGGCACGAGCCCTGAGGCCATCGATATCGCAGAGGAGCGCGAGCTCTTCTCGCAGCTGCTGAGTCGCGCTGACCTGGTCGCACCGCGTCACGGCACGGCGATCGACGTCGACGAAGCGGTGACCATCGCAGAAGACATCGGCTACCCGGTGCTCGTGCGCCCGAGCTTCGTGCTCGGCGGGCGCGGCATGGAGATCGTCTACGACACACCGAGCCTGCGCGACTACTTCGTGCGTACCGCCGGTGAGGTCATCGTCGGGCCCGGTACCCCGCTGCTGGTCGACCGCTTCCTCGACGACGCGATCGAGCTGGACGTCGACGCGCTCTACGACGGCGAAGAGCTGTACATCGGCGGAGTCATGGAGCACCTCGAAGAGGCCGGCATCCACTCCGGTGACTCGAGCTGCACCCTGCCGCCGATCTCACTGGGCCGCAGTGACGTCGACCGCATTCGGGTGGCAACGCTCGCGATCGCCGAGGGCGTCGGAGTGCGCGGACTGCTGAATGTGCAGTTCGCCATCAGCGCCGGTGTTCTCTATGTCATCGAGGCGAACCCTCGCGCCAGCCGCACCGTTCCGTTCGTGTCGAAGGCCCTGGGGATCCCGATGGCCAAGGCCGCCAGCCGCATCATGGTCGGCGCCACGATCGCTGAGCTGAAGGAAGAGGGGATGCTCCCGGCATCCGACGGCTCGCGTGTTCCGCTGGGTGCACCTGTGTCGGTCAAGGAAGCAGTGCTGCCCTTCAAGCGCTTCCGCACCAAGGACGGCAAGATCGTCGACTCGGTCCTCGGCCCCGAGATGCGCTCGACCGGAGAGGTCATGGGCATCGACAAGGACTTCCCGACCGCGTTCGCGAAGAGCCAGGCCGCAGCCTACGGCGGCATGCCGACCTCGGGCACCGTGTTCATCTCGGTCGCAGACGCCGACAAGCGCGCAGTGATCCTGCCGGCCCACCGCCTGCAGCAGCTCGGGTTCACGCTCGTTGCCACCGAGGGCACCGCTGAGATCCTCTCTCGCAACGGCATCGCGGTCACCGTGGTCGCCAAGTACAGCGAGACGCAGCAGGATGGCGGCGAGAACATCGTCGATCTCATCAACAACGGCCAGGTCGACATCGTGGTGAACACCCCGTCCGGCGGCGCAGCACGTGCCGACGGATACGAGATCCGCGCGGCGGCCGTTGCGGCCGATAAGGCGCTGTTCACGACCATGGCGGTGCTCGGCGCCGCGGTGAGCGGTATGGACGCGGCCGACACCGGCTTCGACGTGCGCAGCCTGCAGGAGTATGCACTCGACCGACAGGCGGCTCTGTGACCGAAGAGGGCGCCGGTTCCCGGTTCGGTGAGCGCGTCCGGCACGCGCTCACCGAATACGGCCCGCTCTGCGTCGGTGTCGACCCGCATGCCGCTCTTCTGCACGCGTGGGGACTGGAAGAGTCGGCGTCCGGCGTGCGTCAGTTCGGCCTGCGCACAGTGGATGCCGCGGCTGGTCGCGTCGGATTCGTGAAGCCGCAGGTGTCGTTCTTCGAGCGCTTCGGCTCGGCGGGTTTCGCGGCTCTTGAGGACGTTCTGGATGCTGCGCGGAGGAGCGACCTCATCGTGATCGCCGACGCGAAGCGCGGCGATATCGGAACGACCATGAATGCGTATGCTGCGGCCTGGCTCACTCCGGGTTCGCCGCTGGAGGCCGACGCATTGACCGTCAGCCCCTACCTCGGTGTCGGCGCTCTCGACGGCACCTTCTCGCTGGCAGAGTCACACGGCAAGGGCGTGTTCGTGCTCGCCGCCACCAGCAACCCCGAAGCACTGGGCGTGCAACGCTCTCAGACGGCACAATCGCAGACGGTTTCTGCGCAGATCGTCGCAGAGGTCAGCGCCCGCAATGCAGCCAGCACGCCTGCAGGGCAGTGGGGGAGTCTCGGCTTCGTCATCGGAGCCACGGTGGACTGGACAGACGCGGGGCTCACCCCATTCGCCCCGGCCGCCCCGATCCTCGGCCCTGGTTTCGGCGCACAGGGCGCTGAGCCCGCCGATCTGCAGCTGCGCTTCGGCGCAGCATCCCCTGCGGTGATCGCGTCTGAGAGCCGGAGCATCCTCTCGGCTGGCCCCGATGGCCTGGCATCGGCAATCGACGCACGCGTCGCTGACTACCGGAAGGCTCTCGATGTCTGAACGAACCGTGCCAGAAGTGGACCGTGCCGCTGCCGCACGTCGCGCGGTCGAACGTCGGCGCGCACGCGCGTCGCTCAAGCGTGACCTCACGATGCGCGTCATCACCCCGCAGGCCGCCGCGGCTCACGCCTTCGAAGACGCTGACTCTGTCGCCGGCTCCATGCGGATCACGGATTTCCTGGTCGCTCTTCCCGCGATCGGCGTGGGAAAGCGCGACCGCATCCTCGCTGACCTCGAAATCGCTCCGGTCAAACGCCTCGGCGGTCTCGGAGTGCGCCAGCGCGCGAGCCTCACCCGCTGGCTCGACGAGCGCTTTCCCCAGCCCGTACCTCGCACAGGTCGCAGCCGGCTGCTCGTCCTCGCCGGCCCCACCGCCGTCGGCAAGGGCACCGTCGCCGCGCACATCCGAGCGAATCATCCCGAGATCCATCTTTCGGTATCTGCGACGACACGACCGCCGCGACCCGGTGAGATCGACGGAGTGCACTACTACTTCGTCGACGACCGAGAGTTCGATCGGCTGATCGCAGACGGGCAGCTGCTCGAGTACGCGGTCGTCCACAACAAGTCTCGCTACGGCACTCCTCGCGCACCGATCGACGCAGCCCTCGCCGAGGGAAAGACCGTGCTGCTCGAGATCGACCTGCAGGGTGCCAGGCAGGTGCGCGCGGCTGAGCCATCGGCAACTCTCATCTTCCTGCTCCCGCCGTCATGGGATGAACTGGTGCAGCGTCTGATCGGGCGAGGCACCGAAGATGAAGAAGAACGCACCCGCCGCCTGCGCACCGCGAAGGGCGAATTGGCTGCTCAGAGCGAGTTCGATTACCGCATTGTGAACGAGGACGTCGCCGCAGCAGCGCGCGAGGTCGTAGAATTGTCTGAGGCGACCGCACGCTGAACCCTTTCGCGTGCCCGCCGAATCGACTTCGCGACGAACCCGTCGCCTGATCTGGAGGTCCCACCATGGCCGGACACCACACCAAGGGCATCATCGATCCGCCTATCGACAACCTGCTCGACCGCGTCGAGTCGAAGTACGAACTGGTCATCTATGCGTCCAAGCGCGCGCGCCAGATCAACGACTACTACGCAGATCTCCACGAGGGCAATCTGTTCGACAACGTCGGACCGCTGGTCGACTCGTCCGTCGAGGACAAGCCGCTCACCATCGCGCTCCACGAGATCAACGAGGACAAGCTGCGCCTTCGCCACGCTGAGTGAGGGCTGTTTCCTCGATGAGCGCACTGCGCCTTTTCACCTCTGAGTCCGTCACCGAGGGCCACCCCGACAAGATCTGCGACCAGATCTCGGACAGCATCCTCGACGGATTGATCGCTAAAGACCCTGCATCGCGTGTTGCTGTGGAGACCCTTGTCACCACAGGGCTGGTCCACGTGGCGGGCGAGATCCGCACCGAGGCGTACGTCGACATCCCCACGATCGTCCGTGAGGTCGTCAACGGGATCGGTTACACCTCGAGCGAGACAGGCTTCGATGGCGACTCGTGCGGTGTGAGCATCTCGGTAGGGGAGCAGTCCACCGATATCGCACACGGTGTCGACCTCGCTCAGGAGCACCGAGACGGCAGTTCCAGCGATGCACTCGACGGGTTGGGCGCTGGGGACCAGGGCATCATGTTCGGGTTCGCGACGATCGAGACACCCGAGCTGATGCCGATGGCTGGACACACCGCGCATCGCATCGCCGAGCGGCTCACCGCCGTGCGGCGCTCTGGAGAGCTGGGCTTCCTTCGCCCTGACGGCAAGACCCAGGTCACGCTCGGGTATGAGGGCTTCGTGCCCAAGACGATCGACGCGGTGGTGCTCTCCACCCAGCATCACCCCGACATTTCGCAGAGCGAGCTCACTGAGCAGGTGCGCCGTCTGGTGATCGACCCGGTTCTTGAGAACACCGGTCTCGAGATGCCTTCGGACGATCGCTACTTCATCAACCCCGCGGGCCCGTTCGTCACCGGCGGACCCAAGGGTGATGCCGGCCTCACCGGACGCAAGATCATCATCGACACGTACGGCGGAGCAGCTCGCCACGGTGGCGGAGCATTCAGCGGCAAGGACCCGTCGAAGGTCGACCGTTCCGGCGCCTACGCGATGCGCTGGGTCGCGAAGAATGCCGTTGCGGCAGGTCTTGCCGACCGCCTCGAGGTGCAGGTCGCATACGCGATCGGCGTCGCACGGCCTGTCGGGCTCTATGTCGAGACGTTCGGCACCGGAAAGGTGTCAGATGAAGTGATCACCAATGCGATCCGCGAGGTCTTCGATCTCCGGCCGCAGGCGATCATCGAGCGACTCGATCTGCTTCGCCCGATCTACCGGCAGACGGCGGCGTACGGCCACTTCGGCCGAGAGCTTCCCGACTTCACCTGGGAGCGCACCGACCGCGCTGACGAACTGCGTCGCGCCGCGGGACTCTGATGTTCAGGCGCGGGGCGAGCCCGTGCACTCGAGGAGCGCGCCGGTGACCCGACGGATCGCGCGAGTGCTCCTGGACTCTCCGCTCCCGCAGCTCGATCGCCTCTTCGACTACGTTCTGCCGGGCGAGTTCGGCGACGTCCCTATCGGCGTCCGGGTTCGCGTGCCGTTGCGCACCGCGGGGCGCATGGTCGATGCCTACGTCGTCGAGATCGCCGAAGAAGACGACGCATCGCGACCGCTGTCCACGGTCGACAGCGTGGTGTCGCAGGTTCCGGTGCTGCCGGAGCGCCTCTATCGCCTCGCGCGCCGCGTGGCAGATCGTGCTGCTGGCTCAGCATCCGACATTCTGCGCCTTGTGATCCCCAAACGCCAGGTGCGCGTCGAGAAGGCCTGGCAGGCGGATGCCGTTGCGGCGACGCCGGGCGAGGAATCGACGGCCCGCGCCGACGCCGTTCTCGACGAGTACGACGGACTCCGCGCTGTCATCGACGAGGGCGGACGCGCAGCGGTAGAAGCGATTCCGGGCATGAACCATGCCGCGCCGCGCTGGACGCAGCTGCTCGCGGCTGCCGCGACGCGGATGCTCGCATCCGGAGCATCCACGATCATCGCCGTCCCCGACCATCGCGACCTCGATCGTCTGCTCGCGGCCCTCGAGGAGCTGGCTCCTGCGGAATCTATCGTGCGGTATGACTCCAGGCAGACCAATCCCGATCGGTACCGCGGCTTCCTGCGGACCCTCGAAGAGGCGCCCTGCATCGTGGTCGGTAATCGATCTGCCGTGTACGCGCCCGTGCGGGCAGGGTTGGTGGCGATCTGGGATGACGGCGATCCGCTGTACAGCGAGCCACTCGCGCCCTATGTGCACAGCAGGGACGCGATGCTGCTGCGCCAGGAGCAGGAGGGTTCTGCGCTGCTGTTCGCAGGCCACACTCGCACGAGTGACGTCGAACGGCTCGTGCAGCTCGGTTGGCTGACCGACGTTCGTGCCGCACGTCGTGTGCTCCCGCGAGTCATCCTCAGCAGCCCTCAAGAGATGGAGCAGCCCGCACAGCGGGTGCACTCCGGAGCCTTCGTGGCGGCGCGAAAGGCGACGGAGGAAGGGCCAGTGCTCGTGCAGGTCGCCCGCCCCGGCTTCGCTCCGACTCTCGTCTGCGCCGAGTGCCGCGCGCCGGCCCGATGTGCGCACTGCGGCGGGCCGCTGGGGGCATCGCATCGCGGGGCAGTCCCGGTGTGCGGATGGTGCGGCCGGTCCGCAGGCGCCTGGAAGTGCCCGTCGTGCTCTTCGGCACAGCTGCGTCTGGCGGCATCCGGCAGTGAGCGCACCGCAGATGAGCTGGGACGCGCCTTCCCCGGCGTCCGCGTGATCGTGGCAGACGGCGCGCACCCCGTCGAAGCCGTATCGGCCAAACCTGCACTGGTAGTCGCGACGCGCGGCGCGGAACCGATCGCTGACGGCGGATATCGCGCCGTCCTTCTTCTGGACGGTGTGCGGATGCTGCAGGCCCCCGATCTGCGCATCGGAGAGTCGTGCCTTCGCTGGTGGTCGAACGCGGCTGCTCTCGCTGCGCCGGGCGCACCGATCCATCTGGTGGGAGTCGATGGGCCGACCGGCCGAGCCCTGGCCACCTGGACTCAGCCCGGCTACGCCCGCGCGGAGCTGGAGAGCCGTGCGCCGCTGCATCTTCCGCCCGCGACACGGGTGGCCCTGGTCGAAGGTCAACCAGCCTCCGTCTCCCGTGCGTTGGAGGTGCTCGAGGAGATCCCGCTGCCACCGGGAGCCGTGCTCGGCCCGGTGCCGATCGACGTCGGCCCCGCTTCGGCCACGCACGACGACGGTCGCGTGCGCGCCCTCGTCCGATTCGAATACGCCGCGGGAACCGCCGTGACCAGCCGTCTTCGTGGTGCTGTCGTCGCCGAGGCGGTCAAACGTCGCCGTGGCCGCGGACAGAGCAACCGCATCCCGCTTTCCGTCCGTCTCGATATGCTCGATCCTGAGCTTTGAGCCACCTCCCTCGAGCTTCTTCCGGAGTACATTCATGCGTCTCGTCTTCGCCGGCACACCAACGGCTGCCATACCGACACTGCGCGCCCTCGCAGAAGTGCACGACATCGCCGCGGTGATCACCCGGCCGGATGCTCCGCTGGGCCGCAAGCGCGTTCTCACTCCCTCACCGGTCGCACAGGTCGCTGAGGAGCTCGGACTGCCGATCATCAAAGCCACACGCCTCGATGAGGAAGTCACTGCGCGTGTCGCCGCGCTGGAGCCGGAGCTCGGCGTCATCGTCGCGTACGGCGGACTCGTGCGTGAGCCGCTGCTGTCCACGCCGGACCACGGCTGGATCAATCTGCACTTCTCGCTCCTGCCGCAGTGGCGCGGGGCTGCTCCGGTGCAGCGCGCTCTGATCGCCGGTGACGCGGTGCTCGGTGCGAGTGTGTTCCAGCTCGTGCCCGCGCTCGATGCCGGCGACGTCTTCGCCGCACGGGCGGTCGATGTCGCCTCCGATGCCACAGCCGATGTTGCGCTGGATGTGCTGGCTCACGATGGTGCTGGACTGACGGCAGGCGTCGTCCGTGGCATCGCTGACGGCACCGCCGTCGCGATTGCGCAGCAGGGCGAGCCCACGTCGGCCGCGAAGCTGGAGCTCGCCGATGGCGCTCTCGACTGGAATCAGCCGCTCGAGCAGGTCTTCGCAAGATTCCGCGGTGTCACCCCTGAGCCGGGAGCACACACGAGCATCGGCGGACTGCAGGTGAAGATCCTCGAGGCAGCGCGCTCTGACGAAGGCGTTCTGGCCCCGGGCGAGATCGCCCCGACGAAGACGGCGCTGCTGATCGGCACCGGAACGCAGCCGCTCGCCGTCACTCGAGTTCAGCCCGCGGGAAAGCAGGCGATGAACGCCACCGATTGGTGGCGCGGGCTCCGTGCCGATGACACGATGCGGGCCGGCGAATGAGCGGTCAGGATGGTCGCCCCGCCCGCCGCGAGCGGGCCGGTTCGGCACCCGTGCGGCGCGTGCAGCCGGCGCGTCGCGTCGCATACGACGTGTTGCGTGCGGTGAGCGAATCAGATGCCTACGCCAACCTCGTTCTGCCCTCCACGATCACCGCAGCCTCTCTCAGTCCGCAGGATGCAGGGCTTGCCACCGAACTCACCTATGGCACGCTGCGCCGCCGTGGCACATATGACGCCATCATCGCCTCTGCCGCCGGTCGCACGATCGAAGAGATCGACCCCGCGGTGCTGGACGCGCTTCGGCTGGCCACGCACCAGCTGCTCGCTACGCGTGTCGCCTCCCACGCCGCGGTCAACGAGTCCGTCAATCTCGTCGCCGCTGAGGTCGGGCGGGGGCCTGCAGGCTTCGCGAACGCGGTGCTCAGGCGCATCTCCCGCGACACCCCGGGTGAGTGGCAGGCGCGGATCGAGAACGGTGCCCGCTCGGACGACGAGCGTCTGGGGCTGCGCACCGCGCATCCGGTGTGGATCATCCGTGCGCTGCGCAGAGCTCTCGCGGCAGAAGGACGAGCCGACGAGCTCGAGTCTCTCCTCGAGGCCGACAACGTCTCGCCCGAGGTGACATTGGTCGCCCTCCCAGGGCTCGCAGAACCTGCAGAGCCCCTGCGTCCCTACGCACCGACGGCGTTCGGGTCGCCCGGTGGCGATCCGCATCGCGTCATCAGCGGTTCGGGCGGCACCATTCGCGTGCAGGACGAGGGCTCGCAGCTGGTTGCCCTGGCGCTGGCAGCTGCGGCGCCGATCCGAACAGGCGAGCGGTGGCTGGATCTGTGTGCCGGCCCCGGGGGTAAAACGGCTCTGCTCGCCGCGATCGCCCACCAGCATGACGTGTCGCTCGAAGCCAATGAGGTCGTCCCGACAAGGGCGGGTCTCGTACGGGGAGCCCTCAAGGCCGTTCCCGGCGAGGTCGTCGTGCATGAGCAGGACGGACGCGAACTCACCGCCGCGAACCCTGGCTGTTTCGATCGCATCCTCGTCGACGCGCCATGCACGGGCCTCGGTGCACTCCGGCGTCGTCCGGAAGCGCGGTGGCGGAAGTCCCCGTCTGACGTCGCCGAGCTCGCCCCGCTTCAAGCGCAGCTGCTGTCGGGCGCCCTTGATGCCCTCGCACCCGGTGGGATCGTCGCGTATGTCACATGCTCGCCGCACCTTGCCGAGACTTCCGGCATCGTCTCCGAGGTCATCCGCACGCGCGACGACGTGATCGAGCTGGATGCCGCGGCCGTGTTGTCAGGCGTCGCGAAGAGTCCGATCGACCTCGCAGCGAACGACGCCGGACACGTGCAGCTGTGGCCGCATCGCCACGGCACCGACGCCATGTTCCTCGCGCTGCTGCAGCGCAAACCGACTGGAGAGTGACTCATGAGCCTTCCTGACGCACCACGCATCAACCCCAGCATCCTTTCGGCCGACTTCGTCAACATGCAGGCCGATCTCGCGCGCATCGCGACCGCCGACTTCGTGCACGTCGATGTCATGGACAACCACTTCGTCCCCAACCTCACCTTCGGCCCGCAGATGGTCGAACGCGTCCAGGCGACCAGCCCGATCCCGCTCGATGTGCACCTCATGATCACCGATCCCGATCGGTGGGCTCCCGAATATGCCCAGATCGGCGCGGCCAGCGTCACGTTCCACCTCGAGGCGGCCTCTGACCCCGTCACACTTGCGCGAAAGCTCCGCGATATCGGTGCGCGAGCGGGGATCGCGATCAAGCCGGGAACCGCGGGGGAGAGCCTCTACGAGATCCTCGACGAGTTCGACCAGGTGCTCGTCATGACTGTCGAGCCGGGCTTCGGCGGACAGGGCTTCATGTCAGAGACGATGCCGAAGCTGAGCGCCCTCGTCGCCGAGGCCAGGCGCCGCGGCTCCGCAACCTGGTTTCAGGTCGACGGCGGTATCTCCGATGCAACGATCGTCCAGGCCGCAGAGGCCGGTGCCGACACATTCGTCGCAGGATCAGCCGTATACGGGGCGCAGGATGTCGAGGCGGCCATCGCCGGGCTTCGAGAGCGCGCTCGAGCCGCTAGCCTGGAATCGTGAAGACTTTCGACGAGCTGTTCGCTGAGCTCAGCGCCAAGGCCGAGACCCGTCCAGAGGGCTCTCGCACCATTGCAGAACTCGATGCCGGCGTGCACACGATCGGCAAGAAGATCGTTGAAGAGGCAGCCGAGGTGTGGATGGCTGCGGAATACGAATCGGATGCTGAGGCCGCCGAGGAGATCTCGCAGCTTCTGTATCACCTTCAGGTCATGATGCTGGCGAAGGGTTTGAGCCTCGAAGACGTCTATCGACATCTGTGAAGCGCTCCGATTCGTTCCTCTGATCTGAAAGTTCTCTAATGCTGCGCATTGCTGTTCCCAATAAGGGCTCGCTCGCCGAGACCGCCGCCGAGATGCTCGCCGAGGCCGGTTACGCCGGCCGCCGTGATTCCAAGACGCTGCACGTCATCGATGCGGCGAATGATGTCGAATTCTTCTTCCTGCGTCCTCGTGACATCGCGACCTACGTGGCATCGGGTGCGCTCGATGTCGGCGTCACCGGCCGTGATCTGCTGCGAGATGTTCCGCAGCAGGCTCGCGAGATCGAGGCGCTCGGCTTCGCCCACTCGACCTTCCGCTTCGCTGCTCCCGCCGGTAAATTCTCCACGATCGCTGACCTCTCCGGCGTTCGCATCGCCTCGGCATATCCAGGTCTCGTCGACGCGTTCCTTCGGGAGCAGGGCGTCGAGGCGACCCTGGTACCGCTGGATGGCGCTGTCGAATCCGCTGTGCAGCTGGGCGTGGCAGACGCGATCGCCGACGTCGTCGAGACCGGCACCACGTTGCGTCAGGCGGGGCTCGAGATCTTCGGTCCGGTGATCATCGAATCAGAGGCAGTGCTGATCAGCCGTCCCGGCGATGTAGACGGCACCGAGAAGCTGCTGCGTCGCCTGCGCGGTGTGATCGTCGCTCGACGGTACGTCCTTCTGGATTACGACCTGCCGGCGGACAAGGTCGACGAGGCGACAGAGATCACCCCCGGCGAGGAGTCGCCGACCATCTCGCCTCTGCAGGACCCGGCGTGGGTGGCCGTTCGCGTGATGCTGCCGCGCAAGGGCATCAACAGGGTGATGGACGATCTGTACGCGCTGGGCGCGCGTGCTCTGCTCGTCACGGCGATCGAAGCTGCGCGGCTCTGATGACTCTGACAAGTCGCGTCATTCCCTGCCTCGACGTCGCAGCCGGTCGGGTCGTGAAGGGCGTCAACTTCGAGAACCTGCGCGACATGGGCGATCCTGTCGAGCTTGCTTCTCACTACGCCGCGCAGGGTGCGGACGAGATCACCTTCCTCGATGTCACCGCCACCGTCGATGACCGTTCTACGACGTATGACGTGGTGCAGCGCACCGCCGAGAACGTCTTCGTCCCGCTCACCGTCGGCGGCGGGGTGCGCAGCGTGGAAGACGTCGCGCGTCTCCAGGGCGTCGGCGCTGACAAGGTGGGGGTGAACTCCGCGGCGATCGCGCGCCCGGACCTCATCGGCGAGATCGCCGACCGATTCGGTGCGCAGGTGCTCGTGCTCTCTCTCGACGTGAAGCGTGCGCCTGCGACGGCATCCGGCTTCGTCGTCACAACGCACGGCGGACGCACGCAGACGACTCTCGATGCGCTCGAGTGGGCGCGTGAAGCGATCGAACGCGGAGCGGGAGAGCTGCTCGTCAACTCCATCGACGCGGACGGCACACGCGACGGTTTCGATCTCGAGCTGGTGCGCTTGATGCGTGAAGTCTCGTCGGTCCCGGTGATCGCGTCCGGCGGTGCCGGCACTGCCGCCGACTTCGCCCCTGCCATCAAAGCCGGTGCTGACGCTGTACTAGCGGCGAGCGTGTTCCATTCCGGCGCACTGACGGTCGCAGACGTGAAGGACGCCATGCGCGCAGAGGGGATTCTGGTCAGATGAGCGACATCGACACCCGGATCGCCCAGGTCGTCTGGAACTCCGACGGCCTCGCTCCAGCGATCGTGCAGCAGTGGGACACCCGCGAAGTGCTGATGCTCGCGTGGCTCGATGAGGAAGCACTGCGCCGCACCCTGACCACGGGTCGGGTGACGTACTGGTCCCGCTCTCGCGGGGAGTACTGGCGCAAGGGCGATACGTCTGGCAACATCCAGCGGGTTCACGAGGCGCGTCTGGACTGCGACGGCGATGCCATCCTGTTGCTCGTCGACCAGACGGGGCCTGCCTGTCACACTGGAACACGGACGTGCTTCGACGCGACGGATCTCGAAGCAGTCGATGGCGTGACCGGATGAGCGTGGCGCAGCGCGGACGCAGCCTGTCCGCCGTCGGTCTGCTGCTCGCCGGGGGCATCGGCATCATCTCGTCGACTCAGACGTGGCTGACCGTGACCCGTGCAGATGCCGCGGAGCCGATTCTTGTGCCCGGGGCTGATGCAATGGCACTTCTCGCCCCGCTGAGCCTGGCGATTCTGGCCATCGGCGCCGCGCTCACGCTCGTGGGAGTGGTCCTCCGCTATGTCTTCGCAGCCTTGGCGCTCATCGGAGGCGGCCTTCTGACGTGGTGGACTGCCCAGATCCTCTTCACCTCGCCCGTCTCCGCGGTCGCACCGACCGTCACGGAGACCACCGGACTTGCGGGCAGCGCGACAGTGACGGGCATGATCGCCGCTATCGAGCCATCTGCGTGGCCCGCGATCGCGCTCATCGGCTGGGTGATTCTGATCGTCACCTCGATATTCACTCTGCTGACCGCACGCCGGTGGAAGCGCAGCGGTCGTCGTTTCCAGAGGGATGCCGCATCCCACGAAGAGAACGAGGGCCCGGTCGATGCCATCGATTCCTGGGACGACCTGTCGCGTGGCTCCGACCCCACGCGATGACACCGATAGACTGAACTGAACCACCCACGACCGCCTCGGAGGAGAACATGACCAACCCGATCGCCGACCCCGGCCACGGACACTCACCTGCAGCGTGGACCGCTGTGGTGGTCATGCTGCTCGGCTTCGCCGTCGGCACCATCGCTTTCTGCTTCGCGCTGCCCACCCTCGTCTGGGTATCCGTGGGTGTCGTCGTGGTAGGGCTGCTGCTGGGTTGGATCCTCGCCAAGGCGGGCTACGGCGTCAACGGACCCAAGTACACGCCGAAGGGCCACTGATGGTGCTCGCCGACCTCACGGCCGGCGCAGTCGAAGACGCCGAGCGTCGCGCTCTCACACGTTCGCTCGCAGATGTCGAGCGCGCCGCCAGTGAGCGCCCGGCAGCGCGTGACGCACTCTCCGCACTCGCACCGGCATCGCGTGTGAAGATCATCGCCGAGGTCAAGCGGGCCAGCCCCTCCCGGGGTGCACTTGCTGCGATCCCTGACCCCGCGCACCAGGCGTCTCTGTACGAGAGCGGTGGCGCATCTGCCATCAGCGTCCTCACGGAGGAGCGTCGTTTCGGCGGTTCGCTCGCCGATCTCGAAGCCGTTACCGAGCGCGTATCGCTTCCCGTGCTGCGCAAGGACTTCATCGCGACGCCCTACCAGGTCGCCGAGGCGCGCGCCGCTGGCGCAGACCTCGCTCTGCTAATCGTCGCAGGCCTCGAGCGCAAGGTGCTGGGCGAGCTGTATTCGCTGATCCTCGATTTCGGCATGACACCCCTGGTCGAGACGCACTCTGCAGAAGAGCTCGACATCGCGATCGACCTCGGCGCATCGCTCATCGGTGTGAACGCCCGCAATCTCTCGACGTTCGAGCTCGACCGCGATCTCTTCGGCACTCTCGTCGATCGCATTCCCGCAGGCGTGATCAAGATCGCAGAATCGGCCGTCCTCGAGCCCGCCGATGTCACCCACTACCGCGAAGCGGGTGCCGATGTCGTTCTCATCGGCGAGGCGCTCGTCACGGGCGACCCGGTATCCACCCTGCAGTCATTCCTCGCAGCCGGAGATTTCGATGGGAGCACAGCTTGATGAGCCTTCGCGAGCAATCAGGACCGTTCTTCGGCGAATTCGGCGGGCGGTACATGCCCGAGTCGCTCATCGCCGCGATCGATGAGCTCACTGCGGCGTACGAGCAGGCCATCGCTGACCCCGCGTTCCGTTCCGAGCTCGCCCATCTGCTGAGCTCGTACGCCGGTCGACCGTCCGCACTCACCGAGGTGCCTCGCTTCGCCGAGCACGCCGGGGGAGCACGCGTGTTCCTCAAGCGTGAAGACCTCAACCACACCGGCAGCCACAAGATCAACAACGTGCTGGGGCAAGCCCTGCTCACCAAGCGCTTGGGCAAGACCCGCGTCATCGCCGAGACCGGCGCGGGGCAGCACGGCGTCGCCACAGCCACTGCAGCCGCCCTGTTCGGCATGGACTGCACGATCTACATGGGCGAGGTCGACACTGAGCGCCAGGCTCTCAACGTTGCTCGCATGCGTCTGCTCGGTGCAGAGGTCGTTCCCGTGACGACGGGCTCCCGCACGCTCAAAGACGCGATCAACGACGCGTACCGCGACTGGGTCGCCTCGGTGGAGACGACCAACTACATCTTCGGCACAGCGGCTGGTCCGCACCCGTTCCCCGCGATGGTGCGCGACTTCCAGAAGATCATCGGCGAAGAGGCGCGTCAGCAGCTGCTCGACGAGACCGGTCGCCTCCCTGATGCTGTCGTCGCCTGCGTGGGCGGCGGCTCGAACGCGATCGGCATGTTCGATGCCTTCCTCGATGACGAGGGCGTGAAGCTCTACGGCGTCGAAGCAGCAGGCGATGGCGTCGACACCGAGCGGCACGCGGCATCCATCGAACGAGGGCGTCCTGGCGTGCTGCACGGAGCGAAGACCTACGTTCTGCAGGATGAAGACGGGCAGACGATCGAGTCGCATTCGATCTCCGCAGGCCTCGACTACCCGGGTGTGGGCCCGGAGCACTCCTGGCTCTCTGACATCGGGCGCGCGGAGTACATTCCCGCCACTGATGACGAGGCGATGCAGGCGCTCCGTCTGCTCAGCCGCACCGAGGGCATCATTCCCGCCATCGAATCCGCTCATGCTCTGGCGGGAGCCATGCGGATCGGCAAGGAATTGGGGCCCGATGCCGTGATCGCCATCTGTCTCTCGGGACGGGGCGATAAAGACATGGAGACCGCCGCCACCTACTTCCGTCTTTACGATGAGAAGTCCACGGAGGAGTCCCGATGAGCCGCGTCGACGACGCCATCCAGAAGGCGAAGGATGCAGGCCGAGGGGCGCTCATCGGCTATCTGCCGGTGGGTTTTCCTGATCTTCAAACCAGCATCCAGGCAGCGATCACGCTCGCGGAGAACGGCGCCGACATTATCGAGCTCGGGCCTCCGTACAGCGACCCCGTCATGGATGGTCTCGTCATCCAGGAAGCCACCCAGGCCGCGCTTGCGAATGGCTTCAAGATGCGCGATCTGTTCACCGCGATCCGCGAGATCACCGCAGCAACTGACGTCCCCGTCGTGGTCATG
This sequence comes from Microbacterium sp., assembly GCF_048259935.1. Taxonomy (GTDB): domain Bacteria; phylum Actinomycetota; class Actinomycetes; order Actinomycetales; family Microbacteriaceae; genus Microbacterium. The sequence goes on along the minus strand of NZ_JBLXHF010000006.1, from coordinate 94,009 downwards.
ACGTACTGGAACCCCGTCGTGCAGTACGGAGTCGACCGCTACGCGGACGATCTGCTCGCCGCGGGCGGGGCCGGACTCATCACGCCCGACATCACGCCAGAGGCTGCCGAGGAATGGATCGCCGCGAGCGAGCGCACCGGGCTCGACCGCATCTTCCTGGCGGCTCCCACCTCGACCGATGAGCGGCTCGACCTGGTTGTGAAGTCGTCGACCGGATTCATCTACACGGTCTCGACCATGGGGATCACGGGGGAGCGCGCCGAACTCGACCAAGCGGCACGAACCCTGGTGGCGCGTCTGCGCGACCACGGTGCGAAGCACGCGTGCGTCGGCATTGGCATCTCCAGTGCTGATCAGATCAGCGACGTCATCGGCTACGCCGACGGTGCTATCGTCGGCACCGCTCTGGTTCGTGCGCTTCGCGACGGGGGCCTTGCGGCTCTCGCCGAGATCACACGCACCCTCGCTGCAGGCACGCCGTCTGCAGTCCGCTCACACGAGAACTAGAATCGCACTCATGCCCCTCGCGCTTCACTCTGCCCTCAGCGGCGTGCTCACCAGCATCCCGAGCCCTGACGTCAGCTATTTCGACCTCGGCCCCGTGCGCATTCACATCTATGCGCTGTGCATCATCGCCGGCATCATCGCCGCGACGCTGCTCACGAACCACCGTCTCTCCAAGCGCGGTGCGGAACCATGGGTCGTCATCGACATCGCGATCCTCGCTGTGCCGCTCGCGATCATCGGCGCGCGCATCTTCCATGTGCTGACGCACCCGAACTTCTACTTCGGTGAGGGCAAGAACACCTGGAACCCCTTCGAGCCCGGCTCGGTGTGGGCGATTTGGGAGGGCGGAATCGCCATCTTCGGCGCGCTGCTCGGCGGCGCAGTGGGCGCGTACCTCGGTTGCAAGTGGACCGGCATCAGGTTCTGGACCTTCGCCGACGCACTCGCACCAGGAATGCTGCTCGCTCAGGCGATGGGACGCTTCGGCAACTGGTTCAACCATGAGCTCTTCGGTCTGCCGACCGATCTCCCGTGGGGCCTCGAGATCGAATCCGACAACTCGGCTTTCCCTCCTGGACTCACCGAGGGCACGCTGTTCCACCCGACCTTCCTCTACGAAGTGATCTGGAACCTGCTCGGCGTCGTGCTCCTGCTGTGGATCGGCCGTCGGCTGAGCCTGCAGTGGGGCAAGCTCTTCGCGATCTACCTGATCTGGTACAGCGCTGGACGCGTGGTCTGGGAGTCGATCCGCATCGATCCGAGCGAAATCATCCTGGGTCTGCGCAGCAACGTGTGGGCATCGATCATCGGCATTGTCGTAGGTCTTGTCATCCTCGTGGTTCAGACGCGTCGCCACACCGGCCAGGAGCCGAGCCCGTATGCGCCGGGGCGCGAGCGCAAGGTCAGCGCTGATGTACAATCGCAACACGACCTCGATGACTTCGTTGACGTGAGTGAGCCTCCCGCCGAAGTCACTGCTGGAGCAACGGCCACAAGCACTGCTTCCTAGGGCGAGGGACTCCCGATACGCCTCCTCGTCGAGAGAGGCATCCATTGCACTGAACGAGTGGGCCGACGGCGTCCCCGGTGTCACCTGATTACCTGAGGACGGTAACAGATGTACTTCCAGCCTCCTTACGGCGCATCCGGCGCCTACCCCCCGAAGCAGGGCCTGTACAACCCGGCATTCGAAAAGGATGCCTGCGGCCTGGCCATGGTCGCCACCCTCCGGGGTACTGCAGGACACGACATCATCGCGCTGGCGCTTCACGCGCTGCGCAACCTCGAGCACCGCGGTGCGATCGGCTCTGACGCCGGCACCGGAGATGGTGCGGGCATCCTCACCCAGATGCCGGATGGCTTCCTCCGCGAAGTCACAGATTTTGAACTGCCCGATGCCGGCGAATACGCCGCCGGGCTCGCCTTCCTCCCGCTGCAGGCATCTGATCGCCGCGCGCAGAAGGCCGGTATCGAGAAGATCGCCCGCGAAGAGGGCCTCGATGTGCTGGGTTGGCGCGTGGTCCCCACCGCCAACGAGAACCTCGGCAAGCTCGCCGATGAGGCCCGGCCCGCCTTCGAACAGCTCTTCGTCACATCAGCAGACGCTTCGGCCGCGCTGTCGGGCATCGCGCTGGATCGCGTGGCGTATCGCCTTCGCAAGCGTGCCGGGCACGAGCTGGGCGCCTACTTCGTCTCGCTGTCGAGCAGGACTCTCGGCTACAAGGGCATGGTCACGACTCTCCAGCTCGAACCGTTCTACCCCGACCTGCAGGACGAGCGCTTCGCGTCGGAGCTCGCAGTCGTCCACTCCCGCTACTCCACCAACACGTTCCCGTCCTGGCCGCTCGCGCAGCCCCTGCGGATGCTGGCGCACAACGGAGAGATCAACACCGTCGGCGGCAACCGCAACTGGATGCGCGCACGGCAGTCCCAGCTCGAATCCGAGCTGCTCGGAGACATCGGCCCGCTTCTGCCGATCTGCACTCCCGGCGCCAGCGACTCGGCCTCTTTCGACGAGGTGCTCGAGCTCCTGACCCTCACCGGGCGCAGCCTGCCGCACGCCATCATGATGATGGTTCCCGAGGCGTACGAGAAGCAGACCGATATCTCGCCAGAGCTGCGATCGTTCTACGAGTACCACTCCAACCAGATGGAGCCCTGGGACGGCCCCGCTGCGCTGATCTTCACCGACGGCACGCTCGTGGGTGCGACCCTCGACCGCAATGGCCTTCGCCCCGGACGGTGGACTGAGACGACCGACGGACTCGTCGTCATCGGCTCAGAGACAGGTGTGCTCGAGTTCGAACCCGAGCGCATCAAACGCCGCGGTCGCCTGCAGCCCGGCAAGATGTTCCTCGTCGACACCGCGGCTCACCGCATCGTCGAAGACGAAGAGATCAAGCACGAGCTCGCCACGCTGCACCCGTGGCAGGAATGGCTCGATCAGGGCGCGGTGCGCCTGGCTGACCTCCCCGAGCGCGAGCACATCGTGCATCCGCCGGCATCGATCACCCGGCGTCAGCGCACCTTCGGATACACCGAGGAGGAGATTCGCATTCTCCTGCGGCCGATGGGACAGACTGGTGCCGAGCCGCTCGGCGCCATGGGCTCGGACACACCCATCGCCGTCCTGAGCGACCGCCCGCGGCTGCTGTTCGACTACTTCACCCAGCAGTTCGCCCAGGTGACTAACCCACCATTGGACTCGATCCGCGAAGAGGTCGTCACGAGTCTTCGCTCGTCCCTCGGCCCAGAGCGGAACCTGCTCAGCTGGGGCCCGGAGCACACCCGCACCGTAGCCGTCGACTTCCCGGTGATCGACAACGACGAGCTCGCGAAGATCCGGCACATCGACAAGGCGCTGCCTGGGCGCTCGGCCGTCACGATCAGTGGGCTCTACCACTTCGATGCCGGTGCGCACACGATGCAAGCGCGCCTCGACGAGATGTGCGCCGAGGCGGATCAGGCGATCGAGAAGGGTGCGGAGTTCCTCATCCTCTCCGACCGGGACTCGAACAAGGACCTCGTGCCGATCCCTTCGCTGCTCATGGTGTCGGCGATCCATCACCACCTCATCCGTCGCGAGAACCGAATGAAGGTCGGCCTGCTGGTCGAGGCCGGAGACGTGCGCGAAGTCCACCATGTCGCGACGCTCATCGGCTATGGCGCCTCTGCGGTCAACCCGTATCTCGCCATGGAGACTGTGGAGCACCTGGTGCGCACCGGCTTCATCGTCGATGTGACGCCGGAGAAGGCCGTACGCAACCTCATCTACGCGCTCGGCAAGGGTGTGCTGAAGATCATGTCCAAGATGGGCATCTCGACGGTGCCGTCCTATGCGGGCGCTCAGGTCTTCGAGGCCGTGGGACTCAGCCAGGATTTCGTCGACGCGTACTTCACCGGCACCGAGACGAAGCTCGGTGGCATCGGCATCGAGGACATCTTCGCCGAGAACCAGGCACGTCACGATTACGCCTACCCGGAGGATGCCGCGGCGCGGGCTCACGAACGGCTGTGGACGGGTGGCGAGTACCAGTGGCGCCGTGACGGGTCACCGCACCTGTTCAGCCCCGAGACCGTGTTCAAGCTGCAGCACTCGTCGCGTAACCGCCGCTACGACATCTTCCGCGAGTACACCAAGCTCGTCGACGATCAGGCAGCGGAGCTCAAGACTCTGCGCGGGCTGTTCTCGCTGCGCAAGGGGACGCGCCCCGCGGTGCCGATCGATGAGGTCGAACCCGTCAGCGTGATCGTGAAGCGCTTCTCTACCGGTGCGATGAGCTACGGCTCGATCTCGCGCGAGGCCCACGAGACCCTGGCGATCGCGATGAACCGGATCGGCGGCAAGTCCAACACGGGGGAGGGCGGCGAAGACGTCGATCGGCTGCTTGACCCCCAGCGCCGCAGCGCGATCAAGCAGGTCGCTTCCGGGCGCTTCGGTGTCACGAGCCTGTATCTGACCGAGTCCGATGACATTCAGATCAAGCTCGCGCAGGGGGCCAAGCCCGGTGAGGGCGGTCAGCTGCCGCCCGCGAAGGTCTACCCGTGGGTGGCCAGGACCCGGCATGCGACCGCGGGCGTCGGACTCATCTCGCCTCCGCCGCATCACGACATCTATTCCATCGAAGACCTCAAGCAGCTGATCTTCGACCTCAAGCGTGCAAATCCGAATGCCCGCATCCATACCAAGCTCGTCAGCCAGTCGGGCATCGGCGCGGTGTCGGCTGGCGTTGCGAAGGCACTCAGCGACGTCATTCTGGTTTCCGGTCATGACGGTGGAACAGGCGCTAGCCCGCTGAACTCCCTCAAGCACGCCGGCACGCCATGGGAACTGGGGCTCGCAGAAACGCAGCAGACGCTCATGCTCAACGGCATGCGCGATCGGGTCGTCGTGCAGGTCGATGGTCAGCTCAAGACCGGCCGCGACGTCATCATCGGCGCGTTGCTGGGGGCAGAGGAGTTCGGCTTCGCGACCGCACCGCTCGTCGTCAGCGGCTGCATCATGATGCGCGTATGCCACCTCGACACCTGCCCCGTCGGCGTTGCGACTCAGAACCCCGTTCTGCGCGAACGATTCACCGGCAAGCCGGAGTTCGTCGTCAACTTCATGGAGTTCATCGCCGAAGAGGTGCGCGAGATTCTCGCCGAACTCGGGTTCCGCTCTCTCGACGAGATCATCGGCCGCGCCGACCTCATCGAGGCGAACACCGCGATCGCGCATTGGAAGGCCTCGGGCCTTGACCTCTCGCCGATCCTCGAGGGCCCTCAGTTCCCGGCATCCGAACCGCGCAGGCACGGGCGCGCACAGGAGCACGAGCTCGATCGGCACTTCGACGTTCAGCTCATCGAGATGTCGCAGGACGCACTGCGCGAGCAGGATCCGGTCTTCATCGAGCTTCCGATCCGCAATACCGAACGCGCTGTCGGCACGATGCTGGGGCACGAGGTCACTGCTCGTTTCGGGGCTGAAGGACTGGCGCCTGGAACGATCGACATCACGCTGCACGGCACCGCAGGGCAGTCCCTCGGAGCATTCATGCCGCGCGGCATCACCTTGCGGCTCGAGGGCGACGCCAACGACTACGTCGGCAAGGGGCTCTCCGGCGGCGATATCGTCGTTCGACCTTCGCGCGAAACGCACATCGCACCGCACGAGAACGTGATCGCCGGCAACGTGATCGGCTACGGCGCCACGTCGGGAAGGATGTACATCTCGGGCGTCGTGGGCGAGCGCTTCCTGGTGCGCAACTCTGGTGCGACGGCGGTTGTCGAGGGGGTCGGAGACCACGCGCTCGAGTACATGACAGGTGGGCTCGCCGTCATCCTCGGCACCACCGGGCGCAACCTCGGTGCAGGGATGTCCGGTGGAGTCGCCTATGTGCACGGACTCTCGCCAGACAAGGTGAACCGGGAGGCGCGCGCCAGCGGCGAGCTGCGCCTCGAACCGCTGGACCGCGCGGATCTCGAACTGCTCCGCGGTTTACTCGTCGAGCATGCCGAAAGCACCGACTCGCCACTGGCCGATCGGATGCTGTCGGACTTCGACTCTGCTGCGTCCCAATTCACAAAGGTGCTGCCGCGAGACTTCGCGGCCGTGCAGACCATGCGCCAGGAGGCAGAGGCCTCTGGCATCGATCCCGACGGCGAGTCCGTCTGGAACCGGATTCTGGAGGTGACCGGTGGCTGATCCCAAGGGCTTTCTGAAGGTGACGGAGCGTGAGCTGCCCGCACGCCGCCCGGTTCCGGTGCGCATCATGGACTGGAAAGAGGTCTACGAACCCGGCGATAAGAACGTGCTCCGTCGTCAAGCCAGTCGATGCATGGACTGCGGTGTTCCGTTCTGCCACGCAGGTTGCCCACTGGGCAACCTGATTCCGGAGTGGAACGATCTGACCTGGCGCGGCGAAGACCGTTCGGCGATCGAACGGCTGCACGCGACCAACAACTTCCCGGAGTTCACCGGTCGGCTGTGCCCCGCCCCCTGCGAGAGTGCGTGCGTGCTGGGCATCAACCAGCCCGCTGTCACCATCAAGCAGATCGAGGTCTCGATCATCGATGAGGCCTTCGCGAAGGGCTGGGTCGAGCCGCAGCCTCCTGAGCGTCTGACGGGCAAGACCGTCGCGGTCGTCGGGTCGGGCCCTGCAGGCCTCGCCGCAGCGCAGCAGCTCACGCGTGCCGGTCATACGGTCGCCGTGTTCGAGCGTGACGACCGCGTCGGTGGCCTGCTTCGCTACGGCATCCCGGACTTCAAGATGGAGAAGAGCCACGTCGAGTCCCGTCTTCGTCAGATGCAGGAAGAGGGAACCCGGTTCCGCGCTGGTGTCGAGATCGGCAAGGACATCACGTGGGCAGAGCTGCGTGCACGTTACGATGCCGTCGTCATCGCAACCGGCGCCACGGTGCCGCGCGAGCTCGCCATTCCCGGGCGTGATCTCGACGGTGTGCACTTCGCGATGGAGTACCTGGTCGAATCGAACCGGGCAGGTGCGGGCGACGCAGTGGTGAACCAGATCACCGCTGAAGGCAAGCACGTCATCGTGATCGGTGGTGGTGACACCGGCGCGGACTGCATCGGAACAGCGCACCGCCAGGGCGCCCTCAGCGTCACCAATCTCGCCATCGGCAAGCAGCCGGGCAGTGAGCGCCCTGATCACCAGCCCTGGCCGATGATGCCCACCCTCTTCGAGGTTCAGTCGGCTCACGAAGAGGGCGGCGAACGGAAGTACCTGGCGTCCACCGTCGAGTTCCTCGCGAATGACGCGGGAGAAGTGCGGGCACTGCGTGTCGCCGAGACCGAGTACCTCGACGGACGTCGCGTGCCCAAGAGCGGCACAGAGCGGGAGATCCCCGCGGATCTCGTGCTGATCGCCATGGGGTTCACCGGTCCTGAGACCGACACCTTCACTGATGAGCTGCGGCCGCAGATCACCGAACGCGGTGCGTTCGTTCGAGAAGACTCCTACGAATCGACGATCCCTGGTGTCTTCATCGCCGGTGACGCCGGCCGCGGGCAGTCACTCATCGTATGGGCGATCGCGGAAGGACGCGCGGCTGCGGCAAGCGTGGACCGCTACCTTATGGGAGAATCAGTCCTGCCAGCGCCGGTGCGACCGTCTGATCTCGCAATCGGTCTGCAGCCCGCGTAGGCTGGCGGCGGCAACGTCGCCATAATTCCCCCACCCTCTTACCCTGGAGAATTCTATTGAGACGCGCGAAGATCGTCGCCACGCTGGGCCCGGCAACATCCAGCTATGAGAATGTCCGAGCCATCATCGAGGCCGGGGTTGACGTTGCCCGACTGAACCTCAGCCACGGCGACTACACCGTTCATGACGCCAACTACGCCAACGTCCGCCGTGCTGCGGACGACGCGGGCAAAGCCGTCGCCATCCTCGTCGACCTGCAGGGTCCGAAGATCCGCCTCGGCAAGTTCGAGGCGGGCCCCTACGAGCTCGCTGAAGGTGACATCTTCAAGATCACCATCGAAGACATCATCGGTAATCGCGAGATCTGCGGCACGACGTTCAAGGGGCTGCCTCACGACGTCAAACCCGGTGACTTCCTGCTGATCGACGACGGCAAGGTGCGCGTCGAGGTCGTCGAGACCGACGGCACCGTCGTCACCACGCGTGTGATCGTCGCCGGCGCGGTGTCGAACAACAAGGGCATCAACCTGCCCGGCGTCGCTGTGAACGTTCCCGCTCTGAGCCAGAAAGACGAAGACGACCTTCGCTGGGGCCTGCGCATCGGCGCCGACCTCATCGCGCTGTCGTTCGTCCGCAACGCGGAAGACGTCACACGGGTGCACGAGATCATGGCCGAAGAGGGCGTGAAGGTCCCCGTCATCGCCAAGATCGAGAAGCCGCAGGCCGTCGACGCGCTCGAAGAGATCGTCGACGCCTTCGACGGCATCATGGTCGCCCGTGGCGACCTGGGTGTCGAGCTGCCGCTGGAAGCGGTGCCGATCGTGCAGAAGCGCGCTGTCGAGCTCGCCCGTCGCAACGCGAAGCCGGTCATCGTCGCAACGCAGATGCTCGAGTCGATGATCTCGAGCCCTGTCCCGACGCGTGCCGAGACCTCTGACGTCGCAAACGCTGTGCTTGATGGTGCAGACGCGGTGATGCTCTCTGGTGAGACGAGCGTGGGAGAGTACCCGATCGTGGTCGTGGAGACCATGGCGCGCATCGTGGAGTCCACAGAAGAGCACGGACTCGAGCGAATCGCACCGCTGACGGCCAAACCGCGCACGCAGGGCGGCGCGATCACTCTCGCAGCCCTCGAGGTCGCCGAGTTCGTCGATGCGAAGTTCCTCTGCGTGTTCACGCAGTCCGGTGACAGCGCACGTCGTCTGTCGCGGCTGCGCTCGCGCATTCCGATGCTCGCGTTCACGCCTGAGCCCGACATTCGCCGCCGCATGGCGCTCACGTGGGGCATCCGCTCGACGCTTGTCGAGCCCGTGCAGCACACCGACATGATGTTCCTGCAGGTCGATGAACACCTGCTCAAGAACGAGCTCGCGAAGGAAGGGGACAAGGTCGTCGTGATCTCCGGTTCCCCTCCCGGGATCGTCGGTTCGACGAACGACATCCGTGTGCACAAGGTCGGGGATGCCGTCAACGGCGCAGCTCCGATCTACAAGGCCGGCGCGTAGCAGTCGAAATACGAAGAGGACCACCCCGACGGGGTGGTCCTCTTCGCGTTGGTGCCGGCGGTGGGACTCGAACCCACACGTCCTCTCGGACAAAGCATTTTGAGTGCTCCGCGTCTACCATTCCGCCACGCCGGCGCGGATGCCGCGTCTACGACTTTAGCGCAGTGTGGAGGGTGTTCCGAGCGACTACGGGCGTGTGCGGCTGGCACTCACCGGGCGTCCCCTAGAATGGATGCTGTGACCGAGCAAGAACTGCCTGAGCAGCCCACGGCATCCGCCCCCCGACGCGTTGTCGTCGCTGAGGACGAATCGCTGATCCGACTCGACATCGTTGAGATCCTCCGCGACAACGGCTTCGATGTCGTCGGTGAGGCAGGTGACGGTGAGACGGCTGTTGCTCTTGCCACCGAGCTTCGTCCTGACCTCGTCATCATGGACGTCAAGATGCCGCAGCTCGACGGGATCAGCGCTGCGGAGCGCCTGCACAAGGCGAACATCGCCCCTGTCGTGCTGCTGACCGCGTTCAGCCAGAAAGAGCTCGTCGAGCGCGCAAGCGAGGCCGGCGCACTGGCTTATGTCGTCAAGCCGTTCACGCCGAACGACCTGCTGCCGGCGATCGAGATCGCACTGGCCCGCCACGAGCAGATCATCACGCTCGAAGCTGAGGTCGCCGACATGGTCGAGCGCTTCGAGACCCGCAAGCTGGTCGATCGCGCCAAGGGTCTCCTGAACGAGAAGATGGGCCTCAGCGAGCCCGAGGCCTTCCGCTGGATCCAGAAGGCATCCATGGACCGTCGCCTCACGATGCAGGACGTCGCCAAGGCGATCATCGAGCAGCTCGCGCCCAAGAAGGAGTGACTCACTTCGGAGTCACCTGATCTGTCAGGCGGGCGCGTCCTTCACCAGATTCGTGATGCGGATGGTGGAGCAGCGCCGGTCCTGACTGTCGCTGACGACGATCTCGTGCACCATCACGCTTCGCCCCAGGTGAATCGGGGTGCACACGCCGGTCACGAAACCGGACGTCGCCGAGCGGGTATGCGTTGCGTTGATGTCGAGGCCCACGGCGAGCCTGGTGGGACCCGCGGCGAGATTCGCCGACATCGATCCGAGCGATTCGCCGAGTACGACGTATGCGCCGCCGTGCAGAAGCCCAACGGGTTGCGTGTTGCCCTCGACCGGCATTCTTGCGACGCTGCGCTCGACCGTGAACTCGAGGAATTCGATCCCCATCTTCTCGGCCAGTGCGCCCATGCCGCGCTGAGCCACCCACTCCAGTCCGGTCATCTGGGTTTCGGTCACGGATCCTCCTCAGCGAGTGTCTGCCGTCCTCGTTAGGCTGTGAGAGTGACGGACACCGCAAAGCCTACCCTCATGGTCGTCGACGGCCATTCGCTCGCATACCGTGCATTCTTCGCACTCCCTGTCGAGAATTTCACGACGAAAGACCACCAGCACACCAACGCGATCTACGGCTTCTTGTCGATGCTCGTGAATCTGATCAAGGCTGAGAAGCCCTCGCATCTCGCGATCGCTTTCGACACGTCGCGGCATTCGTTCCGCACGGACGAGTACCCGGAATACAAGGCGACCCGTTCCGAGACTCCGCAAGAATTCCGCGGGCAGATTCCGCTTCTGCAGGAGTGCCTGTCCGCCATGTCCATCCCAGTCCTCACCAAAGAAGGCGTAGAGGCCGACGATATCCTCGCAACTCTCGCCCGCCAGGGTTCCGAAGAAGGCTATGAGGTGCTCGTCGTCTCGGGTGACCGCGACACGATCCAGCTGGTGAACGACAAGGTGACGCTGCTGTATCCCTCTGTCCAGGGGGTCTCGCAGCTCAAGCGCTACGATCCGGATACGGTGCAGGAGCGCTACGGCGTGCGGCCGGAGCAGTATCCCGATATCGCTGCCCTCGTCGGTGAGACGAGCGACAACCTCCCGGGCGTTCCGAAGGTCGGCGAGAAGACCGCGGTCAAGTGGCTGACGCAGTTCGGAACCCTCGACGAGCTGCTCGCCCGCGCTGAAGAGATCAAGGGCGTCGTCGGCGGCAATCTGCGCGATCACCTCGAAGATGTGCGCCGCAACCGTCGACTCAACCGACTGCTCACCGATGTCGAACTTCCTCTGGCTCCTGCCGGTCTCGCCGTGTCGCCTCCTGATGTGCAGGCGATCCGCGATATCTTCGCGCGCCTTGAGTTCCGCACTCTGCTTCCGCGGGTCTTCGATGCGATCGGCGGCGAAGAAGAAGCGGCATCCGCAGAGCCCCCCATCGACCTGCCCGTGCCGACGGAGGGCACGGTCGTAGAGATCGCCGAGTGGCTCGGCACGCAGGGTGGGGAAATCGCGCTGACTGTTGTCAGCCACGGGGGCGAGGTCACCCGCATCGGGTTCGCCAGCCTCACTGAACTGCGCGAGACCGACTGGTCCACAGACGCGGCTGCAGCACTGCGCCCCTGGCTGGAGTCCGACAGCCCCAAGGTGCTCAACGATGCGAAGGCGCAGGTCAAAGCCCTGCTTCGGGCAGATGTCCGGCTCGGGGGGCTTGCGTACGACACGCTGCTCGCGGGGTGGCTGCTGCGTCCGAGTCTTCCCGATAAGACGCTCGCGCACCTCGTGGATCGCTACCTCGACGAGAAGCTCCCCGTCTCCGACCCGTCGCAACTCGTCCCCGAGACCGATGGCGCGACTCCCTCCCAAGAGGCGTGGTTCACGCTGCGCACTGCGGCGGCGTTGCGTGACGATCTGCCCGAATCTGTGGCATCCGTCCTGATCGATATCGAACTGCCGACCCTCACGACGCTCGCCGACATGGAGCTCGCTGGTGTGGCCGTGTCCCACGAGGTGCTGTCGACCTTCTCTGCCGAGCTCTCCACGCGCACCGATGGCATCGCCACCGAAGCGTTCGCTCTCGTAGGACGAGAGTTCAACCTCGGCTCGCCGAAACAGCTGCAGGAAGTGCTTTTCGAAGATCTGCAGCTGCCCAAGACCCGCAAGACGAAGACCGGGTACTCGACGGATGCTGCCGTTCTCGCTGATCTTCAGCAGAGCAACCCGCATCCGTTCCTCGACCTGCTCCTGCAGCATCGTGAGGCGACGAAGCTGCGTCAGATCATTGAGTCGCTCGACACGGCGATCAAGGATGACCACCGCATCCACACGACGTACGTGCAGACCGGCAGCCAGACCGGACGACTCTCGAGCACCGACCCGAACCTGCAGAACATCCCCGTGCGTACTGAAGAGTCGCGCCGGATTCGCAGCGCGTTCGAGGTCGGCGAGGGGTACGAGACTCTGCTGACTGCGGACTACTCGCAGATCGAGATGCGCATCATGGCGCATCTGTCGGGCGACGAGGGGCTCATCGAGGCGTTCAACAGCGGCGAAGACCTGCACCGCTTCGTCGGTTCGCGCGTCTTCGGAGTCGAACCCGCCGATGTCACTCCCGCCATGCGCACCAAGGTCAAGGCGATGTCGTATGGCCTGGTGTACGGTCTCAGCGCCTTCGGCTTGTCAAAGCAGCTGCGCATCGAACAGTCCGAAGCGAAGCAGCTCATGCTCGAGTACTTCGCTCGCTTCGGCGCGGTGCGCGACTACCTCCGGGCGTCCGTCATCAAGGCGAAAGAGGTGGGTTACACCGAGACGATCTTCGGGCGGCGCAGACCGTTCCCGGATCTCTCGAGCCCTAACCGGGTTCTCCGAGAGAATGCCGAACGCGCAGCGCTCAACGCTCCCATTCAGGGCAGCGCCGCCGATGTCATGAAGATCGCGCTGTTCCGCATCCACACCGATCTCAGCGACGCGGGGCTGCGTTCGCGCGTGCTGCTGCAGATCCACGACGAACTCGTTCTCGAGGTCGCACCAGGGGAGTGGGATGCCACGGAGCAGATCGTGCGCACCCGCATGAACGGCGCCGCCGATCTCTCGGTTCCGCTTGATGTGCAGGTCGGCCGCGGACGCGATTGGAACGAAGCCGCTCACTGACCACCGACGGTGTGTGCGCGGCTACGCTGATCATCATGACGGATACCCCGCGCACACCCACCGCGATCGACAAGGTTGCCGAAGACTGGGTCGACACGCTGACAGATCTCCATCCGACTCTGGGCACGTACATCGGCCGGGATGCGGGCAATGACCGCTACTCCGATCTGAGCCCAGAAGGACACGAGCGGTACATCACCGCGGTACGCAAGGCTCGGCGTGACCTGGCCGCACTCGACCCGGCTGATGCTGTCGACGACGTCACCAAGACAGATCTGTTGAGCGAACTCGATCTGGAGGTCGAGTTCGATGACGCGCAGTGGCACCTTCGTGACCTCAATGTCATCGAGTCCGCAGCACAGGACGTGCGTCAGGTGTACGACCTCATGCCCACTTCCACCGTCGCGGATTGGGAGACGATCGCGAAGCGGCTTTCGGCGATCCCCGATGCCTTGAGTGGGTATACCGCGACCCTCCGCGAAGGCGTCGCGCGCGGCGTTGTGCCCGCACGTCGCCAGGTCACCGAGGTCGCTGGCCAGATCCTGCGCTATGCCGCCGACGACGGCTTCTTCGCGTCCTTTGCGAACGGTGCGTCACTTGATGATGGAGCGATCCCGGAATCTCTGACGCGCGATCTCTCTCGGGGCGCGACTGCGGCGAGAGAGGCATACACCGAGCTGCGCGAGTTCCTGACCGGAACGCTGGCACCGGCAGCATCCGATGTCGACGCCGTGGGCCGCGAGGTGTACGCCCTGCACTCCCGGCGATTCCTCGGCGCAAAAATCGATCTCGACGAGACCTACGAGTGGGGACGCGAGGAGCTCGCCCGCATGGTCGCCGAGCAGACCGCCATCGCGAACGAGATTCTCCCCGGCTCGACCGTTGAAGAGGCCGTCGCCCATCTCGAAGCAGATCCCGCACACAAGCTCCACGGCACCGAAGCGCTCCAGAAGTGGATGCAGGAGACGAGCGATCGCGCCGTGGCAGAACTCGCCGCCACGCACTTCGATATCCCGGAGAAGATCCGCACGATCGAGTGCATGATCGCCCCCACCCAGGAAGGCGGGATCTACTACACCGGGCCAACCGATGATTTCTCCCGTCCAGGTCGGATGTGGTGGTCGGTACCAGAAGGCGTCACCGAGTTCGACACATGGCGCGAGCTGACGACCGTTTATCACGAAGGTGTTCCTGGGCACCATCTGCAGATCGCGCAGGCGGTGTACAACCGTTCAGAGCTGAACTCCTGGCGGCGCCTGCTCGCAGGGACGTCAGGACATGCCGAAGGCTGGGCGCTCTACGCCGAACGGCTCATGCAGCAGCTCGGCTATCTCGATGACCCCGCCGACCGCTTGGGCATGCTCGACGGCCAGCGCATGCGCGCCGCCCGCGTCGTGCTCGACATCGGTGTGCATCTCGGCAAGGACCGTCTGGACGGCACCGGAGTATGGGATGCCGACTACGCCCTGGACTTCATGCGTCAGAACGTCAATATGTCGGACGAGTTCGTGCAGTTCGAGGTCAACCGCTACCTCGGGTGGCCTGGCCAGGCGCCTTCTTACAAGGTGGGTCAGCGGATCTGGGAGCAGGTCCGCGATGCCTGCCGTGCAGAGCAGGGCGAGGCGTTCGACATCAAGGAGTTCCATAAGCGCGCTCTGGATCTTGGCGGGGTCGGCCTCGACACCCTCCGCACGGCACTGGTGAAGTAGCGCGCCATGAACCTCGAATTCGGTCTCGACACCTTCGGCGACATCACCCGCGGCGCCGATGGGGAACTTCTGACAGCTGCCCAGACGATCCGCAATGTCGTTTCGCAGGCTGAACTCGCCGACAGCGTCGGCGTCGATTTCTTCGGCGTGGGGGAGCATCATCGTGCCGATTTCGCGGTGTCAGCTCCTGAGATGGTGTTGGCGGCGATCGCCGCGCGCACCGAGCGCATCCGCCTCGGCACCGCCGTGACGGTGCTCTCATCGGATGATCCGGTTCGAGTGTTCGAACGCTTCTCGACCCTCGATGCGCTCTCGTCAGGGCGCGCAGAGGTTGTTCTCGGCCGTGGATCGTTCACGGAGTCGTTCCCACTGTTCGGATTCGAGCTGCGTGACTATGAAGCGCTCTTCGAGGAGAAGCTCGAGCTCTTCGTCGAGCTCCTGAAAGAACAGCCGGTGACCTGGTCTGGAACGATGCGTGCAGACCTCGAGGATGCAGACGTCTTCCCCAAGACCGAAGCGGGGCTGCGCACCTGGGTGGGCGTCGGCGGCAGCCCGGAGTCCGTCGTGCGCGTCGCGCGCCATGGTCTGGGTCTGATGCTCGCGATCATCGGCGGACCTGCCGAGCGTTTTGCGCCGCTCGTCGAGTTGTACCATCGTGCGATCTCGACGTTCGGGACACCGGAGCATCCGATCGCCGTTCACTCGCCCGGCCACATCGCACACACCGACGAGGAGGCGTGGGATGCCGCGTACAGCGGGTTCGAAGCGATGAACAACACGGTCGGCAGAGAGCGCGGCTGGCCGACCTACAGCCGTGCGCGATTCCAGAACGACGTCGGCCCCGCCGGTGCGATCTACTCCGGCTCTCCCGAGCGGGTGGCGAACAAGATCGCCGACACTATCCGCACACTCGGCATCAGCAGATTCGACCTGAAGTACGCCACTGGCACGCTCGGTCATGACCAGATGATGCAGAGCATCGAGCTCTATGGCACCGAGGTCATCCCGCGTGTTCGTGCTCTGCTGTCATGACCGGCCCGTTGCCCAGCAGATCGAATCTCGCTGCTCGCCTCGATGATCTGCCGTTCACTCGGCGGCATGCGCGCCTGCTGACGGGGTCAGGGCTCGGGTGGGCACTCGATGCGATGGATGTCGGTCTCATCTCGTTCATCCTCGCCGCGCTCACCCAGCAGTGGGATATCAGCAAGGCAGAGAGCGGGTGGATCGCCTCGGTGGGATTCATCGGGATGGCGCTCGGTGCCAGCCTCGGCGGCCTGCTCGCGGACCGGTTCGGGCGGCGTCAGGTCTTCGCCATCACCCTTCTGATCTATGGCGCGGCGACCGGCGCAAGCGCCCTGGTCGGCGGGGTGGCGATCCTGCTGGTGCTGAGGTTCTTCGTCGGTCTCGGGCTCGGTGCCGAGCTCCCGGTGGCATCGACTTACGTGAGCGAGTTCGCACCGGCCCGGATCCGCGGGCGGTTGATCGTGATCCTCGAGGCCTTCTGGGCCGTCGGCTGGACGGCGGCAGCGCTGATCGGCTACTTCATCATCCCTCTCTCTGACGACGGGTGGCGCTGGGCTTTCGCGCTCGGTGCGATACCCGCGGCGTACGCTCTCGTGGTCCGCTGGGGTCTGCCGGAGTCGCCGCGTTGGCTCGCATCACGTGGACGGATGGGTGAAGCCGAACGCATCATCGAGAAGTTCGAGGCGGATGCCGGAGTTGTGACACCCCCGACCAGCATCCCCGACTCACCAGGGCGAATGCTCGCCATCACGGCGAGTGCCCGCTTGCAGAGGCTTCTGGCCGCGGAATTCCGCACACGAACCCTGTGCCTGTGGCTGGTGTGGTTCTGCGTCAACTTCGCCTATTACGGGGCGTTCATCTGGATCCCCAGCATCCTCGTCGATGCGGGGTACGACCTTGTCCGATCCTTCGGCTTCACGTTGGTGATCACGCTCGCACAGCTGCCGGGCTACGCGGTGGCCGCCTGGCTCATCGAAGTGTGGGGGCGCCGGGTCACGCTCTCGGTCTTCCTCGTCGGCTCCGCTGTCTCGGCGGTGTTCTTCGGCACAGCGAGCGGGGATGCGGCGATCATCGGATCCGGCATGGCGCTGTCCTTCTTCAACCTCGGCGCATGGGGCGCGCTCTACGCGGTGACACCGGAGATCTATCCGACGTCGATGCGCGGCACGGGTTCGGGGTGGGCTGCCGGCATCGGGCGGATCGCATCGATCATCGCGCCGTTGCTCGTTCCCGTCGTTCTCGGCCTCGGCGGAGCGCCGATGCTCTTCGTGCTCTTCGCGCTGTTCTTCATTGTCGCGGCCGCGGCCGCATGGGGCCTGGTCGATCGACGCGGCCAGTCTCTCGATGACCGATGACGTCACAAGCCGCACGACGGCAATAGGCTGAGCCAGTGGTTGATGTGAGATTCGTAGCGATCGGGGATTCGTTCACCGAAGGGGTGGGGGATGAGCTGCCCGATGGGCGGGTGCGCGGTTGGGCCGATATTGCAGCGCAGGGTTGGGCGGACGCCGCTGGCCATCCGATTCAGTATGCGAACTTCGCAATCCGCGGCAAGCTCGCCTGGCCCATCATCGAAGAGCAGTTGGAGCCGGCGCTCGCACTGAGACCGACCCACCTGTCGTTCAACGGCGGTGGCAATGACATGCTCCGTCCACGCACGAACGTGGAGCACATCGCCGACACTTTTTCGCGCGTGATGCGGCGTTGTGACGAGCAGGGCGTCCGCGTGATTCTGCTCTCCGGTGCGAACCCCGCAGGCCAGCTTCCGATGGGGTCGCTGATTCAGCGGCGGGGCGACGAGCTCTCAGCCGCTGTGCTGCGCCGAATCGCTGATCGTGATGACGTGGTCCGCGCTCTGAACTGGCCCGACCGCGAACTGTCTGCCGGCGCCTATTGGTCTGAAGACCGGCTGCACATGAACACGAACGGACACCACCGCGTGGCAGCACGCGTATTGAATGCGCTGGGCTACGAGCCACCAGCCGAGTGGTGGGCGCCGAGTTCCGCTTCGAGTGGCCCAGCGGGTCTCGCGTACTACCGTCAGCATGTCGGCCCGTGGATGAGACGGCGCATCACCCGCACCTCATCTGGCGATGGGCGGGCCGCGAAATATCCGACCTGGGTGGAACGGACGCCTCAGTGAGCTCCGTGCGCGGTCGGCGGCTTCCACGCCGGATCGTGCAGCTGCTGATCGGCCTGTTCATGTACGGGATCGGCATCGCCTTCATGGTGCGCGGCGAGATCGGCGCTGCGCCGTGGGATGTGCTTTCACAGGGGATCGCGCTGCACGTGCCGCTGTCGTTCGGCGTCATCACCGTTCTGACGAGCGTGGTGGTGCTCATCCTGTGGTTGCCGCTGCGTCAGAAATACGGCGTGGGTACGATACTGAATGCTCTGCTGGTCGGGCCGTCTGCGGACGTCGGGCTCCTGCTCATCCCTGTCGATCAGCCGCTGTGGTTGCGGATCGGGTTCTTCGTCATCGGGCTCTTCGTCTTGGCTGCCGCGACGGGGCTGTACATCGGCGCGCGCTTCGGTCCCGGTCCGCGTGATGGACTGATGACGGGGCTTCATGCCCGCACAGGGTGGCCGATCTGGCTCGTCCGCACCGGCCTTGAGATCGTCGTGGTGGCAATCGGGTGGGCGCTGGGCGGCAACGTCGGGATCGGAACTCTCGCATTCGCGTTGCTCGTCGGTCCGCTCTGCCAGTTCTTCATGCGCATCTTCGATGTGAAGCTGCCAGAGCGTGCGAAAGCGCAGGAGGAATGACCGATATCGAGATGGCCCCTCTCCCGGGCGGAAGCGTCACTCTCAGCGACGCGCGTCGAAAGACGCGTCGGGCTGTCGATCTCGAGCCATTCGAGATCGGCGTGTATCCGGTCACCCAAGAGCAGCTGTCGGAGATCCTCGGGGTTGCCGGGCAGCATCCTCGCAGGCCCGCGACGGATCTCAGCTGGCTGCGTGCCATTCGCTTCTGCAACGCGGTATCGGAGTGGGAGGGTCTCGATTCGGCGTACTCGTTCGATGGGGAGCAGATCACCTGGCATGTCGACAGCGACGGCTATCGTCTGCCGACAGAAGCAGAGTGGGAGTACGCGTGTCGTGCAGGCTCTGTGGGACCGCACTACGGTCCGCTCACCGAAGTTGCATGGACGGCTGCTGACGGGGTGAGCTCTCCACAGAACATCGGTGGGAAGCTCCCTAATCTCCATGGACTTTTCGACACGCTCGGCAACGTATGGGAATGGTGCTGGGATCTTCTGGATCCTGCCCGCTATGACGAGTACCGGGTCTTCCGGGGTGGCGGATACGCCGACGACGCCTGGAGTGTTCGCGCGTCTGTCCGACGCGGGGGAGCGCCCCGGATGCACCATGAGGATGTCGGGATGCGGCTGGCGCGAGGCGGCTTCGACAGCGTTGACGCTGCGCAGGGATGGTCGGCGGCAGCCGATCGAGAGCGAGCGTCGGGCAGCGGTCCGCTGCCGTCAGGCTGGACACCGCGCCGCTGACCGGACAGCAGTGCTGGGTCCTGCCATGTCAACCCGTTGCCGAGGATTCGAATTACTGCCATCATCGAGGTCTCGCAGGGTTGCGGCCCTGGAAGAGTGCCGACCCGCGGCATTGGAAGGGATGACGATGAGCATAGGTACCGGAATCGCCCTGTTCGTGATCGGCGCGATCCTCGCATTCGCAATCAACATCGAGGTGTCCTGGGCGAACCTGGACCTGATCGGATACATCCTGATGGGTGCAGGCGCCGTCGTCTTCATCATCGGTCTGATCCTCGTCGCTCGACGCCGGCAGACGAACTCCGTTACGCGCACCTCTGTCGACCCCGGGGCTGGCACGCAGACGACTCGCCGCTCGACAAGCGCACCGGACGACACGACGCTGTAGGTCTTCATCTGCGTGACTGGGAGCGGCGCACCCGTTCCGGGTCGAGCCCCATCCGGATTCTGGTGCGCTTGCGCTCGATGAGGATGAAGACGACGCCGAGCAGCCAGAGCGGAACCTGAGTCAGGAACGCAAGACGGAACGCCTCGAGCGAGTAGGTGTCGGGTGTTCCTGCACCCTGCAGATCGAGCACTAGTCCGATCAGGAATACTGCGGTGAGGGCGGCGACGAAGCCACCGGCATTCGTCAGCCCTGTTGCTGTGCTCAACCGGTGGGCCGGATTATGCGTGCGCGCGTGATCGAATGCGATCATAGACGCCGGGCCTCCGGTGGCGAGAGCTATCGCGAGGACATACAGAAGCCACAGCGGTGCGGGGCCCGGGTAGATGGTGACGGCAATCCATGCGAGCATCTGAACGCCGATCGTCGGCAGCACGAGTGCGACGGATCGTAGGTTCGGGTTGCGACGCGAGAGTTCGCCGAGGATGGGGCCGAGACACATGCCGACAGCGACATACACCGAGATCAGCGTTGCGGCCTCAGCGGGGGAGAGGCCCTCACCCGCCGTCAAGAACGGCATTCCCCAAAGAAGGACGAAAGCCGTACCCGCGAATGGCGTGGCGAAGTGCGACCAGAAGGCAAGGCGCGTGCCAGGGTGCGCCCACGCCGCACGGATGCCGACGCCGGTATCGATCGTCGACGTGACGACTTCCACGACACCGGTGTCGGTGTTGACTGTCACGTCCTCGTCAATCTCCGGCGGTCGATTGCGAATGAGGGCGAACACGAGGATCGCGAACAGGATGCCGAGACCGGCGATGCTGCCGAAGGTGATGGTCCACGTCGTGGCGTGCAGGAGAGCCGCGACCGGGATCAGCGCGATCAGCTGACCGGCCTGGCCGATCACCCCGGTCAGCTGCACCATCAGCGGCCCGCGCTGCGCAGGGAACCAGGTCGCGATCAAACGCAGTACCGCGGGAAAGACCATGGCGTCACCGGCACCGAGCAGGACACGCGCGAGGATAGCGATACCGATACTGGGAGAGATGGCCATGATCAGCTGTCCTGCGGCCATGAGCACCATGCCGAGGGTGATGATCGGTCGCGCACCGTACTTGTCGAGAAAAACCCCGATCGGGATCTGCATTCCGCCGTACACCGCGAGCTGCACGACGGCGAAGAGCGAGAGCGTCGCAGCATCCGCATGGAATCGCTCTGCCGCATCCACGCCTACGGCGCCGAGAGATGTACGGTTGGCGACCGCGAGCATGTAGGCGGCGACGCCGACGATCCAAATCAGCCATGCGCGCCATCGACCAGTGAAAGCGGGGGAGCGGAGGGCGTCTGGCACCCCTCTACGCTACTCCGCGCCCCGGCCCTCACAGCTCCCGGGTGCGATAGAGCCGCGCGGAGATGATGATCGCGCAGATGATTCCGAGGATGCCGATCAGTGCACCGCCTCCTGCAAATACTGCAAAGTACAGATCGAACGCTCTTTCATCAGGGGAGCCAGGCCGCGTGCCGGAGGAGGACTATCTGCAGAACATGCTCATCATCCTCTTACGAGCTGACATAATGTGCATTATCGGCTAATCCGTTAGCAGTGGCCGCAGCAACTCGAGCAACTGTTTCTGCTGGTCATTGTGCAGCATCCGAAGTCTCGGAGTCAGCGCCGTGCGCACTTCGTCGAACAGTCGGTCGGCGAGTTCTCTTCCCGCGGTCGTCAGGAACACATCGACGACACGGCCATCGTCAGCATTCTTCTCTCGCCCCACCAGCCCGCGCTGTTCAGCGCGATCCAGGAACCCGGAGATGCTCGACTTCTCAACGCCGAGGCGCCCTGCGAGCTCTGTCACGCGCGGCCGCCGGTCGCGCAGAATCCCGAGCACTCGCAATTGCGTGAGCGACATGTCGTGCGCGGCTCCGATCTCCGAGAGCACGCTCGTGATCTCAAAGGCGCTCTGCACCAGGGCGTCGGCCAGCACTTCTCGCACTTCGGCGCCTTCTGAGTTTTCATCGAGTGTTGACATAGTTCGTATTACGTACCATTCTAATGTAGTTCGTTATCCCAACTATATCCAGAGGTCGTCATGCACGCAGCACTACTCTCCGATGTCACTCAGCCACCTCGGTACACCGAAGTACCTGAGCCCGAAGCGCGCGAAGGCGAAGTCGTAGTCGACGTGCTCGCAGCTGGCCTGCACCACTTGACACGAGCAAAGGCGCTGGGGATGCATTACAGCAATACCGCTGCTCTTCCCCTCGTTCCCGGCGTCGACGGTGTCGTCCGCGATGTCAACGGGCAGCTGCACTACGTTGCGCTCGAGGGCGGTTCAGTCGGCACTTTCGCAGACCGCACCGTCATTGACCCCCGACGCGCTGTGCGCCTTCCCGACACGGTGGATCCCGTTTTGATCGCGGCAGCCATGAATCCAGCGATGTCGTCCTGGGTGGCCCTTCGCTGTCGCATCCCCACTGCTCCGGCGCAGCGCGTGCTCGTCCTGGGTGCCACCGGCAATGCAGGACGCATGGCGGTGCAGATCGCAAAACTTCTCGGGGCTGAACACGTCACCGCCGCCGGCAGGGACGAATATCGGCTCGCGCGTGTTCCGGCGCTCGGTGCTGATGAGATCTGCACTCTGGATGCTCTGGACGAGGCTGCCGACGCAGACGTCGTACTCGACTACGTCTGGGGCGAGCCCGCAGCACGAGGGATGATGCAGATGCTGACCGCACGATCCGATCGCGGCGCACCTCTGACGTGGGTTCAGTTGGGGTCTATGGCGTCCGATATCTCACCGGTTTCCGCCGCGACGCTGCGCTCCGCTCGCCTTGATATCGTCGGCAGCGGGATGGGCTCAGTGACCGCGCGGGAGATGATCGGCGAGCTCCCCGAACTCGTGGATGCGCTCAGCAACGGGAGCATCGAAGTGAAGGCGCGTGCCGTCCCGCTCGCGCGGGTGGCTTCGGAATGGGATTCGACTACCGAAGAGCGGATCGTGGTCGTCCCGTAGGGCAGGCACTCTCAGCGGCCCACGTACTCCGCGAGGTACTCGCCCGTCAATGTCGACTTCGCCGCAACGAGATCGCCCGGCGTGCCTTCGAACACCACGCGGCCGCCATCGTGCCCGGCGCCGGGGCCCACGTCGATGACCCAATCGCCGTGGGCCATGACCGCTTGATGGTGTTCGATGACGATGACCGTCTTCCCTGCGTCTACCAGTCGGTCGAGCAAGCCGAGGATCTTGTCGACGTCTGCGAGGTGCAGCCCCGAGGTCGGCTCATCAAGCACGTAGATATCGCCTTGACCACCCATCTGAATGGCGAGCTTGACGCGCTGACGCTCGCCACCCGACAGAGTAGAGAGCGGCTGGCCGAGCGAAAGATAGCCGAGCCCGACGTCGTCGAGTCGTTGCAGGATCGCGACCGCCGCAGGAATCTTCGAGTCGGGCTGTGCGAAGAACTCGCGAGCCTCGGAGACCGGAAGATCGAGGACCTGGGTGATGTCTTTGCCGCCGAGTTTGTACTGGAGCACCGCCGCCTGGAACCGCTTGCCCCCGCAGTCCTCGCAGGGAGTCTCGATCGTGTCCATGAACCCGAGTTCGGTGATGATGACACCGGCACCCTTGCACGATGGGCAGGCTCCTTCGGAGTTCGCACTGAACAGCGCCGGCTTCACACCATTCGCCTTGGCGAACGCCTTGCGGATCGGTTCGAGCATTCCGGTGTACGTCGCCGGATTGCTGCGACGAGATCCCTTGATCGCGCTCTGGTCGATCGACACCACACCTTCGCGCATCGACACCGACCCGTGGATCAGCGAGCTCTTTCCCGACCCCGCGACGCCGGTGATGACGGTCAGGACTCCCTTGGGAATATCGACGTCGACATTCTGCAGATTGTTCGTGGACGCACCGCGGATCTCGATCGATCCGTTGTGCGTTCTGAAGGCTGCTTTCAGCGATGCCCGATCGTCGAGATGCTGACCGGTGATCGAGCCACTGGCTCGGAGCCCATCAACCGTGCCTTCGAAGCAGATCTCCCCTCCCCCGCTTCCGGCTGCAGGACTGAGGTCGACCACGTGGTCGCCGATCTCGATCGTCTCGGGCTTGTGCTCGACCACGAGCACCGTGTTGCCTTTGTCGCGCAGTTTCAGAAGCAGCGAGTTCATCCGCTGAATGTCATGCGGGTGCAGACCGATCGTCGGCTCATCGAACACGTAGGTGATATCAGTCAGCGACGAACCGAGGTGCCGCAGCATCTTGATCCGTTGCGCCTCTCCCCCGCTCAGGGTTCCTGAGGGACGATCCAGACTCAGGTACCCGAGTCCCAGCGTCACGAACGCATCCAGATTGGTCTTGAGAGCTTCGAGCAGCGGGCCAGCCTGCGGGAGACTGAGGCTGCTCGCCCACGCCGCGAGGTCTGTCACCTGCATCCGGCATGCGTCCGCAATGCTGACACCGTCGATCTTCGAAGAGCGCGCGCCCTCTGTCAGCCGCGTTCCCTCGCATTCCGGGCAGGTGGCGAAGGATGCTACGCGTTCCACGAACGCACGGATGTGCGGCTGCAGCGCGTCGAGGTCTTTGGACAGCATCGACTTGGTGATCTTCGGGATCAGGCCCTCATAGGTCATATTGATTCCACTGATCTTGACCTTGGTGACCTCACCGTAGAGGAACAGGTGCCGCTGCTTCTCGGTGAAGTCCTCGATCGGCTTGTCTGCAGGATAGAAACCGGACTCGGAGAATCCCTTCACCATCCACCCGTCAGCCGTGTATCCCGGCACCATGATCGCTCCCTCGTTGAGCGACTTCGTTTCGTCCACGATCTGCGCGAGGTCGAGATCCGACACCGTCCCCCGGCCTTCGCAACGCGGGCACATGCCGCCGAGATAGATCGCATCTTTGACGATCTTCTTCTCCCCGCCGGGCCCGGTCATCACGCCGCTGGCCTTCTGTGTCGGGATGTTGAAAGAGAATGCGGTGGGTCCGCCGATGTAGGGCGTGCCGAGCTTCGAGAACAGAATGCGCAGCATCGCATTGGCGTCCGTGACTGTCCCGACGGTTGATCGCGGATTCGCACCGAGGCGCTCCTGGTCGACGATGATCGCCGTCGTCAGCCCCTCGAGGACATCGACATCAGGCCGCGGGACCGAAGGCATGAAGCCTTGGACGAAGGCGCTGTAGGTCTCATCGATCATCCGGCGCGACTCAGCGGCGATCGTATCGAACACGAGCGAGCTCTTGCCCGAACCGGAAACTCCCGTGAACACGGTCAACCGCCGTTTGGGGATATCGACGTCGACGTTCTTGAGATTGTTCTCGCGGGCTCCCCTAACCTGGATGAAATCGTGTGCATCAGCAGGACGACGCGCTTCAGTCATGTGAAGAATCTTGTCACGGGCCTCTGACAACGAGCACCCTCGGCGCGCTACTGTGGAGTCACCTTTCACAGGCCCCTCACAGAGAGTTGCGTCCCATGTCTGATTCGCTCACCGAGGTGAGATCTTTCTTCAAGTCGATCCGCGTCACTTTGGCAGTCTCCGGGGCGATCGCGCTGATCACCGGAGTCGTGCTCCTGGTCTGGCCTCTGAAGACCGCGATCATCGTCACCGGCATCATCGCCGCGTACTTGATCATCGCCGGCCTCGTCTATGTCGGGCTCGGGATCTTCTCTGGCCGGAAGAGCGGCTGGGCCCGCATCGGCTTCATCGCGCTCGGCGCGCTCTACATCGTTGCCGGTGTCGTGGCATTCCTGAACCTTGCCGCCGCCACCATCACCCTCGCGTTCGTCACGGCGATCTTCCTCGGTGTGAGCTGGATCGTCGATGGCATCGTCTCGCTCACCCTCCTGAACAAGGACGGCTCGAAGGCCTGGACGATCATCTACGCAATCCTCAGCATCGCCGCCGGTGTCATCGTGCTGTTCTCGCCGCTGCTCGCCGCCGTCGCTCTGTGGTGGGTCCTCGGAATCACTCTTGTGGTGCTCGGCATCATCCAGATCATCCGTGCGATCACGCTCGGGCGCGATGAGAAGCAGATCTCGGGTCTCCTGACCGAACAGGTCTGATCGCCCCTGGTTACTCGGCGACGAATCCGCTGGTGTCGCCGATCAGGCGCGTGTTGTCGTCGGGGACCGGATCGACCGCAGCCTGAGCCACCTCCGCCGCGAACTCCGAAACGTTGTAGAGACGCCCGGCGTCCTCACGACGCGCAGAGATCGCGCCGGGGTTCGCGCGCTCGAGGAGTGTTGCGGTGATCGTGCCCTCGATCATGTCACCCGACACCACGGTGAAACCGATGCCCTTCGCCTCAAGCGAAGGAATGAGCTCACGCAGTGCGTCTTCACCGGCTCGCTTGGACAGCGCTACAGGCTCGTACTCGGGCATCGTCGGCGTCGTGCGGATGAAGTGCGCCTGGTGGCTCGTGACGAAGACCACGCGGGATCCCTCGGCAAGCAGCGGGAGGGCGCTGTTGAGAACGCTGAGCTGCGCATCGCGGTTGAGAGTGAGTGCGTAGTCCTCGGCCATACCGGCCTCCATGCCACCGGATGCGTTCAGGACCAAGACATCGAGCTTGCCGTACTCAGCGCGCACCCTGTCGAACATCTCCGAGACGGATGCCGGGTCGGTGAGATCTGCGCCGACGACGAGCGCACGGCCGCCCAGCTCACGCAGCTGTGCGGCGAGCTTCTCGGCGCGGGGAGCCTTGTTGCGGAAGTTGATGACGACATCCGCACCAGCCTCGGCGAAATAGCGGACGGTGTCGGCACCGATACCGCGAGACGAGCCGGTGACCAGCGCGACCTTTCCAGCGAGGGAACCTGCGGGCAGAACGTCGGTCACGGTGACTCCTTGTCGTGCGGGGAAACGCCGCGGGAAACGCGGCCTGATCACTTTACCAACGAGGTCGAGCGCACCTCGGAATGACGGTGCCGCGTGATAGGTTGACGACAAAAGGAGGACGCCATGGACGACGCATCCGTCTTCATATCGCTCGTTACGGAATGGGCCTGGATCGGCTGGCTCGTCCTCATCGCGGTCTTCCTCGTGATCGAGATGCTCACGCTCGATTTCACCTTCTTGATGCTCGCACTCGGAAGCATCGTCGGACTCGTCGTTGGTCTCATCGGCCTGCCGCTGTGGGCACAGTTGATCATTGCCGCCGTCGCTGCGGCTCTCTTCATCCTGTTCATCAGGCCTCCCCTGCTGCGCCGATTGCATCGCGGCGAGGATCCGACGAAATCGAACGTGGATGCGCTCATCGGTCTGCGTGGCACCGCGCTCGCCGACATCACTCAGGTCTCCGGCCAGGTCAAGGTCAGCAATGGCGACACCTGGACGGCGCGTACTGAGACAGCGGTCCTGATTCCGCAGGGCGCACCTGTCACGATCGCGACGATCAGCGGTGCGACCGCCATCGTGCACCCCGCACACGACTAGCTTGACAGACCACGCCCCCAACCGACTAGGAGAATTCGTGAACGACTCCTCGTTCATCCCCACCGCGATCGGCTGGATCCTCGCGATCGCCGTCATCATCTTCGTGGTGGTGACCGTTGCGCGATCCATTCGCATCATCCCGCAGGCCACCGCTGGCGTGGTCGAGCGCCTGGGCCGCTATCACAAGACCCTCACCCCGGGTCTGAACATCCTCGTGCCCTTCATCGACCGGCTCCGCCCGTTGATCGACATGCGCGAGCAGGTCGTCTCCTTCCCCCCGCAGCCGGTGATCACCGAAGACAACCTCGTCGTCTCGATCGACACGGTCGTCTACTTCCAGGTCACCGACGCCCGCGCCGCGACCTATGAGATCGCGAACTACCTCGGCGCTGTCGAGCAGCTGACGACCACGACACTCCGTAACGTCGTCGGCGGCCTGAACCTCGAAGAGGCGCTCACCAGCCGCGACAACATCAACGGTCAGCTGCGCGTCGTCCTCGACGAAGCGACAGGAAAATGGGGCATCCGCGTCGGACGCGTCGAGCTCAAAGCGATCGACCCGCCCCTGTCGATCCAGGATTCCATGGAGAAGCAGATGCGCGCGGAGCGCGATCGTCGCGCAGCGATCCTGACCGCAGAGGGAACAAAGCAGTCCGCGATCCTCGAGGCAGAAGGTGCACGCCAGGCAGAGATCCTGCGCGCTGAGGGTGACAAGCAGGCCGCAGTGCTGCGCGCACAGGGTGAGGCAGAAGCCATTCAGAACGTCTTCGCGTCGATCCACCAGGGCGCGCCTGACGACAAACTGCTCGCCTACCAGTACCTGCAGATGCTGCCGAAGATCGCCGACAGCGCATCCAGCAAGCTCTGGATCGTGCCCAGTGAGCTGACGGAAGCACTCAAGGGCATCGGCACGGCCTTCACTCCCCGCACGGGCTCCGGGCAGCCGCCGACGGGCACGCCCGGCGCGTGACACACCCCTTTTTCACCAAGGCGGCACGGCCTCGAGTCTTCGCTCACCGCGGTCTCGTCTCAGCATCCGGCGTGGCGCACAGCGTATGGGAGAACACCGCTGCAGCTTTTGCAGCGGCGCACGCGGCAGGCGTCGACTACATCGAGACGGACTGCCGCGTCACCGTGGACGGCGACGTGATCCTCATCCACGATGAGACACTCCGTCGACTCCTGAATGACGGTCGCCGGGTTGACGAAGTGCGCACCGCGGAGCTCCGAGAGCTCTACGCACCGCACGGTGGGCTGCTGACGGTCAGCGAGATGCTCGACTCGTTTCCCGAGACGCGATTCAACATCGATGTGAAGACGGATGCCGCGGCTGCTCCCCTGGGCGCCATGATCGCTCCGCACGCCCACAGGGTTCTGCTGACGAGCTTCTCGGATGCCCGTCGCGGCCGCGCGATCCAGGCCACGCTCGACGCGGGAGCGATGATGCGACCCGCGGCATCAGCCGGCCAGACGAGCATGATCGCGATGCGACTGCTGTCTGCGCTTCGAACCTCGCCTGCCCGGGTGCTTCGCGGTCTCGACGCCCTCCAGATTCCCGAGCGCTTCGGGCGGGTGCGGGTGCTCACCCCGGCGCTGCTCCGCGCCGCGCATCGGCACGACGTCGAGGTTCACGTGTGGACCGTGAACGACCTGGCCGACATGGAGCGCCTGAACGCAGCCGGCGTCGATGGCATCATCACCGACCGGGCCGATCTCGCCCTGGAGACCCTCACCTGAGTCCGAATCGCACAGGACTGGGATTCGACTGTGAATACCTCCCTGAACTCGGCCGCATTGAGCCTGCACACAGGCGCAAGCGATATACCTGAGGACGACGAGAGGACCACAAAATGGCAGATCGCAGCCTGCGCGGCATCCGACTCGGCGCCCAGAGCCTACAGAGCGAAGAGGGCGTCGTTTTCATGGAACGCCGCGAGACGACCTATAAGTGTGAAACGTGCGACAGCATCACATCACTGATGTTCGCCGCCGATGCCGAGCCGCCGCAGAAGTGGGAGTGCCGCGCCTGCAGTGCTGAAGCTGTGCTGCTCGTGGACGGCCAGACCATCACGCCCGACCCGACGGACGAGAAGGTCGCACGCACCCACTGGGACATGCTGCTCGAACGACGCAGCCGCGCAGAACTCGAAGAGCTCCTCGAGGAGCGCCTCGCGTTCATCCGTGAGCGACGCGGAACCGCGCAGTCACCAGATCAGGCGAAGATCGGGGCTTAACGCCCCCGCCGGGAGCGCCACCACCCGACCAGGAGCACTCCCAGCCCGCCCCAGAACAGCAGCTGCTGCAACCAGGGGCCGATGACAACACCAGCGGTGAGGCCGGAGCGAAGTTCGACTTGTTCGAGCATCGCCCCGGCCTCATCTGCGTCAAGGGCGGCCGTGGTTCGACCGTCAGGGCCGATCATCTGACTCGCCCCGACGGTAGAGATGTTCACGACACTCCGACCGGTTTCGATCGCCCGCATACGCGCGAACGCGAGCTGCTGCAGGTTCTCGTCCGTGCCGCGGAAGTCGGCATTGTTCGTCTGGAATACCAGCACCTCAGCGCCACCCATGACCCCTTCACGGATGACGTCGTCGTAAATGACGTCGAAGCAGATCGCGAGACCGACCTTCACACCGTCGACGTCCACCAGAGGCGGGTTGGTGCCGTGCGAGTACTCTCGCCCGATCAGCCCGATGAGCTCCGGAACGATCGCATAGTAGAACGCGCGATCAGGGACGTATTCGCCGAACGGCACCGGATACCGCTTGTCGTGAGACTGCTCGGCCGTCCCGTCCTGCGTCCAGAGCATCGAGGTGTTGAAGTACTCGTCCCCGCGTGCGGTGGCCGCATTCGCGAGCAGTGGCGCATCGACACGGTTCGTCACACGTGTCAGGCGGCGTGCAATGGCGTCATTCTGGAATGGATCACCGTCGATGCCGCCTTCGGGCCAGACCAGAAGATCCATGTCCTGCCCGAGAAGAGGCTCAGTCGCGTCCGTCTGAGCCTGGATCACCGAGAAAGGCTCGCGATGATCGAAATAGCCGGTCGGACCGTTCCCCTGGACCGCTCCGATGCGCATTGTTCCTGCCGAAGCGGTCGGGAACGCCGGAGTGACCAAAAGGACGAGAATGATCGCGCCGGGGACCGCCAGCCGAAGCGGATGCTGCCACAGGCGAAGACGCACGCTCTCAATGAGCATCGCGACGATGAACACCATGAAGAAGCTCAGTCCGCTCACTCCGACCCATGATGTCAGAGTCGCCAGTGGGCTCTGCGACTGCGTCATGCCCAGACGGGCCCAGGGGAAGCCCGTATACGGCCACGAACCCAGGAACAGCTCCAGCGCCACCCAGAGCGCCGCCACGGTCGCAGGAAGCGCCACCAGGCGCCCTACGGGCCCGGGAAACGCACGAGGCAGCCAGCGATACGCCAGAGAGATCAGGATCACGGCCGCCGCCGTCAGGGCAGCCTCCAACAGCGCAAGCGCTGCCCACGGGATGACGCCGAGATAACGCGAAGTCCACGAGACGAGCAGGAAGAAGAACACCGCGCCGTAGACGAAACCGACCAGCAGCGCTCCCCCCGCTCGTCGCCCGATGAGTGCGAGCAGCAACAGCGCAACCGCGGGAAACGCAAGGATCCACGCGCTCACGGATGGATAGGCGAGATCCATTAGCCAGCCCCCCAGCGCCGCGCAGATGACGGCGAGCCAGAGTGGGAGGATCGCACGTGGTCTGTGCGGGGAACGAGCCGGCGATGGCTCGGCAGAGGGGGTGGGCATCCGTCCCATTCTCACATCGCCGAATAGGCGACGATACCGCGGCGCACGCCGTCGAGCGCCTGCCGTGCAGTGCGCGCCAGAGTCAGATCCTCAGCCACGATCGAGAGCTGATCGAGAAGATCGATCGTCTGCTTCGCCCAACGGACGAAATCTCCGGCGGCCATGTCGGCATCGATGAGAACGCGATCGAGCAGCGCACCCCGCGCCCAGGCGTGCATCGCGCCGGCAAGGCCCGCAGCGAGCGGCTCAGAGCCGGGCAGGCTGTGGTTCTGGTCGAGATCGTCGAGCTCGGACCACAGCGTGGTCGTCTTCTCGTACGCGGCCCTGAAGGCACCACGCGGCAATCCGCGCTCTCCCGAGTTCGCTTCGTCCCTGCGCGGTTCGTAGACCAGACAGCACGCCATCGCAGCGAGCGAGGGTGCATCGAGCCCATCCCACAGCCCCTGTCGCAGCGACTCGGCGACCAGCAGGTCGCGTTCGCCATAGATCCGGCGCATGGTCCGTCCAGCATCCGTCAATGCCACGTCGTCACCGGTGCCCGAGACGTAGTCCAGCGCTGCCAAGACCTCGACGACGCGATCGAACACGCGCGCGACCGTGCCGGTGCGGCTCTCGATCTGCTTGCGCGTGCGGTCAGTCTGACGCTTGAGCTTCCAATATCGCTCGGCCCAGCGCGCATGCGCTTCGCGATCCGGACATCCGTGGCAGCCGTGGCGCTGCATGCGCGTGCGCAAGGATTGGATCTTCTTCATCCGCTTATCGCGTGCGACCCGCGGAGCGTGGGAATCCTGGCGGTGCTTCTTCTCGAGATCGCTCAGTTCACGACGGATGCCTGCATAGTCGAAGAAGTCGCCGCGCTCACACGTCATCGCCTTGACGTAGCCCTCCAAGGACTCTTCGGCCTCGCGCACCTGGCGAGCGAGCCCGACGACGGCACGATCAGCCTGGAACTGTGCGAACGACGACTCGAGAACCTGCCTGGCCCTCGGCCTGCCGAACATGTCGATGAGGTTGACGGCCATGTTGTATGTCGGACGGAAACTGGAGTTCAGCGGGTAGGTGCGCCTGGAGGCGAGGGCTGCAACAGCCTGAGGATCCATCCCCTCTGTCCACTGCACGACCGCATGGCCTTCGACGTCGATGCCGCGACGACCGGCACGACCGGTGAGCTGGGTGTACTCCCCCGATGTGATCGCGACGCGCGCTTCACCGTTGAACTTCTCCATCTTCTCGAGCACCACCGTGCGCGCCGGCATGTTGATGCCGAGTGCAAGGGTCTCGGTGGCGAAGACGACCTTGACGAGCTTGCGACGGAACAGCTCTTCGACGACCTCTTTGAACGCGGGCAGAAGGCCAGCATGATGCGACGCCACGCCGCGCTCGAGATTCTCGACCCATTCGAAATAGCCGAGGACACCCAGATCCTCGTCTTGAAGCGTGCGCGTGTGCTCTTCGACGTACTCGCGGATCTCGCGGCGCTCTTCTGCGCTCGTGAGCCGGATACCTGAGCGGCGCACCTGCTGCACCGCAGCGTCGCAGCCGACTCGGCTGAAGATGAAGAAGATCGCCGGCAGCAGATTCGTGCGCTCGAGGAGCTGGATGACGTCAGGGCGGTCCATCCGCTCGATGCGCTGAGCATTGGCAGCGCGCACGGGGCGTCTTCCGCCCCGCTCGGGACGAGGGCTCTGCCGACCGCCCGACTGCCGAGCACTGTTGTACGACTGCGCGCGCCGGTTGCTGTCATAGCGAGAGCCGGTGAACGAACGAATCCGCATCAGCTCCTGATTGACCGTCGCTGTGGCGACGCCGGCACGGTCATCGAAGAGCGGCAGCAGATCATTGCGCACGAGGACGTGCTGCTCGAGCGGCACAGGACGGATCTCGGAGACGATGACTTCGGTGTCACCGCGGACGGTGTCGAGCCAGTCGCCGAATTCCTCCGCATTCGAGACGGTGGCGCTCAGCGACACCAGCCGAACGCTCGGCGGCAGATGAATGATCACTTCTTCCCACACCGCGCCGCGGAAGCGGTCTGCGAGGTAGTGGACCTCGTCCATCACGACGTAGCGCAGATCCTTGAGCGCTGCGGAACCCGCGTAGATCATGTTCCGCAGGACCTCGGTCGTCATGACGACGATCCGGGCGTTGCCGTTGATGTTCGTGTCACCGGTGAGCAGACCGACGTTCTCCGCACCGTACACCTCGACGAGCTCGCGGAACTTCTGGTTCGACAGGGCCTTCATCGGGGTCGTGTAGAACGCCTTATCTGAGGGCGTCTGCATCGCGAGGTGAATCGCGAACTCGCCGATGATCGTCTTCCCTGCGCCCGTAGGCGCCGCGACCAAGGCGCTGTGTCCTCGTTCGAGCGCGTGGCATCCCTCGACCTGAAACGGATCGAGGTCGAACGCCTGCGTGGCAGCGAACCGCGCGGTCTCGGGGTGAGACGCAGCGGCATTCGCTGCCGCGTAACGCTCCGAAGGGGAACTCATATGTCTGCTTCCGGCAACAGCCCATCGGCCTTCAAGCGCTTGTTCTTGCGCCGGTCGAACAGCATGGACAGGCCCGCTGCGGCGAAGAACAGCACGACAAGGATGCCGGCGAGCAGCAGCATGCTCACGACGTCGGCTGCCGGAGTCGCGAGGGCCGCGAACACCGTGGCGATGAGGATCGCCACGCGCCAGCCTTTGAGGATCGCGCGGCCGCTCATGATGCCGGCGACGTTCAACGCGACGAGGAAGACGGGCAGCACGAACGAGACGCCGACGACGAGCATGAGTTTGAGGCTGAAGTCGTAGAACTGCTTGGCCTCGAAGAGGTTGTTCGCACCCTCTGGGGTGAACGTGGCCATCAGCTCGATCACGTGCGGCACTACCAGCGCACCGACGTAGCAGCCTGCGAAGAAGAGCGGCACAGCAGCGGAGACGAAGCCGATCGTGTACTTCATCTCTTTGCGGGTGAGACCGGGCATGATGAACGCCCAGATCTGCCACAGCCAGATCGGGGCTGCGATGAAGATCCCGAGCGAGAACGCGATGCGCATGCGCAGATCGAAGGGGGAGGTCACCGACGAGAATGTCAGTCCGACCAGGTCGTCGCCGCGCGCTTCGGCGATACGCCGGACCGGTTCGGTGATGAACCAGATCACAGGGTCTGAGAGGAAGAAGCCCAATATCATCGCGACGACGAGTGCCGCCGCGGAGATCATCAACCGCCGGCGCAACTCCACGAGATGCGCGCCGAGCGACATCCGGCGTTCACTGCGTGGTGTATCACCCGCGGCCGACTGCTTGTCGATCGCGGTCACCGTGGTCAGGCGGTGGTGTTGTTGCTGTTGGTGTTACCGCCATCGATCACCGGCTTGGTGCCAGCCTCGGATGCGGTCGTTGCCTGAGCCGCTTCAGGTGCGCTCTGCGCGGGGGTGCCGTCATCTTCTTTCATGGCCTTCATCTCGCCCTTGAAGACACGCGCGGACTGACCCATGCTCTTGGCCAGCGCAGGCAGCTTTGCCGCGCCGAAGAGCAGAAGAATGACGAGAACAAGTACGAGCAGGTGCCAACCGGTCAATCCAGCCATAGTTCCCTCCAGGGATAGAAGTCTCCGTGCAGTCTACCTGCCGAGGCTCGATTCGGGCTGTCGATACAGAGCGAGTCCAGCCTCCGCCCACTCACGCGTTGCGA
The DNA here is from genome assembly GCF_048259935.1 of Microbacterium sp. Lineage (GTDB taxonomy): Bacteria > Actinomycetota > Actinomycetes > Actinomycetales > Microbacteriaceae > Microbacterium. The sequence continues at coordinate 59,346 of NZ_JBLXHF010000006.1, read as the reverse complement.
CGCGAGCGGTCCGGGGCTCCTGCACCTCGAGGTATCCGCCGAAACGACCAGCGACGCGCTTGATCCCTCGCGGATCCGAGAGTCTGATGCGAACTCGCGCGTCATCGCCGTCTAACTCGGTGTTGTCTGCGTGCGCGAAATCACCCAGCAGCGGCACGAGACGGCGAGGAAGCGTCACGGTCACTTCGACGTCCTGGTCCGCCGAGTCGAAGGTGTCCGTGACAACCGCATCCGCATGGGAGATGGGGATCTCGGTGAGTTCAGGGTCGCTGACACGATCGAGATGGAAGGTGCGCATCGCCTCACGCAGATGGCACCAGCCCTGCAGGTACCACTGCCCATTGGTGATCAGCACCTGCACGGGATCGACCGTGCGCGTCGTCGGCTCAGCATCCGGTGCCTGGTAACGGAACGAGACCGCCACACTGGCCTGCAATGCGGCCGCGACCACGTCACGCACCTCGTCGACGGCGCCGGGGACGATTACCACGTCGGCCGGGACATCCGCCGAGGCACGGGCCAGCTTCGCCAGCAGGCCCGCCACAAGACCGGAGTCGGAGACCGCGGGCACCGCGGCCACCATCTGCAGTCCCGCGAGAAGGGCTGCGGCCTCACGCGCGGTGAAACGGGGCACGCGCCTCAGCCCGACATCATTGGTGATCTCGATGACGCCCTCGTCATCGAGGAGGTCCCAGTTGATATCGAACAGCTCATGGGGCTGCTGCCAGTATCCGCTGTCCCCGGGAAGGCCGATCACCGTGAGCTTCTCGACCATCTCGCGCATCACAGTGGGTGAAACCTCGAACTCCCGGGCGGCCTCGTCCAGCGACACCTGTCCGCGCTCGAGGAGATACGGCACGAGTGTGAGATATGCCCGAACCCGGTCGGTCGCCAGCAACGGCTTGCTCTTCTCGGCCATCACTCCCCCGCTCCCGCTGCCGCATGACGCGCGACGATCGCGGTAAGGCGTTCGATCACGGCATCCCGCAGCACCGCAGGCTCGACGACACGCACTTCGGGACCGTAAGACGCGAGCTCATCGGCGAAGATGTGCACGTCGACGAACGGCACGCTGAACCCTTGGCTCTCCTGTCGCGCTCTGCGGCCGAGCCGCAAGGCCGCCTCGGTGCCGGGAGTGATCTCCAACAGAGCCGTGTTGCGCTCGGCAACCTCGGTCAGCCCGCGGAGCGCGCGATCACCGGCACCGTCGCGCAGCTCCGGGGCGAAGGTCTGTGTGGTGACGACGACGTCACCGACGATGCGGCTGAGCAGGAAGGTGCGTTCGCCATCCGCATCCAGATCGATGCCGTAAACGTGCCAGCGCGCCTCGAAATCCAGCAGCGCGAGTGGCGTCATGGTGCGCCTGCGCGGCGTCTGCTCACCGGGTTTGAGGTAGTCGAACTTCACCACCCGACAGTCTTCGATCGCCTTCTGCAAAGGTGCGAAGCCGCTCGTCCTGGTGGTGATGCGCGGCGCGAAGCCGATGATCGGCTCATCACCGTCGATGCCGAGTGCGCGGATCTTGCGCACGCCTGCCTGAGCATCCGCCGATGCGGACTCCGCACTCCAGACGCTCCCCGCGAGCTGAAGCACCGCGAGTTCTGCGGGGCTGAACGAGATATCCGCTGGTAGATCGTATTCAGCCTTCGGAATCCGATATCGCGCAGCGCGGAGGTCGTGCGGATCGCTGGGGTCGCCGATCGTCTCGATCGGCACGCCGAGAGCACGAAGCTCGTCCTTGTCGCGCTCGAACATCTTCTCGAGCGCATCGACGCGAGCACCGGTCTCGGCTCGCTGGCGATAGCCCGAGACGTTGTCGAGGATCTGCTGTTTGGTGAGCCCGATCTCCGTGGCCATCAGCGCCACGACGAGATTCGTCTGACGCTCTTCAGGCGGGATCCGGACTACCATCACTGCTGCGCTGACGCCGGAGGATCGATCGCGAGGATGTCGACGACGAACACGAGCGTCGCGTTCGCGGGCACCGAACCGCTGCCCTGCTCACCGTACGCGAGCTCGGGCGGCGCGACGATGAGCACCTGCGACCCGACGGTCTGTCCGGTCAGTCCCTGGGTGAAGCCCGGGATGACTCCCGCCATGTTGAACGTCGCAGCGCCCCGGTCCCACGAGGAGTCGAAGACCGTGCGTTCGTCCCAGAGCACGCCGGTGTAGTTGACCAGGATCGTGTCGTCTGCCGCGACCTTCTTGCCATCGCCCTTGATGAGCGTCTGGACCTTCAGGTCAGTGGGCGCAGCACTGTCTGGAACGATGATGCCCGGTCGGCCGTCTGCTGCACGCACGACCGTGGGCATGCCGGCAGCATCGTTGTACTGCACAGAGCCCTCTGCCCGGTTCGGGAAGACCTTGACGACGTCGAACACGGCGACGACGGGCTCATCGGGGTCCAGGCCGAAGCCGCTGAGGTTCTGTGCGCCGAAATCTTCAGATGCGACGACGCTGAGCACGCGGGAGCCCTCGGTGGCGCATTCCAGTGCCGCGCCGAACGCGGGAACGGTGCCTGCCCAGTAGCCGACGCTGGCCAGCTGTGCGGCGGCTTCGTCGTAGGCGGTGCCCGCGATCGGCTTGCCAGTCTTGCCGGAGAACAGCGAGAACTCGAAGACCGCACTCTGCGTTGAGGAGGTGAGCGTCGGACCATCTCCGACGGTCACGTCACCGAAGGCGCTCGCGGCCTCACCGATCGGAGTGAACAGCTCGACATCGGGTTCGCTGCCGACATCGCCCGAGATGTGCGCGAGGTCTTCGATTCCGCTCGCAGACGACGCTCGTTCGCAGGCCGCGCCATCGAACGCAGGCGCGGTGGAGCATCCGGTCAGAGCGACGGCGGCAAGAGCGAGAGTGGCCAGAGCGGCTGAGGTTTTACGCACGCGCTCCAGTCTATTGCGCTGACGCGTCCGCGTCGCGCGACGCGGCGGCCTGACGCGCACCCTCTGCGGCCTTGGTGGCCTCACGCACCCGCTTGCGCAGATTCTTGTCAGTGATCTCACGATCGCCGACGGCCCCTGGCGTCCACACCTCGACGTCTCCGTCGCCGTAACTCGACCTCGACGCGCGACGCTTCAGCTCCGGAGCGATGGTTCCCGGTGCAAGGCGACGCGCGGTCAGCAGGAAGCCCGTGTGCGCGACCATGCGGTGATCAGGGCGCACAGAGAGACCCTCGACGTGCCATCCGCGCACCATCGTCTCGGAGGCGTCAGGGTCGGTGAAGCACTCCATGCCGCGGATGTACTCGGCCACGCGCGACAGCTGGGTGGCGGTGGCGACGTAGCACAGCACCACTCCCCCTGGCGTCAGAGCGTCGGCTACAGCATCCATGACGTCCCAGGGCGCGAGCATGTCGAGCACCACGCGGTCCACAGTGCCCGCCGGCATCGTCTCGGGCAGCGCCTCCTGCAGATCGCCGACGACGATCTCCCACGTCTGTGGTGCGCTGCCGAAGAAAGTCTCGACATTCGCTCTGGCGACTTCGGAGAAGTCCTCTCGTCGCTCGAACGAGACAAGTCGCCCCTCGGGACCCACCGCTCTCAGAAGCGAGAGTGACAGCGCGCCAGAGCCGACGCCCGCCTCGACGACTGTCGCGCCAGGGAAGATGTCGGCCTGCATCACGATCTGCGCGGCATCCTTCGGGTAGACGATCGCGGCACCACGCGGCATCGACATCGCGAAGTCCCGCAGCAGCGGGCGCAGCGCAAGGTACTCGTGCCCAGAGCTGTTGATGACCACCGAGCCGTCCGGGAGTCCGATCAGGTCACGGTGGAAGAGCACGCCGTGGTGCGTGTGCATCTCGCCGTCGGCTTCGAGGGTGACGGTGTGAAGACGGTTCTTCGGTCCCGTCAGCTGAACGCGCTCACCCTCACGGAAAGGGCCGGTCGCGCGGGGTGCGTATGCGTTCATCGGGATGCTCCTTCTTGCTGTCCTGCGCGTACGGAGCGGAATGCACTGACGACATCGTCTGCTGTCCGGCCGGCAAGGGTGGGCCACAGTTCGTGGGCTCCAGCGCCGTCGAGCGGAAGCATGTGCGGCACTCCGACGGTGACGGCTCCGGATGCCAGCCCAGCACGCAGTCCTGTGACGGAGTCCTCGATGACGAAAGCCTCTGCGATATCAATGTCCAAAAGCTCCGCGGCCTTCAGATAAGGGTCCGGGTGCGGCTTCGGGTGGTCGACATCATCTCCGGCGACGATGTGCTCGAACGCATCGAAATCGATCAGGTCTACGACGCTGCGGGCCATGCGTCGCAGGGACATCGTCACGAGCGCGGAGGGTATGCCGGCGTCCTTCAGGGATCGCAGGAGCTCCTGCGCCCCCGGACGGAACGGGACGCCCTGCGTCGCCAGAGCGGTACGCACATCATCAGTGAGACGGTTGACGATGTCGTCCGCCCGCATCTCGACTCCGGCCGCCTGCAGGATGCGAGCACTCTCATGAAGTCCGTTGCCGACGAGTTGCATCGCCTGCTCGTGGGTCCACTCGCCGCCGAACGATGTCACCAGCGCCGTCTCCGCGGCCATCCAATACGGTTCGGTGTCGACAAGTGTTCCATCCATGTCCCAGAGGACCGCGCGGGGCTTTTGACTCACCCGTCCATGCTATCCGGGCGTTGCGCCGCACTGACCCGGTGCGAGACTAGCCTTGAAGGGTACTTGCGTTCCATCATCGAAGGGAGATCTGGATGGATGGACTGGGAAACCGCATCATCGTGGTCGCCTTCGACGGCTGGAACGATGCCGGAGAGGCGGCCAGCGGCGCGATCGAGATGCTGCGCGAAACGGGTGAATACGAACTCGCGCACTCGGTGGACCCCGAACTCTACTTCGACTACCAGTACACGCGACCCGCGTCGAAGATGGACGCCACCGGCCGCCGCGAGCTGCGATGGCCAGAAGCCGCGCTGTGGCGTCCGCGCACCCCGCCAGCCGAGGGAGCGCCGGAGTTCTGGCTGCTCACCGGAGTGGAGCCCGCCCGCACTTGGCAGGCGTTCGCGAACGAGTTCATCGACGTCGCGCTGCGCGATGACGTCACCGGGATCATCCTGCTCGGCGCGATGCTCTCAGACGTGCCGCACACCAGGCCGATCTCGATCTTCTCCGCGAGCTCCAACGAGGAGGTGCGTGAGGCTCTCGAGCTCGAGCGGTCGCTGTATGAAGGCCCTGTCGGAATTCTCAGTGTGATCGAGCACTTCGCTGAGACGGCGGGGATCCCCACCGCAACCCTCTGGGCGAGTGTGCCGCACTACGTCGCATCCGCTGCCCCCTCTCCGAAGGCGACTCTGGCGCTGCTGGATCGTCTTGAAGAGCTCACCGACGTCGATATTCCTCGTGACCGACTGCGTACAGATGCCGCCGCCTGGGAGGCATCGATCGATGCGGCCGCGGCGGATGACGAAGAGATGACGGACTACATCCACCAGCTCGAGCGCACCCGCGACACGTGGGATTCGCCTGAAGCATCCGGGGATGCGATCGCTCAGGCGTTCGAGCGCTACCTGCGCCGCCGGGGCGATGGCCCCGGCGACCACAAGCGCTAAGCGGCGATCGCTCCGGTTCCGAGCAGAATCAGCAGCGTGACGCCCAGCAGGATCCGGTAGATCACGAACGGCAGGAAGCTCCGCTTGGAGATCCAGCTCATGAAGAACGCGATCACTCCGAGCGCCACAACGAACGCGATGCCCGTTGCCGCGACCGTCTCACCCATCGTGAAGTACTGGTCAGGTGCGTCCCAGCTCTTGAACACCTGGTAGAAGCCGCTTCCGAACACCGCAGGGATCGCCAGCAGGAACGCGTAACGCGCCGCTGCTGCACGTTCGTAACCGAGGAACAGTCCCATCGTGATCGTGCCGCCGGAGCGCGATACTCCGGGGACCAGTGCAAGAGCCTGCGCGAAGCCGAAGAGGATGCCGTGCGGGTAGGTGAGCTGGTCGAGCTTGCGACGCTTCGCCCCCACATAGTCGGCGACTCCGAGCAGAATGCCGAACACGATCAGCATGATCGCGACGATCCACATCGAGCGCAGTACAGTCTCGATCTGGTCTTGGAAAAGCAGCCCGAGCACCACGATCGGGATGCTGCCGATGATGATCAGCCATCCCATTCGGGCATCAGGGTCATTGCGCGGCAGCTTGCCGGTCAGAGAACGGAACCAGTGTCCGATGATTCGGGTGATGTCGCGCCAGAAGAACACCACCACTGCGGCCTCGGTGCCGATCTGCGTGATCGCGGTGAAGGCCGCTCCCGGGTCTTCACCGGAGCCGGTGAAGGTACCGACGATGCGCAGGTGCGCACTTGAGGAGATCGGGAGGAACTCGGTCAGTCCCTGGATGATGCCGAGGAACAGCGCTTCGAGCAGATGCATGAAGGGGCCTTCTGGTTGTGCGGAGAAGATGCGTCAGTACGAGCGCAGCAGATCGGTCAGAACCTGCTGACCGAAGACAAGAGATTCTACGGGCACGCGCTCGTCCACTCCGTGGAACATTCCTGTGAAGTCGAGATCTGCCGGTAGCCGCAGCGGTGCGAATCCGTACCCGGTGATGCCTAGCTTCGACAGCGCCTTGTTGTCAGTGCCGGCGCCGAGCAGGTACGGAATCACCGGAACGCCGGGATCGTGCCGCCCCAGCGAGGCGACCATCGCGTCAACGAGATCCCCCTCGAAGGGCGTTTCCATGCCGATATCGCGCACGACGGTCTCGATCGTGATCTCGTCGCCGACGATCTGCTGCAGTTCTGCGAGCACGTCGTCTTCGGTTCCGGGAATGACGCGCACGTCGATCAGGGCTTCGGCTCGCTCCGGAATGACGTTGTGCTTGTACCCGGCGGTGAGCATGGTCGGGTTCGTCGTCGTGCGGAACGTGGAGCGCAAGAACGCTTCGGCGGGGCCGGATGCCGCGGCAAGAGCGTCCGGGTCGTCCACGGAGCGTCCGGTGAGGTCACTCAAACCCTGCAGGAGCGCTGTCGTGGTCGGGGTGAGCCGCAGCGGCCAGCGCGTGCGTCCGATCGCTGCAACGGCCTCTGCGAGCTTCACAACGGCATTGTTGTCGTGCAGGCGGCTACCGTGGCCAGCGCGACCCTTCGCGACGAGGCGGATCCAGATGAGGGCCTTCTCGCCCACCTGAAGAAGGTACGCGCGACGATCGTCGACCGTGATCGAATACCCGCCGACTTCGCTGATCGCCTCGGTGGCACCGGCGAACCAGTCAGGGCGATTCTCGACCACCAGAGCGGAGCCTTCGACTCCGCCGTTCTCTTCGTCTGCGAAGAAAGCGAGGATCAGGTCGCGCTCAGGCTGTTCGCCCGCCCGCAGGATGTCAGCGACCGAAGTCAGGATCATCGCATTCATGTTCTTCATGTCGACAGCGCCGCGTCCCCAGAGCATCCCCTCGCGCACCTCGCCCGCGAACGGGTCGACCGTCCAGTCCTCGGCCATCGCAGGAACCACATCGAGATGGCCGTGCACGATGAGTGCGGGTTTGCTCGGGTTGCGGCCTGGCACGCGCGCCATGACGTTGGTGCGCCGCGGGATCGGTTCGTAGTACGTGGCACTGAGGCCGAGGCTCTCGAGATAGGCGCCGACATACTCAGCGGCATCGCGTTCGCCGTTCGCCTTGCCACCGCCGAAGTTGGACGTATCGAAACGGATGAGGTCCTGCGCGATACGCACGACTTCCGGATGCTGTGGCTCAGACATGGCTCCAGGCTATCGAAGCGCGGGCGGCACGCCCGGGACGCACTCTGGTTCGAGCGCACCTAGGAAACCTGGTAATGTTTCTCTTCGGTCGGCAACGACCTTCACCACCTGCGCGGGTGGCGGAATGGTAGACGCGCTACGTTGAGGTCGTAGTGCCCGCAAGGGCGTGGGGGTTCAAGTCCCCCTCCGCGCACATAGAGAAAAGGCCCCCAGAGATGGGGGCCTTTTTCGTGCTCTCAAGGTCTCGCGCCACGCGGGGTGGTGGTCAGGCCACCCCGACGCCGAAGAGCAGTCCGAGCGCGTAGGTGATCGCAGCCGCGCCGAAGCCGATCGCCAGCTGCCGCAGACCACGCCGCAGCGGTGGACCGCCAGAGAGAACGCCGACCATCGCTCCCGTCGCCAACAGCGCGATGCCGACCAGCAGAAGGGCCACGAGGATAGCGGTGAGCCCTTCGAGTCCGAAGATCCACGGCAGCACGGGAATGATCGCCCCGGAAGCGAACAGGAAGAAGCTCGACAGCGCGGCGGTCCAGTCGCTGCCGATGATGTCGTGATCGGTGGCGCCTGCGTGCGTGTGGAGCGGCCCGGTGACGCTGCGCCGCGCCCCTTCCTGGGCGGCAGCGATGACCCTGCGGGAACGTGCCAGCGCCTCGGATTGGTCCATGCCTCGGGCCCGATAGACGAGCGCGAGCTCGTTCTCGTCAATGTCCAGATCGCCGGCGGAGATCGCCGCATCTTCATTCGCCTCAGTGGACGCAAGCAGCTCGCGCTGCGATCGCACCGAGACGAACTCCCCCGCTCCCATCGAGAGTGCTCCCGCCAGAAGCCCGGCGATCCCGCTGAACAGAACGAACCCGGGTGCGACGCCAGTTGCACCGATACCGAGCACGAGGGCGAGGTTGCTCACCAGGCCGTCGTTAGCACCGAACACCGCAGCACGGAACGAGCCGGAAAGCCGTCGCCTGCCACGTGCTGCAAGGCCGCGAACGACCTCGTAGTGAATCTTCTCGTCGGCCCGCATCGCGGGAGTCGCGTACTTCTCGGTCTCGTACGGTGACCTGGCTTCGGCACTCTGTGCGAGCACGAGAACGAAGATCGATCCGAAGTGCCCCGCCATCCACCCGAGCAGACGCGAGCGAAACCCTGCGCGCGGAAGCCGTGCAGGCTCCTCCCCGAGCAGATCGAGCCAGTGCTGCTCATGGCGCCGTTCGGCGTCCGCGAGGTTCTGCAGAATCTCCTGCTCTTCACCGCTCTTACGGGAGGCGAGTTTCTGGTAGACGAGACCCTCTGCGCGCTCCTCAACGAGGTAGCGCGCCCAGCGACGTCGATCTGCTTCGGTCGGCTCGGGGGTGGCCGGCGCGCTCATGAGTCCTCCGGTTCGGGGTATTTCGGGCGAGTTCCACCGTACTTGCGCATCTGTCGCCGACCGCGCGAAAAGCTCGGATTGTCAGCATTTCGGGGTTCCTAAGGAGCCCCTGCGTTCACGAGCGGACGCGCTTGCGCAGAACGTCGATCCGAGACTGCAGCTGGGTCACCGTCGCCTGCGCCACAGCAGGACCACCGCAGATGCGACGAAGTTCAGCATGGACGGCGCCGTGCGGTTCCCCTGCCTGACGCGCGTACAGGCCGACCAGGCTGTTCAGCAGCTGACGCTGCTCACGAAGCGTGCGGTGCAGCGGCTGCGGCAGCGTCGTGACGGCCTCAGGGCCAGCCTGAGCCTCTCGGGCCTCCCGCAGGCGAGACTGACGAGACTGCCGCTGCATGAGCAGCTCGTGCACGTGCTCCGGCTCGAGGAGTCCTGGGATGCCGATGAACTCCTCCTCTTCCGGAGTGCCGGGTTCCGCCAGCTGCCCGAATTCCTGTCCTTCGAACACGACACGGTCGAAGTGCGCGAGTGAGGAGATCGCCTGATAGCTGAACTCCTGGGTGAGCGCGTCGGATGCTTCTTCTTCGCGGTTGGCGCTCTCGAGCAGAGAATCCTCGAGCCCGTCATCGTCTTTAGTCTGACGGTCAAGGGCATGGTCACGCTGCTTCTCGAGCTCGTTGGCCAGCCCCATCAGCACGGGGACGTTCGGCAGGAAAACGCTCGCGGCCTCGCCACGACGTCTGGCGCGCACGAACCTGCCGATGGCCTGTGCGAAGAACAGCGGTGTCGACGACGACGTGGCGTAGACACCGACGGCGAGCCGCGGCACGTCTACGCCTTCGGACACCATGCGCACGGCGACCATCCAGCGAGAGTCGTTCTGGCTGAACCTCTCGATGCGCTCGGATGCTGCGGCATCGTCGGAGAGCACCACTGTGGGCCGTTGCCCCGTGAGGCTGTGCAGGATCTTCGCGTACGCACGGGCGACCGTCTGATCGGTGGCGAGCACCAGTCCCCCGGCATCCGGCACGTGATGTCGGATCTCCGTCAGTCGTCTGTCTGCGGCCGACAGCACCGCCGGCATCCACTCGCCCTCAGGATCGAGGGCAGTGCGCCACGCCTGAGAGGTGACATCCTTCGTATTGTCCTGACCGAGATGCGCTTCCAGCTCGTCTCCGGCACTGGTGCGCCAGCGCATCTTCCCGGAGTACATGTGAAACAGCACCGGGCGCACGACGCCGTCGGCCAGAGCGCGGCCGTAGCCGTAGGCGTAGTCCGTCGACGACACTCGGCCGCCCGATTCATCTGGCGCGTAGGTGACGAACGGGATCGGAGCGGTGTCGCTGCGGAAGGGCGTGCCGGACAGCGATAGCCGCCGCTTCGCCGGACCGTAGGCGTCACGGATCGCATCGCCCCAGCTGAGTGCATCACCACCGTGATGCACCTCATCGAGGATCACCAGCGTCTTCGCGTCCTCAGTGAGGTGGCGGTGCACCGACGGCTTCGCGGCGACCTGCGCATAGGTGACCACGACCCCGTGATACTGACGCGATGGGGCCCAGTGGCTGTTGCGGAAACGCGGGTCGAGTCGGATGTGCACACGCGCCGCAGCATCCGCCCACTGCGTCTTCAGGTGCTCAGTCGGCGCGACCACGATGATGCGGTTGACCTCACCCATTCGCAGCAGTTCGACAGCGAGAGTGAGCGCGAACGTCGTCTTGCCTGCGCCCGGCGTCGCCGCGACGAGGAAATCTCTCTGATCACGCACGAAATACAGGTCAAGCGCTTCCCTCTGCCATGCGCGGAGCTTGTCCGCCGTCCCCCATGGGGCGCGCTGAGGGAAGGAAGGAGAGAGCATCAGTCCAAGGGTAATAGCTCGCGCGCTAGGATCGGTCGTTGACGAAGGAGAGCGTGATGACTGATCAGGAACCGTTCCGGGCCCCATTCGTCGCCAACGAAGGTCCCCATCCGTGGCGCCGCTTCGTTGCCGTGGGCGATTCATTCACCGAGGGGATCGGCGACCCCGATCCGAACGCGCCGGGCGGCAACCGCGGCTGGGCGGATCGCGTCGCTGAAGTGCTCGCGACCCAGGTCGACGACTTCGCCTACGCCAACCTCGCCGTACGCGGCAAGCTCATCGCCCAGATCGTCGCTGACCAGATCGAGCCCGCCGTCGCGCTTCGTCCCGACCTGGTTTCGATCTGCGCCGGCGGCAACGACGTCATCCGCCCCGGCACGGATCCCGACGACATCGCATCCCAGCTCGACGATGCCGTGTCTCGTCTCGCGTCCACGGGTGCGGCCATCATCCTGTTCACCGGCATCGACACGGGTTTCACCCCCGTGCTCCGCGCATTCCGCGGCAAAGTGGCCATCTACAACGAGAACGTCCGCGCGGTCGCCGAGCGTCACGACTGCATCGTCGCTGACCAATGGGCGCTGAAGACCGTGCAGGACTCGCGCTTCTTCGATGTCGACCGGCTGCACTACAACGCGCTCGGACACCACGAAGTCGCTCGCATGGTTCTGCGTGCGCTGAACGTCCCCAATGAGCTGCAGCCGATGCAGCCCGATCCGCTTCCGGTCCGCACGTGGCGCGAAGCGCGCAACGAAGACCTCGGCTGGGCCAGGGAGCACCTGATGCCGTGGGTGCTGCGACGTCTGCGGCACCAGTCCTCGGGCGACCTCATCACAGCCAAGCGGCCCGAGCCGTCACCAGTGTTCCTCGTCGCTGACGACGAGCGAAGCGCCGACGCCGACGCCGAGTAGCGCGATCAGCTCGTCAGGGCCCACAGCGCGACCGCGGCGGCGGAAGCCACATTCAGCGAGTCCACTCCCCCGCGCATCGGAATCGTGACGACGACATCAGCGGCTTCCAACGCCACGGGCGAGAGCCCGTCGCCCTCGGTGCCGAGCACAAGGGCGACCTTCTCCGGCCGGGTCGCAGCGTAAGCACCGAGCGGCACTGCGCCCTCGCTCAGTGCGAGTGCTGCGAGCTCGAAGCCTGCCGCGCTCAGCTCGGCGAGCCCAGCCTCGCGATCGGTCATCCGTGTCCATGGCACCTGGAAGACCGTCCCCATGCTCACCTTCACGCTGCGGCGGTAGAGCGGGTCAGCGCAGCGTGGGGTGAGCACCACGGCATCCGCCCCCAGCCCGGCGGCGGCACGGAAAGCTGCGCCCACGTTCTGATGCTCGATCAGGTCCTCCAGCACGAGCACGAGGCGCGCGCCTTCCAGCACCTCAGAGACGCTCGGAAGCGCAGGGCGATGCATCGATGCCAGTGCTCCACGGTGCACGGCGAAGCCGGTGACCTGCTCGGCAACGGTATCCGGGACGACGTAGACAGGTGTCGCGGAGTCAGCCAGAAGCCGTTCCAATCCCGGCAGCCATCGCTCTTGCGTGAGCACGGAGCGAGGTGTGTGCCCCGCACCCAGCGCGCGTTCGATGACCTTCGCCGATTCTGCGATGTAGAGCCCGCCCGCCGGCTCCTGCACGCGACGAAGGGCGGTGTCGGTGAGGTTCCGGTAATCGGCCAGACGCGGGTCGGATGCGTCGTCGACGCGCTCGATGTACATACCGACAACTCTGCCATCGCAACGTCCCACATCCTCGCCGCACCGTAGACTCGTCGGGGAGGTTCCGTGACTGCGACGATCAGTACTGCACTGGCTGCCGACATCGCGAAGTCAGCCGAACTTCTGCGCGGACGCCGAATCGCTCTTCTTACGGGCGCGGGAATCTCCACTGATTCCGGCATTCCCGCCTACCGCGGCGAGGGAGCGCGCACCAGGGCCGATCCCATGACAGGGGCCCGCTATCTCGCAGACGAGGCCGCGCGGCGCCGATATTGGGTCGGCGGACACCTCGGCTGGAAGGCATTCGCCTCCGCCCAGCCGAACACCGCGCACACCGCACTCGCAGACATGGAACGCGACGGCCTGGTCACCGGAGTGATCACGCAGAACGTCGATGGACTCCATTTGCGGGCGGGCAGCTCACGAGTGGTCGAGGTGCACGGCACGATGCGCCGCGTTCTCTGTCTGCAGTGCGGACAGGTCTTCGACCGCCGCGACATCGCGTCTCAGATCGAAGAGCGCAATCCCTGGATCGCGGTCCCCGACAACATCGTGCTGAACCCCGACGGCGATGTCGCGCCCGAGAGTACCGATGACTTCATCGTGCCGTCATGCACGGTGTGCGGCGGGATGCTGAAACCCGATGTCGTCTTCTTCGGCGAGTTCGTCCCCGTTGACCGTTTTCGCGCCGCCGAGTCACTCCTTCGCAGCAGCAATGCTCTGATCGTTGCCGGATCTTCCCTCGTCGTGAACTCAGGAGTCCGCATCGTCGAGCGGGCAAGGCGCCGCGGCATCCCGCTCATCATCATCAATCACGAGCCGACCCGAGCCGACCCGTGGGCCGACGTCGTACTCGCCGGCGGCACGGGCGACGTGCTTCCCACCCTCAAGGAGCAGCTCACGTGACTCTCATCACTCTCGTTCGCCACGGCCAGACGGACTGGAATCTCGCGCGTCGCATCCAGGGGTCGACCGATATTCCCCTCAACGAGACCGGGCGCGGTGACGCGCTCGCCGCCGCCGCACTTCTGCGCAGCGAGACGCACCACGTCATGTACGCGAGTCCCCTGATCCGCGCGCACGAGACCGCGCGCATCATCGCGTCCGAACTGGGTCTTGCCGACCCCATGATCACGCACGGCATGCGCGAGCGCGAGTTCGGAGAGGGTGAGGGACTACTGGTGCAGGAGTACCTCGAGCGCTTCACCGACTGGCACGGCGCTCCGTCGGGCGCCGAGACGCTCGACACGGTGCGCGATCGTGCGCTCACGGCCCTTGAGACGATTTCTCGTGAGTCACGGCGCCGTTCCGCCCCTGCAGCAGAGTCGGTGATCGTCGTCACGCACGGCGGCGTCATCCGGGCGTTGCTCAATCACGCCTCCGGCGGAACCCTGCCCCGTGAAGGCGATGTGCTGCGCAACGGCTCTGCCTACCGCTTCGAGCTGGCACCGGGCCTGCTGCGACTGCTCGAGCCTGTTTCGATCTAAGCCCGTGCGACCAGGGACCTGGCGTGCCGCAACAGCGGTTCGTCGATCATCCGCCCTTGGAAACGGAACACGCCGCGCTCACCCTCGGCTGCCTTCAGCACGTCTTGCGCCCAGGTGAGCGTCCCCGCATCAGGCGCGTATGCTGCGCGGATCGTGGGCACCTGCCCTGGGTGGATGCACGCTGACGCGCGGAACCCGGATGCCGCGGCATCCTCTACCTCGGCCGCGAGCCCCTCGACGTCTTCGATCGAGATGTAGACGGCATCGATCGCCGCCTTGCCATGCGCCCCTGCTTCCATCAGCACACGCGCCCGCGCATAGCGCGCCGCATCGCGGTAGCGGCCATCCGCATGTCTGCTCGAGGTGCCGCCCAGCGAGGCGATGAGATCCTCAGCGCCCCACATGAGCGCGGAAACCCGATCGTGAGCCGCGAGTGCGCCCGCGGCGCTCACGCCGCGAGCGGTTTCGCACAGCGCGATCACTGAGAACGACGGGTCGAAGACATCGAGCACTCCCGCGTCCTCGGCTTTCGCGACCATCACCGTGCGGAACGGAGAGTGCTCGAGCATTTCGAGATCCGCGGAGAAGTCCGACGTGTCGGGTGCGTTCACCCGCACGATCACACGCGTAGGGTCAAGATCGGATGCCGCAACGTGCACCCGAGCATCCGTCTTGCTGTTCGGGGCGACGGCGTCCTCAAGATCGAGGATCACGGCATCCGCCCGCTCGACCGCTTTCCCGAAGCGCTCGGGGCGATCGCCGGGGCAGAACAGCAGAGCCGGTCCCAGTGCGAACTCCATCAGCCCTCCTCCGGCCGGCAGTGCATGAGCGCGGTGCGTGTCGCCGTAGCGACGACGACACCGTCCTGGTTACGCCCGGTGTGTGTGATCGTGACGATTCCCTGACCCGGGCGAGAGTTCGAGAGTCGCTTCTCGGTGATGACGCTCTCGGTGTAGAGCGTGTCACCGGCGTACAGCGGATGCGGAAAAGAGATGTCGCCCAGGCCGAGCTGCGCGACCAGCGTCCCTTGTGTGAGCTGAGCCACGGAGGCACCCACCATCGTCGATAGAGTCCACATCGAATTGATCAGGCGCTGACCGAACTCGCCGGCTTCTGCGAATGCCGCGTCCAGATGCAGTGCCTGCGTGTTCATCGTGAGCGTAGTGAACAGGACGTTGTCGGCCTCTGTCGCCGTGCGCCCAGGACGGTGCAGATAGCGCGCACCGACCTCGAACTCTTCGAAGTACAGGCCGCGCTGGATGATGTCTGTCATACGAGCCCCAATCCGCGTGCGATCACCAGCAGCTGTACCTCGGTCGTTCCCTCACCGATCTCGAGGATCTTCGAGTCACGATAGTGGCGGCCGACCGAGAACTCGTTCATGAAGCCGTTTCCGCCGAAGATCTGGGTGGCGTCCCGGGCGTTGTCCATGGCAGCATCGCCGGCTGCGAGCTTGGCGATCGCTGCCGCTTCGGCAAAGGGCCTGCCCGCGTCGCGCAGCCGTGCCGCGTGGTGCCAGGCGAGGCGTGCGGTGTGGACTCGAGCACGCATGCGCGCGAGCGTGAACTGCGCGTTCTGGCGCGTGCTGAGGGCTGCCCCGAACACCGTGCGGCTCTTGGCATACTCGACAGCTGCCTCCAAGCATCCTTCCGCGGCGCCCGTCGAGAGCGCGGCGATCGCGATGCGGCCCTCGTCGAGGATGCTGAGGAAGTTCTTGAACCCGCTCCCCCGCTGCCCGACCAGATTGCTCTCCGGAACCCGGACCTCGTCGAACGTCAGAGGGTGCGTGTCAGAGGCGTGCCAGCCGACCTTGTCGTACGCCGGCTCTACTGTGAACCCGGGCGTGCCGCTCGGCACGATGATCGTGGAGATCTCCTTGCGACCGTCACGCTCACCGGTGACCGCGGTCACCGTGACGAAGCGCGTGATCGGCGTGCCGGAGTTCGTGATGAACTGCTTCGAGCCGTTGATGACCCACTCGCCTGCATCCAGACGCGCAGTCGTGCGCGTCGCCCCTGCGTCGCTGCCTGCTTCGGGCTCGGTCAGTCCGAACCCGGCCAGGGCACGGCCGGCAAGAAGATCGGGAAGGAGCTCCTCCCGCTGGGCGTCATCGCCGAACCGGAAGATCGGCATCGCACCGAGGCTGACGCCCGCTTCCAGGGTGATGGCGATGGACTGGTCGACACGTCCGAGCGCTTCGATCGCAAGGCACAGCGCCATGTAGTCGCCGCCCTGGCCACCGTGATCCTCGGGGAAGGGCAGCCCGAAGAGTCCGAGCTCACCCATCTGGGCGACGACGTCCATCGACAGCGTGTGTGTTCGGTCGGCCTCATAGGCCTGCGGCGCGACGACGGCATCGGCGAAGTCGCGCACCATGGCGCTGAGTTCGAGTTCCTCTTCAGTGAGATCGATGGTCATGCTGCTCCTTCGTCGGTCTGGTCTGCGGTCACGGTTGCGACTGCTTGATCTCGTCGCACCTGGTCACCGGCGGCGACCAGCAGGTGCACAGTGCCGTCGTGCGGCGCGAGCACCGGATGCTCCATCTTCATCGCCTCGATCGAGACGAGCGGGTCCCCCTGGGACACCGTTGCACCGTCGGACACGTGCACGGCGACGACGCCGCCCGGCATCGGCGCACGCGCCTCCGGAGAAGTCGCAGCAGCTTCTGGCTGGCGGGCCGCGAGCTCATGCCGCATGCGTGCGCGCCGATCGAGCGGCCTCAGCCGCACGGAGCGCCCCTCCTCGCTCACCCAGATCGCGTCGTCCGCATCGATCGCGGTGGGAAGTACTGCCGTGGCACCACTCGCCGCAGGGCCGCTCGCAGCGTCCACCAACCCCCCAACGTCCACCAGCCCCCCCGCATCCGTCAGGAACGCAACCTCCCGCGCGCTTGTATCCGTCAGCGCGGCCCACACTCCACCCGCGCGAGACTTGCTCTGCGCGGCGAGAAGTGCGCTCGCAGCAGCCGTCCCGTCGCGCAACGCGATTCTCGCGGCGTCGACCATCTGCGGCGACGGGACTGTCGCCGGAACAGGAAGCAGCGTGTCGATGAGACCTGTGTCCAAGTCGCCGGCCCGCACGCGCGGGTCCTGCAGGAGCATCCTCAGGAAAGCGATGTTCGTCTCCACACCGAGGATCGTCGTCCGGGCAAGAGCCGCGTCGAGCCGCTCCAGTGCCGTGGCGCGATCGGGAGCGCAGGCGATCACCTTGGCGATCATCGGGTCGTAGAAGCCGGTGACTTCGCTCCCCGTCTCCACCGCGGCATCCACCCGTACATCTTCTGGTGCATCGAACCTCAGCACTGGCCCAGTCGACGGCAGGAATCCGCGCTCGGGCGACTCCGCGTAGATACGGGCCTCGACCGCGTGCCCTGTCACGGCCGGCGCCGCAGGAAGCCTCCCGCCGGCAGCGACCGAGAGCTGGAGCGCGACGAGGTCGAGCCCGGTCACTGCTTCAGTGACCGGGTGTTCCACCTGTAGTCGCGTGTTCATCTCGATGAAGAAGAAGTCCTGCGGTGAGTCGGCATCGATGAGGAACTCGACAGTCCCTGCGCCGACGTAGTCGACGCTCTCGGCCGCACGCACTGCCGCCTCGAACAGCCTCTCTCGCACCCCGTCAGGAAGACCGGCTGAAGGCGCCTCTTCGATCACCTTCTGGTGGCGGCGCTGCAGCGTGCATTCGCGCTCGCCGAGTGCGATGACGGTGCCGTGTGCGTCTCCGAAGACCTGCACCTCGATATGGCGCGGCCTCGCGATGAGGCGCTCGAGCAGCAGCGCGTCATCGGAGAACGCCGCCTTCGCGACACGCCTGGCAGAGGCAAGTGCCGCGTCGAGGTGCGCGTCAGAAGAGACGACCTCCATGCCTTTGCCGCCACCACCCGCGCTCGGTTTCACGAGCAGCGGGTATCCGACTTCACTCGCGCGCACGGCGATCTGGCCGTCGCTGAGCCCGGCAGCGTCGAATCCGGGCACGACCGGAACGCCGCGAGACGCGACCTGTTCCCGGGCTGCGACTTTGTCCCCCATGATCTTCAGGGCCTCGACGGAGGGCCCGATGAAGACGATGCCGGCCGCGGCGCAGGCCTGTGCAAGCGCCACGCTCTCGGACAGGAAGCCGTATCCGGGGTGGATCGCCTGGGCGCCGGACTCGCGCGCAGCGCTCATGACGGCATCTACATCGAGATAGGACTCGGATGCCGGCGCCGGACCGATGCGTACGGCAGCGTCTGCTTCACGGGTATGCGGAGCATCCGCGTCGGCATCGCTGTACACGGCGACGCTTCGGATCCCCTGCTCACGCAGAGTGCGCAGGATGCGGCGGGCGATCTCGCCACGATTGGCGACGAGCACAGTCTGAAAACTCATGGTCACATCCTGAAGACGCCGAAGCGCGGTGCTTCGACAGGCTCAGCAACCGACAGGGGGCTGCGGGCGATGACATCCAGTGCGAGGCCAAGCCGGTCGCGTGTCTCGTCTGGATCGATGATCCCGTCATCCCACAGTCGTGCGGTGGCGTAGTAGGGCTCTCCCTGGTCTTCGTACTGCGTCCTGATCGGCTGTTCGAAGGCGCTGCGCTCTTCGGGATCCCAGGATTCGCCGCGGGCCGTGAGCTGGTCCTCTTTGACGGTGGCGAGCACGGATGCCGCCTGGTTGCCGCCCATCACCGAGATGCGGCTCGCGGGCCACGTCCACAGGAAGCGCGGTGAGTACGCCCGTCCGCACATAGAGTAGTTTCCGGCACCGAAGGATCCGCCGATGATGACGGTCAGCTTCGGGACGCGGGTGGTCGACACAGCGGTCACCATCTTCGCGCCGTCCTTCGCGATGCCGCCTGCCTCGGCGACCGAGCCGACCATGAAGCCCGTGATGTTCTGCAGAAAGAGCAGCGGGATGCCGCGCTGGTCACACAGTTCGATGAAGTGGGCACCCTTGAGTGCCGACTCGCTGAACAGCACCCCGTTGTTGGCGATGATGCCGATCGGGTGACCGTGCAGACGCGCGAAGCCGGTGACGAGGGTCGTGCCGTATTCGGCTTTGAACTCGCGGAACGAGTCGCCATCGACAAGCCGACTGATCACCTCGTGCACGTCGTACGCGTCGTTGACATCGACGGGGACCGCACCGTACAGACTCGACTCGTCGTCCGGCGCAACGGATGCCCCAACCTCCCACGCCGGAGCCGCGGGCGCCGGCAGGGTCTGCACGATGTCTCGGAGGATCTCGAGCGCATGCTCGTCGTTCTCTGCCAGATGGTCGACAACGCCGGAGCGGCGGGCATGGAGTTCGCCGCCCCCCAGTTCCTCCGCGGTGACGATCTCGCCGATCGCCGCTTTCACAAGCGGTGGTCCGCCCAGGAAGATCGTGCCCTGATTGCGGACGATGACGGTCTCATCGCTCATCGCCGGAACATAGGCGCCGCCCGCCGTGCACGACCCCAGCACCGCTGCGAGCTGCGGAATGCGCTCAGCGCTCATCCGCGCCTGATTGAAGAAGATGCGCCCGAAGTGGTCGCGGTCAGGGAAGACTTCATCCTGTTTGGGAAGGAAAGCTCCCCCTGAGTCGACCAGGTACAGACAGGGAAGACGGTTCTCCAACGCGATGTCCTGCGCGCGCAGGTGCTTCTTCACCGTCATCGGCAGGTAGCTGCCGCCCTTGACTGTCGCGTCGTTGCAGATGACCATGACGTGGCGTCCGTGCACCAGTCCGATTCCTGCGATCACGCCTGCGGCCGGTACTTCGCCTCCGTACAGGCCTTCCGCCGCGAGGGGGGCGATCTCGAGAAACGGGCTCCCCTCGTCCAGGAGTCTCGTGATGCGCTCGCGTGGCAGCAGCTTGCCTCTGGCGACGTGACGCTCCCGCGCACGCTCAGGGCCGCCCGCGGCCGCACGATCGAGCCGTTCGCGCAATTGTGCTGCGAGCGACTCCTGTGTCACTGTCATCGTGACGTCCTCCTTGACTCACGTAGTGGCATCCACCGTGCGTTTACGGTTAGTGTTCACTAACCCGACAATTTTAGGTTAGCGAGCGTTAACTGAAATGACAAGCCCCCTCACCACTCGTGACCGCGCCAAAGCGGAACGTGCGGACGCACTTCTGCATGAAGCCGCTCGTCTCTTCGCCGCGCGAGGCTATTCGGGCGTGAGCCTGGAAGACATCGGCGCTGCTGTCGGCGTATCGGGCCCTGCCGTCTACCGCCATTTCAGCGGCAAGCAGGCGCTCCTCGGCGCGGTCCTGGTGAAAGTCAGCGAAGACCTCGTCGTAGGCGGCACCGCAGTGGCTGAGGAAGCCGCAGGCACCTCCGAGAGAATGCGCGCATTGATCGCGTTCCATGTCGACTTCGCGCTCGGCAACGCCGACATCATCCTGGTGCAGGATCGCGATCTCGCACACCTCTGCGACGAGGATCGCGCCGCCGTTCGCAGGCTGCAGCGCGCCTATATCGGGCTGTGGATGTCGACGCTCGCACCCCTTCTCGACGCATCCACTGACGAGCTGAGACTGCGGGTGCAGGCGTGCTTCGGTCTGATCAACTCGACGCCGCACAGTACCCGCAGCGCCTCACGATCCACGAGAGCCACCGCCGCCGTCCTCAGAGAGATGGCGTACGCAGCATTGCTCGCACCAGTCGGCTGAGGTCGGGGTGACAGCCAGGTCAGCGCAGGAGCATTGCGCGACCCGGCTGCTCGAGAATGTCCGCGACATCCTTCACGAAGCGGGCACCCTCTGCTCCGTCGACGACCCGGTGATCGAAGGACAGACTCAACGTCATCACCTGCCGAAGCGCGATCTCACCCTGGTGCTCCCATGGCATGCGACGAACAGCCCCGACTGCAAGAATCCCCGACTGGCCAGGAGGCAGGATCGGAGTGCCGGCATCGATGCCGAACACACCGATATTCGTGATCGAGAATGTGCCGCCGGCGAGTTCTGCCGGCGTCGTCTTTCCTGATCGCGCTGTGTGAGCCAGCGCAGTCAGCGCGTCCGCGAGCTGCGGCAGCGTCATGCTTTCTGCGTCACGGATGTTCGGCACGATGAGCCCGCGCTCCGTCGCCGCGGCGATTCCGAGATCCACGTAGTGGTGTTGCACGATCTCGCCGGCTTCTTCGTCCCAGCGCGAGTTCAGTCCGGGTGTGCGACTGAGCGCCAGGCACGCGGCCTTCGCCACGACGACGAGTGGACCGATCTTGTGCGCGGCCAGTGCACGGTCTTCCCGGAGTGCCGCGATGAGCTCCATGGTGGCGGTCACGTCCACCGTGTGGAAAGTCGTCACGTGCGGTGCGGTGAATGCGCTCTGCACCATGGCCGCAGCGGTGTGCTTGCGCACACCCCGGATCGGAATGCGTGTTTCGCGCGCGCCGGTCGCGCCTGGAACGCTGATGAGCGGATGCTGAGGTGCCGGCGCATCGGTTCGCGCACCGACCCGTTCGGCGTAAGCATCGACGTCTTCGCGGGTGATGACCCGGTCGCCGACCTCAGCGGCGACCAGGACGATGTCGACGCCGAGCCGTTTGGCGTGTGCGCGCACCGGGGGCGTTGAGCGCGGTCGTTCGCCTACCTGCACGGTCGCCGGCGCGTCAGGAAGCACATCGTGCGGTGCCGCCTCCAGCACTGCGGTATCCGCGGGAACCGTGCTCCCGACACGACGCACGCGGCGCGTCGGACGTTTCTTGCTCGATGGGGCAGCACCGTATCCGACGAGGTTCGGTGGCGTCGCCTCGGCATCGTCAGCATCCTCGCTCCCTGTCTGCGCGGTGCTCTGAGCGGTGCTCGCCTCGCTCACAGCGTCGGGCTCGACGGCATCGTCGCCGGGGACATCGAACGCGATGAGCGGTGCGCCCACCTCGACGGTCTCCCCCGCCTCAGCATGCAGCGTTGAGACCGTGCCCTCGAAGGGAGAGGGGAGTTCGACGACGGCCTTCGCCGTCTCGACTTCGGCGAGCGTCTGGTTCAACGTCACGGTGTCGCCAGGTGCCACCAGCCACTGGACGACTTCGGCGTCGGTGAGCCCCTCACCGAGGTCGGGAAGATGGAATTCCTCGATCATGATTCGGCTCCCGCAAGGCTGTTCGGTCGATCGAGCACGCGGTCGACCGCGTCCAGAATCCGATCGAGATCGGGAAGATGGAACTTCTCCAGCTTCGCGGGCGGATAGGGCACATCGTGGCCGGTGACGCGCACCGGCGCCGACTCGAGGTACTCGAAGCACCGCTCGGTGATGCTGGCGATCACTTCTGCGGCGACACCAGCCTCGCGGGAGGCTTCATGGGCGACGACGACGCGTCCCGTGCGCCGTACGGATGCAGCGATCGGTCCGTAATCCACCGGTGAGAGTGAACGCAGGTCGATGACCTCCAGCGATAGCCCCTCATCCTCTGCGGCAGCTGCGGCATCCAACGCTGTCGACACCATCGCACCATAGGTGACGACTGTGACATCGCTCCCTGGGCGGACAACACGCGCAAGTCCCATCGGCGACGCATCCGCAAGTGAGGCGTCGAGATCGACGTCGCCCTTGTGGTGATACAACCGCTTCGGTTCGAAGAAGATGACCGGGTCGTCCGAGGCGATCGCCTGCTGTAGGCATCGGTACGCATCTTGCGGATTGGAGACCGCGATCACACGCAGCCCGGCGGTGTGCACGAAGTAGGCCTCGGGCGACTCGGAGTGATGCTCCGCTGCCCCGATTCCTCCCGCCCACGGGATCCGAATCGTGATCGGCATCTTCACGCGCCCCTGGGTGCGGTAGTGCAGCTTGGCGACCTGCGAGACGATCTGGTCGAAGGCCGGATAGACGAATCCGTCGAACTGGATCTCGACGACGGGGCGATAGCCGCGATACGCGAGCCCGACAGCAGTTCCGACGATGCCCGATTCCGCCAGAGGCGTGTCGATGACGCGCGCAGCCCCGAACTCGTCGAGGAGGCCGTCGGTGATGCGGAAGACACCGCCGAGCTTGCCGATGTCCTCCCCCATCAGAACGACCTTCGGGTCGTCTTTCATCGCCTTTCGGAGGCCGGCGTTCAGTGCCTTACCCAGTGTCATCTGAGTCATGTCACACCTCTTCGAACGATGCGAGGTACGCGGCATACTCTTCGCGTTCACGGTCGATGCCGCAGTGCGGTTCTGCGTACACCCCGTCGAATACGGCGAGCGGCTCGCGGGTGACCATACCGAGGCACGCCGCTCGCATCTCTCGAGCGATCTTGTCGGCATCGGCGTGCGCCGCGGCGATCTGTTCATCGTCGATCTCGCCGAGGCCCCGAAGATACGCTTCGATTCGAGCGATCGGGTCACGCTGCTTCCACGATTCGAGCTCTGCGGGATCGCGGTATCGGGTCGGGTCATCCGACGTCGTGTGCGGCCCCATGCGGTAGGTGACCGCCTCGAGGAACACCGGCCCCTTCCCCGATCGCGCATGCGCAAGTGCCCAGCGCATGGCCGCCATGCACGCGAGCACATCGTTGCCATCGACGCGGAGGCTCGGGATGCCGAAACCGGGAGCTCGCCCGGCAATCGGATACTGCGATTGCACTGACACCGGCTCTGAGATCGCCCAGTGGTTGTTCTGGCACACGAAGACGACCGGCGCCTGGTACGAGGCTGCGAAGATCATCGCCTCATTGACGTCTCCCTGGCTGGTCGCACCGTCGCCGAAGTAGGTGACAGCAACCTCAGGAGCGTTCTCGTGCTTGATGCCCATGGCGTAGCCCACCGCGTGCAGAGTCTGCGCGCCGATGATGATCTGCAGCGGAGCTATCCGCATCTCCAAAGGATCGAACGGCGCCCCTTCTTCGCCGCGCCAGACCCGCACGAAGTCGCCGGGCTGTGCGCCGCGCGCGTAGAGCACTCCGGTCTCGCGGTAGCTGGGGAAGATGAAGTCGATCGGATCGATCGCGCGGGCAGTGCCGATCTGCGCTGCTTCCTGGCCGTTGCAAGGCGCCCACAGACCCAGTTGCCCCTGACGCTGCAGGGCGATGCCTTCGGAGTCGATGCGGCGCAGGATCACCATGTCGCGGTGCAGTCCGCGAAGCTGCTCTGCATCGACGTCAGCGACGAGCGCATCGAGCGCGGGGTTGCTCAGTCGGGTGCCGTCCGGCGCGATGAGCCTCTCAACGAGCTCAAGATCCTGGGCGGTGTCTGTGATCGGGGTGGTGTGCGATGACATCTTCGTCCTCCTGTCGGGTGAGTCCCTCGTGAGGACCAGCACGCCTGACGCCGACAGCTCCGTCGGTCACTTCGAGGCTACGTCTGTTTATCAGCACGCTCAAGCATTCACAGTTCGCCTGAGCATGTTGCCCAATATTGGCACTCTTCACCTGCTAGGGTTTGGCACTATGTCCACGCTTGATCGAGTAGATCTCGAACTGCTCACTGCGCTGTCAGAAGACCCCCGAACAACTGTCGTCGCACTTGCCGAACGGCTCGGCCTATCGCGCAACACCATCCAGGCGAGAATGGCCAGGCTCGAGCAGACCGGCGTCTTCCTCTCGTACGAGCGATCCTTCTCAGCAGAAGTGCTGGGCTTTCCTCTGCAGGCGTTCATCAACATCGGACTCCGGCAGACCGAACTGCCGCGGATCACCGCCGAGCTTGCGCGCATTCCCGAGGTTCTTCAGGTGCACGGCCTGAGCGGATCGATCGACCTGCTCGCACGTGTCGCGTGCCGTGACGCGCGGCATCTGTTCGATACAGACGCGCGCATCCTTTCCATCGAAGGCGTGGAACGCACTGAGACCTCGCTTGCGATGGGCGAAGTGATCCCCTATCGCGTGGCAGGTCTCATCGGTCTCGCGAAACGGGAACCCTGAGAAAACGACGGATCGCACCAGCAGCCTCGGCGGGCGTCTCATAGTGGATGAGGTGACCGACGTCGGCGATTTCGACAAGCTCTGCTTCGGGGAACATCAGCGCCAAGCGCCGCTCGTCCTCGATCGGAGTGATGTCGTCGTGCTGCGCAGCCACCAGCAGAGTCGGTACGTCGATCTCAGGCGCGAACGCTCGCACATCGTTCGAGACGCTGGCCACGAACGCGTCGCGCAGGACATCGCGATCGGCGAACCTCGAGAAGTACGTGTCGTGCTGATCGTGGATGAAGCGGCGCAGAGCCGCATCTGCGGTCTTCGCCATCGCGATGCTCGTTCCGCGCACGATCAGCCGGTTCCGCAGCAGCGCTGTCCCGATGCGCGCCGGGAGCTTCGCGCCGAGCGCGTAGTAGAACACGGCGAGCTTGGTGAGAACACCCTTCGGACCGTCCAGGGCAGGAGCGCCGATCGGATTGATGAGTATCAGCTGCGGCGTCTGGAGACCACCGGCGACAGCGGCAGACGTCACGATCGAACCGAATGAGTGGCCGAGGATGACAGCGCCAGGTGCGACGGCTGCGGCGAACTCGCGCAGCCACTGCGCGTATGCCTGGAGGTCGTGGACGCCACTGGGAAGGGGTTCGGTCTCGCCGAAGCCGGGCAGGTCGGGCGCGATCACGCGGAGCTCAGGAAGGAAAGCGAGCACGGGCTCCAGACCGTGATGCTCGCCGCGGAAGCCGTGCACGGCGATCACCGTCACAGGTTCTACCGAGTCAGTGGCAGGCCCGTACACCCAGTATGCGGTCTTGCCACCCGAGACCTCGACCTCGTGTCGCTCGACGGGAAGGCGACTCAGCCTGTCGGCATATGGCGAGGGCACGGGCATGCCTTCAGTCTACGGGCGCGCCTGCGTCGCAATGTCCGAGGCCGTCCCTAGCGTGAGAGAAGACAGAGGAGAACTTCATGGCACTCGATCTGGAATTGCCGACCTGGCTCGGACGCATCGGCGTCTTCGACCTCGAGACGACGGGCATCGATGTCGGAACTGATCGCATCGTCACCGCTTACGTCGGTGTGCTCGATTCCCACGGCGATGAGGTCGCCGCCCGATCATGGATCGCCGACCCGGGAGTCCCGATTCCTGACGGTGCGGCCGCGGTGCATGGGATCACCACCGAACGCGCCCAGCGCGAAGGCCGAGATGCCCGCGAAGTCGTCGCCGAAATCGGGGCTTCGCTGAGCTCGCTGTTCGCTCAGGGGCTCCCCGTGGTCGCCTACAACGCTTCGTATGATTTCTCACTGCTCGCTCATGAGTGCCGCCGGCACGATGTCGCGATTCTCGAGACCCCCGGTCCGGTCATCGATCCGCTGGTGATCGACAAAGCTGTCGACCGGTATCGCAGAGGCAAGCGCACTCTCGAGTTCGTCGCGCAGCACTACGGTGTGACGCTCGACGGTGCGCACGAGGCATCCGCAGACGCCATTGCTGCCGGCAGAGTCGCACAGGCGATCGCAAGGGCGTTCCCGCTCGCGACGTCCGCGCAAGAACTGCACGCACAGCAGATCGGCTGGGCCCGGACGCAAGCCGAAAGCCTCACGGAGTACTTCATCCGCATCGGTCGCATCGAACCCGAAGACGCTCTCGACGGGCAGTGGCCTGTGCGAGAAGCCGCGCACGAAACGCGCTGAGACCACGAAGAAGGCCCCGCCGAAGCGGGGCCTTCTCTGCGTTGCCGGAAGCTTACTTGCTGCCGCCGAAGCCCTTGAAGCGCTGGTTGAACTTCTCGACGCGACCGGCCGAGTCCATGATGCGCTGCTTACCCGTGTAGAACGGGTGCGAAGCCGAGGAGATCTCGACGTCGATGACCGGGTACTCCGCGCCATCCAGCTCAATCGTCTTGTCGCTGGTGACCGTCGAGCGGGTCAGGAAGGTCTCGCCCGAGCCGAGGTCGCGGAACACGACGTTCTTGTAGTCGGGGTGAATGTCAGTCTTCATGCGGAATCCTTGGATTGCGGGGTGCGTACAGAATGAAAGTCAAAGGGTGCAGAAGCACCAAGGGTCAATATTAGCAGATGCCCGCTCACGACGTGGCACGCGCTGCGTAGCGTCCGTCTTCGGCCGAGAGCGCGATCGGCATGCCGAACGCTTCGGTCAGAGCATCCGCCGTCAGCGTCTCCTGAATCGGGCCCGCCGCGACGATGGCGCCTTCGCGAATCAACAGCACGTGGGTGAATCCGACCGGTATTTCTTCTACGTGATGGGTCACCATGACCATCGCCGGCGTCGTCGGAGATGACGCGTACCCGCTGAGGAGGCCCAGAAGCTCTTCACGGGCCCCGAGATCCAGCGAAGCAGTCGGCTCATCGAGCAGCAGCAGCTCAGGGTCGGTCATCACCGCACGCGCGATCTGCACGCGCTTCTGCTCGCCGTCGCTGAGCGTGCCGAAGGTCCGATCGGCGAGGTGGTCGAGCTTCCACTCACCCAGTACACGCAACGCGCGGCGCTCGTCGATGTTCTCGTACTTCTCGTTCCACCGGCCAGTCACTGAGTAAGCAGCGGTGAGCACGACGTTGAGGACGGTCTCCTCGCCGGGGATACGCCTTGCCATTGCCGACGACGCGAAACCGATGCGCGGGCGGATCTCGAAGACGTCACTGCGCCCGAGAGTCTCGCCGAGAATCGTCACTGTTCCACCCGTCGGGTGCATGAGCGTATCGGCAAGCTGAAGCAGAGTGGTCTTGCCCGCTCCGTTCGGGCCGAGCACCACCCATCGCTGGTCGTCTGCAACCTGCCAGGTCACATGATCGACGATGTTGCGCCCGTCACGGCGCACGACGACATCGGTGAAATCAAGAGCACTCGGCATGTTTCCCAGCCTAGACGCTCTCGTCGATCAGCTCGGCGTAGAGCGACCTCGTCGTGTCGGCGATCGCCGCCCAGCTGAACTCATTCGTGGCACGTTCGCGCCCCGCCTGCCCGTACGCGCGCGCCCGCGCAGGATCCGAGACGACTTCGGTGAGGACCCTGGCAAGATCGGCGACGAACCGGTCTGGGTCGGTCGGGGTGCCTGTGCCGTCCTGCACCTGCTCGATGGGCACGAGCCGTCCGGTGACACCATCAGCCACGACCTCGGGAATGCCGCCGGTTGCCGTGCCGACGACTGCCGCACCGCACGCCATGGCTTCGAGATTTACGATGCCGAGCGGTTCGTATACCGAAGGGCACACGAACGTGGTCGCTGCGGCGAGAATCGCGCTGAGCTCATCCCGCGGCAGCATCCGCTCGATCCAGATCACTCCCCCACGCGTCTGCTGCAGTCGTCTGACGCCTTCTTGGATCTCGGTCATGATCTCGGGCGTGTCGGGCGCACCCGCGCACAGCACCAGCTGCACATCCGGCGGCAGCAGCTCTGCGGCGCGAAGCAGGTAGGGCAGCCCCTTCTGGCGCGTGATCCGCCCGACGAATACGACGGAGGGCCGATTCGGATCCATCCCGATCTCGTCGAGGAAGCTCGGGTTGTCCACGGGGCGCCATCGCTCGACATCGATGCCGTTGTAGATCACGTGCACACGATCGGGGTTCACCCGCGGGTACGCGCGCAGGATGTCGGCACGCATGCCGGCGGAAACGGCGATGACGGCATCCGCATTCTCATACGCGAGCTTCTCCACTCCACCGGAGACGGCGTACCCACCGCCGAGCTGTTCCGCTTTCCACGGCCTCAGCGGCTCAAGGCTGTGCGCGGTGATCACGTGCGGGATGCCGTGCAGCTGTGCGGCGAGGTGTCCTGCGAAATTCGCGTACCAGGTGTGACTGTGCACGAGATCGGCACCGGCGACGTCGCCGACCATCAGCAGATCGGTTCCGAGAGTCTGCAGCACCTGGTTCTGCCCCAGAAGCTCGACAGGCGTCTGATAGGACGTCGTGCCCGGTTCTGACCGCTCAGCGCCGAACGCGCGCACCTGCACATCGATGGAGGATCGCAGCGCAGCGGCCAGTTCCGCAGCGTGCACTCCCGCTCCGCCATAGATCTCGGGCGGGTACTCCTTGGTGATCATGTCGACGCGCATGCTTGAACGCTAGTACAGCGACACGTTCGGGTTCTATTGTGGAGCCATGGCAGCCCCAAAGAAGGTTTTCGGCATCATCCTCGCCGGCGGAGAGGGCAAGCGTCTCATGCCCCTGACCGCAGACCGCGCAAAGCCCGCCGTACCCTTCGGCGGCCAGTATCGGCTCATCGATTTCGCGATCTCGAACCTCATCAATTCCGGTCTCCGGCAGATCGTGGTGCTCACTCAGTACAAGTCGCACAGTCTCGATCGCCATATCACCCAGACCTGGCGGATGTCCTCGCTGCTCGACTCCTACATCACCTCCGTGCCTGCCCAGCAGCGTCTCGGCAAGCGCTGGTTCTCGGGCTCGGCCGACGCCATCCTGCAGAGCCTCAACCTCATCAATGACGAAAAGCCCGACATCGTGATCGTGATCGGCGCCGATCACGTGTATCGGATGGACTTCCAGCAGATGCTCGATGCGCACATCGCCTCCGGTGCAGAGGCGACTGTCGCCGGCATCCGCCAGCCGCTCGCCCTTGCGGATCAGTTCGGTGTGATCGACGCCGATCCGGACGGATCGGGACGCATCCGCGCGTTCCTCGAGAAGCCGACGGATGCTGAGGGGCTGGCGGACTCGCCGCACGAGGTCCTGGCGTCCATGGGCAACTACATCTTCAATGCCGATGCTCTGATCGCGGCTGTTGAAGCCGACGGGGAAGTCGCCTCCTCCAACCACGACATGGGCGGCGACATCGTCCCGTACTTCGTGGACCGTGGCACCGCCGGATATTACGACATGAAGAACAACGACGTGCCGGGGTCCTCCCCGCGCGACCGCGCGTACTGGCGCGATGTCGGAACCATCGATTCCTTCTTCGACGCCCACATGGACCTCATCGCCACGCTTCCCGTCTTCAACCTGTACAACACGCTGTGGCCGATCCGCACGCAGAGCGTCAACGCGCCGCCGGCCAAGTTCGTCCGCGATGCCGTCGGTCGTATCGGCAACACCATCGACTCGATTGTCTCCCCCGGTTCGGTTCTCTCCGGGACGCATCTGGAGCGCAGTGTGATCGGTCCTGGCACCCTCGCGGCCGGCGGATCGACGATCACCGACTCGGTGCTGTTCGATGGCGTTGTCGTCGGCCAGGGGGCGAGAGTGCACAGAGCCATCCTCGACAAGAACGTGGTGATGCTCGATGGGGCCACAGTCGGCGTCGACAGGCAGCGAGATCTCGACCGCGGCTATACCGTGACGGAGTCGGGCATCACGATCGTCGGAAAGGGCGAGCTGGTCGAACTCTGATCAGGGCCGCACCCCACCTGGCGCTATTGTCGATCGTGTGACTGCAGCGCGCTTCCTCGTCGTCCTCGATGCCGATTCCACCCTCATCCGCAACGAGGTGATCGAGCTCCTCGCCGACGAAGCGGGGAGGCGCGAAGAGGTGCAGGCCGCGACCGAGGCCGCGATGCGCGGCGAGGTGGATTTTGCGACCAGTCTTCGCTCACGAGTGCAGGCGCTGACAGGCATCTCGACGGATGCTTTCGAACGAGTTCGCGCGCGCATTGAGCCGACCGCGGGAGTCCGCGAACTCACTTCGGCTGTTCACGAGCGGGGTGGGGTGGTCGGTGTCGTCTCCGGCGGCTTCCACGAGATTCTCGATCACATTGCTCCCGCCCTGGGCGTTGACCGCTGGCGCGCCAATCGCCTCACGGTTACCGATGGCGTGCTCACCGGCACAGTCGATGGTGAGATCGTGGATGCGGCAGCCAAGGCCGCCTCTCTCCGGGAGTGGGCCGACGAGCTCGGCGTCCCGTCGCACGCAACAATCGCGATCGGTGACGGCGCCAATGACCTGCAGATGATGGCAGTCGCAGGACTCGGAATCGCATTCAACGCGAAGCCCGCAGTGCGCGCGATCGCAAGCCTCGTCATCGGACCGCAGGATCTGCGCGAAGTCATCGCGCTGCTGCCCTGAACGGGCCACGGTTAATGAATCAGTGGCCCATGCCCAGCCCGCCGTCAACGGGAATGACGGCGCCTGAGATGTAGGCGGCATCCGCGCCCGCAAGCCACGTGACCACGCCCGCGACCTCGTCCGGCGTTGCGAATCGCGCTGCCGGGATGTTGGCCTTGTACTGCTTCTGCGTCTCTTCGGGAAGCTCCGCAGTCATGTCCGTCTCGATGAATCCGGGGGCGACCACATTGGCAGTGATCCCCCGTGCACCCAGTTCGCGGGTGACAGAGCGAGCAAAGCCCACCAGAGCACTCTTCGATGCGGCGTAGTTCACCTGCCCCGCCGATCCGTAGAGTCCGACGACGCTGGAGATGAGGATGATGCGGCCGAAGCGCGCACGCAGCATGCCCTTCGATGCGCGCTTGACGACGCGGAAGGTTCCACCGAGGTTCGTCGAGACGACGCTGTCGAAGTCCTCCTCGGTCATCCGCATGAGCAGGGTGTCCTTGGTGATGCCGGCGTTGGCGACGAGGATCTCGACAGGTCCGAGTGCGGCCTCGACCTCGGTGAAAGCAGCATCGATGGACACGGCATCCGTCACATCGGCGCGCACAGTGAGGGTACCCTCCGGACCTTCACCGCTGCGCGCGGTGACCGCGACGCGGTAGCCCTCGCGCACGAAGCGCTCGGCGATCGCACGACCGATGCCGCGATTTCCGCCAGTTACCAGGACGACACGCTCTGAACTCATGATTGCTCTCCCACCGGGTTCTACGATCTGCCGAGTGACCGGCCCGGGCCATCCTATCCGGATGCCAAAGGCCATCCGTGTCCCGCTCCGCGGCGTAGGCTTGGAGCACCGTGAAACACTCACATGCCGCCCCTGTGACGTCCCTCCCGCAATCCCCGCAGGAGGAGGCGACCGCTCGTGTGCGCCGGTACTGGATCACGATGGGGATCCGCATGGCCTGCTTCGCGCTGACCGTGCTCGTAACCCCGTACGGCTGGTACACCTGGGTGTTCGCCTTCGCCGCGGCGATCCTGCCGTATATCGCAGTGGTCTTCGCGAACGCGGTGAGTCCGACCGCGACGCCGCCAGCGGAGTCGCCGGTGCAGGAGATCACCGCCGCACTTCGCACGGAAGAGAGCCCTGCAGATCCGACCGTGATCACCATCCGCGAACGTCCCGCTGTCGCCGAGCGCCCCGAAGAGGACGAGAAGTGATGCACGAATGCTCTCGAGCCGGATGCCGACGTGAGGCGACCCAGCAGATCGTCTGGCGAAACCCGCGAATCCACAGCGCGGACCGCGAGAAGATCTGGCTGGCGTGCGACGAGCATGCGTCCTTCCTGCATGACTACCTCGCGGCGCGCGACTTCCCCGTCGCCGTGCGTGAGGGGCTGCCGGAGTGAACAATCGTTTCGTGCGCTGGGGCGTCTATCTTCTGGTCGCGATCGGATTCGCGGGCGCCTGCGTGTTCCTCTCGAACTGGCAGTTCGATCGCAACGAGAGCCGTGCTGAGGACATCGCGCTCGTCGAGCAGAACTATGATGCCGATCCAGTGCCGCTTCGCGATCTGATCGGTGCCGATGGCGAGATGCGCCCCGGTGATGAATGGCACCCCGTCATCCTTCAGGGCGAATACCTCGCGGACGAACAGCTGCTCGTGCGCAATCGTCCGCACGGCGGCACAAGTGCTTTCGAGGTGCTCGTGCCGTTCCAAGACGACGATGGCCGCGTCTTCATCGTGGACCGAGGATGGGTGGCGCCGGGCGAAGGTGCCCTACCGGACGCTGTCGCGGCGCCGCCTACGGGCGAAGTGACGGTCATCGTGCGGTTGCGACCGGGAGAGCAGCTGCCGTCTTCGGGACGAAGTGCCCCCGAGGGCCAGGTTCCCACGATTCATCTGCCGACGATCGCCGCAGAACTCTCCGGCGACGTCATCGTGAGCGGCTACGGCCGGTTGGTGGAAGAGAGCCCCGCCCCGGATGCCGCGCTCGGCGCATTCGAGTCTCCTACTGAAGATCCCGGCCCGCACCTTTCCTACGCGATTCAGTGGATCCTGTTCGGCGTGATGGGATTCATCTTCATCTTCTACATCATCCGCACCGAGGTGCAGAAGCATCGCGAAGAGCTCGAAGGTCGCCCGACGCCCGAGAAGAGGCGACGACGGCGTGATCAGGATGCTGACGCCGAGGACGATCTTCTGGATGAGGCGAATCTGTCCGTCTGATCGTGCCTGTGTGATCAGTAGATGAGACGTCAGTCGCTGAGCAGGTCGGGGCGGCGCGCCCTGGTTCTTTCGATCTGCTGTTCACGGCGCCATGCGGCGATGGCGGCATGATTGCCGCTGAGCAGCACGCCGGGGACCTCACGGTCACGCCAGGTCGAGGGCTTCGTGTACGAGCCGTACTCCAGAAGCCCGTCTTCGTGTGACTCTTCGACGAGGCTCTCGGGGTTGCCGACCACGCCGGGAACGAGGCGTCCGATCGCTTCGATCATTGCCATTGCTGCGACTTCTCCACCGTTGAGGACGTAGTCTCCGAGGCTCACCAGACGAACTTCACCGAGCGTCGCGGCATACTCGAAGACTCGCTCGTCGATGCCCTCATATCGACCGCAGCCAATGATGAGGTGATCGTGTTCTGCGAACTCGCGAGCGGTGCTCTGGCGGAACACCTCGCCCGCGGGAGAGGGGAAGATGATCGTCGGCCTGGATGAACCCGCAAGCTCGTCGAGCGCAAGGCCCCAGGGCTCCGGCTTCATCACCATGCCCGCTCCCCCGCCGTACGGGGTGTCGTCGACGGTGCGATGCCGGTCGCTCGTCCAGTCGCGCAGGTCGTGGACGTGCAGATCCAGGAGGCCGTTCTCTCGCGCCCTGCCCAGCAGGGAGAGGGTCAATCCATCGAAGTACGACGGGAAGATCGAAACGACGTCGATGCGCATGGGCTGATCGTAACGATCGATCACTCAGCGGAGTCGGCCGCGGAATCTGCGACCTCTTCGAAGAGGCCAGCAGGAGGAGTGACGAGAATGCGGCCCTCGTTGATCTCGACCGCAGGGACGATGGCCTCGACGAAAGGCACCATGACCTCGTCGCCAGTAGCCTTCGCCTTGACGATGAGGAGGTCCTGAGCCGGGAGGTGCTCCACGCGGACGACCTCACCGATCACCTGCTCGTCGCGAACGACGTCGAGGCCCACGAGCTGATGGTCGTACCAGGCGTTGTCTTCAGGCTCGTCAGCATCCTGATCGATCCAGAGGATGGCGCGAGCGAGCGCTTCGGCTCCCTCGCGGTCGTCGACGCCCTCGAAGAAGACGACGGAATTGCCGTTCATCACCCGGTACTCGCGAACGGTGATGGACTTGCCATGCCACGGAGATGCCTCAGGCACCTGCAACGTGAATTCGGCTCCCGGAACGAAGCGACGTTCCGGGTTGTCGGTGTACAGCTCGAGCTTGAGAGCGCCCTTGAGGCCGTGGGCCTTGACGAGGCGCCCTACGCGCAGCTGGTTCTTGCCCTGATTGCGATCGCTGGCGACCACGTCAGTCGTCCGCGACATCAACGCGGACACGCTGCCCATCCGCCAGTGCGGAGATGAGCGTGCGCAATGCTTTTGCGGTGCGGCCGCCGCGCCCGATCACGCGCCCACGGTCGTCGGGGTGCACACGCACCTCGAGCAGATCGCCTCTCGGCGACGTGGATGCGGTGATGCGAACATCTTCAGGATGATCAACGATCCCCTTGACGATGTGTTCGAGCGCGGCGGCGAGCACAGCGATTACTCTGCGTCGGCGGCGGGAGCCTCAGCGGCCTCCGCGTCGGCTGCGGCGGGAGCCTCCTCGACGGGAGCCTCCTTCTTCTCGACCTTGGGCTTGACGACCGACTTCTTCGCCGAGTCGATCTCGAAGGGAGCCTTGGGCTCTGCGACCTGAACGGTGGACTTCGCGTCCTTGTCGCCCTTGAACTTGCCCCAGTCGCCCGTGAGCTTGAGGATTGCGGCAACCTGCTCGGTCGGCTGCGCGCCGACGGAGAGCCAGTACTGCGCACGCTCGGAGTCGACCTCGATGAACGAGGGCTGCTCGGTCGGGTGGTACTTGCCGATCTCCTCGATCACGCGACCGTCGCGCTTGGTCTTCGAGTCGGCGACGACGATGCGGTAGTAGGGCGCACGGATCTTACCGAAACGCTTGAGACGAATCTTTACAGCCACGATTCTCCTGAATGGTGTGGAAGGAACGAACTGATCGCCTGGAGAGTGGGGTGCACACCCGGCGGAAGCTCAAATGAGTGGGCGCGATCTGGATAGAGGGTCGAGATCGTCGTCCGACCCTCTATTCTGCCAGATTCCGGGGCCAGTCGCGAAACGAGACCGGAAGCATGCCCCCGTGTCGCGAAGTCTGCATGTCAGACTATGCACGTGACTCAAGAATTTGCCGACTCGCCTCGCTCGACTGTGGGGTTGGAGTGGGAGATCATGCTCGCTGATCCGGAGACCGGCGATCTCGTGGGACGGGCACCCGAGCTGTTGGATGCACTGGAGGATGAGAGTGCTCCGGAGCGCCATACCGTCACGGGTGAACTACTCACCAACACGATTGAAGTTACCAGCGGAGTAGGTGAGTCCGTCGCGCACGCCATTGGCGACATCAGCAACGCGATCACTGCGGTGCGCGCTGCCACCGATCCCGCCGGCGTCGAGTTGCTCTCCGCCGGCAGCCACCCATTCGCACAGTGGTTTGATCAGCAGGTCACTGATAAGTCGCGCTACCACAACCTCATCGAGCGCACCCAGTGGTGGGGGCGCAACATGATGATCTGGGGCATCCACGTGCACGTCGGCGTCGAGGATCGCGACAAAGTCTTCCCGATCATCAACGCACTTACCGCGTATCTTCCGCATCTGCAGTCGCTCTCGGCATCGAGCCCATTCTGGGCCGGTGAGCGCACCGGATACGCGTCGAACCGTGCGCTCGTCTTCCAGCAACTCCCCACCGCAGGACTCCCCTGGCCGCTGCACTCCTGGGCCGATTTCGAGGGTTACCTCGAAGACATGGTCCACACCGGTGTGATGGCAGACGCATCCGAGGTGCGGTGGGACATCCGTCCCGCGCCGCGATGGGGCACTATTGAGGTGCGCGCGTGTGATGGCCTTTCCACGCTCACAGAGCTCGCCACGGTCGGAGCCTTCGTCCAGGTACTCGTCGAGCATTTCTCCCGCCTGCTCGACGAGGGTGAAACGCTGCCGACGATGCCGGCATGGTTTCACCGCGAGAACAAGTGGCGCGCTGCCCGCTATGGTCTTGAGGCGCGCGTGATTGTCGATGCCGACGGCACTCAGCGGCTCTTGCGCGAGCATCTTGCCGAGATTGTTGCCACGCTGACGCCGGTGGCGAAGGATCTCGGCTGCGCGACCGAGTTCGCGGGCGTCATAACGATTCTCGATAGCGGCGCAAGCTACGAGCGTCAGCTCGCAATCGCGGATGCCTCGTCCGGAGACTTGCACGCGGTTGTGCACCACCTCATCCACGAGTTCCGCTCGGGACCCGTGGCTCCGGTGGTCTGAGCGGTTAGTCCTCTTCGACCCAGTCGAACGTGCGGGTCACGGCTTTCCGCCAGCGCGCCAGGCGCTTCTCACGCTCAGCGTCATCGATCTGCGGTTCCCACCGCTCGTCTTCACTCCACATAGAGCGAAGCTCGTCCACGTCTTTCCAGACACCGACGGCAAGACCGGCCGCGTATGCCGCGCCGAGAGCTGTCGTTTCGATAACGGCTGGGCGGATGACGGGAATGCCCAGCACATCCGCCTGAAACTGCATGAGTGTCGTGTTGCCGACCATTCCACCGTCGACCCGCAGCTCCTTGAGTGCATCGCCGGTTTTGGCATCAGTGTCAGCGATGACGGCATCCAGAACTTCACGAGTTTGAAAGGCAACGGCCTCCAGCGCCGCACGGGCGATGTGCCCCTTGTTCGCGAAGCGCGTCAGGCCGAGAATCGCGCCACGCGCGTCCGGGCGCCAGTAGGGCGCGAACAAGCCAGAAAATGCGGGCACGACGTAGACGCCGCCGTTGTCTGGAACACTCAGCGCGAGTTCTTCTACCTCGGATGACTCCGAGATCAGGCCCAGGTTGTCGCGCAGCCATTGCACGAGTGAGCCAGTGACAGCGATCGACCCCTCGAGCGCATACCGCGGCGCGTCATCGCCGAGCCGATACGCGACCGTCGTGATCAGTCCGTTCTTGCTCTCGACGATATCTTCGCCCGTGTTCACGAGAAGAAAGTTTCCCGTGCCGTAGGTGTTCTTCGATTCGCCGCGGTCGAAGGCCGCCTGTCCGAATGTGGCTGCCTGCTGGTCACCGAGGATCGATGCGATCGGGATACCGTCGAGTGCAGTGCCGACAGTCGTGCCGTAGGTCTCGGATGACGAGCGGATCGCAGGGAGCATCGCGCGCGGCACCCCGAACGCCTCCAGCAGCGCGTCATCCCAATTGAGCGTGCGCAGATCCATCAGCAGGGTGCGACTCGCGTTGGTCACGTCTGTGGCGTGAACTCCCCCCTTGGGTCCCCCAGTCAGGTTCCAAAGCACCCAGGTGTCGGGCGTGCCGAACAGCAGCTCGCCGTCTTCCGCCCGTTTCCTCGCACCATCGACGTTGTCGAGGATCCAAGCGATCTTGGATGCCGAAAAATAGGTGGCGAGTGGAAGGCCAGTCGCATCGGCAAAGCGACGCACGCCGCCGTCAGCTGCGAGCTTGTCGATGAGCGGCTGGGTGCGGGTGTCCTGCCAGACGAGGGCGTTGTGGATGGGCTCACCGGTCGTGCGATCCCAGACGATGACGGTCTCGCGTTGATTGGTGATGCCGATCGCCGCGACGTCAGAGGCGTCAATGCCTGCTGTCTCGATAGCCTCGCCGATAACGGTCTGGGTGTTCGTCCAGATTTCCGCCGCATCATGCTCAACCCAGCCCGACTGGGGGAAGATTTGCGCATGCTCGCGCTGACCGATGGCGACGACCTTGCCCTTCGTGTCGAAGATGATGGCGCGTGTGCTCGTGGTGCCCTGATCGATGGCGACGATGTGCATAAGTGTTCTCTCCAGCCGATGACGGCATTGTCTGCTTTGCACGACAGCCTAGAAGACGACGGACGTTTGGTTTGTCCTGCCTGCACGAACGTGCATGCGCCGAGCCGTCTCAGGCGTCGACGAGTTGCTCGGCGAGATGCTCGTCCA
The DNA here is from genome assembly GCF_048259935.1 of Microbacterium sp. GTDB lineage: Bacteria > Actinomycetota > Actinomycetes > Actinomycetales > Microbacteriaceae > Microbacterium. Next base: position 21,175 of record NZ_JBLXHF010000006.1, on the reverse strand, counting down.
GCACGAGATCGGTGATGAGTCGTGTGGCGATTGCTCCACGCAAGCTTGGGAGCTTTTGAACGCCAGAGACGACACAGACGCGCCGAGATGCTCTGGCGAGCACCCCAAATGCGGGACCCGTGGCCCTATTGTTCAGTTCGATGTCCTTCCAACTACCGTCCTGCCGGTAAAAGACAGTCGCGATGTCGCCGACAACCTTCTCGTCACGCAGACTGCGATAGTCACTGCGCTCGAGGTAGCCACCGATGTACACCCGGCTCGGTACCTCCGAGAACGGCGAGCCGAGCCCGAAGAGGATGACATCGGCACGCGCCTGCAGGTCCAGCACCCGACGCGTACTGCGTTCGCGCCACATCGCCTCTTTCGTCCCAGGATCGTCGAAGAAGGCCGGCACCGGAAACTGCTGAATGCTGGCGCCAAACGACTGACCGAAGCGGTGCAGGATCTCACTCGCGTAATCCACCCCGCTCGTGAACGTATTTCCTGCACCATTGAGCTGCACGACGGTCGAGTTGTGTGTCTCTTTCTTGGGCAGATGCCTGCTGATGGCATCCAGAGTCGATCCCCATGCGATGCCGAGCATCATATTCGAGTCGAAGAAGAGCGGCAGCAGGCGTGCGGCGCTCATGGCCACCCGCTCGAAGCGCTCGACATCCGAGAGCCCCTGCGGCGTGGGTACGACGTGCGCGGCGATGCCGAAACGCGCACGAATCGCCTCTTCGAGACGCAACTCCTGGCCCTGTGGCGGATGAATCTGAATCTCTACGAGGCCGGTGTCGCGTGCGTGGCTGAGCAGACGCGACACGGATGAGCGTGAGGTGGCCAGTTCGCGAGCGATGGCATCCATCGTCATGTCCTGCATGTAGTACATCTGCGCCGCACGCAAAGCCGTGGCGGCTCGCGGGTCGCCTAGCGACGAATCGCTCATCTTTCCCCCTCTGCACGTTCGTTCACGTTGGTTGCGCGATTGTGCTGACCGGCCCAGACTATATCAAGAGCAACCAAGGAGAAACGATGAGCGCTACCAACATCACCCCCATCGAGCGAGAGAGTGTCCGAGCTGCTCGAGAGAGCGCACGCACCAGCGTCGTGATCATTGGCGCCGGGATCAACGGTATCTCCGCATTCCGAGATCTCGCCATGCAGGGCATCGATGTGCTGCTCATCGAGCGCGACGACTTCGCCTCCGGTGCAACAGCAGCATCAAGCCACATGATTCATGGCGGCATCCGTTATCTCGAGAACGGCGAGTTCCGGCTCGTCAAGGAGTCGGTGCAGGAGCGCAATGGCCTGCTGAAGATCGCGCCGCACTATGTGAAGCCCCTTGAGACAACCATCCCGATCTACTCGACGTTCTCCGGTATCTTCGCCGCTCCCCTACGTTTTCTTACGCACAAGCAGGGCAAACCGCAGGAGCGCGGCGCGTTCCTGATCAAGATCGGATTGACGCTCTACGACACATTCTCCCGCGATGGCGGCAATGTGCCGCGACACCGCTTCCACGGTCGCAAGAAGTCGCTTCAGCAGCTGCCGAAACTTGACCACGACATCAAGTACACCGCCACGTACTACGACGCTTCCGTTCATGACCCAGAGCGCCTCGCTCTCGACGTGCTGCGCGATGGCGATGCTGCTCACTCGGGTGCACATGCGCTCAACTACGTCGAGGCCATCGGTCTCGACGATGAAGGCGTTTTGTTGCGTGATCGCGAGACCGGTAACGAGTTCCATGTTGCCGCTGACGTCGTCGTGAACGCATCCGGCCCGTGGACCGACCTCACAAACGAGGCGCTCGGCACTGATACCGCATTCATGGGCGGCACCAAGGGCTCGCACATCGTCCTCGACCACCCCGAGCTCCTTGATGCGACGGCCGGTCGTGAGATCTTCTTCGAGCACTCCGATGGCCGTATCGTCCTGATCTACCCGCTCAAGGGCCGGGTGCTGGTTGGCACGACCGATCTCGAAGCTGATCCGCGCGAGCCTGCTCGGTGCACCGAGGAAGAAGTGCAGTACTTCTTCGACCTGATCCGGCACGTCTTCCCCACGATTGAGGTCGACCGTTCTCAGATCGTCTACCGCTACTCCGGCATCCGTCCGCTCCCGCACCACGATGAGACAGCCCCCGGGTTCGTGTCGCGCGACTACCGCATCGAGCGCCGAAAGGATGCCGGCCTGCCCGCTGTCTTCAGCCTCGTCGGCGGCAAGTGGACGACGTTCCGTGCACTCGGTGAGACCCTTGCCGATCAGGTGCTCGCTGAGCTTGGTCGACAGCGCCTCGTGAGCACCGTTGGCGTGCGCATCGGCGGTGGCAACGCATACCCGCGCACCGCACGTCGGAGGATCGAATGGCTGCGAGAGAACGTCGGCGACACTCAGCGCGGCCGCGTGCTCTTCACCCGGTACGGCACACGTGCAGCTGACGTTGCGGCGTTCCTCGCAGAGGCGGATGACGCGGCCGTCGTCGGGGACGCGCTCTCGACGCGTGAACTGCTGTGGATGGTCGAGAACGAATTCGTCCGCCACGTCAGCGACGTCGTCTTCCGTCGCACTGACCTGGCTTTCACCGGGGATGCCGACGCCGCCGCCATCACCGCGATCGCTGAGGCTCTCGCACCTGTGCTGGGCTGGAATGCTGAGCGGATCTCAGCAGAGATTGATGGCGCACTCACGGTGCTCGCCGAGGCCCACGGTGTCGATTCAGATGAATCGAAGTCACACGCAGCAGGGTGATCTGAGCCACCCGCGCACGTTTGTGCAGATTCCACTTTTCTCCACCCTCGGGCCGTTAACGGTGCCATACGCTCGGGCCGGGGCCCACGTCTTGGATTCCCAGGGTTTCCTCAGGGTCACCCCCAACCACCTTCATAAAGGAGTGAACGGATGAAGATCGGACTTCTTCGCCGGAATGCGTTCTGGCTCGCGTTGTCGCTTGTCCTCTGCCTCGTCTCGGCAGTCGGGGCATCTATCGTGCAGACGGCTGCGGGGACCGTGACGGTAAAGGATCTCCAGTGGGAGACATCCTCTGGCCGCACCTTGAATGCACTGCTGTTCGTACCGGACAGCGCCACCGCTGATAACCCAGCGCCAGCGGTCGTGGTCAGCCACGGTTGGTGGAACAACCGCGAGATGCAGGACGCGAACTACGTCGAACTCACTCGTCGTGGTTTCGTTGTTCTCTCCATCGACATGTACGGCCACGGCAACTCGGATCCCCTGCCCGCGGACGAGCTCGAGGTTGGCGGCACGGGACTCTACGACGGCGTCAAACTGATCGCTGACCTTCCCTACGTCGATACATCGCGAATCGGAGTCAGCGGCCACTCGAACGGAGCGCGCGCCGCGAACTTCTCCATCGTTATTGACAACGCGGCTGACAAGCCGCTGATCGCCGCCGTCTTCCTCGTCGACAACGAGGCGATGTACACCGATGCGGATGGCGCCTACGCCAACCTCTACGGAACACGCGACGTCGGTCTTGTTGCAGACCAGTACGACGAGTTCTTCTTCCGCAGTTACGACGCGGAGGGCAACGTGCTCACCCCCCCGCGGGAGTTCGCCACCACCCCGAACGCACAGTCCTTCCTGAAATTTGGCACCGACCCTGCTGACGGCGAAACCCGCGATGTCGACACGGTCTACACGGAGTCAATCGACGGTGAAGACGCCATCCGTATTCTGCACACGCCAGCACAGACGCACCCCTGGGGGACGATCTCGAAGTACACGGTGGCTGATCAGGTGGAGTTCTTCGACACCACACTCGGCGCTCCGAATTCCTTCGAAGCCACCTCGCAGGTTTGGCAGATCAAGGAATTCTTCACGGCACTCGGCCTGATCGGCTTTGGCATATTCCTCGTCGCCTTCACCCGTGCACTTTTGTTCACCCGCGCATTCGCCGGGCTTCGAACAACCGGTCTCGCGGCGGCGCAACCGGTTGGACGTCGCGGACAGGCGTGGTTCTGGGGCGGACTCATCGTCTCGACAGTGATCTCCGCGTGGTCGTACGTGTGGCTCAGCCAGCAGCCGTGGCTCAATGGGATCGTCTTCAATGCCGTCCCAAATATCGTGCCAACCGGTTCCGTGTACTTCATCGCCGTGTGGGCTGCAATCAACGGTGTAGCCGCAATCATCATCATGGCGCTCTCGTACTACCTATTCGGAAAGAAGAACGGGGTTCGACTTCGCGAGATGGGGATCTTCCCCGGTTGGATGAAGCTCTTGCAGAGTGCGGGGCTTGCGCTCGTCGTCACGATCGCCGCTTTTGGTCTGGTGTTCGTCGCAGACTACTTCTTCAAAACCGACTTCCGGCTCTGGGTCATCGCGTTGAAGTGGTTCCCTCAGGACAAGATTTGGTACGCATTCTTCGTTCTGCCATTGTTCCTCGTGTACTTCGTGGCGAACTCGATCGCGCTCAACGTATTCAACCGTTTCACGCTCGGCGGCAAGGAATGGCTCAACACTGCTGCGCTCGCACTGTTCAACGCGCTAGGTCCGATCGTGCTCGTTATCGCACAATATGTGACGTTCGCCTCGTCTGGTCACTTGATACCCGGTTTCGCCGGTATCGCGAGCATTTGGTTGTTCCCCGTCGTTGTGATCCTCGCGGTGACGGCGATCATCTCGCGCAAAATCTACCGAGAAACGAACAACCCGTACATCGCGGGCTTCATCAACGCGGCGGTCGTCGCGATGATGGCGGTGTCTAACTCACTCGTCATCACATACTGATCCACGCAACGAAGGATGCCCCGAACCTCACGGTTCGGGGCATCCTTCGTGTTTGGGCTCAGCCCTTGCCGAAAAGCTTCTGAATCTCGGCGAGGTCTGCCTCAGTAGGTGCCTTCTGACCGCCGAGCCCGAACCCTGACCCGGTCGGTGCTTCAGTCGGAAGTCCGGCATTCTCGGCAGCGCGCTTCGCAGGGTTGCCCGAGCGCGAAACTCCCTTGGCCTTGCCCTTCTTGCCGCGCTTAGACGACGCGCCAGGACGACCCATGCCTGGCATCGCGCCCATTCCGGGGATGTTCGGAGTGCCGCCACGGGCAACCGTCTTCATCATCTTGGCGGCCTGATCAAAGCGCTGCACGAGCTGGTTGACGTCGGTGACGGTCATGCCAGAGCCCTTGGCGATGCGCAGGCGACGCGAGCCGTTGAGCACCTTGGGATTCTGCCGCTCGCCCGGCGTCATCGAGCGGATGATCGCCTCGGTGCGATCGATCTCCTTCTCGTCGAAGTCGTCCAACTGCTGCTTCATCTGGCCCATACCCGGGAGCATCCCGAGCATCTTCTTCATCGAGCCCATCTTCTTCATCTGCTGAAGCTGGCCGAGGAAGTCCTCAAGCGTGAACTGATCGGTCGCGAACTTCTCGGCGACCTTCTGCGCCTCTTCTTCGTCGAAGGCCTGCTGGGCCTGCTCGATGAGGGTGAGGATGTCGCCGAGGTCGAGGATACGGCTCGCCATGCGGTCGGGGTGGAACGGCTCGAGGTCGTCGAGCCCCTCACCTGTCGAGGCGAAGATGATCGGGCGTCCGGTGACAGATGCCACAGACAGCGCCGCACCACCGCGGGCGTCACCGTCGAGCTTCGAGAGGACGACACCTGTGAAGTCGACTCCCTCCTGGAACGCCTTGGCCGTGTTCACGGCATCCTGACCGATCATCGCGTCGATGACGAACAGGACCTCGTCCGGCTGGACCGCCTTGCGGATGTCTGATGCCTGCTTCATGAGCTCGGCATCCACGCCGAGGCGTCCTGCGGTGTCGATGATGACGACGTCGTGCTGCTGGCGGCGGGCGTGCTCGACACCGTCGCGCGACACCTTGACGGGGTCTCCGACGCCGTTGCCGGGCTCTGGCGCGTAAATGGTGGCACCAGCCTGCTCTGCAACGACCTGCAGCTGGTTCACGGCGTTCGGACGCTGGAGGTCGGCTGCGACGAGAAGAGGCGTGTGACCGTCCTTCTCGAGCTGCTTCGCGAGCTTTCCGGCGAAAGTCGTCTTACCCGAGCCCTGAAGGCCGGCGAGCATGATGACCGTCGGCGGAGTCTTGGCGAACTCCAGGCGGCGCTGTTCGCCACCGAGGATGCCGACGAGCTCTTCGTTGACGATCTGCACGACCTGCTGCGCCGGGTTCAGTGCCTTGTTGACCTCATCGCCGAGTGCGCGCTCGCGCACCTTCGCGGTGAAGTCCTTGACCACCGCGAGGGCGACGTCGGCGTCGAGCAGTGCGCGACGGATCTCGCGAACTGTGCCGTCGACATCAGCCGCGGTCAGTTTTCCCTTCGTGCGAAGGTTGCGGAAGGTTTCGGTCAGCCGATCGGAGAGCGTGCCAAAGGTAGCCATGGTGCTTCTGATTCTACGCGAGCGGCGCCGAAGCGCTGATCCTTTCGATCAGTCTGACCACGGCAGGTCGTAGATGCCGCGCATCGCCTCCTGCAGGAGCCCCTCGGGTGTGCCGTGACCGGCGCCTCGTTCGGCCCACACGCGCAGTGAGGACAGCACGGCAGCCGCATGTGCGGCACCGAGGATCTCTGCTTTCACCGATGAGATGCCCACGGCCATTGCCGCAGAAGCGATGGCAGCCGCCAGTCGCGCCTGGCGCACGCCGGCTTCGCGCATCAGCTCGTCGTCGAGGCCCATCGCCGTGGCATTGCGCAGCGCGAGCGCGAGCGGGTCAGGGGCGAAATCGTGCACCACGCGCAACAGGACGCCTCGGACGGCAGCGCCATCGGCATCCGCCCCGAGCGTCGCGAGCACGGCAAGTGCTTCAGCGATCCGCGCATCCAGGCCCGACCACAGCACATCGCCCTTCGACGAGAAGTAGTTGAAGAAGCTCGAGCGGCTCACGCCGGCGCGCTGCGTGATGTCCGCGACCGAGGTCGCGTCGTACCCCTGCTCCAAGAAGAGTTCGCACGCGGCCTCGGCGAGCGTTTCGCGCGACGATGCGCGAGGGCGTCCGGCTCGAGGCTCCGTTTTCATGCTTTCACCGTACCGCGCGCGCCTATTCCTGAGCCCAGGGGTATTGTTAGACCGCATCCAACAACCCGGAAGGCGATCATGCTCGAGATTCTGAACGCGGGACTCGCTCCACGTTTCGTTCCCTACCTCGATGGGTGGGACCTGCAGCGGAGCATCCATCACGATGTGGTCGAGGGCACGCGTCCCGACACGCTGATCCTCCTCGAGCACGAGGCCGTATACACGGCAGGAAAGCGCACGGAAGAACACGAACGCCCGCAGGATGGCACCCCCGTCATCGATGTTGACCGCGGCGGCAAGATCACCTGGCACGGGCCGGGTCAGCTCGTCGGATACCCGATCGTGCGTCTTCCTGCACCGATGGATGTTGTCGCCCACGTCCGCCATCTCGAGCGCGTGCTGATCGATGTGCTGCGTCCACTCGGCGTCGACGGTTACCAGGTCGAAGGGCGCAGCGGCGTCTGGGTACGTCGTCCGCTCAGTGAGGACAAGGTCGCCGCGATCGGCGTACGCGTCCAGCGCGGAGTGACGATGCACGGGTTCGCGATCAACTGCGACAACACGCTGTCCGGTTTCGGGGGGATCATTCCCTGCGGAATCGCGGACGCCGGCGTCACCACCATGAGCGAGGTCGCAGGTCGCGAGGTCTCCCCCGCTGACATCGTCGATGCTGTCTCCTCGGCATTCGTCACCGCGTATGCGGATGCGGAGCTGGAAGGAGTCTCGGCATGAGTGCTGCTGTTCCCGAAGGCCGAAAGCTCCTGCGTCTCGAGGTCCGAAACGCTGAGACTCCGATCGAGCGCAAACCCGAATGGATCAAGACCAAGGCGAAGATGGGGCCCGAATATCAGGCCCTGCACTCGCTCGTGAAGGACGAGGGGCTGCACACGGTCTGCCAGGAAGCCGGGTGCCCGAACATCTTCGAATGCTGGGAGGACCGCGAGGCGACCTTCCTGATCGGCGGCTCGCAGTGCACCAGGCGCTGCGACTTCTGCCAGATCGATACGGGCAAGCCCGCAGCTTATGACACCGATGAGCCCAGGCGCGTGGCAGAGAGCGTCACGCGGATGGATCTGCGCTACGCGACGGTGACCAGTGTTGCCCGTGATGATCTGCCCGACACCGGCGCGTGGCTGAATGCGGAGACCGTGCGTCAGATCCACGCACAGAACCCCCACACCGGCGTCGAGCTGCTCGCAAACGACCACAGCGGCAACCCCGACTACCTCGGCCAGATCTTCGATGCTCGCCCCGAGGTGTTCGCTCACAATGTCGAGACGGTGCCGCGCATCTTCCGCCGCATCCGTCCCGCCTTCACCTACGAGCGCTCACTCGACGTGATCACGCAGGGGCACAACGCCGGACTCATCACGAAGTCCAATCTGATTCTCGGCATGGGCGAGTCGCCGGAGGAAGTCGTCGATGCGCTGCAGGACCTCCGCGACGCCGGATGCGACATCATCACGATCACGCAGTACCTGCGCCCGACGCCGAGGCATCTGCCAGTGGCTCGGTGGGTGAAGCCTGCGGAGTTCGTCGAGTTCAAGGAGGAGGCGGAGCGCATCGGATTCCTCGGTGTGCTCGCGGGTCCTTTGGTGCGCTCGTCGTACCGTGCGGGGCGTCTGTGGGCGCAGTCGATGATCTCGAAGGGGCGCGAGATTCCGCCGCACCTCGCGCACATCGCAGCCAGCGCCGATCTCGGCTTCGCCCAAGCGGTGTGAGCCTCAGCGAGACTGCAACACCACGCCGAAACCGCGCTGACTCGCGCGCGTCTTGGCGTGGTGTTGCAGTCTTATGTGGTTCAGTCGGCGCTCATCACCGACTGAACCATGCCGTCGGACGAGAGATTGACGAGGAGCACTTCGTCGGCGTCGTCGGCGTCGAGGGCGTACTCGAGTACGGCGAAGGGCTCGGTGCCGCCGTGCTCATCCGCGAGAATCGTCATGCTCATGAGCCGCAGAGACCGGATGATGTCGACGGCGTCGTCACCACTCACGTCGACCAGCAGTTCCGGGAGCTCTTCGCCATAGCTCTCCTGCTGTTGCAGGATGTACTCGGTCACTTCGCTCGTGCGGTCATCCACTTCAGCGAGCATCCCTCGCCGAGCCGTCGCATCCACGTCTTCAAGCCCCGAGATGAGGGCGGCTGCGATATCGAGAGCATCCGTGGAGATGTCGTCCTGGTCAGGGGCGGTGAGGTCGACCGTCACCGTCTGGTCGCCGAGATCCACCGTCTCGGACCAGAAGATCGATCCGTCCGGTCCTGAGGACAGGAGTCCGAAGTAGTCGTGTTCGATCGCCATAACGCTATGAAACCAGTCCGATCACTGACCGACAAGGGATGCCGCGAAGACGTGCGGCGTGAAGCCGGTGAGATCGTCGATTCCCTCACCTTGTCCGAGAAGTTTGACGGGGATGCCGGTGCGCTCCTGGACGGCGAGAACGAATCCGCCCTTGGCTGAACCGTCGAGCTTGGTGAGCACGAGTCCGGTGACCCCGGCATGCTCAAGGAAGGCTTCAGCCTGCATGACGCCGTTTTGCCCGGTCGTGGCATCGAGCACGAGCAGCACTTCACTGATGGGCGCCTGCTTTTCTATGACGCGACGAATCTTGGTCAGCTCGTCCATGAGCCCGCCCTTGGTGTGCAGGCGGCCAGCGGTGTCGATGATCGCGATCTCGATGCCCTCGCGCTGCGCGAACTCGATCGTTTGATACGCGACGGAGGCCGGATCCTGGCCTTCTTGCTGCGGACGGACGATCGCTGCTCCCCCACGCTGAGCCCAGGTCGCGAGCTGATCGACGGCGGCCGCACGGAAGGTATCTGCTGCTCCGACGACGACGCTGCGCTGGTATCCGCGCAGGAACTTCGTGAACTTGCCGATCGTCGTCGTCTTGCCCACACCGTTCACGCCGACGACGAGCACAACGGCCGGCCGCTCAGTGAGCTTCAGAGTCGTGTCGAACTTCGCGAAATGCTCTTCGAGCGTTTCGCGCAGCATCCGCTGCAGATCTTTCGGGTCGGTCGTACGGTAGCGATCGACCTTCTCGCGCAGTTCATCGACGATTCGCTCGGAGATGTCGGGACCGAAGTCGGCAGTGATCAGCGCCGTCTCGAGGTCTTCCCACGTCGTCTCATCAATCGTGGGCTTGACGAACATGCCGCGCAGTGCGCGACCGAGGGTCCAGGACTTCTCCGCCATGACTCCAGCCTACGGTGCGGGCAGCTCAGCCACGCAATGCCGGAGCTGCGGAGCCGACGAGATCGTGCAGTGAGGAATCGGGCAGATACGCCCGAGTCAGTGCGATCCCCACGCGCGGGAGGTCGCCCTCATCCCGGTACAACAGGTGCATCGGCTCGGCGCGAGGATTGAACTTCTGCTTGAACTTGTGAAGCGAGCGGAAGCCGTACAGCGGTTCGACCAGCTCCGCAACGCGATCAAGCACGGCGTAGATCGCGTTCGTTTCGGTGTCCTCGGTGCGCACCAATGGAGCACCCGAGAGCGAGATGAAGGAATGCCCCTGTTCTGAGAAGTGCTGTGCCGCAGCGCCGATCAGGAACTCCATCACCGGACCGAATCCGCCATCTCTGCGGCGCATGAGATCCAGTGTCCACCCCTCGACAACACCGCCAGGGCCGTAGACCGGAAGCCACGAGGTGACGCCGTGCAGGCTCCCTTCCGCATCCACCGCAATCCCGACGGCCACCTCAGGATCCATCGCGTCATCTACCGTGCCGAGCGTGAAACGCATCTCGGGCAGCCCTTTGTCGCCGGTCCACTGCTCGGAGATCGCGCGGACCTGCGCCCTGACGCTCCACGGCTCGTCTGCCAGCCGCACCATCTTGAACTTGATGTTCTCGCGCGCAGCGCGATTGATAGCGGTCCGCACAGCACCCCAGGCCTTGCCCTTGAACTCCAGCCCTGGAAGGTCGACGAGAGTGTCTTCGGCCACGATGATGGAGCGCCACCCTTGAGGCATCGCCAGACGCACCTTCTCACTCGAAGAGAACGCACACGGGATATAGCCCATCTGCTGCGCCGCTGACGCATAGGCCTCCAGAGCGTCCCGTTCGTTACCATCGGGCACGATCGGATCGCCCAGCAGGATCGCGACCCCGGAGTGAGTCTGGTAGGCGATCACTCCGTCTGCCGCCGCCATGTGACTGTTCGCGCGCCAGGTCGCCATCCACGACAGCGTTCCTCCGCCCGTCTCGTGAAGCGTCTCGCGCACGGCCTCAGGGGTGACAGGCGTAGTCGAGAGGCGCCGACGCGAGCGGCGAAACGGAACACGGAACGCTCCTCGTGCGACGAACATCACGATGAGCATCGCGACCCACAGCAACGTGGGCGCAATCTGCAGCCCCACGACTTCCCACGCGGAACTGATCCGACCGCCACTCAGCAGCACCGGGATCAGGGCGAGCGAGATCACTGCGGTGACGATGTTGAAGATTCCGAGGATGACCGTTGCCAGCCACGCGATCCGGTATCCGATTCGCACTCCGTTCGCGATCATTGCGATCACCACGACGTCCAGAGCCACGTCGAAGAACGAATAAACCGGTGCGTTCTCTCCCAGCGGGCCATCGAAAGGAACCGCGAGATCGATGATCTGGATCGCGCCGATGGCGATCAGACCAGCAAAGGCGAGGAGGCGCCATTCGCGCTCGGTCGGTCGCCCCTCAGGGTGACGGAACGCGGGAAGCATGCCACTGACCACAAGAGCCGCAGTCATGGCAACGGCGTGCTCGAGGTCATAGAGCTGCCCGAGGTACAGCACCGAGATCGTCACCCACAGCACGATCGCAATTCGTGCGCGCAACCGCCAGGGCGACGGCAGAGTGGCGATCGCGAACACCAGCGCGGTCATGGCGCCGCACGAAGGGCCGACGTCCAGCGCCTGCGACAGTCGATCTGACCAACGCCAATCGACGGGCGTGAGCAGCGCGAGAATCCCCGCGGCTCCCAGCACGCCGACGAGATGACCGACGATGACGAGACCGATGGTGCGCAACGAACCGAACTGCCATTCCGCCCAGCCGATCCCACCGAGGATCAGTGGAAGAAGCGTCAGGTAAGCGAGCGGCGGGTCCGCGAAGAACGGCGAAGTGAACAGCGTCCACCAGCGCCCCTCGGCGAACGAGGGCAAGCCGGTGGCGACCATCTCGAACCATGGCTTGTCATGCGCCGCAGACCACAGCGAGCCCGTGATCACGCCGATCAGCAGAAACACGAGCGTAAAGGCAAGTGTGAAGGGCATTCGGCGCACACCCTGGAGCACGAAGGTCATGCGCCTCAGCATATTGGTGCGCAGATATCGTGCAGAAGGTCAGCTCGCCGCGCGGTCTCCGACGCGCTGCCCCACGACCGCAGAGACACCGTCCTGCCGCATCGAAACCCCATACAGGGCGTCGGCGATCTCCATCGTGCGCTTCTGATGCGTGATCACCAGAAGCTGCGAGCTCTCCCTGAGCTGTTCGAACACGGTCAACAGGCGCCCGAGGTTCGCATCGTCGAGGGCGGCCTCCACCTCATCGAGGATGTAGAAGGGGCTCGGGCGTGCCTTGAAGATCGCCACGAGCAGAGCCACCGCAGCAAGCGAGCGCTCCCCGCCGGAGAGCAACGAGAGCCGCTCGATCTTCTTGCCGACCGGGCGAACGGCGACCTCGATTCCCGTGGTGAGCATGTTCTCCGGATCGGTCAGAGAGATGCTCCCTGTACCGCCGGGGAACAGCAGCGGGAAGACCTCGGTGAACGCTTGCCGGGTGTCTTCGAACGCGCTCGCGAAGATCGTCTGCATGCGCTCATCGAGATCCGCGATGATCGTGAGCAGATCCTGGCGGGTCTGGGTCAGGTCAGCGAGTTGTTCAGTGAGGAACGCGTGCCGCTGCTCGAGCGCTGCGAACTCTTCCAGCGCCAGAGGATTCACCCGTCCGAGCTGTGTCAATTTGCGCTGGGATTCGGCGAGGCGCCGCTCCTGCATTCTCCGGTCGTACGGGATCGCCGTGGAGTCGATGCCGTCAATCGACTCAGGATCGACCTCAGCGAGCGGATCACGGGGAACCGACTGGTCCGGTCCATATTCCGCAACGAGAATATCTTCATCGAGTGCGAGTTCTGAGGACACCCGCTCCAACAGGCTCGTCAGGTGCAGCTTCTTCTCGTGGATCTGCAACTCGAGGCCGTGCACACTCTCCGTGAGGCCAGCGAGACGTTCGCGCAGGGACCCCTCCTGCACGCGCAGCGCAGTGAGCTCCTCGTTCTGCGCCGAACGCGCGCTCTCCGCTTCGGTCAGCGCCAATCGCGCTTCGGCAGTCGAGCGGTCCAGAGAATCGAGGATCCGAGGAAGCTCAGAAGCGACGCCGGAAGCCGCCTCACGCTGCGCGCGGCGGATGACCGCACGACGAGCGGCCTCGGCCGCAGCATCCCGCTCCTGCTCGCGCTGGCGCTCAAGGCTCGCGACACGCGCCTGGGCTGCGCGCACGCGTTCGCGCAGCGTCTCGATCTCGAGTCGTGCGCGCACCTCGCCTTCCCGTGCCGTTTCCAGCGCTTCGAGCAGGCCGTCTCGTGCGGATGCATCGAGCACCGGTCGCGGCTTGGTCTCTGCCGCTTCGAGCTCTTCTTGCGCCGCTGCGGTCGCAACCTCAGCATCCGTCATGGCAGTCTGCGCCTGCGATAGCCCGGATTCCAGCCGCTCGCACTCGGCGACTGCCGACTCATGGCGAACAGTGACGCGGTTCAACTGCTCGGCGTGCGTCGCGAGAGCTGCATCGTGCTCACGCAGTGCACGCAATGCATCCTTTGCGCGCTGACGCGTGGTCCCCACGCGTTCGGAAGCATCCGTCCGCGCTTCGCGCATCGAGTCGACGATCACGCGCACCTCGGTGAGGCGCTCTTGGGCGGCATCTCGCTCCGCTGTCAGCTCGAGGCGCGATCGTTCTCCGCCAGACCCCGTGCGAAGGGTCTGTGCGGTGATCACGTCTCCGCCGATCGTGACAATCGTCACCGCGGTGTCACCCAGCGCATCCAACGCTGCCCGCGCACGTCGCGCCGCATCGAGGTCGTCAGCGACCAGCACGTGGGCGAGCACACCGACGATGCCCGCGGGTGCGGTGACGACCGAGCTCGCCGGGCTGACACCCGAGAGATCAGGAAACGAGACGGATGCCGCAATCGCTTCGGCCATGACGAAATCCACCACGCCGCGCTTGTCTTCGTTGGCCGACGCCGCAAGGGCGAACGCCGCCTCGGCGTCTTCGACGAGCACGCCTTCAGCCAGCGGCCCGAGTACTGCCGCGATCGCTGCCTCGTACCCCGCGGTGACCTGCACGGCGTCTCCCACGAGCCCTCGAACACCTGGGGCGCCACTCTTGACGACTTCGGCGGCTCCTCCAGAGAGCGACAGTGCGCTGCTGAGTGCGGCAGCCTTCGCCGTCAGAGACTCTGCTTCGCGCTCGGCGGCGTGCAGTCGTTCGCGCAGTTCCTCGAGCGCTGCTTCAGCCGCTGTCGCGTCACGCTGAGCGTTCTCGTACTCTGCTGCGTGCTCGGCGGCGCTCCCCTCGGGGGCGTGCGCGTCGTCGATCTGCTCCAGCGCTTCGGCTGCCTCACGGCGTCGCTCGTTCGCCGCCTCGAGCGCGCTCGCCTGGCGCTGCACAGCACCGCGCACAGCGGCGAGAGCGGATGCCGCGGCTTCTGCCGTACCCCGCAACGCCGTCAGATGCATGTCGTGTTCGGAGACGAGAGCGCTCTGCTCGGCGATGTCGACATCGAGAGTGTCGAGCTCTGCGCGCGCATTGACCACTTCGCGGCTGGCGGCGGACGCGGCATCCTGTGCCTCGCCGAGCCCGGCGGAGATCGTCGTGATCTCGTCCCTGGCCTCGTCTATCGTCGCCTGCGTGACGGTGACAGAAGCGACGGCCGCATCGTCCTCTTCTGAACCGAGAAGTGCGAGACGCTGGTTGGCGAGAGTGTAGAGCGACCGCATGCGCTCCTGGACCTGCTCGAGCCCGAATGCGACTCCACGCGCCTCGTCGACTGCGGCGGAGTTCTGGTCGGCCTCGAGCTTTGCAATCGCGGCCCGCACGGCATCCGCCTGCTCCGTGAGCACAAGGCGCTCGGTATGACGCTCCTGCTCGGTACGGGCATGGTCGGCAAGCGACGTGCGCAGCGCCACGACATCGTCGGCGAAGATGCGCGCCTTCGCGTCTCGCACGACGGCAGCGATCGTCTGGGCCTCGCGGGCGATCTCCGCCTGGCGTCCGAGCGGCTTGAGCTGGCGCCTGATCTCACCGGCGAGGTCGCTGAGCCGCGTGAGGTTGGCCTCCATCGCATCGAGCTTCCGGAGCGTCTTGTCCTTGCGCCGTCGATGCTTGAGGATACCGGCGGCCTCTTCGATGAAGCCGCGACGGTCCTCCGGTGAGGCCTGGAGCACGGTATCCAGGCGTCCCTGCCCGACGATGACATGCATCTCGCGACCGAGACCGGAGTCGCTGAGCAGCTCCTGCACGTCGAGAAGCCGGCAGCTGGAGCCGTTGATGGCGTACTCGCTCGAGCCGTTGCGGAAGAGCGTGCGGCTGATCGTCACTTCTGCGAACTCGATCGGCAGCGCGCCATCGCTGTTATCGATCGTCAGCTGAACCTCTGCGCGACCGAGCGGGCCGCGCGTGGACGTGCCGGCGAAGATGACGTCTTCCATCTTGCCGCCGCGAAGCGTCTTCGCTCCTTGCTCGCCCATCACCCAGGCGAGCGCGTCGACGACGTTCGACTTGCCGGAGCCATTGGGTCCGACGATGCAGGTCACGCCCGGCTCGAAGACGAACGAGGTGGGCTGTGCGAACGATTTGAAGCCCTTGAGCGTCAAGCTCTTCAGATGCATGCGCGCACCGTCCGTCCAGGGAGAATCACGCCGCCACGCTACCGGAATCACGCCGTGATCCCGGCATCCCGCGCGGTGACGGGGTGGATCTGCTCACGATGCGACACGCCGATGAACAAACAAATCCTTGACGTCTGCTGTGAAGGTCCACTAACTTTGCAAGCCGGATCGCTCACGAAAGGAGGACCTCATGATTACCGCAACTGTCAAGGCATCAGCCATCGGCTTCGATGCGAAGCGTTCAGCGCATGATACGTCCTCCGCTTTCGGCGTCCGACGCAGCGCACTCTCGTAGAACCTCTGCCTGAGATCTCCTCCTCGCGAGCCTGATCTCCGCCGGTTCCCCGCCGCTCCCGCATCGGTCGCTGACTTCGACCCTCTGCATCCCGCCTCAGGTGACGTCTCCATTCCGTGAGACCTCTCGTCCGCGCTCCGGTC
The DNA here is from genome assembly GCF_048259935.1 of Microbacterium sp. GTDB lineage: Bacteria > Actinomycetota > Actinomycetes > Actinomycetales > Microbacteriaceae > Microbacterium. Next base: position 4,888 of record NZ_JBLXHF010000006.1, on the reverse strand, counting down.
GTCGCCGGATCTCGCGCTCCCCTCCCCCAGAAAAGTTCGACAAGAAACGAGCACTCTCGTGAGTACTGAAGCATTGCTTCGCGACACCATCCACCCACCATGTAGCCAGGAACAGGAGACTCTTGAGATCACTGTTCCCGCAGACCGAAAACAACTGAACATCGCCGACCGTCTCTCGCTGCGCCTCGGACTCTGGCTGATGCTGCGCACGCAGCGCTCAGCCCGCAACCGTCGCACGATGATGAGTCGTGAAGAGACAGCTCGGCTACTCGACGCCCGGCGCTCAGGCGGATTCACCCGCTTCACCGAGCGCGAGAGAGTGGCCATCCTCACCTACGACATGCAACGCCACATGCTCTGAATGGGAGGTTCTGTCATGACTATCCGCCTTACCGAATCGGCCACGCTGCATCCGCTCCTGCTTCCCGCAGGGGCGGATGCAGCGCCCACCGATGAGATTCGCGCGTACGCGGACGTGCGCAACCGGTCCCTTTTCGAGACGACCGGTCGTGATGACGACGCCCTGTCTGCCGCAGCACTTCTGCCCGTGCTCTACAGCAGTCGAGCATCGCGAAAGCGCCAGTGGTTCGTGATGGATGCCGGCGAAATGGTCGGATGCATGGCCGTGGACATCCTGCAGGACGCATCTGCGGACACCGCCATCGCCGTCATCGCTCTGCTGCGCTCGCACTGGCGCCAGGGCATCGGCACCGCTGCGCTCGCGGTGCTGGAAGCCGAACTCCGCGCCGTCGGCGTGCGGACGCTTCTCAGCTGGGCCGAGCACCACGGCGACCAGACGAACTCGCTTCACGCGCCAACTGGTTTCGGGGCCGTTCCGCGGGACTCCACCGCAGAATTCCTGGCGGATCGCGGCTTCGCCCTGGAACAGGTCGAGCGCGCGAGCGAACTCGTCTGGTCAGCAGAAACGCCCACGCGATTGACTCGATCTCTCAGCGTTGCCCAGGAGCACGCGCGCGACTACCGGGTCGTCCAGTGGGTTCTGCCCACGCCTCTCGAGTTCGTCGACGGCTATGCCTGGATGAAGTCGCGCATGTCTACCGATGTGCCTGATGCAGAACTGGGGACTCCTGAAGAGGTCTGGGATGCCGAACGTGTCGCTGAGCTCGAGCAGCGGCAGGCTGCGAAGGGATTCACCATTCAGGTGACTGCGGCTGAGCACATTGCGAGCGGCGAACTGTGCGCGTTCAACGAACTCGCCATCAACCTCGGCGAGCCGGCCGGCACGACGCACCAGTACGACACTCTCGTGCTGGCTGGTCATCGCGGACATCGTCTCGGGACACTCGTGAAGACCGCGGGACTCCTCGGCTGGCGTGACCGGTACCCTCTGTCACCGCGCGTGATCACGTACAACGCGGAAGAGAATCGTCCGATGCTGAGCATCAACGAAGCAATCGGATTCGCGCCCATCTCCTACGAGGGTGCCTGGAAGAAAGAACTCGCATGAGCAACATCGTCATCACCCCGATGGTGGTGCCCGCCCACCCCAAGGCGGCAGAGGCACACGAGTTTCGCACGATGGTGCGCCTCGGGAACGAAATGGCGAGGACGGATGCCGGGATCGATGACCTCGACGAGACTGTCGAGGAAACCCTGCCATCCTGGCTCGATCAGACCGATCGACTCCGCACGGGTTTCATCGCTCGACGTGATGGGGAGATCGTCGGCGCGGCCGAGTTCTCCACGTCCACCGCCGCCGGCACGCTTGCTGCAGATCTCGCTCTGATGGCGCCGGCCGCCGAGTTCCGAGGGGGTACCGCTCAGGCGCTGCTCGATCAACTCGAACACGAGGCCGCATCCCTGGGACGATCGGTGTTGCAGACGTGGACCCTGCACCCCGCAAGTCCTGCCGAACGGACCCTCACCCCTGTAACGGGCTGGGGCTCTGTCTCTTCGACGCCGATGTCAGACCTGCTCATCGCGAGCGGCTACGTCCTCGAACAGGTCGAGCGGAACAGCGCGTTGCCATTGCAGGGGCCGCTTGACGATGTGCGTGCCCGCCTCGCAGAAGCGAGCGCCTACGCCGGGCCGGACTACCGCATCGTTTGTTGGAACCTGCCGACACCACCGCAGTTTCGCACCGGATATGCGCACCTCATCGCCAGCATGGTCACCAACATCCCTACCGGCGACATGGTCACGCAGGAAGAGCAATGGGATGAGGCCAAGCTCGTGCGCCACGACGAGCGGATCATGGCTGGCGGACAGACGCTGTCGATCGTTGCCGTTGTGCATGAGCCGTCAGGGCAGATGGTCGCGTTCAATGAACTGGCTATCGGTGAAGACCGTGCGGGTGTCACCCAGCAGTGGGGAACGCTCGTCCTGGGTGAGCATCGCGGCAAGCGGCTCGGCACGATCGTGAAGTGCGCGAACCTTCTGCGCTGGAGGGAGATCGCACCGGATTCGCCGAAGGTGACGACGTTCAACGCCGAGGAGAACAGGCCGATGCTCGGCATCAACGAAGCGATCGGGTTCGTGCCGGCATCCTACGCGGGAGGGTGGCAGAAGAAGCTCCGCTGAGATCATCCGAGCGATGTACGCGGTGGCGACTCCAGACTGACGACACGACCGGTTCTGCTCGCGAGGCTGGAAGCATGAATACTTCCGTCATCGAAGCGAAGTCCCTGACCAAGACATTCGGCGCGACGACTGCACTAGCCGGTGTGGATCTCACGGTGCAGCGCGGCGAGTCCGTCGCGATCATGGGCGCGTCCGGATCCGGCAAGACGACGCTGCTGCACGTTCTTGCGGGGATCACCGCGCCGGATGCTGGCCGAATGCTGTTCTCGCCGGCCGCCGGCCCCTCCGCGGAGGTGACCACGATGAATGAGCGTGACCGTTCGCGATTGCGCCGAGAATCCTTCGGGTTCGTCTTCCAACAGGGGCTGTTGGTTCCTGAGCTCACGGCGATCGAGAACATCGCCCTCGCTCTGATGATCAACGGGGCACCGCGTAGAACGGCCATCGAGCATGCGGCAGGGTGGATGGCGTCGCTCGGCCTCGCCGGGTTCGAGGATCGCCGAATCGGCGAGATTTCCGGTGGACAAGCACAGCGCGTCGCAATCGCGCGATCCCAGGTGACCGGTGCGGAACTCGTCTTCGCGGACGAACCCACTGGTGCTCTGGACAGTCAGACCTCGGCCGACGTGATGAACGCGCTCCTGTGGTCGACGACGGGCCAGGGCCGCACGCTGATCGTGGTGACCCATGATGCCGATGTCGCATCTCGCTGCTCGCGCACCATCCACGTGCGCGATGGGCGCATCACCGCAGCTGCCGGAGCGCATGCATGAACGTCCGTGTTCTGGCTCTGCTCCTGCGTCCCGGTCCTGGTCAAGGCGGTGTCATCGCGCTTCCGATGATCGCCTTCGCGTTGGTGACTGCCATCGTGCTGGTCGTCATGGGCGGCGCGCAGGCATTCTGGGGCTGGACTGATCCAGAAGCCAGCATCTACCATGCACTCGCGGCCATCGCCCTGGTGCTGCTGGTCGTGCCACTGGTCAGCCTCGGCGGTGCGGCGGCACGGTTGTCTGCACGACGCCGTGACGAGCGGCTGTCGACCCTGCGTCTGATGGGTGTTTCGCCTGGCGGCGTCATCACTGCCACGGTCGTGGAGTCGACGCTCATCGCTGCGGCGGGTGCACTCGCGGGGATCGTCCTCTACATCGCGTGCGTCCCGCTTCTCGGTCTCATCCCGTTCCGCGGGACACCCCTGGGGCTCACCGCCGTGCTGCTGACACCGCTCGCTATCGCAGGGATCGCCGCGAGCATGATCGCTCTGGCCGGGGTGAGCGCGGTGATCGGCCTGAGGCTGGTCGTGATCTCCCCGCTCGGCGTGCGAACGCGCGCTGCCGTGCCGCGAGTGCATTGGGTGCGTGCTGTCGGCGCGATCGCAGTCATCGCGCTCGCCTTCGCGACCATGATGTGGTTCCCCGGTACGACAGGCGTCATCGTCACGATCATCGTCGTGGCAGGGATGTTCGCCGCAGCGCTTGCGGTGTTGAACCTGGTCGGGCCGTGGGCTCTGAAGGTTCACGCCCGACGTGGGCTGCGCCGCGCGGAGCAGGCGAGTCGATTGCTCGCCATGCGCTTCATCCTCGAATCTCCCAAGGCTGCCTGGCGCCAGGTGAGCGGAGTGGCGATGGCCAGTTTCATGGCCGTCTTCGCCGGTGCGGGTGTCGCCATGGTCGACACCGCATCTGCTGCGGCTGCCGATGATGCGACCCTCGTCCTGATCGGTGACATCCGCACCGGGCTCATCATCACGCTCGTCGCCTCGTTCGTCATGGTCGCCGTCTCCGTCGGAGTCAATCAAGCATCCGCGATCATCGATCAGCGGGAACTGCACCGCAGCCTGCACTTCTTCGGAGTGCCTCTGGAGGTCGTAGATTCCGCACGCACCCGCGCTGTCATGGCGCCTCTGCTGGTGACGGCGATCTGCTCGGCATTGTGTGCGGCTGTTCTGGTGCTGCCGCTGATCGGCCTCGCGCTGATCGTGCAGCCCATCTCGATCGTGACGATTCTCGCGGTCCTCGTCGCAGGCGTGGGAATCGTGTGGCTGAGCACGCGTCTCACGCGTCCGCTGCTCGCTCGTGCCTTTGCGCCCGCGTGAGTGGGCCCACATGTCATGCCGACTCGAGTAACTTTGCCGTTCTGACCGACTGCCCATCGATAGTGTGGACATAAATGTCGATAACACGGAATCGAGGTCAGCTAGGTGGATGGTTTGGGCACATGGGACGGTTGGGTCGGCGCAATACTCTCTGGGATTGCTGTTCTCGTCGGTATCGGAGCTTGTCAAGTTGTGTGTGTAAGCGGGCGATGTCTCGGGGGTTAGAGGTAGCGCTCGATGCGCTCGGGATAGACG
>NZ_JBLXHF010000005.1:0-312451 GCF_048259935.1 Microbacterium sp. | reverse complement strand
CGCCTGGTCGAAGGCCAAGTTGTCACGAACTGGATGAAAGCTCTCGAGCAACTCTCCCTCGTCTATCCCGAGCGCATCGAGCGCTACCTCTAACCCCCGAGACATCGCCCGCTTACACACACAACTTGACAAGCTCTTGGCGTAATCCTTTGAAAACGCTGATTCCTACGACGGTCTGCGCATAGATACAATAGGCAAACTCTCAGGTTCAGCCTGTCCGCGAGCGTGTCTATGTCCCACAATCTCCCGCTGCCGCGTCTCAGGACTGAAACCCTGTTTCAGGATTGGATTTCACAGAACTACGCGGCCAAACCGGTCTCATCTCAAATTCTCACAGCACAAGTAAAAGCGTTAGCGTACCGTGAGCGAGATAAGACAGGGAGAGAAAGCGACTATCGACTATTCACCCCTTGTCTCGGCCTGAGGGTCATGGAGCGAGAGCCGAGCGGAATCGCAACTTCGCTCCAGCCTCGACGAGTAACGCAAGGGTTCCGTCAGTAAAGCGCGCACACCACCATCCTCAACGGAGATTTATACAATAGCGCCTGCCCCACCGCCGTCATCCCAGGCGTGGTGCGAACCGGTATTGGTCGATCTGTTCTGGACTAAGAGTCGGAACAATACCCTCCGTAGACCCTGAGCCCGATCGGAGGATAATCCTTATATGCGATGACTTCACGCCAGAGTTTCTGCTTCAAAGAGATGCGGACGGCATCCTTCCCGACTCGAGCAGCCGGAGACCAACTCGCAGCGATCAATCCACCGAGCAAGTACGCTCAGCGGACCACTTCCAAGGATCGCCCTCGGGCCATGATTCCGGGAGCCCGAGAAGAGTCCGGACATCCCGCCCCGCGCGCTTAGCCACCTTCTCGCCGTCCCACTCTCTAACCGTCCCAGGAAAGAGCGATTCCGGGGGAAGAGGATGCAGCGGGTCAGGGTGGGGCCAGAGCGTCACACGCGCCCTGGTGGGGTCATGCAACGACAACTGGTCGACGACCAGCACCCCCGATACTCGCCGATTTCGCCATCCTGCTGGAGAGCCGAAGTAGCCGTCGTGGTTCCGGATTCCTCGTGTCTCTGACCTTCCGTCAGGTCCTGGTTCGTCCACCACCCAGGCGGTGGACCCATACAAGGCATTGTGCAGATCTTCATCGTCCTCATCGAACGTGTACATCCCAACCGCGATCACGAACGGCGCGTCAAGATCGCCATATCTGCTTGCCTTCGACTTGAGGGCGGCAACAAGCTTCCGTCCGTCGTCGATGAACTCGGCCGGGGCATGCGCGTACATGCCGATGGAGCGCGTTTTCTCGCCACGACTACGCTCCCGACGGGGCCAAGCCTCGATCGTCACGCTCCAATCGCCGCGAACCAGGGTGAGAGTCGGCAGACCGGCCAGGTCTACTTGATCCGGGTCGAGCGTGGCGAGCCAGTCCCGAATCTGCTGCCGAAAGTTCGCGCCCGGCGCACTGTGCAGGCTTTGCTGGATGTCCACTGTCACAAGCAGGAAGTTGGGGTCGCCAACTTGGTCGAGCGCGGCGAGAAGGTCAGCCTCACGCGACGCCCGTGCCTGTTGGGCTTTGGAAGTGCCGGGCACAATCGCCTCAACGTAGAAAGCGCCCGCGTCGCTCTGCACCAAGAAATCGGGTCGATGCGAAGAGCGAGGCACTTCTGGATGGATGAGCACTCGATACCCCCCGCCAAGCAACGACTGATGAAGGAAGAGTTCCAGAAAGGCGCTGCGGGCTTGCGCGTTGTCCGACCGAAGGGCGGCGCGCACATCTGCGTAGTTCGGATCTCCGACGTTCTCTGCCCACGCCTGATGTAACGCCCGGCTCTGCTCCCAGTACGCCCCAGCCACACGGTTGAAGAACTCGAAGGTGCTCTCTCCGTTTCGCTGCGGGTCGTAATCTGTCCTGTCACGGGCGTCATAAATCGCTGGGCGAGTCACGCCCTCAGCTTGTCGGTGCCCTATTCTCGTGCTGCCCAGGCTCGCCGTAGCAGGCCGCTCCCGGGTTCTAGAGCGTCGAGATCACTCGATAGAGCGTCGCCTGCGAGATGCCGGTCATGCTCGCTATCTCGGCGCGGCTGTGCTCGCCAGAGGCCAGGAGCTTCTTGATCGTCGTCAGCTTCTTGGCATCCACCTTCGAGGGGCGCCCCCCCACGCGACCCTGCGCCTTCGCTGCGTCGAGACCGGCGCGCGTGCGCTCGATCATGGTGGCGCGCTCCAGCTCCGCGAAGGCTGCGAGGATCGTCAGCATCGCCTTGCCCATGGGTCCGGCGCTGAGATCGATCTGCTCTGTGAGGCTTTTGAACGTGACGCCACGGTCGATCAGATCCTCGATGACCTCCAGCACGTTCTTCGTGTTGCGCCCCAGGCGGTCGAGCTTCCAGACGACGAAGGTGTCGCCGCGTTCGAGCCGGTCGAGAGCCTTGTCCAGTTCCGGACGCGACGCCAGCGTGCCGCTCACGCCGCGGTCGGTGTAGAGCCGATCCACCTTCGCCTCGGCCATCGCCGCATCCTGCAAGGCGGTGTCCTGATCCTTGGTGCTGACTCGCGTGTACCCGATGATTGCCATGGACCCAGTCTCTCAATACTCGGCTCTCAAATCAAGAGGTTTTGCAAGATACTTTTGAGAGATCGATATGCGCCTGATCGAGGTTCTGAGAGCACTCTCACCCAGCCATCGTTTTTGAGGGAGCCCGTCTTCCGCAAAGTGGCGTCGGCAACGCGCACCAAGCTGCGTCAGAGGGGTCGTCATCGGGGCGTGCATACGAGCAGCCCACGGAGCACCGACGGAGGAACGACCGCGCGGATCGCCCCTTCGATCGGTTATTCGTCCGGTCAGTGACCGGCGCCCAGGTTTCCGGTCAGTCGACCGTGAAGGGCAGCGGCGGTGTCGTTAAGGCCAACGATGGTGACGGTCTTGCCGCGGTTGTCGTATTTGGTGACGATCGCGTCGAGCGCGGCAACGGTGGAGGCGTCCCAGACGTGAGATCGGGTCATGTCGATCACCACGGTGTCGGGGTCGTCCCCGTATTCGAACTGGGTAGTCAGGTCGTTGCTGGATGCGAAGAACAGTTCGCCGTTGACGACGTAGTGCGCTGTCGTGGCAGTGTCGTCGATGGTTCGGGTGACGGTGACGAAGTGGGCAACGCGACGGGCGAACATGATCATCGCGGCGACGACCCCGAGAATGACTCCCACGGCGAGGTTATGGGTCCAGACGGTGGCGATGACGGTGATGAGCATGACGGCTGTCTCGCTCTTAGGCATCCGCTTGAGAGTGCTGAAGCGAACACTGTGCCAGTCAAACGTGGCGATCGAAACCAGGATCATCACCGCAACAAGCGCAGCCATTGGGATGATTGCGACGACGTCTCCGAGAGCGAGGATCAGCACGAGCAGGAACACGCCCGCAAGGAAGGTCGAGATGCGGGTGCGCGCACCGGAGGCCTTGACGTTGATCATCGTCTGACCGATCATCGCACACCCGCCCATGCCTCCGAATGCTCCAGAGAGGACGTTGGCGGCGCCCTGTCCGAGTGCTTCGCGGGTCTTGCGTGAGTGGGTGTCGGTGATGTCGTCAACGAGTTTCGCGGTCATCAGGGATTCGATTAGTCCGACGACGGCCATCGCGAGCGCGTAGGGCGCGATGATCTGGAGCGTCTCGAGTGTGAGGGGCACGTTCGGAATGAACAGCTCAGGCAAGCTCCGCGGCAGTTCGCCTTGGTCGCCCACGTTCGGGACATTCCAAGCAAATACAACGACGGCGGCGGTGAGTAGAACGATTGCGACCAGGGGCGCGGGGATCACCTTTGTCAGTCGCGGCATGAGGTACATGACCAGCAGCCCGACGGCGACGAGCGGGTACACGAGCCACGGGACACCGATGAGCTGCGGGAACTGTGAGGTGAAGATGAGGATTGCGAGCGCGTTCACGAATCCGACCATCACCGAGCGGGGGATGAAGCGCATGAGCTTGGCCACACCGAGCAGAGCGAGGATGACCTGGATGACACCACCGAGCAGGACGGTGGCGATGAAGTAGTCCATGCCGTACTCGCGGGCGACGGGGGCGATGACGAGCGCAATCGCGCCGGTCGCGGCGGTAATCATCGCCGGGCGACCGCCGAGGAACGCGATCGCGACCGCCATGACGAAGGACGAGAACAAGCCGACGCGGGGGTCGACCCCGGCGATGATTGAGAACGCGATCGCTTCCGGGATCAGTGCGAGGGCGACGACGAGCCCGGCGAGAACTTCGCGGGTGAGCAGGCGGGGGTTGCGCAGCGCCTGCATGACGGTGGGTTCGATGCGGTAGCGAGACGCGGCATCGCGTGTGGGGGTGACGGCAGTCATGTGCCCTCCAATGTTGGGCTCTCTCGTGAGAGCGGGGATAACGAGTGGGGGCGCGCAGCGGCGCGCAGGCGCCGGTCAGGCCGACGCGAGAAGATAAGGAGTTCGAGCGCGAGAGCCGCGCCGATCCCGACTCTAACGTAACGTGAGTGTTGCGAAGAAATCGACAGGAGGCTGGCCTGTGGCCATCGAGGAAACCATGCGCATCGGAGAGGTTACCGAGCGCACGTCCCTGTCGCTGCGCACTCTCCGGCACTGGGAAGATGCAGGGCTCGTGACGCCGTCCGCGCGCTCCGAAGGCAACTTTCGGCTCTACACCGAGAAAGATGTTGAGCGGCTGTTGCTCATCCGACGGATGAAGCCCCTTGGGTACACCCTTGATGAGATGCGCGAGCTGCTGGACGTCGTCGACGCACTCGCAGTCACCCCTGACGATGCTCTGCTTCGCGCCCGACTCGATGACATCCGCGAGGCTGCCGCACTTCGACGCGAGAAGCTCACCGAACAGCTCGCCATGGCCGACGAGTTCGTGGGTCTGCTCGGTCGTCTGTAATCCAGGGCGTGAGCTCTGCAAGTCGATTGCGTGCCGAACGTAGGCTCACCGCATGACTCTCGAACGCAAGAGTCTACGAAACAAAGGTGGCGACTGCGGTGCAACCCCAATTTGCGAAGGCCCGCGTTGGGTAACGAAGTCCACAGCGAGCCCGGGGGCCGCAGGGGGGCCGCGAGAAGTTCCCGAAGTATCACGGAGGTGCGATATCCCACTGTTCTCTAGGTGGGCCCTGCCGGGATCGAACCGACGACATCCACGGTGTAAACGTGGCGCTCTACCAGCTGAGCTAAAGGCCCTGGTGGAACTATTCTAACGGCCTCGCAGATGCGCGACGTAACCGCCGAAGACGGCTAGGCTGAATACGGCGCGCGTTGTGCAAAGCCGACAAGGCTTCCCGCGTCGCTTCCCGTTTCCTTGGCATGACCTGCCAGCATGACGAAAGGCTCCACGTGACCGTTCACGACCAGGATCCGTACTCCCAGGGCCCCCTTGACAGTGATCCGGACGAGACAGGCGAATGGCAGCAGTCGCTCGACGAGCTCGTCGATGTCAAGGGCCCCGGCCGTGGCCGCGAGATCATGCTCAGCATGCTCAAGCGCTCCAAAGAGCTGCATCTGAACGTGCCGATGGTTCCGACCACCGACTACATCAACACGATCGCTGCAGAGAACGAGGCAGCGTTCCCGGGCGATGAAGAGCTCGAGCGCCGCTACCGCCACTGGATCCGCTGGAACGCAGCCATCACGGTGCACCGCGCACAGCGCCCCGGTATCGGTGTCGGCGGTCACATCTCCACCTATGCCTCGGCAGCATCGCTGTACGAGGTCGGCCACAACCACTTCTTCCGCGGCCAGGATCACACCTCCGGTGGCGACCAGATCTTCTACCAGGGCCACGCCTCCCCCGGAATGTACGCTCGCGCATTCCTCGAAGGTCGCTTGAGCGAAGACCAACTCGACGCATTCCGTCAGGAGAAGTCCGGAGCGCCGAACGGCATCCCCTCGTACCCGCACCCGCGTATGATGTCGGACTTCTGGCAGTTCCCGACCGTGTCGATGGGTCTCGGCCCGATCAACGCCATCTATCAGGCGATGACGAACAAGTACCTCGCCAACCGCGGCATCAAGGACGTCGCCGACTCGCACGTCTGGGCGTTCCTCGGCGATGGCGAAATGGACGAGGTCGAGTCCCGCGGACAGCTGCAGGTCGCAGCCAACGAGGGCCTCGACAACCTCACCTTCGTGATCAACTGCAACCTGCAGCGCCTCGACGGGCCTGTGCGCGGTAACGGCAAGATCATTCAGGAACTCGAGTCGTACTTCCGCGGCGCGGGCTGGAACGTCATCAAGGTCGTCTGGGGCCGTGAGTGGGACGACCTGCTCGCACGTGACTCTGAGGGCGCTCTGCTGAACCTCATGAACGTCACCCCCGATGGCGACTACCAGACCTACAAGGCCGAGAGTGGCGCCTTCGTGCGCGAGAACTTCTTCGGTCGTGACGAGCGTGCAGCGAGTCTGGTCAAGGACTACACCGACGACCAGATCTGGAAGCTCCGTCGCGGCGGCCACGACTACCGCAAGGTGTACGCGGCCTACAAGGCGGCCATGGAGCACAAGGGCCAGCCGACCGTCATCCTCGCCAAGACCGTCAAGGGCTACGGTCTCGGACCGCACTTCGAGGGCCGCAACGCGACCCACCAGATGAAGAAGATGACGCTTGACGACCTCAAGCTGTTCCGCGACACGATGCAGATCCCGATCACGGATGCGCAGCTCGAGGCTGACCCGTACCGTCCGCCGTACTACCACCCGGGCGCACAGGACGAGACGATCCAGTACATGCTGGACCGCCGCCGCGACCTCGGTGGTTTCCTCCCCGAGCGCCGTACCACTCACGTGTCTCTCAACCTCCCAGAGGACAAGGACTACGCCTTCCCGAAGAAGGGCTCCGGCAACCAGGAAGTCGCCACGACAATGGCGTTCGTCCGCATGCTCAAAGACCTCATGCGGGTCAAGGGCTTCGGTGAGCGCATCGTGCCGATCATCCCGGATGAGGCGCGCACGTTCGGGATCGACGCGTACTTCCCGACCGCCAAGATCTACAACCCGAACGGCCAGAACTACACCGCGGTCGACCGTGAGCTTCTCCTCGCTTATAAGGAGAGCCCGCAGGGTCAGATCATGCACGTCGGCATCAACGAGGCCGGCGCTACCGCGGCGCTCACCGCAACGGGCAGCTCGTACTCGACGCACGGCGAGCCGCTGATCCCGATCTACATCTTCTACTCGATGTTCGGCTACCAGCGCACCGGCGATGCCTTCTGGGCCGCCGGAGACCAGATGGTCCGCGGATTCGTGATCGGTGCGACCGCTGGACGCACGACGCTGGCCGGCGAGGGCACACAGCACGCAGACGGCCACTCGCCGCTGCTCGCTTCGACCAACCCCGCTACGATCAGCTACGACCCGGCCTACGGCTACGAGGTCGCGCACATCGTGCAGGCCGGTATCGACCGTATGTACGGCGGTACGCACCCGGACCCCGACGTCATGTACTACCTCACCGTCTACAACGAGCCGCTCAAGCAGCCCGCTGAGCCGGAGAACGTCGACGTCGAGGGCATCCTCAAGGGTCTGCACCGCGTTTCCGAGGGCACCGGTGACGGAGACCGCGTCCAGTTGCTCGCATCCGGTGTCGGTGTGCCGTGGGCGATCGAGGCACAGGAGCTGCTTGCGAACGACTGGGGCATCACTTCGGATGTCTGGTCGGTCACCAGCTGGAACGAACTGCGTCGCGACGGCCTCGCCGCCGATGAGCACAACTTCCTGCACCCTGAAGAAGAGCCCAAGGTGCCGTACCTGACGCAGAAGCTGCAGGGCGCCACCGGTCCGTTCATCGCCACGAGCGACTTCATGCACGCGGTACAGGACCAGATCCGCCAGTGGGTTCCGGGCGATTACTACACGCTCGGTGCCGACGGATTCGGGTTCGCCGACACTCGTGCCGCAGCACGTCGCTTCTTCAAGATCGACGGTCCGTCGATGGTGGTTCGTGCGCTCCAGGGCCTCGCTGACCAGGGCAAGGTCGACCGCTCCGTGATCGCGCAGGCGATCGCGAAGTACGACCTGCACAACGTCAACGCAGGTGCCAGCGGAAGCGCCGGCGGCGACAGCTGAGCCGCGTGTGACCGCATCGTCTCCCGCCGCCATGGATAAGGCGTCGACGCTCGCCTGGCTGCGTCGGATCTCCGGTGACCTCGCAACCGCGACGATCCAGCGCCTCGAAGACACACTCCCCTGGTACGCCGACATGCCACCAGCCCGCCGTTCTGCGGTGGGGCTGGTGGCCCAGGCTGGCATCACTTCGTTCATCCAGTGGTTCGACGATCCGAATTCCACCCCGTGGATCGCCGCCGATATCTTCGCTGCCGCGCCCCGGGAGCTTCTGCGCAGTGTGAGTCTCACCCAGACGCTTCAGCTCATCCGCGTCACGGTCGAGATCACCGAAGAGCGCATCGCCGGCAAGGGCGAGATGCTGCGCGAGGCGATCCTGCTGTACTCCCGTGATGTCGCGTTCGCCGCGGCAGACGTCTACGCTCGCGCCGCCGAGGCACGCGGGCTGTGGGATGCCAGGCTCGAAGCGCTCGTGGTGGATTCCATCCTCACCGGCGAAGCCGACGAGGAGCTCCCCAGTCGTATCGCGGCACTCGGCTGGCACGGCCACGGCGAGGTGTGCGTGCTCGTCGGAACGACGCCGCCGCAGTTCGACGTCGATCATGTTCGCCGTACCGCCCGCAAGCTCGCCGTCGACGTACTCATCGGCGTACAGGGTTCACGGCTGGTCCTCGTTCTCGGCCGCGCTCAGATGCCCGGCCGCGAAGAAGAGGGCGACGACCTCGCTTTTGATGAGATCGCCACGCGGCTCGAGCCGTTCTTCGGCCCCGGCTACGTGGTCCTCGGCCCTCCCGTCACCGCGCTGGTAGATGCCGGACAGAGCGCACGCGCCGCATTGGCAGGATTCGCCGTCGCACGCGCCTGGCGCACCGCACCTCGCCCTGTCGAGGCCGACGACCTGCTGCCAGAACGCGCACTCGCGGGCGACCCGCTGGCGAAGCAGACGCTGATCGATCGCATCTATCGGCCTCTGCACGCGCACTCCACCGACTTGGTCACGACGCTGTGGAGCTATCTCGACAACGGACGCTCCCTTGAAGCGACCGCACGTGAGCTCTTCGTGCACCCCAACACCGTTCGATACCGCCTGAAGCGCGTCAGCGAAGTCATCGGCTGGGATGCCACCGGTCCTCGCGAAGCGCTGATCCTGCAGACCGCTCTGATCCTTGGATCCGTCGGCACGGCAGAACCAGGGCGCCGTCGAACGGCCACTCGCCGCCAGCGATAACGCCGAACTGTGCGCCACGCACAAACGATCTCGCGAATCTTGTGAGGGTACATCCACCGTTCCGCGATGATCGTTGGCAGACTAGACGGGTGATTGTCGTCGCTTGCCCGGGACAGGGCTCACAGACCCCCGGCTTCCTCGCCCCCTGGCTCGAACTCGACGGCGTGGCTGACCGCCTCGGTCGGTATTCCGAAGCCGCCGAGGTAGATCTCATCGCGCACGGCACTGAGTCAGATGCTGACACGATCCGCGACACGCGCATCGCCCAGCCCCTCATCGTGGCCGCGTCGTTGATCGCGGCGCACGCGCTCACCGAGCGTGCAGGTCGGCGCCCCGATGGCGTCGCCGGCCACTCCGTGGGCGAGCTGGCGGCGGTCGTCGGAGCTGGAGTGATCTCGGCGGAGCAGACGATGCGCCTGGTCGGCATCCGCGGGCGAGCAATGGCGGATGCGGCAGCGCAGGCCCCCACCGGCATGAGCGCGGTCATCGGCGGAGACGAGCAGGCAGTCCTCGACCGGCTTGCAGAACTCGATCTGACGCCGGCCAACTACAACGGTGGCGGCCAGATCGTCGCCGCAGGCGCTCTGCCCGCACTGGCTTCGCTCGCCGAGACGCCGCTGCGCGGCACGCGCGTCATCCCTCTGCAGGTTGCTGGTGCGTTCCACACCTCCTACATGGCACCCGCCGTCGACGCGCTGCGCGCCGCCGTGGCGGATCTCGCACCGAACGACCCGAATCTCACCCTCTGGACCAACCACGACGGTTCCGTCGTCTCCTCTGGGGCGCACGCTCTCGATCTCATCGTCAACCAGGTCTCCTCACCCGTACGCTGGGATCTGTGCATGTCGGCCTTCGCCGAGGCGGGCATCACTGGCATGATCGAGCTCACGCCCGCAGGTGCTCTCGCCGGCCTTGCCAAACGAGGACTGCGTGGAACACCCGTCGTCGCAGTCAAGACGCCAGATGATCTCGATGCAGCCGCCGCGCTGCTGAACGGAGCCGCATGATGACCGCAACACTCAAGCAGGCGACCGGCCCGCAGTACACCCGCATCCTCGCCTTCGGCGCGGCACGCGGTGAGAATCCGGTTCCCAACGACGATCTCGTCGGCCCGATCGACTCCAGCGACGAGTGGATCCGCCAGCGCACCGGAATCATCACGCGCGCCCGTGCGAATAGCGAAACCAGCGCAGTAGACCTCGCCGCGATTGCCGGGGCTGAGGCCATCGAGAAGTCCGGCATCGCGGCATCCGAGATCGATCTCGTCATCGTCGCCACCATCAGCAACATGCGCCAGACGCCATCTGCTGCTGCTGTCGTCGCCGATCGAGTCGGTGCGAACCCGGCTGCCGCCTACGATTCCAACGCCGCCTGCGCGGGGTACGCCTACGGCATCGCTCAGGCAGACGCGCTGATTCGTGCAGGAGCTGCACGCTACGCGCTCGTGATCGGTGCGGAGAAGCTCTCGAACGTCGTCGACCCCACCGATCGCAGCATCTCGTTCCTGCTCGGCGACGGCGCAGGAGCAGCCCTCATCGGCCCCAGCGACACACCGGCGATCTCGCCCGTCGTCTGGGGGTCTGACGGCTCCAAGGCCGATGTCGTCAGCATGAACCACACGCTCGTCGAGTACCGCGATGGCAACGGCGACGTGCCGTGGCCGACCCTCCGCCAGGAAGGCCCTGCGGTCTTCCGCTGGGCAGTGTGGGAGATGGCGAAGGTCGCTCGAGAGGCGCTTGAGGTGGCGGGTATCGAAGCATCCGACCTCGCAGCATTCATCCCGCATCAGGCGAACATGCGCATCATCGATGAGTTCGCCAAGCAGCTGAAGCTCCCCGAGACAACGGTCATCGCCCGCGATATCGAGACCACCGGCAACACCTCGGCCGCATCGATCCCGCTCGCAACGCACCGACTGCTCGAGGAACACCCCGAGGTCTCCGGCGGCCTGGCACTGCAGATCGGCTTCGGCGCCGGTCTTGTCTTCGCCGCGCAGGTCGTCGTCCTGCCCTGAACTCCGCACACCGTTCTCTAGAATGGGCAACGGTTCCGAACACAACCCGCAAGAAAGAGGAAAACCACATGGCTTTCACCAACGATGAGGTCCTTTCCGGCCTCGCTGAGCTCATCACCGACGAGACCGGCATCGACAGCTCCGAGGTCGCACTCGAGAAGTCCTTCACCGATGACCTCGACATCGACTCGATCTCCATGATGACGATCGTCGTCAACGCCGAGGAGAAGTTCGGCGTCACCATCCCCGACGACGAGGTCAAGAACCTCAAGACCGTCGGCGACGCTGTGAACTTCATCGTCGCAGGCCAGGAGTAACAGATCTGACGGATGCCACCCCTGCCATCTGCAGGGCGTGGCATCCTCTGTCGGTGTCGTCCGGCTCCCCCGATCCCGTCCCAGCAAGGAACCCCAGGATATGACCAAGCGCATCGTCGTCACCGGTATCGGTGCCACCTCCGCCATCGGGGGCACGGCACCGGAGAACTGGACCAATCTGCTGGCCGGGATGTCCGGCGGCCGCTCCCTTGAGCACGAATGGGTCGCAGAACTCGAGCTTCCCGTCACCTTCGCGGCCGAGGCCATCGTTCGCCCAGAAGAGGTGCTGGCACGTCCTGTCGCCAAGCGCCTCGACCCTTCGTCGCAGTTCGCACTCATCGCCGCGATGGAGGCATGGGAAGACGCGGGTGCCCCGGATGTGGATCCTGAGCGACTCGGCGTCGACTTCGCGACCGGGATCGGCGGCGTCTGGACGCTGCTGGATGCGTGGGACACCCTGCGCGAGAAGGGGCCTCGTCGCGTCATGCCGATGACGGTTCCCATGCTCATGCCGAACTCTGCAGCCGGCAACCTCTCCCTTCACTTCACCGCCCGCGCATTCGCCCGGACGGTTGCTTCTGCTTGCGCCTCAAGCACCGAGTCCCTCGTGAACGCCTACGAGCATCTGCAGGCCGGCCTCGCAGACGTCGTGATCGCAGGTGGCACCGAATCGGCCATCCACCCGATAACCATTGCTTCGTTCGCATCGATGCAGGCGCTCTCTCGCCGCAACGATGACCCTGCGACCGCTTCTCGCCCCTACTCCGAAGACCGCGACGGCTTCGTCATGGGCGAAGGAGCGGCCGTTCTCATCCTCGAGACCGAGGAGCACGCGAAAGCGCGCGGGGCGAAGATCTACGCCGAGCTCGTCGGAGGCGGCGTGACAGCCGACGCATTCCACATCACGGCAAACGCGCCCGAAGGTGCCGCTCGTGCCGTGAAGCTCGCGCTGGATGCCGCTGGCCGCACGCCGGACGACGTCACGCACATCAATGCGCACGCGACGTCGACACCGGTCGGCGACCCGAACGAGTACACGGCGCTGCGCAGCGTCATCGGCGATCGCGTTCACGAGATCCCGGTGTCGGCGACGAAAGCATCCACTGGCCACCTGCTCGGTGGAACCGGCGCGCTCGAGGCGATATTCACGGTGCTCGCGATCCGCGATCGCATGGCTCCCCCGACGATCAACATCACGACGCAGGATCCCGAGATCCCGCTGCTCGTGTCGGGCGACGCGCAGCCTCTCGGCGAGGCACCGCAGCTCGCGATCAGCAACTCATTCGGGTTCGGCGGCCACAACGCCGTCGTCGCGTTCGCGTCCTACGACGACTGACGCCCCCGTCCAGGTCGCACTTTGTGCCGCTTTCTGCTCGTCATAGCGGCACAGAGTGCGACCTGAATATTGTGTAACCAAGGCGTGGGATTCGCGTTCTCAGCTGCCAGGATCATCACCAGCGTCCGATACCGACGCCTCCCAGCGCCCCGATTCGTTGTGGTCGCCGTTCGGGCTAACCCACCTTGTGGAGCCAGACGACGCTGGAGTCGTCGCTGGCGTGGCGGAAGGGCTCTAGCTCCTCATCCCAGCTGGAGCCGAGTGCGACATCGAGTTCGCGCTGCAGCTCGATTGCACTACCGGCCGCGATCTCCATCGCATAGCGGATACGGTCTTCGCCGATGACGATGTTGCCTGCGGCATCCGTCTGGGCGTAGTGGATGCCGAGATCTGGGGTGTGCAGCCATCGACCACCGTCGCTGCGCGGCGTCGGATCTTCAGTGACCTCGAAGCGCAGGTGCTCCCACCCGCGGATCGCCGTCGCGAGAGCAGCCCCGGTGCCGACCGGACCATCCCAATAGAACTCGGCGCGACGAGACCCTTCGAGCACGGGCTGATCGGCCCAGTCGAAGTTCACTGCACGACCGATAGCGCGTCCCACCGCCCATTCGAGGTGCGGGCAGAGCGCGCGAGGTGCAGAGTGGATATACACCACTCCGCGTGCGTAAGCCGTTGCCATGATCTCTCCGTTTCATCAGGTGCGTCTTCCCCAACGACCTGTTCCACGAGAGTGGCGTTTCTATGCGGTTATACGGCGATTATCGCTGACTTCGACCGAAATCACAAGCGTGTGATTCATACGAGAGATGCCCCGGCCGAAGCCGGGGCATCTCTTTGAGTCTCAGGCCTCGCTCATGGCGATCTTGGCCTGCTGCCCCTTGGCTGCGTAGTACGCGTCGCGGGCAGCATCCTTTCGCGCCTGCTCGGCATAGCCGGCTTCGAGAACGTCCTGCGGGACTTCGTAGTTCGCGATGTCATCGGTGCCGTGGTACTTCTCGATGTACGCATCGAGCTCAGGACCAGAGGTCCACGACGTGATCAGGTTGTAGCGCGGCTCAGAGCCGGTGTGGGTGGCTGCGTGCCACAGACGCTGCGTGTCAACGATGAGCTGCGCGCCGGCCGGAAGCGCAATGCGCACCTCACCTGCGGGGTCAGTGCGGTTCTCGCGCAGGACGAAGAAGCTGTCCTTGTCGTCGGTGAGGTTGAAGAATCCACGCACGACCCAGCCGGTGCCGTCCGGGTTCAGACGGTTGTTGTCATCCTGGTGGAGGTTGTAGAGGCACTCGCCATAGGGAGTCGGCTGCAGCTCGATGACGCGGCAGCGGCCGACGTTCGCACCGGGCTCTTGCGCGCGACGCGTGAGGATCGGGGCCTTCTCGGTCTGCGAGGGGATCCACACACCGTCTTTGTCGGTGCGCGGCGGCTTGTGGTTCCAGAAGCCGTTGCACTCGATCTCTCCCTTGGCGCTGGCCAGCGGCGCGAAGCGGGTGTCACCAGACGACTTCCAGTCGTTGTACTCGATGTCGAGCCATTCCTTGGGGTCGAGCGCCTGGTTGTAGCTGTCGAGGACGACGAATCCCTTTTCCTCGAGGGCAGCAGATTTGATGTATGCCATGATCTGAGCCAGATCCTTTCATCGGGGGCCAGCACGTTTTAACAGGCCCTGATAAGGCAAGCCTAACAGCGCGCCCTGCACCGGCCCCGGGACGCGGCCGTGAAAATCGCTCGCCCATTAGACTTGGACCAGGTGGAACTTTCGGTGCCGCCCACGTGTGAGGAGCAGAAGCGAACACCATGGCAATCGCCACGAACGTCGACGCCAAAGCCGTCAATACGATCGATTGGCTGTCGACTCCCGGCACCACGATTGTTGTTCCTGTCTATCAGCGCCAGTACCGGTGGGACATCGGCGGATGCGAGCGCCTCCTCGCCGACATCCGTGCCGTCGCTGAGGAAGACGGCAGCCACCGGCACTTCATCGGGTCGATCCTCTCCGCCCAGGACTCCTCCGAAACCGATCTGATCCTCATCGACGGTCAGCAGCGCATCACGACGATCATGCTGCTGGTCGCAGCCCTTCACCACGCGGTGCGCGAGAGCGATCCGGCGATGGCCGCCGAGCTCGCGCGGGTGCTCGTGCGCGATGATGACGCGACGCGCACGAAGCTGCGCCCCCACGATGCGTGGGCTCACCTGTACGAGTCGGTAGTGCTGGACCATCCGGATGCTGCCGACCGCGAATCGCGATTCGATGACAACTACGCGTTCTTCCGCAGTCAGGTGCACGCTGACGAGGCGTCCTCGATCTGGCGCGGTCTTCAGCGGCTCGAGCACGTGTCGATCACTCTGGGTGCGGCGGCGAACGCACAGCAGATCTTCGAGAGCCTGAACTCCACCGGCGAGCCCCTGCGCGACCACGAGCTGATCCACAACTACATCCTGATGGGGCTCACGCACGCCGAGCAGCTCGATGTCGAAGCGCGCTTCTGGCTGCCGATCGAGCGCCATACCGGTGAGATGATCGGGGCATTCTGGCGCCACTTCCTGGTGATGACGACGGGCCGCGAGGTCACGGTCGACGGCGAGCACGGGGTCTACGCGGCATTCCGTCGGTCGTTCCCGAATGTCGATGCGCACCACCTTCAGTCCAACGCGGAGACCTGGCGCCACTACGCCGAGATCTACGGCATCCTGCTCGATCCCTCGGCAGAGAAGGATGCCGAGGTTCGTCGACAGCTCGAGTACCTCAACACTTTCGGCCGTGGGGCCTATCCGCTCGCGATGAGCGCCTACAGCGATCACGCTCGTGGCCGGATTTCACGCACCGAGCTCATCGAGACTCTGGAGTGGACGCAGGCGCTGTTCCTGCGACGTGCCCTGGTGGGGCTCCCGATCGAACGTCTCATCGCGCGGCTGTGCCGTGCGCGCCCCCAGGGACGCGAGTCGCTCATGCGCGCATTCGCACGGATCACACCGTCTGACGAACGGGTGGGCGCCGTCCTGAAGTACGTAGAGCTTCCGCACGCGGCGTACGTGCTCGGCCGGCTCGAGGATGTCAGCAACCCGCGCGACTACGACATCGAGCACATCGTGCCGCTGATGCCGAGCGAAACATGGTCCGGTGACGGCACGAGGCCATGGAGCGAGTACTCCGAGGACGAGCAGAACAGCCACCGCGCGCTCGCACCCACGCTCGGAAACCTCACGCTCCTCGAGGAGCCGCTCACCGAACGTGTGTTCGGCGCGCCCTTCCCCGACAAGCAGACGCAGGCGTACGCGCGAAGCGATGTTGCCGAGACCAGGATGCTCGCCGAGCTGCCGGGCTGGAACACCGCCGCGATCACCACGCGCACTGTGCGCCTCGCCGGATCCCTGCTGCAGATCTGGGCCCGTCCTGCGTTCCCCGAGATCGACGATGACGGGCTGACTCCTGTGCTGGATGCGGTGCGTCGCCGCGGCTGGCCCGTGGGCTGGGATCGCGAGTTCGACTACGTCGAGTACCGCGGCGAGCACTGGGAGGTCAAGGACATCCGCGCGCTGTTCAATCGCATCTTCCGGCGGGCATGGACAGATGACCGCCCTGCCGCTCTGGCCTACTGCGCCGCCCACGGCGGACCGATCTACGCGGAGATGGCGTGGAAGGGCCAGTGGGATGCGCTGGATGAAGAGAACTTCCTGTATATGGGATGGGACTCCAACTACATGATGAACGCCGTGCAGGGTGTCTTGGCCGAATCCGGGATCTCTGCGGAAGTGTTCGTGAAGTACTCATACATCGGGAACGTGATGTGATGCGGCAGAATGCCCCTGTGGACCTGAGATTCAACGAGCTGACCCTCGGATGGAGTGAAGACTCCCCCGTGGAATGCGAATGCGACCACGGCGATGACGAGGCGTACGCTCCGTGCGGTCGCCGCGCGAAATGGCGCGTCACGATCGATTGCACGTGCGGCGAGGATCATCCGCGCACGGTCGAGCTTCTGTGCACCAAGTGCTTGCGCACCGCCCGGAAGGACCTCGGCAACGAGGCCATCACGGCACGTCCGCTGTAGCGGATCACGGTAGGGCGGGCGGGACTTGAACCCGCGATCGTTGGGTTATGAGCCCACTGCCTTCACCAGCTTGGCCACCGCCCCGTAGGCCTTCAACTCTATCGGAGCGATACGGCATCCTCGTGCGTCTTCAGATGCTCGTGGTAGATCTCTGCGTTGCGAATGAGGTCCGCGCGCTCCTGATCGCTAAGAGCACGCCGCACCTTCGCAGGCACGCCTGCCACCAGTGAGCCGTCGGGAATTTCGGTTCCGCCGAGAACGACGGCGCCGCCCGCGATCAGGCAGCCCTTGCCGATCACCGCACCGCTGAGGACAACCGCCCCCATGCCGATGAGTGATCCATCACCGATCGTGCAGCCGTGCACGACCGCGTTGTGCCCGATCGACACGTTCTCTCCGATGAGCACGCTCTGCCCGCTGTCGACGTGGACCGACACATTGTCCTGTACGTTGCTGCCCTTGCCCAACACGATTCCCGCAGAATCGCCGCGGAGAACCGCGTTGTACCAGACGCTCGAACCCGAATCCAGAACAACTTCGCCGATGACGCGCGCACCATCGGCGACGAATGCGTCATCGGAGATCTTCGGAGTCTTACCTGCAAGGGCGAGAACGGATGCAGAAGACGAGATGCTCATGAGGTGAGACTATCCTGACTTCCGCATGATTCCGCGGATATTTAGCCTGATAAGCCCAGCCTCAGCTTGCTTGCGGAATGTTCGATGCTGAGTAGCGTTGTATTTGACAGGCACCGAAAAGCCGTTCTGGAGGAAGAAAAATGAGCAAATCGCAGACCGTTTCCACCACCGCGAGCGACCCGACCGTTGCCGCAGCCACCGCGCAGTTCCTCTCCCCCGTCGTTCTGGGGCTTCAGGCACTGACGATCAGCGGAAAGCAGGCGCACTGGCACGTGCGCGGTGCGAACTTCGTCGGTGTGCACGAACTCTTCGACGCAATTGTCGCGAACGCCGGCGCCTTCGCCGATTCGGCCGCGGAGCGCATCGTCGCTCTCGGCCTCCCCATCGACGCACGGGTGAAGGCTGTGGCCGAGAAGGGCGCGGCCTCTGAGGTACCAGCCGGGTTCGCACAGTCACGCGATCTCATCCGCAATGTGATCGCGGACATCGACGCTATCCTCGTCGACACCAAGGCCGCGATCGACGGACTCGATGAAGTCGACCTCACCAGCCAGGATGTCGCCATCGAGATCATGCGTGGTCTTGAGAAGGACCGCTGGTTCCTGCTCGCGCACATCGCCGAGTAAGACACTCAGACACGACGAAGGGCGCCGGGATCATCCCGGCGCCCTTCGTCGTGCGTGCGGCAGAATCAGCTGACGCCGCTGGCGATCGCGTTCTTCAGCGCTTCGGTGATCTGAGGTGCCAGCGTGTTGGCGAAGGTCACCGTCAGATGATCCTGATCACGGTAGGCGTTCGCTCCGCCGATCACCGGGAAGCAGGTGTCGTCGTCGCAGTACACGTCAGTGAAGTCGAGCAGTGTCACCCCAGAAGCATCCTCGGCGGCATCCCGAATCGGATCGTTCTCCGGCAATCTCTCGGCCCGCGGGCTCGAGCACTCAGATGCATCGTGCGTACGCAGGCACTTGTTCGGGTCGGTCTCCCACCCCGGGTTGTCCACGACAGTTATGACGGGGATGCCTCGGTCTGTCATGGTCGACCACGCGTCACGATAGCCGGCGACTGCGGCATCGAAGGACGAGTCGTATCCAGCTGAGGCGTACGGAGTGTTCGAGATCGCAGAGGTGAAGACGACATCGAACTCGTTGTCGGCCAGCGCAGCCGACATGCCCTCGCGCCAGTCAGTGCAGGCCTCGCCGAATGATCCGGCAGTGGCAAGAGGCGTGGTGTTCCACGGGCACGCGCCCTTGAAGTACGTCGTGAGGCTCCAGCCTTCGCGATCGGCGATCGTCGCGAATGTCGCGAGGTACTGGTAGGCGTGGCTGTCTCCGACCAGGGCGACGCGCGGAGCGTCAGGAGCGTCAGATCCGAACTCGCACGAGACCGCGCGCGAGTCGTTCAGCTGAATGAAGCACTGCGGCTCGTCAGGACTGTCCGCGCCGGCGAATCCGGGGGCGGGGAGGATCGTTGAGGGCGCCTGACCCGCACACGCCTCATCGAGAATGCTCGCTGCTCCGAAACAGGCCGGCGGGTTGTCGCGCACGTCTTGGATCGCCTGAACACCCTGTTGGTATGCCGGCGCATTCGCAGCCCAGCCTCCAAGGGCTGTGGCGGCGACCAGGATCATCGCACCCAGCGATGCCCACAGCGTCACCCGCGGTCGACGTGAGGTCAACGGCTTCCATGCCCTCATCGGGTCTTCGACGAACTTCTTCGTCAGCCACGCGAGGATGAAGCAGATGCACAGCAGCGCCACGCGATGGTAGATCGTGAGCCCCCAGAACGGCACCGACGGAGCGATGACGATCAGCGGCCAGTGCCAGAGATACAGGCTGTACGAGATGTCACCGGTGAAGCGCATCGGACGGACCGACAGAAGCCGAGTCGGATACCACCAGCGCTCGGTGTTGGATGCGGCGATGATCGCCGCAGCTCCCAGCGTCGGCAACAACGCCATGTAGCCGGGGAACATGGTCTGGCGACCGAATGACACCGCGGTGTAGAGCAGCACCAGGATGCCCGCCCATCCGAGCAGGAAGCTCAGCGCGGCATTGCTCACACGCAGCCTGGGAACCAGAGCGATGAGCGCGCCGACGCCGAACTGCCACATCCGGCCGAACGTCACGAAGTATGCCGGTGCAGGGTCGGTCATCGTGTAGATGACGCAGAAGATGAACGAGGCCACCGAGACGATGCCGATCGCAATGGCCGCGGCGCGCAGGCGCGATCCACGGAACCACTTCACGGCGACCCATGCCGCAAGCAGCATGAGCAGGGGCCAGATGACGTAGAACTGCTCTTCGAGCGACAGCGACCAGTAGTGCTGCACGGTCGTCGGGTCGCCCGAGAGAGCGAGATAGTCAGCGGAGTTGAAGGCGAGATACCAGTTCTCGACATAGAACGTGGCTGCGATGATCTCTCGCATCTCCGCGGGCAGAGCCGAGGTAGGTGTGAGGAAGGGCAGCGCCGAGACGATCGCGCAGAACAGCAGCACGAGCAGCGATGCCGGCAGCAGTCGCCGTGCGCGTCGGGCCCAGAACTGACCGAGATTCACGCGCCCCGTCGACGACAGCTCGCGAGCGAGGTGTCCGGTGATCAGGAAGCCGGAGATCACGAAGAAGATGTCGACACCGACGTAGCCGCCGCTCAGACGACCCGGCCAGAAGTGGTACAGAACCACGAAGAGGACGGCGATTGCACGCAGTCCCTGCACGTGCGGAATGAATCGTGTGGCAGTGGCGTGCTCCGGTGACCGCTCACGACGCAATTGGGCGCGAGAAGGCAAGGGAGTCTCTGGGGCAGATGTCACCTTACGACGGTACCTGCTGCGCACCCGAAGCCGTGAACCCACACCGGCTGCGGGTCACGCCAGGTGCGTCACGCGTCCGTCGAGCAGCGTCGCGAGAACAGGCATTCGACGCAGGGGCACAGCTGAAGCCGTGTGCGGGTCGGTCGGGCAGATGACAAGGTCTGCGCGAGCCCCCGGGCGCACCGCGGTTCGGACGCTCGCCGAAAGTGCGTCGTCAACACTCAACCGCTCTTCGGGGTGCCAAGGAGCGTGCTCGCCATCTGTGCGGTGCACGGCGGCCGAGATGGCCTGCCACGGGTCAAGCGGTGCCACCGGAGCATCCGACCCCAGCCGAAGCTCGACACCTGCGCGCGCGAGAGCGGCCATCGGGTAGCCGAGCGCGGTCTGATCCGCCCAGTATCCGTCGACGAGTTCACGGTCATCCAGAGCGTGCTGAGGCTGGATGCTCGCGGCAAGACCCAGGCGCGCGATACGCGCGATGTCGGCATGACGCACGAGCTGCGCGTGCTCGATCGTTCCGCGTGCACCGGTCACCGTCACCGCGTCCAGAGCGAACGACACTGCCCGATCACCGATCGCGTGCACCGCTGCGGCAAAACCCGCCCCCGTCGACCGGGTCAGCAGCTGAATGAGTTCGGATGGCGAGACGTTCAGGACTCCGTGATCGGACTCATCACCGGGGTAGGCATGCGTGCACGCTGCCGTGCGGGTGCCGAGGGATCCATCGGTGATGACCTTCAGCGGTCCGACGTGCGCGAGACCGCCTGTCCCGCCGAGCGGGTCCCCCGTGCGCAGTCCCGCTGCAATGGCCCGTTCCAGATCCGCAGGGTAGACGGCGAACTCGACGCGCTGCGAGCGGAAGCCGGCGCCTGCCCGTCTCGCCCAGGCGTCAACGTTCCAGGCCATGTCGAAATCGACGATGCCCGTCACGCCGCGTGCCGCCGCCGCGCGTCCTGCCGTCTTCACCGCGGCGTCGCTGTGCAGCGGCTCCACCGCGTTCAGGCGTTTCGAGATCTCGAAGGCATCCTCTTCGCGGAGCACGCCATCCGGCGCAGCGAATCCTTCGCGTCGGAGGGCAGCGGAGTTCAACCAGACGCTGTGCACATCCGCGTTGATCAGGTACGTCGGAATGTCGCCGGTCGCAGCATCCAGAATCTGGGCCGTTGGCGAATCGCTCCAGAGCGCGTCACGGAATCCGGTTCCGATACGACGGCCGTCGACGGAAGAGTCGGATGCCGCCATCAGCGCTGCTGCTTCTCGCGCGGAAGTTGCATCGTGGAGCGCTACCCGCTCGGATACCAGCGCCCACTGGACTGTATGGACGTGGCTGTCCCACAGCCCCGGCACGACCCACGCACCTTGCGCATCGATCGCCTGGCCTCGGACCGGCAGAGCACCCGAAGGGGCGATATCGACGATCCGACCCGCATCGATATGGATGTCGACCGGCTCGTCGTCCATGAGATATTCACGGCCCGGGCCGGCGATCCTCACCTGGCGGATCGCCGCCACACTCTCATCGATCGACGTCACGTGCGCGGCGCCTTGGAGCCTCGTGCTGCCAGCCGTGCATCATGGGCGCGCTGCATCTCAGTGACAAGTGCCGGATTCGGGTACGCCTCGTCCTGGGAGAGCTCGAGGATGACGTTCTCGATGACATCATCGGTTTTGTTCTGGCTCAGCTTGCGCTTGGCCGTCACGCGCGTCGGCGTCAGCCGGAAGCCGATCGTCCCGGCCTCTAGCCGTGAGATGAATGCCTCGTCGTTCGGCGGCGTCCACATCCCGCGTGGCGAAGGAAAGCGGCGCTCGAAATGCTCGACGAGATCATCGAGCACTTTCAGATTCGCCCGAGTATCAAGGATCTCGGGAACCCCCGAGAGATGCACGGCGACGTAGTTCCACGTCGGAACCGCAGGGACATCGCCGTACCACCCCGGTGAGACGTACCCGTGCGGGCCCTGGAATATCATCAACAACTCTTGTTCGGGCTGCCCGAGCCCCAGCACGAGATCGTCAGGGCGTCCGACATGGCCGACGACCGTGAGGTCCTCGCGACCCGGATCCAGCAGGACCGGATAGTGCGATGCGGTCATGCCGTCGGCATCGCGTCCGACCAGCGTCGCCCACGGATTGCCCGCGATCACGCGACGCAACTCGGCGATATCGGTCATCGCAAAACTCGGGTTCTGGCGCATGATCTCAGCCTAAGGCCGGTACCGAGTCATCACGCCTGACATCTCGGGCACCAGTACAGCTTGCGTGCACCGATCTCCTCCAGGACGATCTCGGTGCCGCAGGTACGACACGGCAGTCCCGCGCGGTGATAGACCCAGTGCCGATCATCACGACTCGCCATCGCAGCACGGTAATCATCGGGCGACAGATCATCCATCGTCATCATCTGCCCGGTCTCGACCCCGATCGGCAACAGACGGGCCCAGTCGCGCCAGAGTTCCCGCACGATCTCTTCCGGTACGTCCTTGCCACGTGTGTGCGGGTTGAGCCGCGCCCGGTAGAGCATCTCGGCACGGTACACGTTCCCGATGCCGCTGACGACCGACTGGTCCATGAGCAGCAGCGCGATCGCCGTACCCTTCTTGCGCACGACGCGGACGAAGCGCTCCTCGTTCTCCGCGGGATCCCCGACCAACGGATCAGGCCCGAGCTTGGCAACCGTGGCGAGCATCTCGTCCGGTGTCTGCAGCACGCACGCCGTGGGTCCGCGCAGGTCTGCGACGGTAATGTCGGTCATGAGACGAAGGCGCACCTGCCCCACGATCGGTGGCGGCCATTCTGCGCCCTCGTCTGCAAGGCCCTTGGTCTGCTCCGACATGCGCACGTGCACGCGTGCACGACGCGGTGCGCCGATCGAAGCCAGCGAGTTCTCTCCGGCATCATCGAGGATCTGCGCATCCAGATCGGTGCCGCGCTGGTTGGTCTGACCCATCCGGCCGTTCGCCGAAGCGATGGTCTGATCCAGCAGAATCTCACCGGCGAAATCCCACGCCCCGTAGAGGCCGAGGTGCACGCGCAGCCAGAGGTCGCCTTCGGCCTCGAGGAACATCTGCTTGCCGACGGCCTTGACGCTGATGGCCTCACGGCCGTTCAGTACCTCTGCGCCCTCGGCGAAGCGGCCCTGCGGGCTGGATGCGTGCAGGGTCTTGCCGACGAAGTTGCGATCGAACTGACGGGCGATCCGGTGTACGGAGTGTCCCTCGGGCACGTCAGGCCCTGGGGTCGGGAAGGAGCGTTCCGTCGCGCTCGAAGTCGGCGATCTGACCGATGCGGCGAACATGCCGCTCCTCATCCGAGAACGGCGTCTCGATGAAGCGCTCGATGAACGAGACGACCTCTTCGAACGTGTGCTGGCGCGCACCGATCGAGATCACATTCGCATCGTTGTGCTGGCGGGCGAGCTCTGCCGTGGACAGGTTCCACACAAGAGCTGCTCTGATGCCCTGCACCTTGTTCGCTGCGATCTGCTCACCGTTGCCTGAGCCGCCGAAGACGATGCCGAGGGTGTCGACGCCCTTCTCCTGGTCGGCCACGACGGCCTGCGCCGCACGGATGCAGAATGCCGGGTAGTCGTCGAGAGCGTCGTACTCGACCGGACCGTGGTCGATGACTTCGTGTCCGAGAGCGCTCAGGTGGTTCTGGAGCTGCGTGGAGAACTCGAGCCCCGCGTGATCTGTGGCGATGTGAATGCGCATGGTCACCATCCTAGAAGCGTCGCACGTCGGTCATGGCGCGATCCCGGCAGCGGCCGGCTTGAACCCGAGCCTGACGTTCTCGCAGTCCCCCGGTCGCGACACGTCGTACCAGGGACCGAGGTCGGTCACATGCGGACGGTCGACGGCCGGCGTGCCCTCGATGCGCTCGACCACCAGATCGATGAGGCCAGCGACGAAGGCCGGATGGATGCCGGGGGTCTGCGTGCGCACCGCAGGGAGCCCCGCGTTCTGCGCCGACTCCATCGCCTCGGTGTCGAGATCCCAGAGGACCTCCATATGGTCGCTGACGAATCCCAACGGTACGATGACGACAGCCTTCGCACCGGCAGCCGGCAGTTCTGCGATCACGTCGTTGATGTCCGGCTCGAGCCAGGGCTGGGTGGGCGGGCCAGAGCGAGACTGGAACACCAGCTGCCACGGTACCGCCCCGCCGCCGGTCACGGCGCCGAGCTTCTCAATGATGTGCTCGGCAACCGCGCGGTGCTGCGCACCGTACGCGCCGCCCTCTCCCCAATCGACATCGCGCGGACCGGAACGCTCGGCATCTGCGGTGGGGATCGAGTGCGTCGAGAAGAGCAGATGAATATCGGATGCCGCGATGCCCTGGCCCAGGAACTTCTGCACCGCAGCATCCACACCCTCTTGGAAAGGTGTGACGAAACCAGGGCGGTCGAAGAACAGTCTGATCTTGTCGGCCGTGACGCGTTCCTCGAGGCCGGCTTCGGTGATCGCGCGAGCGATATCCTCCGGTACTGACGATCGCTGGAATATGAGCTGTAGGCGCTCGTCGCCAAGACGAGCAGAGTGCGGTGTCCGTCGTCGGCGGCCGCGGTGAAGGCGTCCGGCAGGTAGGGCTCCCAGTTGCGGTTGCCCCAGTAGACCGGCAGGTCCATGCCGCGCGACGCGATCTCTGCCTCGAGAGCTGCCTTCAACTCGCGGTTCTGCCCGTTGATCGGGCTCACGCCCCCGAAATGCCGGTAGTGATGTGCGACCTCTTCGAGGCGTTCGTCGGGGATGCCGCGCCCACGCGTCACATTCCGCAGGAACGGGATGACATCGTCCTGCCCCTCCGGGCCTCCGAAGCTCGCCAGGATGAGCGCGTCGTACGCTACCGGCGTCTCGATGAACTCGGCTCCGCTGGCAGCGGCAGAAGAGGCGAACGGAACAATGATCTGGTCACTCGTGGTCACGGTTCCGTCTTTCCATCTCATCGCGATGCATCAGCTGGGTCCTGGCGTAGGCTGTCATGGTTGCCTTCCGCGCCAGCCGCGTCGGATCTAAGCGATACCCCGAACCCCTGGGAGAAAAGCTGTGCCTGGAGAGAACCTCACCCGCATCGAAGCGCAGGAGCGCCGCGCCCTCATCGACACGCAGTCGTACGAGGTCTCGCTCGACTTGACGAAGGGCGCCGAGGTCTTCGGATCTCGAAGCGTCGTGCGCTTCACCGCGACGCCGGGCAGCTTCACCTTCGTCGATCTGATTGCGCGCGACGTGCGCGAGATCTCGCTCAACGGAGAGCAGCTGGACCCCGCCGAGGTCTTCGCCGACTCTCGCATCGCGCTGACGGGCCTGCAGGAGGAGAACATCCTCGTCGTCGATGCGGACTGCCTCTACACGAACACTGGCGAAGGTCTGCATCGCTTCGTCGACCCCGTCGACGAAGAGGTCTACCTGTACTCGCAGTTCGAGGTGCCCGATTCGCGCCGCGTCTTCGCGGTGTTCGAGCAGCCCGATCTGAAGGCCACCTTCCAGTTCACCGTCACCGCGCCTGACTCGTGGAAGGTCATCTCCAACTCCCCCACGCCAGAGCCGATCAACCACGATGAGAGCAACACGGCGACGTGGGGATTCGAGCCCACCCCGCGCATCTCCTCGTACATCACTGCGCTTGTGGCGGGACCGTACGAGTCGACGTTCTCCGAGCTGACCAGCGCAGATGGACGAGTGATCCCGCTCGGTGTGTACGCACGCAAGAGCCTGTGGGCGCACCTCGACGCTGACTACATCTTCGACAAGACCCGCCAGGGCTTCGCCTACTACGAGCAGAAGTTCGGCGTACCGTACCCGTTCGCGAAGTACGACCAGCTGTTCGTGCCGGAGTTCAACGCCGGAGCGATGGAGAACGCGGGCGCGGTCACGTTCACCGAGACCTATGTGTTCCGCAGCAAGGTGACCGACGCCGTCAAGGAGCGTCGCGTCGTCACGATCCTGCATGAGCTGGCGCACATGTGGTTCGGCGATCTCGTCACCATGAAGTGGTGGAACGATCTCTGGTTGAACGAGTCGTTCGCTGAATGGGCATCGACCATCGCGACCGCCGAGGCAACGGAGTGGACCGAAGCATGGACCACGTTCAACGCCATGGAGAAGACCTGGGCGTACCGCCAGGACCAGCTCCCCTCCACGCACCCGATCATGGCCGAGATCAATGATCTCGAAGACGTGCAGGTGAACTTCGATGGCATCACCTACGCCAAGGGCGGATCGGTACTCAAGCAGCTCGCTGCCTGGGTGGGAATCGACGCCTTCTTCGCTGGCGTCGGCCAGTACTTCCAGAAGCACGCCTGGGGCAACACCGAGCTGAGCGACCTGCTCACCGAGCTCGAGGCGAGCAGCGGTCGCGACCTCAGCACCTGGTCGAAGAAATGGCTGGAGACCGCCGGAGTCAACACGCTCTCCCCGGTCATCGCTGAAGACGTCGACGGTCTCATCACACGGTTCGCCATCACCCAGACTGCTCCTGCGGACTATCCGACGATTCGCCCGCACCGTCTGGGCATCGGCTTCTACAACCTCGAGGACGACGCTCTCACGCGCTCGTACTACGTCGAGATCGATGTCGATGGTGACCGCACAGAGGTGCCCGAGCTCCAGGGGCAGAAGCGGCCTGATCTCGTGCTGCTCAACGACAACGACCTCGCCTATGCGAAGATCCGCCTCGACGAGCGGTCGCTGGCAACGGCTATCGCACACCTCGGGGACATCGCTGACCCGCTCGCTCGCTCGCTCATCTGGGGCGCTGTATGGGATCAGACGCGCGACGCCGAGAGCGCAGCATCCGACTACATCGACCTCGTGCTCGGGAACATCGGGCGCGAGACCGAGTCGACCACGATCCGCACCACGCTCGCGCAGCTGCGCACCGCCGCAACGCTCTACGTCGCCCCCGTACAGCGCGACGCAGCTCGTCTGAAGATCGCGGATGCGCTGTGGGACCTCGCACAAAGCGCCCCGGCAGGCAGCGACAGCCAACTGCAGTTCGTCACCGCTTTCGCCGCTTCGCTGGTCGATTCCGAGCACGCGGGGATCATCGGTCGCCTCCGCTCGGGCGAAGATACCCTCCCCGGCCTCGAGATCGACGCTGACCTGTCGTGGCAGCTGCTGGTCGGACTCGCCTCGATCGGCGCGACTGACGCGGCTTCCATCGATGCTGCCCTCGCCGCGGACAACACCTCCAAGGGTGCGGAGTTCGCCGCCCAGGCTCGTGCCGCACTGCCGACGGTCGAAGACAAACGCGCCGCCTGGGCGTCGCTCATCGACAACGCCGATCTGCCGAACACGATCGTGCGCTCGGCTGCAACCGGTTTCGTCCACCCGAACAGCGTGGGTGTGCTCGGAGAGTTCGTGCAGAGCTACTTCGACATGCTCACCGACGTCTGGGAGTCGCGGACCTATCAGATCGCGAACTACCTCATCGTCGGGCTCTATCCCACAGCTCTCGGCAGCGTCGAACTGCGTGATGCCACCCGCGCATGGCTGGCCGACAACAAGGATGCCGCTCCCGCGCTTCGCCGCCTGGTCGGTGAGGAGCTTGCCGATGTCGAGCGTGCTCTCTACGCGCAGTCGCGCGACGGTGAGGAGCCTGAAGCGCACGCCTGATCGGTAGGATCAGGAGGTGCCGTTCATTCCATTCGATGCACCCCCTGAGCCGCCGCCCGTCCTCAATGACCTGGCAACGCTGTGGGGCTCGTTTCTGCGCTGGCTGCTCGAAGCAGGGCAGAACATCCTGCAGATCATCCTGATCATTGCGATCTGTGTCGGCATCGCATTCGTGCTTCGCCTGGTCATCCGGCGTGTCGTCACCCGCATCGTCAGCAGTGCGAAGCTGAAGGCGAACGTGGATGACACGCAGGCCCTCGAGCGCTCACCTCTCGCTGACATGCGCCTCGTCCAGCGCACCCGCACGCTCGGCAGCATCCTGCAGAACATCGTCAACGTGGCCGTCGCGATCGTCGCTCTCGTGCTCATCACGAACCTGCTCGCGCCCAACCTGGTCGGGTCCCTCACTCTGCTGACCGCAGCGATCGGCGCGGGCCTCGGCTTCGGCGCCCAGAACATTGTCAAGGATGTGCTCAACGGTCTCTTCATCGTGGCCGAGGATCAGATCGGCATCGGCGATATGGTCGACATGGGCCTGGCATCCGGAGTGGTCGAGTACGTCGCCGTGCGCATCACGCATGTTAGAGATGTCAACGGCACGCTCTGGTACGTGCGCAATGGCGAAGTCACCCGCATCGGCAACATGTCGCAGGGCTGGGCCCGCGCCATCGTCGACATCGGCGTGCCGGCCGATGCTGATCTGTCGAAGGTGGAAACCGCGCTCCTCGACGCAGCGCAGGGCCTCGCAAAGGATCCGAAGTGGCGCACCCGCATCCTCGAACGTCCTGAAGTGTGGGGCTTGGAGTCGATCACCGGCGAAGCGCTCGTCGTCCGCGTGGTGATTAAGACACGTGCCACGGCGATGGACGACGCAGCGCAAGAGCTGCGCATGCGTCTGAAGAGTGCGATCGAGGCGCTCGATCTCCAGATCCCCTCGATGGAATCTGTCGTGCCGGAGGGCTTCGAGGGTGCCCGCCGGGTTCGCGGTGCGAACCCTCCGACGACCAGGCCCAACGCCGTCACAGGGGTCCCGGCACCCGCACGTGGCATCTGGCGCAAGAAGAACCCCAAGCAGGCACCCGAGACACCAGAGAAGGACAGATGACGTTCTACGACGAGATCGGCGGCTACGACACCATCGAGCGGATCGTCGACGGCTTCTACCGCGAAGTCGCTCTCGATCCTGTGCTGAAGCCGATGTATCCCGAGGAGGACCTCGGTCCTGCTGCCGAGCGATTCACGATGTTCCTTGCGCAGTACTGGGGCGGGCCGACCACCTACAGCGAGAAGCGCGGCCATCCGCGGCTGCGCCTGCGCCACCAGCCCTTCCGCATCGATCCCGACGCACGCGATCGCTGGTTGCGGTGCATGCGCACCTCTCTCGACGAGATCCAGCTGTCCCCACTCCACGACGCGACGTTCTGGGACTACCTCGAGCGCGCCGCATATGCCATGGTGAATACGCTGCCTTCGGCCGCGACGAGCCCGGGAACGCGCACCATGCTCGACCCGCGCAGCATCAGTGAGGATTCAACGGAGAACACATGACACGCACGCCCCTATCCGCAGATGTCCTGGTCATCGGATGGGGTCTGGCAGGCCTCGTCGCCGCTTCAGAGGCGGCAGCGGCGGGTCGTCGTGTGATCATCGTCGACCAGGAGCCCCGCTCGAACCTCGGCGGTCAGGCATGGTGGTCTTTCGGTGGGCTGTTCTTCATCGACTCGCCGGAGCAGCGGCGGATGGGGATCAAGGATTCGCTCGAGCTCGCGTCGCAGGATTGGTTCGGCAACGCCGGCTTCGACCGTGTCGAGGATGAGTGGCCGCGCCGGTGGGCCGAGGCATACCTGGAGTTCGCCGCGGGAGAGAAGCGCGCCTGGCTGCGCGAACGAGGCGTCGGTTTCTTCCCCGTCGTCGGCTGGGCAGAACGCGGTGGCTACGGCGCGATCGGCCCCGGCAACTCCGTGCCCCGGTTCCACATCACCTGGGGAACGGGTCCTGGGATCGTCGCCCCGTTCGATGAGGCCGTTCACCGCGCCGAGGATGCCGGAACGGTAACGATCCTCCCGCGCCACCGGGTGACTGAGCTCCTCACCGCGGATGGCGCGATCGTCGGTGCACGCGGCGATGTGCTCGCCGACAGCGCAGTCGAGCGCGGTGTCCCCTCGTCTCGCGAGGTCATCGGCGACTTCGAGGTCTCTGCTGGAGCGACGATCGTCTCCTCCGGCGGGATCGGCGGCAACCACGACCTCGTGCGCGCTGCCTGGCCCGCACGCCTGGGCACGCCCCCTGCACACATGCTCTCCGGCGTCCCCGCGTACGTCGATGGCTCGATGCACGCCGTCGCAGAGACCGCAGGCGCGCATCTGATCAATGGAGATCGGATGTGGCACTACGTCGAAGGCATTCAGAACTGGGATTCGGTGTGGCCCATGCACGGCATCCGCATCCTCCCCGGACCGTCTTCGCTGTGGCTCGATGCGACCGGCAAGCGGCTCCCGGTGCCGCTGTTCCCCGGCTTCGACACACTCGGCACGCTCGAGCATCTGCGGACAACCGGGCATGATCACTCCTGGTTCATCACGACCCGCCAGATCATCGAGAAGGAGTTCGCGCTCTCCGGCAGCGAACAGAACCCTGATCTCACCGGAAAGGACGTCGGCCTGTTGCTGAAGTCACGCCTGGCGAAGGGTCCGACCGGGCCGGTGCAGTCGTTCCTCGATGAGGGAGCAGACTTCATCGTCGAGGACGATTTGGACTCACTCCTCGAGCAGATGCGCGCACATCCTGGCGGCGATGTGCTGGATATTGAGCACGTCCGCCGCGAAGTCACCGCTCGTGACCGCGAGATCGAGAATGATTTCTCCAAGGACGCGCAGATGGGGATGCTGCGCTCCATGCGCTCTTATCGCGGGGACAAGCTCATCCGCACGGCGGCACCGCACAGACTGCAGGATCGCTCTGCCGGGCCGATGGTCGCCGTCAAGCTGCACGTGCTGACACGGAAATCTCTCGGTGGAATCAAGACGGATCTGGACGGACGCGCTCTCGATGCTGCCGGCGCTGTCATCCCTGGGCTCTTCGCAGCCGGTGAGGCCAGCGGATTCGGTGGCGGCGGAGTGCACGGCTACCGAGCCTTGGAAGGGACATTCCTCGGCGGCTGTCTGTTCTCCGGTCGGCAGGCCGGACGCGCCGCCGCACGCTGATTCTGCTGGTCAGCCGGCTGAGGCACCCGTCGATCGCACTGCCGTCAGTCCGCTTGCGACCGGCCCACGCGACAGCACATGTCCACGGCGGAAGGCAAGGCGCGTCCAGCGCCCCGAGACCGTCACCGGCACCTGCTCCTCGCCCGAGATGAATCCGAAAGCGTGCGCGGCGAAGGCGATGCCCCGAGGAAGCTCGTCGAGCTCTTCGTCGGGCTCGCCCCAGATCGCTGCCCGCAGCACACGGACGGCTTCTTCGCCGGCTCCCGGTGTTGCGCCGCGCGCCACGGCAGAGATGCCCCATTGCGCGCGGTTGGCCACCGCAGCGGCTTCCAGGTCACTCTTCTGCGCCCAGCCGCCGCGCGGGGGCGCGACTCCTGCCCACGCCGGAGACCTCCCGGTCTCGGGAAGAATCAGCCGGCGATCATCGTCATGGTCGGCTGTGAGCTCATCGACGACGATGTCGCACTCCAGCTCGGGATCGGCATGGACGATGCGCATCGCCAAGATGGACGGCGTCTGATCGAAGAGCCCCTGCGGTGCGAGGGCGGCAGCGGTCATCGCCAGCACGCCTCCGAACGCTTGGATGCGGATGCCGTCATCCGAGATCTGGTTCGCACGACCGAGAAAGGTCAGTACGTCCTTCGCGGTGTCGGAGTCGGAGAGAACGAGGCGTGGCTGCACACGTTCTAAACTACCAAGGACGCAATCGGCGTCATGAAGGGAGCGCCATGAGCGCCGATGCGCGGGCTCGAGCAGCCGTCGACCACCTCCTCGACGTTCTCGATCTTGATGAGAGTCAGGCCAGGACCACGGAAGACATCTTCACTGGTCGCTCTCACGCCATGCCGACGGGACGGATCTACGGCGGACAGGTTCTCGGACAGTCGCTCCTGGCCGCGGAGCGCACTATGCCTGCCGATCGCGCCGCGCATTCGATGCACGGCTACTTTCTGCGTCCTGGGGACTCAGCTCAGGGCGTCACCATCGCGGTCGATCGCATTCACGACGGCCGGTCATTCTCCACGCGTCGCGCGCAGGCCTACCAGAACGGTGTGCCGATCTTCTCGATGATCGCGTCGTTCCAAGATGACGCACCTGGCCTCGAGCACGCCGCGCCCATGCCCACTGATATTCCTGCGCCGGAGGATCTCGTCTCAGACGACGAGCTCGTCCGCGGCGAAGCGCAATGGCTCAAAAGTCGTCCCGCGGACATTCGGCATGTCCAGTCGCCGATCTATCTCGCCGCCGATGGCGAGCTCAGCCCCCACCAGGCCATCTGGATGCGGCTGCGATCGCCCATGCCTGATGATGCACGGATGCACCGGGCGGCGTTGGCCTATCTCAGCGACATGACGATTCAGGAGTCGATCTTGCGCGCTCATGGCATCGCCTGGTCGACGCCGGGGCTGAAGGTCGCGAGCCTTGACCACGCGATGTGGTGGCACCGTCCCGCACGGGTCGACGAGTGGATGCTGTACGTGCAGAAATCAGCGAACGCGCGTGGTGGGCGAGGCCTGGCGACCGGCCGCATCTACACGCGTGAGGGTGTTCTCGCTGCGAGCGTGTCGCAGGAGATCATGATCCGTGTGCCTGACGCGCCGGGAGCTGCCGACTAACGTCGATGCGCGTAGGTGATGGGATCTCCGAGATACGGCGCCCATACCTGTCGCATCTCGTCTGCCACGCGGGTCGGCCGCCCCGTCTGCGCATCGACGAGCACGATGATGGCGGTTGAGCGCGCGTAGAGCACTCGCTCGGCGTTCGTGGGGTCGTTGAACACTTCATAGCAGACTTCGACGCTTGATCCACCGATCTTCGCGAACCACATCTGCACGTCGAGCGGACGACGCTGGTACGGCACGGGGGCGAGATACTCGATCTCCTGACGGGCGATGAGAGTGAGGGTTCCCTGGTCGATCCCGGAGTCCAGTACTGCGGTTGGGGGCGCTTCCTCCCCCGGTGCTGCTCTCCAGAAGGCGCGCACGCGAGCCTCTTCGAGAAGCTTGAGCATTGAGGTGTTGTTGACATGGTTGAACGCGTCCAGATCTCCCCATCGCAAATGGATGGGGAGATGCAGACGCATTCCCGTGCCTGCCGAGTCGTCAGTCACGCGTGAGCTTGCGGTGCGTGGAGCGGTGCGGGTTCGCAGCATCCGGTCCAAGACGCTCGATCTTGTTCTGCTCGTAGGACTCGAAGTTACCCTCGAACCAGTGCCACTTGGCAGGGTTCTCGTCCGTGCCCTCGTACGCGAGGATGTGAGTGGCGATGCGGTCGAGGAACCACCGGTCGTGCGTGATGACCACAGCGCAACCGGGGAACTCGAGCAGTGCATTCTCGAGCGAGCTCAAGGTCTCGATGTCGAGGTCGTTGGTGGGTTCGTCGAGAAGCAGAAGGTTGCCACCTTCTTTAAGCGTCAACGCGAGGTTCAGTCGGTTGCGCTCGCCACCGGAGAGGACACCGGCCTTCTTCTGCTGGTCCGGCCCCTTGAATCCGAACTTGGAGACGTACGCCCGAGAGGGGATCTCGGTCTTGCCGACCGTGATGAAGTCGAGCCCGTCGGAGACGACCTCCCACAGGTTCTTGTTCGGGTCGATGTTCGCACGCGACTGGTCGACGTAGCTGATCTTGACCGTCTCACCGATCTTGAGATCGCCGCTATCGAGCGGCTCAAGGCCGACGATGGTCTTGAACAGCGTGGTCTTTCCCACACCGTTGGCGCCGATGATTCCGACGATGCCGTTCGGCGGAAGGCTGAAGCTGAGGCCGTCGATCAGCACACGGTCGCCGAAGCCCTTCTTCAGGTTCTTGGCCTCGATCACGACGCTGCCCAGGCGGGGGCCGGCAGGAATCTGAATCTCTTCGAAGTCCAGCTTCCTGGTGCGCTCGGCCTCAGTGGCCATCTCTTCGTAACGGGCCAGACGAGCCTTCGACTTAGTCTGGCGTCCCTTGGCGCTGGAGCGAACCCACTCGAGCTCATCCTTCAGTCGCTTGGCGAGCTTGGCGTCCTTCTTGCCCTGGATGGCGAGACGCTCGCCCTTCTTCTCGAGGTAAGTGGAGTAGTTGCCCTCGTAACCGATCAGACGGCCACGGTCGACCTCGGCGATCCACTCTGCGACGTTGTCGAGGAAGTACCGGTCGTGCGTGATGGCGATGACGGCACCCTTGTACGCCTGCAGGTGCTGCTCGAGCCAGAGAACGCTCTCGGCATCGAGGTGGTTAGTGGGCTCATCGAGCAGAAGAAGATCCGGCTTCTGCAGCAGGAGCTTCGCCAGTGCGACACGGCGCTTCTCTCCACCGGAGAGCGGAGCGATCGCGGCATCGGCCGGCGGGGTGCGCAGTGCGTCCATCGCCTGCTCGAGCTGGGAGTCGAGGTCCCAACCGTCTGCGGCGTCGATCTCTTCCTGCAGCACGCCCATCTCGGCGAGCAGGGTGTCGAAGTCGGCATCCGGATCTGCCATCAGCGCAGAGATCTCGTTGAAGCGGTCGAGCTTCGCCTTGATCGCAACACCCTCCTGGATGTTCTCCAGCACATTCTTGGACTCGTCGAGCTCGGGCTCCTGCATGAGGATTCCGACGGTGAAGCCGGGCGTGAGCTTCGCCTCGCCGTTGGAAGGCTGATCAAGCCCGGCCATGATCTTGAGGATCGTCGACTTACCGGCACCGTTCGGGCCGACCATACCGATCTTCGCTCCGGGAAGGAACGACATGGTCACGTCGTCGAGGATGAGCTTCTCGCCCACCGCCTTGCGCGCACGAACCATCGAGTAGATATACTCAGCCACCGAAAAACGCTCCTTAGCTAGCCGTCGAGGATCGACACTCCAGCCTACCGGCTCGGGGTCACCAGTCGATCGGTCGGGTGTTTCCTACGAGGCATCGTCCTTCGGCGAGCTGATCCATCACCATCGTCACCGGATTGCCGGTCGACGGCCCGACCTGTCCGACCAGACATTGCGTGTCACCCCAGCGCACCGAGAACTGCATGCTCTCTGCCGCGTGCCCCACTGTCGTGAGGTCTTGAGTGACCTGCATCGCAGACTCATCGAATCCGGCGGCGACGAGCGCGTCGATGTACGCACGCCCAGAAGAGCTTCCTGATGCCGCCCACACCTGCGCGGTGACCGCCTCGAAAATGGGCAGGTTGTCTTCGGCGGTGCCATCCGGATGGAACACCGGCCCCTCCGGCGCAGGTTCCGCCGTCACGGGCGACACCGCTGTCACTGTCGGGGTCGGCGTCGGAGCCGGTTCAGGCGCACACGCTGTGAGTGCGAGCCCCAGAGAGATCAAGACTCCGGCGACGACGGCATAGGGACGTGAGTGAGCAGGTCGACGGGGCACGCTCCGATCCTACGGGCGCGCCCCATCGAACGCTGCCAGCTGCCTTTCATCTCCGCGTCGATGCAAGGCACACCTGCGGCCTCACGCCCGCACCGCCCAATCCTCTTGGGCTGCGAAGCTCTCCGTGTCCGCACCCTCGTCCGCACCCGCTGCGTCGTCACCAGGGGCCTCATCTTCAGGAGGTGTGGCATCGGCTTCTCGCCCCTCCGTTGGCGCGACGTAGACTGCGCCAGCCGGGCGGGCCTTGGCGAAAGCGCTCGCACCCCAGCGCAGATCGTGGCCGATCGTCTCGGCATCGATATCAGCGCTCATCCCCTTCTTTCCGCCGCTCTCCCATTCACGGAGCCGCAGCTTGCCGGTGATGATCACACCATCGCCCGTGCGCAGCGACGCTTTCGCGTGCTCGGCGAGCTGACGGAATGCCGAGACGTTGTACCAGTTGGTGCCGGTTTCGATCCAGCTCTGCGTTTTGGCGTCGTAGCGGCTCTGCGGACTTGCGACGCGAAAGTTCACCACGGGAACGCCGCCCGGGGTCTGGCTGCGATTCGGGTCGCCTCCTACACGGCCGAGAATCGTCACAGTGTCGTTCATCTTGTCTCCTTTTGATGCCGGGGCTCGCCCGGGTCCTCTCAGAGTGCACCTGGGGCACCAGGCGAAAGCGGCCCAGAACCACGTTCGGTGGAGAACTCGCACGAATGGCCGATCAGTGGAGAAAAGGAGACTCCTGCTGCCCTGCGTGCAATGTCAGTGGCCGGTCGTACTGTCGAGGCGAAAGGAGAATCTGATGTCACAGACCCAGCTCGCACAACTATCCGCACTCCCCTATGCCACGCCACGCCTCACCTCGAGTCGTGAACGGCTGATCCGGGCATCCGCCCATCTGTGGCGAGTGCAGAACGATGACGACCGCGTGCTCGGCCACCTGCGGATCGTCTCCGACCCGCTGGGGCTCAGATACCGTGCAGAGCGACTTCACCTCGCAACGGGCACGTTTCGCCTGGTGGGTGATTTCTGGTGCGCAGATGATGCGGTCTGCGCACTGCGCAATGGATGAAGTGCCCCCGGCAGGATTCGAACCTGCGACCGACGGATTAGAAGGCCGTTGCTCTTCCGCTGAGCTACGAAGGCGTATACCTCCACGATATCAGGGCGATGTCGGCACGCTCATTAGAATGAGGACATGGTATCTGCGTCTGAGAACGACCGACTCGTCTGGATCGACTGCGAGATGACGGGACTCGATCTTTCGATCGATGAGCTCGTAGAGATCGCCGTCGTGATAACCGACTTCGAGTTGCGACCGGTCGATCCCGGTTTCCAGATCGTCATCAAACCAAGCAACGAGGCACTCGCGAACATGGGCGAGTTCGTCACCGAGATGCACAAGACCTCCGGCCTGATCGAAGAGATTCCCGAGGGCGTTTCACTCGCGGATGCTGAGGCGCAGACGCTCGCGTACATCAAGCGCTTCGTTCCTCAAGAGCGCAAGGCGCCTCTCGCCGGCAACACGATCGGCACCGATCGCATGTTCCTCGCAAAGTACATGCCGCAGATCGACCAGTGGCTGCACTACCGAAACGTCGACGTCTCCAGCGTCAAAGAGCTCTCGCGCCGGTGGTACCCGCGCGTGTTCTTCCAGTCGCCCGAGAAGAACGGCGGTCACCGCGCTCTGGCAGACATCCTCGAGTCCATTCGAGAGATGCAGTATTACCGCGAGGCGGTCTTCGTCGACGCACCTGGGCCGTCGAGTGATGAGGCGCGTGCAATCTCCGAGCGCACGGTGTCATCGTTCGCTTCAGAGGTGTAATAGACTAGACGGGTTGTCTGCTCCGGCTGACACATGGTGGCTATAGCTCAGCTGGTAGAGCACCGCGTTGTGGTCGCGGGGGTCGCGGGTTCAAGCCCCGTTAGCCACCCCAAATACACGAGGTGTGAACCTTCGACTGTGTAACCAGTCAGGGTTCACACCTCGTTCTCGTTTCGGCGCTTCGCACTCATTCACCTCGCTCACCGTGAGACGATCCCACCCCTAGAATTGCCTGATGTCGCTGACTGTCTGGCTCTCCCTCCTCGCGGCATCCGTCGTCATCAGCTTCACCCCCGGCGCAGGCGCCATCAACACGATGTCCAATGCGATCGCGCAGGGATGGCGCCGCTCGGTATGGGGCGTGATCGGTCAGCAGCTCGCGCTGATCGTGCACGTCATCATCATTGCGGCGGGCGTGGGCCTACTGGTCTCCCGCTCACCGCTCCTGTTCGACATCGTCAG
Organism: Microbacterium sp.; assembly: GCF_048259935.1. Taxonomy (GTDB): domain Bacteria; phylum Actinomycetota; class Actinomycetes; order Actinomycetales; family Microbacteriaceae; genus Microbacterium. The sequence goes on along the minus strand of NZ_JBLXHF010000005.1, from coordinate 274,551 downwards.
GTACACCGGTGCCGCATACCTCGCGTATCTCGGCATCCGCATGATCTTCGCCCGTGTGCCTGAGCCCGCAGCATCCGATGGCACCGCGCCCGATCGAGAGGGCCGCTTGTCGATGATGCGACGCGGCTTCTGGGTGAACGTGCTGAACCCGAAGGCGATCGTGTTCTTCCTCGCCTTCGTGCCGCAGTTCATCCGCCTCGACGAACCAGCACTCCCGCAGTACCTCATCTTGATCGGAACGGTCGTCACGGTCGATGTGATCGTCATGTGGGGCTTCTTCGCGACCGCCGCGAGACCCTTCCGAACCCTGACTCGATCGCGCCGCGGCATCCGGATTCTCAACATCATCTTCGGTGCGCTCTTCCTGCTCGTCGCAGCGCTCCTGCTGTTCATCCACTGACTGCGTGCGAGCCGTAGGCTTGTGAGCAATGGACATGGACGCTGCGGCCTTCGAAGAACTCGTCATCGACGAGCTCGACCGGCTGCCCGACGAGATGGTCGATGGTCTCGACAATGTCATCTTCGTCGTCGAAGATCGCCCAGAGGACGGCAGCCTGGATCTGCTCGGCCTTTATGACGGGCTGGCTCTGACCGAGCGCGGTCAGTACGGGATGGGCGAGCTTCCTGACCGGATCGCGGTCTACCGTGAGCCGCACCTCGCCCAGTGCGACAACGAGGATGAGCTCCGCGACGAAGTGCACACCACACTCGTTCACGAGATCGCGCACTTCTACGGGATCGACGACAGACAGTTACACGAGTTGGGGTGGGCATGAGCACGCCGATTGCAACCCCAGATCTTGACGAGCTGGTCGGTCTGAGCGCGGCGCCACTCGAACCATGGCAGGTCGTCGTGTGGAACGACCCCGTGAACCTCATGAGCTATGTCACCCGTGTCTTCCGCACCTACTTCGGGTACACGCACGAGCACGCCACCACCCTCATGCTGGCCGTCCACCACGAAGGGCACGCCATCGTCTCCACCGGTCCCCGCGAGACCATGGAGGTGCACGCTCAGGCCATGCACGACTATGGGCTGTGGGCGACGGTCCGGAAGGCTCCGCAATGACACCGGTCGAGATCCGGATGCCTCTGGCGATGATCGAGATCGTGAACCTCGCCGATCTCGTCGATCAGCTCACTGAGGTGATCACCGCGACACACAGCGACCGTGATCCGGCCGTCGCACGCTTGACCCCGAATCCGTACCCTGAGGATGCCGAGGCATCCGTCGAGTTCACGATGGCGACGCGCGATGACCTGCTCAACCGCCGCACCGCCGATGCTGCGCTCGTGCGCGGTGCCCTCGATCCTTTCCTCGACCCCGCTGATGAGCGAGACGAACGCTCCGAGGTCGAGCTTGTCGTCAGCGCTCACGAGATCGACGCCTGGTTGCGCACGCTGACGGCTCTGCGACTGATCATCGCGAGTCGCTTGCGCATCACCGATGATTCCGACCTCGAAGACGCAGACGACCCTCGATTCAACGTCTTCCACTGGCTCGGGTTCCGGCTGGACACCATGATCGCGCTCGCCGACGAACACGAAGAGTCGCCAGACGGCAGAGCCGCTACGGAAGAGTGACCGTCACGGTCGCCAGTTTCTGCGGCGCATCCCTCGTGATGTGCCGCTCTTCCTGCTTCGCCCACCGCTCCCAGTGCGGTCGGAAACCATCTCCGTCACGCTCGAGAGCTCTGTGCTTACGTGATGCCATCGGAGATTCGACCCACACGCGCACGTCGGCCAAGCGCGCGGATGCCGGAGTAAGTGCTCCGCAGCCCTCGAGGATGACACCGAGCGCAGGGGTGACGGCATGCGCCTCTGCCTCGACTTCGAGCTCCCAGTCCCACCGCCGCCAGGTGCTCAGCAGGCCTCGAGCATGAGGGCGCAGAATATCGTGCAGTGCCCGCTCTGCACCGGCGTCAAGGCCGTCCCAGCCTGGGTACAGCGAGTCGAGTGCGATCAGCTGAGGCCGTCCGGCCACAGGCCAGTTCGCGGCAATCATCCGCGACAGGGTCGTCTTTCCCGCACCCGCACGCCCGTCGATCACCACAACCGGGTTGGATGCCTCCACCGCCACCACCGCGTCGATGACGGATGCCGCACCGCGCTGCAGAGCCTGTGCGAGCGGATCGTTACTTCTTGAGTGCACGGATCACGCGCGAGAGCGCACGCCCGGCAACGCACACGAATGGGATCGCGACGGCGAGCAGAGCAACGATGTTGGGCTCGAACCTGAGGCCCTCTTCCCGCCGGACGTATACGCCGAGCGGAATAGACACCCCGCCGCCACCGCCGCCGCCGTTGTCGTCCTGGTCAGCACCGCCGCCGAAGCCGGCCCAGGTCAGCGCGACAGGAGTGATGCTCACACCGTCGACATCCTGTGGCTCGCCATAGGCGCTCTTCACGCCGAAGGAGGTGACTTGCTTTCCGATGTCCAGTGCAATGTTCGGCATGACTACACGCTAGCCGACGAAGGCTCTGCGTGGGCATTCAGTCGACTCCGTGATCCTTCGGGTGCCGTGCAGTCCCGCCCTCCCCACGGCCGACATGTCGGGCGCGAGTGATGGTGGCGCTGCCGAACCGGGCTCGCGCACTGTCTAGAGCGCCTTCGACCTTGCGCCAGTGCTCATCGTCGTCCCAGAGCGCGAACGCCGCTCCACCGGCCGGACGCAGCTTCTCGGCGCGCACCCCGACGAGCCGGACGGGATCGCGGCGATCGATCGACTCGTACAGCGTCTGCGCCGCCTCGCCGATTCGCTGACCGACGGAGGTGGGCTCGGCGAGGGTCTGGGACCTGCTCAACGTGGCGAAGTCGTCGAAGCGGATCTTGATGGCGACGGTCGCGCACTCCCACGACGCCTTCCGCAGCCGCACAGCGACGCGGTCGGCCAACCGGAGCAGCTCCGCTCGGAGGAACTCGCGGTCGGTCACATCGACGTCGAACGTCTCTTCATGTCCGACGCTCTTCTCGACCCGATCCGTTTCGACGGTCCTCGGGTCCTCTCCGCGCGCGAGCTGCGCGATGCGCGCCCCGAGCGCGGGCCCGACAGCACGGTCGAGCATGTCCTGCGGCGAGTCGCGGATGTCGCCGATCGTGCGGATGCCGCGTGCTTCCAAAGCATCCGAGGCCTTCGGCCCCACACCCCACATCGTGCGGACGGACCGCGGCGCCAGGAAGTCGAGCGTGTCGGATGCTGCCACGATCAGCATTCCGTCTGGCTTCGAGATGGTCGATGCCATCTTCGCCACGTGCTTGGTCGCAGCGACGCCGACGCTGCAGCTGATGCCCACCTCTGCCTGCACCCGCTCTCTGACCAGGCGTGCGATCTGCCCAGGACTCCCCCACAATCGCCGCACACCCTGAACATCGAGGAAGGCCTCGTCGACAGACAGCGGCTCCACCAGGGGCGTGATCGATTCGAACACCGCCATCACCTGACGTGAGACCGCCTGGTAACGGTCGAAGTGCGGCATGACGATCTTCGCTGTGGGACACAGCCTCATGGCCTGGCTCACGGGCATCGCGGCGCGCACGCCGTATCTGCGGGCCTCGTAGGAAGCGCTGGAGACGACCGATCGCCCATCCGGTGCGCCGATGATCAGCGGCAGTCCGCGCAGCGACGGATCGTCCATCACCTCGACGGCCGCGTAGAACGCGTCCATGTCGACGTGCAGGATGCGCGTGCCGGTGTCGTCCGCTCCGTCAGCAGAGACGAGCCTGCCTCGTCCGTCACCGCGCCCCATGATTCCATTCTCGCTGAAACCACCGACAAAAGCGGCTCCAGCGAGAACGCGAAACCTACTGGGCGGCGCGCTCCAGGATCAGCTCACGAACGCGAGCGGCATCCGCCTGGCCCTTCATCGCCTTCATGACCGCACCGATGACCGCGCCGGCTGCCTGCACCTTGCCGTCCTTGATCTTGGCCATCACGTCAGGCTGAGCGGAGAGAGCCTCATCGATCGCGGCGATCAGCGCTCCATCGTCGGAGACGACAGCCAGACCACGACCATCGACGACTTCCTGGGGCGTGCCCTCTCCGGCGATGACGCCTTCGAGCACCTGACGTGCGAGCTTGTCGGTCAGCGTGCCCTCATCGACGAGCTTCTGCAGCGCAGCGACGTTCTCGGGCGTGATGAGACCAGCGACGTCCTTATCCTGCGCGTTCGCGAGGCGGGAGATCTCACCCGTCCACCACTTGCGCGCGGCAGCCGGAGTGGCGCCCGCGGCGATCGTCGCCTCGACCTCGTCGATCAGATTGCCGTTGCGGACATCCTGGAACTCCAGGTCCGTGAAGTTCCACTCCGCCTTCAGACGGCGACGGCGCGCGACCGGCTGCTCCGGCAGCTGCGCTCGCAGTTCCTCGATCAGCGCGCTGGTCGGCTGCACCGGCAGCAGGTCCGGCTCGGGGAAGTAGCGGTAATCGTCAGCATCCGACTTCGGTCGACCGGGTGAGGTCGTGCCGGTGTCCTCATGCCAGTGACGCGTCTCCTGTGTGATGGTGCCGCCATCAGCGAGAATCTGCGCCTGACGCTGAATCTCGTGACGAACCGCGCGCTCGACAGAGCGCATCGAGTTGACGTTCTTGGTCTCGGTGCGGGTCCCGAGCGGCGCAGGCTCTTCGCCCTCGGCGACGCGAGGTCGCAGTGACACGTTCGCGTCGCAGCGCAGGTTGCCGCGTTCGAGGCGAGCCTCTGAGATACCGAGGCTGCGCACGATGTCGCGGATCGTGGAGACGTACGCCTTCGCGACCTCCGGGGCGCGGTGCTCCGCACCGAAGATGATGTCGGTGACGATCTCGACGAGCGGAACGCCCGCACGGTTGTAGTCGACCAGCGAGTACTCCGCACCCTGGATGCGGCCGGTCGCGCCGCCCATGTGGGTGAGCTTGCCGGCGTCTTCTTCCATGTGCGCGCGCTCGATCGGCACGGTCACGAGTGTGCCGTCTTCGAGCTCGACGACGACAGAGCCCTCGTACGCGATCGGCTCGTCGTACTGCGAGATCTGATAGTTCTTGCCGAGGTCGGGGTAGAAGTAGTTCTTCCGCGCGAAGCGGCTCGATTCTGCGATCGAGCAGTTCAGTGCGAGACCGAGGCTGATCGATGATCGGATCGCTGTCTCGTTCACCACCGGCATCGCGCCAGGAAGGCCCAGGTCAACCGGAGCGATGAGTGTGTTCGGCTCTGCCGCGTGGTACTTCTCGTTAGCGGGGTTCGGCGCCGCCGAGAACATCTTCGTGTTCGTGTTGAGCTCGACGTGCACTTCGAACCCGAGCACCGGCTCGAACAGTTCGAGGGCCTTGTCGTAGTCCATCAGCTTGGCTGCGGCGGCCATCAGCGGTTCCCTCCTGCGAGCTGCGGGGCGCGGGTGAGCAGCGGGGCTCCCCACGAGTCGACCAGTAGCGTCTCGAGAGCCGCGCCGACACGGTACAGACGAGCGTCCTCGCGTGCGGGGGCGAGGAACTGGATGCCGACGGGCAGTCCGTCGTCGTCCGCGAGCCCGGACGGGATCGAGATGCCGGGAACACCCGCAAGGTTCGCGGGAATCGTCGTGAGGTCGTTCAGGTACATCTGCAGCGGATCGTCGATCTTCTCGCCGATCTTGAACGCCGTCGTCGGTGCCGAAGGCGTCGCGATGACATCGACCTCGGCGAACGCGTTGTCGAAGTCCTGCTGAATGAGCGTTCGCACCTTCTGCGCGCTGCCGTAGTAGGCGTCGTAGTAGCCCGCCGAGAGCGCGTACGTTCCGAGGATGATGCGGCGCTTGACCTCGTCACCGAAGCCGGCCTCACGCGTCGCAGACATGACGTCTTCGACCGTTGCGCCGCCTTCCGGCGTGACGCGAAGACCGAACCGCACGGAGTCGAACTTCGCCAGGTTGCTGGATGCCTCAGCGGGGAGGATCAGGTAGTACGCGGCGACGCCGTACTCGAAGTGCGGCGTGGAGATCTCGACGATCTCGGCACCGTTCGCCTCGAGCAGGTCGAGCGATGCGCGGAAGGACGCCGCGACCCCTGGTTGGAAGCCGGAGTCAGGGAATTCTTTGACGACACCGACCTTGAGGCCCTTGAGCACGTCGCCACGTGCGCCCTCGCGGGCTGCATCGGCGAACGACGGCCATTCGTCGGAGAGCGACGTCGAATCCTGCGGGTCATGACCGCCGATGACGTCGTGCAGGAGCCCTGAATCGAGTACCGTGCGCGTCACAGGTCCGACCTGATCGAGACTCGATGCCAGAGCGATCGCGCCATAGCGGCTCACACCACCATAGGTGGGCTTCATGCCGACGGTTCCGGTGACGTGGGCGGGCTGGCGGATCGACCCTCCGGTGTCGGATCCCAGGGCGAGCGGAGCTTCGAACGCTGCGACGGCGGCAGCCGAACCGCCTCCGGACCCGCCGGGGATGCGGTCGAGGTCCCACGGGTTGCGCGTCGGTCCGTACGCCGAGAACTCCGTCGAAGAACCCATCGCGAACTCGTCCATGTTCGTCTTGCCGAGCGGCACGAGGCCCGCGGCGCGCGCACGAGCGACGACCGTCGCGTCGTACGGCGACATGTAGCCCTCGAGGATCTTGGACCCGCTGGTGGTCGGCTGGTCCTTCGTGACGAGGACATCCTTGATGGCGAGCGGAACGCCAGCGAGCGCGTGCAGCTGCTCCCCCGCGGCGCGGGCGCTGTCGACAGCGTCGGCTGCGGCGAGAGCCCCTTCGTTCACATGCAGGAAGGCGTGCACGTCACCGTCGACCGCGGCGATCCGATCGAGGTGCGCCTGGGTCGCCTCACGACTGGAGACTTCACCGGTGGAGAGCTTTTCGGCGAGCTCCACAGCGGTCCAGCGGATGATGTCGCTCACTGTTCTTCTCCCAAGATGGCGGTCACGCGGAAACGGCCATCCGCGGCATCCGGTGCGTTCTGCAGCACCTGCTCGTGGGTGAGCGTCTCACCGACCACGTCGGGACGGAAGACGTTCGCGAGCGGAATGGGGTGACTCGTGGCAGCGACGTCGGCGGTCGCCACCTCGGAGACCTTCGCGATGTTGTCGACGATGGCGTCGAGCTGGCCGGTGAGCCGCGTCACCTCGTCGTCGTTCAGCTGGATGCGCGCAAGCACGCCGAGATGGCGTACAAGTTCAGGGGTGATTTCAGACACCGTCTCAGTCTAGTTGGCGCCGCACAGACCTCCCGCCTGCATTGCGAATAGGGTGAAGACCATGACGACGCATCATCCCCCTCGTCCGTGGATCGCCAGCTATGCAGAGGGAGTTCCCGAAGATCTTCCTCCGGTTACGGGATCGCTCGTCGACATCGTCGAAGCCTCGGCGCGCGACTATCCGGATGCTCCGGCTCTGGAGTTCTTCGGTCGCGAAACGTCCTACGCGCAACTGCAGTCGGCGATCGATCGCGCCGCGGCTGGGCTCTACGCTCGCGGCATCCGCTCCGGTGACCCGGTGGCGATCGTGCTGCCGAACTGCCCGCAGCACATCATCGCCTTCTACGCGGTGCTCCGCCTCGGCGCTGTGGTCATCGAGCACAACCCGCTCTACACGCCGCGTGAGCTGCGCAAGCAGTTCGAAGATCACGGGGCGAAGCACGCGATCGTGTGGAACAAGGTCGTCGCGACCGTGCAGGAGTTCCCGGAAGATCTGGCAGTGCCATCGATCATCTCCGTCGACATCACCGCCGCAATGCCCCTCCGCACTCGTGCAGCTCTCCGGCTTCCCGTTGCCAAGGCTCGCGAATCGCGCGCTGCCCTGACGGAGAAGGTCCGCGGTACGACGCTGTGGGAACAGGTCGTCGGGTCCGAGCCGCTGCCGTCATCGCATCCGCGGCCCGCCACTGATGACCTCGCGATCATCCAGTACACCTCGGGCACGACCGGCACCCCGAAAGGGGCATCCCTCACCCACCGCAATCTGTTGGCCAACGCGGCGCAGTCGCGCGCCTGGGTGCCATCGATAAAGCGCGGCAACGGATGCGTCGTCTACGCCGTGCTGCCGATGTTCCACGCCTACGGGCTCACTCTCTGCCTCACCTTCGCGATGTCGATGGGCGCCCGTCTGGTGCTGTTCCCGAAGTTCGATCCCGACCTCGTGCTCGATGTCGTGAAGAAGCATCCGCCGACGTTCCTCCCGCTCGTGCCCCCGATCGCCGACCGTCTGCTGAAGTCAGCGAAAGCCAAGGGCATCTCACTGGCAGGGACCGAAGTGGCCATCTCGGGCGCGATGGCGCTGCCGCACGAACTGGTCGTGCCTTTCGAAGAAGCCAGCGGCGGCTACCTCGTCGAGGGGTATGGGCTGAGCGAATGCTCCCCCGTGCTCATGGCGAACCCCGTGGCCGGGAACCGCGTTGCCGGAACCATCGGCCTTCCGCTGCCCGGCACCGAGTGCCGAGTGGTCGACCCGGACAACCCGACACAGGACGTCGAACCCGGTGCACCAGGAGAGCTCGTCGTGCGTGGCCCGCAGGTCTTCTCCGGCTACTACGGCAACCCGGAGGCGACCGAACAGTCCTTCACCGAGGGCTGGTACCGCACCGGCGATATCGTCACGATCGACGACGCCGGGTTCGTGCGGATCATCGACCGGATCAAAGAGCTCATCATCACCGGCGGGTTCAACGTGTCCCCCACAGAGGTCGAGAACGCACTGCGTCAGCATCCGTCCGTCGATGACGTCGCTGTTGTGGGTCTGCCGAGCGATCATTCCGGAGAAGAGGTCGTCGCCGCCATCGTTCTGGAGGCCGGTGCGGAACTCGATGAGGAGTCCATCCGCGAGTTCACGCGAAGCATCCTCACCCCCTACAAGGTGCCGCGTCGGCTGTTCGTGGTGGATGAGCTCCCCAAATCACTCATCGGAAAAGTTCTGCGCCGACAGGTCAAAGACAAGATCCTCGCACTCACCGGCTCGGTCTGAAACTGCGTCTTCACAGGGAATGCGCCACCCGGGGCGCTAGCCTTAGTCAGTGACCCCTGAAGACGCATCTGTGAACGAGCCCACTGACGAATCCCCCACCCTTCCCGGATTCGAGGAGCTCGGCATCACCGGGCCAGTCCTGAAAGCCATCCGCGACCTCGGCTACGAGACACCCTCGCCGATCCAAGCGGCCACGATCCCGACGCTTCTGGGCGGACGGGATGTCGTCGGCATGGCCCAGACCGGAACGGGAAAGACCGCCGCGTTCGCACTGCCAGTGCTCGAACGCCTGGACGTCGCGCAGAAGACTCCGCAGGCACTCGTGCTCGCACCGACCCGTGAGCTCGCCCTTCAGGTGTGCGAAGCATTCGAGTCCTACTCCGCGAAGATGAAGGGCGTGCACGTCCTTCCCGTGTACGGCGGCCAGGGATACGGCGTCCAGCTGTCGGCCCTCCGCCGCGGAGTGCATGTCGTCGTCGGCACGCCCGGTCGCATCATGGACCACCTCGCCAAGGGCACCCTCGACCTCTCCGCGTTGAAGTACCTCGTGCTCGACGAGGCTGACGAGATGCTGAAGATGGGCTTCGCTGAAGACGTCGAGCAGATTCTCGCGCAGACACCGGCAGAGAAGCAGGTCGCACTGTTCTCGGCAACCATGCCCGCGCAGATCCGCAGGCTCGCACAGAAGTACCTGCACGACGCCGAAGAGATCACGGTCAAGTCGAAGACCGCGTCGAGCACCAACATCACCCAGCGCTACCTCGTCGTCTCGTACCAGCAGAAGGTCGACGCCCTCACCCGCATCCTCGAGGTCGAGAACTTCGACGGCATGATCGTCTTCGTCCGCACCAAGAACGAGACCGAGACGCTGGCCGAGAAGCTGCGTGCGCGCGGCTACTCCGCGGCAGCGATCAACGGCGACGTCGCACAGGTGCAGCGCGAGCGCAGCGTCAACCAGCTCAAGGACGGCAAGCTCGACATCCTCGTGGCCACCGATGTCGCCGCCCGCGGACTGGATGTGGAGCGCATCAGCCACGTCATCAACTACGACATCCCCACTGACACCGAGTCGTACACGCACCGCATCGGCCGCACCGGCCGTGCAGGCCGCACCGGCGACGCGATCAGCTTCATCACTCCGCGCGAGCGCTACCTGCTCAAGAGTATCGAGAAGGCGACCCGTCAGGCGCCGACCCAGATGACCCTGCCGAGCACCGATGACGTCAACACCACGCGTCTCGCACGCTTCGACGACGGCATCACCGCGGCTCTCGCCGAGACCGCGCGTATCGAGGCCTTCCGCGACATCGTCGCGCACTACGTACGCAATCACGATGTTCCCGAGGCTGACGTCGCCGCAGCCCTCGCCGTCGTGGCACAGGGCGCAACGCCGCTGCTGCTCGACGCCGAGAACGACCCGCTCACCGCGGCTGTCGCTCGCGACAACCGCCCGCGCAACGATCGTGACCGCGGCGACCGCACGGCCCGCGAGCCGCGCGAACGTCGTGGGCGCGGTGACTACGCCGCGTACCGGATCGAGATCGGCCGCCGCCACCGTGTGGAGCCGCGCCAGATCGTCGGTGCACTGGCGAACGAAGGTGGACTCGGCCGCGATGACTTCGGTGCGATCAACATCAAACCGGACTTCACCATCGTCGAGCTGCCCTCGAACATGGACCCCGCGGTCCTTGACAAGCTCAAGGACACGCGCATCTCGGGTCGTCTGATCGAGATCAAGGCTGACCGTGGTGCGCCCGGGCGCCGCGGCGCCAGCGACGGTGGATCCCGCGGTGGCTACGAGCGCCGCGACCGGCCCTCCTACGGCGACCGCCCCGCCCGCGATGACAAGCCGTACCGCAAGCCGCGCCACAAGGACTGACCCACTTCGCACAGTGAGAATCGCCCTGCCCGCTGAGAATTCGCGTGGCAGGGCGATTTTCGTCGCGGAGAGCAATTCTCGCGGAAGTCACCCCAGCGCGTCGGGCCCCTCGGTCACGAGAGTGTGGAACTGGGCAGCATCCAGAATGCGGATGCCGAGCTCCTCAGCCTTGGCGAGTTTCGAACCAGCACCAGGCCCCGCCGCAACGAAGTCGGTCTTCTTCGAGACGCTGGATGCCGCCTTGCCGCCGGCCGTGATGATCGCTTCTTGCGCCCCGTCTCTGGAGTAGCCATCGAGAGAACCGGTCGCGACGACCGTGAGACCATCGAGCACGCCGCCCTCGACGACAGCTGCGCCAGGACCGGGGTGCCCAGGAGTCGCCCACTGCACGCCTGCCGCGGCCCACTGCTCGACGATGTCGACATGCCAATCGACGTCGAACCACGCCAGCAGCGAATCGGCGATGATTCCGCCGACGCCGTCGACCGCTGCCAGCTCATCTCTTGAAGCAGCACGAATCGCGTCCAACGACCCGAACCACTGGGCCAGAGCGCGAGCCGCGACGGGCCCAACGTGGCGGATATTCAGCGACACGAGCAGGCGCCACAGTTCCTTGGTCTTCGCCTTCTCGAGCTCTGCGAGCAACTTCGTCGCCTGCGAGGAAGGCTGGGAAGAGTTCACTCCCCGCTTTCGCTCTGCCGCGGTCGGGTTGCGGCGGAACGGCGAACGAGTCTTGACGGAGCCGTCGTCGTCTTCTTTGGGGAGCCCGGTCTCGGCATCACGGACGACGACTTCGATCGGCACGATCTGCTCGAGAGTCAGCGTGAACAGTCCGGCTTCGGTGTCAAGTGGTGGCTGCGCTGGAACGCTCGGCTGGGTGAGTGCTGCTGCCGTGACTTCGCCGAGGGCTTCGATATCGAGCGCACCCCGTGAGCCGATGTGCTCTACGCGTCCGCGCACCTGCGCGGGGCACGACCTGGCGTTCGGGCACCGGAGGTCGATGTCACCCTCTTTCATGGCTCGCAGCGGCGTGCCGCATTCCGGGCAGTTCTCCGGCATCACGAACTCGCGCTCGGAGCCATTGCGACGCTCGACGACCGGCCCCAGCACCTCGGGGATGACATCGCCCGCCTTGCGGAGCACAACGGTGTCACCGATGAGGACGCCCTTGGCTTTGACGACGTCCTTGTTGTGCAGGGTCGCCTGACGGACGACTGACCCCGCGACGTGCGCGGGAGCCATCACCGCGAACGGCGTGGCCCGTCCGGTGCGCCCCACCGAGACGACGATATCGAGCAGCGTCGTCTGCACTTCTTCTGGCGGGTACTTGAAGGCGATCGCCCACCTGGGAGCCCGACTGGTCATTCCGAGCTCGTCGTGCAGTGCGAGCTCATCAACCTTCACCACGATGCCATCGAGTTCGTGCTCGATATCGTGACGGTGCTCTCCGTAGTAGGCCACGAAGTCGGTGACCTCGTCGATCGAGTGACACACCTTCGAATGCGGGCTGGTCGGCAGCCCCCATGAGGCGAGAAGTTCGTACACTTCGCTCTGTGCGGCTACCGGCGGGTTCTCCCACGCTCCGACGCCGTGCACGTACAGCGACAGTGATCCGATTCGCAGGAGGCCGGCTTCGAGTTCGAGGCCATCTTTCTTGTCGGTCTGCTGACGCAGCCCGCCGCTGGCGGCATTGCGCGGGTTCGCGAATGCGGGGAATCGGCGTGCCGCAGCACTTCGCGCCCTGTCTTCTTCGAACGGGCGCTTCGCACCTCCCCGCGCCTCCCACTTACCCAAGGCATCGGCATACGCACGCTCCCGGAACGCAGCCTGTGCCGCATTGAGCCCCTCGAACGCCGCAACGGGAATGAACACTTCTCCGCGCACTTCGACGATCTCGGGATGCCCCGCACCGCTGAGCTGCTTCGGGATATCGGCGAGGCGCAGCGCATTCTCGGTGACGATCTCACCGACCCGGCCGTCGCCGCGTGTGGCAGCCGAGGTGAGCACGCCGTTCTCGTACCGCAGGTTGATGGCGAGGCCGTCGATCTTCAGCTCGGTGAGCCACGCGACATCGCGACCAGCCGCCGCGCGAGTCTTCGCCGCCCATTCACGCAGTTCTTCGACGGAGAAGACGTTGTCGAGGCTCAGCATCCGCTCGGCATGCTCGATCGTCGCAAGGCCCGTGGCTTGAGCTGCGCCCACCATCTGCGTCGGCGAGTCCTGCCCGCGCAGTTCGGGGTGCAGCCGCTCGAGATCTTCGAGCCGGTGCATCCAGCCGTCGTAGGTCGCATCATCGACCAGCGAGGTGTCGCGCCCGTAGTACGCGTCTTTCGCTTCGAGGATGCGCGTCGTCAGCTCTTCAGCCTCGATGCGAGCGTCTTGCAGTGAGATGTTCTCCGGCACTCGATCAGTCTACGAGCGGGTACCGACATCACTCGGCTCTTCAGACGTCGACCGGTACCGCAGACACGGTCCGATCGATCGTGAACTGGCCGAGCACACGCGTGCCGACGTACAGCACAGCGGTCTGCCCGGGAGCGACACCGTCCAGCGGCACTGCGGGAACCACGGTGACGCCGTCTGCCGCCACGGTCGCACGCGCGGGAACGGGCTCTGAATGCGCACGGATCTGCACATCGCAGTCGAAATTGCTCGAGGTTGGTGCGGCGCCCGCCCATGAGTGCCGCTCCCCCGAGATCTCACCGATCGCGAGGGCTTCCTTGGGGCCTACGACGACGGTGTTCGAGACGGGACGCACTTCGAGCACGAATCGCGGCTTCCCATCCGGTGCGGGGACGCCGAGCTTGAGTCCGCGCCGCTGTCCCACGGTGAATGCGTGGGCGCCGTCGTGCGAGCCGACGACGTCACCGTTCCGGTCGAGGATCTCGCCCTGCTCCGCGCCGACCTTCTCGGCCAGCCAGCCGCGGGTGTCGCCGTCAGGGATGAAGCAGATGTCGTGACTGTCCGGCTTCTGCGCGACACTCAGCCCGCGCTCAGCGGCTTCAGCGCGCACCAGCGCCTTCGAGGGCGTCTCGCCGAGCGGAAAGTAGGTGTGCGCCAGCTGCTCTGCGGTGAGAACGCCGAGGACATACGACTGGTCCTTCGCGTTGTCCGAGGCGCGGTGCAGCTCGAGCCCGTTCTCGCCGTCTACAAGCGTCGCGTAGTGCCCGGTGCACACGGCGTCGAAGCCGAGCTCGATGGCGCGCTCGAGGAGGGCGGCGAACTTGATCTTCTCGTTGCAGCGCATGCACGGGTTCGGCGTGCGCCCAGCCTGATACTCCGAGATGAAGTCGTCGATCACGTCATCGCGGAAGCGCTCGGAGAAGTCCCACACGTAGAAGGGGATGCCGAGCATGTCGGATGCACGCCTGGCATCCATGGCGTCTTCGATCGTGCAGCAGCCGCGGCTGCCGGTGCGCAACGTTCCCCCCGCCCGTGAGAGCGCAAGGTGCACGCCGGTGACGTCGTGTCCGGCTTCGACGGCGCGGGCAGCCGCAACCGCAGAATCGACGCCGCCACTCATCGCCGCAAGAATCCGCATGACTCCAGTTTACGAGCCGCCGGCTGTACGGGCCCCGGATGCTCGTGAATACGCATCCCCGATCACCGCGAGGACCGCATCGACATCGGCATCCGTCGAGGTGCGCCCGAGGGTGAAGCGCAGCACGCTTCGCGCGTCGCGATCGCTGCCGCCCATGGCGATCACGACGTGCGATGGCTCGGCGACGCCGGCCTGGCACGCAGAGCCGGTGGATGCCGCGACTCCCGCCACATCGAGCAGGAAGAGCAGGCTCTCTCCCACAGCCCCGGGGAAGAGGAAGTGCGCGTTGCCCGGCAAGCGGTCGCGCGGATCGCCGAGCAGCCGAGCTGCCGGAACCGCCGAGCGGATACCGTCGACCAATCGTCGTTGCAGCACGCTGAGCCTGCTGTGCTCCGACTCGCGCTCTGCCTCTGCCGCAGCCAGCGCCGCGGCGAACGCCGCCGTCCCCGCAACATCCTGGGTGCCTGCACGCAGACCACGTTGCTGCGCCCCGCCGTGCAGCAGCGCAGAGATCTTCGCTGTGCGGGCGACGACGAGTGCTCCGATACCGACCGGGGCTCCGATCTTGTGCCCGGCGACGCTCATCGCCACCAGCCCCACCCCGGGCGCAGCATCCGCCCTCAATTCGCGGAACGAAAGCGGAACGTGGCCGAGGGCTGCGACCGCATCCAGGTGCAGTGGAACCAGTGCCGCTGCAGCCTCGCGCGCGAGCGCCGCGGCATCGTTGATCGTTCCGACCTCGTTGTTCGCGACCAGCGCGGTCGCGAGGGCCGCACCGGGAAGGCTCTCGCGGAAAGCATCCGGATCAATTCGTCCGGTGTCCGTGAGCGAAACCGCGCGCACGTGCGCGTCTTCTGCTGCGAGGGCTGCGACGGTGTCCATCGTGGCGTGGTGCTCGCCGTCCGGCAGCACGATGGCATCCGCGGTTGCCGATCGTGACGCCCACATCCCGTGCAGCGCGGTGTTGATCGATTCTGTTCCGCCAGAGGTCAGTACGATTTCGATCGGATCGCAGCCCAGGATTGCGGCGATGCGCTCTCGTGACTCTTCGAGCAGTCGCCTGGCGTCTTGACCTGCCCCGTGCGTCGAGGAGGCGTTGCCGACGATTTCCGACGCGGCAAGCCACGCATCGCGCGCCTGCGGGCGCAGCGGAGTGGTCGCCGCGTGGTCGAGATAGAACCGCATCCCTTAACTCTCCCGCATTTTCGCCTGGTCGGCGCACGACCTTCTGCCGCATACGCTGTAAGGCATGTCCGACTTCACCCTGCCAGGCGGTACGGCCTTCGATAACCTCGGCGTGCAGCTGCACGACGGCGTCGCGACTCTGCGCGTCTGGTCACAGAACGCCTCCTCCATCGAACTCGTCGTGTTCGATGAGGTCGACCTCGACTGGGTCACTGACACGGTGCCGTTGAAACAGCGCTCAGGCGGCGTGTGGGAAGCGACGACTGACCTCCTCTCGCCCGGCACGCGCTACGCGCTGAGAGTCGACGGCCCGCACGGTCCTGGCAATACGTTCAATCCTGCAACGCTCCTCCTCGATCCGTACGCGCGCGGACTCGCCCAGGGCGACGGGTACGGAGACTGGCGCTCCGTCGTCATCGCTGACGGTTTCGATTGGGGCGGCGTGGGAAAACCGCGCACTCCCCTGGATGCCACCGTCATCTACGAAGCGCACCTGAAGGGCACGACCAAGCGCCACCCCGAGATCCCACCGGCCCTGCACGGCACCTACGCGGGGCTCGCTCATCCGGCGATGATCGATCACCTCCACTCTCTCGGGGTCACCGCCGTCGAGCTGCTGCCCGTGCACAGCTTCGCTTCAGAGCCTCGACTTCTCGATCGCGGACTATCGAACTATTGGGGCTACAACACCCTGAACTTCTTCACCCCGCACGCCGCCTACGCGACCGAAGAGGCACGCAAGCAGGGCCCGGATGCCATCATCACCGAGTTCAAGGGCATGGTGCGGCTTCTGCATGAAGCGGGCCTGGAGGTCATCCTCGACGTGGTCTACAACCACACCGCGGAGGAAGGGATCGGAGGCCCGCGCACGAGCCTGCGCGGCCTCGACAATGCCGTGTACTACCGTCAGCAGCCCGATGGTGTCTATATCGACACCACGGGGTGTGGAAACACCCTGAACACCGCGACGGATGCCGGGGCCAGGCTGGTCCTGGACTCACTGCGCTACTGGGCGGAGGAGATGCAGGTCGATGGTTTCCGCTTCGACCTCGCCACAGCGCTCGGTCGGGATGCTGCGCATGAGTACTCGCGAGAGCATCCGCTGCTGAAAGCGATCAGCGCGGACCCAGTGCTCGCGGACGTCAAGATGATCGCGGAGCCATGGGATGTCGGTCTCGGAGGGTGGCAGACCGGGAATTTCCCCGACGGCTGGCACGAATGGAACGACCGCTACCGCGACCGCGTGCGCAACTTCTGGCTCAGCGACATCGACTACGCCCGGCGTGCTTCTGCGCCCGTCGGCATCGGCGGATTCGCCACGCGTCTGGCCGGCTCATCGAACACCTTCGGCAAGGAGCGCGGTCCGCTCGCCGGAATCAACTTCGTCACCGCGCATGATGGATTCACCCTCAACGATCTGGTGACCTACGCCGTCAAGCACAACGAGGCCAATGGCGAGCACAACCGCGACGGTGCGGACATGAACCGTGGGTTCAACCACGGTGTCGAGGGCCCTACCGATGACCCGACGATTCTCAGCGCTCGCCGCAAGGCGATGCGCAACCTGTTGGGAACGCTGCTGCTCTCGGCGGGCATCCCGATGCTCACCGCCGGAGATGAGACGGGGCGCACGCAGAACGGCAACAACAACGCGTACGCACATGATTCAGACCTCACCTGGCTCAGCTGGGATTTCGAACCATGGCAAGAGGATCTGCGGGCCCACGTCGCAACCCTCACCCGGCTTCGCAGGGAGAACGCAGCGCTTCGTCCCAGCCGCTACGCGCGGCGGGATGTCCATACGCCGAACGCCTCGAACATGGACTGGTTCAACCAGCATGGCGAGAGCATGGAAGAAGCCGAGTGGACGGATCCGGGTAGCCGTACACTGCAATACGTCGCCGAATCAACGCCCGTGCACGAGAAGACCAATCGCACTCTTCTGATCGTGCACGGCACCGAGCAGCCGATCGATGTGGTCCTGCCGACCGTGCTGTCCGGTGCGACGAAGTTCATCTCTCTGTGGTCGAGCGCAGACGAGCGGCCGACATCCGCAGCGGAAGAATTCGCTCCAGGACAGGTCGTGCCGACGCCTGGCACCTCGATGCGCCTCTTCCGCGTCGAGTAGAGCTGATTCTTCGCGGCCAGCCGGGTTCTCCAAGGGTGCGCGGCGCGGTACATTCAGGGTGTGGTCACACGTTCAGCAGATCGTTCGGCGGAGCTTCGAAGCCCCGCACAGATTCCACTGCGGCCGCGGGTCGCGCACTCGTCTGCTGTCACGCGGACCGGGCGCATCCCGATTTCCGACCCGACACCTGCTGTCCCCGGCGGATTCGCTGCCAAAGCGTTCGCCGGCGAGGTCGTGCCGTTCCGCGTCGTGGCTTTCCGCGAAGGCCATGACCGCATCGGCGTGCACGTGCGACTCACAAGTCCGATGGGGGTCGAGTCTCTGCACCGGATGACCGCACTCGCCGACGGCACTGATCGGTGGCAGGCCGATATCGCCCTCGATGCTCAAGGCACATGGCAGTACTGCTTCGAAGCGTTCGCCGACGATTTCGCTACCTGGGCGCATGCCGCCTCCGTGAAAATCGCAGCCGGTGTCGATGTCGAGGTGATGAGCGCCATCGGCGGCGAGCTCCTGACCAGAGCGGCAGCCGAGACCTCACGGCCCGCAAGGGAGCGCGCGCAGCTGAAGAAGCTGGCCGCCGTCCTCACTGGCGGCGATGCGGGTGCCGCCCTGGCCGTAGCCGGCGATCCTGTCCTTGCGTCCGTCTTCGCCGAGCAGCCGTTGTTCTCGCTCTCCTCGGTGAGCGCTGAGCAGTCGCTCACGGTCGAGCGCACCCGGGCAGGCGTGGGTGCATGGTACGAGTTCTTCCCTCGCTCCGAGGGCGCCAAGAAGCTCAGAGATGGCACCGTCAAGAGCGGAACCTTCCGCTCCGCGGTGAAGAGCCTCGCGAGGGTCGCAGAGCTCGGTTTCGATGTGCTGTATCTGCCGCCGATCCATCCGATCGGTCACGCGCACCGCAAGGGGCCCAACAACACCCTGGATACTGCTCCGACGGATCCCGGATCGCCCTGGGCGATCGGCGCGGCCTCTGGCGGGCACGATGCCGTTCACCCCGACCTCGGGACTCTGGCCGACTTCCGCTTCTTCGTGCGCGAAGCGCGCAAGGCGGGAATCGAAGTGGCGCTCGACCTCGCGTTGCAGGCCTCCCCTGACCATCCGTGGGTGACATCGCACCCGGAATGGTTCACCACGCTCCCCGATGGCACGATCGCCTACGCCGAGAACCCGCCGAAGAAGTACCAGGACATCTACCCGCTGAACTTCGATGATGATCCGACAGGCCTCGGCGCCGAGGTGCTGCGCATCGTCAGGCATTGGATCGCGCAGGGCGTGAAAATTTTCCGCGTGGACAACCCGCACACCAAGCCGCTGCAGTTCTGGGAGTGGCTGATCGCCGAAGTCACAGCCGGCGAACCCGACGCGGTGTTCCTCGCCGAAGCCTTCACCCGTCCCGCTCCGCTGCGCGCTCTCGCAGCGGCCGGCTTCCAGCAGAGCTACACCTACTTCACCTGGCGCAATACGAAGCCTGAGCTCGAAGAGTTCCTCACGGGGCTCGCCACGGAGACTGCCGACTATCTGCGACCGAACCTCTTCGTGAACACCCCCGACATCCTCACCGAGTATCTGCAGTACGGTGGTCGCGGCGCGTACCGGATTCGGGCAGCGATCGCTGCCACTGCCGCTCCGCTGTACGGGGTGTACGCCGGATATGAGCTGTTCGAGAACGTCGCTCGTCCCGGTTCTGAAGAGAACATCGATAACGAGAAGTACGAGTACAAGTTCAGGGACTTCGCTGCGGCCGAGATCGCGGGAGACTCGCTCGCGCCGTATCTGCGCAGGCTGAACGACATTCGCGCGAGTCACCCCGCGCTGCGCCAGCTGCGCAACCTCTCGGTGCACTGGAGCGACGATGACAGCGTCCTGGTGTATTCGAAGCATCTCGACGGCGCGTTCACCGCAGACGGTACCTCCGACACGATCATCGTCGTCGCCAACGTCGATCCGCACTCTGTGCGCGAGACGACCGTGCACCTCGACACGACGATCTGGGGCATCGCTCCCGGCGATCCGTACGAAGTGGAAGACCTCATCACCGGCGCGGTCTGGACCTGGTCTGATCACAACTACGTGCGTCTAGATGCGTTCAGCGAACCTGTGCACGTCCTCCACGTGACGAGCCGCGCATGAGCGGCTCTGTGCACGCACCGGGATCGGCAGGGTGGCAGGCCATCGCTGCAGGCGCCCACCACGCGCCGCACGACGTGCTCGGCCCTCATGCCATTGGTGGCGACGATGGTGTCGACCGCACCGTCATCCGCGCGCGGCGCCCGCTCGCGGACTCCGTTGTCGCAGTGCTCGACGATGGCACTCGCGTACCCCTTGCCCACATCTCTGACGGTATCTGGGAAGGCAACCACTCGGGTTCACCCGCGCCGTACCGTCTTGCGACGGCATACGACGGCGGGTCCGAAAGGCTCGCCGGCGACCCGTATCGTCACGCGCCGACGGTAGGCGAGCTCGACCTCCACCTGATCGCTGAGGGTCGCCATGAGCGGCTCTGGGAGGTGCTGGGGGCCAATGCGCACCTCATCGATGGCGAGATCGGCATCTCGTTCGCGGTCTGGGCGCCCCACGCACAGGCGGTCCGCGTTGTCGGGGAGTTCAACGATTGGAACGGTGAGGCCCACGCGCTGCGCTCGATGGGATCCAGCGGAGTCTGGGAGCTATTCATCCCCGGCATCTCGCCCGGGGCCGTGTACAAATACCAGATCCTCACTCCGGATGGAGCGTGGATCCTCAAGGCCGATCCCATGGCGCAGCGTTCGCAGGTGCCACCCGAGACAGCATCCGTCGTTCCCTTCTCTGCGTACAACTGGAAGGACGGCGCATGGATGACGCGGCGCGCAGCCACCCACGCGGTCGCGCAGCCGATGAGCATCTATGAGGTGCACCTCGGATCATGGCGCGGCGGACTCGGCTATCGCGAAGTCGCCGAGCCGCTGATCGCACACGTCACCGAGACGGGCTTCACGCACGTCGAGTTCATGCCGCTTGCGGAGCATCCTTTCGGTGGTTCGTGGGGTTACCAGGTCAGCGGCTACTACGCACCCACCGCGCGGTTCGGATCCCCCGATGATCTGCGGTATCTGATCGATCAGCTGCACCAGGCCGGCATCGGGGTGATCCTGGACTGGGTGCCGGGTCACTTCCCGAAGGACGAGTTCGCGCTCGCCCGCTTCGACGGACGTCCGGTCTACGAGCATCCCGACCCCCGTCGCGGCGAGCACCAGGACTGGGGCACGCTCATCTTCGACTACGGCCGCAACGAAGTGCGCGGCTTTTTGGTGGCCAATGCACTGTACTGGTTCGAGGAGTTCCACATCGACGGTCTGCGTGTGGACGCGGTCGCATCGATGCTCTATCTCGATTATTCGCGCCGGGATGGCGAGTGGGAACCCAACGTCCATGGCGGACGCGAGAACCTCGAAGCGATCCGCTTCCTGCAGGAAGTCAATGCGGCCGCGTACCGCACCCACCCCGGCATCGTCATGATCGCCGAAGAGTCCACCAGCTTCCCCGGCGTCACCGCCCGCACCGACCACGCAGGGCTCGGATTCGGTTTCAAATGGAACATGGGCTGGATGAACGACTCTCTGCAGTACATCTCCCGTGACCCCCTCCACCGTGCGCACCACGAGGGAGAGATGACCTTCTCCTTCGTCTACGCCTTCGGAGAGAACTATCTGCTTCCGATCAGCCACGACGAAGTCGTGCACGGCAAGGGCTCGCTGGTTTCGAAGATGCCGGGCGACCACGCGCACAAGCTCGCGAATGTTCGTGCCTATCTTGCCTATATGTGGGGCCACCCGGGCAAGAACCTGTTGTTCATGGGACAGGAGTTCGGCCAGATCGCCGAATGGTCAGAAAGCAGAACGCTCGACTGGTGGCTGCTGGATCAGCCGGCCCACGCCCAGCTGCAGGACTTCGTCGGAGCGATGAACCGCGCGTACCGGGCTACAGCACCGCTGTGGGAACGTGATGGTGACAGCACGCGCTTCCGACGACTCGGCGCGCCGCGCTGGGACCCGAATGTGATCGCATTCGAGCGCCGTGATGTGCACGGCGGACGGGTGATCGTCATCAGCAACTTCGCCGGCGTCGAGAAAGCCAATCACGAGTTGGACGTGCCCGTCGTCGGAGTGTGGGAGGAGATCCTCAACACCGACGCGCTCGAGTACGGCGGATCGGGAATTGGCAACTTGGGACGTGTCGCCGCACATGCCTCAGATGCACCCGCGACGCCGACGACGAAGATCACGCTGCCACCGCTCGCAACGCTCTGGCTGCGATACCGGCCGACGCTTTAACCCCGGCGCCTCAGAACAGCAGCGAGGAAAGCCTGTTGCGTGCCGCGGCCACCCGAGGGTCATCAGGTCCGATCAGGCCGAACAGCTCGACAAGGCGCTCACGAACGGGTGCGCGCTCGTCCGAGGGAAGAACGGCGAACAGGTCCAGAAGGCGAGCGAACGCATCGTCGACGTGGCCGCCGGAGATGTCGAGGTCGGCAACGGCGAACTGGGCCTGTACGTCATGGGGCGCCGCCGCAGCCGCCGCGCGTGCTTCTTGCAGGTCGAGCCCTTGGACGCGGTCGAGCAGCCGCACCTGGCCGAGGCCTGAACGCGCATCCTCATCGCGAGGGTTCTCTGCCAGAGCCTTCTCGTACGCGGTGATCGCTGCGCGGAAGTCACCGTTCTCAATTGCTGCGAATGCCTCAGCGTGCAGCGGCGGAAGCGGAGCAGCCTGCGGCTCTGCTTCTTCGTCCACAGCATCCTCAGACTGCGGTTCGTTGCCGACGCTGCCGGTCACTCCGTTCTGCGCAGCCACCTGCAGCAGCTGGTCGAACACCTGACGCACCTGCTCCTCCGGCACAGCGCCGGTGAACATCGGCACCGGCTGTCCGCCGATGAGGGCGACGACCATCGGGATCGACTGCGCGCGGAAGCTCTGGGCGAGCTGCGGATTGGCATCCACATCGACCTTTGCGAGCACAACCCGCCCTGCGAGCTCCGTGACGACCTTCTCGAGAATCGGGCTCAGCTGCTTGCACGGGCCGCACCACTCAGCCCAGAGGTCGACGACCACGGGCACAGTGCGCGACAGTTCAAGGATCTGCGCGAAAGTCGCGTCCGTGACATCGACGACGAACCCGGTATGCGCAGCAGCCGCACCGTCAGCCGATGCCGGTGCCGCTCCCGCAGATTCGGCCGGGCGGTTACGCAGGGACGAGAGGTCGACAGCGCCGCGAAGGGCTGCAGCAGAGATATCGCTCACTTGATCACTTCCACATTGAGAATGTCCTGGTGCACGGCGAGCAGTCGGATCTGCTGCGTCGAGCCCTGGCTGGGTACGGAGAAGAAGAGTTGCAGACCGTACGTCGTGACAACGCCCTTTGCGGACTCCTCGGCCCCGGTGAGAGTCTTCGCTTCGGCGTTCTCTCCGAACCTGATGACGGCGTCGGCAGAAGTCGGCGTGATGGTCTCGCTGTCCACAAGGGAGACGGCAACGATTGCGCCGCTGTCGAGCGTTGCGAGTGCGACCGGCGGCTCGGCGCTCGGCGCGATGTCGAATGCCGCAGAAGAGGTCTCGGCCGCGCCGTTGTCGATGAGGGCCTGTGTCACGGCACCACGGCTGGCTGCGATCGACTCAGCCAACTCGATGGTGGCCGGATCGAAGTCCGCACGATACTCGCTGGCGTCTCCGGCGTCGACGAGGTCGGCGAACGCACCGGCGAGCTCATCCGGCGACAGGGTGAGGAACGCCTCAGCGCTCTCTGTGATCAGGCTGGTGCCCAACCACGCGGGTGCAAGCTGCGGCACCTCAGTGGAAGCCTGCATCTCAGCGATGTTCGACACCTTGTACGTCGCCCACGGATCGGCTTGTGTCATCGTGAGAATAACCGGCGGGACGGTGTCGTCGCTCTTGTCCTTGCTCAGCGCGAGGACAGTGCGCGGCCACGAATCGGTGGCCTGCGGCAGCAGCACTTCGATCGTCTCGGTAGGGATCTTCGCGGGGAGTGCGCGATCCGGAAGTGCGGCGCGGAGCGTGTACTCGGTCTCGCGCGCGGCGAGAGCGGGGCCCTCGAGCCGGGTGCCGGCCAGTTCGATGTCACCGGCGGCGTCGGCTTCTTCCAGCGTCGTGGAGATCTCCTGAAGAATGCGGGATGCCTGTGACTCGGTGACCGCCGGCGGCTTCTGGTTTTCGGGCGTGATGACCGTCTCGGTCGGTGAGGGGCTGGGCGTGGCCTCACTGATCTGCGGCCACGAGTCGCTCGAGCATCCGGCGAGCATCAGTGCCGTGACGCCGAGCGCAGGAAGGACGAGACGGGTTCGCCGCCGCGTGAGCACGCGACGTTCGTTCTTCTGCGGCGCCGAGTCTTTTTCGACCGGCGGCTCTGATGGTTCGGACGGTTCTGGCGCAGCATCCGTCTGGACCGCTTCGATCTGCTCTCGTTCAGCTGCGGGCATAACGCTGATCGGCTCCGTGGCAGGAAGGGGACCCGGACCTTTGCGCCGAGGACCGCGTCCGCGACGCTGATGGCGAATCGCCAATACGTACATGACGAGCCCGAACAGCAAGACCGCGCCGCCGGCAGCGATGAGCGGCCCCACCCACGGCGTGGATGCGTCGAGCGGCCAGGATACGACGATGTCGGTGGGAGCATCCTCGTTGCCGTCCTTGGCGATGAGCACGCTCATCCCCTCTGGAAGCTGCATGTCCGTGATCAGCTGATCCTGCTCGCTGAATGAGTCGAGCCAGAGATCGGAACCGACGGGGCTGCGGCCGGGCTCCGCAGCAGCGGGCTCCTCGGTGCTGGCATCGCCGGTCGGTGCCGGAGTCGGCGTCGCGTCCGATTCGCTCGGCGCATCCGGCTCGACGAGAGCGCTCTTGGCTGCGCCCTTCTTGTCGAGAGTGATCGAAGTGTACGTGGCGTCAGCGAGCCACGCCTCGAGGTCAGCCGTCCGACCGTAGGCGGCGAACAGATCGCCGTCACCGCGGATCAGCAGCGTCTGCTGTCCGGGGTTCTCACGCAGCACTGCCCCATCGACCAGCACGAACGGGGACGGCTGTTCGACGTTCAGCTCCGTCTGCTGCGCTGTGGGACCCATGAACACGGTTCGCTGAGCGATGCCCGCTCCGATGAGAAGCGTGGCCAAGACGAAGGCCACGACGGCCCATACGAAACGCACGAAAAGACTCCTTACGTAACCCGAACGCCGCGTTCGGGTTCCCGCTCGACATTTCAGACTAGCGAAACAGGCTGTGTGTTCACCACGAGGAGCACCCCTGACGCGGCACGTCGCCGAAACCCACAGTCTCTCGACGAGTAACCTGAGAGCAGTCTTCTGGAGGAGAGCAGATGAAACTCCACAACCCGTTCCGCACCGCGCTCGTAGCCACCCTCGGCGTGGGCTTGGGCATCCTGCTGATCGGCAGCATCGAGTCGCTGTCGACGGTCCTGCTGTACGTCGGCACCGCGCTCTTCCTCAGCCTCGGCCTCGAGCCGGTGATCGCCTTCCTCGAGCGTCGCAGACTCCCCCGCTGGCTCGCCGTTGTCATCACCCTGGTCTTGGTTCTCGGCATTTTCGCCGGAATCGTGCTGATCGTGCTCCCCGTGATCATCGCCCAGGTCAGCCAGCTCATCGAGCAGATCCTTCAGCTGGTGACCAGACCGACCTTCGCCTCCGACGTCGAAGCATGGATCACGGGCATCTTCCCCAATCTCGACGTCGAGCGCGTGCTCACAGAGTCGCAGGACTGGCTGATCAACAACCTCGGAGACATCACCGGTGGCGTGATCAACGCGAGCGTCTCGATCGTGACCGGACTCTTCGGCGCCTTCATCGTGCTGATCCTCACCATCTATCTCACCGCTTCGACACCGTCGCTCAAGCGTGCGGTGTACCAGCTGGTGCCTGCGTCCAAGCGACCGAGGTTCATCGACCTCGCCGAGCAGATCACAGACTCCGTCGGGTATTACGTCATGGGACAGGTGAGCATGGGCGTGATCAACGGCGTTCTGAGTGCCATCTACCTGAACATCATCGATGCCCCGTTCGCCGCCGTGCTTGCGGTGATCGCGTTCTTCTTCTCGTTGATTCCGCTCGTGGGTACGCTGACCGGCTCGACCATCATCGTGCTCGCCTGCCTCATCCCCGGCCTCGGCTCGCCCGGCACTGCCCTGGCAGCGGCGATCTACTACCTGATCTACATGCAGATCGAGGCATATGTGATCTCACCGCGCATCATGAGTCGCGCGGTGTCGGTGCCAGGTGCTGTTGTCGTTGTCGCAGCGCTCGCTGGTGGCTCGCTTCTCGGGCTGCTCGGGGCACTGATCGCGATCCCGGTCGCTGCCAGCATCCTGATCATCTATCGGCAGGTACTCATCCCCCGTATGAACGAGCGATGACTACATGCGGGCGACGCGCCAGCAGTGCGTGTGCCAGTGCCGTCTCGCTGCGAGGTCTGCAGCATCCCCGAGTACTCCGTCGGCCCGCCAGACCACCTGGTGGGCGGTGCCAGGGGTGATCACTCCGCGGCAACCAGGACAGGTATATTCCTTGGTCGACTGCTGCGCCGAGATCGGCTGCACTGTCCACTCACGTCCGTGACGTACTTCACTGCGTTTCCAGCCCGCTACGAGGCGCTGGAATGAATCATCAGCGTCCGGGTTCTCGCGGCGCCTGCGGTTCGAGCGTGGCATAGCGCAGCATTACCACCAGTTGTTGCTGATCCAGAAGTCGTAGGCGCCGGCCCAGCTGCCATAGCGGCCCGTGGCGTAGCCGTTGGCCCAACGAAGGTTGTCGACGGGGTCGTACCCGTTGCCGGGGACCTTGCTGCAGGGCAGTGCCTGTACGAGGCCGCACGCCCCGGAGGAGCTGTTGGTGGCGTTCGGGTTCCAGCCGCTCTCCTTGGAGACGATGTAGTCGACGTAGCCCCAGTCGCCCGCGGCGATTCCGGCTGCCGCCATCCACTCGGCCGGAGCGCCACCACCTGTGTAGTACACCGGTCCTCCACCGCCGCCTGAGGAACCACGATCGCGTTCCTCGGTCGATGCGACCTCGGGCTCTGGGGTCGGTGTGGGCGTAGGTGTGACGTACACCTCGAAGACGCCGCGCGTCACGGGTGCGATGGCGGCACCCTCGACAGTCACAGTCAGATCCTGTGTGTCCTGCATGGCGAGCGAGAACGGCGTCTCAACGTCGACATCGGGCTGTTCGGCCAATGCCATGCCGGTCGGTGCGACGACGGCCGCGGCAAGGGCGACGACGCCGAATGCCGCCAGAGCCCCGAGGATTCCGCGCCGGTGCGTCCGCTGCCGCGGAGCAGGGACCCGCTTCGATGAACCCGACGCAATCGGGTCAGCGGAAGCGACCTGCGCGACATCTGCGCTACGGGGGTCGATCTCGGTACCGGAAGTCACAATAGGCCCCATTCTAACCAGCAGGACCTGAGTTCACCATGAGAGCCTCAGCGAACGGCGAGTATGACGTCGATCGTGGCGTCCAGAAGCGCATCGACCTGTTCTTCGCGGTAGCCGTGGCGCTGCATCCGAAATGCAGCCGAACGCAGTTGCTCCACGCTCAGCTCGTCACCGTCGCGCAGAAAGCGAACGATTCGCGCTGCGACGTGGTCCACTTCGTCAACTCGATAGCCGAATGAGAGAACCCCCGTGCGTGCGAACTTCTTGCGACGACCTCGTGCGAGGTGGTCGAGGATGACCTGCGCCTCTTCGCGGGCTTGAACGACCCACTCCTCGGCACCGCCTTCGCGGACGACCCGTTCGCGTTGCCGGGCTGCGAACGCGTCTTCGATGCGTCCGAGCGCCGCATCCACGTCGGCGATCACGTAACCGCCCTTGACGAGAGGGAACGACGCCACGCGGATATCGGACGCGGTGAGCTCGCCCCCGCCCATCTCGAAGCTCTCGCGTGCGGCGCTCAGGAACTGGTCGACAGCTGCCGGGTGGTAGCCGCGACCGCGGCCCACGGTCCGGAACGATCCGGACTGCTCATTCTGCGTCACGTTCTCGATCGTATCCGAAGTCAAATGAGCACCGCCCAGGGAGAGAAGAGGAAGTAGAGGATCAGCGCCGGCACCGTCGAGGGCAGGATGCTGTCGACACGATCGAGCAGTCCGCCGTGGCCGGGAAGCCAGGAGCTCATGTCTTTGATGCCGATATCGCGCTTGATCATCGACTCACCGAGATCTCCCAGCGTTGCCGACAGCAGGATCGCGCCGCCGAAGATCGCACCGGCCCACCACGGGATATCGAGCAAGTACAGCGCCAGCAGCACACCCGCAGCGATCGCGGCGATCACCGCACCGCCGAAGCCCTCCCAGGTCTTCTTCGGGCTGATGCGCGGCGCCATGGGATGTTTACCGATCGCGACGCCCGCCGCGTACGCACCGGTGTCAGATGCAACCGCGATGGCGATGAACGCCAGCACCCACCACTGGCCGCCTTCCTGGCGCAGCAGCATGAGGGCCAGAGCCGCGAGGAAGGGAACATAGATCTGCACGAAACTGCCGACCACGGCATCCGTGAGGACATCCCCGTAGGTGCGACCGTCCTTGACCATCATCTGGGTGAACAGGCGCCACACGATCACCAGCACCACCGCAAAAAGCAGCGTGACCCAGGTGAGCCACACCGGGGCGAAGTAGCCGGCCAGCACGACCAAGACGCCCGCGGCAACCTGAGGGATGATATCGATCCGACGTCCGGCACCGCGCAGCGCACGAGTGATCTCGAAGATTCCGAGCACCGCGATCGCAAGAGCGATCGGGATGAAGAGCTCCTTGATGAACAGCAACGACGCGAGAAGAACGGCGCCGAATGCCAAGCCGACGAGAGTCGCGAGGATCAGATCACGGCCAGTGCGTGCCTTGATGCGTTCGTTGGCCTGGTCGAGGTGCTCACGTGCCTGGTTGACATGCGCTCCGAAGTCACCGCGGGCGTGGCGCAATTGCTCACGCATCGCCGCGGCGGGGTCGATGGCGCGCTCTGCTGCCTCCCGCCGCGTCAGCGGCTGGCCCTCGTCAGCGTCTCCGATCGACTCCTTCATGCCTGATCAGACCTCGAGCAGCTCGGTCTCTTTGCGCTTGAGCGCATCGTCGATGAGGTCGACGTGCTGGCGGGTCAGGGCGTCAAGCTCCTTCTCCCCGCGAGCGACCTCGTCTTCGCCGACCTCGTCCTTGAGCGCGTCGAGCTCGTCCTTCGCCTTGCGACGGACGCCGCGGACACGCACCTTCGCGTCTTCACCCTTGGAACGGACGAGCTTGACGTACTCCTTGCGACGTTCCTCGGTGAGCTCAGGCATGGTGACGCGCACGATGTTGCCGTCGTTGGTGGGGTTCGCGCCGAGGTTCGGCATGTCACGGATCGCCTGCTCGATCGCCTTGAGCGCCGACTTGTCGTACGGGGTGACGATCAGCGATCGTGCCTCTGGGTTGGCCAGCGATGCGAGCTGCGCGAGAGGCGTGGGCGAACCGTAGTAGTCGACCATCAGCTTCTGGAAGAGCTGCGGGTTCGCGCGCCCCGTGCGCACGGTGGCGAAGTCGTCCTTCGCGGCCTCGACGGCACGCGTCATACGAGAGGTGGTTTCAGCGAGGACATCCGCGATCACGGTGACTCCTAATCATCAGGGTTCTTGCAATTCTATCCGGGTGCACGCTCGTGTCCCGGTAACAGCGGTGCGGACGATACCTATGCGGTGACCAGCGTGCCGATCGGATCTCCGAGGAGTGCGCGGGTGACATTGCCTGCCGGCTCCATGCCGAACACGCGCATGTCCATCTTGTTGTCCATGCAGAGGCTGAAGGCAGTCGAATCGACGACCTTCAATCCACGCTGAAGAGCATCGAGATACGTCACCTGCTCGATGCGCGTCGCGGTGGCGTCCTTGTTCGGGTCGGCGGTGTAGATCCCATCGACGCCGTTCTTCGCCACGAGCACCTCCTCGGCCCCGATCTCGAGAGCACGCTGTGCGGCCACCGTGTCGGTGGAGAAGTAGGGCAGGCCTGCACCGGCACCGAAGATGACGACGCGGCCCTTCTCCATGTGGCGCTCGGCACGCAACGGGATGTACGGCTCTGCCACCTGGGTCATCGAGATCGCAGACTGCACGCGGGTCGGCGCTCCGGCCTGCTCGAGGAAGTCCTGCAGCGCGAGAGCGTTCATCACAGTGCCGAGCATTCCCATGTAGTCAGCACGACCGCGGTCCATGCCGCGCTGGCTGAGTTCTGCACCGCGGAAGAAGTTGCCTCCACCGACGACGATCGCGATCTCGACTTCGGAGACCGCCGCGGCGATCTCCCGTGCGATCTGACCGACCACGTCAGGGTTGACCCCGAGCTGCCCTCCGCCGAAGGCTTCCCCGGAGAGCTTGAGAAGGACGCGACGGCGTCCGGTGCGTTCAGTCATGGGTGGGTGATCCTCTCGTCCCGATTCAAGATAGTGCCTTTTGGGCATGAAGAAGGGGTTCGGATCTTGATGATCCGAACCCCTTCGACAATGCTACGCGCCGACCTTGAAGCGCGCGAAGTCCGTCACGGTGATACCGGCGTCCTTCGCCACCTGGGCGACAGAGAGCTTGTTGTCCTTGGCGTAGTCCTGCTCGAGCAGTGCGACCTGCTTGATGAATGCAGAGACGCGGCCCTCAACGATCTTCGGCAGAGCAGCCTCGGGCTTGCCCTCGTTGCGGGAGATCTCGGTAACGATCTCGCGCTCCTTCTCGACTGCGTCGGACGGGACGTCTTCACGGCTGAGATAGGACGGGTTAGCGAACGAGATGTGCTGAGCGATGCTGCGAGCGGTCTCGGCGTCGTCACCCGTGTAGGCGACGACGACACCGATCTGCGGTGGCAGATCCTTGCTCGTACGGTGCATGTAGACCTCGACCGAGTCGCCGGTGATGGTGCGAACCTGACGCAGTTCGACCTTCTCACCGATGATCGCGGCCTCGTCGGAGACGAGGTCAGCGACGGTCTGGCTGCCAGCGCTTGCCGCGAGGGCTGCCTCGACAGTGTCTGCCTTGGCAGCAGCCGCGGCATCCACGATCTTGTCGGCCAGCGCAATGAAACGCTCGTTCTTCGCGACGAAGTCGGTCTCGCAGGCGAGCTCGACGAGCGTCACAGCGCCGTCCAGCTCACGCGAGACGACAAGACCCTCGCTCGTGGAGCGGTCCGCACGCTTAGCGTTACCCTTGGCGCCCTTCAGACGAAGGATCTCAACCGCCTTCTCGCGGTCTCCCTCAGCCTCTTCGAGTGCCTTTTTGGTGTCGACCATTCCGGTGCCGAGCTGCTCACGCAGAGCCTTGATGTCAGCGATGGTGAAGTTGGCCATGTGTGGTGGCTCCTTGCTTCGTTAGGTGTGTGTACGCGAAATTACTTGGCGTCTGCCGCGGCTGCGCCAGCTGCATCAGCAGCGGACTCGTCGACGACGAGCTCCTGCTCAGCGGCCTGCTCTGCAGCTTCAGCCTTGTCAGCTGCTGCATCCGAGGGTGCCTCAGCGGACTCTTCCACGTTGGTGGATTCCTCAGCGGGCGCCTGAAGGAGCTCAGCTTCCCACTCGGCCAGCGGCTCAGCGTCGCCGGACTCAGGGTTGTGCTTCTGCTGCAGGCCCTCGGCCGCAGCGTCAGCAATGATGCGGGTCAGCAGCGAGACGGAGCGGATCGCGTCGTCGTTGCCGGGGATCGGGTACTGGAAGTCGTCCGGGTCAGCGTTCGTGTCGAGGATGCCGATCACGGGGATGCCGAGCTTCTTGGCCTCATCGATCGCGAGGTGCTCGCGCTTGGCGTCGACGACCCAGAGAGCCGAAGGCGTCTTGGTGAGGTTTCGGATGCCGCCGAGCGACTTGTGCAGCTTGTCGAGCTCGCGCTTCTTGAGCAGCAGTTCCTTCTTGGTGAAGCCGGAAGCAGCCGGGTTCTCGTAGTCGAGCTCCTCGAGCTCCTTCATACGGGACAGACGCTTTGCGATCGTCTGGAAGTTGGTGAGGAGGCCACCGAGCCAGCGCTGGTTCACGAAGGGCTGGCCGACGCGGGTCGCCTGCTCTGCGAGGATCTCCTGCGCCTGCTTCTTGGTGCCGACGAAGAGGATGGTGCCGCCGCGGGCGACGGTCTCCTTGACGAAGTCGTAAGCAGAGTCGATGTAACCGAGCGACTGCTGAAGGTCGATGATGTGGATGCCGCTGCGCTCGGTGAGGATGAAGCGCTTGACCTTCGGGTTCCACCGACGGGTCTGGTGTCCGAAGTGAACGCCGCTGTCGAGCAACTGGCGAATGGTGACCACAGCCATGGTCGTCTCCTGTTTCTGGCGCCTTGCGCCGTTGAGGTTCTTCGCCGATCGGGTGATCGGCAGTCCTGGTGCCCGGCACATTCCCACCCGCTCGCGAGAGCAGGACCTGAGGGAATGGATGCCACGATCTGTGTCGTTGCAGACGTCGATCGCTCTGGGCACGCGTAGTCACCCCGAATTCGAGGTGCGACCTCAAGTGTACAGGATGCTGACGTATTCACTGCGTCTGCACGAGCAGCGCTGTTCTCGGATTTTCCACCGTTCGCGGGTACGGGAAGACGTGTGGTCAGGCGGAGGACGAACATGGTGGGATGCCCCGTATCCACCCGTCTCGTCTCGCGCCGCACATTGCGGTGATGATGGTCCTGCTCTTGGTGCTCACTGGCGCCGCTCTTCCCGATCAAGGCGGGGATTGGAGCTGGCCGGTCGAAGGTCCGCGCGATGTCATCTCGCCTTTTCGCGCGCCAGCACACGACTACGGACCAGGTCACCGCGGAATCGATCTATCGGCCGCGACGGGTGATGCCGTGCGCGCCCCCGCCGACGGCGTCGTGGCGTTCCGCGGCGTCGTGGTGGACCGTCCGCTGCTGACGATCGATCATGGCGATGGCCTCGTCTCGACGTTCGAGCCTCTGGAGTCCGCTCTCACCCCTGGCACGGTGGTCCGCGCGGGCGACGAGATAGGCGCAGTGGCAGCGGGCGGTCACGCGACAGCGGGCAGCATGCATCTCGGCGTTCGCCTGAACGGCGTCTACATCAATCCGATGCTCTTGTTCGATGCAGTGCCGCGCGCCGTTCTGCTGCCCTGCTGCGATGCGGTCATGCGCGGGGGTGCGCGAGCCGGTACGTCGCGGTGAGTCGCTCCGAGGAGACATGCGTGTAGATCTGCGTGGTGCCGAGGCTGGCGTGCCCGAGGATCTCCTGCACCGCGCGCAGGTCTGCTCCCCCGTCGAGGAGATGCGTGGCGGCTGAGTGACGCAGGGCGTGCGGACCTACGGCATCCGCGCCGATGATCGGTCCGAGCGCATCGGCGACCAGGGTATAGACAGCACGTGGCCCGATCCGCGCACCGCGAACGCCGAGGAACACTGCCGGGCTCGGCTTTGCCGCACGGGCGAGCAGCACCGGGCGTCCGCGGATGAGATATGCAGCGATCGCGTCTCGGGCTGGACGCCCGAACGGCACGACGCGCTCCTTGGAGCCCTTGCCCAGCACTCTGGCGGTCGAACGGTCTTGATCGATGTCATCGATATCGAGACCGCACAGTTCTGAGACACGCATCGCCGACCCGTAGAGCAGCTCGAGAAGCGCATGGTCGCGCAATGCCACCGGATCGCCCTCGCTCGCCGCGGCAGCACGGGCATCGAGCAGCTCGCGCATTCCTTCCTGCGATGCGACGGCGGGAAGTGTGCGGCCCCGCTTTGGGGCGATCAGCCGCAGGCTGGGATCGACGCCGATGAATTCCTCTTCTTTCGCCCAGGCGAAGAACGATCGCGCAGCGGCTGCCCGGCGGGCGAGCGTCGACCGCGCATCTCCGCGCTGCGTGGCACGCCACAGCCAGTCCCGCAGCATTTCGAGGTCCACGTCACGCAATGCCGATTCGCCGATCGATTCGGAAAGATCCCGCAGGTCCGAGCGATAGGCGCGCACCGTTGCAGAAGACAGCCGCCGCACCTGTTCGAGGTGCACGACGAATCTCTCCGCTGCGGCCATGAGTTCCATACTGCTCAGCTTGCCGCCCACGCATCCCCGCGAACGCATGCCTCGCCGGACTCGGGGCCCATCGCAATGCGGATCACCCCGAGGCCCGGAGCCAGCCGCCCTCGCGTTGGGTCACAGCCCCCTCCAGCGCCAGCAGACCGAGGAGCGATCTGGTGCGATCGTCCGGCAGGCCTGCACTGCGCGCGATCTCGACTGACGTATGAGAGGTCCGCGTGCTCAGCGCATCAAGCAGGCGGGTTCGGTCTGGGTCGCGCGTGGCGCC
The DNA here is from genome assembly GCF_048259935.1 of Microbacterium sp. Taxonomy (GTDB): domain Bacteria; phylum Actinomycetota; class Actinomycetes; order Actinomycetales; family Microbacteriaceae; genus Microbacterium. The sequence continues at coordinate 240,626 of NZ_JBLXHF010000005.1, read as the reverse complement.
CTCCGTCTGCCCAGCTGCGGAGGCGACCCCGATCAGTTCGCGCACCTCTTCTGCGTTCGTGACGCACTGGGCGTCGTACTCGCGCAGCAGCCGATGACACCCAGCGGATGCCGCGCTGGTGACAGGCCCCGGGACCGCACCAAGAGGTCGTCCCAGCGCAGAAGCATGCCCAGCAGTATTCAGGGATCCGCTTCGCCAGCCGGCTTCGACGACGACCGTAGCGTGTCCGAGTGCGGCAATGAGCCGATTCCGCGCCAGGAACCTCCATTTGGTCGGCGCGGCCCCGCACGGCAGCTCGCTCGCGACAGCACCAGAGGCGCGGATGTGGTCGAAAAGCTGCTGATGCCCCACCGGATACGCCCGGTCCACTCCGCCAGCAAGAAACGCCACGGTGCCGCCTCCGGCCCCCAGAGCAGCGCGATGTGCGGCACCGTCGATTCCGTACGCTCCCCCTGAGACGATCACCGTTCCGGTCGCTGCCAGATCGCCCGCCAGCTCCCTGGCGACGGAATCTCCATATGCGGTGGCCGCTCGCGCACCGACAATCGATGCCCGGCTGGGTGACGCCAATCGTGCTGCGTCTCCCCTGACCCACAGCAGGATCGGCGCGTGATCTTCGAGATCGTCGAGTTCGTCCGGCCACGCGGCGTCCCCCGGCAGGAGCAGACGGGCTCCCACCTCTGCCGCGCTCGTGAACGCATCGAGGATCGTACGAGGATTCGCACGCGGCATCCATCTCTTCCGCCCCTCCGCGATCGCCTTCTCCGACAGGTCGAATCCGTTCTCTCCCAGGCCGATCCTCATCGCCTCACTCGCGCCGAGCTGCGCGATCAGCGCACCGGCGACACCGTCGCCGGGTTCTGCCACCACACCCCAGCCCACGCGAGCAAGGGTGGTTTCTGGATCATCGTCCGGTCGTGCGGCCACCGCCGCGTTTCGGAGATTTGCATCGGCGAGCAGTGCGTCGATCATGCGATCAGTCCTCTCTTCAGGAAAAGCGCGCGACCGAGCTCATCACTGCCGGGAGCACCTACACCGGCGAGATCGGCCATGGTCCAGGCGAGCCGCAGAACCCTGTCGTATCCACGCAAGGTCAGCTGCCCGCGCTCGAGAGCCCGATCGAGCGGAGCCCTCACCTCAGAGGGCAGCCTTCTTTCACCGCCGCGCAACCAGGAACCAGCGACCTCTGCGTTCAGCGACCAGGGCGTGTCGGCGAGTCGCTGTGCCGCATGCGCCCGCGCAGCGCGCACCCGTGCTGCCGCTTCCGCTGTCGTGAGCCCCGTCCGTTCGGGCGAAGTCGCCCGTGAGGCGGCTACTCGCGCGACCTGCAGATCGATGTCGATCCGATCCCGCAACGGGCCGGACAGGCGTGCCGAGTATCGGCGAATCGCCACCGGTGGGCAGATGCACTCCGCGCCGCGCACACCATAGTTTCCGCAGGGGCAGGGATTCATCGCCAGGAGGAGCTGGAAGCGCGCCGGAAAGCGCGCCCGGAAACCAGCGCGATCGATCTCGATGATCCCCGACTCCAACGGCTGTCGCAGCGCATCCAGCGCCACTCGCGAGAACTCTGCTGCCTCGTCCAGAAAAAGTACTCCGCGATGTGCACGAACGATTGCTCCGGGCCGAGCACTGCGCGATCCACCGCCGACCAGAGCAGCCACAGAGGCGCTGTGGTGGGGTGCTTCAAGCGGCGCAACATCATCGAGCGCATCGACTGCTGCACCGGAGAGCGACTTGACTGCCGCGACTTCGAGCGCCTCGGCGTCGGTCAACGGCGGGAGAATACCCGGCAACCTGCGGGCGAGCATCGTCTTGCCCGCACCCGGCGGTCCGCTCATGAGCATGTGATGCCCACCGGCAGCCGCCACCAGCAGCGCCTCGACAGCTTCTTCCTGACCGACCACATCCGAGAGATCCAGCGGTGTGGGCGGTTCCACTGCGCGTGATGCCGTGGCAACCGGCGCGACGTCAGGGACGGCAATATCAGCACCGTGCCACAAAGCGACCTCGGCGAGGGTGGTCGCGCCGCGCACCTGCATCCCCGGCACCAGACGTGCTTCGGCTTCATTCGCGTGCGGCACGATCACCCGATCGAAACCGGCCCGCGACGCGGCGAAGACGGCAGGGAGGACTCCTGGAACCGGACGCACCCGGCCGTCGAGACCGAGTTCTCCGATGTGCACCGTGCGAGCGATCGAGTCGGCGTCGAGCACTCCCCCTGTCGCGACAGCGGAGATCGCGATGCCGAGGTCGAACCCGCTGCCATGCTTGGGAAGACTTGCCGGCGACAGATTGACGGTCAGCCGGCGTCTGGTGAGTTCGAGCTCTGCATTCGTGACGGCGTTGTGCACCCGCTGAGCGGCCTCGCCCAGAGCTTTGTCCGGCAGCCCTACGATCTTGAACCCGGGTGTCTGGTTCGATACATCGGCCTCGATCTCCACGAGGTGCCCATCAACGCCGCTCAGAGCGACCGCCCACGTGCGTGCGGTCCTCATCGCAGGTCCACCAGGTGCTCCAGCGCACCCGCTCGCGGGTCCGCACCGACGATGCCGATCACATCAACGCGCAGCACCCGGTTCTTCGCCAGTTCGGCGTGGTCTCGGCACCAGGCGTAGCCGAGCCGCCAGAGCCGCTCGCGTTTGCGATCGTCGACGGCGTCGAACGGATGCCCGAAATTCAGGCTCGTGCGCGTCTTCACCTCGACGACGCAGATCACGCCCGCACGCTCGGCGATGATGTCGATCTCGCCCTGGGAACAACGCCAATTGCGCGCGAGTATCTGGTAATCGTGCTCGTTCAGGTGCTCGGCGGCGCGGTCCTCGCCTGCGCGTCCGAAGATGTCTTTCGCTGCCATGCAGACAGCTTGGACTTCCCGCCACGGCTGTGATCACCGTGAACCCACGAACCGTGGATACGAGCGCTAAAGCTCGATCCGTGCAGAAGAAGTCACTTGCCGTCGAGCGACAGGTCTTCAGGGATCTCGAACTCTCGACGCTGCAGTTCTTCGACGTTGACATCCTTGAAGGTGAGCACGCGCACCGCCTTCACAAAACGATCAGCACGGTAGATGTCCCAGACCCACACATCGACCATCGAGATCTCGAAGTAGAAATCGTGCTCGGTGTCGCGACGGACGACGTTCACCTCGTTAGCGAGATAGAACCGACGCTCGGTTTCGACAACGTACTGGAACTGACCCACCACGTCGCGATACTCGCGGAACAGCGCGAGCTCGAGTTCGCGGTCGTAGTCGTCGAATGCCTCTTCATCCATGATGAGTCCATCCTATGAGTTCAGAACAGTGTCGGGGCATCGGCGATGGCCCATGAGGAACGGTGCAGCGGCGAAAGGCCGCAGTCGCGGATCGCCGCACGATGCTCCGCACTCGCGTAACCCTTGTTGCGGTTCCACTGATACATCGGATGCTCGTCGTGCCGCTGTGTCATATACGAGTCGCGCGCGACCTTCGCGATGACAGAGGCCGCCGATACCGACGCACAATCGCGGTCGCCCTTGATGACCGTTCGCACCTCGATGGGCGCCGCATGCACGCGCGAGAGGTAATCGTGATTACCGTCGAGGATGACCAAGGCCCGTCCGGTCATCCCCCCCTGCGCTGCAACCGCATCGATTGCCCTCGATGCGGCAAGCCCCAGCGCGCGCATGATGCCGACCTCGTCGACTTCCGCCGCGTTTGCCCACCCAGTTCCGGATGCCTGCACCCATGCCGCTGCACGGGCCGCGACATCGGGTCTGCGCTTCTCCGTCACGAGCTTCGAGTCGCGGAGTCCTTCCGGCACGCGACGACGTGCTCCGGAAGCATCCATCATCGCGGCCCCAACGACGACGGGGCCCGCCAACGCGCCTCGCCCCACCTCGTCAAGCGAGATGATGAGGTCGTACTCTGTCAGCAGCTTGCGCTCAAGAGTGAGCCGTGGCGCGATAACCGTCATCATTCAGGTTCCGGGACGCCGTTGAAGATGTCGTGGTGTCCATCGATCGTGCCGATGCGCGAGAGTGGCCAGGTGGTGAGGAACGCCTTGCCGACGACATCGTCCAGCGGCACAAAGCCACCGCTGGGCAGTTCCTGATGGGCACGCGCATCCTGCGAGCGATCACGGTTGTCTCCGAGCACCCAGATCGAGCGCTCTGGAACGGTCACATCGAACGGCTCGTTCGATGCCGCCGTGTCGCCCTCAGGAAGGTTCAGATACGACAGTTCATCGATGGGCGCGCCATTGATCGTGATCTGCCCCAGCGAGTTGCAGCACACGACGTGGTCGCCTGGGAGACCGATGAGGCGTTTGACGAGGTGGTCCTCACTGTCAGAGGACGAGAGACCGATCAGGGTCAGCAGCCCGTCGACCCACTCGATGATCAGTGGGCGAGGCGGTGCCTTCTGCTTCACGGGAAGCCACCCGCCCGGATCGGTGAACACGACGACATCGCCGCGTTCGTAGCCCGTCCAACGCGGGGTGAGCTCGTCGACGAGAATCCGGTCGTTCACCAGCAGCGTCTTCTCCATCGAAGCCGACGGAATGTAGAAGGACCGCACGACGAAACTCTTCACCACGAACGACACCAGCGCCGCGATGACGATGATCACCACGACGTCGCGAAGGAAGATCCAGAACCCACGCCGTCGTTTCACCGGTGCGTCCGGGACGGGTTCAGAGGTCATCGCATTCCTTCACAGAGGTTGTTCGCACCGCGGACGACGGCACCTCCAAGGTTCGCACATCCCGCACAGAACACAGCACCCCGAGACGCTGTGTCTCGGGGTGCTGTGAACGAAAAGCGGCGATCAGTTGTCGCGCTTCTCCTTGATCTTGGCCTTCTTGCCGCGCAGGTTGCGGAGGTAGTAGAGCTTCGCGCGACGCACGTCACCACGAGTCACGACCTCAATGTGGTCGATCGCCGGGGAGTGCACCGGGAAGGTACGCTCGACGCCCACCTGGAAGCTGATCTTGCGGACCGTGAAGGTCTCGCGCACGCCGTCACCCTGGCGACCGAGGACAACGCCCTGGAAGACCTGGATACGGGAGCGGGAGCCCTCAGTGATGTTGACGTGCACCTTGACGGTGTCGCCGGGACGGAACTCGGGAATGTCGGAACGGAGCGAAGCCGCGTCGACGGCGTCCAGGATCTGCATGATCGTCTCTCTCTGCACTCGCCACAGGTCGGATGCATGAATATGGAAGGAATACGTGAAGTGTGTGCTGAACGGCGCATGAAGCGCACGCGGACTCCCCTGAGGCAGAGTCGGTCACGGCACAAACAATCATTCTGCCACGGATCGGGGATCCGACAAAACCGCGTCAGTTCTCGGAAGCAGGCTTCTCTCGGATGACGAAGACCTCGCCATCGGCGGGAGCGTGTTGCCCGGGATCGAAACTGGCGTCGATCGTGGGCGATGCCATGAATCGGATGCTGGAGCCCGCTGTCCGCGCTTCGCCCCACAGCTGCCACAGCATCAGCCAGAAAAGCGCGAGAGCCACGACGATCGCTGCGGTCAGCAGAAGCGGGAACCAGGATTGCGGATAGCAGCCGACGGCGATGGTCAGCAGATGCCAGACGCCGATTCCGAGCACATCCCACCACGACGCCATGCGCGTCTCACGTGCAGAGGGACGCGCACGCTGCAGGAGTGTCAGAACGAGCTGACCGATGAAGACCGACGGGATCGCGATGAACAGCACCCAGAGGAAGGCCCACCCTCCGGCGTTGAAGATCCCCCAGCCGATCAGCAGCCACAGCGGCAGAATGACGGCCGCCGGGAACATCCAGCGATAGAGAGCGCGTCGCAACCACATGTTCTGATCGTACTGGCGTGAGGATCAACGGGTTCGTGTGTTCGCTGTGAGCGGGTGCACCTGTCAATCAGGGAGAATGGAGAAGACGAGAGGAACACCATGATCGAACTGCGCACCCCGGCCGAGATCGAAGAGATGAAGGCTGCGGGACGTTTCGTCGCCGAAACCCTGGCGACGCTGCGCGACGAGACGAAGATCGGCACGAATCTGCTGTCGATCGATCGCAGGGCCCACGAACTGATCCTCAAGGCCGGAGCAGAATCCTGCTATATCGACTACGCGCCTTCATTCGGCAACGGCCCGTTCGGCAAAGTCATCTGCACGTCGATCAACGACGCCGTGCTGCACGGACTCCCCCACGACTACACGCTGCGCGACGGCGATCTCGTCTCGCTGGACTTCGCCGTCGCGGTCGATGGATGGGTCGCCGACTCGGCCGTCTCGTTCGTCGTCGGCACCGCACGCGAAGAGGATCTGCGCCTGATCGATACGACCGAGCGCGCGCTGGATGCGGCGATCGCCGCCGCCACGGTCGGCAACCGCATCGGCGATATCTCTGCGGCTGTCGCCGCCATCGCACATGGCGAGGGCTACTCGATCAACACCGACTTCGGTGGACACGGCGTCGGCCGAACCATGCACGGTGACCCGCACGTGGCTAACGACGGCCGTGCAGGACGGGGCTTCCCGCTGCGCGATGGTCTCGTGCTCGCGCTCGAGCCGTGGTTCCTGCAGACCACTGACGAGCTGCGCACGGATGCCGACGGGTGGACCCTCCGTAGCGCGGATGGCTCACGCGGCGCGCACTCCGAGCACACGGTGGCGATCACCGCTGACGGCCCGATCGTGCTGACAGACCGCAGCTTCCTCGGCGTCAAGTAGCGCCGTCGCCCCGCACGCTCCCAGCGCGTGAGTAGACGAACACCTCGGTCACCATCGGGAGTGTGAACTCTGCCCTCCCTGCAGTCGCCGGGTCGGCGTCGAGAATGCGGTCGAGTTCGGCGACCATCGCGGTGCGCGTCGCTTCATCAGCCGCGAGAAAGCTGCTGACCGTGAGCCAGCGCCGCAGGTAGTCCTTCCGGGTGATGCGCTCTGACCAGGTGATCTCGGTGCGGTGATCGAACACGAACCCGGGCAGTTCGTCGGCAGCTGTTGCTGTCGTCGAGTCAGCTTCCGTGCTGACCGCCGGATGCGCGACGCGGTGACAGGCTCGATCCCAGGTGCAGTCCGGGTCGGAATGGTTCCACAGCAGTCCCAGCATCCCGCCCGGCACAAGCACGCGCCGGATCTCGGCGCATGCGGCATCCCGATCGAACCAGTGGAACGCCTGCGCGACGGTGACGGCGTCCACGCACTGATCCGGAAGCGGGATGCTTTCGGCACCACCGCTCAGCGACTCCGCCGACGGGAGCTTCGCACGCAGCACATCGAGCATCGCGACCGAAGGCTCGACGGCGATCACCCGATCAGCGCGCTCGATGAGCAGCTCGGTGAACTTGCCCGTGCCGGCCCCCAGGTCGAGCACGGCATCCACTCGCTTCCGCAGGATGTCCTCCGCCGCCGCATCGGGAAAACCAGGCCGATAGCGGTCGTACTCCTCGCCGATGCTCTCGAACGACTTCGCCAGCTGCTGATCCACCATGCTTCGACGCTATCGTGCTGCACCTACGCCGGTCTCACGCGAAAAGAGCGCGTCAAGCGAGCTCGATGAGGTCCTGGTACTCCTGGTTCCAGATATCCTCGACGCCGTCGGGCAGGATCAACACGCGCTCGGGGTTCAACGACTGCACAGCCCCCGGGTCGTGCGAGACGAGCACGACAGCGCCTTCGTAGTGCGCGAGTGCATCGAGGATCTCTTCGCGGGATGCCGGGTCGAGGTTGTTCGTCGGCTCATCGAGCAGCAGCAGGTTCGCAGACGACACGACCAGGGTCGCCAGCGACAGTCGCGTCTTCTCGCCGCCGGAGAGGACCCCGGCGGGCTTGAGCACATCGTCGCCAGTGAACAGGAACGAACCAAGTACGCGCCGCGCCTCCATCTCGGTGATGTGGGGAGCCGCCGAGATCATGTTCTGCAGCACGGATCGTTCGACGTCGAGGTTCTCGTGCTCCTGCGCGTAGTAGCCGATCTTCACGCCGAATCCCGGCTGCAACTCTCCCGTGTCGGGCTCGTCGACGCCCGCCAGCATCCGCAACAGCGTGGTCTTGCCGGCACCGTTGAGGCCGAGCACAACGACCTTGGATCCGCGGTCGATCGCGAGGTCGACATCGGTGAAAATCTCCAAAGAGCCGTACGACTTCGAAAGTCCGGTTGCCATCATTGGCGTCTTGCCGCAGGGCGCTGGCTTCGGGAACCGGAGCTTCGCGACCCGATCCACCTCGCGCACGTCGTCCAGCCCCGCGAGCAGCTTCTCGGCACGCGCCACCATCTGGTGCGCAGCCGCAGCCTTCGACGCCTTCGCCCCGAAGCGGGCGGCCTGCTGCTGCAGCGAAGTCGCCTTCTTCTCGGCGTTCGCGCGCTCCTTCTTGCGGCGCTCCTCGTCAGCCACCCGCTGGCGCAGGTAGTTCTTCCAGTTCATGTTGTAGATGTCGATGCTCTGACGGTTGGCGTCGAGGTAGAACACCCGGTTCACCGTCTCGCCGACGATCTCGATATCGTGGCTGATCACGATCAGCCCGCCCTTGTAGTTCTTCAGGAATTCGCGCAGCCACACGACACTGTCGGCGTCGAGGTGGTTGGTCGGCTCGTCGAGGATCATCGTCTCGGCATCGGAGAACAGGATGCGCGCGAGCTCGATGCGGCGCCGCTGCCCACCGGAGAGCGACTTCAGCGGCTGATCGAGGATGCGATCGGGCAGCGAGAGGTTGTTCGCGATGGATGCGGCCTCAGCCTCGGCCGCGTAGCCGCCGAGTCCCTCGAACTGCTCGGTGAGGTTGCCGAAGCGACGCATCGCCTTCTCGGCGACGGCCGGGTCGGCGGATGCCATGTCTTCGGCAGCTTTGCTCAGACCCAGCTGAATGGTGCCGAGACCTCGTGCATCCAGGATACGGGTGCGCGCGAGCATCTCCGGATCGCCCGAGCGGGGATCCTGCGGGAGGTAACCCAGCTCTCCGGACTTCGTCACCTTGCCATCCGAAGGCAGCAGGTCACCTGCGAGCACCTTCGTCAGAGTGGTCTTGCCGGCGCCGTTGCGTCCGACCAGTCCGATCTTGTCGCCGTCGGAGACGCGGAACGACACGCCATCCATAAGGAGGCGGGCGCCAACGCGAATCTCGAGGTCGTGCACGGCAAGCACAGCAATTGTCCGTTTCGTCAGGGAGGGGTGGAGCGGCCCGTGAAATGTGAAGACACCGGGCCAGCCTCTCAGTATACGTCGCGCCGCCTGCGCAGATCCCCGGCACCGAAGACCCCTCTGAAGTATGACGCGATCGATACCTCGGGGTGATGTGGTGTTCTGAACCTCAATCGTAAGTTCTCCTCGTGGACATCATCAACGAGCTCATCATGCAGGCGGTCGCCTCTCCGTGGCTGTATCTGGTCATCTTCGCGACAGCAGTGATCGACGGCTTCTTCCCGCCGATTCCGAGCGAGACGGTGCTCGTTGCCGCGGCTGCGGTCGCGGCATCCACCGGTGGTACCGATCTCGTGATGCTGGTCGCGTTCGCAGCCCTCGGCGCCATGATCGGCGACAACATCGCGTATGCCATCGGGCGCTCTGTGGGCACGACCCGCTTTTCCTGGATGCGGCGCCCTCGCGTTGCCGCGGTCTTCGCGCGTGCGCAGAGCAGGCTGACTCGCAGCGGCGCTCCCCTCATCCTCGGCGCCCGATACGTCCCGGTCGGCCGCGTCGCGGTGAACATGTCTGCCGGCGCACTCGGATACCCGTGGCGGCGCTTCCTGCCGATCAGCGTGGTTGCGGCAGCCTCATGGGCGATCTACAGCGTCGGCATCGGTCTCCTGGCGGGGAAATGGCTCGTGGACCAGCCATTGCTCAGCGCCGTGATCGGAATCGCTGCGGCGCTGATCATCGGCATCGTGATCGACCGGGTGACAACGATTCGCCGTCGCAGGCGTGACCAGCACGCGACACAGCGCGCTGCCGCGGAGAGCGAGCTGTCCGAGCGCGCGACCGCTGAGGTGGCAGGATGACTCCCATGAAGGCGACGAAGAGCGAGCACAGGAGACAGCGGAACGCTCTGCCGCGCGACCGGACCTTCGTGCTCACCGTGATCCTGTCGGTGATCGCTGTGATCCTCTATACCGTGCTCGTGCCCGTGCACGCTGCCATCTATGGCGCACCGGTCGCGGTCACCATGGCTCTCGCCCTCGCCGCGGTCGGCGCGCCACTGATCTCGCTCTGGTATCCGAATCTCGCGCTGCTTCTGTTCACGGTGTCTGCAGTGCTCTTCCCGTTGATGGTTTCGCGCGAGGCTTCGGTGAGCGCGCCATGGCCGTGGTCTGTGCCGATGCTGATCGCCTTCGTCGTCGTCGTCGCGACCGTGACCTTCCGGCGGGGTTGGCGACCAGGTCTCATCCAGTTCGCTCTCGGGAGTGCCGCCGGTGTCATCGCGGCGATCATGCAGCCGTCCATTCCGAGCGGCACCTCTCTGATCGTCACGACCTCGATCGTCGCCGGCATCTACCTGATCGCACTCCTGCTCGCCGGACGGCTTCGCCTCGGCGAGGAACTCACCCGCGAGCGGGCCAATACTGCACAGGAGCAGTCCAGGCGTGAACTCGTCGAAGAGCGCACCCGCATCGCACGCGAACTGCATGACGTCGTGGCGCACAGTATGTCGCTCATCCAGGTCCAGGCCTCCACCGCCCGGTACCGAGTCCCCGATCTCGCACCGGATGCCGCGTCCGAGTTCGATGACATCGCGGCATCCGCTCGCGGGGCGCTCACTGAGATGCGCCGCATACTCGGTGTGCTGCGCACGGAAGATCAAGCGGCAGAACTCGCACCGCAGTTCGGCATCGACGAGATCCCCACACTCGTGGAGGCGACCCGCCGCGCGGGGGCCGCAGTATCGCTGAGCCATGCCGTCAGCGGCGACATCTCCACCGCCACGCAGCTCGCCATCTACCGGATCACGCAGGAAGCGCTGAGCAATGCGCTCCGGCACTCCCCCGGGGCCCCGATCTCGGTATCGTTGTCAGCGGATGATACAGATGTGACACTCGTTGTGCGCAACCCCTATGACGCCGAAACTCCCGGGACTCCGGGCGGTCATGGACTGCGTGGCATGCACGAACGCGCGACCCTCCTCGGTGGCAGTTGCGTTGCCGCCGGTTCCGATATCGACCGCTTCTGGACCGTGACAGCGCGGATGCCGCGGCATCCGAACGTATCGTTGGAAGGAACACCATGACGGCAGGATGCCCGTGACGATCGAAGTCCTCATCGCCGATGACCAGGCCATGGTCAGAGCGGGCTTCGCCGCGCTCCTGGACGCGCACGACGGCATCACCGTGACAGGGCAGGCCTCCGACGGCCTCGAAGCGGTGTCTCTGGCAGCACGCGTCGATCCCGACGTGATCCTGATGGACGTGCGGATGCCGCAGCTGGACGGCATAGAGGCGACGCGTCGAATCCTCGGCCCCGGCTACCCCGCCGCTAAGGTGCCCCGCATCCTCATGCTCACGACGTTCGACATCGACGACTACGTCTACGATGCGCTGCAGGCCGGCGCCAGCGGATTTCTGCTGAAAGATGCGCTGCCCGAAGAACTTGTGCACGCTGTGCGGGTGATCGCCGCCGGCGATGCCCTGCTGGCCCCGAGCGTGACCCGCCGCATGATCGCGCAGTTCGCCACGCAGAAGCCTCGGGCGACAGCTCCCACGAACCTGCTCGCCGATCTCACCGATCGCGAGCGCGAGGTGCTCGTGCTGATCGGTCAAGGACGCTCCAACGGCGAGATCGCCTCTGCCCTGTTCATCGCAGAGCAGACCGTGAAGACGCACGTCGGAAAGGTGCTTGCGAAGATCGGTGCACGCGACCGCGTGCACGCCGTGATCTTCGCATACGACACTGGCCCGGCTGAACCCGCCTGAGACCCCGTACGACGGTATGGGGCAGGTCGGCACCATCGTGTGATGCGGCCACCGGCACCAGGTTCATAACCTCCTCGGACACCTACTGAGGAGGAACCACATGGCCATCGCGGATCTGCGTCCGACCATCACTCGCACGCCTGTGCCGGCCGCCTCAACGTCCGGTGGCGCCAGAGATACCGGCATCGACCTGGTCCGCGCACTCTGCGTGGTCGGAGTCGTCCTGATCCACTCGCTCATGGTCGGCGTCACAGTGACCGATGCCGGTCCTCTGTTCGCCAACGCGAGCGACGGGTCAGCGTGGATCGCACCGCTGAGCTGGCTGCTGCAGGTCATGCCGCTGTTCTTCGTGATCGCCGGATTCGCCGGTTACACGTCGTTCGTCCGCTCACGCAATCGCGGCGGCACCGCATCGACCTTCGTCGCCGCGCGCATTCATCGCCTTCTCCTGCCAGCCGTGTGGACTGTCGGATTCGTCGCCATCGGTCTCACCGCGCTCCTCGCGTACGGCGTACCCGGGGACCTCGTGGGTATCGCAGGGTTCCGATTCGGACAGCCACTCTGGTTCCTCGGGGTGTTCCTGCTCTGCCAGGTACTGCTGCCCGCACTCGTCCGCGCTCATGAGCGCGCTCCGTGGCGTACGATCGCCCTTCTCGTCACCGCCGCCGCGGTCGTCGATGCCGTGCGGATCTTCACCGGAGTGGACGCACTGGGCTTCCTGAACCTCGCCTTCGTGTGGCTCGCACTGCAGCAGGTGGGGTTCTTCCTCGCCGACGGGCGAATCGGATCGGTATCTCGCCGGATGCGCGCGATCATCGCGCTCGCCGCGCTGGGCGGCCTCATCCTCAGCGTCGCTGCGGGCATCTACTCCCCCGATCTCATCGAGAACATCAACCCACCGACGACAGCGCTCCTGTTCGTCGGGGTTGCGCACACCATGCTGATGTCGCTCCTGCGCGAGCGGCTGAACACCTGGAGCATGATGCCTCTGGGTACGCGGTTGCGCACGTTCGTCACGCCGCGCGCGATGACGATCTATCTCTGGCACATGCCCGTGCTGCTCGTGATGGCTGGCGCGAGCGCCGTGTTCGCGATGAGCACTGGCATCCCTTTGCCGCAGCCGAGCAGTCTCGAGTGGTGGATGACACGCCCGCTGTGGCTTGCCGTCGTCTTCACCTTGACGGCGCTGGTGGCTTGGGCGCTGGCACGGATCGAGGCGCGTCCCGCTCCCCGGGCGACACGATCTACCGTGCGCCTCACCGCAGCATCTGCACTCGGCATCGCCGCGATCTCAGGACTTCTGGTTCTCGGCGCGACGCCGCTCACAGCACTGCTGGCCGTAGTCGTGATGATCGCCGCGCTGCGGCTCGCACGGTCACCTCAGCCCAGTTCAGCTCCGTGACCGAGCCGGAATCCGGGAAGCATCGCCACCAGCAGCACGATGGCCGAGAAGACGAACACGAGTGGAAATGCCGCCGGGCCTCCGCCCAGCGTTGCCACACCGAGCCCGACGAGAGCGACGGCAACCGACGAGCCTGTGGCGTCGGAGATCGAGAGTGCCGAAGAGTTGAATCCGGCATTCCCCGGTGCGGAGTACGCCAGCGTCAACACGGTGAGCCTGGGGTATAGCAGCCCCATGCCACCACCGGCAAGCCCCCAGCCGATCACGACGATGAGCGGGCTCGCCATGGTCAGAGCAGTGACCAGCACACTCATGACAGCGACGAGGAGCAGCACCAGACTGATGAGAGCAATGCGACGGTTGCCGAGTTCTTCACCGAATCGCCCCTGGATCGCGGATCCCCCGGCCCAGGCGAAGGCCGCGAACATCAGCGCGATTCCCGCCCACGTCGGAGTGAACCCGAACTCCGCCATCAGCAGATACGGGATATACGCCTCGGTGGCGAAGAATGCACCAGCGACGAGACCTCGCACGAGCACCACGCTCGGCAGTCCTCGGGCTGCGCGAAGTGTTCCCGTGGGCAGCAACGGCACGACGGCGAAGCCGATCACAACCAGCGCCACGAGTGCGATCGGCCACCCCACCGTCGGCGGAGCGTCGGCAGTCAGGCCCACGGCGACAGCTGCCGCTGCCACGACGACCGCGAGCAGGAGCCGACGGCCGAGACCCTTGACGCTGGAGGCGTCACCGCCGCCGAGCTCCAGTGCGCGGAGCCTGACCGCGATCATGACGAAGGCGATCGCCGTGAGCACCGCGACGCCGAGGAACGCCCACCGCCAGTCGAGGAACTCGGCAACGGCACCGGCCAGGAAGGGTCCGATCATCGCGGGGACAACCCACGCAGCGGCGAATGCCGCGAAGATCCGTCCGTGCAGCTGCGACGGGTACAGCCGTGCGACCACGACGTAGAGTGCGACGGTCTCGCCACCTGCGCCGAGACCCTGCACGAGGCGGCCTACGAGGAACTGCTCCATCGAGAACGCGAACCCAGAGATCAGCAGACCTGCGATGAACAGCGACACGGCGACGTACAGCGGACCACGAGGACCGCGAGCATCCGACCACGCGCCGCATATGACCATGCCGATGACGCTGGTCGCCAATGTGCCCGCGAACGCGACCGCGTAGAGGGCTTCACCGTCCAGAGCCGCGCTGACCACCGGCATGACAGTGGTGACGGCAAGCGATTCGATCGCCGCGAGGAAGATCAGTGCGATCGCACCGATCGTGACCCAGATGCGCTCCCTATCCCAGATCGATGGGACAGCCTGCAGGCTCATGCGCGGGGCGAAGACTCAACGGGCCCGAGAGCGGCGATGCGGGTGATCGCTTCGGTGATGATCTCAGGGCTCGTGCCGAAGTTCAGCCGGACATGGCCTGCGCCTTCGGTGCCGAACGCCGGCCCGAAGTGCAGTGCGACCTTGGCCTCGCGGAGGATGCGTTTAGAAGGGTTCGCGCCCCAGCCGAGATCTGTGAGGTCGATCCAGGCGAGGTAGCCCGCATCCGGCATCCGATAGTGTGCGCCAGGAATGTGCTGAGCGAGAAGATCTGCGATGAGACGACGATTCTCGTCGAGAGTGATGAGCAGTCCATCCAGCCATGCGTCACTCTGCGGCGAGAAAGCGGCAGTGGCTGCGAGCATCCCGAACTGCCCCGTACGCCATTCCACCTCAATAGGCAGGCTTCGCAGGAGCCGTGCGGTGTCATCTGCGGCGGCGACCATGAGCGCGCACTTGAGGCCGGCGAGGTTGAAGGCCTTGCTCGCGCTGACGACGGCGTAGCCGACGGTGCGCGCGGCATCCGATACACCCAGGAATGGGGCGAATCCGGAGTCAGGCTGCGCAAGCGGCGCGTGGATCTCATCAGAGACCACGGCAGCGCCGTGAGCAGCCGCGAGCTCGGCCAGAGCCGCGAGAGACGCCACCGAGTGCACAGTGCCAGTCGGGTTATGCGGGTTGCACAGCAGAACCGCACGCGCGCCGTTCTCCAGCGCGATACGGATGCCGTCGAGATCCAGCTCCCAGCGGTCACCCACGTCGCGCAGCGGAACACGCTCGACGATGGCACCAGCTTCTTCGACGAGATCGAAGAACGGTGGGTAGACGGGAGTCGTGACGATGACCCGGTCTCCCGGACTCGTCACCCGGCGCAAGATCTCGACGATGCCCATACTGACATCGGCGGTCGACCGCATCCGAGCAGCATCCGGTGTCCAGCCGTATCGACGCTGCGCGAAGCCCACGAACGCCTCGGCCAGCGGTGTGCGCGAGGCAACGTAACCGGTGTCGCCGGTGCGCACCGCCCGCTCGAGCGCCGCAGTGATCGCTGGAGCCAGCGGAAAGTCGGTCTCGGCGACGAACAGTGGCAGAACGTCCTCGGGATATTCACGCCACTTCTCGCTGGTGCGCTGCCTGAGCTGCTCCAGCGGAAGCGCCGAGACCTTCTGGATCACGTCAGATCGCGAAGCCGAGCGCGCGCATCATGTCGCGCCCGTCGTCCGTGATCTTCTCGGGGCCCCACGGCGGCATCCACACCCAGTTGATGCGGAAGCGGTCGACGACAGAATCCAAAGCCTGCGCGGTCTGCTCTTCGAGAACATCGGTGAGCGGGCAGCCAGCGCTGGTGAGCGTCATGTGAATGACGAGGGCATCGTTCTCATCGTCCCAAGCCAGATCGTAGATCAGACCGAGGTCGACGACGTTGATCCCGAGTTCGGGATCCATGACATCTTTGAGAGCCTCGGTGACCTCTTCGAACTTCTCAGGTGCAAGAGTCGCGCTCATGTCCTCAGCCTACGCCTCAATGGGAGCAGCCGGGTCGAGGAAGCGGTCGTAGCCCTCTTCCTCGAGACGGTCGGCGAGCTCGGAGCCGCCCTCTTCAACGATCTTCCCGGCGACGATGACGTGCACGAACTCCGGGCGGATGTAGCGGAGGATGCGCGTGTAGTGCGTGATGAGAAGCACACCGAGACCGGTAGCCTCCTTCGCGCGGTTGACGCCCTCGGAAACGATCTTCAGCGCGTCGACGTCAAGACCGGAGTCGGTCTCGTCGAGAATCGCGAACTTCGGCTTGAGCACCTCGAGCTGCAGGATCTCGTGACGCTTCTTCTCACCGCCGGAGAAGCCTTCGTTGACGTTGCGCTGCGCGAACTTCGGGTCCATGCGCAGGTTCGTCATCGCGGACTTGACGTCCTTAGTCCAGGAGCGGATCGAAGGCGCTTCGCCGTCGAGCGCCGTCTTGGCGGTACGCAGGAAGTTGGTGACCGTGACGCCGGGGATCTCGACGGGGTACTGCATCGCGAGGAAGAGTCCTGCGCGTGCACGCTCGTCGACGGACATCGCCAGGACGTCGTCGCCGTCGAAGGTGATCGTTCCACCGGTGACGGTGTACTTCGGGTGGCCCGCGATCGTGTATGCGAGCGTGGACTTGCCCGAGCCGTTGGGGCCCATGATGGCGTGGGTCTCACCGGTCTTCATGGTGAGGTTGATTCCGTTGAGGATCGGGGTCGACCCGGTCTCGGTCTCGACCGAGACATGCAGGTCGCGGATTTCAAGAACAGACATTTCAGACTTCCTTCGTCACAGTCGGATCAATGAGCACGTCGTCGCCGTCGATCGTGACGACGTAGACCGGAACGGGCTCATAAGCGGGGAGATTCCGGGGGATGCCGGTGAGCAACGAGAACTGCGAGCCGTGGGCCCAGCATTCCAGCGTGTCGCCTTCGACGAATCCTTCGGAGAGCGAGATCGCACCGTGGGTGCAGGTATCGCCGATCGCGTGGATCTCATCATTCGAGTCCTTGACGATGGCGATCGGCACGCCGTCGAGCTCAACGCGCAACGGCGTGTCCTGCTCGAGCTCGCTTGCACTGCAGGCGCGCTGAGCGGTCATGCACTCACCGCCGTGAGTTCGGTGTCGATCGCTGCGAGCAGCTCCTCTTCCAGAGCGGGGATGCCGAGGCGCTGCACGACATCGCTGAGGAAGCCGAGAACCACCAGACGGCGGGCCTCTTCTTCATCGATGCCACGAGTCTGCAGGTAGAACAGCTGCTCGTCGTCGAAACGACCGGTCGCACTGGCGTGACCTGCGCCGAGGATGTCACCGGTCTTGATCTCGAGGTTCGGGATCGAGTCAGCGCGTGCGCCCTCGGTGAGCACCAGGTTGCGGTTCGCTTCGTACGAGTCGGTGCCGGTGGCATCCGCACCGATGAGCACGTCGCCGATCCACACGCTGTGTGCCTTCTCGCCCTGCAGTGCGCCCTTGTAAAGAACATCGCCGATCGTGTGAGCGCCCTTGTGGTGCAGGTAGACCTGGCTCTCCAGGTGCTGTCCTGCGTCGGCATAGCTCAGCCCGTACATGCGTCCTTCGGAGCCCGTACCCGAAAGCTCGAGGTTCGGGTTCACTCGAACAATGCCGCCGCCGAAGCTGATGACGAAGTGCTTGAGGAGTGCATCCTTGTCGACACGAGCCTGGTGGGATGCTGCGTGAACCGCGTCATCTTCCCAGCGCTGCACGCTGATGACTGTCAGACGTGAGCCACCTCGGGCGAGGATCTCAACGTTCTGCGCATACTGCGCTGACCCGAGGTGGCGCAGCACGACCGTCGCTGAGCTGTTCTCGAGTGCTTCGATGACGATGTGCGCGTCGGCGCGACGGTCAGCACCTTGACCTGTGATCGTGATGAACACGGGCTCGGCAACTTCTTCATCGCGCGGGATGCGCACGTGCATGCCTGCATCGGTACCCTGCCATGCGACAGCGGAGACGATGTCCTCCGGAACGAAGAACTCTCCCCGTGGTGCGTCACCGGCAGCGAGTGGAGCGGCGATGAACTGCGTGCCGCTCTCGATCTCGTACGTGACGCCGTCGTTCTGCTCAGCGGTGCTGAACAGGGGCGTCAGCTGTGCGACGGGAGTGTGCTTCCAGTTGACCTCGCGGCCCGTGGGCGTGCCGAAGTCGTCAGGGTCGAAGGAGCGCGGACGCTCCGAACGGGTCTGAACCGGAATAAAACCGGAGTTCGCCAGCTGAGCCGCCGGGTCGATGTGCGCGTTCGTGTGCTGCGCCTCTGCGGGCGCGGTAGCCTGGGCCGCCATTTAGCCGACCGATCCTTCCATGCCCATTTCGATGAGCTTGTTCAACTCCATGGCGTATTCCATCGGCAGTTCGCGTGCGATCGGCTCGATGAAGCCGCGCACGATCATCGCCATCGCCTCGGTCTCTTCCAAACCGCGCGACTGCAGGTAGAAGAGCTGCTCCGCACTGACCTTCGAGACCGTGGCCTCATGGCCGAGCTGCACGTCGTCGACGCGGATATCGATCGACGGGTAGGTGTCGGAGCGCGACTTCGTGTCGATCAGAAGCGCGTCGCAGACGACGGAGTTGGCCGAATGGTGAGCGGCCGGATCCACGCGGACCTCGCCGCGGTATGCTGAACGGCCGCCACCGCGCGCGATCGACTTCGAGACGATCGACGACTGCGTGTACGGCGCCATGTGGACCATCTTCGCGCCGGCATCCTGGTGCTGTCCGGGGCCCGCGAATGCGACCGAGAGCGTCTCGCCCTTGGCGTGCTCGCCCATCAAGTAAATCGACGGGTACTTCATCGTGACCTTGGAGCCGATGTTGCCGTCGACCCACTCCATGGTGGCGCCCTCGTGAGCGACTGCACGCTTGGTGACGAGGTTGTAGACGTTGTTCGACCAGTTCTGAATCGTCGTGTAGCGAACGCGAGCGTTCTTCTTGACGATGATCTCGACCACAGCGGAGTGCAGCGAGTCCGACTTGTAGATCGGGGCGGTGCAGCCCTCGATGTAGTGGACGTAGCTGTCCTCGTCGGCGATGATCAGGGTGCGCTCGAACTGCCCCATGTTCTCGGTGTTGATGCGGAAGTACGCCTGCAGCGGGATCTCGACGTGAACGCCCTTGGGCACGTACACGAAGGAGCCGCCCGACCAGACGGCGGTGTTGAGAGCTGCGAACTTGTTGTCCCCGGTGGGGATCACTGTGCCGAAGTACTCTTCGAAGAACTCGGGGTGCTCGCGAAGCGCAGTGTCGGTGTCCATGAAGATGACACCCTGCTGCTCGAGGTCCTCACGGATCTGGTGGTACACGACCTCGGACTCGTACTGTGCCGCAACGCCGGCGACGAGGCGCTGACGCTCAGCCTCAGGAATACCGAGCTTCTCGTAGGTGTCGCGGATCTCGGCCGGAAGATCTTCCCAGGACTGTGCCTGCTTCTCGGTGGACCGGACGAAGTATTTGATGTTGTCGAAGTCGATGTCGCTGAGGTCAGCGCCCCAGGTGGGCATCGGCTTGCGCCCGAACAGCTGCAGGCCCTTCAGGCGAGTCTTCAGCATCCACTCGGGCTCGCTCTTGAGAGCTGAGATTCCGCGGACGACGTCCTCGGAGAGTCCGCGTTTCGCGATAGCACCGGCGGCGTCTTCATCGTGCCAGCCGAATTCGTACACCCCCAGACCATCGAGCTCTGGACGGTCGATCAGCACATCGGACATCACACTCTCCTCGTTGGACCCAAACGGTGTCATCCGCCCCGACACGTCGAATCACATCTGTGGCGATGTGCTTCGGTGCCGCTGGTGGGCCTCATCACGGACGCGATCTTCGCGCCTAAACTGTTAACGGTGCTTTCTCGCCAAGCGGGCATGCATCGCAACAATCCGATTCTACAGGTTCCCCTGACATCCGGGCCGTGTCCGCGTGTCCAGGCGCGGACCGGAGGACACATGCCCGAGATCGTCGCCCCCGATGTCCGTTCTGCTCGAAAGGGACAGCCATCGGCCGTCATCGGTCGTCCGCTGCGTGTGTTCGCCTGGCTGTCGTTCATCGCCGAAGTGATCATCATCGGCACGGGTGGCGCGGTGCGCCTCACCGGCTCGGGTCTCGGCTGCTCGGATTGGCCGCTGTGCACCCCTGAATCGCTCGTGCCGATCTACGAGGTGCAGGGAATCCACGGCCTCATCGAGTTCGGCAACCGCACCATGACCGGCCTCGTCGGTCTCCTCGCCATCGCGGTTCTGCTGCTCACTCTGCATGCGGTGGGCGGGCGCCGCTCGTTGCGGGCGGCACTCTGGTTCGCTCTCGCGGGCATCGTCACGGGCGTCGTCTTCTATGCGGTGGCCCTGCCTTTCACCGATGAGGCCTTCCCGTTCTTCACGCTCGGCCTGATCCTGGTCACGATCCTGGGCGCCGTGCACTCGCTGCGCATCACCTCCACCCGTCGTGATCTGACGACACTGGCGTGGATCGTGCTGATCGGCGTCGTCGCGCAGGCCTTCGTCGGCGGCATCACTGTACTTACCGGGCTCAATCCGTTCATCGTCGGATTCCATTACGCTTCCTCGCTCGCGCTCGTGTGCGTGACCGCGGCATTCCTCGTGCGCATGAGAGAGCCGGACGTGCAGCGCGTCAGCGTGGTTCCGCGCTGGTTCGCCGCGCTCTCGCACTTGACGGGACTCGCCCTGGCAGCGACGATCTTCTTCGGCGTGCTGACGACCGGCTCCGGCCCGCACTCCGGCGACGCCAACGTCATCAGGGACGGGTTCGACGCGACCGTGCTCGCGCACGTGCACTCGTGGCCCGGCTACATCCTCGCCGGGCTCATCGCCGCCCTGCTCATCTCCGCCTGGATGCTGCGACTTCAGCCGCGATACTGGCTCACCGTCCTTGCGATCGTCGTGGCAGTGCAGATCTTCGTCGGCGTCTGGCAGGCGCGGGAGGGGCTGCCAGCGCTTCTCGTCGGCATCCACATGGTTCTCGCATCGCTGTCGGCTGCGGCCTACACGGTCGTCGTTCTTCGGCTGAAGCGCCCAGCCCGCCCATAGCGCGCACATCGCTTCTGCATCAGAAGGGTGTGGATGCTGGCGGGCATGAAGAATACGTCCCTCTCGCGCAGCATCCCTTACTGGCTTCTCCTGGCACTCTCGCTCGTCGCCGCGTTCGTCGGCGGCTGGCTCGTCTTGGACAACACGAGCACCATGCAACGGACCCTTCTCGACGGCAGCGCGACCAACATCGAGGTCTACGTCGGGCAGGCATGGATCACAGCCGGCGCCGCGATCCTCGCAGCGGGCATCATCGGGGTCCTTCTCACACTCGGCCTCGCGGCGGTGAAGGCGATTGTGGCCCCGCGCACTCCCGCGACTGTCGCAGAGATCGACCGAGGCGCTGAGAACGAATTCTCAACGCCGGAAGAGGCGCCAGAGCTCGAAGATGCGCCAGAGGCAGAAGAAGCGCCAGCGTTCGAAGATTCGGATCAGAACGGCAGCAGCGGGTCGATCGCGACCGCCACGAAGATCAGCGTCAAGTAAGTGATCGATGCGTGGAACACACGCATCGGACGCGGATTCGAGCCTCGCACCGCCTGGTCATACAGGCGGTGCGACTCGTAGATGAACCAGCCGCCGAAGACGAGAGCGGAAACCGTGTACACCAGCCCCATGCCTGCGACGGGGATCAGCAGCAACGAGCACGCCACGGTGGCCCACGCGTAGAGGATCACCTGGAGGCCGACCTGAGATGCGTTGCGAGTCACCCCGAGCATGGGAACGTCCGCGCCGGAGTAGTCATCGCGGTACTTCATCGACAGCGGCCAGTAGTGCGCCGGAGTCCACAGGAAAATGAGCACGAACAGCACGATGGCCGGCCATGCCACATCGCCGGTGACAGCGGACCAGCCGATGACGACGGGGAAGCATCCAGCGATTCCACCCCAGATGATGTTCTGCTCGGTACGGCGCTTGAGGATCAGCGTGTAGATCACCACGTAGAAGAAGATCGCGGCGACCGAAAGCGAAGCAGTCAGCAGGTTGGTCGTCGCGAGCAGCCAGAGGGTCGATGCGACGGCGAGCACCCACGAGAAGATCAGCGCAGCGCGCGGTGTGACCTGGCCGGTGATGATGGGACGGTTCTGCGTCCGATGCATGTGCGCATCCATGTCGCGGTCGATGTACATGTTGAACGATGCGGCAGAACCGGCGCTCATCGCGCCGCCGATGACCGTGGCAAGCACGAGCCAGAGATTCGGCATGCCGCCCGCAGCGAGGAACATGACAGGCACGGTCGACACAAGCAGAAGCTCAAGGACACGCGGCTTCGTCAGTGCGACATAAGCCTTGATCGTCTGACCGATCGACTTCTTCACCGCCGTCGGCTGGGACATGGTCGAGATACCGATCGCCTCCTCCGCACGCGCTGTGACAACCTCTCCAGTCTAATGCAGGCCATCTGCACCGGTATGCAAGAGAACGAAATGTCGTATCGACACCATCGGCACGACGCTAAGCTGAAAATCACTCGCGCGCCCGGCGCTGTGCATTTTTCCCCGACGACGCGGAACGCTATGGAATTGGGCGCCCTCGTAAGTTGTTGGAAAGGGCATAACCGTGACCGAACTGCAGTGGGAAGAGATCGACCGACGCGCCGTGGATACCGCGCGAATTCTTGCGGCGGATGCCGTGCAGAAGGTCGGTAACGGTCACCCAGGCACCGCAATGAGCCTCGCGCCCGTTGCGTACTTGCTCTATCAGCGTGTGCTCCGCCACGACCCGAACGACACCGACTGGCTGGGCCGCGATCGATTCGTCCTCTCGGTCGGTCACTCCTCGCTCACTCAGTACGTGCAGCTCTACCTCGGCGGGTTCGGCCTGGAGCTGAGCGACCTCGAAGCGCTGCGCACCTGGGGATCACTCACGCCTGGGCACCCTGAGTACGGCCACACCAAGGGCGTGGAGATCACCACCGGTCCCCTCGGCCAGGGCCTCGCCTCCGCGGTCGGCTTCGCCTATGCCGCACGCTACGAGCGCGGTCTGTTCGACCCCGAGGCCGCCGCGGGCACGAGCCCGTTCGATCACTTCGTGTACGTCATCGCCGGAGATGGCGATCTGCAGGAAGGCGTCACCAGCGAGGCTTCCTCGCTGGCCGGCCACCAGCAGCTCGGCAACCTGATCGCGATCTACGACTCGAACCGCATCTCGATCGAGGGCGACACAGACGTCGCATTCACCGAGGATGTCGCCGCCCGTTACCGTTCGTACGGCTGGCAGGTGCTCGAGGTCGACTGGACTCGCACCGGTGCGTACATCGAAGATGCTCAGGAACTCTTCGACGCGATCGAGACTGGCAAGGCAGAGACGGAGAAGCCGACCCTGGTCATCCTCAAGACGATCATCGGCTACCCGGCCCCGAACAAGGCCGGCACAGAGACGGTGCATGGCAACGCGCTGGGCGCCGACGAGGTCGCCGCGACCAAGGAGGTCCTCGGGTTCGACCCGAAGAAGAGCTTCGTCGTCGAGGACGCCGTCATCGCGCACACCCGCGAACTCGCCTCGCGTGCGGCAGAGGCTCGTGCGGCCTGGCAGGCCGACTTCGATGCCTGGGCAGCGGCGAACCCCGAGAACAAGGCTCTCCTCGATCGCCTCGAGGCACAGGCTCTGCCCGAGGGCCTCGAGAAGGCCCTGCCCGCATTCGAGGGCGGCACCGAGGTGTCCACGCGCGCAGCATCCGGCAAGGTCATCAATGCCCTCGCACCCGAGCTCCCCGAGCTGTGGGGCGGTTCCGCCGACCTCGCAGGATCCAACAACACCACCATCGCCGGTGCGAAGTCGTTCATCCCCACCGAGTGGACGACCGACGAATGGTCGGGCAGCCCGTACGGTCGCGTGCTGCACTTCGGCATCCGTGAGCACGCGATGGGAGCGATCCTCAACGGCATCACGCTGCACGGCAAGACTCGCTCCTTCGGCGGCACGTTCCTGATCTTCAGCGACTACATGCGTCCCGCTGTCCGCCTGGCCGCGCTGATGAACATTCCGAGCATCTTCGTGTGGACCCACGACTCCGTGGCCCTGGGCGAGGACGGCCCCACCCACCAGCCGATCGAGCAGCTCGCAACGCTCCGCGCGATCCCCAACTTCACTGTCGTGCGCCCCGCGGACGGCAATGAGACGGCCGCCGCGTGGCTGGAGATCCTCCGTCGCCACGGGGGCCCGACCGGTCTCGCCCTGACCCGCCAGAACGTGCCGAACTTCGTGCGCGGCGAAGGCGCAGCATCCGGTGATGCATTCGCGTCGGCCGAGAACACCGCCAAGGGTGCATACGTGCTCGCCGAGGCACCGGGCGGCACCCCGGACGTCATCCTCATCGCCACCGGATCCGAAGTGCAGCTCGCGGTTGCCGCTCGCGAGACGCTCGCTGGCGAGGGCATCAACGCTCGCGTCGTCTCGGCTCCGTCGTTGGAGTGGTTCGACGAGCAGGATGCCGCGTACCGTGAGTCCGTCCTGCCGAAGGGCGTCAAGGCCCGCGTCTCGGTCGAAGCGGGCTCTGCGCTCAGCTGGCGCGGCATCGTCGGCGACACCGGCCGCTCCATCGCAATCGATCACTTCGGTGCATCCGCCGATTACAAGACACTGTTCCAGAAGTTCGGCATCACCGCCGAAGCCGTCGTCGAGGCGGCCCGCGAGACCATCAAGGAGAACGCATGAGCACCCCCACCTCTCAGCTTCACGACGCCGGCGTCAGCATCTGGCTGGACGACCTCTCGCGCACCCGCATCAACTCGGGAAACCTCGCCGAGCTGATCGAGTCCCGCAACGTCACCGGTGTCACCACGAACCCGACGATCTTCGCGAACGCGATCACCGACAAGAACGACACGTCGTACGACGCACAGGTCGCTGAGCTTGCCGCCTCCGGCGCGACCGCAGAAGAAGCGGTGTTCGCCGCGACCACGCAGGATGTCGGCGCAGCGCTCGACATCTTCCGCCCGGTCTGGGAGGCTTCCGGCCACGTCGACGGTCGCGTATCGATCGAGGTCTCCCCCGACCTCGCACACGACACCGACGGCACCGTCGCGCAGGCGAAGGAGCTGTGGGCCAAAATCGATCGCCCGAACCTGCTGGTGAAGATTCCGGCCACCAAGGCAGGGCTTCCCGCCATCGCGCAGGCGATCGGTGCAGGCATCAGCGTCAACGTCACGCTCATCTTCAGCCTGGAGCGCTACGCAGAGGTCATCGACGCGTACCTGACCGGGCTGGAGACCGCGAAGGCCGCCGGCATCGATCTGTCCACGATCGAGTCCGTTGCCTCCTTCTTCGTCTCGCGCGTCGACACCGAGACCGACAAGCGCCTTGCGGCGATCGGCACCGATGAGGCACTGGCGCTGAAGAGCAAGGCGGGCCTTGCGAACGCCCGTCTCGCATACGAGCTGTTCGAGAAGACCTTCGCCGACGACCGCGCAAAGGCTCTCCTGGACGCCGGTGCGAACCTGCAGCGCCCGCTGTGGGCCTCCACGGGTGTCAAGGATCCCGCCCTGCCCGACACGCTCTACGTCACCGAGCTGGTCGCCAAGGGCGTTGTGAACACCATGCCCGAGAAGACTCTCGAGGCCACCTTCGACCACGGCGTCATCGGCGGCGACACGATCACCGCGGGCTACGAAGAGGCCCGCGAGGTCTTCACGGGCCTCGAGAAGGTCGGCGTCGACTTCGCCGATGTCACCCAGGTGCTCGAGGACGAGGGCGTTGCCAAGTTCATCGATTCCTGGCATGACCTGCTCGCGCAGGTCGCAGAAGGTCTCAAGGCTCAGCGATGACCTTCTCCATCCATGCCTCCGGTGCGGCGAAAGCCGCCATCGAAGACGTTGTCCCGCACCTCGTCGACGAACTCGTCGCCTCGCGCCTCACCGCCTTCGATTCGACCCTGTGGGGTGCAGATGCTGAAGAAGAGGCATCCAAGCGCCTGGGCTGGGTCGAGGCGGTCTCGCTTTCGCGCCCGCTCGTGGCCGAGATCGTCGCCCTGCGCGACGAGCTCCGCGCCGCGGGCGTGCGCCGCGTCGTGCTCGCGGGCATGGGTGGATCCTCTCTTGCGCCCGAGGTCATCGCGCAGACCGCAGGTGTGCCGCTGACGATCCTCGATTCGACTGCCCCCGGCCAGGTGCTCGCGGCGCTGGATGAGGAGCTGGCAGAGACAGTCCTGGTCGTGTCGTCGAAGTCCGGCTCCACGATCGAGACCGACTCGCAGCGGCGTACCTTCGAGACGGCGTTCCGCGACATCGGCATCGACCCGGTCGGGCGGATCGTCGTCGTCACCGATCCCGGCTCTCCCTTGGACATCTCCGCGCGCGAAGCCGGTTACCGGGTCTTCAATGCAGACCCGAACGTCGGCGGCCGCTACTCGGCGCTCACCGCGTTCGGTCTTGTGCCGTCTGGACTCGCCGGCGTCGACATCGACGAGCTCCTCGACGAGGCCGAGGCGACGCTGCTGCAGGTGGCAATCGACCAGGCCGACAACCCCGCACTCCGGCTGGGAGCGGCGATCGCCGCAACACAGCCGCGGCGCGACAAGCTCGGTCTCGTCACCGACGGCACCCACATCGTGGGGCTCCCGGACTGGATCGAGCAGTTGGTCGCGGAATCGACGGGAAAGAACGGCACGGGCATCCTGCCCGTCGTCCTGCTGCCCGTCTCGCCTGAACTCGACCAGCTGCCGGATGACCTGCAGATCGTGCGCCTGGTCGATGACGCGAACCAGTTCCACCTCAGCGAACGCCACCAGGGCGAGATCCTCGTCAGCGGCTCGCTCGGGGCGAGCTTCATCGTGTGGGAGTACGCCACAGCGATCGCTGGCCGACTCCTCGGCATCAACCCCTTCGACCAGCCCGATGTCGAATCGGCGAAGGTCGCCGCACGTGGTCTTCTCGACTCCCGCCCCGAGGCCGTTGCCCCGGCATTCGTCCAGAACGGAATCGAGGTGCGCGCCTCGGATGCCGCACTCACGGAGTCGGGCGACATCGAAGCCGTCATGGATGCGCTGTGGGCACGTCTTCCCGAAGACGGCTACGTTGCGATCCAGGCCTACGTGAATCGCATCGAGATTCCGCAGCTGCAGGGTCTTCGCGAGCTGGTCGCCGCTGATTGCGGACGACCGACCACGTTCGGCTGGGGTCCGCGCTTTCTGCATTCGACCGGCCAGTATCACAAGGGCGGACCCGAGCAGGGAGTCTTCCTGCAGATCCTCGAGCGCACAGACGTGGATCTCGAGATCCCCGGACGTCCGTTCACCTATGGTCAGCTCATCCAGGCTCAGGCGATCGGAGACGCAGCGGTACTCGCGGAACACGGTCGCCCCGTCGTGACGTTGACCATTACAGACGACTCGGCTGACGTACTCACTCTTTTCGAAGCCGCCCAGAAATAATCCTTCCACCTGGAGCATCCCCCACCGATGACCGTTCCCGTATCACGCGGCCACAACCCGCTGCGCGACCCCGATGACCGCCGTCTCAATCGAATCGCAGGACCCAGTGCCCTGGTGATCTTCGGTGTGACCGGCGACCTGTCCCGCAAGAAGCTCATGCCCGCGGTCTACGACCTGGCCAACCGTGGCCTGCTGCCACCCGGGTTCGCGCTCGTCGGGTTCGCCCGGCGTGACTGGGAGGACCAAGACTTCGCGGAGGTGGTCTACGACGCCGTCAAGGAGCACGCCCGCACCGAGTTCCGCGAAGAGACCTGGCAGCAGCTCCTGCAGGGCATCCGTTTCGTCTCCGGGGAGTTCGACAACCCTGACTCGTTCGCGAAGCTCCGCGAGACCGTCGAGAAGCTCGACGTCGAACGAGGCACGATGGGCAACCACGCCTATTACCTGTCGATCCCACCGAAGTCCTTCCCGCTGGTCGCCAAGCAGCTCAAGGAGTCCGGCCTGGTCGGCGATGACCGCGGCGAAGACCGCTGGCGTCGCGTCGTGATCGAGAAGCCCTTCGGCAACGACCTCGAATCCGCACGTGCGCTGAACGAGGCTCTCGAGGTGGCATTCCCGGCAGATTCGATCTTCCGCATCGATCACTACCTCGGCAAAGAGACGGTGCAGAACATCCTCGCGCTGCGCTTCGCCAACGCGCTGTACGAGCCGATCTGGAACCGCAACTTCGTCGACCACGTGCAGATCACGATGGCCGAGGACATCGGCGTCGGCGGACGCGCCGGATACTACGACGGTATCGGCGCCGCGCGCGACGTGATCCAGAACCACCTCCTCCAGCTGCTCGCCCTCACGGCGATGGAGGAGCCCATCAGTCTCTCCGCCGAGAACCTGCGCGCAGAGAAGGAGAAGGTCCTCGCGGCGGTGAAGCTCCCAGAAGACCTGTCTCTCGCCACTGCCCGCGGGCAGTACGCAGGCGGCTGGCAGGGTGGTCAGCAGGTCGACGGGTTCCTCGAAGAGGACGGCATGAACCCGGCCTCGGTCACCGAGACCTATGCGGCCATCAAGCTCGAGATCGCCAACCGCCGCTGGGCTGGTGTGCCGTTCTACCTGCGTAGCGGAAAGCGCCTCGGCCGGCGCGTCACCGAGATCGCCGTGGTCTTCAACCGGGCCCCCGAGCACCTGTTCGGACGCGGAAATGCCGCTGAGCTCGGCCAGAACGCACTGGTCATCCGCGTTCAGCCCGATGAGGGCGTCACGATCCGGTTCGGTTCCAAGGTTCCCGGCACCGGCACGAACGTGCGCGACGTGACGATGGACTTCGGTTACGGTCATGCTTTCACCGAGGCCAGCCCGGAGGCATACGAACGCCTCATCCTGGACGTGCTGCTGGGAGACCCGCCTCTGTTCCCCCGCCACGAGGAGGTCGAGCTCAGCTGGAAGATCCTCGACCCGGTAGAGCAGTACTGGGCCGGCGAGGGCGGCCCTCTGGAGCAGTACGCCCCCGGTTCCTGGGGCCCGGAATCCGCTGACGCGCTTCTTGCCCGCGACGGACGAGTTTGGAGACGCCCGTGATCATCGATCTTCCCGACACCACAGTCAGCAAGGTTGCAAAGCAGCTTGTGAAGGTGCGCGAAGAGGGCGGCGCCGTCGCTCTCGGCCGCGTGCTGACACTCGTCATCTCGGCGCGCAACGGCGTCGCAGAGGCAGCGATCGACGCGGCCAACGATGCCTCGCGCGAGCACCCGATGCGTGTCATCGTGGTGACCACAGGCGAAGGCGAAGCACACATCGACGCGCAGATCCGTATCGGCGGAGATGCCGGGGCGAGCGAAGTCATCGTGCTGAGGGCCTACGGCGACGCAGCGAGCAACGAGGAGAGCCTCATCACCGGGCTGCTGCTTCCCGACGCACCGGTTGTCGCATGGTGGCCGGATGAGGCACCTTCTGACCCGGCATCCTCACCGCTGGGGAAGATCGCGCAGCGTCGGATCACCGATGCCGCGACCTCACCCGACGTGCGCGATCGGCTCTCCCTCCGGGGACGCACCCACGCACCCGGCGACACGGACCTGGCATGGACCAGGCTCACGCACTGGCGTGAGCAGCTGGCCGCCGTCCTTGACCAGCCCCCGTTCGAAGCCGTGACTGCGGTCGACGTGCGAGGCGCTGCCGGATCACCATCCACCGCCCTGCTGGCAGCATGGCTGCAGCTCGCGCTGCAGGTGCCTGTTCGCTGGTCGTACGAGAACCCGGAGCGCTGGTCCGAGGGAATCAAGTCGGTGCGTCTCAGCCGTGCAAGCGGCGACATCCTGCTGGAGCGCACCGAGCCCGGCGTGGCGGTGCTCACCCAGCCCGACCAGCCTGATCACGACCTGGTGCTCCCGCGCCGCACGCTGCGCGAATGCCTTGCCGAAGAGCTGCGCCGGCTCGACCCCGATGTGCTCTATGGCCGTGTGATCACCGCAGGCTGGGAACAGCTGGGGCCACCCGAGGCGGTAGCCTGAAGCGCATGAAGGCAGGATCCGCTGAGAAGCTCGTCGTCGTCGAGCCGACTCCGGCAGCCGTCGCTGCCCGAGTCGCCGACCGGTTCCTCACCCGCGTGAAGGCGCGCACTCGCAATGGTCGCATCGCCCACATCGCCCTCACCGGCGGGTCGATGGGACCTGCGGTGCTGCAGTCCGTGGCAGCGCATGCGAAGGTTGCGCAGATCGATTGGTCTCTGGTGCACTTCTGGTGGGGCGATGAGCGCTTCGTCGCCCGAGAATCTGCCGATCGAAACGCGTTGCAGTCGCGAAACGCGCTCTTGAACCACATCTCTGTTCCTGCCGAGAACGTGCATGAGGCCCCTGCGTCCGACAGCGGGCTCACCCTCGACGAGGCTGCCGCCGCATACGCGGCAGAACTCGCGCGGTTCGGCACGGAGGATGAGCCATGGCCGTCATTCGCGGTGTGCTTCCTCGGTGTCGGACCTGACGGTCATATCGCATCGCTCTTCCCCGATCGCACGGAAGTCACTGAAACGGATGCCTCGGTGTTGCCAGTGCGCGACTCTCCGAAGCCGCCATCGGAGCGGGTAACCCTCACCCGGCCCGTCATCAACTCGTCGAAGCGCGTGTGGCTCGTACTGACCGGCGCAGACAAGGCCTCGGCGCTCGGGCTCGCGCTCGCGGGTGCGAGTTATACGAACGTGCCTGCGGCGGGGGCCAAGGGGCGCAAGCGCACGATCTTCTTCGTCGATGAGGCCGCAGCTGCTGAGGTCGCAGAGGACCTCATCGATCAGGCTTACTGACCGTTCTCGGAGCTCGTCGACGATCCTGGCGCCCCGTTGCTTCCACGCGTGATCCCGAGGTCCTGGCTGTCGCTGAGCACCTGCGGGTGGTACCGGGCTAGACCGACCACTCCCCATACCGCGACAGCACCGATCACGACGAACGAGACCACCACCCACGCGGGTGCTGCTGCGGCTTCACCGAGCACGACGATGCCGATGATCACTGCGACGAGCGGATCGACCACGGTCAGGCCGGCGATGACGAGGTCCGGCGGGCCCGAACTGTAAGCAGTCTGCACGAAGTACGCGCCGACAACCGTCGCCGCGATGAGAGCGACCACGCAGATCAGAGTCAACCAGTCGAAGTTCTCGGCCTGCACGCGCTTGATGATCGCCTTGGCGAGGGTCGCGACGAATCCGTACAGGACGCCGGCGCCGATCACGTAGAACAGTGCCCGCATCCGGTGTCGCAGAATCAGCCAACAGGCCCCGAGAACGACGATCACAAGCACCAGCGCCGCGAGAATAACGAAGAGGTTCTGCGTCGTCACGTCCTTCTCTGTGGCGAAGATCGCCGCAAGGAACACGAACAGGAAGATCCCACCCACGCAGGCGATGATCGACGTGACGGACTTCCTCGTCGGAGAGTGCCCGGACACGCGCGCATTCAGAAGTGTGGTGATGACCAGCGCGATCGCCCCGAGCGGCTGCACCACGATCAGAGGAGCAACAGCGAGAGCCGCGAGCTGGAAGATGATCGCGAGGCCGAGCAGGAGTGTGCCGATCAGCCATGAAGGCCGCGTGAGGAGCCCCTTGACCTGGCGTGCGCTGAGCCCCGCCGCACCGTTCGCACCGCTGAGTCGTTCGACTTTGGTGACGCCGCGATGCTGGTACTGTGCGCCGAACGACATGCAGACGGCGCCGGCGAGAGCGAGCGGAATGCCCAGCAGGAGCGCGGGGTTCTGGAAAGCCCCGACCAGCTGATCGCTGACTTCATCAACTGACATCCACACCTCGGGGCTCACACTAAAACCCTACCTGCCTATCCGCGGACAGTAGTGTTGTGGCGTGGCTGTTCTTCCGATTCGCATCATGGGCGATCCCGTCCTGCACTCCCCCGCATCCGAGGTCGATGAGATCACGGATGAGATCCGTCGGCTCGTCGCCGACATGTTCGAGACGATGGATGCCGCTCCCGGCGTCGGACTCGCGGCCCCGCAGGTCGGTGAACCGCTGAGGATCTATACCTACGCGTACGTGGACGACGACGACCAGCCGTGGCGCGGCGTAATCATCAACCCGGTGCTGTGGATGTCACCTCCGGAGCCTGGATCACCCGATCCCGACGAGGAGTCCGAGGGCTGCCTGTCCGTGCCGGGTGAGAGGTTCCCACTTCGCCGGGCGGATCGCGTTCTGGTGACGGGCATCGACCTCGACGACACCGCAGTGCGCATCGAAGTCGATGGCTGGCGCGCGCGGATCATGCAGCATGAGTTCGATCATCTCGACGGCATCCTGTACGTGGACCGGCTCTCTGACAGCGACTGGAAGACCGTTCAGAAGATCGCGCGCAAGCGCGGCTGGGGACGGCCGGGCGCACAGTGGATGCCCGGTGTCGACAACCTGGAAGGCTGAGCCCAGATACACATGACGCGTCGAATGGCCATAGTGGGATCGGCTCTCGTGCTGAGTCTCGCACTGAGCGGCTGCAGCATGCTGGCGGACATCATCGGTGACGACAGCGACCCCCAGCGGAACGCAGACAACCAGGTCACCGAAGATGCACGCATCGACATCTTCTCGCTGTCAGTGAGTGACTGCATACCTGCATTCGACTCGGCCGGTGACATCACGCAGATCGACGTGGTGCCGTGTGCAGATCCGCACAGCGACGAGGTGTTCTTCGAGTTCGAGCTCACGACCGACCACCTGCCCGCCGAAGAAGAGATGCTGACGGAGATCGAAGCACAGTGCGTACCGGCGTTCGCTGAGTTCGTCGGCACGGACTACTTCGAATCGGCTCTCGCGCTCCGGTGGATAACTCCGACAGAAGACACCTGGACCCAGGCGAACGACCGTCTGGTCCAGTGCATGATCTACGAACCGGATCCGAAGGACACGACCGGGATGACAGCGCTCGACGTGACCGGTTCCTTCAAGGGCTCGGCGCGCTGAACTCTTCCGCTCAACGCAGAAGGCCCCATCCACAGGATGGGGCCTTCTGCATGCTGCTCCCCGAGTTGGACTCGAACCAACAACCTGCCGGTTAACAGCCGGCTGCTCTGCCAATTGAGCTATCGGGGAATATGCTTCGTCGCCGAGGCAACTCCACAATCTTAGCAAACTCCCACGCTCCTCTGTGACATCGACGGGCCCGGTCGGGCGTGTCGTGCTCCCCGTCACCACCCGGGCGAATCGGCTTGCGCGCCCGGCACCCACAGCAGGTCTTTGCCGACCCCTCTGGCCACCACATGGCCGCCGCGCAGCATCAGTGTCTCCGCATCGAGTTCTCGGATGAAAGCCGCATCGTTGGTGACCATCAAGGCACCCATCCCGTCTTCCTTCCGGCGACGGGTGATCGCGTCGAACACCACGGGCCTCACTTCGAGGTCGAGATTGGCCAGCGGCTCGTCGGCGATGAGCACTTTCGGCTCGAGCACGAACGCTCGCGCAATGGCGACGCGCTGCCGCATTCCCGCGCTCAGCTCATAGGGGAACTTCTCCGCCGTTCCCAGCGGCAGATGCATCTCATCAAGAAGGGTGGCGACACGGATGGAGAGAGCTCTGCTGTTCACACGCTTCTCGCGAATGAAGATCGGCTCAGCAATAACCTCGCTCACGGTCAGCGTCGGAGGAAGATCAGCCCCGGCCGCCTGAGGAATGTACCCGGTCAGATAGGTGAGCTCGCGGTGACGGCGCCCAGGCTTTCGGATGTTCACACCGCACACCTCTGCATGTCCGCCCACCACGCGCACAGAAGGGTCAGTCGATCCGGCGAGAGCTGCGACCAGAGTCGACTTGCCGGAGCCGGTGGGGCCTGCGACGCAGATGAGCTCTCCCGGGGGTAGCGCGAATGTCACGCCGTCGACCGCGCGGGTCGGTGCGCTGTGCCCGATCCGATCGATCACGAGGTCGGAGCAGTCGATCACATGCGAAGAGTGAGGTCTACGTGACATTAGCCCATCCTCTCGTGCAGCATCCCCGAGATCGCGTTACGACTCGGCGAAGCGCTGACGCTCGGCGTCGATGTCACGCAACCGCATGCGGAGCGCGCGCCCACCGTCGGAATCAGCCGGCACCCGCTGAATAGCACCGAGCAGCTCCTGCTTCTCGCGTGCGAGGCCACGCACGATCATGCGCCGCGAAAGATCCGCAGTCGAGGCCACAGCTCCGGCCTCATCTCTCGCGGGGAACGGACTCATGAGCAGCTCACCGGCCAACGACCGGTACGGCTCACGGACGGCGTTCACGGCAGCCATCGACCACCCTGCCCTGGTGCGGTCAGGTGCGGCTGCGATGGCCTCGCGCACCGCCTCAAGAGCGGGATGCCGGAACGGCTCACCCAGGGCACGTGCAAGCATCTCCTGGTCTACCTGATGACCGTATTGGAGAGCCCCCATGAGCATTCCCCGCTCGAGCGCGATATCGGCGGTGCGGGGAAGGCTCGCCAACGTCACCTCCGGGGCAGCTGGCGCTGCGTCCGAGGACAGTGCCTTCGGCTGACCGGGATGCTGTGCACGAGCGGCACCCGCACCGCGGGCAGCCCGCTCGACCTCGGTATGGATCTCGGTCGGATCCATGCCGAGGCGCCTCGCCAGCACCCGCTCATACCCCGGCCGCAGCAGACGGTCACGGATCTCCGCGACGATGGGTGCCGCGGCGCGCAGCGCACCGACCTGGCCTTCGACGGTGGCGAGGTCGAAACCTGCGAGCTTGCGGTCGATTGCGAACTCGAACATCGGAACCTTGGCGTCCATGAGACCGCGCACTGCCGCATCGCCGCGCTGCAGACGCAGATCGCACGGGTCGAGGCCATTGGGCGCAACGGCGACGAAAGTCTGCGCGTTGAACCGGTCGTCTTCACTGAAGGCGCGCAATGCCGCCTTCTGACCGGCCTCATCGCCGTCGAAGGTGAACACGATCTCGCCCGAGCTGGAATCATCGCCCATCACGCGGCGCAGCACCTTGATGTGCTCGGAACCGAAAGCCGTGCCACACGTTGCGATCGCGGTGGTGACGCCGGCGAGATGGCAGGCCATGACGTCGGTGTAGCCCTCGACGACCACGACTCGGCGCGGGTCGCCGCGTGAGATGTCACGTTTGGCGAGGTCGAGTCCGTACAGGACTTGAGCCTTTTTGTAGATGATGGTCTCGGGGGTGTTCAGGTACTTCGGCCCCTGGTCGTCGTCGTAGAGCTTGCGCGCACCGAAACCGATCGTCTGACCGGTGACATCGCGGATCGGCCAGACCAGTCGGCCGCGGAAGCGGTCGTACACGCCGCGCTGCCCCTGAGAGACGAGGCCCGCCGCCAGGAGCTCGTCGCGGGTGAAGCCCTCTGCCGTGAGGGCCTTCATCATGCCTTCCCAGCCGCGCGGCGCGTAACCGACGCTGAAGTGTGCAGCAGCGCCGGCATCGAAGCCGCGCTCACCGAGAAAGCGCCGGGCGGTCTCTGCTTCTGCCGTCAGCAGCTGGGCACGGAAGAACTCGGCCGCTGCGGTGTTCGCTGCGTAGAGGCGACTGCGACCGCTCGTCTCGGGGGCGGCTCCCCCATCTTCGTAGTGCAGCGTGTAACCGAGGCGACCGGCGAGCCGCTCGACCGCCTCGGTGAAGCTGACATGATCCATCGCCCGCAGGAACGAGTAGACATCGCCTGATTCGCCGCACCCGAAGCAGTGGTAGAAGCCGACCTGCGGTCGCACGTGAAAGCTCGGGCTCTTCTCATCGTGAAAAGGGCAGAGGCCCTTGAGCGAGCCGACGCCGGCCGACTTCAACGAGACGCGCTCACCGACGATGTCACCGATGTTCGTGCGCGATTTGACCTCGTCGACGTCTGCCTGGCGGATGCGGGCCATCAGTGCACGCCTTCGGAGAGGCGCACGGGACCGTGCGTCTGGGTCCGCGTACTGGTGCGGGCAGTGCGCGGAGTCCAGATGCCGACCTCGGCGGGATCGACGTCGCCCACCAGTCGCCCGTGCCAGTCGAGCGCTGTCTGGTCGGTGAGACTTGCGATCTGATCGACGACGACGCGCGCCCGCTCCGCATCCGTCTGCGCCGCAACGAAATCGGCCGCGAAGGC
This sequence comes from Microbacterium sp., assembly GCF_048259935.1. Lineage (GTDB taxonomy): Bacteria > Actinomycetota > Actinomycetes > Actinomycetales > Microbacteriaceae > Microbacterium. Next base: position 204,515 of record NZ_JBLXHF010000005.1, on the reverse strand, counting down.
GGGCTCGAGCACATCAGCGCCTGCGTTCCACAGCGCATCCGTGGACCACAGCGCGTCGGCGAGGCGCGTGAGCACCCGCCTCTGCTCCTTGTACACGCCCTTGCGCGCATCGATCGTCACGATCGCCTGGCCCATGATCCCCTTGAGCACGGCGATCTCCGTCTCGACGACTCGCGGCACGACGACGTGCGCGTTGTAACGCACCAGAGACGGCCCTGCGTAAGCATCGCGAGTCGCTGTCACCGCTGCCCGCGCGAAACGACCGATGAGATCGCTGGTGAGGTTCTTGAGACGGGCGAGATCCTGTCGCGATCGATCGAAGGACTTCAGCCACATCTCCTGGTTCGTGAGCCGGTACAGCGCATCGGCCAGCTCTTCACGAGTGAAGTCATAACCCACCCACTGCTGGATGCGACCGACGAGCGCGTGATGTTCGGCGGGATCTGCGAGCTGCGCGACATCGAGATAGCCATTGACGATCGCGTCTTCGAAGTCGTGAACCGAGTAGCCGATGTCGTCGGAGAGATCCATGATCTCGGCTTCGACGCACCGCAGGCGTCCCGGCGCTCCCTCACGCATCCAGCGGAATACTGGCTCGTCCTCGGGATACACGCCGAACTTCAGCCGCCCACCGGGGTCTGGCACGGGGTTGTCGACTGTCCAGGGGTATTTGCACGTGGCATCCAGGCTTGCCCTGGTGAGGTTGAGGCCGACGGAGTGACCATCTGCGTCGAGAACCTTGGCTTCGAGCCGGGTGAGAATGCGCAATGACTGCGCGTTCCCTTCGAAGCCTCCGATGGGCGCCGCCCAGTCATTCAGCGCGCGTTCACCGTTGTGTCCGAACGGCGGGTGTCCGAGATCATGACTGAGGCAGGCGGTGTCGACGACGTCTGCGGAGACCCCGAGTGCGACTGCGAGCTCCCGCCCGACCTGCGCGACTTCGAGCGAGTGGGTCAGCCGGTTGCGGGCGAAATCCGCTGTGCTGGCGGGGCTGAGCACCTGCGTCTTCGCCGCAAGGCGTCGAAGCGCCGCAGAATGCAGTACGCGCGCACGATCACGCGCGAAGTCGTCGCGTTCTGATCGGTGAGCCTGCGTGACGAATCGCTCGGCATCGCGCGGCTCGTATCCGTCGGCCCGAGCGCCCGTGCCGGACGCGATGTCAACCGCCACTGTTCTCGATCTCCGCTCCACGCAGCATCTCACCGGTATCGGCCGCGATCTCGCGCGATTCGAGCCACTTGTCCGGCAGCGCCGGACGCTTGGGACGACCGGCGCGCCCGCGCTGTCCCTCAGCATCCGCTCCGGGGTACGGGGCATCATGATCGAGCTGCCCGAGCAGTTCGTCGATGTGCGCAAGGCTCTGCGCCGTAGCAAGGCCGGTGCGGATATCGCTGCCTACTGGATAGCCCTTGAAATACCAGGCGACGTGCTTGCGAATATCGCGGCATCCGTGGTCTTCATCGCCGAGGAATTCGACCAGCAGTTCGGCGTGCCGGCGGAAGGCGTCGGCGACGAAACCGAGGGTGGCGTCAACGGGACGCGACGGCGCTCCGAACGCTGCGGCGAGGTCGCCGAACAGCCACGGTCGGCCGAGGCATCCTCGTCCGACGACGACGCCGTCGCAGTCTGTCTCGGCCATCATCTGCACGGCGTCATCAGCAGACCAGATGTCACCATTTCCCAGCACCGGGATGCTGGTGACGGCCTGCTTGAGCTCACCGATCGCGCTCCAGTCGGCGTGGCCGGAGTAGAACTCGCTGGCAGTACGGGCATGAAGCGCCACGGCTGCGGCGCCCGCGTCTTCTGCCGCACGTCCTGCGTCGATGAAGGTGAGGTGATCCGCGTCGATGCCCTTGCGCATCTTGACCGTCAGCGGCAGAGGACCCGCCGCCTTCACGGCCTGGTCGACGATGTCTGCGAACAGCTTGGTCTTCCACGGGAGGGCTGCTCCCCCACCCTTGCGCGTGACCTTGGGAACAGGGCAACCGAAGTTGAGGTCGATGTGGTCTGCGTGATCTTCGGCGACGATGATGCGCACGGCCTCTGCGATCGTCTTCGGGTCGACGCCGTACAACTGGATCGAGCGCGGTGTCTCGGACTCGTGATGCTGGATCAGGCGCATCGTCGTGTCGTTGTGTTCGACGAGCGCACGCGAGGTGATCATCTCGCTGACGTAGAGTCCAGCTCCGTACTCCCGGCACAGACGACGAAAAGCGGTATTCGTGATCCCTGCCATGGGCGCGAGAACGACCGGCACGTCGAGGTCGATCGGGCCGATGCGCAGTGCGCGGGCAGGTGCTGCGGCAATAGTCATCTCCTCTTCATTCTCCCATCCCCGAGCGCCCTGCGTCGCATCCGCACGTAGGGTGTGGATATGACTGATTCCCTCGTGCGCCAGATCCCGTTCACTGATGGCAGCGGAGCACAGAAGACCCTCGACGACTTCGGCGCCGACGTCGTTCTCGTTGTCAACGTGGCCTCCAAGTGCGGGCTCACGCCGCAGTACGAACAGCTCGAGGAGCTGCAGCGCACCTACGGCGACCGCGGATTCAGCGTCGTGGGCTTCCCGTGCAACCAGTTCATGGGGCAGGAGCCCGGGTCGCTCGAGCAGATCCAGGAGTTCTGCTCGACCACGTACGGGATCACCTTCCCGCTCGCCGACAAGGTGAAGGTGAATGGACGTGGCGCGGTCGAGCTTTACAAAACGCTCAAGCAGACGCCGGATGCCGCGGGCAAGGGCGGCCGTGTCGAGTGGAACTTCGAGAAGTTCCTCGTACTGCCGAACGGTGAAGTGAAGCGATTCCGTCCGAAGCAGAAGCCGGACGCCCCCGAGATCATCAGCGCGATCGAGGACGCCCTGCACCGCTGATCCGTTACGCCTCGGTCGTCAGTCCGGTATCCACGGACTCGGCCTCGCCGCGCTTGGTCCACACGTCACGCAGCACGCTGGCGAACGCCTCCGGCGGCTGCGCGCCCGAGATGCCGTACTGACCGTCGACGACGAAGAACGGCACGCCCTGAATGCCATAGGCGCGGGCCTGCGCCTGATCCTGCCGAACGGCGGGCAGGTACCTGTCGTTGTTGAGCGCGTCGCGCGTGGAATCAGCATCCAGCCCCACCTCGACGGCGAGTTCGACGAGGTCATCGACGCGGCCGACGTGCTTGCCTTCAGTGAAGTACGCCGCCATCAGACGCTCTTCCATCTCGTGCTGGCGCCCTTCCGCCTTGGCGTGGTGCAGCAGCTCGTGCGCCTTCACCGTGTTGGTGTGCTTGAGCAGATCGAAGCGGTACTCGAGGCCCGCGTTCTTCGCGACGTTCGTCACATTCTCGAGCATCTCGGTGACCTGCTCGCGAGGCATTCCCTTGTGCCCTGCGAGGAAGTCGATCTCGTCGCCGTCGAAGTCGACGGGAGTGTCGGGTGAGAGTTCGAACGAGTGGAACGTGATGTTCACCTGCGGGGCGTCATCATCGGATGCCGTAGCGGCCAGGCCCGCCTCAAGATTGCGCTTGCCGATGTAGCACCACGGGCAGGCGATGTCGGACCAGATGTCGATAGATATAGGTTCGCTCACGTGACGGTTCAACGCGTCGACGACGGTCAGTATTCCGCAGCAACAGCTTCAGCTGGCGGCATCCGGTGCGTCGACCGCGCCGCCGAAGCGTCGGTCGCGCGAGAGGTAGATCTCGATGGCGCGCCAGAGCTCCTCGCGTGAGAAGTCGGGCCAGAGCGTGTCGAGGAAGACCATCTCGGCATAGGCCGACTGCCACAGCAAGAAGTTCGAGGTGCGCTGCTCCCCCGATGACCGCAGGAACAGGTCAACATCAGGCATATCCGGCACGTAGAGATTCCGACGGATCATCTTCTCGCTGATCGCGTTCGGCTTGAGCTTTCCGGCTGCGACTTCAGCGGCGAGCTTGCGCACGGCGTCGACGAGTTCAACGCGCCCGCCGTAGTTTACGCACATCGTGAGGGTCAGCACGTCGTTGTCTTTCGTGAGCTCCTCGGCGCGCTGCAGCTCTTTGATGACCGATCCCCACAGGCGGGGCTTTCGCCCTGCCCAACGGATCCGCACGCCCCACTCGTTGAGCTGATCGCGGCGGCGATGCAGCACATCGCGGTTGTACCCCATCAGGAAGCGCACTTCTTCGGGCGAGCGCGCCCAGTTCTCTGTCGAGAATGCGTAGACCGACAGGTGCTTCACGCCCGCTTGAATGGCACCTGCGACGACATCGAGCAGCACCTCTTCGCCTGCCTTGTGCCCCTGGATGCGGGTGAGGCCCTGGCGATTCGCCCACCGGCCGTTCCCGTCCATCACGATCGCGACGTGCTCCGGCACCTTCGGAAACTCCGGCGGGTACACGCCGGTCCAGTCCAGCGGCCGATAGGCGACGGCATCTTTGTGCGTGTAGGGCTTCGGGGTCAACGGACTCCCTCTCGATCGGGGCCGGAGACATGGGCGAGCGAGCGGATGCCTCGCTCCAGGTGGAACTGCGTGTACGCCGAGACCAGACCCGACGCTGCGGCGGTGTCGGATGCGGCGGCTGCGTCCACGGCATCCCACTCACCGCGGATCAACGAACGAAGCAGAGCGATCGTCGACTCTGCCACGCGCGGGCTGCCCGCAGGTGCGCAGTTCACGCACACCATTCCACCCAGCTGTACGACGAAGCTCCGATGCGGCCCTGGGGCCGCACAGCGTGCGCAATCATCGAGTGACGGCGCCCATCCCGAAAGAGCCATCACTCTCAGCAGGTAGGAGTCCAGGATGCTGCGCGCAGCGTGCTCGCCTCGCGAGAGCGCTCGTAGTCCACCGACGAGCAGCAGATACTGCTGCGGCGTCGCCTCTGAGTCATTCAGACGATCCGCAGTCTCGACCATGGCGCTGGCAGATGTGAACCGCTCATAGTGCGCGGCAATCTCACTGCCGTACGACCCGAGCGATTCCGCCTGCTGCACGATGTCGAGTGAGCGTCCTCGATAGAGCTGAACATCGGCCACCATGAACGGCTCGAGCCTCGAGCCGAACTTCGAGGAGGTGCGGCGCACGCCCTTCGCTACCGCACGGATCTTTCCGTTTCGGCGCGAGAGCATGGTGACGATGCGATCCGCCTCACCGAGCTTGTGGGTGCGCAGGATCACCGCTTCGTCTCGATAGGTGGGCACCCCTCGATTATCCCCCGTGCGAGAGAATGTCAGGGTGTTCCACGTGATGTTTCACAATCCCCTGATTCCGCCCAACACCGGCAATGCCATCCGCATGGTCGCCGCAACCGGCGCAGCCCTGCATTTGGTGGAGCCTCTCGGCTTCGAGCTCAGCAACGCGCACCTGCGCCGCGCCGGGCTCGACTACCACGACCTCGCACGGGTCTACGTGCACCCCGACTTCGATGCCGCGGTCGACTTCGTCGCTGTGCACGGCACCGGACGCCTGTTCGCGTTCACCGGCCGGGCTGAGCGTTCGTTCTCCGACGTTTCATATGAGCAGGGCGACACGCTGCTGTTCGGCACCGAGACGACGGGACTCCCGGACGAGGTGCTCGGCGACACGCGCATCACCGATGCGGTGCGCATCCCGATGCTCGACCAGATCCGGTCGCTGAATCTCTCGAACTCCGCAGCCGTTGCGGCGTACGAGGGGTGGCGACAGCACGGCTACGCCACGATGCCCGAGGGGTGGCTTCCGCCGCAGGGTCTGATGCCGAGATGAGCAACGCCCCCTCGGCCGATGGCCGAGGGGGCGTTGCGGCGTCAGCTGTCAGACCGTCGCGAGCTGCAGTTCCCGCGTGCGGATCGCGCGGTTGACTCCCGAGACGATCGCCTTCAGCGATGCGGTCGAGATGTCGCCGTCGATCCCGACGCCCCAGAGGCGCTGGTCATCCACCTGCAGCTCGACGTAGGCCGCGGCCTGCGCGTCGCCTCCGGCGCTGAGAGCATGCTCGACGTAGTCGTACACCGTGATGTCGAAGCCCTGGCCACGCAGAACCTCGACGAAGGCGGCGACGGGACCGTTGCCCTGGCCGGTAACCGCGTGCTGCTCGTCGCCGTCGCGCACGGTCACATCGAGGACGACCTCGCCCGACATGTCGCTGCGCGTCTGCGTGGCGAGCAGCTCGAAACGGCCCCACTTCGCGTCGGTGTCATCCGCCGGCAGGTACTCGTCGTTGAAGATCGACCAGATCTGGTCGCTAGTGACTTCGCCGCCCTCGGCATCGGTCTTCGACTGCACGACCCCCGAGAACTCGATCTGGAGCTTGCGCGGCAGGTCGATCGCGTGGTCCGTCTTCAGCAGGTAGGCGACGCCACCCTTGCCCGACTGCGAATTCACGCGGATGACCGCTTCGTACGAGCGGCCCAGGTCCTTGGGGTCGATCGGCAGGTAAGGAACCGCCCACTCGATCTCGTCGACGGTCTTGCCCTCTGCCTCGGCGCGGGCAGCCATCGCCTCGAAGCCCTTCTTGATGGCGTCCTGGTGCGATCCGCTGAACGCGGTGAAGACGAGGTCGCCGGCCCACGGGCTGCGCTCAGGAACCGGCAGCTGATTGCAGTACTCGACCGTGCGCTTGACCTGGTCGATGTCACTGAAGTCGATCTGTGGGTCGATGCCCTGCGTGAACATGTTGATGCCCAGGGCTACGAGGTCGACGTTTCCGGTGCGCTCACCGTTTCCGAAGAGGCACCCTTCGATGCGGTCAGCACCCGCCATGTAGCCGAGCTCGGCGGCGGCGACAGCCGTGCCGCGGTCATTGTGCGGGTGCAGCGACAGGATGACGTTCTCGCGGTGCGCCAGGCGACGGCTCATCCACTCGATCGAGTCCGCGTACACGTTCGGCGTCGCCATCTCGACGGTGGCCGGCAGGTTGATGATGACCTTGCGGTCGGGCGTCGGTTCGAAGATCTCGATGACCTGGTTGCAGACGTCGAGCGCGTATTCCAGCTCGGTGCCGGTGTACGACTCGGGCGAGTACTCGTAGTACACCTCGGTGTCTGGGACCGTCTTCTCGTACTTCTTGCACAGACGTGCACCTTCGAGTGCGATGTCGATGATGCCCTGCTTGTCAGAGCGGAACACCACTTCGCGCTGCAGAATGCTCGTGGAGTTGTACAGGTGCACGATCGCCTGCTTCGCGCCCCTGATCGACTCATAGGTGCGCTCGATCAGGTGTTCGCGCGCCTGGGTCAGCACCTGGATCGTGACGTCGTCAGGGATGAGGTTCTCTTCGATCAGCTGACGGACGAAATCGAAGTCCGTCTGGCTGGCCGAGGGGAATCCGACCTCGATCTCCTTGTAGCCCATGCTGACGAGCAGCTCGAACATGACGCGCTTGCGCTCGGGTGACATCGGGTCGATGAGGGCCTGGTTGCCATCGCGCAGGTCGACGGCGCACCAGCGGGGGGCTTCAGTGATGCGCTTGGACGGCCACGTGCGGTCCGGGAGATCGACGGAGATCTGCTCGTGGAAGGGCCGATACTTGTGGATCGGCATCGAGGACGGGCGCTGGGAGTTCTGCATGGTGGGCTTCTTCTCTTCGTCAGATTTATCGGGCCAACACAAGCGCCGCGACGAGGAAGGCCCTGGATTTAGGACTCGTCGCGGCTACTAAGAAGAAGCAGACCGCCGAATGGCATGCTCCGATAGTACTCCCCTCCGCCAGACATTCGCCAAACTCTCAGAACCCGAGTCGGCCGAGCTGCTTGGGGTCGCGCTGCCACTCCTTGGCGACCTTGACGTGCAGGCCGAGGAAGACTCTGGTGCCGAGAAGCTCTTCGATCCCGACGCGCGCGCGCTTTCCGACATCCGCGAGGCGCGAGCCCTTTCGCCCGATGATGATCGCTTTCTGGCTGTCGCGCTCGACGACGATCTGAGCGTGCACGTCGGTGAGGTCAGTGCCCTCTCGCGGGGCGATATCGTCGACGACGACGGCGATGGAGTGCGGCAGTTCATCGCGCACGCCCTCGAGCGCTGCTTCGCGAATCATCTCGGCGATGCGATCTTCGACGGACTCGTCGGTGACAACGCCATCCGGATACAGCGCTGGCCCTTCCGGCATGAGCACCAGCATCTCGTCGGTGAGCACATCGAGCTGCTCACGCGTGAGTGCCGAGAGCGGGATGACCGCGGCCCAGTCCTCGCGCAGCGAATCGACCTCCAGGAGTCGCTCGGTGATCTGGTCACGCGTGGCGGCATCAGTCTTGGTGACGATCGCGATCTTCTTGGCGCGGGAGTATCCATCCAGCGACGCGGCAATGCGCCGGTCGCCAGGACCGACCTTCTCGGTTGCCGGCACGCAGAAGCCGATCACGTCGACATCTCCCAGCACCTGCTCGACGAGATCGTTGAGTCGTTCGCCGAGCAGCGTCCGAGGCTTGTGGATGCCAGGCGTGTCGACGATCACGAGCTGACCGGCGGGGCGATTCAGGATGCCGCGGATCGCGCGTCTGGTCGTCTGCGGCTTCTCACTGGTGATCGCGATCTTCTCGCCGACGAGCGCGTTCGTCAGCGTCGACTTGCCGACGTTGGGGCGTCCGACGAACGTCACGAACCCGCTTCGGGTGTTCTCAGTCATCTTCTGTCTCCTCTGCTGGTGCGGTAGCCCGCTCCACAAAAACTGTTGCGATGCCGCGTCCTCGGCCGCGCGATGCGCCTCCGGTCAGTACGAGTCCATCGATTGTGGCGGTGACGCCCGGCTGCGGAATCTGGTCCACTGCCTTGCCGAGAAGACCGCCGATGGAATCGACGTCTTCATCCTCGAGCTCGATGCCGAACAGATCGCCGACATCGTCCAGCGACAGTCTCGCGCTGACGCGGTACTGGTTCGGGCCGAGCTCCACGATCTCTGCCGCAGCGCGATCGTACTCGTCCGATATCTCACCGACGAGCTCTTCGATGAGGTCTTCGAGGGTGACGAGACCGGAGATGCCACCGTGCTCGTCGATGACGAGGCAGACGTGCACGGCGTCGCGCTTCATCTGCTGAAGCAGGGTCTCCGCGCGCATGGATTCCGGTACGAACGTCGCGGGCCTGGCGATCGGGCGAATAGACGCCGTCCGCCATGCAGTGTCATCGCGATAAGCGAACTGGACAAGATCCTTGAGGTAGAGGACACCCACCACATCGTCCGCGTCGTCATCGACCACCGGCATCCGCGACACCCCGCGCTGCAGAAACAGCGACATCGCCTCATCAGTGGCGGCCGCGGCATCAACGGTGACCATGTCGGTGCGGGGCACCATGACGGCGCGCACGAACTGGTCCGTGAAATCGAAGACCGAGTGGATGAGGTCGCGATCGTCTTCTTCGATGAGGTCGTTGGATGCTGCCTCATCGACCATGCTCAGCAGCTGATCCTCGCTCGTGAACGAGCTGCGGCCGGCGCCAGGAGTCACCTTGTCGCTCAGCACCACGAGGCCCTGGGCCACCGGCCCGAGGATGACGCGCAGACCACGGACGATCGACGCCGTCCGGCGAACCATCGTCTCCGACCGCTGCCGCCCGAAAGTCCGGGGGCTGGCACCGACGAGGACGAACGTGATTCCCGTCATCAGCACCGCAGCGGCGAGCATCGCCCACCACACGTTCTCGAACATGATCGTGAACGCCGCAGTGACGAGCACTGCCGCGGTCACTTCGACGAGCACTCGGATGAATGAGACGGCGTTCACGTGAGCGTCGAGGTCGTCCGCGATCCGACTGAGCGCGACAGAGTGGCGTCCTTCGAGTGCCATCTCATCGAGATCGGCGCGCGAGGTCACCCCATATGCCGCATCTATGGCGGCCATAAGACCGCCGAACGCCACCAGCAGTACTGCGGCGATCAGGAAGAGGATCTCGGTCATCGGCTGCGTTCAGCGCGCGCGAAACCCGCAATGAGCTCCTTCTGCAGACCGAACATCTCACGCTCCTCGTCGGGCTCAGCATGGTCGAACCCGAGCAGGTGCAGAAGCCCGTGAGTTGTGAGAAGGATGAGTTCATCCATCAGAGTGTGGCCGGCCGTCTGGGCCTGGGCCTCCGCAACCTGCGGGCACAGCACGATGTCGCCGAGAAGGCCGGGAGCGGTGGGGCGGTCCTCCGTGCCTGGGCGCAGCTCGTCCATCGGGAAGCTCAGCACGTCGGTGGGGCCGGGTTCGTCCATCCACTGAACGTGTAGAGCCTCCATGGCACCCTCGTCGACGAGGACGATCGCGACCTCAGCATCCGCACTGACGTGCAGCTGCGCGAGATTGAAATCGGTGAGGCGCTGCAGAACCGTCTCATCGACCTCGATAGCCGACTCGTTGTTGATCTCGATCATGATGAGTGTCCTCGTCTGGGCTGGCGATCGCGGGGTCCGGGGCGCGGAGTCGCACGCCGATCTGCGCGATTGGCGAATTCATGCGCCTGCTCACGTTCATGCCGTGCCGCGGTGCGCTGCTCGTCATACTCGCTGTACGCGTCGACGATGCGACCGACGAGCGAGTGGCGCACGACATCGTCACTGGTGAGCCGGCTGAAATGGATGTCGTCGATCTCGTCGAGCACGCGTGTGACAAGGCGCAGTCCGGATGCTCCCTGCGGAAGATCGACCTGCGTGATGTCGCCGGTGACGACCATCTTCGTACCGAACCCGAGGCGCGTGAGGAACATCTTCATCTGCTCGGGCGTGGTGTTCTGTGCTTCGTCGAGCACGACGAACGAGTCGTTGAGGGTGCGCCCGCGCATGTACGCGAGCGGGGCGACCTCGATCGTTCCCGTCGCCATCAGGCGAGGCACGATCTCCGGGTCCATCATCTCGTTCAGCGCGTCGTACAGCGGACGCAGGTACGGATCGATCTTGTCGGTCAGTGTGCCCGGCAGGAAGCCGAGCCGTTCGCCTGCCTCCACCGCGGGACGGGTGAGAATGATGCGAGTGACTTCTTTGCGTTGCAGCGCCTGGACGGCCTTTGCCATCGCAAGGTAAGTCTTGCCGGTTCCTGCGGGACCGATACCGAACACGATCGTGTTCTCTTCGATCGCGTCGACGTACTCCTTCTGGCCCGCCGTCTTCGGACGGATGACCTTGCCGCGCGTTGTGAGAATAGCCTCACCGAGCACTTCGCTCGGACGCGGCCCCGTCTCGTTGCGCATGAGCCTGGCCGATGTCTCGACGTCAGAAGGAACGAGGTCTGCCCCCTCGCGGGTGATCATGATCAGCTCATCCACCAGGGCCTTCGCCGCAGCGACGGGGCCCGCATCTCCGCTGAGCGTGATCTCGTTGCCGCGCACGTGCACCTCGACATCCGGATGCTGCTTCTCAAGCATGCGGAGCAGCCGGTCCTGTGGGCCGAGCAATTGCACCATGGCGACGCCGTCGGCGTAGATGCGCTCTGCCACAGGCGGGGTGTTCGATTCGTCAGAAGCCAACGAGTTTGTTCTCCTCGAAATTGCCGAGCACGTGAGCGTGCACGTGGAAGACGGACTGCGCAGCGCTGGGTCCGTTGTTGAAGATCAGACGATACTCGCCGTTCGCGTGCTCGTCGGCGATCTGCTTCGCGACGGCGACCATGTCGGCCAAGAGCGCGGGGTCACCGGCGGCGAGATCCGTGACATCGCGATACTGCTCTGTCTTCGGAATGACGAGCATATGCAGCGGAGCCTGCGGGTTGATATCGCGGATCGCGAAGACCTTTTCGGTCTCGACCACGATGTCCCCAGGAATCTCTCCATTGAGGATGCGCGTGAAGATCGATGGTTCGCTCATGCACTCATTCTATGCGGCACCCTCACCAGCGGCCCAGAGCCACCGACAGTACGGCGATCGCGGCGGGCCCGGCGGTCGACGTGCGAAGCACCGTGTCTCCCAGACGCACGCGCTCAGCGCCAGCTGCTTCCAGCTTCGCGAGCTCCTCAGGGCTGATCCCGCCCTCTGGACCCACGACGAGAGCGATGTCCTGCTGCGCGTCGGGGGCGACAGTGATCTCCGAGAGCCGTACCGTCGCGGTCGGATCGAGCACAAGCATCCGGGTTTGGCCTGCGAACTCTGCCAGCTGCCCGGTCGTGAGTGGCTCGGTGACGCCCGGCACCCACGAACGATGTGCCTGTTTCGCCGCCTCGCGCACGATCGTCGCCCAGCGCTCTCGGCCCTTGGCCGCTTTCGGACCCTCCCAGCGCGAGATGCTGCGAGAGGCCTGCCACGGAATCACCTCATCGACGCCGAGTTCGCAGGCCGCCTGTACAGCGAGCTCGTCACGATCACCTTTGGCAAGCGCCTGCACGAGGACGAGGCGCACATCCGGAGCATCCACAACGGCACGCGCGGTGATGGTGACATCCACGCGAGAGGCCGACACATCCCGCACCGTACCCTCAAGCCATCTGCCGCGACCGTCTCCGATGGTCACCGACTCACCCACGCGCACGCGGCGGACCACAGCTGCGTGTTTGGCTTCCGCACCCGAAAGCGAGACGATGTCGCCGATGCCGGCATCGGACGATCCGTCTACGAGAAAGTGCAGTGCCATATCAGTGCCGGAATCGGTCACGCAGCTTGGAGAACAGCCCCTGCTGGAACTGCGCCAGCTGCGGGTCAGGTGCCTTCTGCTTCTTGGCGAAGTCCTCGATGAGCGCGCGCTGCGCGGAGTCGAGCTTCGTGGGTGTCACGACCTGCACCCCCACCCGAAGATCTCCGCGCTGGGTGCCCCGCAGAGGAGTGATGCCGCGACCCTTGATGGTCAGCACGTCGCCGGACTGCACGCCGGGTCGGATCTCCAGATCGACCTTGCCGTCGAGTCCGTCGATCGAGGTCTCGGTGCCGAGAATGGCATCGGCCATCGATACCTCGAGCGTTGCCAGCAGATCGTCGCCATCACGGCTGAACGCCGCGTGAGGAGAGACCGTGACCTCGATGTACAGGTCGCCGTTCGGGCCACCAGCCTGACCGACCTCGCCGGATCCGGGCAGCTGCAGACGCAGTCCCGTCTCGACGCCGGCCGGAATGTCCAGTGCAACAGTCCGACGTGAGCGCACACGCCCCTGTCCGCTGCACGTTCCGCACGGGTGCGGGATGACCGTACCGTAGCCCTGGCAGCTTCCGCACGGCGCAGAGGTGACGACATTGCCGAGCAGGCTCCGCACCTGGCGCTGCACGTGACCGGTGCCATGGCAGATGTCGCACGTGACCGGCTGCGTACCCGGCTGTGTGCACGAGCCCTGACAGGTCTCGCAGAGCACTGCGGTGTCGACCTCGATGTCACGGTGCGCACCGAAGATGACGTCGCCGAGATCGAGAGTGACACGCACGAGCGCGTCTTGGCCGCGTTCTTTGCGTGAGCGGGGGCGACCGCCGCGGCCGCCGCCCTGCGACGCGCCGAAGAACGTCTCGAAGATGTCGCCGAAGCCACCGAACCCGCCGAAGTCGCCGCCGCTTGCGCTGTCTCCGCCGCCCATGTCGTAGCGTCGTCGGGAATCGTCGTCGCTGAGTACGTCGTAGGCATGCGTGACGAGCTTGAACCGCTCGGCCGCATCATCCCCTGGATTCACATCGGGGTGCAGCTGACGTGCCAGCTTTCGGTACGCCTTCTTGATCTCGTCCGTCGATGCGTCCCGTGACACTCCGAGAACCTCATAGTGGTCCGCCACAATCACCTTCCTGCGTCTGCGTGCTGTTGTCGCGCGCCGCTCAGCGGCCCGCTTCGTCTTCGTCGAGCAGTCGCGACAGATACCGGGCAACCGCCCGTGCCGCCGCGAGATTGCTCGGATAGTCCATCCGCGTCGGCCCCATGACACCGACGCGCGCCGTTCCACCCGGTGCCAGGTAGTTGCTCGCCACGATCGATGCCTCCGGAAGCCCGAACGGCTCGTTCTCCGCGCCGATGCTGGCCGCAAGGCCGTGTTCGTCTGGCACCATCTCGCTCATCAGACGCAGCAGCGTCACCTGTTCCTCGATGGCCTCGAGGAGCGGGTGGATGCTGCCGCGGAAGTCCTGTTCCCGACGAGCGAGAGTCGCCGCCCCCGCCATGACCAGCTTCTCCTGGCGGAACTCCGCCAGTTCTTCGCCGATGATGATGGCCAGCTGCTGGAGCGCCTTGTCGGTGTTGGTGCCCGTGTTGTCACCGAGAAGCGTCTGCACTCTGTCGGTCGCCTCGCGCACCGTCTGAGCGGTGAGCAGCGCGGAAAGCCGTGCGCGCAGCACCGCCACGTCGGAGTCATCGAGATCGACAGGCAGTCCGGCGATCCGCTGCGATACGCCGCCGGCATCGGTCACGAGCACGACGAGAAGGCGATTGGGCGCAAGCGGCACCAGTTCGATGTGTGTCAGGTGGGCGCGGGCGAAAGAGGGGTACTGCGCAAGTGCGACCTGGCCGGTGAGCTGAGTGAGCACCCGCACGGTGCGAGCCATCAGGTCATCGAGATCAGCGGGCTCTGTCAGGAATGACTCGATCGCACCGCGCTGAGCACCCGAAAGCGGACGCAGCTGGGCGAGGTGGTTGACGAAGACGCGGTAGCCCTTGTCGGTGGGGACGCGACCCGATGACGTGTGCGGTGCAGCGATGAGCTCCTCGTCTTCGAGGAGCGCCATGTCATTGCGGATCGTCGCCGCCGAGACTCCGAAAGAGTGCCGATCGACGATCGACTTGCTACCGACGGGCTCATGCGTCTCGACGTAGTCCTGCACGATCGCACGGAGCACCTGAAGTCCACGTTCACTGACCATCATGCGCTCCTCTCTGCTGGCACTCACACGCTAAGAGTGCCAATTCTACCCGCTCGGCTAATCAGTCAGCTCGCGCACGACAGCATCGGCAAGCAGGCGACCCTTGAGAGTCAGCCGGATCCGCCCGGCGAAGGCGCTCGCGGCGTCGACGAGACCATCAGCGATGAGCCCTGCCACACCCGTCCGGTTGCCCTCAGGAAGGTCGGAGATCGCCATGCCATCAGAGAGCCTTGTCTCAAGAAGCACGCGTTCGAGAAGATGCGATTGCGGGTCTGGACGCTCGGTTCCTGCCGCAGGAGATTCGGATGCCGCGAGCCGCTGCGCGTACGCCGCCGGATGCTTCACGTTCCACCAGCGCAGTCCTGCGACGTGGCTGTGGGCGCCGGGGCCGAAGCCCCACCAGTCACTCCCCCGCCAGTACGCGAGGTTGTGCCGGGATCGATTGTCCGATTCGGTCCCTGAGCCCGTCGAAGGGCGCGCCCAGTTGCTCACTTCGTACCATTCGAATCCCGCATCAGCGAGCCGCGCATCGACGAGCTCGTACATATCTGCCTGGAGATCGTCGTCCGGAGCTGCGACCTCGCCGCGGCGGATCTGCCGCGCGAGCTTCGTGCCGTCTTCGATGATCAGCGCATAGGCAGAGATGTGGTCGGAGCCCAGCGCAATGGCCTCGTCGAGGGATGCTTCCCAATCGGCCAGCGACTCACCGGGTGCGCCGTAAATCAGATCGACGCTGACCGCGAGCCCGGCATCCTTCGCCGCATCCACCGCGGTGCGCACGTTCTCTGGCTGATGAGTGCGGTCAAGGGCAGCAAGCACGTGCGGAACCGCGGACTGCATTCCGATCGAGAGCCTGGTCACCCCGGCATCCACCAGGGTGCGCACCACGTCGGGCGTCACGGTGTCGGGGTTCGCTTCTACGGTCACCTCAGCGCCGTCCGCGATTCCGAACGCGGATGCTGCGGCATCCAGCATCTTCGCGAGGTCGCCGGCCGGAAGCAGCGTCGGAGTCCCCCCGCCGAAGAAGACCGTGTCCATCGGGCGCAGAGCGCCCGCCTCTGCAAGGACGCGGCGCGCCAACGAGATCTCTGCGAGGAGTGTGTCGGCGTACTCATCCTGCCGGGCGCCGCGCAGCTCACTCGACGTATAGGTGTTGAAGTCGCAGTATCCACAGCGGACGCGGCAGAACGGCACATGCAGATATGCCGAGAACGGCACGCTCAGATCAATAGGCAGATCTGCGGGCAGGCGGCCGTCGACAGGCGCTGGGTCACCGATCGGAAGAGGACCCGCCATCAGAGCGGCGTCGCATACAGCGGCGAGATCGCACGCAGGTAGCGGGCGAAGAGCTCTTTGCGGCGCCGTTTCACAAGACCAGGAATGAAGCGATAGAGCACGGACGTGGGAGCGTCGAACGCTCGCACCGTGAACCAGACCTCGTCGGTCTCCTCATGCCAGTCGATCTGGAACAGCTCCTCGCCGCTGACCACAGAGCCATCGACGGTGCCGAGCACCAGGCTGATGCACCGCGGGTCCTCGGTGACCGAGATCACGCGCAACTGCGCGTCTGCGCTCATGCCTGCGACGCGTCCGTGCAGCCGAAGAGTCATCCCGGGGCCCGCGAACGGCGTGCCCTCAGCGTCGAATCGCTGCTCGACTTCGCGCTTCACCGGCGCGACCGGGTTTCCTTCAGCATCGAAGCTGACACCGGCGTATGCCGGACCGGATGCCGGGCGCACGTCTTCGACGCTCAGCCCCGCTGCACGTTGCGCTGTCCATGACAGAAGCGAATCTCCCGCAGTGCGGAAGCGGTCCTCGCCACTGCCCAGGCGCCAGGTCTCCTCGGCCGGGATGCTTCGCTCCGGCGGATACTGCATGAGATCGGGGGCGTGGGTTGCTCCCACGGCCGCATAGTCCACCGTGCCGTCTCGGAATGTCCCGCGCCGCATGAGATCCAGACTACTTGTGTTACCTGAGGGAATCCCGCGGTCGGGATCCGTTACTTCTTGTCCTTGGTCTCGACGTCGCCGGAGAGCGCAGCGATGAACGCCTCCTGCGGAACCTCGACGCGGCCCACCATCTTCATGCGCTTCTTGCCTTCCTTCTGCTTCTCGAGCAGTTTGCGCTTACGGCTGATGTCACCGCCGTAGCACTTGGCGAGCACGTCCTTGCGCAGAGCGCGGATCGTCTCGCGGGCAATGATCCGGGCACCGATGGCCGCCTGGATCGGAACCTCGAAGTTCTGACGAGGGATGAGCTTGCGAAGCCGCTCGGTCATGAGCGTGCCGTACGCGTACGCCTTGTCGCGGTGGACGATGGCGCTGAACGCGTCGACCTTGTCACCCTGCAGCAGCACGTCGACCTTCACCAGGTCTGCGGTCTGCTGCCCTGCGGGCTCGTAGTCGAGGCTCGCGTAGCCCTGCGTCTTGGACTTGAGGTGATCGAAGAAGTCGAACACGATCTCACCGAGGGGCATCATGTAACGGAGCTCGACGCGCTCCTCGCTGAAGTACTCCATGCCCAGGAGGGCCCCGCGACGAGACTGGCACAGTTCCATCACGGTTCCGACATAGTCCTTGGGCAGCAGGATCGCTGTTTTCACCATCGGCTCAGCAACGGAGGCGACTCGCCCGTCCGGGTACTCGCTCGGGTTGGTGACGACGATGGTCTCACCGGTGTCAGTGGTGACCTCGTAGATCACGCTGGGCGCCGTGGTGATCAGGTCGAGACCGAATTCACGGCTGAGTCGTTCGGTGATGATCTCCAGGTGCAGGAGGCCCAGGAACCCGCAGCGGAATCCGAAACCGAGGGCAACCGAGGTCTCGGGCTCGTACTGCAGCGAAGCATCTGAGAGCTTGAGCTTGTCAAGCGCCTCACGCAGGTCTGCGTAGTCGCTGCCGTCGATCGGGTAGACGCCGGAGAAGACCATCGGCTTGGGGTCGGTGTAGCCGGGCAGCGCTTGTGTTGCCGGTGCGCGCGAGGTCGTGACCGTATCTCCGACCTTCGACTGGCGCACGTCCTTCACGCCGGTGATCAGGTAGCCGACCTCACCGACGCCGAGCCCCTTCGAGGGGATCGGCTCAGGACTCGACACGCCGATCTCGAGCAGCTCGTGGTTGGCATTGGTCGACATCATCTGGATCCGCTCGCGCGGCGAGAGATTGCCGTCGACCATCCGCACGTAAGTGACGACGCCGCGATAGGAGTCGTACACCGAGTCGAAGATCATAGCTCGGGCCGGGGCATCCGCGTTCCCCACCGGAGCCGGGATATCGGCGACGATGCGGTCGAGCAGCTCTTCTACGCCCTGCCCGGTCTTTCCGGACACGCGCAGCACGTCTTCGGGCTTGCCCCCGATGAGGTCGGCAAGCTCCTTGGCGAATCGATCGGGGTCTGCCGCGGGGAGGTCGATCTTGTTCAGCACCGGAATGATGTGCAGATCGTTCTCGAGCGCGAGGTAGAGGTTCGCCAGCGTCTGCGCTTCGATGCCCTGCGCAGCGTCGACCAGCAGAATGGCACCCTCACAGGCCGCAAGAGAACGCGAAACCTCGTAGGTGAAGTCGACGTGACCGGGCGTATCGATCATGTTCAGCGCGACGGTCTCGTCCTGCCCTGCCCACGGCATCCGCACTGCCTGGCTCTTGATCGTGATGCCCCGCTCGCGCTCGATATCCATACGGTCGAGATACTGCGCGCGCATGTCGCGATCCGACACCACACCGGTGATCTGGAGCATGCGGTCCGCGAGGGTCGACTTTCCGTGATCGATGTGAGCGATGATGCAGAAGTTTCGGATCTGCGAGGGCGGCGTCGCGGCAGGCGAGAGCGGAGTGAGAGCGCGTGGTGACATGTCTTCGACAGTCTACGTGAGGGGCTCAGGATGCTCGATTCGCGCGCTCGAGATGTCCGTTTCAGTGATAGCGGTGATATTCTCGCGAGGTTGCCCTGTACAGCTTGATGACATCGAGTTTCAGCTGCAGCCCGACTCCGTGCCAGTCGCATAGGATCGGTCGCACAATCGAGTCTGAGGTGTTTGAATACATCCGACTCAGCGTTGCGTCGGTCGATCCCGAGCGCGCCTGCAAAGAGAAAGACACCATCTTGATCAAGTATCTCCTGCGCCGCACCCTCGGCTGGCTGATGATGATCGTGATCGCCACAAACATCACGTTCTTCCTCGCCTGGGGCTTCCTCAACCCGAGGAACAATTTCGTCGGTCGACGACCTCCGCTCAGTGAAGAGCAGATCGTCAACCTCCTCGAACCACGCAACCTCAGCGACACCGTGCCGATCTGGGAGAGGTGGTGGAACTGGTTCAGCTCGATCCTGTTCCGCTGGGACTGGGGCGTGAGCCCCACCGGAGGATCAGTCAACGAGCAGATCGGCTACCGCATGTGGGTCAGCGCCGAGCTGGTGCTGGGAGCCACGATCCTCATGACCGTGCTCGGCATCGGACTGGGCGTGTACACCGCATCGCGTCAGTACAAGCTCGCGGACCGCATCGGCCAGGCGACCTCGATCATCACGATGAACATCAACATCATCGTGGCGGCCCTCGGTATCGTGCTGCTGGCGATCGGCCTGAACAACCTCGTCGGCACGCGCATCTTCTACGTCACGGGAGCCGCCAGCAAGGGCGTCGAAGGCTTCTTCCCCGTGCTGATAGACAAACTCCAACACCTGACTCTGCCCACGATCGCGCTGGTGATCGTCGGATACGCCGGCACGCACTTCCTGCAGCGTTCACTGCTGCTCGACAACATCAACGCCGACTACGTGCGCACCGCTCGCGCCAAGGGCCTCACCAAGCAGCAGGCCATTCGCAAGCACGCGCTGCGCACCTCACTCATCCCCGTCGCGACCCAGGTCGCCTTCAGCATCCCCGGAGTGTTCACCGGCGCGATCCTGACCGAGATCATCTTCGCCTGGAACGGTATGGGCAAGTACTTCCTCGAGACCATCAACAAGAGCGACATCAACGGCGTCGTCGCCACGGCGGCCTTCGCCGGACTCCTCACCGCGATCGGGGCGATCCTCTCTGATGTCGCGGTCGTCGCCCTCGACCCGAGAGTGCGGGTGAGCTGACCATGAGCGAAATGATCGACCCCACAGTGCACGCCCCCACCGATTCGGTGCTCGCTGAGACCACCAGCAAACCCATGTCGAAATGGACGCTCTACTCGCGGCGCTTCATGCGCAACAAGCCCGCCGTTGCCGGCATCGTGATCTTCGTCCTGCTCGTGCTGTTCGCGATCATCGGACCGCTGATCGGGCGTTACGATCACGTCGAGCTCGACTTCCTGAATCTCGGCACCGGCCCATCGGCCGACCACTGGTTCGGAACGACAGCAGCAGGCAACGACACGTTCGCCCAGGTGGCACTCGGCACCCAGCGTTCGCTGATGATCGCCGTGACTGTCTCGGTCGGAGTCACGATCCTCTCGGCCATCGTCGGCACGGCAGCTGCCTACTTCGGCGGTTGGACCGAAAAGATCACCCTCACCGTCATCCACTTCATGATGGTGATCCCCAGCTTCCTCATCCTTTCGCTGATGTCGAACCGCGCAGGCGGAAACTGGCTGGTCATCTCGTTGATCATGGTGTTCATCGTCGGCTGGTACTTCCCGGCTCGCGTGGTCTGGACAACGGCCCTTTCGCTGCGTGAGCGTGAGTACGTGCATGCAGCGCGCTACATGGGCGTGTCCGGAATGCGCATCGTGATGCGCCATCTGCTGCCCAACATCGGCTCTCTCCTGGTGATCAACTTCACGCTCGGAATCGTCAGCGCGGTCATGGCTGAGACCGGCCTCTCGTTCATCGGCTTCGGCGTGAAGATTCCCGATGTCTCACTCGGATCCCTCATCGGCACCGGCGCCAACACCATCACCAGCGCACCGTGGCTGTTCTACTTCCCCGCGGCGGCACTGACGCTGCTCACCGTCTCGATGGCCTTGGTCTCGGACGGTCTGCGCGATGCCCTCGATCCGACTTCGGCAGCAGGAGGCCGCGCATGAGCGCCATCATCTCGGTCCGCGACCTCAAGGTCAGCTTCGCCTCAGAAGCAGGACGCGTGGATGCCGTCCGCGGCGTCTCCTTCGATCTGGAAGCCGGCAAGACGCTCGGCATCGTCGGTGAATCCGGCTCCGGAAAGTCGGTCACCTCGCTCGCGATCATGGGGCTTCTCGATGAGAACGCCAAGGTCACCGGATCCATCATGTACGACGGGCAGGAGCTGCTCGGCAAGACCGACAAGCAGATGTCCGTCATTCGCGGCAACGGTCTGGCGATGATCTTCCAGGATCCGCTGACCTCGCTGACCCCGGTGTTCACGATCGGCGACCAGCTGATCGAGGCGCTGACGGTGCACCGTGGCCTGTCCAAGAAGCAGGCGTGGGATCGCTCGGTCGAGCTGCTGCGTCTGGTCGGCATCCCCCAGCCGGAGAAGCGCATGAAGGGCTTCCCGCACGAGTTCTCCGGCGGCATGCGCCAGCGCGTGGTGATCGCCATCGCGATGGCGAACAACCCGAAGCTCATCATCGCCGACGAGCCGACGACTGCTCTGGATGTCACCATCCAGGCGCAGATCCTCGATCTGATCGAGAAGGCCCAGGATGAGACGGGCGCTGCCACGATCATGATCACGCACGACATGGGCGTTGTGGCGCGCATGGCCGATGACGTCATGGTGATGTATGCGGGCAAGCCGATCGAGCATGCCCCTGTCGGCGAGCTCTTCCACCACACGCGGATGCCGTACTCGATCGGACTTCTCGGTGCGATCCCGCGCGTGGACAAGGCCGAGAAGGAACCTCTCGTTCCGATCAAGGGAAACCCTCCCCTGCTGATCAATCTGCCAGACGCCTGCCCATTTGCCGATCGCTGCCCGATCGCGATCAGTGCGTGCCGTGACGGCGAGCCCGCACTGCTGCCCGTGGCCACCGGCACCGGGGCGTCGCACCAGGTCGCCTGCATCCGTGCGAACGAGATCGAAGACGGCGGGCTCATCGGCGGCCTTCCTGTCTATCCCGTCCGCGAGGTTCCCGAGAGCGTTCTGACGCGCACACCGCGTGAAGAGCGCCCTGTCACTCTCGAGGTGCGCAACCTGAACAAGACGTTCTCGCTGATGAAGGGCGCGTTCCTCAAGCGCAGGGTCGGCGAAGTCCATGCCGTCAAGAACGTCACGTTCGACGTGCGCGAGGGCGAGACGATGGCCATCGTCGGCGAATCCGGTTCCGGAAAGACCACGACGCTGCTGCAGATCATGGACCTGGTCAAGCAGCAAGACGGCGACATCGTCATCAACGGCATCAGTGTCAACGACATCACCAGCCGCAAGATCGAGCGACAGGTACGTCGCGACATCCAGATCGTCTTCCAGGACCCGATGGGCGCGCTCGACCCGCGCATGACGGTCGCGGACGTCATCGCCGAACCGCTGCGCGCCATCGGAACGCCGAAGGACGAAGTGCACCGCCGCGTCAAGGAGCTGATGGACATCGTCGGGCTGAACCCCGCACACGTCGACCGCTTCCCCGGCGCGTTCTCGGGTGGCCAGCGACAGCGCATCGGCATCGCCCGTGCACTGTCGACCAACCCGAAGATCATCGTGCTCGATGAGCCGGTCTCCGCGCTCGACGTGTCGATCCAGGCCGGCGTCATCAACCTGCTCGACGAGCTGAAGGTGAAGCTCGGCTTGTCGTACCTGTTCGTGGCGCACGATCTCTCGGTCATCCGGCACATCGCCGATCGCGTCGCGGTCATGTATCTCGGCGATTTCGTCGAGCACGGTGATGTGCAGGAGATCTTCGAGAACCCGAAGCATCCCTACACGAAGGCGCTGCTCTCGGCGATTCCCGTACCAGATCCTGACATCGAACGCAGCCGCGAGCGGCTCATCTTCAACCCCGAGACCATGCAGGCGGAGCCTGTCGTCCGTTGAAGTGTTAACGGCCGGTAACGCTCGGTCACCGTCCGATAACAGTTAAGGACGATTCACTGTGCTCACAGTGAATTCGGCCACCGTGCGAACTATTCTCGCCTTATGACACGCCGAAAGGCGAAAGGAGCACCATGAAGCAGCACAAGCTGATGGGGGCGCTCGCGTTCAGCGGAGCCCTCGCACTCGCCCTTGCGGGCTGTGCAGCTGACACCGGCAATAACGGTGACAGCGGTAACACGCCCGTCGAGACGAAAGCCTCGGACTACAACCCGCAGCCTCGCGAGAACCTGAAGACCGGCGGCGAAGCCCGCTTCGCAGCCAACGAGATCCCAGAGCAGCTCAACGCCTTCAACGGAGACGGTTCTGCCGACACCGCCCGCATCGCCGCGTGGTACATGCCGCAGATCATGCTGCAGAAGGACGATGGCACGCCGTACAAGAACGACGCGTACCTCGACGAGTGGAAGATCGACACGGTCGACGGCAACACCCAGATCACCTTCACCTTCACAGATGAAGCGCACTGGAACGACGGCTCCCAGATGGACTGGACCGCCATCGACGCGACGTGGAAGGCCAACAACGGCACGAACGAAGAGTTCAACCCGAACGCAACCGATGGCTACAAGAACATCGCCTCGGTTGAGCAGGGCGACACCGCGAAGACCGCGATCGTCACGTTCGACGGCGAGTTCGCCTGGCCGGAGATGCCGTTCCTCACGGGCATCATCCACCCCGCGCTGAACGACCCGGCGACCTTCAACGAGGCCATGATCGGTGACCCGCACGCTGAGTGGGGCGCAGGCCCGTACACGATCGACGAGTTCGACGCCAACGCAGGCTACGTCTCGTTCGTGCCCAACCCCGAGTGGTGGGGCAACGAGCCGCTGCTCGACAAGGTCTCCTTCACCGCACTCGAGGCTTCGGCTGCTATGAACGCGTTCAAGGCTGACGAGATCGACATGGTCGGTGTCGGCACCAAGGACCGCATGGAGCAGGTCAAGGACATGAAGGACATCACGATCTACCGCTCCACGCAGACCGCGAGCACCCTGCTCGAGGTCGACGCTGACAAGCCGCAGTTCGAGGATGTCAAGGTCCGCGAGGCGTTCTTCAAGGCTGTCAACATCGACCAGCAGAAGGAGATCGCCTGGAACGGTCTGGACTACGAAGAGGCGCCTGCCGGCTCCCTCACGCTGTTCCCGTTCCAGCCCGGCTACGAGGACGCACTGTCCGAGGCCGGCTGGAAGTTCGACCCGGATGCCGCCAAGAAGCTTCTTGACGACGCTGGCTGGGTCGAGGGCGAAGACGGCATCCGCGAGAAGGACGGCGAGAAGCTGTCTGTCGTGTACCCCATCTTCAGCGATGACCCGACGATCCAGGCGCTTGCGAAGGCTCTGCAGGCACAGGAGAAGGCTGTCGGCATCGACGTTCAGATCGACGTTCGCCCGTCGACTGACTTCTCGAACGACTACACCTCGAAGAACTGGGACATCGCGTCCCTGCGCTTCACCTCGTCCGACCCGTTCGGTGCCGCCTGGTTCTGCCAGCTTTACTGCATGGACATGGGCCTGAACCTCTCTGGCGTCCAGACGCCTGAGATGGACAAGCGCATCCACGACGAGGTCGAGTCGCTGACGACCGCTGACGAGCAGACGGCCGCGGCCATGAAGCTCGAAGCAGAGATCTTCCAGGAGTGGGGCCTCATCCCGCTCTACAACGGTCCGTCGATCTCGGCTGTCAAGACCGGTCTTGCCAACCTCACCCCTGAGCCCTACGTGGGCCTGGACGGCTTCGGCGTCCAGCCCGTTGAGGACATGGGCTGGGAGAAGTAATTCCCTGACTGCTCCCTGAGCTCGTCGAAGGGTCAGTTGCGAAGCGGGGTCGGTGGTTCATCCACCGGCCCCGCTTTTTCGTATGCTGGAGCCGTGAGTATCCAGGTCGTCCTCGTCCACGGCATCCGCACATCTCGCACGATGTGGCGTTCACAACTCGAGCATCTTGCCGAGCGCGACATCTCTGCCGTCGCGGTTGACCTGCCGGGTCATGGATCACGCATGGCGGAGCCCTTCACCATCGACGGCGCGTTCGCGACCGTCCACGAGGCCGTTCAGGATGCCGCGGCCAGAGGCCCCGTGCTCCTCGTCGGCCATTCCATGGGTGGCCTGGTCTCGGTCGCCTACGCGGGATCCGAAGCTGCTCCCCCCATCGCCGGTTTCATCGGCGCATCGTGCACGGCGTTCCCCCGCGGCGCGGCTCTTGCGACGTATCGCACGTTCGCGCGAACCTTCAATGCCCTGCCCGATCAGGGCATGTGGCTGACCAACCGCGTGCTCGCAGCTACTCTCCCCGATGACACCCGACCGGACTTCGGCGCCGGCGGCTATGCGCTCGATGCGCAGGACATCGCCCTCGCGAGCCTCGGTGCACTTGATCTTGCCGCCGACCTGCAACGCCTGCACATGCCGCTGTGGTGGATCAATGGCCAGTTCGATCAGCTGCGGATGCAGGAGCGACTCTTCCAGCGGCTCACTCCGCAGTCCGAACTCATCGTCGTGCCGCGGACCTCGCACCTGGTGACTGCGATGCGACCACGGGTCTTCAACGCGCTGCTGGATCTGGCTGTGGCAACTCTTCAGCACCAGGCGACGCGGTCGCCGGGTGCACAGCGATCGTCATGATGCCGCCGAGGACCGACAGCACTCCCGCAGTGAGGAAGAGCAGCCAGAATCCACCCACCAGGGCCACAAGCGCAGCGCCCAGCAGCGGCCCCAACAGCTGACCGAGGTTCGCTGAGACATTCACCACACCCAGATCACGTGCGTGGTGCTCTGGGCGCGGAAGCAGATCGGTGGCAAGCGCGAGGCTCACGGCCATGTACGCGCCGTATCCGACGCCCATGACGCCGGCGGCGATCGCGGTGCCGATGAAGGTGGGCGAGATCAGGATCATCACCGCCGAGAGTGCTTGCACGAGCGCCGCGATGATCACGATGGACTTCCGCTTTCCCGTGCGGTCGGAGATCGATCCGGCGATGATGGATGCCGCGACGACGAAGACCGTATAGATCACGATGAGCACCAGAAGGTCGTCCTCTGCGCGGTCAGCGGGCGATCCGACGCCGTACAGCAGGAAGAACAGCAGCAGTGCGGTGCCCAGCGCGTTTCCGAGATTCACGGTGAGACGACTGGCGAGCACCCACCCGAAGTTGCGGTCCTGCAGTGCACCGAGTCGCTCGCGGAACGTCTGCTGGGCTGAGGGCGTGATGGTGTGGACGGACTTCGGATCGGGCAGCAGCAGTGCCGTTCCGATGCCGACGATGAGGATGAATCCGGCCAGCGCGACGTAACTCGCCCCGATGCCCAGACCCAGCAGCACCACCGCGCCGACTCCGACGACGATTCCGACCGCCTGCGCGGAGCTCACCAGGGCCGATGCTGCGCCGCGCTGCGCGAAGATCTGGTCGGCGATCATGGCGGTCAGCGACGCGGAGACCACCGCCACGCCGATCGAGACGCCGACCCAGGCTGCGCCGACGGCAACCGGGTCGGTTGCGGAACCGGTCAGGAGCAAGGATGCCGATGTCAGCAGCGACCCGCCGATCGTCCAGGGCCGACGTCGCCCCCACCTGGAGCGCGTGCGGTCAGAGAGCGCCCCCGCCAGCGGCCCCGCGATCACACCTGCCAGTCCGCCGATCGAGAGAATGAGTCCCGACCAGATGACGCCGGTGATCCAGTCTGAAGGCCCGCCGGGTGTGTCCAGTTGCAGCGGCAGGAGCAGCTGGACAGGGGTCAGCTGAACCGTCCACACCGCCAGCCATGCCAGGCCGAACAGCGTCATCCACGCGCCACCGACTCTGCCGCTTCGAGGCGAGCGGCCTTGTCGTGCGGGCACGCCGCTCATCGCGTGCCTGCGATGAGCGCGCGGTACCACTCGAACGAGGCCTTGGGCGTGCGCACCGACGTCTCCTGATCGACGTGCACGAGACCGAAGCGCTGGGTGAAGCCCTCGGCCCATTCGAAGTTGTCGAGCAGGCTCCACACGGTGTACTCCTCGATGTCGACGCCCTGCGCGACAGCATCCGCCACCGCACTGATGTGGCCCGCCGCATAGGAGACCCGGTCGGTATCGTCGATACGCGAATCGGTCTTGTCGGGTTCGGGAAATGACGCGCCGTTCTCCCCGATGATGATCGGCGGCAGCGCGTCGCCGTAGCGCTTCTTCGCGTCGACGAGGAATGCGGTGAGCGCTGCGGGCTCGATCGGCCACAGCTCACCGAATCCGGTGTGCTTCGCACCAGGAGTGGGCACCTGAACGAACGGGACGGGCGCGCCCTCGGGAGCTGCCGCGATCGTCGTCGGATTGTAGAAATTCACGCCATAGAAATCGGATGCCGCGGCGATCGCCTGCATATCGCCGTCCTGAACCGGCATCTCCGCCCCGAAGGGCGAAAGGTCCGGATAGCTTCCGGTGAGTACGGGATCCGCAAAGAGTCTGTTGTGGATGAGGTCGTACAGATGAGCGGCAGTGCGATCAGCATCCGTATCGGCTGCGGGCCTGACCCAGGTGTGGTTGTTCACGATGCCGACGCTCTGTGCACCGTTCGCCCGCAGCGCGGCGACGGCACGACCGTGCGCGAGCAGTTGGTGGTGAACGGTAGGAAGGCAGCCGAACAGCAGCTGCCTGCCCGGGGCGAGCTCGCCGATCGCATACCCCTGTAGTGAGGTCGAGACCGGTTCGTTGATCGTGTACCAGTTCTTGACCCGATCGCCCAGAGCCTGCGCGACGATCGTGCTGTACTCCCCGAAGCGCTCTGCGGTATCGCGGGCGAGCCATCCGCCTTCCGCCTCGAGCATGGAGGGCAGATCCCAGTGATAGAGCGTCGGGAATGGCGTGATGCCGGCCTCGAGCAGGCCGTCGACGAGTCGGTCGTAGTAGGCGATTCCTGCTGTGGATGCCGCGCCCACCCCGTCCGGCTGCACACGCACCCACGAGATCGAGAAGCGGTACCGGTCGACGCCGAGAGTGCGGAGCAGGGCAATGTCCTCGGCCGCCCGGTGGTAGCTCTCGGGCCCGGGCTCTGCAGTGGATCCATCGAGTACGCGCCCCGGTGTGTCGACGAAGTCGTCCCAGATCGATCTTCCGCGTCCGTCAGCGGTTCGGGCTCCTTCCACTTGAAAAGCCGCTGTCGCTGCAGACCAGCGGATTCCCGCAGGTACGTGGAAGGTCGGAATCGACGCATCCGTCATACAGAGCTCCTTTGCTCGGGTATGCCCAGCTTGCCGCATCCGAATCACTCAGCGCGAGAGGAGGGCAAAGGAAAGTCCTCAGACCTGATAGACTTGATTCTTGGCTTGCGTGTGGGTTTATCCCTCACGACCGTCGGACAGCAGCCCTCTTCCTGCTTACGACACACTCCATCCATCCCTGAACGAAAGTTTCCACGCGTGGCAAACATCAAGTCGCAGATCAAGCGCATCAAGACCAACGAGAAGGCGACCCTGCGCAACAAGGCCGTCAAGTCCGAGCTCAAGACTCACGTCCGCAAGACCCGCGAGGCCATCGCCTCCGGTGACAAGGCTGTCGCATCGGCAACCCTGCGCGTGGCGTCGACGAAGCTCGACAAGGCCGTCAGCAAGGGCGTCATCCACGAGAACCAGGCCGCGAACCGCAAGTCTTCGCTTGCCAAGCAGGTTGCTGCTCTCTGAGCTCAGTTCTCACACTGAATTTCGAAGGCCCGTTCCCTCAGGGAACGGGCCTTCGGCGTTCTCGTGGAGAAAGTGCTATTCACCGAACGGCGTGCGAGTGGCGATGACAGCGACCATCCGCTCCAGCGCGAAGATCGGATCGCGAGCCGCGCCCTTCACCTCGGCATCGGCTCTGGCCGTCGCCTGAATCGCCAGACCCAGCGATCGTTCGTTCCACCCGCTCAGATCGCGACGCGCGCGGTCGACCTGCCAGTCCTTCATGCCGAGCCGCTGGGCGAGACTGCGGCTGGGTTCGCGCTGACCGGCCACCCGGGCCATCGTGCGCAGCTTCATGGCGAAAGCTGCGACCATGGGCACCGGATCAGCACCGGAGTCGAGTGCGTGCCGCAGCGCCACGAGCGCCTCACCATAGCGACCGGCGATCGCGGTGTCGGCGACGACGAAGGCCGAGACTTCGACACGGCCGCCGTAGTACTTGTTGACCGTTTCTTCGCTGATGTCGCCATCGACGTCGCGGAGCAGCTGCTGGCATGCCGAGGCGAGTTCGGTGAGATCGTCGGCGAAGGCCGAGACGAGTGCTCGGAGGGCGTTGGGGGCGATTCTGCGGCGAGCGATCTTGAACTCGCCAGCGGCGAAGTCGACCCGGTCACTATCGCGTTTGATCGTCGGGCACGCGATCTCGATACCGCCGCCGGAGCCGCCCCGCAGGGCGTCGAGCAGCTTCTTACCGCGTACGCTCGCTCCGGTGTGGCGGAGGATAACGGTCGCACCCTCCTGCGGATGCTCGAGATAGGCGACAGCCTCTTGGATGAAGGCATCCGTGCATTTCTCGACGCCGGAGACGCGCACGAGCCGCGGTTCGCCGAACAGTGATGGCGAGGTGAGTGCAAGCAGTGTTCCGGGAGCATAATCGTCAGCGCGAACGTCACTGACTTCGAGCGCCGGATCTTCGGCCCGCAGATAGTCGCGGATTCCCGCGATCGCGCGCTCAGCGCAGACTTCTTCTGGGCCCGAGACGAGGACGACAGGAGCAGGTCGGGGCTCACGCCAGGACACCTGCGCGACCTTCGTCGCCTTCGCGCCGCCACGGGCTGAGGAACGAGGTGCGGCCATGGATAAGAGCCTACTCGGCGTCGCCGACATCGACCGCAGCAGCGTCCGCACGGCCAGTCAGCGACGCGAGAGAAAGCCCTCCCATTTCGCATGAAGGTCGGGCGCCCAAAGTACACTCGCGTTCACGAGGCGAGTGAACTCATCGAAACGATCCGCCGGAATCATCGCGAAAAGCTCGTCCTCAAGTGCATTTGAGTTGGTTAGGGTCTCCATGTGCGCGAGGCTTGTGTGCAGGTTGTAGAGGGCCTCCAGGCGTTCGACAACCGCGCTCTGCGCGGCATTCTCAGGGTCCGGAGTTGCTCGTGCTGTGTCATCTGCTTCAGCGCCCGGGTAGAGCGAGTCCTCGAGATACGCCGCGAGTTCTTCGCGGCCGAATGGATCACGTTGTTCCACCGTCCGAGTCGTCGAAGTGCTGGCGGTCACGGGCTCGACCCACGCAACACCTTTTGCTGTTGTCCATCGGCTCCCGGACCCATGTTGCTCTACAACCACGGCGCGCCGAGCGTCAGAAATTGCAGCGAAAAGGTCGGCAAGTGTCAGTCTGAACTGGCTGAGCGAGCGGCCGAACTCAGTGCGAGCCAGTGCGTACATGTCCGTTCCCGACATTGGCACGTAGTTGCTCATTTCGCGATGACGCGCCGCGCGGTTCCACTTCCAGTTCTCAAAGTCGTCAGACACGAGATCAGGCAGGTTTTCGATGAGCCGCATGAGCAACACCTCGATGGGTTTGTTCACCGCCGGTACAGCCTCGTCGCTACTGGGATCCCGGCCCTCCCGAACATCATTGTCGTAACGCAGGTACAGGTCGGCTGCGCTCGACAGCCACGCAGCCTGCTCGGCAAGCCGCTTGACTGGATCCTTCTCAAAGCCGAAATGGGCAACGCTCGGCTGCGGCTCGAGATCACGCTCCGGAATCAGGAATTCGGTGTACATCAGTAGCTCCACCAACTGGTCAAGGTGGGCGGTTGATTGCTCCACCTCGGCCGCTCGCTGCGCCTGACTATTGATATCGCCCTGGTTCGCTCGCTCCTGAAATCGCCAGTCTGTGTACGCCGCAATGTCTCCGGCGAGCAAGAGAATCTCCTTCGCTTGAGCGACGAGCTCGTCAAACCTTCCGCGCTCGTATTGCTCAAGAGCGCGCGCCGCGTCACCGTCGCTCAATTGCTTTGTCTGCGAGAGCGAAAGTCGCGAGACCCAAAGCCCGACGAGAACCGCAACGCTCGCGATGACGATGCCGATTCCGGTAAGCAAATTGGCGATCTGTGTCTCACTCATGGAGTTCCCCCGTTTCTGCGACTTTTCGCAATCCGTAAGCTGACCGTACTTCATGACGACGTTGTGGGCTGAAGACCAACCCGCGCGAGCAGTGGAACGAAGAGCGGCGGTGAACAAGTGCCTACTCGGCGTCGCCGACATCGACCGCCGCAGCAGGAGCGTCATTGCGCTCTGTCCACACCGTCAGAGTCTCACCATCGAGGCCGATCAGGATCCGCCCCTGCTGATCGGTTCGCAGCGTGAGAGCGCCCAAGGATGCCGTGATGTCGATCGTCTCCTTTCGCGGATGTCCATAGTCATTGTCGGCGCCTGCGCTGAAGATCGCGACGCGGGGATGGGCTGCCGCATACAGCCCCGGATCCTGGTCTGCGCTGCCGTGATGGGCAACCTTCACCACCGTGTAGTCCCCGTGCAGACTTGCAGTGAGCATTCTCTGCGGCACCGCGGAAAGATCACCGAGGAACAGCGAGCGCGGAACTCCCCCGCCATCGAACTCCAGCACGACGCTCGTGTCATTGCCCGCCGGGAAAGCCTCAGAGTTGGGGCGCGGCCACAGTACGCGCCACTGCGCGCCGCCCAGACTGCCCTGCATCCCCGCTGACGCCGCCACCACCCACGCTCCCGCGCGTTCGAAGTCTTCGAGCAGGTGGCGCTCATCCGATGACGCTGCAGGCCCATGGAGCACCGTGTCAGCCCTGCCGACCACGCTCCCCGCCGCGCCGACGTGGTCTGCATCGAAGTGTGTCAGTACCAGCAGATCGATGCGGTCGACACCGAGAGCGCTCAGACACGTCAACAGGGGTTCTGGCTCCATCCCGGTGTCGATGAGCGCAATGCGCTCTTCAGAACGCACGACGAGCGCATCGCCTTGGCCGACGTCGCAGGCGGCGATCGACCAAGACTGCGGAACGGTAACGCCGACGAGCGGACCCGTGAGCAGCATCCGCGCTCCGAGCATTCCGCCCGCTACGACCACCACACCGACAGACGCGATCCGCGCCCAGCGTGCCAGCGCACCGGCGAACGGCGTGCTCCCCGCGAGCAGGAACCCGATTGCGGCACTCAGCACCGCGACGACGAGTGCCGCACCGATCCCTGGCAGCACCAGGACCGTCCCACCCGGCACCGCGGCCGACACCGTCGCCGTCGTCGAGATCCACGCGGCGGGCAGCCAGGCGGAGGCCGCGAGCAGATCCGCCAGCGGTGGGATCGGAGCGGCAAGACAGGCCAGCAACCCCACGACCGTCGCGATGGGAGCGGCAGGATCTGCGAGCATATTCGCCGGGATGCCGATGATCGATTGCTGCTCGGCGAACAGCGCGATGATCGGGCCGCACGCCAGCTGGGCCGCGACCGGAATGCCGATCGCGAGGGCCAACGGCTGCGGCATCCATCGCGACATTCCCCTGGCGAGCGGAGGCGCAAGAACGATCAGCGCGGCGGTTGCGGCTGCCGACAGCGCGAAGCCCGGTGTGGCGGCAAGCCACGGGTCGGCGATGAGAATGCCGGCTGCAGCCAGACACAGCACTCCCACACCGGCACCCGGCCTGCCGCAGAGCAGCGTCAGCATCGCGAGCGCAGCCATCACTGAGGCTCGTATGACGCTCGGCTCAGGCGTGACGAGCACGACGAATGCACCCAGCGCAGCCAGCGCCAGGACCACGCGCAGCGCGCGTCCGCCTCCGCAGAGTCCGACCAGCCAGAAGACGGCGCCCACGACGATCGCGCAGTTCGCCCCGGATACGGCCGTCAGATGGCTCAGACCACTGGTGAGCATCGCCGCGTTGAGCTCCTCGGTCACTGCCCTGGTGTCGCCCACAGCGAGCCCCGGTAGGAGGCCAGCACCCGGTTCAGGAAGCTTCGTCGCACGTTCAACGAAATCTTCCCGCACCTGGGCGGCCATGCCGAACGCGCCCTGAGCGGGTTGCACGATCTCGACCCGCATCCCGAAGACCACCAGCGCTGCCCGCTCACCCGGATCAGTCGCCATCACGTCGCCTGCGACCCTGATCACAGCCCCGAGATCGAGCCCGCTCTTCGGGTCGACTCCGACGCGGATCGGCACCGAGAGCGGCTCCGGTGCACCGAGCGTGCCTGCCCGCGTCGTCTGCACGTCGAACCAGAGCCGACCACCTCGATGACCCGCCCGCTGAGCTCGGTGGCAGCGTCGCGTTGCGGTACCGCGAAGCCCGCAGTCATCGCCACGGCCGCCACCCCGAGAAGGATCACCGCAGCGAGCCCGCCCTGCGGGCGAACGCCGTCGGTACGCCGCCGCATCAACGCCAGCGCGACCACACCACCGATGCCCGCGGCTCCCACCAACCACCACGAGATCTGCGGCACGAAAACGCACAGCAGCGCAGCACCCCAGATAAGGAGCGCCAGTGGCACGAGTCGCAGATCGCGCACGCGGGTGCTGCCGTTCACACCCGCACCAGGTCCCGAATGCCCGCGAGCAGCTTCTCACCGATGCCTGAGACGGCCAGCAGATCATCGACCGAGCCGAACCGCCCGTTGGTCTCGCGCCACTCGATGATTCTCTGCGCGATCGCCGGGCCGATGCGCGGCAGAGTCTCGAGCTCCGCCTGATCGGCGTTGTTGAGATCTATGAGGCCATCTCCGACGGCGCTGGATCCTCCACTTTCTGCGGCCGCACCGATCACAGGAACGACCAGCTGCTCACCGTCGCTCAGGAGGCGCGCGAGGTTGACCGCCTGCAGATCCGCATCGTCGAGGGTTCCGCCTGCTGCAGCGAGAGCATCCACTACTCTCGCATCCGACTCGAGTACGTAGAGTCCAGGATGTTCGACCTGCCCGAGTACGTGCACGTAGAGTTCGCCGCCCGCGACGACGTCTTCCGGCCCCTCCTCGGCAGCGATCTGCACGGTCTGCGACGGCTGCGCTTGGCCACGCATGATCCCGAGCCCCACGGCACCGGAGAGCACGACCAGACCAAGCACAACCGCCGCGCCGATGCTCAGCCGAAGACGCGACCGCGCGGGGGTCGCAGGCGCGGTCTCACGAGCTGGCACCCCGCAACGCTACGTCGATGGAACGCATCCGAACGCGCCAAACGACGGCATCGCGAACAACTTCGCGAACGCGTCAGATGTGCAGAACGAGTCGACGGGCGCGGGAAACCCGGAACGCGAGTCAGCCCTTGACGGCGAAGTTCACCAGCTTCGGCGCGCGGACGATCACCTTGACGATATCCTTGTCGCCGATCGCGCGGATGACGCGCTCATCGCCGCGAGCGAGCGCTTCGAGCTCGTCTGCCGTGATCTTCGCCGGCACTTCGAGCTGCGCCCGAACCTTACCGTTGACCTGCGCGACTGCCGTGATCGTGTCTTCGACGAGGAGCGCCGGGTCCGCCTGACGCCAGGTCACAAGACCCACCGACGGCTCGTGTCCGAGCGCTTCCCACATCTCCTCCGCGGTGTGCGGGGCGATGAGGTCCAGCATCACTGCAACCGTCTCGAGCGCTTCGCGTACAGCAGGATCCGCGGCACCCGAACCAGTGTCGGCGGTCTTACGGGTGAGGTTCACGAGTTCCATGAGGCGTGCGACGAGAACGTTGAACTTGGTCTGCTCCACGAGGGCGGGGGCATCCGCGAGCAGCTTGTGCGTGCCACGACGGAGTGCGGCATCGCCATCCTTGAACAGAACGTCGACCGGGCTGGAGACCTGGTGACTCAGTCGCAGAGCGCGCGCCAGGAACTTCTGCGCACCCGTGGTCGACACATCCGCCCAGTCCTTGTCATCCTCGACGGGGCCGGCGAAAGCAAGGCCGACGCGCAGCGCGTCAGCGCCGTACTTGTCGAGCTCGTCCTGGAAGAGCACCAGGTTGCCCTTGCTCTTGGACATCTTCGCGCCGTCGAGGATCACCATGCCCTGGTTGATCAGGCTGCTGAACGGCTCGGTGAAGTCGATCAGCCCCATGTCGAAGAGCACCTTGGTGATGAAGCGCGCGTAGAGCAGGTGCAGGATCGCGTGCTCGACGCCACCAACGTAGCTGTTAACCGGCGCCCATCGCGCGGCCTCGGCCGGGTCGAACGCGAACTGGTCGCTGTTCGGCGACAGGAAGCGCAGGAAGTACCACGAGCTGTCGACGAAGGTGTCCATCGTGTCGGCGTCGCGAAGCACCGGCTCGCCTGACTCGGGGTCAACCGTGCGCACCCACGACTCCGCGGCGCCCAGCGGCGACGATCCCTTGGGCGAAAGATCGAGACCCTCGACACTCGGCAGTCGGACCGGCAGCTGATCCGCAGGCACCGGGGTCACCGTCCCGTCTTCATGGTGAAGCATCGGGATCGGGGTTCCCCAGAAGCGCTGGCGCGAGATCAGCCAGTCGCGCAGGCGGTAGTTCTTCGCCGCGCGACCGGTGCCGGCAGCGGTGAGCTGCTCGATCGCGCGGGCGACGGCGTTGCGCTTGGACAAGCCGTTCAGATCGCCTGAGTTGATCATGCGGCCCTCACCGGAGAGCGCGATTCCGGTGACGGAGGGATGCTGGTCGTCGGCGGGCTCGATCGGCGCTCCGTCGTCGTCGATCTCAATGACGGGCATCGCGCCGGTGACGGGGGCCGTGGTGTCAACGACCACCTTGACCGGCAGGTCGAAAGCACGCGCAAAGTCGAGGTCACGCTGATCGTGTGCGGGCACGGCCATGACCGCACCGTGACCGTAGTCCGCGAGCACATAGTCGGCAGCCCAGATCGGCAGCCGCTCGCCGTTCACGGGGTTGATTGCGAAACGCTCCAGGAACACGCCGCTCTTCGGACGGTCGCTGGACTGACGGTCGATATCCGTCGTCTTCTGCACATCGGCCAAGTAGCTGCGGAAGCACTCCTGCGCCTGCGGAGACGATTCCGCGACGAGTTCAGCGGCGAGGTCAGCATCCGGTGCGACCACGAAGAAGGTCGCCCCGTGCAGAGTGTCAGGACGCGTCGTGAAGACCGTGATCGACTCATCGCGCCCTTCGATGCGGAAATCCACGTCTGCACCCACCGAGCGGCCGATCCAGTTGCGCTGCATCTGCAGCACCTTGTGCGGCCAGCGGCCCTCGAGCTGGTTGAGGTCATCGAGCAGCCGGTCGGCGTAGTCGGTGATCTTGAAGTACCACTGGGTCAGCTTCTTCTTGATGACCTCAGCGCCGCAACGCTCGCAGCGACCATCGACGACCTGCTCGTTCGCGAGCACGGTCTGATCGTTCGGACACCAGTTGACCGGGCTCTTCTTGCGGTACGCCAGGCCGCGCTCGTGCAGCTGCAGGAACAGCCACTGGTTCCAGTGGTAGTACTCCGGGTCAGACGTGTGCAGTTCGCGCGACCAGTCGAACGAGACGCCGTACGACTTGAATCCGACCTTCTGCTGGTCGATGTTCTGGTAGGTCCACTCCCGCGGGTCAGCGCCGCGACGGATCGCCGCATTCTCAGCCGGCAGGCCGAACGAGTCCCAGCCGATGGGGTTGAGCACATTGTGCCCGCGGTGGCGCCAGAAGCGCGCCACGATGTCCGAGTAGAGGTAGTTCTCGGCGTGCCCCATGTGCAGATCGCCCGAGGGGTACGGGAACATCGCCAGCACATACTTGCGCGGGCGCGTGTCTTCTTCGCCGCCAGCGAGGAAGGTGTCGTTCTCGGCCCAGTACTTCTGCCACTTGGCTTGGATGGCGTGCACCGACTGCGACTCGTCGGTGGCCTCGGTGGAGGAAGCGTGGAATTCAGACAACGAACGGCCAATCTCAGGAAGCGGCGTGACGAACAGTCAGGAACTTCCAGGATATCGGATCAGTCGCCACGCCACTCTTCAGGAAGCTCGGCGCCGAGAGCCGCTAATGGCGCCCTCGCCTTAGTCGCCACTTCATCGACCTCATCGGCGGCGATCGACCCCCAGGTGATCCCTCCCCCCGCGCCGATGACGGCACTGTGCTCGCTTATGACGATGCTGCGGATCACCATCGCCAGATCGATCGCACCATTCGCGCCGACATAGCCGAAGCATCCGCTGTAGACACCGCGCGGGCGGCCTGCCTCGAGTCCGTGCAGCAGTGTCATCGCAGACAGTTTCGGTGCGCCGGTCATGCTCCCCGCGGGGAAGACTGCATCCCACAACCTCTGCACGGTCAGTCCTGCTTTCGGCACACCGCTCACTGTGCTCACGAGCTGGTGCACGGCGGGATAGGACTCCACCTCCCACAGTCCCTCGACCCGGATCGATGACGGCTCGCATACCTGCGAGAGGTCATTGCGCATGAGATCGACGATCATCACGTTCTCAGCGCGCTCCTTAACGCTTGAGACAAGCTCGGCGGCCAGGGCGGCATCCGACTCCTGATCTTCTCCTCGCGGGCGAGTGCCCTTGATCGGACGAGTGCGGATGCGTCCATCGGATGCGTGCAGAAAGGTCTCGGGGCTCGCGCTGAGCAGAGCTCTGTCGCCGATGCGGATGAATCCGCCGTGATGCGCCGGAGTGACTTCGCGCAGACGCAGGTAAGTCTGGATGGGATCGTGAACCCCTGCGACGCTGAATCGCGTCGTCAAGCACAGCTGGTACGCGTCTCCCGCGCGAATCGCGTCACGGCAGCGCTCGATCAGCGCCGCGTACTCGGCCGGCGTGTGCCGGGCTGCAGCGACGTGGCGCGGCGCCGCCACCGGATGCCGCGGTATCGCAGTGCCGTTCGCGACGAGCGGCTCGCCGAGTTCCCAGACGGCGCCGGTCGCGTGGTTCACAGCTATCGCCGCGCTCACCCGCAGCCATGCAGGCCCGCCCTCGGAAGGACCCGTCGGCGCGCCCGCCGCGGCGACTCCAGATTCGAAGTCGAGCCAGCCGACCCATCCGCCGCGGAACGGCGGCAGATCGTCCGCCTCCCGCGAATCAGCATCGATTCGGACGCTGCCCGGCCCCTCAGCATCCAGTTCGCCGATACCGAGGATGCTCCACCCTTCGGTGGCTCCCGCACCCGCATCCAACCAGAAGACGTCAGCGCTGTCCGCTGCCAGAGAAGCGAACACGAGCGCGAGATCCGCGCTCGTCTCCACGCGGCGAGCGGCGAGTAAGAGATCGTGGGGCACGATCTCAGCGTAAGGTGCGTATCCTCATGTGGGTGGACGACTTCCTGCTCTGGCTTCTGGATGCTGTGCAGGCCGTTGATCCCATTGCCCGCACACTCATCGCCGGTCTCGCGGTGATGCTGGAGACCAGCATCCTGATCGGGTTGATCGTCCCCGGCGACACGATCGTGATCATCGCCTCGATGGGAGTCGACGGCCCCGTCGAGGCCATCGCTCTCGCGATCGCGGTTGTCATCGGCGCACTCATCGGTGAGAGCATCGGCTTCTGGCTCGGTCGGTGGCTCGGTCCGCGCATCCGGCGCTCCTGGATCGGGCAGAAGATCGGCGAGAAGAACTGGACGCGCGCAGAGATCTACCTCCAGCGGCGCGGTGGGCTCGCCATCTTCCTCTCTCGGTTCCTTCCCGTGCTGCACTCCCTCGTGCCGCTCACCGTCGGCATGAGCGAATACTCCTACCGTCGTTTTCTCGCCTGGACAGCACCCGCGTGCGCACTGTGGGCTGTCGCATACGTGAGCATCACGTCGCTCGCAGCCGGCGGGTTCCGTGAGCTCGTCGAGCGTGTGCACTTCGCGGGGTATCTCTTCGTCGGCGTGATCGTGCTCTTCATCGTCGTGCTCTTCTTCGCCAAGAAGATCCTGCAGAAATGGGAAGCTCGCCACATGCGCCCCACGGGATCAGACGAGAGCACGACGCGCGACATGAAAGACTGAGTGGATGTCTGAAGACAGTCCCCCCAAGACCAGGATCCACTGGTTCGCGCGCCTGGAGCGTCGGGTGCATGCGTGGCGCGAGAGCCGCGCGCGCCGTCGCGGACGCACCGCGACTGTTCTTCCGTTCGCCGGCTACGGCGGTACAGGGTGGACCCGCGTACTCGGTCGAGTGCTGATCGTCCCCCCGCGCCGGCGCGGGGCCGATGGCCAGTACGGTTCAGTGCGGGGATGGCGCAGTTTCGTCGGAATCCCGGTGGGTTCGGCCCGAGTGAGCATCACGATCGCCGGGCGCACACATGAAGTGGTCGCCGACCGCGGTGGTGTGGTCGATGTCGTGCTCGAGACGGACTTCCCTCCGGGGTGGCAGAGCTTCACGATGACAGTCGAGGGTCAGGAGCCTGTCGAGGGCACGACGTTCATCGTCGGCGATGACGTCAAGGTCGGCATTCTCTCCGACATCGATGACACGGTGATGGTCACCGCTCTCCCCCGCCCGTTCATCGCGGCATGGAACTCGTTCGTCGTCGACGAGCACGCCCGGATCCCGGTACCCGGCATGGCAGTGCTGCTCGAGCAGCTCATCCGTCAGCATCCGGGTGCCCCGATGATCTACCTGTCTACCGGAGCATGGAACGTCGCTCCCACCCTCAGCCGTTTCATGAGTCGCCACCTGTTCCCGCGGGGCTCGATGCTGCTCACCGACTGGGGCCCGACGCACGACCGCTGGTTCCGCAGCGGTCGTGACCACAAACTCAGCAATCTGCGCCGGCTCGCCGAAGAGTTCCCGAACGTGCGATGGCTTCTGATCGGCGATGACGGCCAGCACGACGAGTCGATCTACACCGAGTTCATGGCCGAGCATCCTGACTCGGTCGCCGGGGTCGCTATCCGTCAGCTCTCCACCGCCGAGGCGATGCTCGCCGGTGGGCGCGCGGCAGCTGACGATCACTCCGCGGATTCCGCGCCCTGGGTGGCTGCGTCCGATGGCGCGGGCCTCCGTGAGAAGCTCACGGCCGTGGGCATTCTGCACTGACTGCACAACCGATGATCTCGCTCGAACATGAAACCTGGTCGGCGCGCGAGCACGCCCACCAGCAGCGTGCCGACGCTCTCACCGCCGCGCACCGCGAGCGTGCGTCACGGGGCGAGAAGCATCCGGTCTGGGATTTTCTGTTCACCTACTACTCGCATTCGCCTTCGCAGCTGCGACGCTGGCATCCCGGCGCGGGCGTCCAGCTCGAGGATGCCCCAGAGCGCAGAGAATGGCGCTGGTATGCGGAAGGCCCTGCCTCCGGATCAGTCATTCCCGACGCTGCGTCGTTCGCGAACGAGAAGTCGGCGCTCGCAGACCTCATCGAACGCATCCTGCGCCGCACGGCCGCGCGCCCAGGACAGTTCGGATGCTTCGGACTCCACGAGTGGGCAATGGTCTACCGCGAGGACGAGCATCGGCACTCCGCTCCCCTGCGCTTAGGGCAAGCCGAGACGGATGCTGTCGT
Source organism: Microbacterium sp. (assembly GCF_048259935.1). GTDB lineage: Bacteria > Actinomycetota > Actinomycetes > Actinomycetales > Microbacteriaceae > Microbacterium. The sequence goes on along the minus strand of NZ_JBLXHF010000005.1, from coordinate 164,537 downwards.
GGAGGCGCACGATCTTCGTTGCACGCACTTCGACGCGTTCCGCTTCTTCACACGTGATGCGGTGCCGCGCAACCGGCTGTCGCTCACACGCGCCGACCAGCCCGAGCGAGAGCAGCCCGGTTGCCTGCACGCGGGTATGGACCTGTACAAGTGGGCGATGAAGCTCGGGCCGCTCATTCCCGGAGAACTGCTGCTCGACACGTTCGAACTCGCCCGTGACATCCGCCTGCTCGATATGGAGGCGGCACCGTACGACCTGTCGGCATGGGGTGTGATCCCGGTACCGATCGAGACCGCGGAGGGCAAAGCCGAGTACGTGCGTCGTCAGCGTGAGTTCGCCGAGCGCGGCAATGTGCTGCGCGGTCGCATGCTCAGCGCTTGGCTGGGAGCCGACGTCCTCAGCGCTTGAGGGCGTCGGCAATCGGCTCGGACGACTCTGCCGTGCCGTTGCCGAATCGGATCGTGCGGCCGATCGTCAGAGGCTGTTGCAGCGTTGCCGCGATGACCGCGGCGACATCGGCGCGTGCGACCTTGCTGCGGCCGAGTGCGTCGAGTTCGATGCGACCGGTCGGCTCGTCGAAGGTGAGCGCGCCGGGGGCGAGGATCGTCGCTCCGAGGTCAGTGCTGCGCAGGTGCTCATCTGCCGCCCACTTCGCATCCGCGTACGGGAAGAACGAGTCCGTCTCCGGGATGCCGTGGTCGGCGGTCGATCCGAACCAGGACACCATGATGTAGCGGTCGGCGCCCGCTGCGGATGCGGCATCCATCGATCTGATCGCGGCGTCGCGATCGACGGCGTAGGTGCGCTTCGGGTCCCCTCCTCCGGCTCCCGCCGACCAGACGACGGCGTCATGTCCGCGGATGAGGTCGGAGATCGCCTCTGTGTCGAGCTGTTCGAGGTCAGCGACGAGCGCGACTGCCCCGGCGCCCTCGACGTCACCGGCGTGGTCGGGGTTGCGGATGACCGACGTGACCTCGTCGCCGCGGGCGACCAGGAGAGGAGCGAGATGCAGAGCAATGCGACCGTGGCCGCCGAAGATGATGACGCGAGACATGGCTCCAGGCTAACCGGGTCAGCTGCTCATCGCACGACTCTGGGACAGCGCGTTCTGCACGCCCTTGGCCGCGGTGCGTCCCGCGCGGTTCGCGCCGATGGTGCTGGCGGACGGACCGTAACCGACGAGCTGGATGCGCGGTTCCTTCACTGCGGTCGTTCCGCGGCCGCGACGATCGAGCTGGATGCCGCCGGCTTCGCTGCGCAGGCGGAGCGGTGCCAGGTGACCGATGGCGGGTCGGAAGCCCGTCGCCCAGAGGATCGCGTCCACACGTTCGAACGAGCCGTCAGCCCAGCGCACGCCGTCGGGTTCAATGCTCTGGAACATCGGCCGACGATCGTCGTACGCACCGAGACGCTCGGCCTCGCGCTCCTGCTCCCGAAGCATCAGTCCGGTGACGCCCACGACACTCTGCGGCGGCAAGCCCTGTGCGACGCGCTGCTCGACGAGTGCGACGGCCGCGGCCCCGGCCTCCGGAGTGAAATCGTCGTCACGCCAGACCGGTTCCCGGCGAGTGACCCACAGCGTATCGGTGATCGGCGCGAGCGCACCGAGGAACTGCACCGCGGAAGCACCTCCGCCGACGATCAGCACGTGCTTGCCACGGAAGTGGTCGGGACCGGGATAGTCGATCGTGTGCAGCTGTTCGCCGAGGAACGTCTCCATGCCCGGGTAGTGCGGAAGGAATGGCTGCGTCCACGTTCCGGTGGCGTTCACCACAGTGCGCGTGCGCCATTCCCGCTCACCCGCATGCACGACGAGGATGCCGTCGCTCTCGGTCACGCGATCCACATGGACCGGCCGGAGGATCGGCAACTCGTAGTCGCGTTCGTAGTCGGCGAAGGATGCCGGAACCGCAAGGTTCGCGCGCTGCGCATCACGTGCCGGAGCTTCTGCTCCCGGGAGCTCAGCGACGCCGTGCACGTCTCTCATGGTGAGCGCGTCCCACCGATGCTGCCACGCACCGCCCGGTGCGTCATTCGCGTCGAGCACGAGGTGATCGATCCCGAGACGTGTGAGGTGGAAGGAGGTCGAAAGACCCGCCTGGCCTGCGCCGATGACGATGCTCTCTCTGGGTTCCATATCTGTGTCAACGCGTACCTCGACGGGACTGTTCCCGCAGACCCGCCCGGCATGATGGCGATTCGCGCCCACTGCTTCGGGTGTTGTATTCTTTTCAAGTTGCCTCGTTCACGCGAGGAAATGATGGGCCTGTGGCGCAGCTGGTAGCGCACCTGCATGGCATGCAGGGGGTCAGGGGTTCGAGTCCCCTCAGGTCCACCAAAGAATCCCGTGAGAGATCGCGGGATTTCTTCGTATGCCGTGAGGGACGACCCTCGACGGATTGCTCAGATGGGGACGGCCCCGCGAGGAGTCCCGTCCATGCGAAGCCTTACCCGGTTCATCGCCGCATCCGACCTCGTCCAGGTCGCTGTCGGCTGGGGTGCCCTCGGTGTTCTGCTGTTGGCTGCTCCCCTGCTCCGCCCGCCGGCGCCAGCGCCACTTCTCGTCGTCGCACTCGTGATCATCGTCGCAGTGATCCTCGTGTGCGCTTTCGGCGTCGTCACACAGGCTGAGGCACTCGCCCGCCGCCTCGGCGACCCCTACGGTTCGCTCGTACTCACCCTGTCGATCGTGATGATCGAGGTTGTCCTGATCTCCGCCGTCATGCTCGGCCCGGGCGAGCACACCACGATCGCGCGCGACTCCGTCATGGCCGTGTCGATGATCATTCTGAATCTGGTCGTCGGTCTGGCGCTGCTGCTCGGCGGCATCCGTTATCGCGGTATGACGCACAACCGCACCGGCACTTCCGCATATCTCGGGATGCTGGTCGTCCTGATCGCCCTTGCGTTCGGACTTCCGGCAGCCATCGGAGATGGCGGCGCGTTCACCATCTCGCAGGCGATCGCCGTCGTCGCTGTGACCGTCGTGCTGTACGGCTTCTTCCTCTACCGGCAGATGGGTGCGCAGGCAGGCGACTTCACAGAAGTCGATCCATCCCTCGCTCACTCGACAGCGCTGGCTGCTGAGGCCGACGGCGACAGCATCCGTGACATCTTGCGCGCGCACCGCATCGAGATCCTCACCCGGCTCATCCTGCTGATCACTACTGCGGTGCCGATCGTGCTGCTGTCGCACGATATGGCCGCCCTCCTCGACGACGGCCTTGGACGACTCGGCGCACCGCCGGCACTGGCTGGCGTACTCATCGCGGCGATCGTCTTCCTCCCCGAGTCCATCACCGCGATTCGCGCCGCACTCGGTCGTGAGGTGCAGCGTGTCATCAACCTCTGCCACGGCGCACTCGTCTCCACCGTCGGCCTCACGATTCCCGCTGTTCTCCTCATCGGGATGGCAACAGGACAGAGAGTCGTCCTCGCCGAGACTCCCGCGAATCTCCTTCTGCTGGCAGCCACACTGCTGCTCTCAGTCGCCACTTTCGCCGCGAAGCGGGTGAACGCGATGCAGGGCGCCGCACACCTCGCACTTTTCGCCGCATACACGATCGTGCTCTTTGCGTGACGAGGTGCTCGCCTCGGTGCGAAGATGAAGGAGATGCCGACGGAGGAGAAGGTCATGACTGAAGCGCCACTGACTCACACGAATCTCACTGAGCTCCAAGAGAACCTGCTTGAGAAGGCACGTGGCTCCTCCGCACGTCGCGCAGCCACGACGATCTACGGCGGACATGATGCGGTGCTCCGACAGACCGTGGTGGCGTTACTCGGCGATGCAGAGCTCCCCGAGCACGAAAGCCCTCCTGAGGCGACGCTGCAGGTGCTGAGCGGTCATCTGCGGCTCACCGGTCAGGGGCGATCGTGGGAACTCGGTGAGGGCGACATCATCCCGATCCCGCCGGAGCGTCACGCGGTCCTCGCACGCGAGGACAGCGTGTTCCTGCTGACGGTGCGCCGCTCGGTCTGAGCTGGTTCAGACGCCAGGCCGCACCGACAGATCGGTGATCTGTGCGTCGCGTGGCAGGTCGAGCGCGGTGAGGATGCTGGTGGCAACTGACTCAGGATCGATGAAGCGCGTGGGGTCGTACTCCGCGCCCTCCTGCTGGTGCACACGTTCCTGCATCGGGGTCGCTGTGCGCCCTGGGTAGACCGACGTCACACGCACGCCATTCTCGGACTCTTCTTCACGCAGCGAATCGGCCAGTGCTTTGAGGCCGTGCTTGGATGCCGCGTACGCGCTCCATGCGGCATGCGCACGCAGACCTGCGCCAGAGTTCACGAACAGCACCTGTCCGCGTGACACGCGCAATACGGGCAGCAGCAGTCTGGTGAGCTCGGCCGGCGCCATCAGGTTCACCGCGAGTTGACGCGCCCACACGGAGGGCGACAGATCTGCCACGAGCCCCAGGTCGACGACGCCCGCAACATGGATGAGAGAGTCGATGCGCCTCGGCAGCTGTTGCTTCGACAGCGCCCACGACAGGCGCCCTGGCTCTGCCAGATCGCCCACGAGCGTCGAAGCCCCCGGAAAACGCTCCGCGAGCGTGCGTGCCCGACCAGCATCCCGAGCCATGAGCACGAGATCATCACCGCGCTCGAGCAGGCGCTGCGCGAGTGCTGCACCGATGCCGGATCCGGCGCCGGTGAGCAGATGCGTGGTCATCTCAGACGCGCTCAGCGGTATCGGAGAGCTCGAAGGGAACGACAGGGCAGTCCTTCCAGAGCCGCTCCAGGCCGTAATAGACGCGCTCTTCGCCGTGGAAGACGTGCACGACCAGGTCACCGAAATCGAGCAGCACCCACCGCGCCTCGGCGCGACCTTCACGGCGCACGCGCTTGTGCCCCGCTTCGAGGAGCTTGTCTTCGATCTCGTCGGCGATCGCGGCGACGTTGCGCTCGCTGTTTCCTGTGACGATGAGGAAGATGTCGACGAGCGGAAGCGGCTCCGACACGTTCAACGCGACGAGGTCTTCTCCGCCCTTGGACACCGCGGCATCGGCCGCGATCTTCAGCATGGCTTCAGCGGTCTGAGGTGATTGCATCATCCGAACACATTCGTAGTGAAGGCGACGACCAGCGCGACCGCGAGGGCGAGCGCGAGCCCACCCGCCGTGATCGCCAGTGTCAACATGAGTTTGTTGCCCTTTTCGGGCGCCGGGGGTCGGATGACCTCACCGGCAGGCTTGAGCGTGCTGATCGCGGAGCTCGCCGCGATCGGCGTGGGAGAGGATCCCGGCGGCAGCTCTTTGTCGATGAGAGACGCATCGATTTCTTTGCCGTCAGCAGCACCGTGAGCATGCCCCTGCGACCCCAGCCCCTGCGGGAGTTCATAACTGCCGGTGATCAACAGCTCACCCGTCGAGGCCACCGGACCAGAGAGCGAGCTCGCCCCCGGGTGCGTGAAGATCAGGGTGTTGGGCGCACGATTCGAACCGCCCGAGTCCGAGGTGATGAGCTCGTCGAAGGACGGGCTGAACGAAGGAACATCGCCCTTGCCGACCTTCTCTTCGAAGAGCTCCTTGCCGAACGTCGGGCTGACGACAGGACGCTCGCCGGTGATGACGGCATCAGCAACGGGAAGCTCATCGCCCTCGCCGATGTCGTCCTGCTCTGCGTCTTCCTCTTCAGCTTCTTCTTCACTGACCCCGAACACAGTGCTGAACTCGTCAGATTCTGCGTCGACATCAGCTTCGAATGCCGTCTCTTCGTCCGCCGCGGCATCCGGCTCAACAGGCTTCGCAGGTACCGGCGCGAACGACGGGACCTCCGAGACCAGTTCGTTCTCGTTCTCGCTGTCGTCCGGCTCCTGAGCCTCTGGCGTCTCGTTCTTCTCTTCGGGCTGGATCAGCGGTACAGAAGCGGTGCGAATGCGCTCCTGCGCCCTGGCCTGGCGCCGGGTCAGCGGAGCGGAGTGCGTATCGACCTGAGCAGCATCGACAGGTGCCGGTGGCACCTCGACGGGCGCGGCAGGTTTCGGCACCGGCGCAGCGGGTATCGGTCGAGCTTTCTTCGCGGCAGCCGCGGCCTCTTCTTCACCGATCACCGGCGTCGCGCCCGTGAGACGGATCTCCCGCAGCTGTTTGCGGGTCAGCGGCTGATCGCCCTGCTGATCCCTTGTGCTCATGCCTTGCTCCGATACAGATGGTGCTTTGCGATGTACTGAACGACTCCGTCGGGGACGAGGTACCAGACCGGCTGATCCTCGTTCACTCGCTCGCGGCACGCGGTAGACGAGATCGAGAGCGCCGGAACCTCCAGCTGGCTGACGTTCTCACTCGGAAGACCATCGGTGCTCAGAACATGTCCTGGGCGTGACACCGCGACGAAATGAGCCAGTTCCCACAGTTCATCATGGTCCCTCCAACTGAGAATTTGCGCTACGGCATCTGCTCCGGTGATGAAGAACAGCTCAGCGTCGGGACGTTCGGTCTTCAGCTCACGGAGTGTGTCGATCGTGTAGGTGGGGCCTTCACGGTTGATATCGACCCGACTCACCGTGAACTGCGGGTTGGATGCTGTGGCGATCACGGTCATCAGATACCGGTGCTCGCTCGGGGAGACGTTCGACTTCTGCCACGGGTGCCCCGTGGGGACGAACACCACCTCATCGAGATCGAAGGAGTGCGCGACTTCGCTCGCCGCGACCAGGTGCCCGTGGTGGATCGGATCGAACGTCCCACCCATCACTCCGATTCGGGGGGCACGCGTGGTCGGTTTCTCCATACGCCTTAGTGGTGCCCTGCGCCGTGGTCGTCGGCGCCGTGCTTCTGCGCCCAGGCCTCAGCCTTGGCGGAGTGGCGGTTCGCGACGTGGCGGTACGAGAAAGTAGCGAGTCCGAGAACCGCGAACAGGGCCGCAGCGATGAGCCCGAAGATGAGCGTTTCCAGCGCCACGTTTCCGTGGTGCTCGGTTTCTGCTGCTGCCATCGCAATCTGTGCGACGAGGTTCATCCTGACTCCGTTTCGTGACCGGGTGCGAGAAGACGCTCCCCCATCCTATCGCTCAGCCGCGGGTCTGACCTGACCCACGCGCGAGCCACTTCGTGCTGGTGAGCTCAGAAAGTCCCATCGGGCCTCGAGCATGCAGTTTCTGCGTGGAGATGCCGACCTCTGCACCGAAGCCGAATTCGGCGCCATCAGTGAACCGGGTCGATGAGTTCACCATGACGACGGCGGAATCGACCTCGGCGAGGAAGCGCTCTGCGTTGCGGGTATCGGTGGTGATGATCGACTCGGTGTGACCGGTGCTGTAGGTGCGGATGTGCGCCAGTGCGTCGTCGAGGGTGTCGACGACCTTCATCGCGATGTCGAGGCTGAGGTACTCGGTGGACCAGTCCTCTTCTGTTGCGGGAATGACGTTGCTCACGAGACCCATGACGGTGTCATCGCCGTGCACGGCAACTCCTTCGCTCTGCAGAGCACTGGCAACGAGCGGCACGAGGCGCGGCGCGGCCTGGCGCAGCACCAACACGGTCTCGACGGCGTTGCAGACGCTCGGCCGCTGCACCTTGGCATTGACGACGATCTCCTGAGCCCAGTCATCCGGCGCTGTCTCATCGAGCACGATGTGGACATTCCCCGCCCCGGTCTCGATCACCGGCACGGTCGACTCGGTGACGACGGTCTCGATGAGCGCTGCGCTGCCTCGGGGAACAAGCACGTCGACGAACCCTCGTCCCTGCATAAGAGCCTTCGCTCCATCACGTCCGAAATCGTCGACCGTCTGAATGACCTCCGGAGTGATTCCCGCGCGCTCGAGCGCTCCGCGCATGACGCCCACGAGCACCGCATTCGACTCGCGCGCCGCGCTTCCTCCTCGCAGCACGCTGGCGTTTCCGGAGCGCAGAGCGAGGGCCGCGATATCGACAGTCACGTTCGGGCGAGCTTCATAGATCGCCCCCACCACACCGAAGGGCACGCGCACCTGCTCGAGCGCCACGCCGTTCGGCATGCGATGGCCTGCAACGACCTGACCGATCGGATCCGGAAGAGCCGCGATCTCACGCACGGCTGACGCCAGCGAAACCACCCGCTTCTCGTCAAGGCGAAGCCTGTCGATCAGCGCATCGCCGATGCCGTCGCGTCGCCCGTTCTCGATATCGCGTGCGTTGGCCTCGATGATCACTGCCGCGCTCTCTTCGAGCGCGTGCGCGATGCTTTCGAGTGCCTGGACCTTCTCATCGCTCGTCAGGCGCGCGCTCACGCGCGATGCCTCCTTGGCGCGTGCGAGACGGTCCTGCGGAGTATCGGTGGTCATGTCCTCAGCTTACGAGACCGGAACATCCTCAGAGGCCGATGTTGCGGGCTCGAACCACGTGCCGATCTCGGCACCGCTGAGTGCGCGCTCGACCAGATCTGCGCTGGTCACGAGCACCCCGATACCGGATGCCGCGGCCAGGCGTGCGGCGGAAACCTTCGTCGCCGCTCCCCCTGTGCCGACGCTGTTGACGACTGTGGCGCCGAACTCGAGACCTACGAGCTCATCGTCAGCCGCAATGACGTCGATCGCCTGGGCACCGGGCTCCGTCGGCGGCTTCGTGTACAGGCTCTCGACGTCGCTCAGGAGCACGAGTGCGTCAGCATGCACGAGCTGTGCGACGAGGGCTGCGAGCCGATCGTTGTCCCCGAAGCGGATCTCCTGCGTGGCGACAGTATCGTTCTCGTTGACGATGGGCATAACGCGAAGCGACAGCAGCCGTTCCATGGCGCGCTGAGCGTTGCTACGCGATGTCTGGGTCTCAAGATCTGCCGTGGTCAGAAGCACCTGGCCGGCGACGATCCTGAAGGGCCGCAGAGCTTCCTGATACCGGTAGACGAGAACAGTCTGGCCAACGGCCGCTGACGCCTGCTGCGTCGCCAGATCGTTGGGCCTGGCGTCGAGATCGAGAAACGGGATGCCCGTCGCGATCGCACCGGAAGACACGAGCACGATCTCGCATCCACGCGCGTGCGCGTCTGCGAGGGCGTGCACGATCATCGGGATCCGCCACGATGACGTCCCACTGATCGACGACGAGCCGACCTTGACCACAATGCGTGAAGCAGTCGCCAGATCAGCTCTGGCGCGTGCTGTCACGCGTCGTCTCCATCCAGGTCCTGTCCGGCCGTTGCCCGACGCTTCTCCTCCTGATCCGCACGGAATGCGGCGCGGGAATCCATCCGCTCGTAATACTTCTCACGACGCTCGCCGGTGGTACGGCGCGAATTCGGAGCCAGGCGCGGGTCGGTGCCGCGAGGTGCAGTCATGAGCTCGGCAGCCGAGCGCATGGACGGCTCCCAATCGAAGATCAGACCGTCGCCCTCACCGATGACGACGGTTGCCCCAGGTGTCGCACCAAGGCGGAAGAGCTCGTCTTCGATGCCGAGGCGCTCCAGACGGTCAGCGAGGTAGCCGACGGCTTCTTCGTTCTGGAAGTCGGTCTGCTGAACCCAGCGCACCGGCTTCTCTCCGAGGATGCGGTAGAACGTGCCGTACGAACCGCCATCGACGCGGATGCTGAATGGCTTGCGGGAGCCGCGGGGGCGAATGACGACCCGCTCGGCAGGAGCCTCGACGGCCAGCTCGGCCCTGTGCTTGTCGACGATCTCGCCGAGCGCGAAGGTCAACGGGCGCAGTCCTTCGCGGGCGACGGTCGAGATCTCGAAGACGCGGAATCCACGTGCTTCGAGTTCTGGGCGCACGAGGTCGGCGAGCTCCCGCGCCTCGGGCACGTCGATCTTGTTCAACGCCACGAGCTGCGGACGCTCAAGCAGAGGCGTCTGGCCCTCGGGGACTGTGTACGCTCCGAGCTCGGCGAGGATGACGTCGAGATCGGAGATGGGATCGCGGTTCGGCTCAAGCGTTGCGCAGTCGAGGACATGCAGAAGTGCGGAGCAGCGTTCGACGTGGCGCAGGAACTCCAGTCCGAGACCGCGCCCTTCGCTCGCACCTTCGATGAGTCCCGGCACGTCGGCGACGGTATAGCGGAAGTCGCCAGCCTGTACGACGCCCAGGTTCGGGTGCAGCGTGGTGAACGGGTAGTCCGCGATCTTCGGGCGTGCTGCCGAGATCGCCGCGATCAGGCTGGATTTTCCGGCCGACGGGTAGCCGACGAGAGCAACATCCGCGACGGTCTTCAGCTCGAGGACGACGTCGCCCTCGTAGCCGGGCGTTCCGAGCAGAGCGAAGCCGGGCGCCTTGCGCTTGGGGCTCGACAGCGCCGCGTTGCCGAGGCCGCCTCGACCACCCTCTGCGACGACGAACCGCTCGCCTGGGATGACCATGTCGATGAGGACTTCACCGTCGGTGTTCTTCACGACGGTGCCGACGGGCACGAGAAGCTCGAGCGGCTCCCCTGCATAGCCCGAGCGGTGGTCGCCCATGCCGAATCCGCCGTTGCCCGAGGAGCGATGCGGCGAGTGGTGATACGAGAGGAGCGTGCCGGTCTGCGTGTCTGCGACCAGGATGATATCGCCGCCGTCACCGCCGTTGCCCCCGTCAGGACCGCCGAGCGGCTTGAACTTCTCGCGGTGAACGGAGACACAGCCGTTGCCGCCCTTGCCGGCGCGCAGATGCAGCGTCACCGTGTCGACGAACGTGACCATGTATAACTCCCTGAATACGCAGACGGGGCGAGCCGAAGCCCGCCCCGTCCGGATGTCTGCTGCGCTGCGGTTACTGCGCAGCGGCGACGATGTTGACGACCCTGCGGCCGCCCTTCGCGCCGAATTCGACAGCGCCCGCTTCGAGAGCGAACAGCGTGTCGTCGCCGCCACGGCCGACGTTCACGCCGGGGTGGAAGTGAGTGCCGCGCTGACGGACGATGATCTCGCCTGCGCTGACCTGCTGGCCACCGAAACGCTTGACGCCAAGTCGCTGAGCGTTGGAATCACGACCGTTGCGGGTGGAGCTTGCGCCCTTCTTATGTGCCATGTCCTATGCCTCTTCTGCTTTACTTGATGCCGGTGATCTTGACGCGCGTGAGCTCCTGGCGGTGGCCCTGGCGCTTCTTGTAGCCGGTCTTGTTCTTGTACTTCTGGATGATGATCTTCGGGCCGCGGAGGTTACGAATGACCTCAGCGGTGACCTTGACCTTGGCCAGCTTGTCGGCGTCGGTGGTCACCGTGGTGCCGTCGACGAGGAGCACTGCGGGAAGTTCGATCTTCTCGCCCTCAGCCGCCTTCACACGATCGAGCTGAACGATCGTGCCGACCTCGACCTTCTCCTGTCGCCCACCGGCGCGCACTACTGCGTAAACCACTTGATACCTGTTTCGTTGGGGAGCGGAAAGCTCCGGAAATCTCACGGGAAGACTTTGCCTGCGTTCGTCGCAGGTCTGACGGGTACGAGCACAAGGCTGCAGCACATCGACCTCGGCGGACGATTCAGCTCACGCACCAAGGGACCACTTTACCGGATGGAACGCACTCTCGCAAAGCGAGCCCCGTCCGTGTCGCCCCAGCTTAGGATCACGGAGTGAGCATACTGATCGACGATGCCATCTGGCCCGCACACGGACGCCTCTGGGCGCATCTCGTCAGCGACCGGAGTCTCGAGGAGCTGCATGCTTTCGCGCGCCGCAACCAGCTGCCGCAGCGGTCCTTCGACCGCGATCACTATGACGTGCCCGAAGACGCCGTACCGCGATTGATCGCGGCCGGCGCAGAGCAGGTCGGCGGCAAAGAGCTGGTGCGCCGCCTGATCGGCTCAGGACTCCGAATCCCCGCTCGCGACCGCCGTGGGTGAGGGGTTCACAGCCACCGGAGTGCCTGTCAGTGCGGCCGTCGTCACCCGACGTCGACGTCCCTGACCCGGAGCCTTGGGCTCTGGCAGCGCATCGAGGACTGAATCCAGCAGCTGCTGGGTTTCCGTCTTCGGTGCGCCGTTCTTCTCGGAACCGCGCTTGCGACGCGGCTTCTTGGCGCGCTCCTGCGGAGCAACGTCTTCTGTCACGGCAACCGTGTCGAGCTCGACAACCACTTCGGCAGTCGGCGCGAGGGTAGACGCCGCGATCTGTGCAAGAGCCGACTTCGCTCCCTCTGGGATGCTGTGCGCGACGGGTGCGGCAGGCTGTGAGTTCTGGTTCTGCTGACTATTGCCGCCACGCTGACGACGGTTCCCCGACTGCGAACCCTGAGAGTTCGAGCGGTGCTTGACCACCGGATCGTGGTGAACGACGACGCCACGGCCAGCGCAGACCTCGCACGCTTCGCTGAACGTCTCAAGCAGGCCAAGGCCGAGCTTCTTACGCGTCATCTGCACGAGGCCGAGCGAGGTGACCTCAGCGACCTGGTGCTTGGTACGGTCACGGCTCAAGCACTCGATGAGGCGGCGCAGCACGAGGTCACGGTTGGACTCGAGCACCATGTCGATGAAGTCGACGACGATGATGCCGCCGATGTCGCGCAGACGAAGCTGGCGCACGATCTCTTCGGCAGCCTCGAGGTTGTTCTTCGTGACAGTCTCTTCGAGGTTTCCACCAGAGCCGACGAACTTGCCCGTGTTCACATCGACAACGGTCATCGCCTCAGTGCGGTCGATGACCAGCGAACCGCCAGAGGGCAGCCACACCTTGCGGTCGAGTGCCTTCTCGATCTGCTCGGTGATGCGGAAGGCATCGAAAGGATCGGTCTCGTCCTCGTAGGGCTCGACGCGCTCGAGGAGGTCGGGGGCCACGCTCTCCAGGTAGGAGCGGATCGTCTGCTGCGACTCTTCGCCCTGGATGAGCATCTTCGTGAAGTCTTCATTGAAGACGTCACGGACGATCTTGACGAGGAGGTCGGGCTCGGCGTGCAGCAGCGCGGGTGCCTGCTGGCTCTCGACCTGCTTCCGAATGTGCTCCCACTGGGAGGTGAGGCGCTGAACATCGCGCGTCAACTGGTCCTCAGTCGCTCCCTCGGCCGCAGTGCGCACGATGACGCCGCTGGACTCAGGCAGCACCTCTTTGAGGATGCGCTTCAGACGCGCACGCTCATTGTCGGGAAGCTTACGGCTGATGCCGTTCATCGAGCCGCCGGGAACGTACACGAGGTAACGACCGGGCAGCGAGATCTGGCTGGTGAGGCGTGCACCCTTGTGCCCGATGGGGTCTTTGGTGACCTGCACGAGCACACGGTCGCCGGGCTTCAGCGCGAGTTCGATACGACGCGGCTGGTTACCGGTCTCGACACCGTCCCAGTCGACCTCACCGGAGTACAGCACGGCGTTACGGCCACGGCCGATGTCGACGAAAGCGGCCTCCATGCTCGGCAGCACGTTCTGGACGCGACCGAGGTAGACGTTGCCGATCAGCGAAGCATCCTGGTTGCGAGCGACGTAGTGCTCGACCAGCACGGCATCTTCGAGAACGCCGATCTGCGTGCGGCCGTTCTTCGATCGGACGACCATCTTGCGGTCGACCGACTCGCGGCGCGCGAGGAACTCTGCCTCGGTCACCACAGGGCGGCGACGGCCAGCGTCGCGCCCGTCACGGCGGCGCTGCTTCTTCGCCTCGAGTCGCGTAGATCCCTTGATCGCCTTCGGCTCAGTGATGTATTCGACAGCCCGCTGACGCTGACGCGGTTCATCGCGCTGCTCGTCACCGTCGTTACCACCACGGCGACGACGACCGCGACGGCCAGAAGGTGCATCGTCCTGATCGCTGTCACGATCGATATCGTGATCGCGATCACGATCGCGGCCTGGGCGCGCCGGCAGCGGCAGGATCTCTGGTGCGTAGAAGTGCAGCTGGGTGGACACCCGCGAGACGAAGACCTCGGGAATGAGGCCGAGCGTCACTGCAGTGACCGGCTCCGGCTTCGCCGGCACGACCGGCTCTTCGATCACCTCTGCCACTGCTTCGACAACCGGCTGCGAAGCCGCGTCGGTTGATGCGTCAAGCGCTACCGGAGTGGCTTCTTCCGCATCGAGGGTAGGGGTGTTGTTGTCATTCGTCTCATCGGCCATCTCTGGCGTACTCCCTGCGCGGGACACTCAGTGTTCCGCGAAATCTCGTGCGACGCCCGCGGGTGTCGCTAACTCAATCGATCTGCGACCGGCTCATGGCTCTGATCGCGCGAGGCATTGGGCCCCGAAGTCTGCGGCGATGTGCTGTACGGCGGCGCCGTGCTGTCCATCACAGGCCATTATCGCACCATGTTGGCCAGTTCGTGGCATCCGGGTGTCAACACGGTCCTGATTCGGTGCGCTCTCGCCCGATCCATAGCGGACGCTGGGATAATCCCGATATGAGCGAGCAGCGCACCCGCCCCGTGTTCTATGCCGTCTGGCTGATCATCGCTGGCGTCGTCGGATGGTGGGCAGCTTTCCAGCTGACGCTCGACAAGCTCGTCCAACTCGAGAATCCGAATGCGGATCTCAGCTGCAACGTCAGCGTGATGATCCAGTGCGGCAAGAACCTCGGCTCATGGCAAGGAGAGGTTTTCGGGTTCTCCAACCCGATCATCGGCCTCGCCGGATGGATGGCCCCCATCTTCATGGGCGTCGCACTGCTTGCCGGCGCACGATTCCCCCGCTGGTTCTGGGCGACGTTCGGTGCGGGCATCACGTTCGCGTTCGGGCTGGTGTGCTGGCTGATCTGGCAGAGCCTGTACGCGCCGAACCTCGGTGTGCTCTGCCCGTGGTGCATGCTCACCTGGGCGGTGACGATTCCGACGTTCTTCGCAACGATGGTGCACCTGTTCCGAAACGGAACCTTCAGCAGATCCGAGAAGGTGCAGGAGAACGCAGGGCGTCTGATGGCATGGGTTCCGCTCGCCACGATCCTCGCGTACGCCATCGTCATTCTGCTGGCCCAGCTGCGCGGCCTCGACCTGCTCGGTGAAGTCTTCGGGATGCTGTTCTGATCCGGTCTTGAAACCACGAAGCCCGTCGGAGTCTCTCAGAGAGAACCGACGGGCGTCGTGGTCGGTCCCTGAGCCCGTCGAAGGGTCAGGAGAACCAGATACCCAGCTCGCGCTGTGCGGATTCGACGCTGTCCGAGCCATGAACGAGGTTCTGCTGCACAGCAAGGCCCCAGTCGCGGCCGAAGTCGCCGCGAATGGTGCCAGGAGCTGCCGTCGTGGGGTCGGTCGTGCCCGCGAGCGAGCGGAAGCCCTCGATCACGCGGTTGCCTGAGAGGCGGAGCGCGACAGACGGTCCGGACATCATGAACTCGAGCAGCGGCTCGTAGAAGGGCTTGCCCTCGTGCTCGGCGTAGTGAGCGGCGAGCAGCTCTCGTTCGGGCTGGACGAAACGGATGTCGACGAGCACGTAGCCCTTGGCCTCGATGCGGGCGAGGATGCTGCCGGTAAGACCGCGGGCGACGCCGTCGGGCTTGACGAGGACGAGTGTTTCTTCAGTGGCCATGTCAGTCGCTCTCTGTGTGAGGTGGGGTTTGTTCTTGGTTCGGATTCGCGTCGATCGGACGTCTGGCTTCCAACCGGGGCCCCGTGATCGTCGCATATGCCCACATGCCGCCGAAAATCAGTACGACAAGCAAGATGGCGGGAACGAAGATCGCCGACAGTGCGACGACCACCTGAAGCGCCCAGCCAGCCGGGATCGCCCACGGCTTCGTGATCATTCCTGCGACGACGATCATGGCAAGTGCGACGATGACGCCGCCGATGATCGCCCACCACTGCGGGATGCTCTCCGGAAGATTCTTCAGGCCGAAGATCGTGAACCCGGCGAGGATCACGACGATCGCTTCGAATCCGAGGACGACCGGGGCGAGCTTCTGCGCGAGCGTGCGAGGTGCCCTGGCGCGGCGCGGTGTGCCGCTCATGCGCGCCACCCCGATTTCCAGTCCTCTTCTTCGGCGAGGGCGATCGCCTCACCGGCCAGCACGATGGAGCCGGCGATCACGACGGCACGACGGTCAGACGATGCCGCCCACTCGCGGGCCGCATCTGCCGCATCTGCGAGTGAGTGGTGCACGGTCGCGCGGTACCCGGCGCCCTCGACGATATCTGCGAGGGAATCGGCATCACTCGCGCGATTCGACTCGGGCACCGTGGCGAAGACGTGAGCTGCCGCGGGTGCGAGAGTTGCGACGATGCCTGCGGCATCCTTATCACCGAGAACGCCGAGTACGAGGCCCCACTCGTCGAAGTCGAAGCTGTCATCGAGCGACTGCGCAAGCGCCTGAGCACCGTGCGGGTTGTGCGCGGCATCCACGACGACGGTCGGCGCGATCCCCAGCAGCTGCAGGCGACCAGGCGACGTCGCACCCTGCAGACCCTCGGTGATGATGTCGTCGGCAATGCGCTGCGACCCTGCGCCGATGAGCGACTCGACCGCGGCGACAGCCAGAACAGCGTTGTGTCCCTGGTGCGCACCGTAGAGCGGCAGGTACTCTTCGACGTAGTTCCCGGCGATGCCACGGATCGTCAGGAGCTGACCGCCGACGGCGAGCTTCTGCTCTGCGAGACCGAACTCTTCACCCTCGAACGCGATCGTGGCGCTGTTCTCAGCGGCCACGCGCCGCAGTATCGCTGCGGCCTCTGCGGGCTGCTGTGCGGATACGACCGCAGCACCCTTTTTGATGATGCCGGCCTTCACCGTCGCGATCTTCTCGATGGTGTCGCCGAGACGGTCTGCGTGGTCGATCGCGATGGGTGCGAACACCGCGACGTCGCCATCGGCGGTGTTGGTGGAGTCCCACTCGCCGCCCATGCCGACTTCGAGCACAAGGACGTCTACCGGAGCATCCGATGCCGCGACGAACGCGAGGACGGTGAGCAGTTCGAAGAAGGTCAGCGGTGCCTCGCCCGCCTTCTCGAGCTCGGCATCCACGATTCCGACGAACGGCTCGATCTCGTCCCAGGCGTCGGCGACCGCGGCATCCGCGATCGGCTCGCCGTCGATCATGATCCGTTCGGTGAAGCGCTCCAGATGCGGGCTCGTGAACAGACCGGTGCGCAATCCGTGCGCGCGCAGCAGACTCTCGATCATCCGCGCGGTTGACGTCTTGCCGTTCGTTCCGGTGATGTGCACGACGCGGTAGGTCTTCTGCGGGTCGTCCAGCAGTTCGAGCACGCGGGCGGTGCGCTCCTTGCGAGGCTGCACCCACCGCTCCCCTGCCCGTTCGAGCAGCGCGTTGTAGACGGCATCCGCGCGGTCGCGCTCAGACATTTTCCACTCCATCGAGGTTCGAGTCGATCGTCACGACGATCGGGGCCTTGTGGGATCCGAGCGCTGTCGAGCCGCTGCGGAATACGCCATCACCCGGGCTGGTGACCGCCTTCACGAGCTCATCCATCTCATCGGTCGCCTGAACGGCGAAGCCGATCGCGAGAGTCTCCCCCGCGATCAATTCAGCGTGCGCTTGCAGTGCCTCGGCGTTCTCGGGTGAGACGTTGAGCGCGAGCACGATCCGGTCACTGACCTTGAGGCCGGCATTCTTACGGGCTTCCTGCACCACGCGGATCGCGTCACGCGCCATGCCCTCTGCTTCCAGCTCAGGCGTGGTCTGCGTATCGAGAAGCACGAACCCGCCACCGGGGACGAGCGCGAGCGCTTCTCCCTCGGGTCGGCCTGCGGTCTCGAGAACGAGATCGTACTCCTGAGGTTCGAGCGCGATTCCGTCGACGACGACGACACCGTCCTTCTCTTCCCAGATGCCCGCACGCGCACCCGCGATGACGTGCTGCACCTGCTTGCCGAGACGGGGCCCCGCAGCACGCGCGTTGACGCTCAGCCGGTGGCTGATGCCGTACTCGGCAGCAGTGGTGTCGGTCAGCGGAACGACTTCGACGGACTTGACGTTCAGCTCCTCACGAAGGATGTCCTCGAACTGGCTGAGGGATTGCGCCACAGGAGAGACGACGGTGAAGCGTGCGAGCGGCAGACGCACGCGCAGCTTCTCCTTCTTGCGCAGCGCGTTTCCGACGCTGGAGAGCTCGCGAACAGCATCCATCGCCTCGCGGATGTCGTCGGCAGCGGGGAACGCGTCAGCGTCGGGCCAGTCCGTCAGGTGCACACTGCGCCCACCTGTGAGGCCCTGCCAGATCTTCTCGCTGACCAGCGGCACGAGAGGCGCTGCTACGCGGGTCAGCGTCTCGAGCACCGTGTACAGCGTGTCGAACGCGTCGGTTCCGCCTTCGGCGCCCACCCAGAAGCGGTCGCGCGAGCGGCGGATGTACCAGTTCGTCAGTACTTCGGCGAACTCGCGCAGACGCGCGGATGCCGTGGTCGAGTCGAGCCCTTCGAGGTCGGTTGCCACATCGCGCACCAGCTCGCCGAGGCGGGACAGGATGTAGCGGTCGAGCACATCCGTCGAGTCGGTGCGCCACGTCGCCTCATAGCCGCTCGAATCCCACGCCTGCGCTGAGCCTGTCGAAGCGTTGGCGTACGTGGCGAAGAAGTACCAGGAGCTCCACAGAGGAAGCAGGAACTCCCTCACGCCCGAGCGGATGCCTTCCTCAGTGACCGCGAGGTTTCCGCCGCGCAGCACAGAGCTCGACATCAGGAACCAGCGCATGGCGTCGGAGCCGTCACGATCGAGGACCTCGGAGACGTCCGGGTAGTTGCGCAGCGACTTCGACATCTTGTAGCCGTCACTGCCGAGGACGATGCCATGGCAGCTGACGCCAGTGAACGCCGGACGGTCGAACAGCGCAGTCGAGAGCACGTGCATGACGTAGAACCAGCCGCGGGTCTGACCGATGTACTCGACGATGAAGTCCGCCGGTGAGTGCGAGTCAAACCACTCCTGGTTCTCGAACGGGTAGTGCACCTGTGCGTAGGGCATGGAGCCCGAATCGAACCAGACATCGAAGACGTCCTCGATGCGGCGCATGGTGCTCTTGCCGCTGGGGTCGTCGGGGTTCGGCCGCGTCAGGTCGTCGATGTACGGCCGGTGCAGATCGATCTCGCCCTCGGGGTTGCGCGGCAGTGTGCCAAAGTCGCGCTCGAGCTCTTCGAGAGATCCGTACGCATCGACGCGCGGATACTCGGGGTCGTCGCTCTTCCAGATCGGGATCGGCGAGCCCCAGTAGCGGTTGCGGCTGATCGACCAGTCGCGGGCGCCTTCGAGCCACTTGCCGAACTGGCCCTCCTTGACGTTCTCGGGCACCCAGGTGATCTGCTCGTTGTTCGCGAGCATCTTGTCCTTGATGTCGGTGACACGGATGAACCAGCTCGAGACAGCCTTGTAGATCAGGGGGTTGCGGCAGCGCCAGCAGTGCGGGTACGAGTGCACGTAGCTCTGCTCGCGCAGCAGGCGCGCGTTCTCTTTGAGCAGGCGGATCAGCGGACGGTTGGCATCCATCCACAGCTCGCCCGCGACATCCGTGACGCTCGAGAGGAACTTGCCGCCGTCGTCGAGCGAGAGGATCGTCGGGATGCCGGCCGCGTTCGTCACGCGCTGGTCGTCCTCACCGTAAGCCGGGGCCTGATGGACGATGCCGGTGCCATCCGTGGTGGTGACGTAGTCATCGACGAGGATGCGCCAGGCGTTCTCGGTGCCCCAGGTCTCGGCATCCGCGTAGTAGTCGAAGAGACGGTCGTAGGTGACGTCTTCGAGGTCGGCTCCGCGATGGGACGCCTCGACTGCGGCGAGCGCGTCCTCGGTCGACTCGTAGCCGAGGTCCTTCGCGTAACCGGCGAGGAGTTCGCGGGCGATCAGGTAGCGGTGCGCGGCGCTTTCGGCCACGTCATCACCCACGTGGATGTCGGCGGCGCCATTCGGACCTGCCGGCACGACGACGTAGTCGATATCGGGCCCGACGACGAGGGCGAGGTTGGTGGGCAAGGTCCAGGGAGTCGTGGTCCAGGCGAGAGCGCGCACAGCGGTCAGCCCGAGGGATTCGGCCTTCGCACCGGTGAGCGGGAACGTGACGGTGACCGACGGGTCCTGGCGATTCTGGTAGACGTCGTCATCCATGCGCAACTCGTGTGCGGACAGCGGCGTCTCATCGCGCCAGCAGTACGGCAGCACGCGGTAGCCCTCGTATGCGAGCTCCTTGTCGTACAGGGTCTTGAACGCCCAGAGCACGCTCTCCATGTAGCCCAGGTCGAGCGTCTT
Organism: Microbacterium sp.; assembly: GCF_048259935.1. Classification (GTDB taxonomy): domain Bacteria; phylum Actinomycetota; class Actinomycetes; order Actinomycetales; family Microbacteriaceae; genus Microbacterium. The sequence continues at coordinate 144,534 of NZ_JBLXHF010000005.1, read as the reverse complement.
GTATCCGCGGTCGAAGTCGACCCAGCGCGCCTGGCGGGTGACGTAGGCCTTCCATTCCTCGGTGTACGCGAGGACGGAGTCGCGAGCCTTGCCGTTGAAGACATCGATTCCCATGTCTTCGATCTCGCTCTTCTCGGTGATCCCGAGCTGCTTCATCGCTTCGAGCTCTGCGGGGAGGCCATGCGTGTCCCAGCCGAACACGCGATCGACCTTCTTACCGCGCATGGTCTGGAAGCGCGGGAAGAGGTCCTTCGCGTATCCGGTGAGGAGGTGCCCGTAGTGCGGTAGGCCGTTGGCGAAGGGAGGTCCGTCGTAGAAGACCCACTCATCGGCGCCGTCGCGCTGATCGATCGACGCGCGGAACGTGTCGTCGCTCTTCCAGAACGCAAGAACATCCTGCTCGATCTCGGGGAACCGAGGGCTGGCAGCAACGGCTGCGGGGCCGAAGGCGGAATCGGTCCCTGAGCTTGTCGAAGGGCGGGGGTAGGTCATGTGCGCTCGCAGTGTCGTGGGTGGATGCTGCGCAAGGACGACCCTCTGTCTTTCACAAGGACCGCGGTACCACCTCGCTAGATGCCGACCCTTCGACAGGCTCAGGGATCGACAACCACTCTCACTGCGGCGATGACGGGCCTGCCCCGCTCGGTTCTACTGGGCCTCGCGGCCGTTCTTCCGAGTGCTCCCCGGTGATGGCCGGATCAAAGCATGTACGCCCATTGTACGCGGCATCCGAAGCAGCTGCACTTCTCCGAAGAAACTGCCCGCGTGGCTACGCGAGTAGCCCGAACACGGCGACATCGTGCCGGGCGGCGCCCACCGGAAGTGCACTGCGCAGCGTGCCATCGCTGGCGTCCGTAGTGCGAGCGTGACGCCGTCTCCCAGATCGCATTCGAACCTCATGGTCGGTGATACCCGTGCAGGTCGTCCTGGACACCGTTGATCCAGATCTCATCTACTCCGTCGGGGTCGGGGATGCGGATGGTCCGCGCGAAGGCCTCATCGACGACGGATGCCTCGAACCCGGCATCCTGCAGACGCACAGCCAGCGCGTCGAGATCACCGCGCGCTTCGAAGGACAGTCCGATCCGAGGCTCCCCCGCATGCAGCCCGACCGACCCGCCTCCCGCAACCATCTCGACCCACCCGCCGCGATCGGCCGCAATGCCACCGCGAAGGCCGAGTGCCTCAAGGATCGCCCAGGGCTCATCGAGATCGCCTTGGAACCAGATCGGCTGAACGCCGACCTGACCTGCGCCCTGCTGGGCGGCTCCTTCGGACACCGAGATCGAGACACCGGATGCCGCGCGCACCACAAGCATCTCCCCCACGCCGTCCATCGTCGTCCGCGTGACGGCGAAGGACGAAAGAGCGGATGCCGCGGCATCCAGATCTGCGACGACGAGGTGAACGTCGACCATGCCCGCCCGGTGCTCAGCGGTCGCGCTGTGCACTGCCAAGACTCCGTCCGCGTGGAACTCCGCCCACTCGGGCGCAGGCGGGAACGGCGCGACGAAGCCGAGAGCTTCGGCGAGACCCCACCATCGCTCAGGGTGATCCGTATACACGATCTGCTGAACAACACTCATGACTTCTCCTCCAGGTACCCGCGCAAGGCCGCTTCGACGAGCGCAGACAGGCTCGTGCCCTCATCGATCGCGCGGTGCTTCACATCACGCACGAGCTCAGGCGAGAGATACACGTTGAACTGCACCTTCTTCGACGCACTCTTCGACTCATTTGCTTGCATGCTAGCAACATAGCATGGATCGCCGAGTATTCTTGAGGCATGGCTCGCAACACTGACTCTCTCGCCGCTCCGCGCGTCTCACCACCCGATCTGCCCGAGAATCTCGCTCTTGCGGAACCGCAACGCAACGCCGATCTGATCGCTGCCCGTCTCGACCTGACTGGCACCGCAGATCTCGCCCACTCGTCACTCGAGCAGTGCGTGATCGCCGCAGATGTCGATCTGCTCGACCTCACCGGCGCCACGATCCTCGACGTTGCGATGCGCGATGTGCGCGCGGCATCCATGCCCATGCGCAATGCGAGCATCCGCCGACTGCGCATCACCGGCGGACGCATCGGCACCCTCGATCTCAGCGGCGCCCGTATCGACGAGCTCGAGCTGCGCGATCTGCGTATCGACTACCTGAACCTCGGCGGGGCGAAGGCCCGCGACATCGTGATCGCCGACTCCGCCATCCGCACGCTCGACCTGCCGCAGGCAGAGCTCACCCGCGTCAGCTTCGAGACCTCTCGCAGCGAAGAGGTCGATCCGCGCGGGCTGCGCGCGAAGGACGTCGACCTGCGCGGACTCGACGCGATGTCATTCACCGATGCGAACAGTCTGCGCGGTGTAACGCTTACGACGTTCCAGGTGCAGCAGCTCGCTCCGGTCATCGCGGCAGGGTTGGGGATTCGGATCAGCGACTGACGCTGCGCATCTCACACGCCGGAGGCAGCCAGCAGTTCCTGAGTGAACGGATGCTGTGGCGCAGCGAACACGGCAGCCACAGGACCCTGCTCGACAACCACACCGTTCTGCATCACGAGCACGTCGTCGGAGACAGCCGCGACGACGTCGAGATCGTGTGAGACGAAGATCATTGTCAGGCCGCGGTCACGCTGCAGCCGTCCGAGCAGCTGCAGCACCTTCTCTCGCACAGACGGATCCAGCGCCGAGACGGGCTCGTCGAGCACCAGAACGTCAGGATCCGCGGCGAGCGCCCGTGCGATCGCCGCACGCTGCCGCTGCCCACCCGAAAGCTGTGCCGGGCGGCGGGCGGCGAGCTCAGGAGCGAGATCGACTTCTGCCATGAGAGCTGCGACCCGAGCTGCACGTGAGACACGCGGGACTCCCCCTGCGGCGAGCGCCTCATGCAGCGAGCGGCCCACGGTCCAGCGCGGATCGAACGCGCCGAGTGGGTTCTGGTGCACGAGTTGCACACGGTGCTCTCCCACCCAGCGCAGGTCCCCCGCATCAGGTGTCTCGACTCCGACGATCATTCGAGCAAGCGTCGTCTTTCCAGAACCTGATTCCCCCACGATCCCCAGCGTCTGTCCCTGCAGCAGAGTGAACGATGCGTCTCTGACCGCGGGCACGCCCGAGAACGACCTCGAGACGTCGATTCCGGTGAGAACTGCGTCCCGGCCCCTGAGCCTGTCCAAGGGCCCGAACCGGTCCGCTCGCGGCTCATGGATCGTCGCAGCGATGAGCTCGCGCGTATAGGCCTCAGCGGGAGCATCCAGCACGTCTGCAACAGCACCCTGCTCGATCACGCGTCCTGCACGCATGACAAGCACACGGTCGGCGACCCTGCGCACTGCTGCGAAGTCGTGACTGATGAAGACGATGGCGGTTCCGGCATCCGCGATATCGCGAAGCAGCGCCAGGACGCGAGCCTGCACCGTGGCATCCAGAGCCGTGGTGGGCTCATCCGCGATGAGCACGACCGGTTCTCCTGCCAGCGCTGACGCAATCAGCGCACGCTGCCTGAGTCCACCCGACAACTCGTGCGGATATTGGGCTGCCCGCTCAGCGGGAGACGGCATCGCGACGGATTCCAGCAGCTCCAGAGCACGCGCGCGGTGCCCTGCGCGCGACAGCCGCATATGGATCGCGAGGGGCTCGGCAACCTCCGCCCCGATCCGTCGCAACGGGTCGAGCGAGACGAGAGCATCCTGCGAAACGAGTCCGATACGGTCGCCACGCACCCCGCGCCACTGCGTCTCTGAGAATCCACGCGCATCCACCCCGTCGATCTCCAGGCGCGAAGCGGTGACTCTGCCGGGCGCAAGCCCGAGAAGTGCGGATGCTGTCAAGGACTTGCCCGCCCCCGATTCGCCGACGATCGCGAGGCACTCTCCCGGCGCGACCTCGAAAGAAACTCCATCGACGAGCACACGGTTCCCGATGGCGATCGACAGGTTCTGCACGCTCAATACGCTCATCACACTCGTCCTTCCGCGCGCGCACGCAGTGTGCGGCCGACGATCGTCGCCGAGATCACTGTGAGCGTGATGGCGAGCCCGGGGAAGACCGCGATCCACCACGCAGTGCCGAGAGAATTGCGACCGCCGGAGAGCATGAGGCCCCACTCCGCGGCAGGCTCGCTCTCGCCCAGCCCCAAGAAGCTCAAGCCCGCGATGGCGAGGATGCTCGACCCGATCCCGATCGTCGCCAGAATGCTCAGCGAACCCAGCACGCCGGGCATGACATGCCGGACGAACGCCCGCATCCGCGGCACCCCGAGGATCCGTGCCGCCTCGACATGCTCAGCGAGCGCAAGCGTGCGCGTCTGCACCCGAGCGAGCCGCACGTACACCGGGATCGCGGCAATGGTCACAGCGATCGCGACTTTCTCCGGCCCAGGCCCGAGGATCGCGACGACGACGAGCGCGACGAGGAACTCCGGGAATGCCATGAGCACGTCGTTCATGCGCATCGCCACGGTATCGACGGCACGAGGGGCGATGCCAGAGAGGGCACCGATGATGAGTCCGATGACAAGGGCGAGTGCCGTCGCGAGCAGACCGATGCCGACCGAGCGGCCAGCACCGTGCACGACGCGGGAGAAGACATCGCGACCGCTCTGATCGGTCCCGAACCAGTGCGCGGCACTGGGAGCCTCGAGCGCAGCCCGCACGTTCGTCTGCAGTGGGTCTGCGGGGGCGATGATCCCAGGGAAGAGTGCCATTGCCGCCACGACGACCAGCACGAACACTGCGGTAGCCAGCAGCACGCGACGAGAGAGGGTCATGTGCGCACCACCCGTCGCTGTCGCGGATCGAGCAGCGGATGCAGCAGTTCGACGATGACGTTGACGATGACGAACACCAGTGCGCTGAAGAGAATGATCCCGGTGATGACCGGCAGGTCGCGGTCGGTGATCGCCGCCAGAGTGACGCGCCCGATGCCGGGCCGTGCGAACACCGTCTCGACCAGCACGGCGCCGCCCAGGAGAGACCCCACCAGGTATGCCGTGAGCGTCAGAGCACCGGCCGCCCCGTGGCGGAGGGTGTGGTGAGCCGTCAGCCGGACCTGCCCCGCGCCGCGCGCACGAACAGTCGTTGCGAACGGCTGACGTTCGGCGGCTTCGATGCCGTCTCGCAGCACCTGACCGAGGAGCGCTGCGACAGGAAGCGCCAGCGTGACCGCAGGCAGCACGATCGTCGCGGGATTGCGGGTGCCCGATACCGGGAACCAGCCGAGGCCGAAGGCGAACGTGCTCAGCAGCAGCAGACCGATCCAGAACACCGGCGACGACAGCACGATCAGCTCCAGGCCGGCAACGACTCCGCGCCCGACGCGTCCGCGCACGAACAGTGCGACGGCAAGCGCGATCACGAGCGCGATCACGAGCGCCAGAGCAGTCAGCTGCAGCGTCGCACCGAGCTGCCGCCCGATGACCTCCGTCACCGGCATCCGCAGTTGGTAGGACTCGCCCAGGTTCCCCTGCACGATCTGCCCGAGGTACGACAGGTACCGCTCGAGAGGTGGGCGGTCGAGTCCGAGATCGGCACGGATGCCGTCTTTGACGGCGTCGCTCACCTGAGCCTGCGGCCCGAGCATGACCGAGACCGGGTCTCCGGGAATCACCCGGAACGCGAGGAACGCCAGTGTCGCCGCGCCCCAGAGGACGACGATGACGGATGCTGCGAGCCCCGCGATCCGGACGAGAAGCGGTTTCACGAGTGGATCAGCCGACCGTGACCTCATAGAACAGCGGACGACCGTACAGGTCGTACTCGAGACCCGAGATCGTGTCGTTGTACGCGGTGATCAGCGACGGGCTGTACAGCGGCACGATCGCCGTGTACTCGGCATTCCACTGCTGCAGCTTCTGGTAAATGTCTGCGCGCTCATCGACATCGCTCGTCGAGATCCCCTGTTCGAGAAGTGCGTCGATCTCGGGGTCGGTGACCTGCGAGGCGTTCTGGAAGCCTTCGGTGTGCAGGTGACTGCGCAGCAGGTCGCCGTCGACACCGGAGAAGCCCCAGTCGGTGAGGTCGAAGGTCTTGGGACCGTACTGCTCGTTGTACGCGCCCGGTTCGAGGACCTCACGCTTGACCTCGAACCCGATCTCGGCGAGGTCGGACTGAATGGCGTTGCCGAGGGCGGCCTTGTCATCCGGGACCGGCGTCCAGGCGATCCAACGCACCGAGAGACGCGTGCCGTCCTTCATGCGGATGCCGTCGCTGTCGCGCTCGGTCCATCCTGCGTCGTCGAGCAGTGCGTTCGCCGCATCCTGGTCGAAGGGCCAGGAGTCCTCGAGCGAGGCGTCGTATCCAGGGGTGGTCGAACCGAGGATGCTCCACGCCCGCGGGAACTGACCGAAGAAGATCTCCTCGACGGCGGCGTCGATGTCGATACCGCGAGCAAAGGCCTGACGGACCTTCTCGTCGGCGAAGACGCCGTACTTCTCGTTCAGGTACAGCGAGTAGGGCAGACCCGGGTACTCGACGGAGTCGACCGTGAGAGTGTCAGGGAGTTCGACGGCGAGGTTCGGAGGAATATTGCTGGCAAGGTCCGCCTCGCCGCTTTCCACAACACCGGCACGCACCGATGCTTCGGGAAGCAGCTCGACCCGCAGGGTCTCGAACTGCGCGGCCTCTGCCCCGCCTGGACCCCAGGTGTAGTCGGGATTGCGGGTGTAGACGAGCTCCTGGTCAGGGGTGTACTCGGTCAGCTCGAACGGGCCGGTGCCGACGTTGATTCCGGGGCCACCCGCTTTGAGCTGATCCGCGGAGGTCTCGAGCACCGCGGGCGAATAGAAGCCGAGGTTCGCCGTGCTCGCTGCCTGCAGGAAGGGAGAGTACGGCTGAGTGAACGTCACCTCGACCATGTACTCGTCGACAACGGTCGTCGCCTCGTAGAAATCGGCGCCGAGCATGCTCGCGGCCTGGGCAGAGGCGGTCTCAGGATCGACGATGCGATCGAAGTTTGCCTTCACTGCTTCGGCGTTGAAGGCCTCGCCGTCGTGGAAGGTGACATCGTCGCGCAGCTCGAACGTGTAGGTGGTGCTGTCGTCTGACACTGTCCAGCTCTTCGCGAGCCACGGCGAAAACGAACCATCGGCCTCTTGGAACACCAAGGAGTCGAGAACAGCGCGCTGCACCATGCCCGAGACATCGAGCTGGCTGGTCTGCGGGTCCATGTGGCCGGCAGCGAGGTTCGCTCCCTCGATGGCCCAGACGACTTCGCCGCCGCTGTCCGCACTGTCATCGGCTGCGCCGGCACAGCCGCTCAATAACAGAGCGGATGCCGCGAAGAAGGCGGTCACGGGAAGAAAACGGCGCACGAGAGAGGTGGGCATGCGAATCCTCAGAAAGATGGAAGGGGGTGCATTCAGTTTAGCGATGATTATTGGACAGGGTCGATTTAGACCAGGATGCGTTCTGCACACTGCGAGCTAGACTGTTGAGCGCATCCCACACACTCAGGCACGTACACACCGTGCCGCATACATCGCTCAAGGAGACCTCGATGTCAGCAATCCCCGACAAGCCCGCACTCGAAGGTCTAGAAGCGAAGTGGGATGGCGTCTGGTCCGAGCAGGGCACTTACCTGTTCGACCGCCTGCGTTCTGCAGAACTCGGCCGCGAGAGCGTCTACTCGATCGACACTCCTCCGCCCACAGCATCCGGATCTCTGCACATCGGTCACGTGTTCTCGTACACGCACACCGACGTCAAAGCCCGCTACGAGCGCATGCGTGGCAAGAACGTGTTCTACCCGATCGGCTGGGACGACAACGGCCTGCCGACCGAGCGCCGCGTGCAGAACTACTACGGCGTGCGCGTTGACGTAACGCTCCCCTACGACCCCGACTTCACCCCGCCGTTCGAGGGCAACGCGAAGAGCCTCAAGGCCGCCGACCAGCAGCCCGTGAGCCGCCGCAACTTCATCGAGCTGTGCGAGAAGCTCACCGTAGAGGACGAGAAGCAGTTCGAAGACGTCTTCCGCCAGCTCGGACTCAGCGTCGACTGGACGCAGACCTACCGCACGATCTCCGATGAGACGATCCGCCAGAGCCAGCTCGGTTTCATCCGAAACCACGAGCGCGGCGAGGCGTACCAGGCCCTTGCGCCGACGCTGTGGGACGTCGACTTCCGCTCCGCGATCGCACAGGCTGAGCTCGAAGACCGCGAGCAGCCGGCCGCATACCACCGTCTTGCGTTCCACAAGACCGACGGCTCGGGCGACATCCACATCGAGACCACGCGCCCAGAACTGCTCGCAGCGTGTGTTGCTCTCGTGGCGCACCCCGATGACGAGCGCTACCAGCCGTACTTCGGCAAGACCGTGCGCACACCGCTGTTCGATGTCGAGGTTCCGGTGCGTGCGCACCACCTCGCGCAGCAGGACAAGGGCTCCGGCATCGCCATGGTCTGCACCTTCGGCGACGTGACCGACATGGTGTGGTGGCGCGAGCTCGACCTGCCGATCCGTACGATCCTCGGCCTCGACGGTCGCGTGATCGCAGAGGCTCCCGAAGCCATCACCTCAGAGGCAGGCCTTGCCGCCTACGCCGAGATCGCCGGGAAGACGGTCTTCAGTGCCAAGAAGCGCATGGCGGAGCTGCTCGAAGAGTCCGGCGAACTGCTCGAGGTGTCCAAGCCCTTCAACCATGCGGTGAAGTTCTTCGAGAAGGGCGACCGCCCGCTCGAGATCGTCTCGACGCGCCAGTGGTACATCCGCAACGGCGCCCGCGACGAGGACCTGCGCGATCAGCTCATCGCACACGGCAACGAACTCCAGTGGCACCCTGACTTCATGCGCGTGCGCTACGAGAACTGGGTGGGTGGCCTCACCGGCGACTGGCTGATCTCGCGTCAGCGCTTCTTCGGTGTTCCGCTGCCCGTCTGGTACGGACTCGATGAGAACGGCGATCGCGAGTACGACCGCGTGCTGATGCCGGCGCCAGAGCTGCTTCCCATCGATCCGACGATCGACGTGCCGGCCGGCTACACGGAGGACCAGCGCGGCAAGGCAGGGGGCTTCGAGGCAGAGACCGACATCCTCGACACCTGGGCGACCTCGTCGCTCACCCCGCAGCTGGCTGGCGGCTGGCAGCGTGACGAAGAGCTGTGGAACCTCGTCGCCCCGTTCGACGTGCGCCCCCAGGCCCAGGACATCATCCGCACCTGGCTGTTCTCCACCATGCTTCGCTCGACCCTCGAGGACCAGCGTTCGCCGTGGAAGCACGCGTCGATCTCGGGCTTCATCGTCGATCCCGACCGCAAGAAGATGTCGAAGTCCAAGGGCAATGTGGTCACGCCCGCTGACATCCTCGACAAGCACGGTTCGGATGCTGTGCGCTACTGGGCAGCCTCCAGCCGCCTGGGCGTCGACGCCGCGTTCGACCCGCAGAACCCCACGCAGATGAAGATCGGTCGCCGCCTGGCGATCAAGATCCTCAACGCTGCGAAGTTCGTGCTGTCATTCCCGGTCTCCGAGGGCGCGCAGGTCACACACGCTCTGGATGCTTCGATGCTCACTGCCCTCGACCAGGTGGTCGCTGACGCCACGGCGGCATTCGAGGCATTCGACCACGCTCGCGCGCTGGAAGTCACCGAGTCGTTCTTCTGGACGTTCTGCGACGACTACCTCGAGCTCGTCAAGGAACGCGCCTACGACCAGACCGACGTCGGACAGCCCTCTGCCGCGCTCGCGCTGCGCATCGCGCTGTCGACCCTGCTGCGTCTGCTGGCTCCGGTCGTCTCGTTCGCGGCCGAAGAGGCCTGGAGCTGGTTCGAAGAGGGTTCGATCCACACCGCCGCATGGCCGGAGCCGGGATCGCTGAGCCTGTCGAAGGGTCCCGGCGGAGACGCCACGGTGCTCGATGTTGCCAGCGCTGCGCTGATCGGCATCCGTCGCGCGAAGACCGAGGCGAAGGTGTCGCAGAAGACGCCGGTGTCACGCGCTGTGATCGCCGCCCCCGCTGACTCGATCAAGGCGCTTCGCGCGGCTGCGGGCGACCTCAGCGCCGTGGGACGCATCGCCGAGCTCGAGATCGTGGCGGGCGACGAGCTCACCGTCACCGAGATCGTGCTCGCTCCCGCGGAGGAGAACTGATGCAGCTGGGTACGCGCTGGCCGGCAGGGTCGGAGGCTCCGGCCTCTGTTCCTGCCGCACTGCGGCCAGCGATCGCCGAGGTCGAAGCACGCGCCCTTCGACAGGCTCAGGGCCCGCGGTCCTGGTGGACGCTCACCTGGCTCGAGGGTCGACCGATCGCCGAGTTGGATGCCGGCTGGGAAGTCTTCCAGGACGCATCGGGCGAGGTCATCGCCCGCCCCTTCCAGGACTGACTCAGCGCCGCGGCATCCCCATCTGCGCCAGCAGGTGGTCTGCCGCCCGTGGGTCGGGCTTTTGCGTCTGCTCCGCCTGGATCGCCGCGAGCATCGCTTCGCGTCGGTCTTCCCGACGCTCGGCGCGAGCTGTCGCCCATCGGGCGACGGTTTCGGCTACCCCGATCGACCACCGCTCGAGTGAGGTCGCACCGCGCGGAACAGGGTATGTACGAGCTACTGCTACTGCGCTCATGATGCGTTCTCCTTCTTGTTCTTGAGGTTCTTGAGGGGGAAGATGTCAGCGCGGACGCTGACCCGGCGAACACCTTCGCCCTTCTGATCGCGATAGGCATCGGCGGCCTCGTCGATGACAGCTTCGATCTTCTTGATGAGTTCGGCGGTCTGCGCCGCGGTCATGCTGATGCCGCTGGTCATCGACGCGCTCGCGTCGACCCATTCGGTCGGTTCCTGGTCGATCCGACCGCTGAAGAACTCCATGAGCTCGTCGTGGCGCCGACGCATTGCCTCTGCGACTGCCACCTGGAGCGCCGCTTCACCCGCAGGCGATCCCTGTACAGCACGCGAGTCGTAGATGATGCCGCCGGGCGGGCGCTCCCACCAGCGCTCGCGGCCGCCGCGATCGCCCTCGAGCTCGCGAATGAGATCGTGGCGGGCGAGCGAGCGCAGGTGATAGCTCGTGGCCCCCGAGGACTCCCCCAGGATCTCGGCGAGAGTGCTGGCTGTCTGCGGCCCCTCCTGCGCAAGAATGTCGAAGATCCGCACGCGCAGCGGGTGAGACAGTGCGCGGAGCGCTCCGGCATCCAGCACACGACGTCCGCCGGGGTTCTTCTCACTCTCGGTCATATTGCAAAGATATCCTTGCAAAGCTTTCTTTGCAAGTGTTTCTTTGCATGCGAACGATCCCTGAGCCTGTCGAACGATCCCTGAGCCTGTCGAACGATCCCTGAGCCTGTCGAACGATCCCTGAGCCTGTCGAAGGGTCGTCGTAGGCTCTTTTCATGACCGATGCCGCGAATCCGCTCCTCGTTCCTTCTGCTCTGCCCTATTCACTGCCCGACTATGCGTCGATCCGTCCAGAGCACTACCTGCCGGCATTTCTTGTCGCCTTCGATGAGCACCTCAACGAGATCGCAGCGATCACGCGCGTGCGATCCATGCCGACATTCGAGAACACGATGGTGCCGCTGGAGCAATCCGGCGCCATGCTCGATCGCATCACGCATGCCTTCTACACCGTCAGCGCAGCGGATGCGACCGCAGAGATTCAGCAGATCGATGAAGATCTCGCGCCCCGCATGGCGGCGCACGAAGACGCCATCCGCCTCGACGCCGAGCTGTACTGGCGTGTGAAGACCCTGCACGAGCAGATCGACCAGCTCGAACTCGATGCCGAGGGCCGCTACCTGGTGATCAGGCATTTCCGCGAGATGACCCACGCAGGCGCCGCGCTCGACGACACGGCCAAGTCGACACTCACCGCCGTGAACCAGAAGCTCTCCACGCTCACGACGACATTCGAGAAGAACCTCCTCGCCGACACCAACGATCTCGCCGTGTTCTTCGAGACCGCCGAAGAGCTCGACGGCCTCGCCGACGGTGAGCTCTCAGCTGCCGCGCGCGCGGCAGCTGACCGCGGCCACGAGAGCGGCTTTCTCATCACGCTGCCGCTGTTCACGGGGCATCCGTACCTGTCGTCGCTGACGAACCGCGAGAGCCGCCGGAAGATCATGCAGGCGTCGCGCTCGCGCGCGTTCCGCGGCAACGCCAACGACAACCGCGGCGTACTGACCGAGATCATCGCCCTGCGCGCGGAGCGCGCAGCCCAGCTCGGCTACGACTCGCACGCCGCCTATGTCACCGCGGATGAGACGGCGGGAACCCCGGAGGCCGTCTCAGACCTTCTCCACCAGCTCGCTCCCGCCGCGGCATCCAATGTGCGCGCGGAACAGGCCGCTCTGCAGACGATCATCGACGAGACCGAGACGGAGCCGTTCGCCCTTGAGGCGCATGACTGGGCGTTCTACACCGAGAAAGTGCGCGCCGCGAAATACGACATCGACATCGCCGCACTCCGGCCGTGGTTCGAAGGCGAGCGGGTCCTGCAGGACGGCGTCTTCTACGCGGCGACCCAGCTGTACGGCGTGACGTTCCGCGAGCGCGACGACCTCGTCTCCTATCATCCCGGTGCTCGCGTGTTCGAGGTGTTCAACCCTGACGGTTCCGCACTCGGCCTGTACGTGCTCGATCTGTATACGCGCGACACAAAACGCGGCGGTGCGTGGATGAACCCGATCGTCAGCCAGTCCGCGTTGCGCGGCACAGCTCCCGTGGTCGTGAACAATCTCAATGTGGCACAGCCCGGAGACGGCCAGCCGACGCTGCTGACGCTCGATGAAGTCACGACGCTGTTCCACGAGTTCGGTCACGCCCTGCACGGCTTGTTCGCAACGGTGAACTACCCGCACTTCGCGGGGACGAACGTATTTCGTGACTTCGTGGAGTTCCCCAGCCAGGTCAACGAGATGTGGATTCTCTGGGCAGAGGTGCTGGACAACTACGCGCGGCACTATGAGACCGATGAACCGTTGGATGCTGCGATCGTCGAGCGACTGCGCGCGACGGAGACATTCAATCAGGGCCATGACACGAGCGAGTACCTGGCGGCCGCCTGGCTCGATCAGGCGTGGCACCGGCTCAGAGCCTCTGACTCGGTGACCGACGTCGCCGAGTTCGAAGCCGCCGCCCTCGCCGAGATCGGACTGGACAACCCCGCGGTGCCGACCCGCTACTCCTCTACCTACTTCGCGCACGTCTTCTCGGGCGGCTACAGCGCCGGGTACTACTCGTACATCTGGAGCGAGGTGCTCGACGCCGACACCGTGGAGTGGTTCCGCGAGAACGGCGGCCTCACCCGCGGGAACGGCGACCGCTTCCGCGCACGGCTGCTCGGCGCGGGCGGATCGAAGGACCCCCTCGAGGCGTACCGCGACTTCCGCGGTCGCGACGCCGAGATCGCTCCGCTGCTCACACGCCGCGGGCTCGGAGGGTGACGGGCGCCGCTGAGCACGATCACATCGAGAGACGCACGAGAGCAGCGGGGTGCATCTGCTCCTCAGTCGTCGTCTCGTCAGGCGCTCTTGCGCTTACGCTCCATGACAACGGTCGGCGGGGCGCCCTCGTCGACGGCAGCGCGGGTCACGATGACCTTCTTGACGTCGTCCGCCGAGGGAATCTCGAACATGATGGGGCCAAGAACGTCTTCGAGGATGGCACGCAGACCACGCGCACCGGTCTTGCGCTCAACAGCGAGGTCGGCGATCGAGCGCAACGCGTCTTCTTCGAAGTCGAGTTCGACCCCGTCGAGCTCGAACATCCGCTGGTACTGCTTGACCAGGGCGTTGCGGGGCCCGGTCAGGATGTCGATGAGTGCGTCCTGGTCGAGCGGAGTCACCGAGGCCACCACAGGGAGACGCCCGATGAACTCGGGGATCAGGCCGAACTTGTGCAGGTCCTCCGGAAGCACCTCGCTGAACAGGTCCATATCCTTCGACCGGTCGTGCAGTGGTGCACCGAAACCGACGCCGTGCTTTCCGACGCGCGAAGAGACGATGTCTTCAAGCCCCGCGAAAGCACCGGCAACGATGAACAGGACGTTCGTCGTGTCGATCTGCAGGAACTCCTGGTGCGGGTGCTTGCGACCGCCCTGCGGCGGTACCGACGCAACGGTTCCCTCAATGATCTTCAGCAGCGCCTGCTGCACGCCTTCACCGGAGACATCACGAGTGATCGACGGATTCTCGGACTTGCGAGCGATCTTGTCGATCTCATCGATGTAGATGATGCCCTGCTCAGCGCGCTTGACGTCGTAGTCAGCGGCCTGGATGAGCTTGAGAAGAATGTTCTCAACGTCTTCGCCGACGTAGCCGGCTTCAGTCAGCGCCGTAGCATCCGCCACCGCGAACGGCACGTTCAGACGCTTCGCGAGCGTCTGCGCCAGGTAGGTCTTTCCGCAGCCGGTCGGACCGATCATCAGAATGTTGCTCTTGGCGATCTCGACCTCGTCAGCCTTCTGCTCAGCGAGCTGAAGGGTGCCGTGCGCGCGCACGCGCTTGTAGTGGTTGTACACGGCCACGGAGAGCGAGCGCTTGGCCTGCTCCTGGCCGACGACGTATTCTTCGAGGAACGAGTAGATCTCGCGCGGCTTGGGAAGTTCGAAGTCCGCAACGCCTTCTGCCGAGGACTCTGCCATGCGCTCTTCAATGATCTCGTTGCAGAGCTCGACGCATTCGTCGCAGATGTACACGCCGGGGCCAGCGATCAGCTGCTGCACCTGTTTCTGGCTCTTTCCGCAGAACGAGCATTTGAACAAGTCAGCGCTTTCACCGATTCTGGCCATGCGCATCCTCCTTGGTGGGAACCTGAGATCCTGCTCAAAAGCCTAACCGCTCCCTCCGACACTGAGCCGCATTGGCGCGGTCAGAGGGCAGACTCAGACTCGAACGTCAGTAGTCGCCGCTCGCTTCATCGTCTTCGACGATCGATCGCGTGCTCGAGACGCCCAGCCGTGTTGCACCAGCAGCGATCATCGCCTCAGCGACCTCGCGCGTGCGGATGCCACCGGATGCCTTGACCTCGAGGCGGTCTCCGACAGTGCTCTTCATCAGTTCCACGGCGTGAACGCTCGCTCCTCCGGCGGGGTGGAAGCCGGTCGATGTCTTGACGAAGTCTGCACCGGCGGCCTCTGCCGCCCGGCTGACAGCCACGATCGCCTCGTCGCTCAGCGCAGCGGACTCGATGATGACCTTGAGCACGGTCGGTGCGGGAGCAGCGCCGCGAACGGCGCGGATGTCGTCCTCGACGCGCTGATAGTCGCCCTCGATAGCGGCGCCGACGTCGATGACCATGTCGAGTTCGTCAGCACCCTGCGTCACAGCGAGTGCCGCCTCAGCAGCCTTGATCTCGGAGTGGTGCTTGCCACTCGGGAATCCGATCACGACCGCCAGCTTCAATCCTTCAGGGACCTCAACGGGAAGGACGGACGGCGACAGGCAGACGCTGTACGCGCCGAGCTTCGCAGCCTCAGCGATGGTCGCCGCTACGTCTGCGCGGGTAGCTTCTGGCTTGAGCAGCGTGTGGTCGGCGTAGCGCGCGAGATTCTGCGTCATGAGTTACTCCTTGGAATGCGGATGCGACAGCGGAACGGGCCGCCGGTCAGAAAACCGACGACCCGCAGCCGATCACGCGCGCTTGCGCGTGGTGAGCACCTGGTCAACGATGCCGTACTCGAGCGCCTGCTGCGCCGAGAGGATGTTGTCGCGATCGATGTCGCGGTTGACCTGCTCCACCGCGCGGCCCGTGTGCTTGGCCATGGTCTCTTCGAGCCAGGTGCGCATGCGCAGTATCTCAGCCGCCTGGATCTCGATGTCCGACGCCTGTCCCTGGCCCGCCTCGCCCATGGCGGGCTGGTGGATCAGGATGCGTGCGTTCGGCAGCGCGAGGCGCTTGCCCGGCGCACCAGCGGCCAGGAGCACGGATGCCGCAGACGCGGCCTGTCCGAGAACGACCGTCTGGATGTGCGGCGCGACGTACTGCATCGTGTCGTAGATCGCCGTCATCGCGGTGAAGGAGCCACCGGGTGAGTTGATGTACATCGTGATGTCGCGCTCAGCGTCTTGGCTCTCGAGAACCAGCAGCTGTGCCATCACGTCATCGGCCGACGCGTCATCAACCTGAACGCCGAGGAAGATCACACGATCTTCGAACAGCTTGTTGTACGGGTCCTGACGCTTGAAGCCGTATGCCGTGCGCTCTTCGAACTGAGGAAGCACGTACCGGCTGGAAGGCAGGTTGCCAGCGGATTGGAAAGTGGGGGTGTACATATTCGTCCTCTCGAATCCGTTACTCAGCCGAGTCCGTGCCGCCGCCGCCGATGACATCGGTGGCGGACTCGCGGATGTGATCGACGAATCCGTACTCCAGCGCCTCATCAGCGGTGAACCAGCGGTCGCGGTCGCCGTCTGCGTTGATCTGCTCGACCGACTTGCCGGTCTGCGCTGCGGTGATCTCGGCAAGGCGCTTCTTCATCGACAGGATGAGCTGCGCCTGGGTCTGGATGTCACTCGACGTACCGCCGAAACCACCGTGCGGCTGGTGCAGGAGCACGCGAGCGTTGGGCGTGATGTAGCGCTTGCCCTTGGTGCCCGCGGTCAGCAGCAGCTGGCCCATTGATGCCGCCATGCCGATGCCGACAGTCACGATGTCGTTCGGGACGAACTGCATGGTGTCGTAGATCGCCATTCCCGCGGTGATGGAACCGCCGGGAGAGTTGATGTAGAGGTAGATGTCCTTGTCAGAGTCCTCTGCGGCGAGAAGCAGAATCTTCGCGCAGATCTCATTGGCATTCGCGTCACGCACCTCTGACCCCAGCCAGATGATACGGTCCTTCAGCAGTCTGTCGAAGACGCTGGTCGCGACAAGCGGTTCAGCCATTTCACGCTCCTGTTTCCGTGTTCGGTGATTCGAATCTACCGGCGACGACGCAGCCCTCAGGCCTTGTTCGCCGTCGGCATATCAGGCGTCGCTCTCGCCGATCTCCTGGCGCAGGAGCTGACGCGCGAGGGCGGATGCCGAAGCATCCGCCCTCGCGTCAGAATCGCAGTGCGATCACTCAGCCTTGTCGGCCGCCTTCTTGGCCGGAGCCTTCTTCGCTGCGGGCTTCTTGGCGGGAGCCTTCTTCGCAGCAGGCTTCT
Source organism: Microbacterium sp. (assembly GCF_048259935.1). Taxonomy (GTDB): domain Bacteria; phylum Actinomycetota; class Actinomycetes; order Actinomycetales; family Microbacteriaceae; genus Microbacterium. Next base: position 127,468 of record NZ_JBLXHF010000005.1, on the reverse strand, counting down.
CTTCGGCGGCTTCATCAGCCTCGTCAGCCTTCTTCGCCGGAGCCTTCTTCGCCGCGGCCTTCTTCGCAGCAGGCTTCTTGGCCGGCTTCTCGTCAGCCTTCTCGTCGTCTGCAGCCTCGTCGTCGACGGCAACCAGGCTCGACAGGTCAACAGTCTTGCCGTTGGTGTCGACGACCTTGACCTTGCCCAGTGCGATCGCGAGTGCCTTGTTACGGGCGACTTCGCCGACGAGCGCGGGAAGCTGGTTCGAGGACTGCAGCGCCTCGACGAACTCCTGCGGCGCCATGCCGTACTGCGCTGCCGACTGGATCAGGTACTGGCTCAGCTCTTCCTGCGAGACCTGTACGTCAGACTGCTCGGCGATCGTGTCGAGCAGCACCTGCGTGCGGAACTGCTTCTCGCTGGCCTCGGTGACCTCGGCGCGGTGCTCGTCGTCCTCAAGGCGGTTCTCGGACTCGAGGTGGTTGTGCACCTCGTCCTCGATGAGCTGCGGCGGAACCGGGATCTCGATCTTCTCGAGGAGGGCCTCGATGAGCTGGTCACGAGCTGCGGAGCCCTGAGCGAAGACGCCCTGCTCGTTCACGCGCTCAGCCATGCTGTCGCGGAGTTCAGCGATGGTGTCGAACTCGCTGGCGATCTGTGCGAAGTCGTCGTCTGCCTCGGGGAGCTCGCGCTCCTTGACCGCCTTGATGCTGACGGAGACCTCTGCCTCTTCGCCCGCGTGGTCGCCACCGACCAGCTTCGAGCGGAAGGTGGTGTCCTCGCCCGCGGTCAGCGACTCGACAGCGTCATCGATGCCCTCGAGCAGCTCGCCGGAGCCGACCTCGTAGGAGACGCCCTCGGCGCGGTCGATCTCTGCACCGTCGATCGACGCGACGAGGTCGAGCTCGACGAAGTCGCCCTTGGCTGCGGGACGGTCGACGGGGATGAGCGTGCCGAAGCGGGCGCGCAGGTTGTCGAGCTCAGCATCCAGTGCGGCATCGTCTGCCTCGACGGCGTCGACGGTCAGGGTGATGTCGGAGAGCGACGGGATCTCGATCTCGGGGCGAACGTCGACCTCGACCTCGACGAGCAGGTCGCCGGAGAAGTCCTTCTCGTTCGGCCACTGCGTGATGTCGGCCGCCGGGCGGCCCACGACGCGAAGGTTGTGCTCGTTGGCAGCCTCGCGGAAGAACTTGTCGAGCCCCTCGTTGACGGCGTGCTCGATGACGGCGCCGCGTCCGAGACGCTGGTCGATGATCGGAGCCGGGACCTTGCCCTTGCGGAAACCGGGGATCTGCACGTCCTGAGCGATGTGCTCGTACGCGTGCTTGATGGAGGGCTGCAGGTCTTCCGGGGTGACCGTGATCGTGAGCTTCGCCCGGGTCGGGGTCAGCTTCTCAACGGTGCTGTTCGCCATGCTTGTGTGTTCTCCTTTTGGTTTCCGCGCAACCGGCGCGGCCTGAGGTTCGGGGGCCGTGGTCGGGGCGACAGGATTTGAACCTGCGACTTCCCGCTCCCAAAGCGGGCGCTCTACCAAGCTGAGCTACGCCCCGTTTCAACCCCGCACAGGCGGGAACGGCCTCCACGAGTCTAACGGACGGGAACGCCCGAAACGTCCGCTATGATCGATAAGTCCGGTTCGCGCCGGATTCGGTCTCTGAGCCACGCTCAGTTTCCGGGGCTGTAGCTTAGTGGTAAAGCCTCTGTCTTCCAAACAGATGATGCGAGTTCGATTCTCGTCAGCCCCTCCATCTCCCCCGAGGAGGAACGCCCGTGGCAATGTCACCAGTTCCTTCGCATGGCGGCCATCATCTCGCTCCGGCGTTCGGTGGCACGGGCATCTCCCCCGCCGCCTCTCACAGCACCCCACGTCGCAGACGAACTGGCGCCCTGCTCGCCGTGCTCAGTGCGGTGATCATCTGCGTCGCGTGCATCGGAACACAGTGGGGTGCCAACGTCGCTTACGACGACGCACGCGAGTCGTTCCAGGATGCCGTCGTGCAGACCACGTCCGGTCAGAACCAGCTCGAACAGGACATGGCTGCGCTGATGGCAACGACGGATGCCGCATCGGCCGTCGCTGCGGCGGATACCGGCTCTCTCATGGATCCCGGCGCGAAAGAGGTCCTCACCGCCGCACTGGCGGCCGCGGCAGATACCGAGGCTTCGACGAGCGTGCTCGTAGACGAGGCGCTCCCGACGGCAGAGAAGAAGCCGACCTGGGCATGGGAGCTCTTCGGCGAGGCCGCCGAGCTGAACGAAGAGCGTGACACCATGTCTGGACTGCGCTCAGAGCTCGAGTCCGCGCGGATGGCGGCTGATGATGCTGCCGAGACCGTGAATGACGCTGGCACAACGGCAATCCTGTCGGCAACGGATGCTGCGGGTGCTTTCGAGGCAGCGCACGTCTCGGCGCGCAATCTCGACATTCTCGCCTTGCGCAATACGGCGGCGGGGCTCGTCGGAGTCGAGACGCTCGATTCCGCGGTCTCCGGCACGTATGAACAGCTCGAAGCTGCGGCAGCAGCGATGCTGAGCTCGGAGCAAGCCGAGATCGCAGAGAAGCAGGGTGCTCTGTTCGAAGCTCGAACAGAGGCCGAAGCATTCGCGCGCAGCCTCGCGCCGGGAGTGCTGCTCGACTTCGACTGGTCGGCGTACGTCAACGGCTACGGCGATGCTGACAGCATGGGCGGGTTGGCCACCTGGTGGTACGGAGACCCCGGCTACGCCACGATCGAACTCTCGAACTCGGTCGCCGCCCTCTGGCCGAGCGCGCGCAGTCAGGCGCTCATCGCACATGAAGTCGGACACGCGATCAGTGTGAAATGCGAAGGCATGTATGACGACTCGAACCCGCAGAGCATCGAAGCGTGGGCGACTGCCTGGGCGATCAGCCAGGGCTTCACCGATGCCGCCAACGGGACCTCTGCGTACGGCCCTCCGCCGCAGGAGCTGGTCGCTGCAGCCGCCGGGTGCCGCTGAGCGCCTACGCCGAAGCCGCCGTGACCCTCAGGGCACGACGGCTTCGAAAAGTGATGGATCAGGCCTGTCCGCGGCGCTCACGCAGCTGCGTGAGGGCGTCATCGAGAAGCTGTACCGCTTCGTCATCGGTACGACGCTCCTTCACGTATGCGAGGTGCGTCTTGTACGGCTCGTTCTTGGCCAGCTCCGGCGGGTTCGCCTTGTCGCGGCCGGCCGGAAGACCGGACTGCGGGTGGTCGATCGTTTCGGGAATCTCGTCGTCAGGGAGTCCCGCCGCAAAGTAGCGCACGGTCTCGTTGCCGAGACCGTCCCAGTACGAGACGGCGATGCGGTCGGCGTGGTAGCCGTGATCCTGCTCGCCCATCGGTCCGGAACCGACGCGGGTTCCGCGGATCGCGTTTCCTCCAGTGGCCATGTCAGAGCACCTCGAGCTTCGTGATGAGACCCAGCGCGACGATGGAGATGAACCACACGAGCGCCAGGACGATGGTGAAACGGTTGAGGTTGCGCTCAGCGAGACCAGAGGAACCGACCGCAGAAGTCATCCCGCCACCGAACATGTCGGACAGACCGCCGCCGCGGCCCTTGTGGAGAAGGATGAGGAGTGTCAGCAGGACGCTGGTGATGCCCAGCAGAACCTGCAGAACGAACTCAAGAATTGCCACGAGGGAATGCCTTTCGATTGGGCCGTGATTGCCCGCAAGGGTCAAGTATACGCAGGTGGGGGGCCGCAGCCCCCGCACCTGCTCAGACTCCGACGTGCTTTTCGAAGCGGATGATCGCGGCGAAATCGTCGACGACGAGGCTTGCGCCACCGACCAGCGCGCCATCGACATCGGGCTCACGCATGAAGCTGGCGATGTTCGCAGCCTTCACGGATCCGCCGTAGAGGATGCGCGTGCGCGCAGCAGCGTCGTCATCCAGTGTCTTCGCCAGCACACCACGCAGAGCCGCGCAGACATCCTGCGCCTGCTGCGGTGTCGCAGCCTGGCCCGAGCCGATGGCCCAGACCGGCTCGTACGCGACCACGACGTCTGCAGAAGCAGGAACATCCTTCAGCGCCGCCTCGAGTTGACCGGCCGGCACAGCACTCGCGCCGAACTTCTCGAGGTCCTCTGCTGTCTCACCGACGCAGATCACCGGCACAAGACCGTGCTTGAGCGCTGCCTGAACCTTCGCCGCCACAACATCGTCGCCTTCGGCGTGGTACTCACGCCGCTCGGAGTGGCCGATGATGACGTACTTCGCGTCGAGCTTCGACAGGAACGCACCCGAGACCTCGCCGGTGTACGCACCGGAGTCATGAGCCGACAGGTCCTGTGCACCGAGTGCGAACGGAATCTTGTCCGCGTCGATCAGCGTCTGGACGCTGCGAATGTCGGTGAAGGGCGGGAAGACCGCGACCTCGACCGAGCCGTCCTCGTGCTTGGCGTCTTTGAGAGCCCAGTGCAGCTTCTGCACGAACGCGACCGCCTGCAGGTGGTCCAGGTTCATCTTCCAGTTTCCCGCGATCAGCGGGGTACGGGTTGTTACGCCCATCCGAGCACCTCCAGGCCGGGTAGTTTCTTGCCCTCGAGGAACTCGAGGCTTGCGCCCCCGCCCGTCGAGATGTGACCGAACTGGTCATCGGTGAAGCCGAGCTGACGCACAGCAGCCGCCGAGTCGCCGCCGCCGACCACCCCGAGGCCGTCGACCTCGGTGAGCGCCTGTGCGACGGCCTTGGTTCCCGCAGCGAAGGCGGGGAACTCGAACACGCCCATCGGGCCGTTCCAGAACACGGTCGCCGAGGAGCGGATCGCGTCTGCGAATGCCGCAGCGGTCTCGGGTCCGATGTCGAGTCCGATTCCGGATGCTCCGAACGAGGACTCTTCGATCGCATCCGCTGCGACGGTCTCGTGTGCAGCATCCGCAGAGAACGACGCGGCGACGACGACATCCGTCGGCACGACGATCTCCACTCCGCGCTCGGTCGCTTCGCTGAGGTAGCCGCGCACTGTATCGAGCTGATCCTTCTCCAGAAGGCTGGAGGCCACCGCATGCCCCTGAGCGGCGAGGAAGGTGAACAGCATTCCCCCGCCAACGAGAATCCGGTCGACGCGCGGCAGCAGGTGTGAGATGACACCGAGCTTGTCGCTGACCTTCGATCCGCCGAGCACGACCGTGTAGGGGCGCTCGGGGTTCTCGGTGAGACGGTCGAGCACATCCAGTTCAGTGGCGATCAGAAGACCGGCCGCCGAAGGAAGGATCTCGGCGAGGTCGTAGACGCTCGCCTGCTTGCGGTGCACGACGCCGAAGCCGTCCGAGACCAGCGCGTCACCGAGCTCTGCGAGCTCGCCGGCGAAAGCCTTGCGGACGGAGTCATCCTTCGAGGTCTCCCCCGCGTTGAATCGGAGGTTCTCGATGACGACGACTTCGCCGTTCTCGAGCGCCGCGACTGCCGCGCTTGCGGACTCCCCGACGGTGTCCGACGCGAATGCAACGGGCTTGTCGAGAAGCTCGGCCAGGCGCAACGCGACCGGCTCGAGGCTGTACTGCGGGTCCGGCGCACCGTCTGGGCGTCCGAGGTGAGAGCACACGATGACGCGTGCACCCTCATTGATGAGGGCGTTCAGGGTCGGCAGCGAGGCACGAACACGGCCATCGTCCGTTATGACGCCGTCCTTCAGGGGGACGTTCAGATCACAACGGACGATGACGCGCTTGCCCTCGAGCGAACCCAATGAGTCCAGGGTGCGCAGGGTCATGAGTTTCTCAGAGACGCTCTGCGACGTACTCGGTCAGGTCGACGAGACGGTTGGAGTAGCCCCACTCGTTGTCGTACCAGCTCGAGACCTTGACGAGGTTGCCGCTGACGTTGGTCAGCTCCGAGTCGAAGATCGACGAGTGCGGGTTGAGCTGGATGTCGCTCGACACGATCGGGTCCTCGGTGTACTCGAGGATTCCGTTGAGGCGACCGTCAGCTGCGGCCTCGCGGTACGCAGCGTTGATCTCTTCAACCGTGAGGTCATCGCGGTCCGAGACGATCGTCAGGTCGACAATCGAGCCGGTGGGAACCGGAACGCGGTACGAGGAGCCGCTGAGCTTGCCGTTGAGCTCGGGCAGCACCAGGCCGATGGCCTTCGCCGCACCGGTGGAGGCGGGGACGATGTTGATCGCGGCAGCGCGAGCGCGACGCAGATCGCTGTGCGGACCGTCCTGCAGGTTCTGGTCAGCGGTGTACGCGTGTGCGGTCATCATGAAGCCGCGCTGGATGCCGAACTTGTCGTTGAAGACCTTCGCAAGGGGCGCGAGGCAGTTTGTGGTGCACGATGCGTTCGAGATTATGTTGTCATTGGCTGCGTCGTAGGACTCTTCGTTCACGCCCATGACGAAGGTGCCGTCGACGTCCGTGCCGGGAGCCGAGATGATGACCTTCTTGGCGCCGCCGGCGATGTGCTTGCCAGCGTCAGCAGCGTTGGTGAAACGACCCGTCGACTCGATGACGATGTCGACGCCCAGGTCGCCCCAGGGGAGGTTGGCGGGATCGCGCTCTTCGAAGACCTTGATGGCCTTGCCACCGACGGTGATCACGTCACCCTCGTGCGAGACCTCGACGCCCAGGGGGCCGCCGACGGAGTCGTACTTCAGGAGGTGCGCGAGAGCCGCGTTATCGGTGAGGTCGTTGACTGCAACGATCTCGATGTCAGCGTTCTGTGCGAGAGCCGCACGAAGGAAATTACGTCCGATACGACCGAAGCCGTTGATACCGATCTTGACAGACACTAAGGTCTCTCCCTGTTTGTCATGCGCCGAACACAGCAGTAACACCTGCGCCGTACGCGGGGGATTTTGGCTGAGACTGCGTCCCGACGAGCCGGAGCCCGTCGGGACGCGACCCGGTTACGACAGTACCAGCAGGCCGTTCGTCTGCTTGCGCGCGACGTCGAGACGCTGCGCGACGTTCTCCCAGTTGGCGATATTCCAGGCAGCCTTGACGTAATCTGCCTTCACATTGAGGTAGTCCAGGTAGAAGGCGTGCTCCCACATGTCGAGCTGGAACAGCGGAATCGTGCCCTGTGCCGAGTTCGACTGCTGATCGAACAGCTGCTGGATGATCAGGCGCTGCCCGATCGAGTCCCAGCTGAGCACCGACCAGCCGGAGCCCTGGATGCCCATGGCCGTTGCGGTGAAGTGCGCCTGGAACTTCTCGAACGAACCGAAGTACTCGTCGATGGCTGCCTTCAGCTCACCCTCGGGCTGCCCGCCGCCGTTCGGCGAAAGGTTCGTCCAGAAGATGGAGTGGTTGACGTGACCGCCCAGGTTGAACGCGAGGTCCTTCTCGAGCTTGTTGACGTTCGCGAGGTTGCCGCTTTCGCGTGCCTCGGCGAGACCGTCGAGCGCTGCGTTGGCGCCGGTGACATAAGCCTGGTGGTGCTTGTCGTGGTGCAGCTCCATGATCTTGCCGCTGATGTGCGGCTCCAGCGCTGCGAAATCGTAGGGGAGGTCGGGGAGCGTGTATGTAGCCATGTCGCTTTTCATCCATTCCGCGCCGCGCCGCGGCGCTTGTCGGTTTCCCCACGCCATCCGAGTGCGGCGCGGAGGAGACATTTTCATCCTACTGACGACAACGCCCCTGTGGCACGGAAGCTTCCGCGAATCCCGAACGCTCTAGACGTCGAGGCCGGCAGGCACTGCCGATTCCGTCCCGGGGATGCCCTCCTGCTGCGCACGCTTGTCTGCCATCGCCAGTAGACGGCGGATTCGACCGGCAACGGCGTCCTTGGTCAGAGGCGGCTCAGCGTGATGGCCGAGTTCATCAAGACTGGCATCGCGGTGCGATAGGCGCAGTTCGCCGGCGAGCCGCAGATGGTCAGGGATCGTGTCGCCGAGGATCTCGAGAGCCCGCTCGACACGTGCACATGCGGCAACCGCCGCCTGTGCGGATCGGCGCAGGTTGGCGTCGTCGAAGTTCACGAGGCGATTCACTCCCGCACGCACCTCGCGCCGCTGGCGCATCTCTTCCCACGTCGCAGCCGTCTTCTGCGCGCCCATCTGAGCGAGGATCGATCGGATCGCTTCGCCCTCACGCACGACGACACGCGGCAGTCCGCGTACTTCTCTGGCTTTCGCTGCGACACCGAGGCGGTGCGCCGCGCCGACGAGCGCCATTGCGGCTTCCGAGGTCGGGCACGAGACTTCGAGCATTGCGGAGCGGCCAGGTTCCGACAGCGACCCCGCAGCGAGGAAGGCTCCGCGCCAGAGGCCGGCGATCTCTTCGCGAGATCCGGTCGTCAGACGGTTCGGCAGCCCGCGCACTGGCCGGCGGCGCTGATCCAGCAGACCGGTCTGGCGTGCGAGGGTCTCCCCCGCGCTGATCACACGCACCGCGTAGCGTGCACCGTCGTGTGAGCTCGCCGACTGCACCTGCGCGATCTCAGGACGCACGCCGTAGATCTCGGCAAGGTCGCGCGCCACACGACGCGCGAGCAGCTCAGCATCGACTTCGGCTTCCACCGCTACTCGACCTGCGATCGAGTGGAGCCCGCCAGCGAACCGAAGGATCGCAGTGACCTCTGCAACGCGCACCGTCGGCGGTGCGTTACGGATGCTGACGAGTTCAGCCTTGACATCGGTGGTAAGTGCCACGGGACTCCTTGAAAAGCTTGACGCGTCGGATCGCGACGCAAACAATCAGTTTACCGGCCCGGGCTCGCGTCGATTACTCCCGGCCGAGATCGCGATGGCGCACGCTGACCGCGACGCCGGGAATTTTGGCCAGCCGCTTCGCCAGCTCTTCAGCGACGGCTACGGAGCGGTGCTTGCCTCCGGTGCATCCGATCGCAACCGTCGAGTGGCCCTTGTTCTCGCGCTGATAGCCCTCCAGCACCGGCACGAGCGCGGTGGCATAGGCCTCGAGGAACTCCGATGCCCCCTCCTGCGCGAGAACGTAGTCGCGCACCTGCGGGTCTTGACCGGTGAATCCTCGCAGATCGTCATTCCAGTACGGGTTGGGCAGGAACCGCATGTCTGCCACGAGGTCCACATCCGTGGGGAGCCCGTATTTGAAGCCGAAGCTGAGAACCGTGAGCCGGTGTCGAGCAGCCCCTTCTTCAGAGAAGGTCTCAGAGATCTGCGTCGCCAGCTGATGGATGTTCAGCGAAGAGGTATCGATGACGATATCGGCGGCCTCGCGCACGAGCGTCAGGCGCGAGCGCTCCAATCGGATGCCGTCGAGAAGGGTGCCGTCCTCCTGCAGGGGGTGCGGGCGTCTGACCGATTCGAACCGTCGGACGAGCACATCGTCTGAGGCGTCGAGGAACAGCACGCGCACGCTTCCGCGCGAGCGCAGGGCTCGCGCGACCTCGGGGAAGTCGTTGAAGAGGTTCCGGCCACGGACATCGACGACCGCGGCAACCTTCGGCAGCGCGCCCCCACCGAGATCCGTGAGATCCAGCAGCGGGCGCAGCATCTGCGGGGGAAGGTTGTCGACGACGTACCAGTCCAGATCCTCGAGTGCGTTCGCGACCGTGGATCGCCCCGCACCGGACATGCCGGTAACGATGAGGAATTCGTTCTTGTCCTCGTCGGTCATCGGTGCTCCTTCCCTGTGGAGACCAGCCTATCTACTCGCGAGGTGGCTGTGGATGCTGTCAGCGAGCGTGGGGCCGATTCCAGGGATCTCCTGGATCTGCTCCGCGGTCGCATTCTTGAGCGCGGAGACCGAGCCGAAGTGCTTCAGCAGCGCCTTGATTCGGGATGCGCCGAGGCCGGGCACCTCTTCGAGAACCGTGGAGATGTCGCGTCGGCGTCGCTTTCGCTGATGGGTGATGGCGAAGCGGTGCGCTTCGTCGCGCAGTCGCTGCAGCAGATAGAGCGCTTCGCTGGTGCGCGGCAGAATCACCGGGAAATCCTCGCCCGGGAGCCACACCTCTTCCAGGCGCTTGGCAATGCCGCACAGGCCGATCTCGGTGTGTCCGGCGTCACGCAGCGCGCGTGCTGCCGCCTCGACCTGCGGCTTGCCGCCGTCGACGAGAAGCAGTTGCGGCGGATAGGAGAATCTCGGCCTCTTGCGGGTGGTGATGACTTCGCCGTCTGCCAGAGCATCATCGGTTATCGCCAGTTCGACGGGCTCGGGCTCTTCAGGTCGATCCAGGTACGCCAGTCTGCGCATGAGCACCTGATGCATGGAGTCGGTGTCATCGGTGGTCTCAGCGATGTTGAACGAGCGGTACTGGTCTTTGCGCGGCAGCCCGTCTTCGAACACCACCATCGACGCGACCACATTCGTGCCGCCGAGGTGAGAGATATCGAAGCATTCGATCCGCAGCGGCGCGGCATCGAGGCCGAGAGCCTCCTGCAGATCAGTCAGCGCCTGAGTTCGTGCGACGTAATCACTGGTGCGTTTGGTCTTGTGTCGGATCAGTGCCTGCTGCGCGTTGAGCGTGGCCGTGCGCATGAGTTCGGCACGCTGGCCGCGCTGTGCCACCGCGATCTCGACTTTGCGTCCGCGACGCTCTCGCAGCCAGAGTTCGAGTTCGACCGCGTCGTCGGGCAGCGATGGAACGAGTACGCGGCGGGGGATGTCGACACCGTCACCGTACGCGCGCTGCAGCACCTGATCGACGAGGTCGGAGCCAGAGATATCGAGCTCTTTCTCGATCGTCGTCGCGCGAACACCGCGAACGCGTCCGCCACGGATCGTGAAGTGCTGCACGGTCGCGGCGAGCTCATCCTCAGCGATGCCGAAGAGATCCGCATCTTCGTCAGCCGCCAGCACGAGCGAGCTCTTTCCCAGCACTGCCTCGATTGACGCGAGCTGGTCACGGTATCGTGCGGCGGCTTCATAGTCCATCGCCGCAGACGCCGCGTGCATCCGCTTGGTGAGTTCTTTCGTGAAGCGCTCATCACCACCCGCCATGAAGGCGACGAAGTCGTCGACGATCGCACGGTGCTCTTCGATGGTGACCTTCATCGAGCACGGGCCACCGCACTTGCCGATCTGCCCGGGAAAGCACGGGCGCCCCGTCGCCATGGCGCGCTTGTAGCTGGAGTCGCTGCAGGTGCGAATCGGGAATGCCCTGATCATCAGATCGATGGTCTCGTGCACCGCCCAGACCTTCGGGTACGGCCCGAAGTATCGTGCCCGCGGGATCTTGTGATTGCGCGTCACCAGTACGCGCGGAGCTTCATCCCCCAGCGTCACCGCCATGAACGGGTAGGACTTGTCGTCTTTGTAGCGCACGTTGAATGGCGGATCGAATTCCTTGATCCACATGTACTCCAGCTGCAGGGAATCCACATCGGTGGGTACGACGGTCCATTCCACGGATGCCGCAGTCGTCACCATGCGTCTGGTGCGCTCGTGCAGCGTGCGCAGTGGCGCGAAGTAGTTCGACAGACGCTGTCGCAGGTTCTTCGCCTTGCCGACGTACAGCACGCGGCCCGATGCATCGAGGAAGCGATACACCCCGGGAGCCGTCGGAATCTCTCCCTGCTTCGGTTTGTATGGGAGGACGTCGGCCATCAGCTGGCCTTCCGAGCCCCGCGCCCGTCTTCGAGGATCTCGGCGAGGAAGAGCCCGGTGTGACTGGATTCGACCTGCGCGATCTGCTCAGGAGTTCCGGTCGCGAGGATCTCTCCGCCACCTGCACCACCTTCAGGACCGAGATCGATGACCCAGTCCGCGGACTTGATCACATCGAGGTTGTGCTCGATCACGATCACCGTATTGCCCTTATCGACCAACCCGCCCAGCACCTCGAGAAGTTTGCGCACGTCTTCGAAGTGGAGACCGGTGGTCGGCTCGTCGAGCACGTAGACGCTGCGACCGTTGCTGCGGCGCTGGAGTTCGGTTGCGAGCTTCACACGCTGCGCCTCACCGCCCGACAGGGTCGTCGCCGACTGTCCGAGACGGACATACCCGAGGCCGACGTCGACGAGGGTCTTCATGTAGCGGTGGATCGCCTGGATCGGCTCGAAGAACTCGGCTGCCTCTGCGATAGGCATCTCGAGGACTTCAGCGATGTTCTTTCCTTTGTAGTGCACGGCAAGTGTGTCGCGGTTGTAGCGCTTTCCGTGGCAGACCTCGCAGTCGACGTAGACGTCGGGGAGGAAGTTCATCTCGATCTTGATCGTTCCATCGCCGGAGCACGCCTCGCAGCGGCCTCCCTTGACGTTGAAGCTGAACCGGCCCGGCTGATAACCGCGAACCTTCGCCTCTGGCGTCTCGGCGAACAGCGATCGGATGCGATCGAAGACACCCGTATAGGTCGCCGGATTCGACCGCGGGGTACGCCCGATGGGCGCCTGATCGACGTGGACCACCTTGTCGAGGTTGTCGAGACCGGTGACACGGGTGTGTTTGCCCGCGAGCTTGCGAGCACCATTGAGCTTGGAAGCGAGAACGCGATAAAGGATGTCGTTGACCAGCGAAGACTTTCCCGAACCGCTGACGCCGGTTACAGCGGTCAGCACGCCCAGCGGGAAATCTGTCGTGACGTTCTTCAAGTTGTTCTCACGAGCGCCCACGACGGTCAGCTGTCGCTTCTTGTCGATCTTGCGCCGCTTCTTCGGCGTGGGAATCTCACGCCGACCTGCGAGGTAGTCGCCGGTCACCGATTCCGGTTCGCTGAGCAGCGCCGAATACGGACCGGAATGCACCACTGCGCCGCCGTTGACACCGGCTCCAGGACCGATATCGACGACCCAGTCGGCCGCTTCGATCGTCTCTTCGTCATGCTCGACGACGATGAGCGTGTTGCCGAGATCGCGGAGTTTCTGGAGCGTGTCGATCAGTCGCCGGTTATCGCGCTGGTGCAGACCGATCGAGGGCTCATCCAGCACATAGAGCACACCGGTGAGTCCAGAGCCGATCTGAGTGGCCAGCCGAATACGCTGCGCCTCGCCGCCCGAGAGCGAACCGGCGGCCCGGCTGAGGTTCAAATAGTTCAGACCGACCTGCAGCAGGAAATCGAGGCGAAGGCGGATCTCGCGCAGCACCTGGGCTGCGATCTTCGCCTCGCGCTCGGTGAGCGTCAGCTGCTCCATGAAGGTTCGCGCGTCCGAGAGGCTGAGCTGAGAAACCTCGGCGATCGAGCGATTGTGCACCTTGACTGCGAGCACTTCTGGCTTGAGGCGAGTGCCGTCGCACACCGGGCATGGGACCTCACGCAGGTATTCGCCCCAGCGCGCACGCTGGGTGTCGCTCTCTGCCTGTGCGTACTGCCGCTCGATGTAGGGCACGACGCCCTCGAATCCCGAGGCGTACCGCATCTCCCTGCCGTAGCGGTTCTTCCACTTGACGGTGACCTTGTAGTTGTCTCCGCGCAGCACAGCGTCCTGCACATCGACGCGCAGGTCTCGCCACGGCGTATCGAGCGAGAAGTTGAGGTCGCGCGCAAGACCCTCGAGCAGTCTCTCGTAGTACTGGAAGAGCCCCTTGCCCTGAGTGGTCCACGGAATGATGGCGCCCTCACGGATCGAGAGGTCTTCATCGCCGAGCATGAGATCGACGTCCACCGACATGCGAGTGCCGAGTCCCGAGCAGGTGGGGCAGGCGCCGAACGGCGCGTTGAACGAGAAGGTGCGGGGTTCGATCTCAGTCAGCGTGATGGCGTGCCCGTTCGGACACGCGAGCTTCTCGGAGAACGACTGCCATGCGTCATCGCCCTCGCCGTCAACGAAGTTGATCTGCATGACACCGCCGGCCAGCCCCAGGGCGGTCTCGACTGAATCAGTGACGCGTCCGAGAATGTCATCGGATGCCACCAGGCGGTCGACGACGACGGCGATGTCGTGCTTATAGCTCTTCTTGAGCTTCGGCGGCTCGGCGAGCTGGATGAGCTCACCGTCGACGATCGCACGCGAGTAGCCCTTCGCCCCGAGCTCACGGAACAGATCGACGAACTCGCCCTTCTTCTGCGAGACGATCGGCGCGACGATCTGGTAACGGGTGCGGTCTTCCAGCTCCATAAGCTGGTCGGCGATCTGCTGCACGGTCTGCCGCTGGATGCGTTCGCCGCATTCCGGGCAGTGCGGGATCCCGATTCGCGCCCAGAGGAGGCGCATGTAGTCGTAGATCTCAGTGATCGTGCCCACGGTGGAACGCGGGTTGCGGTTCGTCGACTTCTGGTCGATCGAAACCGCAGGACTCAATCCTTCGATGAAGTCGACGTCGGGGCGATCAACCTGCCCGAGGAACTGCCGCGCATATGCGCTCAGCGACTCGACGTAGCGACGCTGTCCCTCCGCGAAGATCGTGTCGAACGCGAGGCTGGACTTTCCGGAACCGGAAAGACCAGTGAACACCACCAGCGAGTCGCGTGGGATGTCGAGATCAACGTTCTTGAGGTTGTGTACGCGGGCACCACGAACACTGAGTTTTCCTGGGGTGGCAACGGGGACAATGGGCACCGCACAAGTCTACGAGGGGCTACGGACATTGGCTCCACGCGCACTCAGGAGCGCGGAGAGCCCACACCTGTGCGCAGCAGGAAGAGCACCGCGAAAGCCGCGGCGGCAACGGCCCCGGCCAATGCAGCGAGCCCGAACCCGTCCTCGCGCTGGACGAGCATCGCGGCCACCGTGAGCGGCTGTGCAATCGCCTGCACCGCGAGCAGCCGGTAAAGTCCCGGACGGAGGGCGCGAAGCACAACCCGTCCCCGCCACGGTACGAGCGGCAGCAGTGTGCACAGCGCACACATGATGTGCGCGACTGCAACCGCGACCATCGCCTGCCAGATGCCGGGATCCGCCATCAGCATCCCGATTGCCACGCACACAATCGACAGCCATCCGCCAAGACTCTGCGGAAACAGCATCCCGAGCAGTGCGGTACCGACGACGATGAACTGCCACCCCGCGACGGGAATCAGCAGAACCGCTCCCACCGCAGCCACCACGACCAGCGAGAGATGCAGCACAGCACCAGGAACGGCGGGGCCGGTGCGCATCTTGTCGTTCGTGCGTGCACCCGTGTTCATCGTCGGCTCCTCGCCATTGCGGCCAGGTCGGTTGCTGCCTCGTCGCTCCAGGCGACGACATCGACGTCGGCTGCGCGCAGATCATGCAGCACGTCCTCTCGCTCCGCGAGCACCGTGCGCAGTGCGATCTGCTGCTCGCGGTTGATCCGGCTGGTATCGAGCGTCGGAAGAACATCGACAGCGATGACCCGGTGACCGGATGCTCGCCACATCAGCGCGATCTCGGATGCGGCTCCCGCGAAGAAAGTCGAGAGAACGAAAACCACCGAGGCGTGCGGCACTGGTGGTGTGCGCAGGAAACGCGCATCCTCCCCCGCCTGCCCCGTCGCGGCGATCGCGGCTTCCACACGTGCCAGGTGCCGTGACCCTGCACCGCTGCGCACAGATCGTCCACCGTGCGTGAGCACATGGAATGCGACGCGGTCGCCTCCGACGATCGATGCCGCTGCGATCGACCGGGCAGCATGACGCGAACGGTCAACGGAGGTGACTCCGCTGCGGACGAGGTCCCCGCTCCCCCACGTCGCCACGACGGTGCCCAGATCGTCTGCGGTATCCATCGCGATGACCATGGTCGCGTCGCTGAGCGTGTTCGTCCTGCGCACCATCAGATCGCCAGGGCGACGTGCCATCCGAGCCGTCGCCTTCCAATCGACCCGACGCAACTCATCCCCCCGGACGAACTGGTGAATGTCTCGAAAGTCGCCGCCCTGTCCGACTCTCCGACCCTCATGACTGCCGTGGGTGCCGGTGAGCCGGGGAGACAACGGCAGCCTCGGCAGTTTCGCCGACCGAGGCGCGATGTTGCGGATCCCTTCGACGACCGCAGTCGACGGCCCGAGGACAGCACCACCGGCATCCGCTCCCCGCGCAGCGGCCCGCACAGCAGCCACTGGCCCTGAGTGCAATGAGCGACTGAGTGAGGTCGCCACCGCTCCATTGGCAGGGACGATCAGTCGCCGCGTGCGCCGCTCTGACTGAACGACCACGAGCTGAGCGAGCTCTGCTTCGCCGGTCACGCGCACATCCGTGCGCAGCATCCCGTCGTCTTCCGCATCGGGAACGCTGCTGAGCTCGATCTCGACGCCTTCGACATCTTGGCGACGGGAGACAGCCACAACGCTGAGAATCGCCAACGGGAGCCCCATGGCGACGATGTCAGCACGAGAGAAGACGAGGCCTGCACTGGCGAGCGCTATCGCAGCGAGGAACCCGAGAACGACTCCGGGACCCCAGCGGCCGCGCACACCGCGGCTGGTCACTCGGGGACGCCCACCGTCGGCGGCACGGGCACCAGCGCGATGACGTTCCGGACGATCTGCTCCGCGCTGACGCCCTGTGCCCAGGCCTGTGGGGTGAGCGTCAAGCGATGAGCGAGGACGGGCACCGCGATCCGCTTGATGTCATCCGGTCTGACGAAGTCTCGGCCGTCAAGTGCTGCGAGGGCTCGGCCGAGCAGCAGGAGCCCGAGCGATCCACGGGGCGACGCGCCGACCGCGACGTTCTGCGCGTGCCGCGTAGCGCGTGCGATCTCGACGCAGTAGCGCGCAATATCCGGATGGACGTGGATCGCTTCGACCGCTCGCTGCACTTCCAGAAGGCGCGCGGTATCGATCACGGGCGCGACGTGGGTGGCCTCCTGCTGGCGGGCCATTCGGTTCAGCAGAATCTGCGTCTCGCCTTCAGTCTCCTGATATCCGACCGCCAGACGCACCATGAACCGATCCAGTTGAGCCTCGGGCAACGCGTACGTCCCCTCGTACTCGATCGGATTCGAGGTGGCGATGACATGGAACGGCGTGGGCAGGGCGAAGCTGTTCCCCTCGACAGTCACCTGCCGCTCGGCCATCGCTTCAAGCATCGCCGACTGGGTTTTCGGGGTGGTGCGGTTGATCTCGTCCGCCAGCAGCAATCCCGCGAAGATCGGCCCTGGGCGGAACACGAACTCGCCGGTATCGGGGGCATACACATAAGATCCGGTCACGTCTCCCGGGAGCATGTCCGGCGTGCACTGCAGACGCCGGAAGTCGAGGCCGAGTGCTGATGCCAGGCTCCGTGCAGCGACAGTCTTTCCGAGACCGGGCACGTCCTCGAACAGCACGTGCCCGCCGGCGAGGATAGTCGCCAGCGCGATCTCAAGGGGATCGTCCATTCCGACAACGACAGTGCGGACCGCCGCGAGAATCTGGGCGCCGGTTTCTGCGATGGAAGTGTCCTGCGTCATTGCTTCTCCTTGTTCGCCGCGAGCGAGTCGATGACCGTCAGCGCTCGCTCGATATCTTGAATCTTCGTACCCGGCCCCGAGAGCCGATCCCAGAGTCCTTCGCCGATGAGCGCATCGATCTGTGCACGATGCACGGGCTCGTCGATATCCAGACCGCGTCTGAGCAGCCGTCGTCTGAGCACACTGCGCACCCGCCTCGTCGCGAGCTCACCAGCCTCGCCAGTGCGAGGGTTCAAGGACCACGCCATACGAGAGACATCAGTGCCACGCTGTTCTCTGCGTATCGGAATGTCTGGCGCGTCGACCCGCGCGTCCTCGGGGATCACAAGCTGCGCGCTGACCACGACCATCCCGGCGATCACGGCCCATGAGAACGCGAAGACCGGCTCAACCCGGAGACCGAACAGCAGGATCAGAGCTGTGCCCGCAGCAACCGCTATCGCTGCGATGATCCGACCGCGCGTCATCGCCATCCCTCCTCGATCGCACGGAGGGCGCTACGGGCACCCGTGCGGTCATCCTCGTCTGCCACATGCCCGCCGAACCGGACACGCTCATACAGCTCAAGCAGCTCCTGCGCGGCAGAACCGATCCCCGCTCGACGCATGATGATGCGCAGCGTGAACTCCGACGGCGTCTCGCTCACCCCACGGGTGAGAGCGGCATCGGCCGCGCTCTCTTCGAGCCCCACCCACGCCGCAATGATCGCATCGGTCGGCTGCGCGCGCTCATCGACCGCGCGCAGCGCACCTTCGATCCCGCGTCGGATAACCGGTGCCGCCGCTTCCTCATCCTGCGGCACATCGTGCGCGCTCAGCTCATAGGCCACCTCGTCACCGCTGCGAATCGCGAGCGGCCGGTTGAGCCAAGCGCGGATCAGGGCCCGCACCAGCACGATTCCGAGTGCGATAAGAATCAATGCGCCGAGGATGAGGAGAACAATGCCGATGACTGCCGTCAGCACATCATTGACGGGCTGGGGCGTCGGCGTACCGCTCGGCGTGCTGGTCGGAAGGGGGATCACGGGCAGAGAATCGTTGATCGGCTGCGTGTCGAGCGGTTCGATCGTCGGCGTTCCCTGCACCGCCGCGGCAAACATCACGATGACGAACAGGCCCACCAGGCTCACAAGGGCGATGCTGCGCCTCATGTCCCGCACCATTTGGAAGACAGGAGCGGCGACGACATGCCTTTCAGACTATGGCGCAGTGCTGGTCATTCGGGGACGCGGCCAGCAAATGGGGATAGCCCATCACGAAGCGCGGCGATCTGTTCCAAGTCCATGTGCACAGCCGCCATCACCTGGCGCGGGACGTCAACCGCTCGATCGCGCAGCGCCCGTCCGGCATCCGTCAGCTGGATGTCGAGCCGTCGCTCATCCTCTTTGCTGCGGGTGCGATCGATCAGTCCGTCCTTCTCCAACCGTTTGACGAGCGGGGATGCCGTCGCTGGGTCGAGAGCCAGGTCCGCGGCAAGGCCGTTCAACGAACGCGGCGACCGGTCCCAGAGCGCGAGCATGACGAGATATTGCGGATGCGTAAGCCCGAGCGGCTCAAGAATGGGCCGATAGATCGCCACAACATTGCGTGCTGCCGTGACCAGCGCGAAGCACAGCTGGTTCTCGAGTTTGAGCATGTCGTCGGTCGTGGTCACGTTCTGATTATAGCTATACGCTAAACATTAGTACGCTAATGATTATGGAGAACGGCGACATGGAGAACGGTTCAGAACGAGCCCCGTTGCGCGCGCGCATCCGCGAGGCAGGCGGTCTGTACAGGTGGTTCAACACCAACTTGATCAAGCTGGCAGGACCTGCCGCTGTCGGCCCTTACGAGGCGACTCCTCCGCCGACCGCCGCGCAGCGCGCGGAGCGGGCGTGTCCTCTCTGCGGCCATGCGATGACTGAGCACGTGATCGACCGGACCGGGCCGAAGCCGCTTATGCACTGCCCTCAGTGACAGGGCGTTCAGCTCTGCGCGCTCTCCCTCGCAGCATCGACCCAGAACATCACTGACTCGTCGTCTTCGAGAGCTGTCGGTGCCACGTCGAGCCAACTGGGACCCATGGTTTTCGCGCCCATCACAGCGATGCTGACTCCCGCTTCGGTCAGCAGTGCGCTGCCCTGTTCATCCGTGACACGCACAAGAAGAGTGCCGCCCTTGCGCGCGCCGACGAGAATCCGACCGTCGAGCAGGAACGCTCGAGTCCCGAACATCTGTTTCTCCTCCAGCCCCGGCTCGGACATCAGCAGCGCGCGAACCCGGTCGGCCAGTTCCGTGGCAGCCGCATCCATACTCGACACGCTCACGCTCACGCGTGGCCTGCTCGCTCCATCGCCCGCAGCTCCTTTTTGAGGTCCTGCACTTCGTCGCGCAGCCGCCCGGCGAGTTCGAATTTCAGTTCCGCGGCTGCAGCGAGCATCTGCGCAGTCAGATCGTCGATCGTCGATTCGAGCTGTTCCGCGCCCTCTGCGGCGATGCCCTCGCGGCGAAGTCGAGGAGTGGGGCTCTTGCCCTTGCCCGACTTGTTATTCCCCTTGCCTCGGAGCATCTCTCGCGTATCGGATGCTTCGCGTGCGAGCACATCGGTGATATCAGCGATCCTCTTGCGCAGTGGCTGCGGATCGATACCGTGCTCTTTGTTGTACGCGACCTGCTTCTCGCGGCGCCGATCGGTCTCCTCGATCGCCTTCGCCATCGAATCGGTCATCTTGTCGGCGTACATGTGCACCTGGCCAGACACGTTTCGTGCGGCACGGCCGATCGTCTGGATCAGTGACGTTCCCGAACGCAGGAAGCCCTCCTTATCGGCGTCCAAGATCGCCACGAGCGAGACTTCGGGCAGGTCGAGTCCCTCACGCAGCAGGTTGATGCCGACCAGCACGTCGTAGATACCGGAGCGCAGCTCGCTGAGGAGTTCGACTCGACGCAGTGTGTCGACGTCGGAGTGCAGGTATCTCACCCGCACCCCGTGCTCACCAAGGAAGTCCGTCAGCTCTTCAGCCATCTTCTTCGTCAGAGTCGTCACGAGCACGCGCTCATTCTTCTCGACACGAATCCGGATCTCTTCAAGCAGATCGTCGATCTGCCCCTTGGAGGGCTTGACGATGATCTCAGGGTCGACGAGGCCGGTCGGACGAATGATCTGTTCGACGATGCCGTCGGCGATTCCCATCTCGTACTTGCCCGGCGTGGCCGAGAGGTACACGGTCTGACCGATGCGGTTCTTGAACTCATCGAATCGCAGCGGCCTGTTGTCCATGGCACTCGGCAGGCGGAAACCATGATCGACGAGCGTGCGTTTTCGTGATGCATCGCCCTCGTACATCGCGCCGATCTGCGGGACGGTGACGTGTGATTCGTCGATCACGAGCAGGAAGTCATCCGGGAAGAAATCCAACAGCGTGTGCGGCGGCTCCCCCGACTGTCGGCCGTCGAGATGGCGCGAATAGTTCTCGATTCCCGAGCAGAACCCGAGCTGCTGCAGCATCTCGAGATCGAACGTGGTGCGCATGCGCAGGCGCTGCGCTTCGAGCAGTTTGCCCTGCCGCTCGAACTCCGCCAGCCGCTCGGCGAGCTCTGCCTCGATCGTGCCGATCGCCCGCTGGATGACGTCAGTACCGGCCACGTAGTGCGACGCGGGGAAAATCGGCACCGCATCGAGCTTCTCGATCACGTCGCCGGTGAGCGGATGCAGCGAGTACAGCCCTTCGATCTCGTCGCCGAACAGCTCGATGCGAATCGCGTGCTCTTCGTAGACCGGGATGATCTCGATCGTGTCGCCGCGAACGCGGAAGTTGCCGCGCGAGAAGTCGACGTCATTGCGGTTGTACTGCATTGCGATGAACTGTCGGATCAGCGCATCGCGGTCGTATCTCTCACCCACCTGCAGCGCCACCATCGCACGCAGGTACTCTTCTGGAGCACCGAGGCCGTAGATGCAGGAAACCGTCGACACTACGACGACATCGCGACGGCTCAGCAGCGAGTTCGTCGTCGAGTGACGCAGACGCTCGACCTCGGCGTTGATCGATGAGTCCTTCTCGATGAAGGTATCGGTCTGCGGTACATACGCCTCTGGTTGGTAGTAGTCGTAATACGAGACGAAGTACTCGACAGCGTTGTTGGGCATGAGTTCGCGGAACTCGTTCGCCAGCTGTGCGGCAAGGGTCTTGTTGTGCGCCATCACCAGGGTCGGACGCTGCACCTGCTCGATCAACCAGGCAGTGGTCGCCGACTTTCCGGTACCGGTCGCGCCCAGCAGGACGACGTCGGTCTCACCCGCGTTGATCCGCGCGGCAAGGTCGGCGATCGCCTTCGGCTGGTCGCCGGCGGGCATGTATTCGCTGACCACTTCGAACGGACGGACGCTGCGGGTGGTTTGCATGAATCCAGCGTAAGCGGAGCATCCGACATTGGGGCCGCGTCCTATAGTGGGGCCGTGATCGAGTTCCTGATCGGCTCCAGTCTTGCGGCATCCGCTGGCCTCAATGCCTGGATGCCGCTGTTCCTGCTGGGGCTGGCCGACCGGTTCCTTCCCGCGGTGAACCTCCCGGCGGGATGGACGTGGATCGGCAGCGACATCGCGCTCTGGGTCCTCGGCGCGCTGCTGGTCCTTGAGATCGTCGCCGACAAGATACCCGCGCTCGATTCGGTCAACGACATCATTCAGAGCGTGCTCCGCCCAGCTTCCGGGGGGATCGCATTCGGCGCGGGGGCGAGCGCGCAGACTGTCGCCGTGGATGATCCCGCGACCTTCTTCTCGCAGAACACGTGGGTGCCGATCGTCACGGGCATCGTCATCGCACTCATCGTGCACGTCACCAAAGCGACCGGCCGGGTCGCTGCGAACACGGTGACCGGTGGGCTCGCCGCTCCCGTACTGAGCACCGCAGAGGATGGCGCATCATTCCTGCTCGCTGCGCTCGCGATCATCGTTCCCGTGCTCGCGGGGCTGCTGCTCATCGGTCTCATCGTGACCGTGGTCATGCTGTTCCGTCGCCGCCGACGCAAGCGGCACGCCGAAACGAGCGTTACGGACGGGTGAGCTCCGCCCAGACGGCATCCGTCTGATCGAGCGTGTGCTCCATGGTTCCGGACGTGTCGATCACGACGTCCGCAATCGCGAGGCGCGCCTCATCTGAGACCTGTGCGTCGATCCGCTCCTGCGCGGCCTCCGGTGCCATCCCCCGCACCTCGACGAGGCGTCGTAAGCGCTCTGACACGGGCGCGTGGGCGACGATGATCATGTCCCAGGGGTCGTCGGCCCTCGCCTCGACCAGCAGCGGCACGTCGTACACGACGAACGCATCCGGGGCGGCCGCGTCGAATCGGCGCTGAGACTCCGCGTGCACCGCGGGGTGCACGATCGCGTTCAGCGTCGCCAGAGCATCCGGGTTTCCGAACACCAGCGCGCCGAGCGCCGCGCGATCGAGTGCCCCCGAAGAATCGATCATGTTGCTGCCGAAAGCCTCGGCGATCGCGCTGAGCACGGGCGATCCCGGCGCCTGCACGTCGCGGACGATCTGGTCCGCGTCGATGATGACCGCACCATGCTCCTGCAGCCGGCGCGCGATCGTGGATTTCCCGGAGGCGATGCCGCCGGTCAAGGCGATGAGTGGCATGCGTCCATCCTGGCACGGGCGCCGGCGCAGCTCAGCGCGCGAGCAGCTGCCTTTTCGCGCTGATCACTCCGGTGTCGAAGCCTGCGAGGTGCAGTCCGCCGTGGAACCGGGCGTGCTCGATCTTGATGCAGCGGTCCATGACGACCGAGAGTCCTGCGGACTCGGCTATCGCAGCCGCCTCCTCGTTCCAGGAGCCGAGCTGCAGCCAGAGGGCCTTCGCGCCGGCGTCGACCGCTTCTTGCGCCACGCCGGGAAGATCATCGTGCTTGCGGAACACGTCGACGATGTCCGGAACCACCGGCAGATCAGCAAGCGACCTGTACGCGGGCTGTCCGAGGATCTCATCTGCCATCGGGTTCACGAAATACACGTCGTACGGTGAGCTCGACAGCAGGTAGGTCCCGACGAAGTACGACGCACGCGCGGGGTTGCTCGATGCGCCGACGATGGCGATCGAGCGCGATCGCCGCAGCAGGGCGAACCTCTCCTGCTGGCTGGGACTCGCCCAGGCCCCCGCAGTCGGCGTCGCCGACGGCAGCTCGCACGCGACAGCTGCGGCCGGAGGTGTGAACTCACATGCGTCATCCGTGCTCATCGGGTGGCTCCTGTCGCTGCGGTGAGGGCCTGGTCGAGGTCCCAGATGATGTCGTCCGCGTCTTCCAGTCCCACCGAGATCCGGATGAGATCGGCAGGCGCTCCGGCAGCGACGAGCTGCTCGGCTGACAGCTGACGGTGCGTGGTCGATGCGGGGTGGATCACAAGCGTGCGAGCGTCACCGATGTTCGCGAGGTGCGAGGCGAGCTGGAGGTTCTCGATCAGCGTCTCCCCCGCGGCGCGTCCGTCGTCGGCTGCCACGCCGAAGGCGAAGACCGATCCGGGGCCGAGCGGCAGGTACTTCGCCGCCCGCTCATGATGCGGGTGCGATTCGAGTCCGGCCCAGGTGACGTACGAGATGCGAGGGTCGGACTCGAGCCATTCTGCGACGATGCGCGCGTTCTCGAGGTGCGCATCGATGCGCTGCGGCAGTGTCTCGATGCCCTGCAGCAGGTTGAATGCGGACTGCGGGCTGAGCGCGGGACCGATGTCGCGCAACTGCTCGGAGCGGAGCTTGGTGAGGAATCCGTATTCGCCGAAGTTGTCCCACCATTTGATGCCGCCGTAAGAGGCGACCGGCTCTGTCATCTGCGGGAACTTCCCGTTGCCCCAGTCGAACGTCCCCTTCTCGATGACGATGCCGCCCAGAGTCGTACCGTGACCGCCGAGGAACTTGGTGACCGAGTGGAGGACGATGTCTGCGCCGTGCTCGAGCGGACGGGCAAGATACGGCGTCGCGAGGGTCGCATCGACGACGAGCGGCACACCCGCGGCATGCGCGACGACAGCGAGCCCCTCGATATCGGCGATCTCCCCGGAGGGATTGCCGATCATCTCGACAT
This sequence comes from Microbacterium sp., assembly GCF_048259935.1. Classification (GTDB taxonomy): domain Bacteria; phylum Actinomycetota; class Actinomycetes; order Actinomycetales; family Microbacteriaceae; genus Microbacterium. The sequence goes on along the minus strand of NZ_JBLXHF010000005.1, from coordinate 103,261 downwards.
AGACGACCTTGGTCTCGGGCCGGATCGCCGCAGCGTAGTCGGCCGGATCCGTGGACGGGACGAACGTCGTCTCGACCCCGAAGCGGCGCAGGGTGACGTCGAGCTGCGTCACCGTGCCGCCGTAGAGCTGCGCGGATGCCACGACGTGGTCGCCCGCGCCGACCAGCGCTGCGAAGGTGATGAACTCTGCGCTCATGCCGGATGCTGTCGCCACCGCACCGATTCCGCCTTCGAGCGATGCGAGGCGCTCTTCTAGGGCTGCGACGGTGGGGTTTCCGATGCGGGAGTAGATGTTGCCGTACTTCTGCAGGGCGAAGAGGTTTCCCGCATCCTTCGCGTCATCGAAGACGAACGAGGTGGTCTGGTAGATCGGTACGGCACGGGCGCCCGTCGCGGCATCCGGTGTTCCTCCGGCATGGAGCGCGCGGGTGCGGAACCCGAAGCGGTGTTCTTCCGTCATGACTTCCTTCATTCGAGTATCGAGTCGAGGTCTAAAAAGCTGCGAGAGCCGCGGCGATGCCGTCCACGGCATCCGGATTCTGGAGAGAGGTCGTGTCGCCTCGCTCCTGCGGTTCTCGGCCGGCGCGGCGGTCCTGTTCGGCTTCCCACAGCTGCGCGAGAAGCCTGCGCAAGATCTTTCCCGAGCGGGTCTTGGGCAGGTCGGGAACGACGACGACATGGCGCGGTTTGGCAACGGGTCCGATCTCGCGGGCGACACGGTCGCGCAGAGCGGATGCCGCGATCTCGCCGTGTCCTGACGGCGTCACGAACGCGACGACCGACTGTCCGGTGAGCGCATCAGAGACTCCGGCCGTGCCAGCCTCCCCCACGGAGGGGTCGGCGACCAGCGCAGACTCGATCTCGATCGTCGAGAGGCGGTGTCCCGAGACATTCACGACGTCATCCAGGCGCCCCAGGATCCACACGTGGCCGTCGGCATCTCGCGTGGCTCCGTCACCTGCGACGTAGTAGCCGCCGTACTCGCCCTTTCCGGCGTAGTCGGACCAGTAGGAGTCGCGATACCGCTGCGGATTTCCCCAGACCGTGCGTGCCATTCCCGGCCAAGGCCGCCTGACCACGAGAGTGCCGGATCGTCCCGCCGCCGTCTCGTCACCGTTCTCGTCGACGACGGCGATGTCGATGCCCGGCAGTGCTACGGTCGCGGACCCCGGTTTGAGCGTGGTCACCCCGGGGAGCGGCACGATCATCGCGGCGCCCGTCTCGGACTGCCACCACGTGTCGATGATGGGAAGCTCGTCCCGCCCGAAAGTGCGGCGAAACCAGACCCAGGCTTCGGGGTTGATCGCCTCGCCGACGGTGCCGAGCAGACGGATGCTGGACAGGTCGTGCCCTGCCGGAAGCTCTTCGCCGAACCAGGTCATGAATGTGCGGATCAGGGTCGGAGCGGTGTAGTAGATCGTCACCCCATAGCGCGCGATGATCTCGAGGTGTCGCTCGCGGTGCGGGCTGTCAGGAGTTCCCTCGTAGATCACCTGGGTGAGCCCGTTCGAGAGCGGTCCGTAGATCTCGTACGTGTGCGCGGTCACCCACGCCAGGTCAGCAGTGCACCAGTGCACATCGTCGGGTTTCGAATCGAAATGGGCCCAGTGCGCCCAACTCGCGTGGGCGAGGTAGCCGCCGGAGGTGTGGACGAGGCCCTTCGGCTTCCCGGTGGTGCCGGATGTGTAGATGATGAAGAGCGGATGCTCCGCCGCAAAGGGCTGCGCCGCATGAGTCTCTGCGGCGATGTCGACGACGTCATGCCACCAGAGGTCGCGGCCCTCAGTCCAAGCCACGTCCTGTCCGGTCCGGCGGACGACGAGGACATGTTCGAGGTCCGGCAGATCAGCAGCCGCGATGTCGGCGGCGGACTTCACCTCAACTGCCGCACCTCGCCGGTACTGCCCGTCACTGGTCACCAGTAGCTTCGCGCCGGTGTCGGAGAGGCGGAATCGCACTGCTTCTGCCGAGAAACCGCCGAAGACAAGCGAGTGCACCGCACCGATGCGTGCGCACGCGAGTGCGATCACGACCGTTTCGATGAGCACGGGCAGGTACACGACGACGCGGTCGCCGGGCACGATGCCGAGAGCAGTCAGCGCATTGGCTGCCTGCGAGACCCTGCGCTGCAGATCGGCATAGCTCACGGCCGTGCGGTCGCCCGGTTCTCCTTCGAAGTGAAGCGCGACCTTGTTTCCGCGCCCCGCTTCGACGTGCCGGTCGACGCAGTTGTAGGCGACGTTCAGCGTTCCGCCATCGAACCATCGTGCCGAAGGGATGGTGTCACCGGTAGGCGGCTGCCAGTCCAGGGCTGTGTGCCACGGGGTCGCCCAGTCCAACCGTCGGGCAGCATCTTCCCAGAATGCGATCGGGTCAGCATCCGCCTGCGCATAGATCTCGTCGGTGACGTTCGCCTGGGCGCGGAACTTCGCGGACGGCGGGTAGATGCGCTCCTCGACGAGTCGCGCTTCTGACACCTGCGATGCCGCCTCTCGATGAGTCGATGCGAGCAGTGCGGAAGTCATCTCCCCATCGTTGAGGAGCGGGGACCGCGAGGCGAGTTGAGTCGTAACCTTCCGTCACACGCGAAACGGGCCGCCACCCCGAAGGGTGACGGCCCGTTTCAGTGAAACGTGCTTACGCGTTGCCGCCCGAGAGCTTCTCGCGGAGAGCCGCGAGAGCCTCGTCGTCGGCAAGGGTGCCAGCGCCCGAAACGTCGCTCGTGAACGACTGACCTGCGGCAGCGCCGAAGTCGTCGCCAGCAGCAGCCTCGGCCTCGGCGGCCTTGATGACGGCAGCCTTGTGAGCTTCCCAGCGCGTCTGAGCAGCAGCGTATTCCTGCTCCCATGCCTCGCGCTGAGTGTCGAAGCCGTCCTTCCACGCACCGGTCTCGGGGTCGAAGCCCTCGGGGTACTTGTACTCGCCGTTGTCGTCGTACTCGGCGAGCATGCCGTACAGGGCCGGGTCGAACTCGGTGCCGTTGGGGTCAACCGACTCGTTGGCTTGCTTGAGCGACAGCGAGATGCGACGACGCTCGAGGTCGATGTCGATGACCTTGACGAAGACCTCTTCACCGACGGACACGACCTGCTCAGCCAGCTCGACGTGCTTGCTGGAGAGCTCGGAGATGTGCACGAGGCCCTCGATGCCGTCTGCAACGCGGACGAACGCACCGAACGGAACGAGCTTGGTGACCTTGCCCGCTGCGATCTGGCCGATCGCGTGGGTGCGGGCGAAGACCTGCCACGGGTCCTCCTGCGTCGCCTTGAGCGACAGGGAGACGCGCTCGCGGTCGAGGTCGACCTCAAGGATCTCGACGGTGACCTCCTGGCCAACCTCGACGACCTCAGAGGCGTGCTCGATGTGCTTCCAGGACAGCTCGGAGACGTGGACGAGACCGTCGACGCCGCCAAGGTCAACGAACGCACCGAAGTTGACGATCGACGAAACCTGGCCCTTGCGGACCTGGCCCTTGTGCAGGTTGTTGAGGAAGTTCGAGCGCGACTCGGACTGCGTCTGCTCGAGCAGGGCGCGGCGCGAGAGAACCACGTTGTTGCGGTTCTTGTCGAGCTCGAGGATCTTCGCCTCGATCTCCTGGCCCAGGTACGGGGTCAGGTCGCGGACACGACGCAGCTCGATGAGCGATGCCGGCAGGAAGCCACGAAGGCCGATGTCGACGATGAGTCCACCCTTGACGACCTCGATGACCGTTCCGGTGACGACGCCGTCGTCTTCCTTGATCTTCTCGACGTCGCCCCAGGCGCGCTCGTACTGTGCACGCTTCTTGGACAGGATCAGACGGCCTTCCTTGTCCTCCTTCTGGAGAACAAGAGCCTCGACCTCGTCGCCGACCTTGACGACCTCGTTGGGGTCGACATCGTGCTTGATGGAAAGTTCGCGGGAGGGGATGACACCCTCGGTCTTGTATCCGACGTCGAGCAGAACCTCATCGCGGTCGATCTTGACGATCGTGCCTTCGATGATGTCGCCGTCGTTGAAGAACTTCAGCGTCTTCTCGACCGCGGCCAGGAAGTCCTCAGCAGATCCGATGTCATTGATGGCGACCTGCTTGGTGGCCGGGGCGGTCGTTGCGGTAGTCATGTAGTGGGTTGTCCTTGTGGGTGGAAACTCGGGCTGCTTCGCCGCGCGCATGTGCGATCGCGATGAAGAAGCGAATGGATTGTTGTTGAGTGTCGCCCTGGCGCGCGTATGTACACGCCACGAGTGACACTTCAGAATATCAGAGAATCGCACTTTGTCGTGCTGTGGATAACTCCGGCGGCATTCTGCGGCATCACGTTAGCGTGAACGGGTGACGATCCTGCGAACGAAGACGAGCCGAGTTCGGATGCTGGCAGTGCTGGCTGTGACCGGAGCGATGCTGAGTGCCTGCTCCCCCAGCCCCGCCCCCTCGCCCACTCCTACGGCCGCGTTCGCCAGTGAGGACGAGGCCTTCGCCGCGGCGGAAGAGGTCTATCGCGCCTACAACGATGCGTACAACCGCGTGGACTTCAGCGACCCTTCGTCTTTCGATCCGCTGGATTCGTTTACAACAGGGACGTATCAGTCGAGTGAACGCGAAGGTCTCTCTGAGTTACATGCCACGGGAGCAGCGCGATCTGGGCAGGCATCAGTTGTGTGGGTGCACGGCATCGATATGGACATCTCCACCGTGACCGTGCGCGTCTGCAAGGACCTCAGCGACGTCGAAATACTCGATGCTGGAGGGAAATCTCTTGTCTCTCCAGATCGTCCAGATTTCTCCGCAGTGGAACTGACGCTCGAGATCGCCGGATCTGAACTCTTGCTCGCAGGGTCTCAGGCGGTCGAGGACGAAGCATGCGTGCCTTAAGCGCATTGCTACTACTCGGGAGCCTGATCGCTTTCCCTGCAACGGTCGCCTCAAGTAACGCTTGCCCTCAATGGCAAGAGGAGCTTGGAAACTGTGGCGTTGATAACACGGGTACCGACCTTGTCATCGACGGCACTCACGAAACTGATGGCACCGACGGCACCGAGACAGGACCCGACGATTGGCAGGAACCGATCGGTCCTGTGACCCCGCAGGGGCCTTCCGACCTCGACACCTGTCTTGAGGATTGGGAGTCCGACAAGAACTGCTTCGAGCCGATCGAGGAGAACGAGGAGGAAGAGGAAGAGGAAGATCCGGGCATCCCGCCCGTGACGATCACCGATCTTGTGCGGTTCGCGCCGGCAGGCTCAGTGCTGACTGGTGAACCGAACAATGTCGGTGTTGCAGGGCTTCCCACCAACTTCGTGACCGCGGCCTCGACGCAGACTGTCGCTGGCGAGCTGTTCGGCTTCCCGCTCTCGGTGCGGTTCACACCCGTTGCCTACGACTTCATCTACGGCGACGGCGCCACCTCGACCAGCACAACGGGAGGAGCTTCCTGGGTCGATCTCGCGCAGGCTCAGTTCACGCCGACCGACACGAGCCACGCTTATCGGGAGCGCGGAACCTACATCGCGCAGGTCAATGTTCGATACAGCGCGGAGGTCGATTTCGGCACCGGCTGGTTCCCGGTCGCCGGCCAAGTGACCGCAAATGGAGCTCCCCAGGAGATCCGCATCTTCGAGGCGCACACCGCGCTGGTTGCGTTCACCTGCGCCGAGGCGCCGCACTCCCCTGGCTGCTGATCGATGAGGATCCCGATGTCGACGCCGTGTGACAAGCTGACTCCATGAGCGACAAGCTGATGCTCCTCGATACCGCGTCCCTCTACTTTCGGGCCTTCTACGGTGTCCCCGACAAGGTCAAAGCACCCGACGGTTCGTCAGTCAATGCAGCGCGCGGCCTGCTCGACATCATCGCCAAGCTCGTCACCCTCTACGAGCCCACGCACATCGTCGCGTGCTGGGATGACGACTGGCGTCCGCAGTGGCGCGTCGACCTCATTCCGAGCTACAAGACGCACCGCGTCGTCGAGATCGTCGAAGCAGGGCCCGACGTCGAAGAAGTACCCGACCCGCTCGAAGCACAGATCCCCCTCATCCGCCGGACGCTGACAGCCCTCGGCATCCCGATCATCGGCGTCGCAGACCACGAGGCAGACGACGTGATCGGCACTCTCGCAAGCCGCGCCACCATGCCCGTCGACATCGTCACGGGCGATCGCGACCTCTTTCAGCTGATCGACGATGGCCGCGGCATCCGCCTCATCTACACCGCACGCGGCATGAGCAACCTCGAAGTCATGACAGACGAGACCGTGGTCGCCAAGTACGGTGTGCTCCCCACGCAGTACGTCGATTTCGCCACCATGCGCGGCGACGCGTCAGACGGACTACCCGGCGTCGCCGGAGTCGGAGAGAAGACCGCTGCGACCCTTCTGCAGACACACGGCGATCTCGAGAGCATCCGCGCGGCAGCAACAGTCGGCGAAGGCATGAGCGCGCGTATCCAGTCCAAGATCCTCGACGCGTCCGCATATCTTGATGTCGCGCCCACTGTTGTCGAGGTCGCACGCGGTCTCGATATCGTGCCGCCGATCACGCCAGTGCATCCTCTCGACTTCGAGAAGGCGGATGCCGCGACCGCACTTGCCGAGCAGTGGAACCTCGGCGGCTCCATGCAACGTGCCATCGCCGCTCTCCGCATCCCCCGAGGCGGCAGCTGACTCACTCCGCCCAGGCCCTCAACCGATCAAGTCCCCAGGTGGTGACGATGCGCTCTGCGGGCACGCCTGCTTTCTCCGCTCGCTCGGCCCCATGATCGATCAATGACAGTTGCCCTGGCGCATGGGCATCCGAATCAATCGAGAACAGACACCCCGCTTCCAAGGCGATTGCAATCAGCTCATCAGGCGGATCCTGACGCTCTGGACGCGAGTTGATCTCGACAGCGACACCATTCTCTGCACAGGCCTCGAAGACCGCTCCCGGATCGAACTGCGACGGGGGTCGCGTGCCGCGCTCCCCCTTCACGAGTCGGCCGGTGCAGTGGCCGAGCACATTCACGCGCGGATTCGACACTGCCGCGATCATGCGCGCGGTCATCGCACGAGACTCCATACGCAGTGCGGAATGAACGGATGCCACGACGATGTCGAGCTCGGCAAGGAGTTCATCTTCCTGATCGAGCGTGCCGTCTTCGAGGATGTCCACCTCGATGCCGGCGAGCATCGTGAGTTGCGGCGTGTATTCCGCCCGCACCTGTGGGATCTGTTCGCGGAGTCGCTCGGCGGAAAGCCCACGTGCCACACGCAGCCGCGGCGAGTGATCAGTCACCGCCAGATACTCGTGTCCGAGTGCCCGCGCAGCATCCGCCATCGCATTTATCGGAGTCGTGCCGTCAGACCAGTCGGTGTGCGCGTGCAGGTCTCCCCGCAGCGTCGCGCGCAGGGCAGAAGTGCGTTCGGGCTCCACCTCTCCTCGCAGGTCGACGAGATACTCCGGCACTGCCCCTTCGAGCGCCTGCTGAATCACCGCGAACGTCGAAGCACCGATGCCCTTAGCCGCTCGCAAGCGCGTAGGGTCGGTGCGCACCTCGTCCGGAAGCGTTCTCAGAGTCTCGGCAGCCTGCCGGAAGGCCTTGGCCCGGTAGCGGGAGGCGCGTTCCCGCTCAAGCAGGGACGCGATCTCGAGCAGCGCGGCTACCGGATCCATGTCATTTCAGGCGGTGGCGAGCTCGCGCGTCGCGCCGACCCAGGCATCGAGCTTCGCCGCTGCGCTGCCGTCGTCGACTGCGGCTTCTGCACGTTCGAACGCTTCGCCGAGGCGCTCGAGGATCGGGCGCGTCACCTGCGTCGCGTCCTGCGACAGCTCGAACGCGACGATTCCAGCAGCAGCATTGAGCAGCACGATGTCGCGAACAGCGCCCTTGGTGCCGACAAGCGTGTCGCGCAGCACCCCGGCGTTGTGTTCGGGAGAGCCGCCGAGCAGGTCGGCGAGTTCTGCTGTCGGGATGCCGAGATCACGGGGGTCGAGGTCATGCTCGTGGATGTCACCGCGCGAGACCTCCCAGATACGGCTGTGGCCGGTGGTGGTCAGTTCATCCAGACCGTCGTCGCCGCGGAACACCAGCGCAGTGGCGCCGCGGGTGCGGAACACCCCGGTGATGAGCGGAACACGCTCGAGCTGCGCGACGCCTACCGCGTTCGCTTCGGCGCGCGCAGGGTTGCAGAGTGGCCCCAGCATGTTGAACACCGTCGGCACGCCGAGATCTGCGCGAGCCGCGCCCGCGTGCTTGAAGCCGGGGTGGAACGCTGCAGCCCACGCGAACGTGATGCCGGTTCGGTCAAGAACGGATGCGACGTCATCGGGCGAGAGGGACAGCTGCAGTCCGAGCGCTCCGAGTACATCGGAAGAACCGGATGCTGAGCTCGCAGCCCTATTGCCGTGCTTGACGACGGGGATCCCCGTCGCTGCGATGATGACAGCCGCCGTCGTCGACACGTTGACGGTGCCTACCCGATCGCCGCCTGTCCCCACGATGTCGAGAACGTTGGAGGAGACCGGAAGCGGCACTGCTGATTCGAGGATCGCATCGCGGAAGCCGACGACCTCGTCGATCGTCTCGCCCTTCGCGCGGAGCGCGATGAGGAAACCAGCGAGCTTCGCATCGGACACATTGCCCTGCATCACTTGCCGCATCGCCCACGTCGACTCCCACACGCTGAGGTCGCGGCCCTCCAGAAGGGCGGTGAGGACATCGGGCCAGGTCAGGGATTCAGCCATGACAGTGATCCTATCGGCGAGAATAAATTCCCCGCGCCCCGGTGTAACGACGGGACTTCATGGTTTTCCCTTGAATTCACCGGGAATTCGCAGTGTTTTCTTAGGGTCCCCTAAGTAAGAGGTCAGCGAAACGGGTTCGACCGATGCAAGAATCACACCCGGGGATCGGCCATAATGGAGAGGTGACCACCTCAGCGACCTATGCCCCGGCGGCAAGAACGATCAAGCGCCCGAACCCGGTAGCTGTCGGCACCATCGTGTGGCTCGGCAGCGAGGTGATGTTCTTCGCGGGACTGTTCGCGATTTACTTCACCCTCCGCAGTACCTCACCAGAACTGTGGGCCGACCGCACCGAGCTGCTGAACGTTCCGTTTGCCGCAGTCAACACCGCCGTCCTCGTCTTCTCGTCTGTGACATGCCAGATGGGTGTGTTCGCGGCAGAAGACCTGCAGTCCTACCGCATCAAGAAGGGCCAGGTGAACGGCGCAGGCCGTCGCCGCCTCTTCGGATGGGGAATGGTCGAGTGGTTCTGGGTCACCTTCGCCCTCGGCGCGATCTTCGTCTCGGGCCAGGTCTGGGAGTACGCGCAGCTCGTCGCTGAAGGCCTGCCGATCCAGGCCGACGCCTACGCATCGGCGTTCTACATCACCACGGGCTTCCACGCCCTCCACGTCACCGGCGGACTCATCGCGTTCCTCCTCGTCATCGGACGGGCGTACGCGGTCAAGAACTTCACGCACAAGGAGGCGACTTCCTCGATCGTCGTGTCGTACTACTGGCACTTCGTCGACGTCGTCTGGATCGTGCTGTTCTTCGTCATCTACTTCCTGAAATAAGAGCGGAGCTGACCTGCGAAATGGCACGAGAGAAGAAGCGTCGCTCAAGCGGACGCCGTAGCCCCCTGGCCGCTGCGGCTCTGATCGGAGCGGGACTCCTGATCACTGGCGGTATCTACGCCGGAGCATCGGCAGCGATGGCCGCAACCGAAACACCCACATCGGCGAGCACCCAGCTCACCGTCGACGATGGCAAGAAGCTGTTCCAGGCGAACTGCGCCACCTGTCATGGTCTTGACCTGCAGGGCACAGCAGAGGGCCCGAGCCTTTACGGCGTGGGCGAGCTGGCCGTCGAGTTCCAGGTGGCAACTGGTCGCATGCCGCTGCAGATGCAGGGACCGCAGGCACCCCAGAAGCCCGTGCAGTTCACGCACGACCAGATCGATGCCATGGCGTCCTACGTCCAGAGCATCGCTCCCGGCCCCTCCTACCCTGCAGACGAGATCCTCGACGGCGAAGGCGACGTCGCACACGGCGCCGAGCTGTTCCGCGTCAACTGCGCGATGTGCCACAACGTCGCAGCCGCAGGTGGTGCTCTCACCGAGGGCAAGTACGCCCCGGCTCTGACGGGCACGAGCGCACTGCACATCTACGCCGCCATGGTCACCGGCCCGCAGAACATGCCTGTCTTCAGCGACATGAACCTGTCCGACACCGACAAGCGCGACATCATCTCCGCTCTGCTCTTCCAGCAGCAGGAGGTTCAGATCGGTGGCTTCACGCTCGGCTCACTCGGCCCGGTTTCGGAAGGTCTGTTCATCTGGATCTTCGGCATCGGCGGCCTTGTCGCTGTCACCGTGTGGATCACGGCGAAGTCCAACTGACGCATATTCATCGAAGAGGAACGTACGAGGAGCACCATGGCACACGACGACGACTCGCAGGCCCTTGACAGGGCCTACCAGCCCTCCCCTGGGCTGGGCGTCGCAGTCAACGATCCCGTGCAGAATCCGGGTCTGCCGCCGCATCGCGAGCGGATGACGGACAAGGACCCGAAAGCAGAGAAGCGCGCGGCACGAACCGTCTACACGCTGTTCTATCTGTCGCTGGCGGGCAGCATCTGGGCGGTCGCCGCCTACATGCTGTTCCCGATCGAAGATGGTTCGCTGACGTCAATCCGCAACAACAACCTCTTCATCGGTCTGGGCATCGCCCTGGCTCTGCTCTCCATCGGAATCGGCGCGATTCACTGGTCCAAGGCGCTCATGAGCGACAAGGAGCACATCGAGTACCGCCACCCGACCCGCGGCAAGGACGACACGCGTGAAGCGGCCATCCAAGTCTTTGCTGACGCGAATGAGGAGTCCGGCTTCGGTCGCCGCACGATGATCCGCAACTCGCTGATCGCCGCGCTCGTTGCCTCCATCGTTCCGGGTGTCGCGCTGTTCCGCGGCCTGGCACCGCACAGCACGCCTGATGACCCCATCGCCGGCGACCCCGTCGCACTGCTCAAGCAGACGATGTGGGACAAGGGCCAGCGTCTGGTCCGAGACCCGGACGGCACACCGATTCGCGCGGCGGATGTCACGCTGGGATCCGCGTTCCACGTGATCCCCGAGGATCTCGCCACGCTCTCCCACCACGATGGCTACCTCGAAGAGAAAGCCAAGGCGATCGTGCTGATGATGCGCCTCCGCCCGGAGCAGCTCATCGAGGCAGAAGACCGCAAGGACTGGTCCTACGACGGCATCGTCGCCTACTCCAAGGTGTGCACGCACGTCGGATGCCCCGTCGCCCTCTACGAGCAGCAGACGCATCACCTGCTGTGCCCCTGCCACCAGTCGCAGTTCGATGTCACCGATCACGCCAAGGTCATCTTCGGCCCGGCTGCGCGCCCACTGCCGCAGTTGCCGATCACGGTCGATGATGACGGCTACCTCGTCGCGCGCAGCGACTTCACTGAGCCTGTTGGCCCGAGCTTCTGGGAGCGCCATTGAGCACCGCAACGCTGTCTAAAGAGGACAACGACAACAAGGCGCCCCTCGGCGGCCGCTTCGTCGGAGCGACCGCGAACTACATCGACGAGCGCACGAGCCTTTCCGGCTTCGTCAAGGAGCTGGGTCGGAAGATCTTCCCCGACCACTGGTCCTTCATGCTCGGCGAGATCGCTCTGTGGAGCTTCGTCGTCGTCTTCATCTCCGGATCGTTCCTGACGTTCTTCTTCGATGCGTCGATGGTCGAGACGCACTACACCGGTGCGTACGCTCCGATGCGAGGCATCGAGATGTCGGCCGCGCTCGAGTCGACGCTGCACATCTCGTTCGACCTGCGTGGCGGACTGCTGGTCCGTCAGATCCACCACTGGGCCGCTCTGGTCTTCGTCGCTGGAATCGGCATCCATATGCTCCGCGTGTTCTTCACCGGTGCATTCCGCAAGCCCCGCGAGCTGAACTGGGTAATCGGCTTCGTGCTGTTCATCCTGGCAATGGCTGAGGGCTTCACCGGTTACTCGCTGCCTGACGACCTGCTCTCGGGTAACGGTCTGCGCATCATCGACGGAATGATCAAGGGTCTCCCCCTGATCGGCACGTGGACCTCGTTCCTGCTGTTCGGAGGCGAGTTCCCAGGAACCGACATCGTCGGACGTTTGTACACGTTGCACATTCTGCTGCTGCCGTTGCTCGTGATCGGTCTGATCGTCGTTCACCTGATGCTGATGATCGTCAACAAGCACACTCAGTTCGCCGGCCCCGGCCGCACGAACGACAACGTCGTCGGCTTCCCGATGATGCCGGTGTACATGTCGAAGATGGGTGGATACCTCTTCATCGTCTTCGGTGCGATCGTGCTCATTGCGACCTTCTTCCAGATCAACCCGGTCTGGAACTACGGCCCCTACGACCCCTCCCCGGTGTCTGCGGGAACGCAGCCTGACTGGTACATCGGCTTCGCCGATGGCGCGCTGCGTCTTGCGCCGCCGCACCTGGACGTCGTCTTCCTGAACCACACCTGGTCGTTCGGCATCCTGATTCCGGTCGCCATCCTCGGACTGTTCATCGTCGCCGTGGCCATCTATCCGTTCATCGAGGCCTGGGTGACCGGCGACAAGCGCGAGCACCACATCGCTGAGCGTCCGCGCAACGCCGCGACGCGTACCGCGATCGGTGTCGCTGGCGTCATCTTCTACGCAGTGATGTGGGCCGCGGCATCGTCTGACCTCATGGCGACGCACTTCCACCTCACGATGGAAGGTGTGATCCACTCGCTGCAGGCGCTGCTGTTCGTCGGCCCGATCCTCGGCTACTTCGTCACCAAGCGCATCTGCATCGCGCTGCAGAAGAAGGACCGCGAGATCGTTCTGCACGGCTACGAGTCCGGTCGTATCGTCCGCCTTCCCGGTGGCGAGTACATCGAGGTTCACCAGCCGGTCGACCAGTACGACCGTTGGAAGCTCATCGACGTCGAAGGCTACGAGCCCCTCGTCGTGCGCCCCAACGCCAAGGGACGCATCCCGTGGACGCAGAACCTGCGTTCCTCGATGTCTCGCTGGTTCTACGAAGACCGTCTCTCACCCCTCACCCAGGCCGAGATCACGGCTGCAGACGCCCACCAGCACCATGTGTCCGCCGACGTGGCGGAGACCGAGGCAGCCGAGATCCAGGGCGCTCACGAGCGTGCTGGCGCTCCGGATGCCCCGCTGCAGCCTGACGCCGAAACGCACATCGGTGAAACGCCGAACACTCCGAGCTCGGTCATCGCGACTGACCCGGTGAAGAAGCCGAAGAAGAGTGAGAGCGACAAGTAGCCGCCCGCTCCCCCAGCAGAAGGCCCCGTCCAGTTTGGATGGGGCCTTCTGCGTTACACCAGCGCCTGATGCCGCCACGCGGGAATAGGCTGGGGCCATGATCGATCGCGCCGAATTCTTCACCGCCAAGCTCTCCTACGAGACCGACGCCAGCGACGTGTACGCCGCCCAGAAGGCAGGAGAAGACGTCGTGGTCATCGATGTCCGCTCCGACGAAGCATGGGCGCAGGGGCGCGCCTCAGGAGCCATCCACATGCACTACAGCGAGATCGCCACGCGTGCGCCGCAAGAGATCCCCCGCGAGGCCCGTGTTGTCGTCTACTGCTGGAGCCCCGGCTGCAACGCCGGTGCCAAGGGTGCGCTGGAGTTCGCCAAGCTCGGCTACGACGTCCGCGAGATGATCGGCGGGTTCGAGTACTGGGCGCGCGAAGGCTACCCCGTCGAGGATCACGATGGTGTGCACCGCCGCCCCATCGACCCGCTCACCGGAGTCCCCCGCATCCGTACCCGCGCCTGACACCTCCGCCCGGAGAGCAGCGAAGCGGCAGTCATCGCGCCTCATCAGCGCACGAAGAAACGCCCCGGAGAAATTCTCCGGGGCGTTCTCTCTGTCTTACGGGACTGACTCAGCGAGCGAAGTGTCCGCGGTAGTACTCGTAGACCCATCCGACGATCGCGACGAGGAAGATCGCCACACCGATCGGGAGCAGGAACTGTCCGACGGCCATACCGACCAGGAACACACCTGCTGACGCAGCCAGCACCATCGGCCACCAGGACCACGGGCTGAACTCGCCGAGCTCCGGGTCACCGTCATCGATGTCAGCGGTCAGGATGTCCTCGGGCAGCTCGCCGCCCTGTGCCTTGTACGTGCGGTCGAGGTAGACCCCGATCATCGCGGACATGAAGGCGATGAACAGAAGCGAGATCGTACCGACCCACTCCACCTTCGCTGCACCGACGAGCTCGGGATACGCGAGAACGTGCCACACCGTGTAGGCGGCCGAGACCACCAGGAAGAAGACGGCGAGGATCCACCAGACGACAATATTCGAGCGCATGGCTTACTTGGCCTCTCCGTTCGCACCGGACATAGCAGGCTCCGCAACACCGACCGGGTGCTCTGCAGCCTCGGGGTGGTTCAGGTCGAACGCCGGACGCTCGCTGCGGATACGCGGGATCGACGTGAAGTTGTGGCGCGGCGGCGGGCAGCTGGTCGCCCACTCGAGCGATCCACCGTAGCCCCACGGGTCGTTGACCGTGACCTTGGGCGCCTTACGAGCAGTGATCCAGACGTTCAGGAAGAACGGCAGCATCGAGGCACCGAGGAGAATCGCACCAATAGTGGAGACCTGGTTCCCCCATGTCCAGCCATCAGCTGCGGAGTAGTCCGCGTAACGACGCACCATGCCATCGACACCCAGCCAGTGCTGGATGAGGAACGTCATGTGGAAGCCGATGAACAGCATCCAGAAGTGCACGTAGCCGAGTCGCTCGTTGAGCATGCGTCCCGTCCACTTCGGCCACCAGAAGTAGAAGCCGGCGAACATGGCGAACACAACGGTTCCGAACACGACGTAGTGGAAGTGCGCCACCACGAAGTACGTGTCGCTGATGTGGAAGTCCAGCGGCGGCGAGGCGAGGATGACACCGGTCAGGCCACCGAACACGAACGAGACCAGGAAGCCGAGCGAGAACACCATGGGCGTCTCGAACGTGACCGAACCTCGCCAGAGCGTTCCGATCCAGTTGAAGATCTTCACACCGGTCGGCACTGCGATCAGCATCGTCATCAGCGCGAAGAACGGTAGCAGCACGCCACCGGTCACGTACATGTGGTGAGCCCACACAGAGACCGACAGAGCTGCGATCGAGATGGTCGCGTAGATCAGCGTCTTGTACCCGAAGATCGGCTTGCGACTGAACACCGGGAAGATCTCAGAGACGATACCGAAGAACGGCAACGCGATGATGTACACCTCTGGGTGCCCGAAGAACCAGAACAGGTGCTGCCATAGGAGCACACCACCATTGGCCGGGTCATAGACGTGCGCACCGAGGATGCGGTCGGCGGCGGCGGCGAAGATCGCTGCGGCGAGCACCGGGAAGGCCATCAGGATCAACAGGCTGGTGATCAGCGTGTTCCACGAGAAGATCGACATGCGCCACATGGTCATACCCGGTGCACGCATCGTGATGACGGTGGTGATGAAGTTCACGGCTCCGAGGATCGTTCCGAAACCGGACATTCCGAGGCCGACCATCCACAGGTTTCCACCTGCGCCTGGCGAGAACGATGCATTAGCAAGCGGCTGATAAGCGAACCAGCCGAACGAAGCCGCACCCTGCGGGGTGAGGAAGCCGGCGACCGCGATGATCGAGCCGAAGCCGAAGAGCCAGAACGCGAAGGCGTTCAGTCGCGGGAACGCCACGTCGGGCGCGCCGAGTTGAAGCGGCAGAATCGCGTTCGCGAAGCCTGCGAACAACGGCGTCGCGAACATCAGCAGCATGATCGTGCCGTGCATCGTGAACAGCTGGTTGTACTGCTCCTTGGTGGGAACGATCTGCATTCCAGGAGCGAACAGCTCGGCACGGATGACAAGAGCCATCACACCACCGAGGAGGAAGAACAGCACAGAGCTGATCAGGTACATGTACCCGATCGTCTTGTGGTCGGTGGACGTGAGCCACTTTACGACGATGTTGCCCTTCTGCTCAGTTCGAGACGAACTCAGCAGAGCGGCCTGACGGGCCGGGAGCGCAGTGGGGCGAGCACCAGCCGGCTGGCTGGGTGCCTCAGTGGTGGTAGTCATGAGGATTACTCTCCCTCTTCCTCGGAGTCCGTACCCGGAGCACCAGTGCCCGGGAGGTTGCCGAGTCGGTCATACGCGTTGTTGATGTCGCCGACGTTGCCCTCATCACGGAGGTCTTCGATGTAGGCGTCGTACTCATCCTGCTCGACGACCTTGACGTTGAACATCATCATGGAGTGGTATTCGCCGCACAGCTCGGCGCACTTGCCGTCGTACTCGCCGACACGAGTCGGGATGAAGGACCAGGAGTTGTCCTTGCCGATGAACATGTCCTTCTTGTAAAGGAAGTCGATGATCCAGAACGAGTGAGCGACATCGCGCGACTGAAGGCTGATCTGCACCTTCTGGTCGACGGGGAGAACGAGCGTCGGAAGCGCTTCCTTGTCGATGTTTCCGTCGGTGTCGGGCTGAGCCTGGACACCCATGGTCCACACGGCGTCAGAGAGATCGTCATCGTCGCCCGCGTACATGAAGTCGAACGCCCACTGCTTGCCGATCGCGGTGATCTGCACATCGGCGTCGTCACCCCACTGCGTCTCGATCTCGGCCTGGTCTCGCGCGGTGAAGAAGAACATCGCACCGACGAGGATCAGCGGGATCACCGTGTAGAAGATCTCGATCGGCATGTTGTACCGCATCTGGACCGGAAGGCCGGTCTGGCCTTTACGGCGGCGGTATGCGATCGCGGCCCAGCCCATGAGGCCCCAGGTGATGAGACCGACGACGAGAAGCACGATCCACGAGTTCACCCAGAGCGACGCGACACGGTCGGTCTGGTTCGTGGCGGCAGTGCCGTCTTCTACAAAGCCCGGGAGGAATCCGTGAAGCTCGGTGGGAGAACATCCCGCCAGGGCCACGGCTGCCGCAATTCCTACAGGAATAGCGGCCCAACGAAGGCGGCGTTTCGAGGGCACGATGCACCTTTCAAGATCGCGGACAGGGCTCACCCAGTCTAGGGCAAGCTCACACCTGATTCATGCCAACCACGCAGGCTGGACACGGCTTATGTTCAGTGGAAGCTGTCGCCGCAGGCGCAGCTGCCAGCCGCATTGGGGTTGTCGATCGTGAAACCCTGCTCGGAGATCGTGTCCTTGAAGTCGATGGCAGCCCCATCGAGATACGGAACGCTCATGTTGTCGACGATGACCTCTACGCCGTCGAAGTCAATGGTCTCGTCGCCGTCGAGGTAGCGCTCGTCGAAGTAGAGCTGGTAGATGAGCCCTGAGCATCCGCCGGGCTGGACTGCGACGCGCAGACGAAGATCATCGCGGCCCTCCTGCTCCAGAAGGTTCTTCACCTTCGTCGCAGCGGCAGAGGTGAGGGTGACGCCATGGGGAGTCTTGGTCTCGGAAGTGATGGTCGTGTCGCTCATGTCGCTCCTTATGACAGGCCGCGCGTACGCACGGCTGGCTTATCTGTGATTCTACCGCCGGGTGCCGAAGAAGGCTCCTTCAGCGCGCATTCATCCGGGTGAGCATGAGCGCTTCGGTCAGCACCGCGTGGCGGAACGTCTCGAGGTGCAGAGATTCGTTCGGGCTGTGCGCTCTCGAATACGGGTCTTCTACCCCGGTCACGAGGATCTGCGCCTCGGGGAACTCGCGAACGAGGTCGGCGATGAACGGAATGGAGCCGCCGACGCCGAGATCGACCGGTTCGGCGCCGTAGCCGTCTGCCATCGCCTGGCGGGCCATCGATACTGCCCATCCGCTGGTGTCGACGAGGAACCCGTTGCCGAGATCGACGTCGGAGAACGTCAGCTGCGCGCCGAACGGCTCATTCTCGCGAAGGTGCTTCTCCAAAGCTGCATACGCCTCCTCACCGCTCTGTCCCGGTGCAACGCGAGCGCTGATGACCACAGAGACCTCGGGAAGCAGAGTGTTGGATGCCGCTTCCACACTCGTCGCGTCGATTCCGATGACCGTCACGGACGGCTTGTTCCAGATACGGCTCAGAATGCTGTCGCGACCGATCGGGGTGACACCGGGAAGCAGGCCGGTCTCGTCGCGCAGGGTGGCTTCGCCGTACTCGGGCGTCGGCGCATCGCGTTCAGTCAGACCCGCCACAGCGACGGCGCCGTCAGCATCCCACAGCGTCGACAGCAGCCGCACGGTTGCCATCATCGCGTCGGGCACCGCTCCCCCGAACATCCCGGAGTGGGATGCGTGATCCAGCGTGCGCACCGTGAGCGTGAATCGTGCGTTTCCTCGCAGCGAGACGGTGAGCCCCGGGGTGGTCGAGTCCCAGTTACCCGAGTCCGCCACGACGATCGCGTCGGCACGCAGGGCATCGGCGTTGTCGCTGAGGAACTGAGTGAACGAGCGTGAGCCGTATTCTTCCTCACCTTCGATGAACATCGACACGCCGAGATCGAAGTCACCGCCGAGCACTTCGCGCACTGCGCGCAGAGAAGCGATGTGCGACATGATGCCCGCTTTGTCGTCTGCCGCACCGCGACCATAGAGCCGCCCGTCGCGCACAGTCGGCTCGAATGGCGAGGTCTCCCACAGCGCGTCATCTCCCGGAGGCTGCACATCGTGGTGGGCGTAGAGCAGAATCGTGGGCTTGCCGTTGCGCGCAGCGCGCGTAGCGAGAACGGCCGGCTGGCCCATCTCATCAGTCCCCGGCACAGCGGCGCGCAAGACGCGCACCTCATCGAAGACGCCTGTTTCTCTGGCGAGTTCGGCGACGCGCTCCGCGCTGCGCTCGAGCTGCGTCTGGTCGAATGATGGCCAGGCGATGCCCGGGATGCGCACAAGATCACCAAGGTCTGACAATGCGCTCGGGATGCCGAGGTTCACCGCCTCGGTGACAGCGGATTCGGTATCGGGGCCAGCTGTGGGCGGGACAGAAGTCATGCGAGTAATCTTAAGGCTTCACCGCATTCTGATTCGAGGAGTTCCGTGGCCACTTCCACCCCATCGACGAACGACGAGTCCCCCGAGGCCCCGGTCGCCGGCAAGGGACGGCCGACGCCGACTCGTGCGGAGCGCGAAGCCGCTCGCCGCCGCCCACTCGTCGCCGACACCAAGGAAGCACGCGCTGCCGCCAAGGTGCAGCTGCGCGAGCAGCGGGATCGAGCGCAGGCAGGCATGGCCGCGGGCGAGGACAAGTACCTACCTCCCCGCGACAAGGGCCCGCAGCGCCGCTGGGTGCGTGACTACGTGGATGCTGGCTGGCATCTGTCCGAATGGGTGATGGCACTGATGGTCGTCGTCATCCTCGTCTCGCTCGTACCGGACCCGACGTTCTCGTTCTACGCCTTCATCGGACTCTGGGCCTTCATCGTGCTCGCCGTGCTCGGCATGGTCATCCTCGGTGGGCGCGTGAAGAAGAAGGCCGCCGCGAAGTTCGGCAAGGACCGTCTCGAGAAGGGCCTTGGCTGGTACGCAGCGATGCGCTCACTGCAGATGCGCTTCATGCGCCTGCCCAAGCCTCAGGTCAAGCGCGGCCAGTACCCCGCCTGATTCACAGCCCTCGGTTGATCTGCCGCGCCCACAGTGGGCCGCGGTAGAGGAAGGCCGTGTATCCCTGAACGAGGGTGGCGCCGGCATCCAGTCGTTCGCGAACGTCGGATGCTGTCTCCACTCCCCCGACGGAGATCACACAGAACTCGCTCGGGACGGCTTCGCGGACGACGCGCAGCACCTCCAGCGAACGTTCACGCAGCGGGGCGCCAGAAAGCCCGCCTGCGCCGGCTGCTTCGACGACCGCTGGATCGGTCACAAGCCCCTCGCGACCGATCGTCGTATTGTGAGCGATGATGCCGTCGAGACCCTCGGCGACGGCGAGTCGCGCGATTGCGGCGATCTCGTCGTCGGAGAGATCTGGGGCGATCTTCACCAGCAATGGCGTTCCGCCCGCTGCTGCCTTCACCGCTCGCAGCAGGGGCGCGAGGGTCTCAACGGCCTGCAGACCGCGAAGGCCTGGGGTATTCGGTGAGGAGACGTTGACGGCGAGATAGTCAGCCAGCGGCGCGAGCTTCGCAGCGCTCTCGACATAGTCGGCTGTCGCGTTCTCGACGTCGACGACCCGGCTCTTGCCGATATTGACGCCGATGATCGTCTTCGGGCGACGGCGCCGCAGCTTCGCAAGCCGTTTCGCCGCGGCATCCGCACCTGCGTTGTTGAAGCCCATTCGGTTGATCACGGCACGGTCGGGCACGAGGCGGAACAGGCGCGGTTTCGGGTTGCCATCCTGTGGGATGGCCGTCACGGTGCCGATCTCGACATGACCGAATCCCAGAGCCCCAAGGCCACGCACGCCCACTGCGTTCTTGTCGAAGCCGGCCGCTACTCCGAACGGCGAGTCGAAGGCAAGACCGAGCGCATGAACCTGCGCTCCCGGAGCCGGCGCACACAGCGCACGTGCAGCCCACGAGAATGGCGGGGCACCGAGGACTCGGATGACAGCCATCCCGGCGTGGTGCGCGAACTCAGGATCGAAGCGCGACAGAACGGTGCGAAAGAGGAAGGGATACATCCCTGCCAGATTACCCGTCGGCGGCTGTTGCCTCTGACCTCGCGTGGTCGGCCCGCAGATCAGTGATCGCCGTCTCGAAGTCCTCC
Source organism: Microbacterium sp. (assembly GCF_048259935.1). Taxonomy (GTDB): domain Bacteria; phylum Actinomycetota; class Actinomycetes; order Actinomycetales; family Microbacteriaceae; genus Microbacterium. Next base: position 82,605 of record NZ_JBLXHF010000005.1, on the reverse strand, counting down.
AGCGACTCGAAGGCCTGGTAGACCGAAGCGAACCGCAGGTAGGCGACCTCATCGAGATCGCGCAGCGGCCCGAGAATGGCCAGGCCGATCTCGTTGGCATCGAGCTGTGAGACACCGGTCTGACGCACGGCCTCTTCTACCCGCTGCGCGAGGACGGCGAGGTCTGCCTCTGTCACGGGGCGCCCCTGGCAGGCCTTGCGCACTCCCGAGATGACCTTCTCACGGCTGAACGACTCCATGACCCCGGAGCGCTTGATCACGTTGAGGCTCGCGGTCTCGGTCGTAGTGAATCTGCCACCGCACTCCGGGCACTGCCTGCGCCTGCGGATCGAAAGTCCGTCATCGCTGGTACGAGAGTCGATCACACGAGAATCAGGATGGCGGCAGAAGGGACAGTGCATGGTGTTACAGCGTAGTCGCTGCGCCGTCGCCTTCCTGGAAGCGCGCTTCGATTGCCTCGCCGTGAGCGGGGAGCACCTCAGCGTTCGCCAGCGCGACGACGCCTTCACGCACCGCTGCGAGGGCAGAGTGGTTGTACGAGATGACCTGCTGGGGACGCAGGAAGGTATAGGCACCGAGCCCGGGCGCATAGCGCGCCTGTCCCCCGGTCGGCAGCACGTGGTTGCTCCCCGCCATGTAGTCTCCGAGGCTCACCGGTGTCTGATCGCCGACGAAGATCGCTCCCGCACTGGTAAACGTTCCCGCTGCTTCCTGCGCATCTTCGAGGTGCAGCTCGAGGTGCTCCGGCGCATAGGCGTTGCTGAATGCCGCAGCCATCGCGCGATCGTCGACGAGGACGATCGCGGACTGCGGACCCGACAGTGCAACGTCGACACGCTCGGCGTGCTTCGTCGCTGCGGCGAGCTCTGCGAGGTGAGCGGTGACGCGCTCGGCAAGAGACGCATCGTCGGTGACGAAGACGGCGGATGCCTGCTCATCGTGCTCGGCCTGGCTCACGAGATCGGCAGCGATGAGTCGCGCGTCTGCGGCACCATCGGCGACAATGAGGATCTCGGTCGCTCCAGCCTCGGAGTCCGTTCCCACGACGCCTGCCACTGCGCGCTTGGCCGAGGCGACGTAGTTGTTGCCCGGACCGGAGACGACATCAACGGGATCCAGATCGAGATCGGCCACACCATGCGCGAAGGCGCCGATTGCGCCCGCACCGCCGATCGCGTAGATCTCGGTGATCCCCAGCAGCCCGGCCGCAGCAAGAATCGTCGGGTGGATGCGACCGTCTTGATCTGCCTGCGGCGGTGAAGCCAGCGCGATCTGCTGCACCCCTGCGACCTGCGCGGGCACGACGTTCATGATCACGCTCGACGGATAGACCGCTTTGCCTCCGGGAATGTACACACCGACCCGGTTCACCGGCTGCCAGCGCTGCGTAATGAGCGCGCCGTCGCCGATCTGCGTCACACGGGTATCAGGCACCTGCGCTGCGGATGCCTGGCGCACGCGGCGAATCGCCTCTTCGAGTGCTGCCCTGATCTGCGGAGTCAGCGACTGGACAGCATCCTGGATGTGCTGCGCGGGCACGCGGATCTCGTGCCCAGTGACGCGATCGAATTTCTCGGCCTGAGCGCGGAGAGCTGCCTGCCCATCGGTGCGAACGTCTTCAACGATTCGCACCGCGGTCTCGAGCGCTTCTGCGCGCGCCTGAGCTGCGCGCGGGACGGCTGCGAGCATGTCTGCCGGCGAGAGCTGCTGCCCTCGAAGATCGATCGTGCGCACGTCAGCCTTTCGTGATGTCTGCGATTTCGTGGAGGTAACCGATGCGTCCGTCATCATGTCGGATGACGTAGGCACCTCCTCGATCTTCGACGACGAGAGCCCAGGCATCCGGACCGATGCGGAACAGCGGTTCCCCCTGCTCATCGACGACGTCGCGCTCGGTGGGAGCGAGCGCCCAGAACGGCTGAGGCTGGCGGTTTTCTGCCTCGATAACCGGGTCATCCTCGATGACGAGCGTCTCGTTGGAAGAACGACGGTAGGTGGGAACGTAGTCGTCGTCGAGATCGATGGCCGCACCGATCGCCCCACCTGAGGCGTGCTCGGTCAGCGGGATGCTGCCTCCGAGATCCTGCTGCTCGACGGTCTCATGAGTGATCTCGTCGACCGACTCCTCATCGAATGAGTCGGCGATCTCAGCGTCGAGCTCAACGCCATCGGCGATCGCTGCCGCGGTCGTGGTGCGCTGCGTCGTGCGCTCAGGACGAGGACGGGCGACCACAGGACGCACGGGGTTGGCGTTGCGGTGCGCGAGAGTGACAAGGCGACCGCGGAAGTCTTCACGGAGCCCCGGGATGATCGGGGCGAAGACGGTGACGACGACGAGCATGACGAGCGCTGCCAGCTGCACCCACGGCACCCAGATCACCCCATACGAGCCGTTGAGCACGGAGGCCGAGACGAATTCCCAGATGACCTGGACCCACCAGAGGGCGGCGATCGAGAACACCACCGAGGCGAACTGGTCTATTCCCAGTGATCCCACTCTGCGGATCCCCTCAGGCGAGAACCGACGGAGAACGACCAGGAAGACAGCGACGGTCGGCAGACCGAGCGGGATGATCCAGCTGATGCCCTGCAGCCACAGCGCGGAACCCCATCCGACAGGGATGAACGAGACGACGAACAGCACCAGCCATGCGGCGACGATGAGCAGTTCACGCAACGTGAACCCCAGTATGCCGGGTTGAGGGATGACCTGTTCGGCGTAGAGAACGCCGTCCTCGTCGGAGAAGAGCTCTTCCGGTGCGTCCGTACTCATGGGTCTCGATACTACCCGAGGCAGGTTGGGCCGAGCAGCGATTTCAGGTCACCGAACAGATCCGCAGAGACTTTCACCGGCATCGGCACATCGAACACCTTCGCCGTCTGCCCACGATGCACGCGCAGCACGACCTCAGTTTCACCGTTGTGCCTGCGCAGCACCTCGGCGAGTTCGTTCATCACATGTTCCGTCGCGCGTTGCTCTGCCAGCAGGAGCGAGAGCGGCCCGGCAGTGTCGAACGAGCCGACGTCGGGAGCGAACGCGGATTGGGCATGCAGATTCAAGCCGTCGTCGCGTCGTGACACACGACCGCGGACCGCGAGGATGGCGTCTTGCTGCAGCGTGTGCTGGAACTCTGTGTAGGTCTTGCCCATGAACATCACAGTGACCTCGCCATTGAAGTCCTCGATCGTGATCATGCCGTAGGGGTTTCCACTGGCCTTCGCGACGCGGTGCTGAACGCTCGTGACCAGCCCCGCGACGGTCACCTGGTCGCCATCCTGGAGATCTTCTGATGCGAGCAAGTTGTGAATGGAGATGGACGCGTGCTTCGCCAGCGGAACCTCCAAACCTGCCAGCGGATGATCCGAGACGTAGAGCCCGAGCATCTCGCGCTCGAAGGCGAGCTTGTCCTTCTTGATCCACTCAGGCCGATCCGGGACCTTCGCCGGCGGCGCCTCCTGTGCATCGTAGAGGCTGTCGAAGTCGAATCCGATCGCGCCCTGCGCCTCATTGCGCTTCTGGTCGACCGCGGCCTCTGTGGCATCCTCATGGATCTCCATCAGCGCCCGGCGCGTGTCGCCCATGGAATCGAATGCACCGGCTTTGATCAGCGACTCGACCGTGCGCTTGTTCGAGACATGCAGCGGAACCTTCTTCAGGAAGTCGTGGAAGGAGTCGAAGTTGTCTTTCTCGCGCGCTGCGATGATGCCATCGACGACGTTGCTGCCGACGTTGCGCACCGCTCCGAGACCGAAGCGGATATCCTCGCCCACTGCGGCGAAGTAGTTGATCGACTCGCGGACGTCGGGCGGCAGCACCTTGATGCCCATACGGCGACACTCGTTGAGGTAGATCGCCATCTTGTCTTTGGAGTCGCCGACGCTCGTGAGCAGCGCCGCCATGTACTCAGCGGGGTAATGCGCCTTCAGATACGCGGTCCAGTACGACACGAGTCCGTATGCCGCCGAGTGCGCCTTGTTGAATGCGTAGTCCGAGAACGGTAGCAGGATGTCCCACAGCGCCTTGACTGCCGCATCACCGAAACCGTTCGAGCGCATTCCGCCGTGGAAGCCCTCGTACTGCTTGTCGAGCTCTGACTTCTTCTTCTTGCCCATCGCACGGCGCAGAATGTCTGCCTGACCGAGCGTGAAGCCAGCGACCTTCTGCGCGATGGCCATCACCTGCTCCTGATAGATGATCAGGCCGTAGGACTCCTCGAGGATCTCTTTCAGAGGCTCTTCGAGCTCGGGGTGAATGGGACTGATCGGCTGCAGACCGTTCTTGCGCAGCGCGTAGTTCGTGTGCGAGTTCGCTCCCATGGGACCAGGGCGGTACAGCGCGATGAGAGCCGAGATGTCACCGAAGTTGTCTGGCTTCATCAGCCGCATCAGTGAGCGCATCGGACCGCCGTCGAGCTGGAAGACTCCCAGCGAATCGCCTCGGGTCAGCAGGTCGTACGAGGGGCGGTCATCGAGTTCGAGATGCTCGAGATCGACCTCTTCCCCTCGGTTCGTGCGGATGTTGTCGAGCGCGTCAGAGATGATCGTGAGGTTTCGCAGCCCCAGGAAGTCCATCTTGATCAGACCGAGTGCCTCGCACGACGGGTAGTCGAACTGCGTGACGATCTGGCCGTCCTGCTCACGCTTCATGATGGGGATGATGTCGAGCAGCGGCTCAGACGACATGATCACACCGGCCGCGTGCACGCCCCACTGGCGCTTCAGCCCCTCAAGACCGATCGCGCGGTCGAACACCGTCTTCGCTTCGGGGTCGGTCTCGATGAGCGCCCGGAACTCGCTCGCCTCTTTGTAGCGAGGGTGCTTGCTGTCGAACATGCCGTCCAGCGGCATGTCCTTGCCCATGACCGGTGGCGGCATGGCCTTGGTCAGACGCTCTCCCATGCTGAAGGGGAAGCCGAGCACGCGTCCGGCGTCCTTGAGCGCCTGCTTGGACTTGATCGTGCCGTAGGTGACGATCTGTGCAACGCGTTCTGAGCCGTACTTCGCGGTGACGTAGTCGATCACCTCGCCGCGGCGCCGGTCATCGAAGTCGACGTCGAAGTCGGGCATCGAGACACGGTCAGGGTTGAGGAAGCGCTCGAAGATGAGACCGTGCTCAAGCGGGTCGAGGTCAGTGATCTTCATCGCATAGGCGACCATAGATCCCGCTCCAGAACCACGGCCGGGCCCGACACGGATGCCGTTGTCCTTGGCCCAGTTGATGAAGTCGGCGACGACGAGGAAGTAGCCGGGGAACCCCATCTGCAAAATGATGCCGGTCTCGTACTCGGCCTGTTTGCGAACCTGGTCCGGGATGCCGTGGGGATAGCGGTGGTGCAGCCCGAGCTCGACCTCTTTGACGAGCCAGCTGTCTTCGGTCTCGCCGTCGGGAACCGGGAAGCGCGGCATGTAGTTCGCCGCCGTGTTGAACTCGACTTCGCACCGCTCGGCGATGAGGAGAGTGTTGTCACACGCCTCGGGATGATCACGGAACATCTGGCGCATCTCCTGCGCCGTCTTGATGTAGTAGCCGTCACCGTCGAACTTGAACCGGTTCGGGTCGTCCATCGTCGAGCCGGACTGCACGCACAGGAGCGCTGCGTGCGCATCGGCCTCATGCTGGTGCGTGTAATGCGAGTCGTTCGTCGCGACCAGTGGAATGTTCAGGTCCTTCGAGATCTTCAGCAGATCGCTGATCACACGGCGTTCGATCGAGAGCCCGTGGTCCATGATCTCGGCGAAGTAGTTCTCTTTGCCGAAGATGTCCTGGAACTCAGCGGCGGCGGCGCGCGCGGCGTCGTACTGACCCAGGCGCAGACGGGTCTGGATCTCACCGGAGGGGCACCCTGTCGTCGCGATCAGGCCCTTGCCGTATTTCTGCAGCAGCTCGCGGTCCATCCGGGGCTTGAAGTAGTACCCCTCGAGGCTCGACAGTGAGCTCAGTCGGAAGAGGTTGTGCATGCCCTCGGTGCTCTGGCTCCACATCGTCGTGTGGGTGTACGCGCCGGAACCGGAGACGTCGTCGCTCTTCTGATCCGGAGAGCCCCATGCGATTCGGGACTTGTCGCTGCGATGGGTGCCGGGGGTGACGTACGCTTCGAGGCCGATGATCGGCTTGACGCCCGCGTTCTTGGCCGCGTTGTAGAACTCGAAGGCTGCGAAGGTGTTGCCGTGGTCGGTCACGGCGATGGCTGGCATGCCGTAATCGGCGGCCGCCTGCGTCATCGCGTTGATCTTCGCGGCACCATCGAGCATCGAGTATTCGCTGTGAACGTGCAGGTGTACGAAAGAGTCAGATGCCACGCCTTCGAGTCTACGTCGAGGGCCAGACACCGGGCCCCCGCCCACCTGAAACCCGTCAGTCTCCGCGCAGAATCCCGAGGGCATGCTCGAAGTCGGCCGGATAGCCGGACTCGAACTGCACCCACTCCCCTGTCGCCGGGTGCGTGAATGCGAGCTTGTGCGCGTGCAGCCACTGCCTCGTCAGCCCCAAGCGCGCAGAGAGAGTCGGGTCTGCCCCGTAGAGCGGATCGCCGACGCACGGATGCCGGTGTGCGGCCATGTGCACGCGGATCTGATGCGTGCGCCCCGTCTCGAGGTGAATCTCCAGCAGCGAGGCCCCGGGGAACGCCTCGAGCGTCTCGTAGTGGGTCACCGACGGCTTGCCATCGGGAATGACGGCGAACTTCCAAGAGTGATTCGGATGCCGCCCGATCGGGCCCTCGATCGTCCCTGCCAACGGGTCCGGATGCCCCTGGACCACTGCGTGATAGATCTTCTCGACCGTGCGCTCTTTGAACGCGCGCTTGAGCGCCGTGTACGCCGACTCGGTCTTTGCGACCACCATCAACCCGCTCGTGCCGACATCGAGCCTGTGGACGATGCCAGCACGCTCGGCCGCACCGCTGGTGGCGATCCGGAACCCTGCTCCGGCGAGAGCGCCGAGAACTGTCGGTCCCTCCCACCCCACGGACGGGTGGGCTGCAACGCCTGTCGGCTTGTCGATGACGACGATGTCGTCATCGTGGTAGACGATGCCGAGCTCTGGCACTTCGATCGGAATGATCACCGGCGCCTGCTTCGGCTGCCATTCGACATCCAGCCATCCGCCGCTGCGCAGGCGGTCGGATTTGTCGAGAACCGCGCCATCGAGACGCACTCCGCCTGCGGAGATCACGTCAGCGGCGAAGGTTCGCGAGAAGCCGAGCATCTTCGCAAGCGCCGCATCGACGCGTGCGCCCTCAAGCCCGTCCGGCACGGGCAACGACCGTGATTCCACGATCAGTTGCCCTTCTCAGTGGCCTCGGCCTCGGAGATCCCAGATTCGGCAGTCTCGGACTCGAGAGCCTCGGACTCGACGTGGTCCTTCTCGCGCGTGCCGTCGAAGCGGATGCCGAGAATCACCAGCAGCGCGACCGAGATCATGCCGCACACGATGAAGATGTCGGCGACGTTGAAGATCGCGGGCATCATCCACGGCATCGAGATCATGTCGACGACGTGGCCTACGGCGAAGCCCGGCTCCCGAAAGAGCCGATCTGTGAGATTGCCGAGCACACCGCCGAGCAGGCACCCGAGAACAATGGCCCAGAGCCTGGACTGTAACCCGAAGGCCTTCCAGACGATGATCGCTGCGACAACGGTGAGGGCGATCGTGAAGATCCACGTCACCTCGCTGCCGAGCGAGAACGCTGCGCCGGAGTTGCGAATGTAATACAGCTGGAAGAACTCGCCGATCACGGGGACCACCTCGTGGAGAGGCAGGTTCTCGACCGTGAGGTACTTCACAAACTGATCGGCGGCCAGCACCACCACCGCGAGAATCGCGACGATGATGCCGGCCGCCGACCGACGAATCGGACGATGTTCGACCAAAGGGCTGACCTACAGCCCGATCGCCGAAACCGGTGTCGAGTCGGTCGAAGTCGACTTCTCGTCGAGGTCGCGGAGCTGGCCCTCGATGTAGCTGCGCAGCTGCGTGCGGTAGTCGCGCTCGAAGTTGCGGAGTTCCGTGATCCGAGCCTCGAGCGTGTTGCGCTCGCGCTCGAGACGAGCCGACTCTTCACGCTGCTTGACCTGAGCTTCACTCTGGATGCGGTCGACCTCGGCCTGAGCCTCGGAGATGAGCTGGCTCTTCTTCGCCTCGCCCTCTGCGACGTGCTCATCGTGCAGGCGCTGGGCCAGCTCGATGATGCCGGCAGTGGCGGTCGTGGAGCCGGTTGCGGTCTCGACAGGTGCTGCCGGGACTGCAGCGACGGGAGCCGGAGCTTCCTCGATAACAGCGGCCTGCTCGGCGGCCGGAGCCGCTGCGGCGGGAGCCTCGGCGGGTGTCTCACCGGACTCGTAGGCGGCGAGCTTCGCCTTCAGCTCAGCGTTCTCTTCCAGCGTCTTGCGCCACTCGACGACGATTTCGTCGAGGAAGTCATCGACCTCGTCCGGGTCGAAGCCGTCCTTGAAACGAACGTGCTGGAACGACTTGGTGACGACGTCATCCGGGGTCAGTGCCATTATCTCGGCTCCTCTTTCGATGAGTTCTGTTGCCAGTGTCTGAAGCATGGCGTGTTATTGATGAGGCGCGTACCCGGGGCGCGCGCCTCGTGACAGCATAGTCCCGATCAGATGAATTGCCGCACGATGGACATCAAAATCAGCACTGCGAGCATGGTGAAAGTGAACCCGAAATCGAGTGCCAACGTTCCGATTCGCAGTGGAGGAATGAAGCGTCGGAACAGCCGGATCGGCGGGTCAGTGACCGTGTAGACCGCCTCAGCAGCTACGAGACCAGCACCCTTGGGTCGCCAACCGCGATTGAACAGCGGAATGTAATCAAGAATGAGCCGCGCGAACAGCACGAAGATGTAGATCAGCAGGATCAAGTGAATGATCGATGCGATCCAGGAGACCACCCCGGCCACGGATCAGGACTGGTCGAAGCCCGCGGACTCCGGGTCAGCGCTTGCGATGCCGCCGTGCCCCGAGACAGCGATGTTCTCGGGCGAGAGCAGGAACACCTTGCTGGTGACGCGCTCGATCCGGCCGTACAGTCCGAGGGACAGACCGCTCGCGAAGTCGATCAGACGGCGTGCATCAGCATCCGACATCTGCGACAGGTTGATGATCACCGGAATGCCCTCGCGGAAACTCTCGGCGATCAGCTGCGCGTCACGGTACTGCTTGGGGTGCACAGTGAGGATCTCGTTGACCGCACCGGCCGACGGCTGGCGCACGGCGACGGGGCGACGCAGCGGGGTGACAGGTGCCGGAGCGGGTTCGCTCTGGTCACGCTCACGCTGCGCGCGTGCGGGTGCCGGAGCGAGCTGCTCCTCGTAGGCCTCTTCCTCATCGGCGAGTCCCAGGTACACCATGGTCTTCTTCAGCGGGTTTCCCATCGTGTCCTCCGTGTTCGAACGTGGGCTGATCTGTTTCGAGGTTAACCCCGGTCTGGCCGGGGTCCCGTGATTGCGGAGCCGATCCGCAGGTGTGTCGCACCTGCGGCAATCGCCTCAGTGAAGTCGCCGGTCATGCCGGCGGAGATCCAGGTGGCATTCGGCTTGCTCAGGCGGACGACGTCTGAGACGCCACGCAGCCTTTCGAAGGCTGCCGCCGGCGGCTCATCCAGTGGAGCGACTCCCATCACTCCACGCAGCCGCAGCGAGGGCAGCGTGAGGATGTGGTCAGCGAGCTCTGCCGCGGCATCCGGCTCGATTCCCCCGCGCCCCTCATCCTGTGTGAGATTGACCTGCAGGAGCACGTCGAGCACTCGCTGGTCCGCTGAGTCAACGGACTGCGCCGCCCGATGCAGCGAATCGGCGAGTTTCGCACGATCGACCGAGTGCACGGCATCCGCACCTCGCCGTATGACGCCGGCCTTCTTCGTCTGTGCCTGGCCGATGAAGTGCCAGCGCAGTTCTGCGAGGTCGTCAGCGATCTCGGCGCGCTTCGCGGTGAGCTCCTGCTGCCGGTTCTCCCCCACGTCGCGCACGCCGAGTGCGTACAGGTCGCGTACGAGAGAAGCCGGGTGGAACTTGGTCACCACGATGCGCGTGATCTCGCCGGGGTCTCTGCCCGCCGAGCGTGCGGCGTCTGCGATCTGCTCATCGATCGCAGACAGCCGCTGCGCCAGTTCACCCAAAACGGGCCTACTTCAGGAACTCGGGAATGTCGATGTCATCGTCAGTGAAGGCCGGCTCGAGGCTCGTCGATGCCGCGCGAGGCGCAGCCGGTCGCTCAGCGGACTCCGTCGCGCTCTTCGGAGCCTCGGCCTCTTCGTCGGAGAGAGTGACCTCAGGAAGCGATGCGGGCTCCGGACGCGAGACGATGATCGGGTCAAGACGCTGCGAGGGCTCACCACCGTCGAAACCAGCGGCGATAACCGTCACGCGTACCTCGTCGCCGAGGGTGTCGTCGATGACGGTACCGAAGATGATGTTCGCTTCGGGGTGCGCCGCTTCCTTGACGAGGTCAGCAGCATCGTGGATCTCGAAGATGCCGAGGTTCGATCCACCCTGGATCGAGAGCAGCACACCGTGCGCGCCCTCGATGGATGCTTCGAGCAGCGGCGACTCGACGGCAAGCTCGGCCGCCTTGATCGCACGGTCGGCGCCGCGAGCGGAGCCGATGCCCATGAGAGCCGAGCCCGCACCCTGCATGACCGACTTCACGTCGGCGAAGTCGAGGTTGATGAGACCCGGCGTGGTGATGAGGTCGGTGATGCCCTGCACACCGGCAAGGAGCACCTGGTCGGCCGTGGCGAACGCCTCGATCATCGAGATGCCGCGGTCGCTGATCTCCAGCAGACGGTCGTTCGGCACGACGATGAGAGTGTCGACCTCTTCCTTCAGCTTCGCAACGCCCTGCTCGGCCTGGCTCTGACGACGGCGACCCTCGAACGAGAACGGCTTCGTGACGACACCGATCGTCAGCGCGCCGATCGACTTCGCGATCCGTGCGACGACGGGGGCACCACCGGTACCGGTGCCACCACCCTCACCCGCAGTGACGAAGACCATGTCGGCGCCCGTGAGCGCCTGCTCGATCTCTTCTGCGTGGTCTTCGGCTGCACGGCGTCCGACCTCGGGGTCGGCTCCTGCGCCGAGTCCTCGGGTGAGCTCGCGGCCCACGTCGAGCTTGACGTCAGCGTCACTCATCAGCAGCGCCTGCGCGTCGGTGTTGACAGCGATGAACTCGACGCCTCGAAGGCCGAGATCAATCATGCGGTTGACGGCGTTGACGCCGCCACCGCCGACGCCGACGACCTTGATCACGGCGAGGTAGTTCTGGTTCTGGCTCATGGCCGGCCTCCGATAGTTCGAGCCTGGAAAGAAGGTGAACCTTAAACCTCAACTAGAGGTGTAAAGTATTTCCCGGTATTGCGTTCTCAAGATCGAAGGTATGCGCGATCCTGGCGTGTGCGCGCAGCGACACGGGTGTGTCGGGTGTTCCGGTGCGCAATCGCACTCAACCGGCGACAACCACGTCCGGCGAAGAGACATCGATCGTGCCAGCCGCCGGATTCGCCAGCATCGTCGAGGTCAGAGCGCGCGCTTTCTCGACCGATTTCTCCGCGCTCCCCCAGAAGACGGTCAGTCCGCTCGAGAGCTTCAGCGACACGTCGTCCAGAGTGCTCGCCGAAGCCTCGACGAGCGATCCGCGCACGTCAGCGGGAAGCGAGCGGATCACGAGTCCGACCGACTCGAATGCGTCGGACTCGACCCCAGGTTCCACGCGCAATATCGGCTGCCCCTCAGGAACCTGCGCAGTGGTCGACAGGGCGACTCCCGCGGCATCCACAAGCGTGTAACCGGCATCGGATTCGATCACGCCGATGGGTGTGCGCTCGACGATCCGAACCGTCAGATCATGCGGCGGCTTCGCCCCCAGCGCATAGCTCTCGATCAACGGATATGCCATCAGCGCGGCTTTCACGTCGCTCTCATCCACGAGAGCGAGCGGCGTGCCGATCTGGTCGGCCAGTGCGGCCTGGATCTGTGCGGGGTCGATCGTGGAAGCCCCGACGACATTGATCCGTTCGACCGCGAACAGCGGACTGTACGCCGCGATCGCGCTACCCCCGACCAGCACAATCAGTGCACCGAGGACGCTGAGCCAGATGATCCGGCGCCTGCGAGATCGCTGAGTGAACCGGCGGATCTCGGCGCGCAGACGCTTACGGCGCGCACGAGCGGCCCGCCACACGTCTTTTGCGGTGAGGTCGTCCCACGACTCCGGTTCGGCCTGCGAAATATCGGCGTCGAGACCAGCGGCGCTGGAATGCAGCTCGACTGGCTCGACCGGCTCGTCGGTGAGACGCCGGCGCGCTGGTGCGGCGTACGCCTCCCCCGGTGGAGTCGGAAGCGGTGCCGGGCGGCGCATCGATCAGGCCTCTGCGCCGGGCGCCGGGCGCTGTCGGAGCGATTCGAGCACCTGCGGGATGATCAGGTACACATTGCCGCAACCGAGCGTGATCACGTAGTCGCCCTCTTGCACGATCGATGCGGTGTAATCAGCGGCCTTCTGCCAGTCCGGCACGTAGTGCACGTGATCAGGGTCGGTGAACGCACCGCTGACCAGCTCACCCGTGACTCCAGGCACCGGATCCTCTCGTGCCCCGTAGACGTCGAGCATGACCGTGTGATCGGCGTAGGCCTCGAGCACCTCTGCGAACTCGCGATACATGTGCTGTGTGCGCGAGTACGTGTGCGGCTGCTGGATGGCGATGAGTCTTCCCTCGCCGACGACGCCTCGCGCTGCCTCGAGCGCCGCCTTCACCTCGGTCGGGTGGTGAGCATAGTCATCGAAGACGCTCACCCCGCGCTCCACGCCGTGCAGCTCGAATCGGCGCACGGTGCCCGCGAAGCTCTCTACAGCGCGCACAGAATCGGCGAACGCATGGCCGAGAGCGAGGAGTACCGCCACTGCGCCTGCGGCATTGATCGCGTTGTGCGCACCGGGGACGACCAGCTGCATCCGCTCGCTCGCACCACCGTGGCTGATCGTCGCTGAAACAGGGCCTGACGTGGAGATGTCGGTAAGGCGGACGTTAGCGTCGGCGGCAGTGCCGAACGTGATCACGTTCTGGTGCGAGAGCCCAGCTTTCACGCGCAGTGCACCAGGATCGTCGCTGGAGATCACAACGGCCTCGCCGGCAGCATCCGCGAACTGCACGAATGCGTCGTGGAATGCCTCATCCGATCCGTAATGGTCGAGGTGATCAGGATCGACATTGGTGATGAGAGCGATGGCCGTGTCGTAGAGCAGGAACGTTCCGTCGGACTCATCGGCCTCGATGACGAACAGATCATCGGTTCCCGAGGAGCTCGAGACGCCGAGCTGCTCGATCACTCCGCCGTTGACGAAGTTCGGGTCAGCGCCCAGGGCTTGCAGTGCCGTCACGATCATGCCCGTGGAAGTCGTCTTGCCGTGCGCGCCGGCGACGGAGACGAGCCGGTGCCCGCGAATCAGCCAGTGCAGCGCCTGCGAACGGTGGATGACGTGCAGACCGCGTTCCTTGGCGGTGACGAACTCGGGGTTCTCCGGCCAGATCGCGCCGGTGTGCACGGCGGTGTCGGCATCGCCGAGGTGGGCGGCATCGTGACCGACGTGCACGGTCGCGCCGGCTGCCGCGAGAGCACGGAGGTTATCGCTGTCCGCGCGGTCTGAACCGGACACCCGGATGCCGGCATCGAGGAACATCTTCGCCAACCCGCTCATGCCAGAGCCGCCGATCCCGATGAAGTGGGCGGCGGTGATGGAGTCCGGAATCGGGAGAGAGAGGTCAGGCGTGATCATGTCCCCTCCATCCTAATTCGTGAGAGCGCTGTCGATCATGGCAACGACGTTCTGCGTGCCGGTGCGCGTGCCGACGTGCGCGGCCGCCTCAGCCATGCGATCGATGCGTGTGCGATCGGCGAGCAGCGGGAGGAGCTCCTCGCGCACCTTGTCGCCGGTGAAGGTGCTGTCCTCGATCAGCAGCGCGGCTCCCGCGGCGACCGCCGACGCCGCATTCAGACGCTGCTCGCCGTTGCCGACGGCGTAGGGCACGTACACCGCGGGGATGCCGAGAGCACTGATCTCGCTGACGGTTGCAGAGCCTGCGCGCGAGACGATCAGATCGGCCAGCGCGAATGCGAGGTCCATCCGGTCGACGTAGCGACGCATCGCGTACCCGGGCACTTCCGGATCGACGAGGTCGCTGCGCTCCCCCGTGACGTGCAGCAGCTGCCACCCGGCGGCGAGCACATCGCCCCAGGAATCGGCCAGTGCCTCGTTCAGTCGGTGCGCACCGAGCGACCCGCCGAACACGAGCAGCACGGGGCGGGCAGGGTCGAGTCCGAAGGCTGCAGCGGCCTCTGCGCGCGATGCCGCGCGATCGAGATCGACGATCTCGTGGCGCAGCGGCATCCCGACGACCTCTCCCCGCTTGAGCGGGGTGCCCTCGAAAGCGACACCTACTCCGGCGGCGCGTCCCGCACCCAATCTGTTCGCCAGCCCCGGCCGGGCGTTCGCCTCATGCACGACGTACGGAACTTTCTCGCGGCGCGCGGCGACGTAAGCGGGGGCTGAAGCGTAACCGCCGAATCCGACGACGACATCGACATCGTGCTCACGGATGTGCGCGCGCACCTGCGCGATCGCCGTGCGGAACCGTCCGGGGAAGGCGATGGCCGCCCGATTCGGGCGTCGAGGGAACGGCACCTTGTCGACGATGAGCAGCTCATAGCCACGAGCGGGCACGAGCCTCGCTTCCAGCCCCTCCTTCGTCCCGAGTACCAGGACGGACGCGTGCGGGTCGCGCTCGCGCAGAGAGTCAGCGACAGCGAGCAGAGGATTGACGTGGCCGGCAGTGCCGCCACCTGCGAGGAGGTACGAGGTCACCTCGTGACCTTACCCCGCTCAGTTGCAGGAATCGTGCGAGCGAACGCGAGGAGCACGCCGCACGCCAACAGCACGGCGAGCAGGGCGGTACCACCCTGCGACATGAACGGCAGCGGCACGCCCAAGACCGGGAGCACGCCGATGACGACGCCGATGTTGATGAGCGCCTGGCCGAGGATCCATACGGTGATGCCACCGGCTGCGACGCGGATGAACGGGTCATCGGTCTTGCGCATCACGTGGAAGGCGCCGACCGCGAAGAAAGTGAACAGCGCCAGCACGACGAGGCAGCCGATGAGTCCCAGCTCTTCGCCGACGATTGCGAAGATGAAGTCGTTCGAGGCTGCGGGGAGCCAGCCGTACTTCTCTTGGGAGTTGCCGAGGCCGAGGCCGAAGATCCCGCCGTTGGCCATGCCCCATACAGCGTGGATCGACTGGTAGCAGTCATGCTCGTAATTGCTCATGTCAGAGCACACAGCGGTGATCCGTCGCATGCGGTCGGGGCTTGCGATCGCCAGAGCGATGACACCGACGACTCCGAGCAGAACGGGGAGGATGAACAGGCGCAGCTTCACGCCGGCGAAGAACAGGCAGCCGAGCAGGATGAGCACCAGCACCATTGCGGTACCGAGGTCGCGACCGGCCATCACGGTGCCGAAGACGAGCAGCCCGACCGGGATGACCGGGATGAACACGTGCCGCCAGATGCCCAGCAGCGCGCGCTTGCGCAGCAGCACGTAGGCGACCCACAGTGCGAGCGCGAGTTTCAGAAACTCTGATGGCTGCATCGTGAAGCCGGCCAGACGGATCCAGTTGCGGTTTCCCGCGTCGGTGACGCCCAGAGGGGTGAACACCAGCAGCTGCATCAGGGTGGCTGCGATGAGCAGCGGCCAGGCCATCTTCTTCAGGAATTTGATCGGCAGTCTGCTCACGAGGAACATCAGTGGGATGCCGATGGCGGCGAACATGCCCTGCTTCAGTGCCGTGTCCATGACGCCGGATTCGGTCGCGCTGGTAGCGGAGATCACCATCACGAGCCCGAATACCGTCAGCAGCAGAGCTGTGGATGCGATCAGCAGGAACTCGCTCGAGGGCGGGGTGAAGATCCGTCCCAGTGAAACACGAGCGGCAAGGCCGCGTGAGTCGGAGTGCGAGGAGTCGGCGACCGCGTGGTCAGTGCGCGACGGGCGGGCTGCCTGCGTCATCGGCACTCCCCCGGTCGATCCACTTCTGCACCGCGTCGGCGAAACGGTGGCCACGATCCGCGTAGCTCTCGAACTGATCGAAGGATGCCGCGGCGGGTGCCAGTAGAACTGTGCCCCCGCCAGTGGCGATCCCGGCGGCCAGTTCCACCACGCGGGTCATCACATCTTCAGTCTCACCAGTGGCGACCTCATAGACGCGCACGTCGGGCGCGTGTCGCGCGAATGCCGCCAGAACCTCGCCGCGCTCTGCGCCGATGACAAGGGCTGCGCTCGCTGTGCGGCCAGCACCTGCCACGAGTTCAGAGACGTCGACACCCTTCAGATCGCCGCCCACGACCCAGACGGCCCCGGGGTACGCCCGCAGCGAGGACGCAGCCGCATGCGGGTTGGTGGCCTTGGAGTCATCGATCCAGGTGACGCCAGCGTGTCGTGCCACGACCTGGATCCGGTGCTCATCGAGACGAAAGCGCTCCAGTGCGCGGCGGATTGCCGCGGGCTCCGTGCCGAGGGCCCGCGCCAGAGCGCTGGCGGCGAGAATGTTCTGCACGATGTGCGGTGCGGCAAGCCCTGCCTGCTCGAGCTCAGCGATCGTCGTCAGCTCGAGAGCATTGTTGCGACGATCGTTGAGAAAAGCACGATCGGCGAGAATGCCATCGACCACGCCGACATCGCTGGGACCGGGGATCCCGAGGTCGAATCCGATCGCTCGGGCGCCGTCTGTGACGTCAGCCTCTTCCACCATGGCCCTGGTCACCTCATCGGCCTTGTTGTAGACGCAGGCGACGCGCGTATTGCGATAGACGAAGGACTTCGCCTCGCGATACGCCTCGGCGCTGCCGTGCCACACGAGGTGGTCGTCAGCGAGGTTCAGGCAGACCGCCGAATGCGGCACGAGCTGTCCCTCTGGCGCACTCTGACCGATGTACCAGAGCTGGTGGCTGGAGAGCTCGACGACGAGCACATCGAATCCGGCGGGATCTCGAATGGCATCCAGTACGGGGACGCCGATGTTTCCGCAGGGAGCGGCACGAAGCCCTCCCTCGACGAGCAGCGACGCGGTCAGCTGCGTGGTCGTCGTCTTGCCGTTGGTGCCGGTGATCAGCACCCACTCCGCCGGTGTTCCATCGGCGCGTACGACCTTGTCGCGCACGCGCCAGGCCAGTTCCACATCGCCCCACAGCGCGATGCCCGACGCGACCGTCCAGCGGATGATCGGGTGCGAGGGCGCGAATCCCGGGGATGCGACGACGACGTCAGGCGCGAACTCCACAAGTTCTGACAGAGCCTGATCGAGTGGCCCGAGCACGAGGTGCGCACCGATCACGGGGACGAGGCGCTCATAGTCCTCGGATGCCTCCTCGGAGAGGACGAGCACCTCTGCGCCGAGCTCAGTGAGCGTGTCTGCAGCAGCGAACCCCGTCACGGACAGGCCCAGCACGGCAACGCGCAGCCCCTTCCAGTCGGCGTGCCAGCTGGTGAGGGCTTCTAATCGTTGTGTCATTTCACGCGCCAGGTCATATCAGGGTGAGCCATTCCACATAGAACAGCCCGATCGCCCCGATTGCGAGAAGACCCGCGATGATCCACAGGCGGACGACGATCGTCACCTCTGGCCAGCCGCGCATCTCGAGGTGGTGATGGAACGGGCTCATCAGGAACAGTCGCTTGCCGCGAGTGATCTTGAAGTACAGCCGCTGCAGGATCACCGATCCGGACGACAGCACGAAGATGCCGGCGATCACGAACAGGAGGAGCTCGGTGCGGGTGAGGATCGCCATGGCGGTGATCACACCGCCGATTGCCATCGAGCCGACATCGCCCATGAAGACCTTGGCCTTGGGAGCGTTCCACCACAGGAATCCGATGAGACCTGCCGCGAACGAGGCTGCGACGATCGCGAGGTTGAAAGGATCGCGCACCTCGTAGCAGGCATCCAGTGCGGCAGGATCGACGCCAGTGCCCGCGCAGGATTGCTTGAACTGCCAGAAGGAGATGAGGCTGTAGGCGCTGACGACGAAGACGCCTGCGCCAGCTGCGAGGCCGTCAAGACCATCGGTGAGGTTCACGCTGTTGGAGGTCGCGATGCCGATCACGGCGATCCAGATCAGGTAGACGATCCAGCCGATCACCACGCCGAAGGCGAAGAGGTCGAGCCACGGGATGTCACGGAACAGCGAGATCGATCCGCTGGCCGGAGTCTGACCGTACTGGTTCGGGAAGTTCAGCCCGATGATTCCGAACGGGATCATGACGAGGAGCTGGCCGAGGACCTTGCGCCACCCGGAGAGGCCGAGGCTGCGCTGCGAGCGCACTTTCATGTAATCATCGATGAACCCGACTGCGCCGAAACCCACCATGAGCCACAGCACGAGGATCGCCGACAGCGCCGGGGTGCTGCCGCCGGCGTAGACGCCGGTGAAGTAGCCGACGATGGTGCCGAGGATGAAGATCACGCCGCCCATCGTGGGAGTGCCGCGCTTGGCTTCGTGGCTGGGGTTGGCGACGTCTTCAGGGGTCCGGATGACCTGTCCCCAGCCCCAGCGGCGGAACAGGCGGAGGAAGACCGGAGTCAGGAAGAGCGTGAAGGCCAGCGATATCGCCGCAGCCATGAGGAGTGATCTCACGAGAACAATTCTCCCAGACGGTCACCGAGATGCCGGAGCCCCACGGAATTGGATGATTTCACGAGCACACGATCGCCGTCGCGCAGCTCGGTTCGCAGATACTCGAACGCGGCGTCCTGATCGGGCAGATGCACCGCTTCGCTGTCCCACGAGCCCTCGCCGACAGCGGAGAGGTAGAGCCTGCGGGCCTCCGGCCCGACGACGACGATGCGTCGGATGTTCAGACGCACGGCGAGCAGACCGATGCGGTCATGCTCCTCTCCCGCGCTCTCGCCGAGTTCGCTCATCGCGCCGAGGACGGCGACCGTGCGCTCCTGTGGACCGGTGATCTGCGCGAGCGTACGCAGAGCCGCGGCCATCGAATCTGGGCTGGCGTTGTACGCGTCGTTGATGATGCGCACGCGGTCGCTTCCCATCGGCTGCATCCGCCAGCGCTCAGCGACCTCGACGGTCTCGAGCCGCGCGATCGCGTGCTCGGTGCTGACTCCCAGCACGCGGGATGCGGCGATAGCAGCGAGCGCGTTGGAGATGTGATGTGCACCGAGAACCTTGAGGTGCAGCGGACGACTCTCCCCATCGATGGTGATGAGTGCGCGCGTGCCGTCCGCCGCGACGTGGACGTCAGATGCGCGAACCTGCGCTGATTCGCCCTGGCCGAAGCCGACGACCGTCATACCGCGGCCTTCAGCGCTCTCGCGCATAGCCCAGACGCGCGGGTCATCGCTGTTGAGCACAGCGATGCCGTTCGGACGAGATGCCGCAATCAGCTCTGCCTTCGCTTTCGCCGTGCTCTCGATACCACCGAAACCACCTGCGTGGGCCAATCCGACCATCAGGATGATCGCGACGTCGGGCTCGATGAGGCCTGCCAGGTGGGCAATGGATCCGGACTCCGATGCGCCGAACTCGCAGACGAGGAAGCGAGTGTCGTCAGTCACTCTGAGCATGGTGAGGGGCGCGCCGACTTCGTTGTTGTACGAGTCGATCGGCGCGACCGTCTGGCCCTCGTCCTGAAGGATGCGGGCGATCAGGTTCTTCGTCGTCGTCTTGCCATTGGACCCGGTGATGCCGACGATCTTCAGTTCGCCGCTGGCACGCACTTTCGCGACGACTGCACGAGCGAGCACGGCCAGTGCTGCGACAGCATCCGGCACGACGATCTGCGAAACTGCGACATCGACGGCGTGCTCGACCAGCGCGAGAACTGCACCGCCCTCGACCGCCGCCCCGACGAAGCGGTGACCGTCCGTCTCGGCCCCGGGCTTGGCGATGAAGATCCCACCGGGAGTCATCTTGCGCGAATCGGTGTCCACCACCCCGTTCACGACGGTATCGGTCGTGTCAGCACCGACGACTCGCAGATCGCCTCCGGTGATGGCAGCGATCTCAGCGAACGACAGAGCGATCATGTGGCGTCTCCATGCGCGGCACAATGCCGGCTAATTGAACTTGGGGAGCCACTCGTCCATCGGTACGGTGGACGGCGAGACTCGATATGTCTTCAGCACCTGCGTCATAGCCTTCTGGAAGGCGGGTGCGGTGGCGGCGGACGATACAACCTTAGTCGGCTCATCGAGAGTCACCAGCACGACGTACTGCGGGTCATCGACAGGAGCGAACCCGGCCAAGCTCGTAGAGTAGCGCCCTTCGATGTACCCGCCTTCCCCTGCCTTCTCTGCGGTACCGGTCTTGCTCGCCACCCGATAGCCGGGCACTTCGAGCTGTTTGCTGAGACCGCCCTGCACCGTGACGTTCTCGAGAATGCGCGATACTTCGGCCGCGGTCTCCTGGGAGATGATCTGCTTACGTTCGGGCGCATCGGGCTTGATGACTGTTCCATCGCCTCGAGTGCATGACTCGATCAGCGACAGGTCGATCTTCTCGCCGCCGTTGGCGATGGCCTGATACGCGCCCGCGACCTGAGGAGCCGTGACTGTAAGAGCTTGACCGAAGGTGGTCGTGTACAGCGTCTGGCTGTCCCAGTTCTCGTAGGGATGCAGGACCCCCGCCTCTTCGCGCGGGAAGCCGATCGTCTTCTCTCCGACTCCGAACTTCTGGATGTAGTCGTATCGTGTCTTCGCATCGATCAGCGTGCCGAACTTCGACAGCGCAATGTTCGATGAGTCGATCATGGCTCCGGCGAGCCGATACTGGTAGTTCTCGTGACGGAACGGATCATTGACCACCGCTCCGTTCGGGAAGGTCTCGCGGTCGTCTGCGGAGACGATGGTGTTCATGTCCGCGCCACCGGCATCGAGCACCGCGGCAGCGGTGATCGCTTTGAACGTCGACCCTGGCTCGAACGTCGCACCGAAGACCTTCGTGCCCCAGTTCTCCGGAGAAGAAGCGTTGAGGTCGTTGGGGTCGAGCGAGGGCCATTCGGCCGCCGCACGGATCTTGCCGGTCGTGACTTCGACGACCGTCACGGTGCCCGAATTGGCACCCATCCGCTGTGCTTCCTCAGAGATCATCTGCTGCAGGTACCACTGCAGGTCGCTGTTGATGGTCAGCTGTACGGAGCCGCCATTGACGGCTTCTTTGACCCGTTCGCTGCCGGGAATGATGTTGCCGTCTTTGCCGCGGAGGTACGTGCGCTCACCGTTGCTGGGGGCGAGGCACGTTCCTTCCATCTGCTCGATGCCCGCTTGTCCCTGCCCCGCGTTGTCGACGTAGCCGACGACGTTTCCGGCGACCGCGCCGTTGGGATAGACCCGCGTCTCACGCGCATCGGCGTGCAGGTAGACCAGGTCGAGATCGCGCAGTTCGATGTACTTCTCAGTGCTCAGACCGTTGGCGAGCTGGTAGTACTGCGAGCTGGGGTCGTTCTCGAGGTTCTGCGCGACGCCGGATCGCAGTTCTTCGGCGTCTTGACCCGTGATCGCAGCGATCTTCTCGGACGCGTCGCTCCACGGCACCTTCGGCGGCTTCTCGGTGTCGTTCTCGAGCTGCATGATCAGGCTCGGGCTCAGCTGCGCGTCGTAGACTTTCACGCTCGAAGCGAGCGTGATGCCGTTCTGGTCGAGGATCGTCCCTCGATCCCCCTCCAGCGTCACGGTGCTTCCGAGCTGGCCGACGTTGAGCGAATCTGCAACGTGATCGTTCGCGCTCACGACCTGGATATCGACCAGGCGGACCACGAACGCCGAGAGTACGGCGAGGATCACCGCGAGGGCGACGACCGTCCGGCGGCGCGGGCCGCGGGTTGCTCGAGTCGTCATACTGCGTGCTCCGTGTCCGTGTCAGCGGGTAGTCGGGCTGGGGAGGCCATCGGTGATCGGTGGGGGGAGGTTCGGATCGGGCGCGTCGCCCGCTGTCTGGTCTGCTGCCGCGTTCTCTGCCGCCGCAGCCTCGAGCGCGGCGTGGTCGAGCAGGGCGTTGTGCACCGCACCGCTGCCCTTCGGATCGACTGTGGATCGCCAGTCGGCACCGGTGTTCGCACCGATCACGGCCGAGTCGCTCAACCGCAGGTAGGACGCGGATCCCGCCACGACCATTCCGAGTTCGGATGCTTTCGTCGCCAGCAGCTGGGGCGATTCGATGCCGGCGAGCTCATCCTGGAGGGCGCTGGCCTGCAGATTCAGCTCGCGCTGCTGGGATGTGAGGTCGGCGAGCACGAAGGAGTCGTTGGTGATGGCGAGTGACAGCCCGATCTGAGCGGCGCCGATGAGCGCTGCCCCGCCGAGAGCGGCCAGTGCGTAGACGAGCTTCGGCCGACGGCGAGGAACGGGAGCGACGACCGTGCGCAGCCGACGACCGGTGCTTGCCGGCTTCGACGGTGAGGTCGGTGCGGTCGTCGGCAGCAGGGCTGCGGCGGTGGCCCGGCTCATACTGCTGCCCTTACTCGTTCGGCTGCGCGCAGGCGCACCGGAATCGCACGCGGATTGCGCGCCCTCTCTTCGTCGCTCGCGAACTCGGCACCCTTTGTCAGCGTGCGGAAGCGGGGGGCGTGCTCGGGGAGCTCGACGGGGAGGCCCGCGGGGGCAGTCGATGCGGATGCCGCAGCGAACGCCTGCTTGATGAGGCGGTCCTCGAGCGACTGATAGCTCATCACGACGATCCGGCCTCCGACGGTCAGAGCCTCCATGGCGGCGGGGATCGCGTCGGCGAGAACACTGAGCTCGGAGTTGACTTCAATGCGCAGGGCCTGGAAGACCCGCTTGGCTGGATGCCCGGCTCGCTGCACGGCCGCCGGAGTCGCTGCCTGCAGCAGGTCGACGAGATCCTGTGAGCGAACGAGCGGCTGCGCCTCGCGCGCCTGCACGATGAAGCGCGCATAGCGGGCGGCCAGCTTCTCTTCGCCGTACCGCTCGAAGATGCGCCGCAGGTTTCCCTCGCTGTAGGTGGCGAGGACTTCAGCCGCGGTCACACCCTTGGTCTGATCCATCCGCATATCCAGCGGAGCATCCTTCGAGTAGGCGAACCCGCGCTCTGCCTCATCGAGCTGCAGCGAGGAGACGCCGAGGTCCATCAGGATGGCGGATGCACCCTGCGCGTGCAGACCGATCTCGTCATACACCGTGTGCACGAGCGTGAGCCGGTCGGCGAATCGTGCCAGCCGCTCGCCTGCGATGCGCAGCGCATCGGTGTCACGGTCGAGACCGATGAGTCGGATGTTGTCGAACCGCTCGAGGAGTGCTTCGGAATGGCCGCCCATACCGAGGGTGGCATCGACCACGATCGCACCATCGTGCTTGATGGCCGGGGCCATCAGCTCGATGCAGCGATCAAGGAGTACGGGGGTGTGGATGTCGCGAAGGTTCATGAGCCTGTCCGGTGACCTGGGCCCTGATCCCCCTCCGCTTCTCGACCCGGCACCGGGGAAGTGTGTCGGGGCGGGAGCGGCGGGGCATCACAGCCGAGGTCAGAAGAGTCCGGGAATCACCTCCTGCTCCAGTTCTGAGTAGTTGTCCTCGCCAGCAGCGAGATAGTCGTTCCAGGCCGCGGCATCCCAGATCTCGGCGTGCGCGCCGACGCCGGTGACGATGAGCTCTTTCTCGAGCCCCGCGTACTGACGGAGATGACTGGGGATGGTGATGCGGTTCTGGCTGTCGGGCATCTCTGCGCTTGCCCCGGAGAGGAACATGCGCAGGAAGTCACGGGCCTGCTTGTTGCTGAGCGGTGCTTGCCGGATCCGCTCGTGCATCGCCTCGAACTCGGCAGTGCTGAACACGTAGAGACAGCGCTCCTGGCCACGGGTGACCACGATGCCTCCGCCGAGATCCTCACGGAACTTCGCTGGCAGGATGACTCGACCTTTGTCGTCGAGCTTCGGTGAATGCGTTCCCAGCAACATCGGCCATCACCCCCTCTGCAACCGGCCAATTCGAGGTTGCCCCCACTTTACTCCACTTTCCTCCACATTCATATGGTGACGCAGGAAAAGAGTGCCATACGGCGCGAGAAATAACCTCTATTCCGCCGTAATTCCGGGGCGCAGCGAAGTGGAGGAGAGAATCACCCAGAAACGCAAAAAGACCCGGATGCACGAGGCATCCGGGTCAGAAGTGGAGAGGTGTCAGTGGCCGTCTTGGCGACGATCCCAACGATCGTTCATGCGATCCATGAACGAGGAGGAGTTCTGTGGAGTCTTCGGCGAAGCGCTCGGCGGGGTGGGTGCTGATCCGCCCACGCGGCGGACAGGGGTCACCGCGAGAATAACGCCGACGAGCATTGCCGCGAAGCCGACGACTCCGATGATGATGCTGACGACTGCGCCGAGCTGGCTGCCAAGGGCGACTCCGGCGACGAGCGCGCCGATTCCAACGAGCAACAGAACTGCGCCGTAGACGAGATTGCGGTAGCTGAGTGTGCGATCTCCGGACGGCGCACTCACAATGTCAGCGTCGTTATGCAGGAGATGGCGTTCCATCTCATCGAGCAGACGCTGCTCCTGTTCAGACAGTGGCATGACGCCCCCCTCGGGTTCGATATGTCCCAGTCTACGCGCAACCAGAGCACGGAGGCTAGGTTTCGGCTGAGAACCTAAGCTGATTATCGTGCCCCTCTCCAGCCAAGTCCAGCAGGCCGTCGCCGACCGCCTGGAACGCTTCATCTCAGCGATGCGTTCCGAGGCCGCACCGTACGGTCCGGATGCCGCGCTCCTCCTTGATGCGGCGGTTCAGACGCTGCATGGCGGCAAGCGGCTGAGGGCGCGATTCTGCCACTCCGGCTGGACCGCGGTGGCGCGTTTCGCCGACAATCGAGCCCAGGCGACAGACCCCCTGTGGGACCTCTGCGCGGCCGTCGAGATCTTCCAGTCCGCGGCGCTCGTCCACGACGACCTGATCGACAACTCCGACACGCGTCGCGGCCGCCCGGCCGCACACCGCGCGCTCCAACAGCTGCACGGCGAGCAGCACTGGGCCGGTGACGCGGATGCGTTCGGACGTTCGTCCGCGATCCTCCTCGGTGACCTGCTCATCTCGTGGAGCGATGACCTCTTGGAACAGGCTCTGACAGAGCATCCGCACGCGGCATCCGTGCGGCGCGTATACGCACGCATGCGACGCGACGTGACGACCGGACAGTTCCTCGACATCGCCGAGGAATCCGCGTGGCGGGTCAGCCCAGACGCCGAGCACGCGGAGCGCGCGCTGCGCGTCGCCTCGCTGAAGTCAGCGCGGTACAGCGTCGAACAGCCACTCGCTCTCGGTGCCGCACTCGCCGGAGCGGATGCCGATCAGCTGGCTGCCCTGCGCGCCTTCGGCCACCCGCTCGGAATGGCATTCCAGCTGCGCGATGACGTCCTCGGTGTCTTCGGCGACCAAGCGGTGACCGGCAAGCCGACCGGAGATGACCTGCGCGAGGGGAAGCGCACGGTGCTCATCGCACTCACGCGTGAGAATCTTGATGCTTCTGCTCGTCGAGTGGTCGATGATCTCCTCGGCGATCCTGACCTCGAGGATGCCCAGGTGGCGGCGCTGCAGGCGACGATCTCCGACTCGGGAGCGCTGGATCAGGTCGAGGAGATGATCCGCGCCTATGCCTCGGAGGCCGACCGAGCGCTCATCGGCGCACGACTTGATAATGCGGCTGTCGGGGATCTGCGCGATCTCGCACGTGCCGCAACTGTCCGCACCGCCTGACGCTCAGTCCGGGTGTTTCGCGGCTTACGCGAGTGTGCGTGCGATCCGGCGCACGGAGCTCTTGTGTCCATCGAGGAGAGCAGCGATGGGCGTGCGACCGAGTTCGGCTTCTTCGGTGAACAGCCAGTCGATGGCTTCGTCATCGCTGAGTCCGGCATCCGCGAGGGCCATGATCGTGCCGCGCAGCGATGCCAGCGGACGGCCGTCGACGATGAAGATCGATGGAACGGCGAATGGACCGTTCCGCGTCGAGCCGACCAGGTACTGCTCCGCGATGAGCCGACGGACACGGCCGAGCGGTTCACCGAGAACCTCGACGAGATCGGGGGTGGTCAACCATTCGGTGGCGAGCTCGCCAGCTGTTTCATCAGACACATTCTGACTATCTCACTTCCCACGCGGCATCACACAACTGAGGCTGTGTGGTTCCAGTCACTCTCTTCACTTTGGTTGACATGTGCCTCACGTCGTGTCAGCGTTTCAAGGGTTCAGAAAAGGGGGGAACCTTGAAGATCACCGCGACTGCACTGCGAGAGAAATACGTTCACATCGGTGCGCCGGCTGCCGCTCTCGGCGTGCTGGCGAGCACTCTGGCAGCAGTTCCTGCACACGCGGCCCCCGCTCCAGCCGCATAC
Source organism: Microbacterium sp. (assembly GCF_048259935.1). GTDB lineage: Bacteria > Actinomycetota > Actinomycetes > Actinomycetales > Microbacteriaceae > Microbacterium. Next base: position 56,185 of record NZ_JBLXHF010000005.1, on the reverse strand, counting down.
ACCGTGCAGTCCGGCGATACGGTCGCTGCCATCGCCGAGCGCTTCTCGCTGGCGACCGTGGACGTGCTCACGTGGAACGGGCTCGGCTGGCGATCGGTCATCTACCCCGGACAGACGCTCGCTCTCGCCGCGCCCGCCGCACCCGCCTCGGCGCAAGCAGCCACGCCTGCCCCTGCTGCATCGACGCACACCGTCGTCACCGGCGACACGATCTTCGCAATCGCTCAGCGCTATGGGACGACGGTGGCGGCGATCCTCGCCGCGAACGGCCTCGGCCAGGGCGCCATCATCTACCCGGGGCAGAGCCTCACGGTCGGTGTCGCCGTTGGTGTCGCACCGCCGGAGCAGGTCTCCGAGGCTCCAGCAACAGTCCTCACCGCTTCAGTGACACTCAACCCGCCGCAGGCGGAGAACGTCGCGCTCATCATCCGGATCGGGCGTGAGCTCGGTGTCTCCGACCGCGGCATCGCGATCGCGCTGGGCACCTCGATGGTCGAGTCGTGGCTGCGCAATCTCGACTGGGGCGACCGCGATTCGCTGGGACTGTTCCAGCAGCGCCCGAGCACCGGATGGGGCACTGCCGACCAGATCATGAACCGCGACTACAGTATTCGCGCTTTCTTCACCGGAGCATCCGACCCGGACGGCACGATCACCCGCGGACTGCTCGATATTCCCGGCTGGGAGGGCATGTCCTTCGCGGAGGCAGCGCAGTCCGTCCAGATCTCTGCGTATCCGCAGCGCTACGCCGAGTGGGAGACTGCGGCATACGAATGGCTGGCGCAGTACGGGTAATTCCGGATGCCACCTCGCCGAAAGGTGAGGCGCTCCCCGGGCTTTCAGCCACTTCTTCATAGAATCTGTACGTGACGACCAATCAGCAGGCCGATCCCCTCATCGGGCGGCTTGTCGACGGCCGGTACCGTGTTCGCGCTCGCATCGCCCGCGGCGGAATGGCCACGGTCTACGTCGCCACCGATCTTCGCCTGGAGCGCAGGATCGCTCTGAAGGTCATGCACGGCCACCTCAGCGACGATTCGGTGTTCCAGAGCCGCTTCATCCAAGAGGCGCGCGCGGCAGCCCGGCTCGCCGACCCGCACGTCGTCAACGTCTTCGACCAGGGTCAGGACGGCGAGCTGGCGTACCTGGTCATGGAGTACCTGCCCGGCATCACCCTGCGCGAGTTGATGCGTGAGCAGAAGCGACTGACGATCACCCAGACCGTCACCATCATGGACGCGATCCTCTCCGGGCTCGCCGCAGCGCACAAGGCCGGTATCGTCCACCGTGATGTGAAGCCCGAGAACGTGCTGCTCGCCGAAGACGGCCGCATCAAGATCGGCGACTTCGGCCTCGCTCGCGCGACGACCGCGAACACCGCGACCGGGGCACAGCTGCTCGGCACGATCGCCTACCTCGCTCCCGAACTCGTCACCCGCGGAACCGCCGACGCCCGCAGCGACATCTACGCGCTCGGCATCATGCTGTACGAGATGCTCGTCGGCGAACAGCCGTACAAGGGCGAGCAGCCGATGCAGATCGCGTTCCAGCACGCGACGGAGTCGGTCCCCCGGCCGAGTGTTCGCAATCCCGGTGTCCCAGAGCAGCTCGACGAGCTCGTGCTGTGGTCGACGGAGAAATCACCTGACGAGCGGCCGAACGATGCGCAGGAGATGCTCGATCGGCTGCGCGATATCGAACGGCAGCTCGGGGTCTCCCCCACGCCGACCGCCACAGCGGCAATGCCCACTCGCTCGCACCATGACTCAGGCGACCTGACCAAAGTCATGCCCGCGACGATGGTGATCGATGATTCCACAGGACCCGTGGCTGTCGCACAGCCGATCGACAACGCCACGGTGCTGCGCCGCAGAACAGCGAATCGTCGCGCGCGCGGCGCCTTCCTCCTCGCCCTCGTCCTCCTGCTTGCCGTTCTCGCAGGCGGAGTCGGCTGGTGGTTCGGTTCTGGACCCGGTTCGCTCGTCGCCGTTCCTGCGGTGGCGGGAATGAGCTACGAGGATGCCGCCGCCGCTCTCACCGAAGAGGGCTTCGTTCCCTCCGCCGCAGAAGAGAGCTCCGTCGATATCGAGCCGGGACTGGCGATCCGCACGGATCCGGGCGAGGGTGAGCGACTGGACGGCGGCAGCGAAGTCAGCGTCTTCATCTCGACAGGACCTGCTCCCCGACGCGTCGATTCCCTCAACGGCATGACCGCAGACGAGGCCCGCACCTATCTCGCTGAACTCGGACTGACGGTGTCTGACGACGACCTGCTGCTGTACTCACGTGCAGATGACGGCATCGTGATCAACGCCAGTGTCACTCCGCGTGATGGCGGCGACGCTGTCGAGTGCGGCGAGGGATGCGACGTGCACGAAGCCGACACGGCCCAGCTGGTCGTGTCGCTCGGTGGCCTGCCTGACGTCGTCGGAATGACGACGTCAGAAGCATCGGCTGCGCTGGCCGAGAAGGACATCCAGACGACGACGACTGAGGAATACAGCGACAGCGTCGAAGAGGGGCGAGTCATCAACACCGCTGAACGTGAGGGCGGTGGCAACTGGCGCCCCGGCGACACGATGGCTCTGGTGGTCTCACTCGGACCGCAGCTGTTCGCCGTCCCCGACGTCACGGGAATGAACCGCGATCAGGCGGCCCAGGCTCTGCGTGACGCGGGGTTCGAACCGACCTGGAATCCACTGTGGACGCCGTTCCCCAACGGCCTGACCGAAGTCACTGGAACCGACCCAGCCGCAGGCAAGATGCGCCGGGCCAGCACCGAAGTGACGTTGCTGATCCGCAGCAGCCTCTAGCGCTTGCGCGCGAAGCTCAGCGCTTCTCGAGCTCCTCAGCAACGAGGAAGGCGAGCTCCAGGCTCTGCATGTGGTTCAGGCGCGGGTCGCACAGGCTCTCGTAACGCGTCGCAAGACCCTGCTCGTCGATCTGCTCCGAGCCGCCGAGACACTCGGTGACATCGTCACCGGTGAGCTCGACGTGGATGCCGCCGGGGAAGGTACCCACCGCGCGGTGCGCTTCGAAGAAGCCACGCACCTCGTCGACGACGTCGTCGAAACGACGAGTCTTGTAACCGGTCGGCGTCGTGATGCCGTTGCCGTGCATGGGGTCCGTGACCCACAGCGGCTGCGCACCCGAGTCGCGCACGGCCTCCAACAGCGGCGGAAGTGCGTCACGGATCTTGCCCGCCCCCATGCGGGTGATGAAGGTGAGGCGGCCAGGTTCGCGGTTCGGGTCGAGCTTATCGATGAGCTCCAGCGCCGTCTCCGCGGTCGTCGTCGGCCCGAGCTTCACACCGATCGGGTTGCGGATCTTCGAGAAGTAGTCCACGTGCGCACCGTCGAGGTCACGCGTGCGCTCACCGATCCAGAGGAAGTGCGCCGAGGTGTTGTACGGAGTGTCGGTGCGCGAGTCGATACGCGTCATCGGGCTCTCGTAGTCCATCAGCAGGCCCTCGTGGCCGGTGAAGAACTCCACGCGCTTGAGCTCGTCGAAGTCGGCCCCCGCCGCCTCCATGAACTTGATGGCGCGGTCGATCTCAGCGGCCATGCGCTCGTAGCGCTGGTTGGCGGGGTTCGACGCGAAACCCTTGTTCCAGGAGTGCACTTCGCGGAGGTCGGCGAAGCCGCCCTGCGTGAACGCACGGATCAGGTTCAGCGTCGAAGCAGCCGTGTGATACCCCTGCAGCAACCGCCCCGGATCTGCCTTGCGCGAGCCCTCGGTGAAGTCGTAGCCGTTGACGATGTCGCCGCGGTACGCCGGCAGAGTGACCTCACCGCGCGTCTCGGTGTCGCTGGAGCGGGGCTTGGCGAACTGCCCAGCCATCCGGCCCATCTTGACGATCGGCATCGACGCGCCGTAGGTGAGCACCACGGCCATCTGCAGCACGGTCTTGATGCGATTGCGGATCTGCTCAGCAGTCGCACCTGCGAAAGTCTCAGCGCAATCGCCGCCCTGCAGGAGGAAGGCTCCCCCAGAGGCCGCACGTGCGAGACGGTCGCGCAGGTTGTCCACCTCACCCGCGAACACGAGTGGAGGGAGCCCCGCGATCTGCTTCGAGACATCGGCGACGTGGTCGAGGTCGGACCAGGTCGGCTGCTGCTTGATAGGAAGGTCGCGCCAGGTGTCGAGGCCGGCATCGTGCTGCTGAGACATTTCCCCAGCTTACTGGCGCGACAGCCTCGCTCGCGCCGTCATGACTGACGAGGCGCCCGCTCCTTGACAGAGGATGCATACACGTCGTCGTACTGCTGCTGCCCCAGTCGCTGCAGAGCGACCATGATCTCGTCGGTGACCGATCGCAGGATGTATCGGTCGTTCTCCATGCCCGCGTAGCGGGAGAAATCCAGCGGTTCGCCGATCACGATGCCCACCCGTACGACACGAGGGATCGTCCGGCCGATCGGCATCGCAGTGTCGGTGTCGACCATGATCACCGGGATCACCGGGACTTTCGCTTCGAGGGCCATGCGCGCAAGACCAGTGCGGCCGCGGTAGAGCTTGCCGTCGGGACTGCGGGTGCCCTCGGGGTAGATGCCGAGCACATCACCGCGGCCGAGCACCTGCAGACCGGTGTTCAGCGATGCCTCCGACGCTTTTCCCCCAGAACGATCAATCGGGATCTGGCCGGTCGCCTTCATGAAGTTCTTCGTTGCCCAGCCCTTGAGACCGCGTCCGGTGAAGTAATCGCTCTTCGCGAGGAACGACATCGGTCGATCGATCAGGATCGGAAGGAACACCGAGTCCGAGACCGAGAGGTGGTTGCTGGCGAGAATCGCCGCGCCGGTGCGCGGCACGTTGTCGCGCCCCACGATCCAGGGCCGGAACACAGCCTTGACGATGGGGCCGACCACCACATATTTCATCAGCCAGTAGAACATCGTGGGGAAGTCTATCCCCGAGCCGTCACCTTCACGGGTCATCATGAGAGGGGTGCCCGAAAAGTGATGCGACCGAGTCTCACTTGCTACGCTACTGAATGTCAAAATTCACCGAGCTCGCGCGTCGATGTGCCCTAGACTCAGGGAAAGCCGTGCCCGACCGGTACCGAAGGAGTTGCCGTGGTCCAATTCGAAGTCCCCGCGATCGTCCCTGCTGATCCCGAAGCGAACATCACCGACCTGTTGGTCAAGCGCGTCGAGGCCACACCGAACCGAGCATTGTTCTCCGTGCCAAATGGAGAGGGCTGGCGCGATATCTCCGCGGCTGACTTCCAGACGGCTGTCATCGCCCTCGCCAAGGGCTTCGTCGCCGCTGGCATCCAACCGGGCGAGAAGGTCGGATTCCTCGCCCGCACCACGTATGAGTGGACGCTGGTCGACTTCGCGCTCTTCTACGCCGGCGCGGTGATGGTTCCGATCTACGACACCAGCTCCCCCGCGCAGATCCAGTGGATCATGGAAGACTCCGGCGCCATCGCGCTCATCGTCGAGTCCGCAGACCACTTCGCAAAGGCTGACGAAGTGCGCGGTGACCTGCCGCTGGTGCGCGAGATATGGCAGCTGCACCTCGGCGCCATCGACACGCTCACGGCCGCAGGAACCGAGATCGAGGATGCCGAGATCGAGCGCCGCCGGAATCTCGCCGTCGGATCCGATATCGCCACACTCATCTACACTTCGGGCTCCACCGGTCGGCCGAAGGGATGCGTGCTCACGCACAGCAACTTCGTCGAGCTGACCCGCAACTCCGCGAAATCGCTCGACAAGGTCGTCCAGACCCCCGGCGCCTCGACCGTGCTCTTCATCACCACCGCGCACGTCTTCGCACGATTCATCTCGCTGCTGAACGTCCACGCAGGTGTGCGCACCGGACACCAGCCCGACACCAAGCAGCTACTGCCCGCGCTCGGCTCCTTCAAGCCGACGTTCCTGCTGGCCGTGCCGCGCGTGTTCGAGAAGGTGTACAACTCCGCCGAACAGAAGGCTGAAGGCGGCGGAAAGGGCAAGATCTTCCGTGCGGCGGCTGCGGCGGCCATCGAGCACTCCAAACTTCTCGAAGAGGGCAAGAAGATTCCGTTCGGCCTGAAGATCAAGTTCGCGCTGTTCGACAAGCTGGTCTACAGCAAGCTGCGCGAGGCCATGGGCGGCAACATCGCATACGCGGTTTCCGGCTCTGCTCCCCTCGGCCCGAGACTCGGCCACTTCTTCCACAGCCTCGGCGTGGTGATCCTCGAGGGATACGGCCTCACCGAGACGACCGCGCCGGCAACAGTGAACCTCGCCGACAAGTCGAAGATCGGCACCGTCGGACCGGCTATCCCCGGCGTTGGTGTGCGACTCGCTGAAGACGGCGAGATCGAAGTCAAGGGCATCAACGTCTTCAAGGAGTACTGGAACAATCCAGAAGCAACGGCTGAGTCGTTCCACGATGGCTGGTTCCGCACGGGAGACATCGGCAGTTTCGATTCCGAAGGCTTCCTGACGGTCACCGGCCGTAAGAAAGAGATCATCGTCACGGCAGGAGGCAAGAACGTCGCCCCCGCCGCGCTCGAGGATCCGATCCGCGCGAACCCGATCATCAGTCAGGTCGTCGTCGTCGGTGACCAGAAGCCGTTCATCTCGGCACTCATCACGCTCGACTCCGAGATGCTGCCCACCTGGCTCGGCAACAACGGGCTCGCGGCCGACATGTCGATCGCTGAGGCATCGAAGAACCCCGCGGTCATCGCTGAGGTCCAGCGCGCCGTCGACATCGCGAACAAGAACGTCTCGCGTGCCGAGTCGATCCGCAAGTTCCGCATTCTCGAGACGGAATGGACCGAGGAGAGCGGACACCTGACGCCGAAGATGTCCATCAAGCGCAACGTGATCCTGAAGGACTTCGAGAACGAGGTCTCAGCGATCTACGACGAGCCGGTCAGCACGACCAACGTCTCTATCGGAGGCTAGAACCAGTCGCTCTCTCGCACCTCACGCATGGCGATCTTACGATCCGCCGGCGTGAGGCGCGAGAGATACAGCATCCCGTCCAAGTGATCGGTCTCGTGCTGAAGAGCCTGCGCGAGCAGACCGTCACCTTCGAGCACAACGGCATTGCCGTCGAGGTCGATTCCTTCAACACGAGCCCACGGGTGGCGCAGCGCGTTATGCCACAGACCCGGCACTGAGAGGCATCCCTCTCCTGTCGGCACTGGCTCGCCGCGCACCTCAGTCAGCACCGGGTTGAGCACATAACCGATGTCGCCGTCGATGTTATAGCTGAACGCGCGAACTGCGACGCCGATCTGCGGCGCTGCCACACCGGCACGCCCTGGGAGTTCGACGCTATCGATGAGGTCCGCAACGAGTGACCGCACACCGTCATCGATCTCGTCCACTGGAGCGCACACTGTGCGCAGCACGGGGTCGCCGAAGACCCTGATCTCGCGAACAGTCATCAGGCGGCCTTCGCCCGCAGGCCCTCGACGAGGAGCGCCGCGAGCTCTCGCGCTGCCTGACGGGTCTCGGGCTGCAGGCTCGTGAACACGATTGCGCCTCCGCCGGCGATGTGCGTGTCGTACGGCATGCGCACGACGTTCTTCGCGCGCGTGCGGAAGTGTGCCTCGAGCTCGTTCAATCGCACGAGAGGACTCCCCGGAGTCGACTGGTTCAGCACGATGATGGCGTTGCGCGCCTGTGCCTCATATCCATTGCTCTCCAGCCAGGTGAGCGTCTCCGAAGCCAGTCGGGCTTCATCCACGCTCAGGCCCGACACGATGATGATCTGGTCGGCGAGGTCGAGGGTCGCTCCCATCACCGAGTGGACGATGCCTGTTCCCGTGTCGGTGAGGACCATCGAGTAGTAGTGCGCAGCTACGCGGGCGACGTCACGATAGTCGTCATCGTTGAATGCCTCGGCCACACGAGGATCCGAATCCGATGCGAGCACATCCAACCTGGTGGTATCGCGAGCGACGATCGCCGAGATGTCGTGGTAGCCCTTCACGTCGGCCTGGATGCGGACGAGGTCGCGCACGGACTTGTCGTTCGTGCGCAGAATGCGATCAGCCAGCGTGCCGCGATCGGGGTTCGCGTCGACAGCGATCACGCGGTCGTCACGAGCATCCGCCAGTGCCATCCCGAGCAGAGCCGTGATCATCGTCTTGCCCACACCGCCCTTGCGCGACAGCACGGGAACGAAGCGCGCTCCCCCGGTGAACGGGCTCGAGATCCGCGCCGTGAGCGCCTTGCGCTCGCGGGCGCGCTTGCCGTCTCCGATATTGATGCGCCGACCCGAGATCGTGTAGAGCAGGTGGCTCCACGCACCCTCAGGTTCCGGCTTTGTCAGCTGGTTCGGGTTGAGGAGGCGATCGGAGGTGAGCAGATCTGCCGTCTCACGAGAAGACTGCCCCTGCTGGTCGCCGAACCGCTTCGCGGTGAGAGCCTCAGCAGGCTTCTCCGGCACGACGGGTGCGAGCACCACGGGTGCGACCGCCGCGGGTGCGGAGATGGTGTCGTCGACGCTGTCATCTGGGTCATCGACTTCGGATGCTGCGGGCGCAGCATCCTGCTCGACCGACGCTTCCGCCTCTGGGACGTCTGCTTCGGCGAGTGGTACCTCGATGATGCCGACGATGATCTCTTCGTCAGATGCGATCTCCCCGTCGACGACGGAATCGTCGACAAGATCATCGTCGTCTGCGCTGTTCGGCAGAGCAACGCTGACCTGTGCCGTCTGTCCGAGGACGCCGAGCGTCGTGGTGTCCAACGAGGCGGCCTCGTCGAGCACGCCGAGGGAATCTTCCTCGTGTGCGTCGGAACTATTCTTCGATGTCACAGTGTCACTCCAAGCTTGTGCGAGCGTATCGCCCGCACAAGGTTACTTGGCTGGAGTGATCACGACCAAAAGGTCACCCGCATCCACCTGCTGTGTGGCACCGATCGCGAGCCGCTCGATGACGCCGCTGACGGGCGCGGTGATGGCTGCTTCCATCTTCATCGCCTCGATAGAGGCGACGGGTTCACCGGCCTTCACTTCTGCGCCGACCTCGGCCTTCAGCGTGACGACTCCCGAGAACGGTGCCGCCACCTGTCCAGGCTTGGAGGTGTCTGCCTTCTCGACTTCATGGGCATCCACAGCGATCGAACGGTCACGAACGAAGACCGGACGCAGCTGTCCGTTCAGCGTGGTCATGACGGTCCGCATACCCCGATCGTCCGCCTCGCCGATGGCCTCGAGTCCGACGTAGAGCTGCACTCCACGATCGATCTCCACGAGGTGCTCCTGCCCCTGGACCAAGCCGTAGAGGTAGTCGCCGGTGTCGAGCACAGACAGATCACCGAACAGCTCACGCTGCTGCGCGAACTCACGGGTCGGTGCGGGAAACAGCAGAGTGTTCAGACGCGCCCGTCGCTCTTCACTCGTTCCCGCGAGGGCCTTCTCGTCGTCAGACGAGATCTCGGTGAACGCGGAGCGCACCTCGCGTCCGGCAAGCACCTTGCTGCGGAAGGGCTCTGGCCATCCGCCGGGGAGCTCCCCCAGTTCGCCAGCCATGAAGCTCACCACCGAATCGGGAACGTCGTACTTCTCAGGATTCGCTTCGAAGTCGGCGGGATCGGCCCTGACCGCGGCAAGATGCAGCGCGAGGTCGCCCACGACCTTCGATGATGGCGTCACCTTCGGCACACGACCGAGGATCCGATCCGCTGCGGCGTACATGTCCTCGATGAGCTCGAAGTCATCGGCGAGCCCCAGCGCTTTCGCCTGCTGGCGCAGGTTGGAGAGCTGACCGCCGGGGATCTCGTGGTGGTACACGCGCCCTGTGGGACCGGGAAGGCCGGACTCGAACGGCGCGTACTGGTTGCGAACCGCTTCCCAGTAGGGCTCGAGGTCCGAGACGCTGTCCAGATCGATGCCGCTGTCGCGATCGGTGTGCGCGAGGGCTGCGATGAGCGACGAGAGCGAAGGCTGGCTCGTCGTCCCGGACAGCGGGGCGGATGCCGCATCCACTGCGTCTGCGCCCGCGGCACTGGCCGCGAGCAGCGTCGCGAGCTGGCCACCGGGGGTGTCGTGGGTGTGCAGATGAACCGGCAGGTCGAACCGCTCGCGCAGCGCCGTCACGAGCTTTGCAGCGGCAGCCGGGCGCAGGAGGCCCGCCATGTCCTTGATCGCGAGGATGTGCGCGCCGGCGCCGGCGATCTGCTCCGCCAGACGCAGATAGTAATCCAGTGTGTAGAGGTCCTCGGCCGGGTTCAGCAGGTCCCCGGTGTAGCAGAGGGCGACCTCCGCGACAGATGTGCCAGTGGCGCGCACCGCGTCGATGGCGGGACGCATCTGCTCGACATCATTGAGAGCATCGAAGATGCGGAAGATGTCGATGCCGCTCGCCGCGGCCTCAGCCACGAAGGCCTCGGTCACGGCGGTCGGGTACGGGGTGTAGCCGACCGTGTTGCGCCCGCGCAGCAGCATCTGGATGTTGATGTTCGGCAGCGCCGTGCGGAGCTTGTCGAGCCGCTCCCAGGGGTCCTCGCCGAGGAAGCGCAGCGCGACGTCGTACGTTGCACCGCCCCACGCTTCGACCGAGAGCAGTCCCGGAGTGAGCCTGGCGATGTACGGGGCCGCCGCGACAAGGTCACGGGTGCGGACTCGAGTAGCCAGCAACGACTGATGCGCGTCGCGGAATGTCGTGTCCGTGATCGCCAGCGCCGACTGAGCGCGGAGACTCTTCGCGAACTCTTCGGGCCCGAGCTCGAGCAGCCGCTGCCGCGAACCAGGAGCAGGCTCGACACTCAGATCGATGTCGGGCAGCTTCGTCACCGCCTCGACCGTTCCGGGGTGAGCGCCATTGGGCTTGTTCACGGTGACGTCGACGAGCCAGTTCAACAGCTTCGTACCGCGGTCCTTGGACACGCGCCCCTGCAGCAGGTCCGGTCGCTCATCGATGAACGCGGTGCTGATGTCACCGGCAACGAACGAGTCATCGTCAAGCAGCGCCTGCAGGAACGGGATGTTGGTGGATACACCCCGGATGCGGAATTCGGCCAGCGCACGCCGAGCACGCGCGACGGCTGTCTTGAAGTCACGGCCGCGGCAGGTGAGCTTTGAGAGCATCGAGTCGAAGTGCGGGCTGATCTGCGCGCCCTGATGCACAGTGCCGCCGTCGAGACGGATGCCTGCGCCACCGGGCGAACGGTACGTGGTGATCTTTCCGGTGTCGGGGCGGAAGCCCTGCGTGGGGTCCTCTGTGGTGATGCGGCACTGCAGCGCTGCACCTCGCAGGCGGATGTCTCCCTGCTGAAGGCCGAGGTCGGCGAGTGTCTCGCCCGCTGCGATTCGCAGCTGCGCCTGAACGAGATCGACGTCTGTGACCTCTTCTGTCACGGTGTGCTCGACCTGGATGCGCGGGTTCATCTCGATGAAGACGACTTCACCGGTGCGCGCCCCAGCCGTCTCCAGGAGGAACTCGACCGTTCCGGCGTTCTCGTAGCCGATCGAACGCGCGAAGGCGATGGCGTAGCTGTGAAGAGCTGTGCGGATGCTGTCGTCCAGGTTCGGTGCCGGTGCGATCTCGACGACCTTCTGGTGACGGCGCTGCACAGAGCAGTCTCGCTCGAACAGGTGAACCGTCTCGCCGGTCTTGTCAGCGAGGATCTGCACTTCGATGTGGCGGGGTCGTACGACGGCCTGCTCCAGGAACATGCGGGGATCGCCGAACGCGCTCTCCGCCTCGCGCATGGCTTCAGCCAGTGCGGGAGCGAGCTCGCCCTTCGTCTCCACCCGTCGCATCCCCCGGCCGCCGCCGCCGGCGACGGCCTTGGCGAAGATCGGGAATCCGATCTCGTCGGCCTGCGCAATCAATTCATCGATGTCAGCGGATGCTTCGGTCGAGCGAAGCACCGGGACGCCTGCTTCGATCGCGTGCCGCTTCGCCTCGACCTTGTTTCCTGCCATCTCGAGCACGTTCGAGGGCGGACCGACGAAGACGATGCCGTTCGCCGCAGCCTTCTCAGCCAGTTCTGGGTTCTCGGAGAGGAATCCGTACCCGGGGTAGATCGCATCAGCGCCCGATTCCAGAGCGACGCGGATGATCTCGTCCACGTCCAGGTAAGCGCGCACAGGATGCCCGCGCTCACCGATCACATAGGCCTCATCGGCCTTCAGGCGATGCTGCGAACCGCGGTCCTCGTAGGGGAACACCGCAACTGTGCGCGCGCCCACCTCGACTGCTGCTCGGAATGCTCGGATCGCGATCTCACCACGATTAGCCACAAGGATCTTCTGAAACATGCACACCTCTGTTAGCTCGTTATGCGACGTTCTTGACGCACACGGGGCGGGGGCTGAGTGTTTTCCAAGCCTAGGGGAAGGTAACGTGGTGTTCGTGCACGTACTCAGCGTCAGCTCCCTCAAAGGCGGCGTCGGCAAGACGACCGTGACTCTCGGCTTGGCCTCAGCGGCCTTCGCCCGGGGTGTTCGTACTCTCGTCGTCGACCTCGATCCGCAATCTGACGTGTCCACTGGAATGGATATCCAGATCGCCGGACGTCTCAACATCGCCGATGTCCTCGCGAACCCGAAAGAGAAGGTTGTCCGTCAGGCGATCACCTCCAGCGGCTGGGCGAAGGTTCATCCCGGTACCATCGATGTGCTCATCGGCAGCCCATCCGCCATCAACTTCGACGGCCCTCACCCGAGCGTTCGCGACGTGTGGAAGCTCGAAGAGGCACTCGCCGCTGTGGAGAGCGACTACGACCTCGTGCTCGTCGACTGCGCTCCCTCGCTGAATGCGCTGACCCGCACCGCGTGGGCCGCCAGCGATCGCGTGATGGTGGTCACCGAGCCAGGACTGTTCTCGGTCGCTGCCGCCGACCGCGCACTGCGTGCGATCGAAGAGATCCGTCGCGGGCTGTCCCCTCGGCTTCAGCCGCTCGGAATCGTGGTGAACCGCGTGCGTCCGCAGTCCATCGAGCACCAGTTCCGCATCAAAGAGCTCCGCGACATGTTCGGTCCGCTCGTGCTCTCACCCCAGCTGCCGGAGCGGACGTCGCTGCAGCAGGCACAGGGCGCTGCGAAGCCGTTGCACATCTGGCCGGGAGACTCCGCTCAGGAACTTGCCGCGGACTTCGATCTCTTGCTGGACCGCATCGTCCGCGCCGGACGCGTGCCTGTCCCTGAGACCGGCTCGCAGGCCTGAGGCCTCATGTGAAGAACCCGCTCGGCGATGCCGGGCGGGTTTTTCGATGCCAGTCGTCAGGCGGTGCGCTTTGCTCGACGCGCGCCGAGCTCGTCCACCGGGTCGGGCGCGGTCGGGTCGAACTCGACCAGTGTCGACTCGACTTCGCGCAGCACCTTGCCGACGGCGATGCCGAAGACGCCCTGCCCACGACTGACCAGGTCGATGACCTCGTCATTCGACGTGCACAGGTAGACCGATGCACCATCGCTCATGAGCGTGGTTCCGGCGAGGTCACGAATGCCAGCGGCACGCAGCTGGTCGACGGCGACACGGATCTGCTGCAAGGAGATGCCGGTGTCGAGAAGTCGCTTGACCAGCTTGAGGACGAGGATGTCACGGAAGCCGTACATGCGCTGCGAACCGGAACCGCTCGCACCGCGAACGGTCGGAACGACCAGTTCAGTGCGTGCCCAGTAGTCGAGCTGACGGTATGTGATCCCCGCAGCGCGAGCAGCAACCGCACCACGGTAGCCGACCTCGTCATCCATGGCGGGAAGACCATCCGTGAAGAGGAGTTCGGAAACGAACCGCGGGTCGCCTGCACGCTCATCCGCACTCATTTGAATTCCTCTCCTTGGCTTACCTCCACGCTAGAGCAGTGCCCCATGCCGGGCAATGACATCCGCATCGACACGAAGGTGTGTCGCAACCTGTTCGTTACGAAAGAACTCGCGCGAGTGCTTCTTTGACGAAAGCGGCGCGCACGTCGTCGATCTTGGCCGCGAGTTCAGGCGCCATCTCACGCGCTTTCCCTCTCGAGGTGGCATCAGTTCTGCGCAGCAGCGCCGACATGGCCGACTCGATGAGCGAGACCTCGCGCTCGGCGCTCTGGCGAAGCGTGCGCAGATGCCGCGGCTCGATGCCGTGCCGATCCAGTGCAACCAGCCCGCGCAGAAGCGTGACGGTCGACTCGGGGTAGGTCTCTGCGGCGTTGATGATGCCAGTGCTGATCGCGTCGTTGAGGATCTGGGGACCGGCACCTGCGGCGGAGAGCAGCTCTTCGCGACGATAGCGCCGAGGAGCAGGTGCGATCGAGGGAGGCGGCGCGAGACTCAGTCCGCCGCCGTTGTCGGCCTGCGCCTCATCCAGCTGCTCGCGGATGACGCTCAGCGGAAGATAGTGGTCACGCTGCAGAGTGAGCCCGAGACGCAGTCGATCGATGTCGGACTGCGAGAACTTGCGATAGCCCGACTCGGTCCGCGAGGGGCTGACGATGCCCTGGACCTCGAGGAATCGCAGCTTGCTGGAAGTGAGGTCTGGAAACTCAGGCGTGAGCCGTGCGAGCACCTGTCCGATGCTCAGAAGCCCCGCGGACGCAGAGCGATCGCGGGCGTGGAGTGGTGCCATCACTCAGTCGCCGCGTTGAGATCTGCAGGCGAAACGAAGAAGTTCAGACGGAATTTGCCGACGCGGATCTCGTAGCCATTGGCCAGGGCACCGCGGTCCACCCGCTCACCGCTGACATAGGTGCCGTTGAGAGAGCGCTGGTCGATGATCTCGAAGGACTTCTTGTCTGAACGCGTGATCTCAGCGTGTCGACGCGAGACCGTGACGTCGTCGAAGAAGATGTCTGCCTCGGGGTGGCGCCCGATCGTCGTGACAGGTGTGTCGAGCAGATAACGGGCTCCAGCCATCGCACCGGAACGCACCAGCAGCAGCGCAGACCCCGACGGAAGAGCGGCGATCGCAGCCTGTTCGACCTCAGTGAGCTCGGCACCGAAGGGAACGAAAGACAGGTCGGAATCGTGTCCGAATGTCTGCGTGGCGTCGTGCCGCTGCTCACCGTCACGGTGAATTGCGGCGTTGCGCGCCGATTGGCTTTCAAAATCTGTCACGGTAGCCCTCCTACGCCCCAGACTAACTGATCCATAGACTCCCGAGCGAGGCTCTGGATAACTCAGGCTGCGCACAACGTCGTTTCCTATGGTGAGGGTGTGTGCACTCTCACCTCTCGACACTCTCTCAGCCCGGGCGTTCTCGCCGCCGCTCTTCTGGTCGCGTTCGCGTTTCTGTTCGCCTGGCCTCAGCCAGCAGCTGCCCACGATGCTCTCGTCGAGTCGAGCCCTGCCGCCGATTCGACGGTCGAGACACTGCCTGACGCCCTCACTCTGACGTTCAGCGCGGCGCTGATCGATGGCGATGGCTCCACCGAGATCGCCGTGACCGATGCCGCCGGGCAGCCTGTCACCGACGGCGCGGCCACGGTGGACGGCGCGATGGTGACGCAGACTCTCGTGCCGCAGGCCGATGCCGGTGCGTACCACGTGCTGTGGAAGGTCGTCTCCAGCGACGGGCATCCGACCTCGGGAGAATTCCAGTTCACCGTCGCGACCAGCACTCTGCCGTCCCCTGAAGCGTCTGCCACGCCCACGGCAGAAGAGACTGCTGCTCCTGCGCCGGAGGTCACCCAGAGCGCGGTCCCGGCGGAAGACCCGAACATGGAATCCGAAGCGTCCTTCTCCCCCGGCTGGCTCATCGCCGGCGGCGTCGTGCTGCTGGTCGTCGTGTTCGTGCTCGTGCTTCTGCTGCGTCGCCGCAAGCCTGCAGAATCCGAAACTGACAGCCCCGCAGAGCGATAGGCTTAAGGCATGCCACACTACGACGTCGTCATCCTCGGCGCGGGCCCCGGCGGGTACGTCGCCGCAGTCCGCAGCGCACAGCTCGGACTCTCCACCGCGATCATCGAAGAGAAGTACTGGGGCGGTGTGTGCCTCAACGTGGGCTGCATCCCCTCGAAGGCTCTCCTCAAGAACGCGGAGCTCGCACACACCCTGAACCACAAGGCCGACTTCTTCGGGATCTCCGGCGAATTCACGATGGACTACGGCAAGGCGTTCGACCGCAGCCGTGTCGTCGCGGACGGTCGCGTCAAGGGCATCCACTTCCTCATGAAGAAGAACAAGGTGACCGAGTACGACGGCCGAGGCACCTTCACCGGTCCGAAGGCGATCTCCGTCGCCAAGGCCGACGGCTCGACCGAAGAGGTCACCTTCGACAACGCCATCGTCGCGACCGGCTCGAAGGTGCGCCTGCTTCCCGGCGTCGAGCTCAGCGACAACGTCGTGACGTACGAGGAGCAGATCCTCTCGCGTGAGCTTCCGAAGTCGATCGTCATCGTCGG
Source organism: Microbacterium sp. (assembly GCF_048259935.1). GTDB lineage: Bacteria > Actinomycetota > Actinomycetes > Actinomycetales > Microbacteriaceae > Microbacterium. The sequence continues at coordinate 39,893 of NZ_JBLXHF010000005.1, read as the reverse complement.
CGCCGGCGCCATCGGCATGGAGTTCGCCTACGTGATGACCAACTACGGCGTCAAGGTGACGATCATCGAGTTCCTCGACCGCGCGCTCCCCAACGAGGACGCCGACGTGTCGAAGGAGATCACGAAGCAGTACAAGAACTACGGCGTCGACATCCTGACCTCGACCAAGGTCGAGTCCGTCGTCGACAACGGCTCGTCCGTCACGGTCTCGCACACGGGCAAGGACGGCCAGCAGAGCTCGATCGAGGCCGACAAGGTGCTCATGTCGGTCGGATTCGCACCCAACGTCGAAGGATTCGGTCTCGACAAGACCGGCGTGAAGCTCACCGAGCGCGGCGCCATCGACATCGACGACCACATGCGCACCAACGTGGACGGCATCTACGCCATCGGCGACGTGACCGCCAAGCTGCAGCTCGCACACGTGGCCGAGGCCCAGGCCGTGGTCGCTGCCGAGACGATCGGCGGCGCGGAGACGCAGACCCTCGGCGACTACCGCATGATGCCCCGCGCGACGTTCTGCTCGCCGCAGGTCGCCTCCTTCGGACTCACCGAGGCGCAGGCGAAGGAGACCGGTCGCGAGATCAAGGTCGTCTCGTTCCCCTTCATGGCCAACGGCAAGGCGCACGGTCTCGGCGAGTCGGTCGGCTTCGTCAAGATGATCGCGGATGCCGAGCACCTGGAGCTGCTCGGTGCCCACATGATCGGCCCGGACGTGTCCGAGCTTCTGCCCGAGCTCACCCTCGCGCAGAAGTGGGACCTCACCGCCCTGGAGCTGGCACGCAACGTGCACACGCACCCGACGCTGTCTGAGGCCCTGCAAGAGGGCTTCCACGGCCTTGCAGGCCACATGATCAACTTCTGATCAGCTAAGCGGGGAACTCAGCGAGCGTCTCGGCGACGACTTCTGTGACCACTCCTGCTGCGGCATCCCGATCCTGCGGCACGAGTCCGATGCGCGTGCGCCGATCCAGGACGTCATCAGCGTCGAGCGCGCCCTCCGCGCGCACGGCGAACACCACCTCCGCGCGGATGACATCGATCCCGTCCGCGACGCGCTGCGCACCGCCGGATCCTCCGGATGCCAGAACGGATGCCGCTTCCGAACCGAAACGCGCACGAAGAGTGGCCGAGGGCGGACGGGGAGCATCCGTGGCGGCTACGGGAACCGGTGACCCCGGCGCGCCCACGAGCGGGAGACGGTCGGTGCGGCATCCGGGGTCGGACAGCCCTGCGTGCCGGCATGCGAGATCGACAGCATCCTTCGCCATCGCGCGATAGGTCGTGAGTTTGCCACCGAGGATGCCGACGGAGCCGTTCGACGATACTTCGACGCGGTGGCGGCGAGAGATATCAGCGGTCGATTCCCCTGCCCGAGCTTCAACGAGCGGGCGGAGGCCCGCGAACGAGCCACGGATGTCACTGCGGCTCAGCGGGCGCTCGAGCGCGCGCGACAGCGTGGCCAGCAGAAAATCGATCTCGTCATCGGTGGGCATCGGCACATCGGGGATGCGCCCTGGCGCATCGACGTCGGTGAGTCCGATGATGATGCGCCCCAGCTGAACGGGGAGGGCGAAGACGAAGCGACTGATCGATCCGGGGTGCGGGACAGTGAGGGCGGCGGTCGGATTGCCGAGTGTTGCGGCGTCCAAGACGAGGTGGGTGCCTCTGCTCGGCCGAAGATGAATGTCGGGGTCGAGCTCGCCCGCCCACACTCCTGCCGCGTTGATGACGACTCGGGCATCGATCTGAACGGATTCGCCGCTGAGCGCGTCGTGAAGCGTCGCTCCTGTCCCGGTGACGCCCGTTGCGCGCACGCGGGTGAGGATCTTCGCCCCGTGCGCGGCAGCCGTCCGGGCGATTGCAGTGACCAGTCGCGCATCATCGATGAGTTGCCCATCCATTGCGACCATTCCGCCGCGGATGCCCCGCCTGCTCACTGCGGGGAACATCGCCACGGACTCCGCGACGGATGCTCTCCTCGGCCGCGGCAGCACGGCGCTCGGGGTGCGTGCGACTCGCCGCAGGCCGTCGCCGAGGAGGAAGCCCACGCTGCCGACGGCCCGCTGTTTCATCGAGACGCCGTCGACGAATGGCAGGAGCTGCGGGAGCGTGCGGACCAGATGCGGCGCGACCCTCGTCATCAGACGGTGACGTTCCACCGCGCTCTCGTGGGCCACGGCGAGGTCACCGGAGGCGAGATAGCGCAGACCACCGTGGACGAGCTTCGAGCTCCATCTGCTCGTTCCGAACGCGAGGTCGTGGGATTCTGCGAGCACGACGGAAAATCCTCGACTCGCGGCATCCAGGGCGACTCCTGCGCCTGTCACGCCTCCCCCGATGACCAGCACGTCCACCTGCCCGGTGTTCGCGAGCATGTCGAGTTCCCGCGAACGTCGCGCAGCGTTCAGCATCGCTGAGGCTCGCACTCCCCGCTCGGCGCTCACGGCTTGAGGTATCCGTCCACGGCTCGCGAGAGTTCCGAACGCCACGAGGATGCTCCGATGAGAGAGGACACGGCGTTGTGGGAGAGCACGGCGGACTGCACGATGAGCAGCAGCATCACGGACACGTCCCGTGCGTCGCCGGCGCGCACGGTTCCGCCAGCCTGACATCGGTCGATGGCCTCTGCGAGCCACCGCAGCATGACGCGCTGACTCGATCCGATCCGCTCGAGGCTGTACTGCGTAAATGCCTCGGGCTCGGATGCGAGGAGGTGGGCGAACACCGGGTCGGCGCTGAACAGATCGGTGAACAGCAGCGTCTGATCGACGAGGTCTTGCCTGGTATCGACCTCCGACGAGAGGCGGTGGATGATCAAGAGAGTCTGGCGGAGCAGAGTCGCACGCACCACTTCGTCGCCGCTCGCCCAGCGCCGGTAAATGGTCGGTCTGCTCACTCGCGCTTCGCGCGCGAGCTCGGCGATCGTGAGGCGGGCGATTCCGCGGGTGGCGATGAGGGCTGCCGCCTGATCCAGGATGTGCTCATCGGACTCATCCCAGGTCGGAATCTCTGAGTCGATCGATGAGTCCAGCACTGCTTGACGATCTTCCATAATGTGTCACACTGTAACGCATGACGACCGAAACGAGTCCGGCTGCGGAGATGCGCTGGAACGGATGGGGCGATCCTGCACTCGCCAAAGATCTTCCTCTCGCAGTGCGCGCCCTGTTGCCGACCATGATCGGGCGGATTCAGCGCCCGGAGCCAGCCGTCGCCCTCGCAGAGGTACGCCTCGCGCCGTCAGCTCTGTCCCCCGAGGCTCGCTCCGCTCTCGCGGCGATCGTCGGCGATTCCTTCGTCACGACAGAGGACGAAGCCCGTATTCAGCATTCCGGCGGCAAGTCGACGATCGACCTCATTCATCGGAGAGAATCCATTCAGGATGCTCCCGACGCCGTCATCTCCCCGAGCGGTCATGACGAAGTCCTCGCCGTTCTGAGGCTCGCAGCCGAACGCTCACTCGCCGTTGTGCCCTTCAGCGGCGGAACGAGCGTCGTCGGAGCGCTGAACCCCGAGCGCGGCGACCACGATGCCGTGATCGCCCTCGATCTGCGGCGCGTGAGCGGTCTGTTGCATCTGGACGAGGAGAGCGGCGAAGCGCGGTTCCTCGCGGGGACCACCGGTCCTGAAGCCGAGCGTCTGCTCACTGAGCACGGCTTCGAGCTCGGGCACTACCCGCAGAGCTTTCTCTACGCCACCCTCGGCGGCTTCGCCTCCGCGCGCTCCTCCGGCCAGAACTCAGCCGGCAACGGTCGCTTCGACGCCATGGTCACCGCTCTGCGGGTGGCGACCCCGACCGGAGAGGTCACGCTCGGGGGCGCACCAGGGTCGGCAGCCGGCCCCGATCTGATGCGGGTGTTCCTCGGTGCAGAAGGAATTCTCGGGGTCATCACCGAACTGAGCCTGCGCGTGCACCGGCTGCCGCAGACCCGCATCTACGAGGGCTGGTCGTTCCCAGACTTCGCATCGGGTGTCGATGCTCTGCGCCGCGTTGCTCAGCTGGGCACTAGCCCCACCGTGATCCGCCTGTCCGATGAGGTGGAGACGGGAATCGGGCTCGCCCAGCACAGCAAGATCGGCAAGGCGCTGTCGAAGGGATGCAGCGCCGTCACCGTGTTCGAAGGCGATGCGGAGCTCGCTGCCGCCCGGCACGCCATGACCACGCGCGTCCTCACAGCCGCAGGTGGTCGTTCGACCGGCACCGCCCCCGCCGAGGAATGGGCGAAGGGACGATTCGGAGCGCCGTATCTGCGTGACGCTCTGCTCGATCACGGCGTGTTCTGCGAGACGCTGGAGACTGCCGCTGTATGGGCGGATGTCGCGCGGGTGAAGTCTGCCGTGACCGAAGCGCTCCGCGAGGGCTTCGCCGATCACGACACCAAGTCGCTCGTGATGTGCCACATCTCGCACATCTACCCGACTGGTGCTGCGCTGTACTTCACCGTCATCGCGAATCTGCGCGGCGATGTGCTGTCCGAGTGGGATGCGATCAAATCACGCGTGAACGATGCGATCCTCCACGCCGGCGGCACAATCAGCCACCACCACGGCGTCGGTCGTGATCACGCGCCGTGGTTCGCGCAGGAGGTCGGGGATGGTGGCATCCGGATCCTTCGTGCACTGAAGACCGAGTTGGACCCCACCGGCATCATGAACCCCGGCGCGCTGATCTCGGCCGCTTCGGCGGACTGACATGCGGAACATCCATGTTCTCGTGAATCCGTCCGCTGGGCGCGGCGCGGGCGCATCGCGCGGCGCGGCCGCGATCGCCCGGCTGCGAGAGCGCGGCATCGACCCGGTGGTGCACACCGGCACGTCACCATCGGATTCTCGGCGGCTCGCGGAGAAAGCCGTCGCCGCCCACCCCGATGCCCTGGTCATCGTCGGCGGTGACGGAACGCTGGCGACAGTGGTCGATGTGCTGGCCGGTTCCGGCATCCCCCTCGTTCTCGTTCCCGCCGGAACCGGCAACGATCTCGCCCGCACCTTGGGGATCGCGTTCGGGTCCGACGATGCGGCGGCCGATGCCGCAAATGCTGCCATCGACGGCATCCCGCGTTCGCTCGACATCGGCGAGGCAGTCTCTCCGGATGCGACGGCACGTTTCCTCACGATCGCCGCGCTCGGTTTCGACGCGAAAGTGAGCGAGCGAACGAACCGCCTGCGCTGGCCGCGCGGCGGCGCGCGCTACTACCTCGCCCTGCTGATCGAGCTGATCCGGCTGGCACCGATGCACTTCACGCTGCGCGTTGATGGCGCTGAGGCCCCCGTCGCGGACGGCATCCTCATCGCCATCGGAAACACACCCACCTATGGCGGCGGGATGCCGATCTGCCCGGACGCCGACCCGCATGACGGCCTGTTCGATGTCATCCACATCGCCCCGGTCGGCAGGTTCGAGCTGATCAGGTTCTTCCCGCATCTGCTGCGCGGCACGCACGTGAGCCTGCCCCAGGTCACGACAATGCGAGGACGCGAGATCGAAGTATCAGCGCCCGGGCTCCTCATGTACGCCGACGGCGAGCGCATCGGCACTGAAAGCGTCCGGATCCGCGTGATCCCCGGGGCGCTCAGCATTCTGCTGCCAGGGTGATCTCAGCCACCTGGAGTTGAATCGCCGGCCAGTCGGTAGGGTGGCGCCCATGACGCGAGTGTGGTTAGAACGATGGGAATGGGCTTGTTGCGGTGATCCGTTCGCCGTCGGCGACGAGGTGGACTTCGGCATCCCGTCTCGAACGCCCCATCCGGCTATGGCCGACATGCTCACCCCTGAGCTCATCAGCACCGTCGACGCGATCGAGTCTCACCACGAATCGGAATTCACCGACCGAGTACGCGGACGCGTGGTCGCCGTACACGCGATCACTCACGAGATCACGGAGCGCAGGACGCTGCGTCGCCCTGGACACGGCGCTCCCCCGGATGCCGTGATGCCTGCGGACGGTGAGGAATGGCCGATGAACCGACTCGAACTCGGCAACGGGGTGTTCGCGGGGTCGCAGCCATCACGGTACGTCACAGAGTCCGTGCCGGTGCCGCACAGCGCCACCCTCGAGAGCGTGGGCGGTGTCGGAGTGGCGCCTGAGCCTCTGCCGGCACTGCAGCCCGGCCACGCATTGGCCGGGTGGTTCGTCGACGTCGACGAGAGTTAGCCCGATCGATGCTCACTGTGCGGCGAACTCGGCGAGCTCGCTCGCCACGGCGGTTCCTTCACGGACGAACAGCGCGGGTCGCCCGAGGGGCGCGTCGACCATCTCGCTGACGACGACGGTCGATTCGCCGAACACCTCTCCGGTCCAGATGTTCTGCCAGAGGCCGGGTGGGAAGACCACCTCGACCGACGTTGCATCGGCGGCGAGCACCGGCGCCAGAAGCACATCAGGCCCCATCTGGAGCTCGTTGTCCGCTGCGCCGTTCAGCTCGACGGATGATGCCAGCATCCAGGGATGCTGAGCAGCACCCGCAAGCGGCCCCTGTGCGGCGAGGCGCCCGCGTTCCGAGGCGAGTGCGACGAACACCCGGCTGAGGTCGCCGAGCACGGCAGCGAGCTCGGCATCCTCCGCGGGCTGCGCGGAGAAAGCCGGCCGGTTGCCCTCGTGCGTGCGGAACACCGGCTGCAGCAGCGAGGCCTCTGCCCACCGCACGACGAGCTCATCGTCACGGACCACATCCGCGATGACCGGCAGATCGACACTCGTGTACCCGCCGATATCGCCGTGCACCTGTGCCATCCCGCTCGCCGAAAGCGACTGCGTCAGAGTGACCGTGGACGCGAGACCGTCCGTGCGCGACCAGTCCTGTGTCTGATCCCCTAACCACAGCGCGTCGGCCTGCCCCGCAGACGAAGTGCCGCCGCTGCGATGCCACACGAATCCTTCTTCGCTCAGACCTGCAAGGGCCAGCGCGCGCTGATTGACCTGCTGCCACAGCGTCGGCCACTGCACACGCCAGTCGGCGCCGCTCCCTCCAGCGAGAACAGCTTCCGGGGGCGGTCCCTCCGCGAAGTCCGCCATCCAGCCGGATGCTCCGACTCCGGCGACTTCGTCGGCGATGGCCTGCGCGAACCACTCCCGAGCATCAGGATTCGATAGATCGACCGTCGCCGCGGTGAACCCGTGCTGGTCGGCGTCGAGCACCGCGCCGTTCGCATCCCGTGCGAGGTAGCCGGCACCAGCGGCCTCGGCGTACAGATCGCGTCCGCCGCGCGCCGCGGATGCCGCACCGCTGTCGGCCGAAAGAAAGGAGTTGACGTATGTGAGCACGCGGATGTCCTGTGCGTCGAGATCAGCGACCAGCTCCTCCCAGCCCGGATACTGCTCGTGGTCGAGACTCCAGTTCCACTGCAACCGCTCACCGAAATCCGTGGTGCGCCGCCCCACCCAGTCCTGCAGCCAGACCGCCCCGAGTGGAACGCCCGCTTCCTGCAGCGTCGTCACCTTCGCGCGCACTTCGTCGGTGCCGCCCTGCAGACCTGCGATCATCCCGGTCGATGCCCATGCGGGAGGCGGTGCGGCGGCGCCCGTCCACCCGGACTGGATCGCGACCGCCTGTGCTGGCGTACCGGCTGCGGCGACCGCGAAATCTGCAGTGCTGCTCCAGACTTCCCAGATCATGCGGTCGTGGGGCCGCAGATCCACCGAGGAGATCGCTTCCCCTCGGTAGACCAGGCTTCGAGAGAGGTCGGTGACATTCACTGCGCTTGGCAGATACGTCGTGTCCTGCCCGCCCGCCGCGGAGGCGGCGAGGTCGACGAGGAACGAGAGCGGCTGCTCTCCCCGGCCGATGCCCTGCTCGCGCGGAATGAGGGGGACTCGGTTGCCGCGCAGGTCCCACCCCGCCGACTGCGCGCCGAGACCGTGCACGCCCTCGTCAGGCTCGAGCGCTGCAGAGAGGTACAGCCTGTTCGCCGCGGGGTCCACAGAGATGGCGGCATCCAGCCGTCCGGATGCCCCCTCGCTGAGACGCATCTCCCAGGCGATGGCCTCGACGTCTTCGAGAGTGCCACTCAGGGTGAGCGCGCCATCCGCACCGATCTGGGCGGACGCCACATGCTGCTCACCCCACGCACGGTCGCGGTGATCGCTCACGCGCACCAGACCGAGATCGTCGAGGAACCGTGCTTCTGAGTCGGCCGCGGTGAGGAACGAATCGCCCGGCACGGTCTCCCACACGGGTGCGACAGCATCCGGATGCGTCACATGCAGCGCGTCGTCGAGACGCACGGTGAACTCTCCGACCTGCCACTCGCCCTCTGCGGCATCCACGACCAGGTCCCCACGCGGCGGATCTGTGAGAGCCGTCGCCGGCGCGGGGAGCTTCACGATGACGAACACGGTGCCGAAGATCGCGGCGGCGGCGAGGAGCACGACAACGCCAAGCCCGATCCGGCGTCCGATGCGCCCGCGACGGCGCGGCGCGGCTTCGGTGTCGGTCACACGCTCAGTATAGGTATGCGGTTCATCCCCGCCGCATCGTGATCATGTCGGCGGTGAGTCCGCGTAGCGGCGCCGTGCCGAGCATCCGGATCAGCGCATTCCGCCCGAGACGAATCGGGCCGCGGACTGGCTTTCCCATCGTCATGTAGAAGAAGGAACGACGTTGTGCGCGGGCGGCGGAACGCAAGGCGGATCGTTCATAGTCGCCGAACTCAGGATGCCGTTCGCGCAGGGAGCGTTCGATGGCCGCGACAAGGCTCCTCGCCGCCGCCCAGCCGAGATTCATTCCCTGCCCGCCGATCGGACTGGTCTCGTGCGCGGCGTCCCCAACGAGAACGACCCGTCCCTCGGCGACACGTGACGCGCGATGCTGCCGGGCCTGGAATGCGGTCGGCTGAATACCGTCAGGAAACGAGAGAGGGATGCCGGTGCGCTGCCGAACCGCGTTTGTGAGCGCAGAAGCATCGCCGAGTTCGCGGTATGGATCCCCGGTGACCCAGCGTCGCCTGCCACCGGGGAGAGGAAAGGACTCCACGAGCCCTGCGGGCTCGCAGTATAACTGTGCGCGCGGATCGCTCTCGGTGTCGGGAATGTCGGCCATGGCGTACCAGCCCTGGCCACGCTGAGGGCGCCAGTCGATGCCGAGCAGGCGTCGGATGCCGCTGCGCACGCCGTCGGCGGCGATGACGAACGATGCCGTACTGTCTCGTGCGCCGTCGACCCTCAGCCGCACCCTGTCGCCTTCGGGATGCACGCCGGAGACAGTGTGCCCGACGCACAGCGCGTTGCCGTTCAGCTCGCACAGACGCTGCCTGAGCAGTGCATCCGTGCGATGCTGCGGCAGGATCAGCACCCGCTGCTTCGTCGTGAACTCCAGCGATGCGAGCACCCTCCCTTCGCTGATCACCTCGCCGCCTCTGAGCGTCAGCGCTTCCTCGCGCGCCGCCGCCCCGATTCCCGACGCGTCAAGAACCGCGATACCGGGCGGGTGGATGCCGATCGCCCGAGAACGGTGATCGGCTCCGTCGCGCGCCTCGAACACGGCCACATCGATCCCCCGCTGGGCGAGCAGACAGGCAAGCAGCAGGCCGATGGGTCCCGCACCCACGATCGCGACGTCATGGTCGGGCATCCCACGCCTCCCAGCGCAGCTCGAGTCTGGCGGGGAACCGCTGTCGCACCTGCCAGCCGTCCGCAACGTCGGCGGTGATCTCGCGTGCCGTGTACGAGCGACGGATGCTGGTGAGCCCATCCTCCCGGATGAACGAGTCGGCGAACACATTCTTTGCGAACGGCCAGGTCCCCGCCCGGAAAGACCGGTACGCGAAGCCGCTGCGCTCGATGTCTCGGTGCAGAACGAGTCCGTCATCCGCCACGAGCGCGACGGAGTCGCTCAGCAGTTCGGGCAATTCGCCACCGGTCAGATGATGCAGCAGATGGTTGGACACCACGACATCGAAGCGCTCTGCGTTCGCAACCAGATCACTCGTGTGCGCACAGCGGTACTCGACGTCACCCCCGCGCGCACTCGCCCATCGGATCGCCCTGGCATCGGCATCCAGAGCCGTCACCGACATCTGCAGACCGTCACGACGCGCCCATCCGGCGAGCGCGCGTGACACGTCGCCGCCGCCGGCGCCCACATCGAGCAATCGGATCGGCCTGCGCCGCGCGAAGGGCCGGATGTCATGTCGGTACACGGTCTTCCATCGCGACACCACGGCATTCACGAGAGGAAATCGCTCGTACGTCCGCTCCAGCATCCGGATATCGGCGTCCGGATCGTCCATCAGCTCGCGCTCCTCGACCGCGCGCGACGAGAGATCGACCATCAGAGCGGCGCGACGACCGTCAGCAGTGCTGATTCCGCTGTCAGCCCGGGGCCGAACGCCATCGCCGTCACCCGTTCGCCATCACGCGCCCCCTCTTCCTCGAGGATGCGCCGCAGTACGAACAGCACGGTCGCACTCGACATGTTGCCGTACTGACGCAGCACCTCTCTCGCGGGGTGAAGCTGCTGCTCGGACAGCTTCAGGTGCTCTTGGACCTTGTCGAGGATGCTTCGCCCTCCTGGGTGGATCGCCCAGTGCGCGACCGATTCGCCGATCTCATCCTCATCGAAAGCGCCGGCAAGCGTGGCGTCGGCGGCATAGAGCGGTCGCAGGGCGTCGAAGATGTTGTCACCGATCAGCTGCGGCACCGCGGTGGAGAGGACCATCTCGAACCCCTCGTCGCCGATCATCCACGCCATGTCCTTCTTCCCGTCCGGAATGATTCCGGTGTGGAAGCGATCAAGCGCGAAACCCGGCACGGCAGAATCGAAGGCGCGTGCGGTGACAAGACCTGCGGCGGCCCCATCCGCGAACAGCGACGTCGCCACGATCATGTCTGGGTCCTCGGATGACCGAAGATGCAGGGTACACAGCTCGACGCTGACCACGAGGACGACCGCCTCGGGATTCGCCGCGCAGAACTGGGCAGCCGCTCGCAGCGCGGGCATCGATGCGTAGCATCCCATGAATCCGAAGTGATAGCGCTCCACGCTGTCTGCCAGCCCGAGCGCCCGCACGATCTCGTAGTCGGGACCGGGTGCGTAGAACCCAGTGCACGACACAGTGATCACATGGGTGATATCGGCCGCGGTGATGTCTGGGTCGGCCTCGAGGGTTCGACGGGCCACATCGACGTAGAGCTTCCACGCTTCGCGCACGTAGATCTCATTGCGCACTTTCGTGCTCGGCGACAGCAGCACCCCGTGCTCACGGTCGAAGAACTGCGAGCTCTCCGCTGTCGAGGAGAATGAGAGCTCGTCGAGCACCGTGTACCGGGTATCGATGCCTGAGCCGTTGAACGATGCGGTCACGATGCGCTTCGCCAGCCTGCCGAGATCGGGTTGGGCGGCGAAGACGTCGCGAACCTCCTCCTGTCGCAGCGTCGTACTCGGAACGATCGTCTGGAGCGAACGCAGGATGGCGGAGTGGCTCATGAGGTCACTCAAGCATGCCGAACCGCCGTGCAGAAGGGGGTTGCGTCAGACGCCGGATGTCGTCAGTGACCCAGTGCGCGGGCGAGTTTGGAATCGGATGCCGCGGGGCGACCCCCTGCGGCGAAGACGACGACCTCGATCGCAGTGAACAGCGCGTCGCGCCCGGCAGCATCAGTAGGAGCTGCGGGTCCCAGCTCGACCTCCCACTCGCGCCATTGCCTCTCGACGTTCTGTCGCAGATCAGTGGCGCGAACGCGGTCGTCGACGAACTCCGCGATGACGCCGGCCTCGCCGGTGATCAAGTACGCGGTGCGATCGTTCGCGATGCGAGCAAGCGGGCTCAGCGGCGCAGTGCTCCATCGTGCCAGCGTGTCTGCGACAGCATCCGGGATGCTCTCATCGTCGCCGAGCGGCCAGCCGATTTCGAGACGCCCATCACCCTCACGCGGACCTTTGATGTGCCAGCCTGCGTCGGGTCCGCCGGTGCGACGCCGCAATGCCACGCCAGCTTTCGAGAGCGTGATATCTGCGGTATCGAAGTAGCGCGCGTCCAGCACCCGGAGCTCACCGTCGGTGACGACTGTCACTCCAGGGATCCCGTCCCACACCGGCACTGCTGTACCGATATCGACGTCGTATTTGCGCTCGATCTCGAATGTCTGTGATGGCACGGCCGAAGAGGCCGCAGCCTCAGTCATCATTCAGCGTGAGATCTTCGAGCGCCTCGTCGTACCAGTAGTCGATCTCGGTGGGGCCATCACTGGAGCCGGTGTTCTGCGGCTCTCCTCGGCGGTTATAGACCACCTGTGTCTCGCTGTACGGAACGATCAGCTTGTCATCGGCGTCCTCGATGGGGACGACCTGCCCGTCGAGCGGGCCACCGTGAAGTCGTGCGATTGCCATGTGCTCACCATAGCCCTCACCCGATCCCGATGCCCAGCACGGCGCCGATGATCATCCATGGTCCGAACGCAATGCGTGTTGACCGATCCGCTCGGCGCAGGGCCATGAGCACGAGAGCGTAGACGGCTCCGAGCATGAAGGCTGATGCGGCGCCGATCATGAATGATTGCCAGCCGTGCCATCCCAGCAGCAGCCCGATGAGAGCTGCGAGTTTCACATCTCCCCCACCGATCCCGCCCTTGCTCATCCCGCGGAGAACGCCGTAGAAGCCGCCGAGGACCAGCATCCCCACCAGCGCGCTGACCAGCGCACCGGTGCGTGCGGTCATGAGCGCGTCGACGCCGACCAGCGCGAGAGATGCTGCGAGGGTCGGCAGGACGATGCGGTTGGGCAACCGGTGCGTGTGCGCATCGATCACAAGCAGCCATATGCCGATACCGGCGAGCCCCACGTGCACGGCGATGACCGCGATGTCGTACGGGGACGGAGATGGCATGCCCGAAATGCTACGAGAAGCACGGATACCGCGGATCTGACCTGTGGATAACTTCGATGTCTGATGTACGAATTACTATCAATGCATCACTTGATTTATTCGTAGTTATCTTCGAGGATGGATGCATGGGCAACGCACTTCCCGCCCCCACGGCTCTCTCTCCTGCCAGCACGGCTCTCCGCGCGCAAGAGGTGCATCGCCTGCGCAGCGAGATCTCCCGCATGCAGCGGCGACGCAGCGATGCGCCCCTCCTCCCGCTCGACCCAGCCCTCGAGGGACTCTTACCCGATGGCGGCTTGCGGGTCGGTTCTGCGTATTCGATCTCGCCCTCGCCGAGCCTGCTCGGCGCACTGCTTGCCGCGCCGTCGCAGAAGGGGTCCTGGTGCGCGATCATCGGCATGCCCACAATCGGCGTCGAGGCGATGAGCGATCTCGGCGTTGACCTCGAGCGCCTCATCCTCGTGCCCGACCCCGGCCAGCGCTGGCTCACGGTCGCGACTGCTCTTTCTGAGGTGATCCCGATCATCGCCGTCCATCCCCGCAGTCGCGTCGCAGATGCTGATATCGCTCGGTTGAACGCACGCCTGCGCGATCGGAGCTGCACCCTCCTGATCACCGCGCCCTGGCCCCAGAGCGAGGCGACGATCAAGGTCGAAACGACCGAGTGGCACGGCCTCGGCTCCGGGTGGGGGTTGCTCTCGGATCGCACCGTGACTCTGCGCGCGTCGGGCCGACGGTTCGAGTCAGGGCAGCGGGTGCGGGTGCAGATGCCGACCTCGCTCGGTCGGGTCGATGCAGCCCCCGCTCCCCTGCGTCCGATGGCACCGCTGCCCGCCTCCAAGCGCTGGGCGGCTGCCGGATGAGTGCCCCTCCACGCCATCTGGTGCTGTGGCTGCCGGATTGGCCGGTGCGCGCAGCGCTCGGTGCACCACCCGGTGATGAGCCGGTCGCCGTCGTACAGGCGAACACCGTCGTCGCCTGCTCCGCATCCGCCAGAGCGCAGGGGGTTCGGCGCGGTCAGCGCCGCAGGCTTGCCCAGACGAACTCTCCCGGTCTGCGGATTCTCCACGCCGATCCTCTGCAGGAGCAGCGGATGTTCCTGCCTGTGCTCCGCCTGCTCGAAGAGCTCGTGCCGGGGATCCAGCCGCTGCGTCCTGGATTGATCGCGCTGCGGGCCCGAGGGGCTTCCCGCTACTACGGGGGCGAAGAGCACGCCGCACGGCATCTCATCGACGTTCTTGCAGAGCATTCCCACCCCGCATCCCGTGCTGGGGTCGCAGACGGTCTGTTCACCGCTGAACAGGCCGCTCGCCTGGCCGACCCCGTGCGGGTGGTCGATCAGGGCGAATCACGTGCTTTTCTCGCTCCTCTTCCCATCCAGGTGCTGGGCGATGAGCAGATCACCGCACTGCTGACGAAGCTCGGAGTGCGCACGCTCGCCGATTTCGCCGGCCTCGAAGTCAGTCATGTGCGCGATCGACTCGGCGAGCACGGCGTGCGACTGCACGATCTGGCAGCGGGTGCAGACTCCAGGCCGCTGATACCGCAGGCCCCTGAGCCGCAGCTCGCGCGTGAGATCGTGTTCGACAGCCCGCTCGCGCAGGCCGAACAGGTGGCCTTCGCGGTGCGACAGACAGCGGATGCCGTCACCGCGGGCCTCGCCGAGCTCTCGCAGGTGTGCACGGAGGTGCGCATCGAACTGACCGACGACGATGGCGGCGTCTCCTCCCGTGTATGGATGCACCCGACTTCTTTCGAAGCCAGCGATCTGATCGACCGAGTGCGCTGGCAGCTCGAGGGGATCGCGAGCACGTTCGCCGATACCGAGCGGGCAGGAGCTGGCATCCTCGAGGTGCGGATCACCCCGACGCGGGTCGATGACAGCGCGCACCACCAACCAGGACTGTTCGGGCAGGGCCCCGAGCAGCGCCTTCACCATGCTGTATCGCGTGTACAGGCTCTGCTCGGTCATCGTGGCGTTGTCACCCCACAGGTCACGGGCGGACGCCGACTCGCTGAACGTCAGCTGTTCCGACCGTGGGGAGACCAGACACCGCACCTGCGAGATGCGGCGCTGCCCTGGCCTGGGAGCCTCCCCAGCCCGCTCCCCTCTGAAGTGTTCGCTCCGCCTTTACCTGCCAGGGTGACAGCGGCCGACGGCACAGCTCCCTCTGTCGACGAACGAGGAGCGCTGTCTGCACCCCCGGTTCAGATCGAAGATGCTGGCGTGCTCAGCTGGGCCGGCCCATGGCCGTTGCGGGAGCGAACCTGGGATGCCGATCACGCTCGGTCAGCTCAGCGGTTCCAGATCGTCGATGACGCCCAGCGAGCCTGGCTCGTCCTCTGGGAGGACGGTTCCTGGTGGATCGAGGGGAGGTATCGCTGATGGGCTTCCACAACCCGGCGATGTCATGGAAAGACCTTGAGAAGACGCTCAGCGGCCGGAGCTCTGCCGAACCACCGATGATCAGGACCGATCCTGGTCCAATCAGCCATCGACGCAGAACTGCACCTCCGCCACCACCTGAGCCACCAGAGAACGCCGTTCCTTACGCCGAACTGCATTCGCACACCTCGTACTCGTTCCTCGATGGCGCCTCTCCCCCAGAGGATCTGCTCGCCGAGGCTGTGCGCCTCGGCCTCACCGCACTCTCGATCACCGATCACGATGGCTTCTACGGTGCGGCGAGGTTCGCCGAGGCCGCTGACCTCATGATGACCCGCAACCCGAAGATCCAACTGCAGACCGTCTTTGGCGCTGAGCTCTCGCTGGATCTCCCCTCCCCGCAAGGCGGAGTTCCCGACCCGGTCGGCGAACATCTGCTCGTGCTCGCTCGCGGTATGGAGGGATATCACCGGCTCGCAGGCGCCATCACCCGCGCCCAGCTGCGTGGCGGAGAGAAGGGGCGCCCGGTTTACGATCTCGACGATCTTGCGGCGAGCGCCGACGGGCAGTGGACGGTCCTCACCGGCTGCCGCAAGGGCGGCGTGCGCCAAGGGCTCGCTCGCGGGGATGCGCAGACTCCGCTGCGGCGCCTCATCGATCTGTTCGGGCAGGACAACGTGGTCGTCGAGCTGTTCGACCACGGTGATCCGCAGGACTCTCGCCGCAATGATGCTCTGGCTGATCTTGCGGCAGCTCACCGTCTTCCGGTGGTGGCGACGAACAATGTGCACTACGCAGCGCCGCACCGTGCCGGGCTCGCCGAGGCCGTCGCCGCAGTGCGCGCGGTGCGCAGCATGGACGATCTGGACGGCTGGATGCCATCGCACGGGTCAGCGCATCTGCGCAGCGGGGCGGAGATGACCGAACGGTTCCGCCGCTATCCCGGTGCGATCTCGCACGGGCTGCAGATCGCCGAGGAGTCGGCGTTCGAGCTGCGTCGTGCGCGCCCTGCCCTGCCGAAGCAGAAGGTGGCCGACGGGCACACGCCGATGAGCTGGTTGCGCCACCTGGTGTGGGAGGCCGTCCCCCTCCGCTATCCACGGCTCGATGACGCGGGTCGTGCCCGCATCGAACGCGAACTGAATGTGATCGACGAGAAGGACTTCCCCGGCTATTTCCTCATCGTGCACGGCATCGTCACCGAGGCGAAGCGCCGTGGCATCCTCTGTCAGGGACGCGGATCGGCTGCGGCGAGCGCGGTCTGCTACCTGCTGGGCATTACCGCCGTCGATCCGATCCTGTACGGGCTGCCCTTCGAGCGCTTCCTCGCCAGCACTCGTGAAGAAGAACCCGACATCGATGTCGACTTCGACTCGGGTAGACGTGAGGAGATCATCCAGTGGGTCTACGAACAGTACGGGCGTGAACGCGCGGCGCAGGTGGCGAACGTCATCCAGTACCGCCCGAAGAATGCCGTGCGCGATATGGCCAGGGCGCTGGGCTACTCTCCTGGCCAGCAGGACGCCTGGTCACGTCAGGTCGACGGCTGGGGTGCGGATCTCTCCCCCGTCGACGGTCATGACATTCCCGAGACAGTGCTGGAGTACGCCGGTGAGGTGCTGAAGGCACCTCGGCATCTCGGCATCCACTCCGGCGGGATGGTGCTCACCGCGCGTCCCGTCGGTGAAGTCGTTCCGGTCGAGCATGCCCGCATGCAGGACCGCACCGTCATCCAGTGGGACAAGGACGACGCCGCCTGGATGGGGCTGGTGAAGTTCGATCTGCTGGGGCTCGGCATGCTCGCTGCCCTCCAGAACTGCTTCGATCTCATCTCTACGGCGACCGGCGAGCGCTGGAAGCTGGAGACCATCCCCAAAGAAGAGGCGGCCGTCTACGACATGCTCTGCCGCGCCGACTCGATCGGGGTGTTCCAGGTCGAGTCCCGCGCGCAGATCGGGCTGCTCCCCCGGTTGCAGCCACGGCGGTTCTACGATCTCGCCATCCAGATCGCGCTCATCCGCCCCGGCCCCATCCAGGGGGGCGCGGTGCATCCCTTCGTGCGCAGAAAGATGGGGGTGGACGAGGTCACCTACCCGCATCCGGCGCTCAAACCCGTGCTGGAGCGCACGATGGGGATACCGGTCTTCCAGGAGCAGCTCATCCAGATGGCGACGACGATCGGCGACTGCACCGCCGACGAGGCCGACACGCTGCGCCGAGCGATGGGCTCCAAGCGCGGGCTGGAGCGGATCGACAGCATCCGCGACAAACTGTATGCCGGCATGACGCGACATGGTCTCTCACCGGATCAGTCCGACCGCATCTACGAGCAGATCCAGGCGTTCTCGAACTTCGGGTTCGCCGAATCGCACTCGCTGTCGTTCGCACTGCTGGTCTATGCCAGTTCGTGGCTCAAACTGCACTATCCGGCTGCGTTCCTCGCTGGTCTCCTCGATGCACAGCCGATGGGCTTCTACTCCGCTGCCACGCTCACAGCCGATGCCCGGCGGCACGGGGTGCAGGTGCGACGGCCCGATCTGCACGCCTCGGCAGCGGGCGCAACGCTGGAGCCGTTGGATGCTTCCTTCGGCCCCGCTCCCACCGGGTTTGCTTCCTGTGCCGTATACGAGCAGCCGACACCGGGCGAGTTCCACCGGGAAGCGCCCGACGAATCGGCAGCGCATCGCCGCGATGGCGGCTTCGCCGTGCGGCTCGGGCTTCTGAGCGTGCGTGGCATCGGCAAGCCGATGGCAGAGCGTATCGCCGCCGAACGTGATCTGAACGGCCCATACCAGGATCTGCATGATCTTGTCCGGCGAACGGATGCCACGGCAGCGCAGTTGGAGGCACTATCAGCGGCGGGGGCGTTCGAGTGTCTGGGGTTGAGTCGCCGCGAGGGTGTATGGCTGGCGGGAGCCGCCGCTGAGGACCGTGCCCGGTATCTGCCCGGCACGACCGTGTCTGTGCAGCCACCCCTGTTCACTGATCAGAGCAGCTATGAGCGTCTGGCGGCAGATCTGTCCACCACCGGTGTCTCGATCGACGACCATCCGATGACGCACTTCCGCACGGCGCTGGGCGAACGCGGCGTGCTCACCGCCGCGCAGCTGCGTGACCACGAGGTCGGCCGACGCATTGAGGTCGCGGGCCTCGTCACCCATCGGCAGCGTCCTGCCACCGCGGCAGGAGTCACCTTCCTCAATCTCGAAGACGAGCACGGCCTCGTCAACGTGGTCTGCTCGACCGGTGTCTGGAGCCGCTACCGCCGTGTCGCCCGGGAATCCCCCGCCCTCATCGTGCGGGGGATTCTGGAGCGTTCGCCCGAGGGCGTCATCAACGTGCTCGCCGATGCTTTCGAAGATCTGCGCACCGGAATCGAGCACCGCTCCCGCGACTTCCGTTGAGCCCAGAGGCCTCCACAACGCACGGGAGTGATGCGTTCAAGAAGCAGACGCCTGCTCACCAGAACCGCGGCGCCTCCGGCTCCGGTCTGCGGTCGGCTCCGCCCCAGCGCAGGGCTTCGCTCGTCACCGCGGATGCTGCAGCATCCGCCTCTCGCAACGCGACGTCTGCGGCATCCGCACCGGGGCCGACCGGATCGACGAGCAGCGACGTTCTGACGCCCTCACGCGCGGGCATGATCGTGCACTCCAGCACACGACCCACCCATGATGTCGTTCCCAGAACCGCGGATCCCTGCTGATAGCGGATGCGAGTTTCCAGGTCGGTCACAATCAGGACCGTGCGCTGATCGCTCTCATCCACACGTTCGATCACCTCGACCCGATGCCCGTGCGGAATCGGGGCGGGAACCGCGATGATGATCGTCCTGTCCATGGCTACAGCCTACGAACTCGGGACCGCGGCAGGTAGGCCACTTGCGTGTGCTGACGCCGAACGTTCTACGCGGATCCACAGGTGCACTTGCCTACGCTGGAATCCATGGATGCCGGAGCCGAGAACCTCAACGCGATCGCTGCCTGGGCGGTCTCGCTCATGGAGACACTCGGCGGCTTCGGCGCCGGCCTCGCCATCGCCCTGGAGAACCTGTTCCCGCCCCTGCCGAGTGAGATCATCCTGCCGCTGGCAGGTTTCACCGCCGCGAAGGGATCGCTGGGCCTCGTTGAGGTACTGATCTGGACGACGGTCGGTTCTGTCGTGGGCGCACTCCTTCTGTACGGCATCGGCGCCTGGCTCGGACGTCGCCGGATGTACGCGATCGCCGAGCGTCTGCCGCTGATCAAAGTCGAAGATGTCGAACGCACCGAAGCCTGGTTCGAGAAGCACGGTTCCAAAGCGGTGTTCTTCGGCAGGATGATTCCGATCTTCCGCAGCCTGATTTCGATCCCCGCCGGGATCGAGCGGATGCCGCTGCTGCGCTTCACGCTCCTCACGCTGGCGGGCAGCGCCATCTGGAACACGATCTTCGTTCTCGCCGGCTTCTTCCTCGGTGCGAACTGGCACATCGTCGAGGACTACGCGGGAGTCTTCCAGAAGATCGTCATCGCCGTCGTCATCGTCGCGGTCGTGGTCTGGGTATTCCTGCGCGTCCGACAGATGCGCCGCACCAGAACTGCCCGCAAAGTCGCTATCGATTAGCGCTACACCCCACCTCGCGGCGCTTCTCGATTGCTGACTGATCCGCTCATCGACATCCACATGTGCGGCGTCGGCTGGCAGGATGGTCGCATGGCCGGATCAAGCGATCGGACGGACATCATCACCATGCGTCGCGTGCGCGACCGGATCGACCGCGACTTCGCACGGCCGCTGAACGTCGAGGATCTCGCCCGCGGTGTGCACATGTCTGCAGGGCATCTGAGCCGCGAGTTCCACCGCATCTATGGCGAGCCGCCGTACTCGTACCTGATGACGCGCCGCATCGAGCGCGCGATGATGCTGCTGCGCCGCGGCGACCTCACCGTCACTGAGATCTGTTTCGCGGTGGGCTTCTCTTCGCTCGGCACCTTCAGCACGAGGTTCTCTGAGCTCGTGGGGGTGTCCCCCAGTGCGTACCGCGACGACCCATCGCGTTCTGTCGACGGCATCCCCCCGTGTCTTGCTCGTCAGGTGACCAGACCGGTCAGAAATCGAGAAGCATCCGCGCGAGCATCCGCCTAGCGTTACGTGCATGAACATCACCATCCACAACGCGTTCCTCCCCCACACTGACGCGGATGCCGCCATCGGCTTCTACCGCGACCTGCTCGGCTTCGAAGTGCGAGGCGACGTCGGTTACGAGAACATGCGCTGGATCACGGTCGGCCCCGTCGGTGATTCCACCTCGATCGTGCTGCATCCACCGGCCGCTGACCCGGGGATCTCGGACGAGGAGCGCGAGACGATCATGACGCTCGTAGCCAAGGGCGTCTACGGTGCCGTCACTCTGTCCACCGATGATCTGGAGGGTCTCTTCGAGCGAATGGAGGCAGCGGGCGCCGATATCGTGCAGGAGCCGACGGATCAGTTCTACGGCGTTCGCGACTGCGCCTTCCGCGATCCGGCAGGAAACCTCGTCCGCGTGAACCAGGCGTAACCGCTGTGCGCACACAGAAGAGCCGCCCACTGATTCCAGCGGGCGGCTCTTCTAGGTCTGCGTGATTACGGCTTCTTCTTGCCGACCAGAGACTGCACGGCCTTCGAAATCGCCGCGAACTCGTCCTGCTTCTTCGCCACGAACTCCAGTGCCTTGACCCCCGTGTCGATGACACTGGACGCGAGCTCGCCGGGATCGCGGAACTGGTGGCTCACGTTGCCGGCGAAGCCCGTCTCGAGAGCTTCGCGGCTGACGAGCTCGAGCTTCAGGGTCTTGGTGCCCTCGGCGAAGCTGACCTCGTCGAGGTCGACCCAGATCAGGTTGGGGCGTGTGGTGGAGCCGAAGACGTAGCGCTTGTTGGTGAGGTCGAGCACGACCTGCCAGATCGTCTGCGATGCGTCGGGCTTGCCGGGCTCCGGCGTGCGGAACGGCTGAGCGGCGTTGCGGATGATGCTGAACATCGCGGCGATCGCATCGATCTGCGTCTTCGGCTGCACCTGGTGGGCGACGTAGAACGACGCGCGTGCGAAGCGGTCGCTCGCGAGCGTAGAGCCGGGAAGCGGCTTGTCTCCGCCGAGACCATCGATCTGCTTCACGAGTTCGAGCTGCTTGTCGAACGTCGGGGAGTTCGTCATGACCTGGTAGGCGCGGTCGTGGTAGACCTTCGCGTTGCCATCGGTGTACTCGATGATCGCCGAGTCGCCGCTGGCGTCGTTGATGGCCAGGTGAAGCGTCGGAACCAGGTGTCCGGTCGGGTCGAAGAGCTGCGAGATCTTGACCTGCGAGGAGTTCGTCCACTCGACTGCTTCGGCGACGGTTGCGAAATTGTCGAGGTAGTACTGCAGCCAGATCGCCTGGCTCAGCTGCGTGTCGGAGTCCTTCGGCTTGCCGTAGTCGGACTCAGCGAGCCAGAGGATGTGACCGGCGAATCCTTCTTCGTTCATGCCATCGGTGGCGATGAGGTCGAAGGCGGTGGCGACGATGCTGCCGTACTTCGCCTTCCAGGTGAGGTCTCCGTTGACACCGTCCGTGCGCTCGACACCCCGAGGGAACTTCCAGAGGTTCGTGAGGAGATCCATGTGGAAATCCATGTTGCGACCGACGATGACCGAACCGTTGGCATCAGGCCATACCACTCGTGTGCACATAATCCGCTAACACATCCGTTCTCTTCTTCAACTTCTCGGCCATCCCGAGGCGACTTGGACCAGACGCTCACATCATATGGAGCCGGATCCGGACGGTGGCGCGTTCCGTGGCATTCTTCACCCGCCGTATAACCAGCCGCTTCACCCGGCTTCACCACCCACGTCTCCGATGCCCGGACTTACGATGGCGGAGTGGAGAGTGCGCACAGAGTAGGAACGCTCGGGATCATCGGCGCTGGCCGGCTCGGCTCCGTACTGGCCCGCCTTGCGAGTTCGGCAGGCTTGCGCGTGCTGGTCGCACGATCGGGGGATGCTGCGCTCATCGCCGCACCGATGAACGCGCTCGGAGCGGTTGCCGTCTCGAGCGCGACGGCGATTGCGGAGTCGGATGCGGTGATTCTTGCGCTTCCGTTGGGTGAGTATGAGACTCTCCCAGCCGATGAACTGCGAGGAAAGCTCGTGATCGATGCGATGAATTATTGGTGGGCTTCCGATGGCATCCGTGATGATCTGAGCGATCCGCGCACCTCGACGAGTGAGCTCGTGCAGCGCCACCTCGCGGGTGCGCGTCTCGTGAAGGCGTTGAGCCATATGGGATATCAGGATCTTGAGGATGAAGCGCGCCCGACAGCATCCCCCGGCCGCAAGGCGATCGCCATCGCCGGTGACGATCCGGATGCCGTGGCGTCTGTCGCCTCCCTCGTCGATGACCTGGGATTTGACCCGGTGCTGGCCGGCCCGCTCGCCAACGGCATCATGCTGGAGCCGGGCGCAGAAGCATTCGGTGCCGATGTCGGAGCCGTGCAGCTGCGCGAGATGCTCGACGGGTTCTGGGATTCGCAGCGCGGCATCATCGTGGCGCGAGCGCGGGAGGATGATTCATCGGCATGACCCGGCCTCATGCCGCGCCAGGTCGATGATGCGACCACACGCGAACGGTAGCCGCACTTGCGTCCTCAGCACGGATCTGCTGCCAATTGCGTCCACCCCGCGCGAAGGAATGATGCACGGACGCAGGCACCTCGTCATACGGGATGGGTGAGGGAATCCACTTGCACGAGCGCACGTGCGTCAAGTCGACCGCCCATGCGCCGGGGTCGGTGTCGTAGCGCCATTCTCCGCTGATCTGGCACAACCAGAACAACTCATACCCGTCGCGAGTCCACGCGAAGGACCCGATCGCGGCCGATGCGAATCGTTCCAAGCGCCGCGCACCGCGCTCACCGAAGATCGCGTCGGTCTGAGTGAGCGCCGCAGAAAGCGAAGCGGGTGGACGTTCAAGACGGCCGCCGATGCCGCACACCCCGTACTCGAGAGCGCGGTCAACGGCGATCCCGGTGGGCACGTTGTCATCGCGTGAGCGCATGGGAGCACGGAAGACCTTCGGATGCGGCATGCTCAGACGTCTTCTGGTGAGAGATCGCCCTCGCCCTGTTCTCCGAGCTCTGCGGTCACGGGGTCTTCTCCCTGGGTCTCTGGCTGCTCTGACGTCGAGGGCATGTCCTCCTCGGGTATCTCGCCGAGCCGTGGCATCTCGTCGTTGTCTGCGTCAGTACCTGAATCCGGCGTCGATTCCATGATTGCTCCCTCGTCTGCTGCGTTCGGCTGAGGCGATCGCGCTGCCTCGCCTACAGTTTCTCGGGCTGGACCGCTCCCGCAGAGGGGGTTGAAGTAGCGCTGGACGAGGGCTACCGTTGCGCACCTACGAGTGGGCTTCAGTCTGCCCGGGTGAAGACGCCGAGTCCGTTCGGCTCCTGCCCGGGCTCCGGGAACTTGTTGAAGTACGTCAGCGTAACCCCGGTGATCTGCTCGCCCTCGCGGACGAAGACCGCCGAGGAGAGCGAGCCGGGCAGGGCGTTCTCACCGGTCGGCACGAACGAAAGCGTGTCGCCGTCCCACGGGTCGATCTCGAAGGTATAGCCGCCGTCAGGTCCGAGCGCGCCGGTGAGGATCCCGTTCTCCTCTGTGACGACGAAGTCACCGAAGTAGGGGCTCGTGTATGTGCCCACGTAGTCGCTACCCGGACCCGCTTCTGCGGCACCCGCTGGCGGTTCTTCGCCGACGAGGTCACCGGCCGGATCGACTGGCGGAGAGTCAATACTGAGGGGTGCAGTATTGGTCGGTTGCGCGGAGCGTCGACCTCTCGCAGCCGACTAATTCACTCCGATGGCCACCCCAGTCGCAGCCCGAGGTCAAATGACGTGATGGCCTCAGTCATCTGCCGAAGAGGTTTCCCCAGCCAGGGATGTCAATGTTGGAGAGTTGTTCCCCGAAGCCACTGATGTTCTCGCCCAAGCCCGCTGTGGCTCCGGCAGCGAGGTCGCTCGCCCCGCCAGCTAGATCACTCGCCCCGCCGGCAAAGTCGGTGGCTGTGGCGGTGACGTCCTCCAGTCCCGTGGCAAGCGCGGAAAGGTCGATCGCGCCGGCAAGAGCATCGAAATCGACGCCCGCGGTGAGCGCTTCGGCAAGAAGAGGCGCGGCAATGGTACTTCCGATCGCGCCGGCAGCGACGACAACCAAGAGCCCACCGGCAGCACCGGCGGCGGCCACGCCGGCCCTCTGCCCGGTGGTGGCGTTACCGGTTCGAGGGGTACGAGCGAGGATCCCAGCCAGAGCACCAGGCCGAGCTGCCTCGGCGCGGGTGGCGGTGCGGGCAAGATCAGCCGGTTGGGATGTGCGGGGCTGTTCTGCGAGGGGGAGTTCGGTCCGCAGTCGCGCCTGGATTTGGTTGCGTTCTGCAGGAATGAGTCGGCTGAACGCATCGGCGTGGATCCGCTCCAACTGGGCAGGCTCGGCGGTATGTAGGAGGTATTCGTAGCGGGCCACTGCGGCACGCTCGGACGCGTGATCGTTTGCCGGGGGTGAGGTCAGCCCGACGGTCTTCGAGGGTGCAGTGCCGGCGGGTGCGCCGGCAGGTGGGCTGAGCGGATGCCCGGGTCCCGCTGGCGGGACGGGTGTCGCCGGCGCGCTGCCCGGGGCAGGCGGGGTGGGCGCGGCGCCGGTGATCGCGCCCACCGCACCACGCAGTGTGCTTTTCCAGTCGCGCGGTTCGCTGCCAGGGGTCTGCGCAGGCGCGGGGGTCTTGTTGAGTGCCCGTTGGGCCAGGCCGGTGAGGCGGTCAAACATGGTCATGAGCGTCTTCCTTCTGGGTAGGTGCTGGGGTTCTGTGGAACGTGAGTGCGCCTCTTCCGGGCGAGTGGACGTCCCTCCTGCTTCGCGAACGTTGGTCGTTCACGTGGCAGGTCAGGCGAGCGGGAGCCATGCCACGGACATCACTCCCCACGCCTGTGCCCGACCTGCGGAGGGTGGGAGGAGGGAAGAACGTGTGGCTGAGTAGGATTCGACGCGCACCTGCTCGGGGGTCAGCTCAACCCTCGCGGCGGCGGCATCCGCGAGCACCGCGGTGAGAATCTCGCGGTGCCGTCGAGTGCGAGAATGCAGCAAGACCGCCGGGTCGAGGCTGAACCCTGCCCGCTCCGGCTGCACGTGTACTCCCACATGTGCGGTGCGCTCTGCGAGGAGCCGAACCGCGGTGAACAGTCCGTCCCACCGGACTCTTTGGCGCGGCAGGGCGATGTGCACGCACAGATCACCGTCCCCGACGAAAGAGCGGAGATCGTTGGGCCATACGGGCGCTTCGAGGATGACGCGGTCGATCGGGGTGGTGAGCTGACCGTAATGCAGCAAGCACAGATCGTGTTCTTTCGTGATCACGATCAGCTCCGATCCGGGCAGGCATCGTCGTGTAGCTGCACACGCGCGCCCCAGTCATCAATCGGATGCAACACACCGGTGGCCGCAGCAGTCCGGTCGATCACCGTCCGGGCGTCCCAGGACGGACCTCCCTCGACGATGAGGCACTGCCCCGCATCCGCGTGCAGCTCGTTGCTCGAGCCGCCGAGCAAGACCCGCTGCCCCGCCGCGACGACAACGTCCGTCACGGATTGATCCGTGACCTCACGCACGGTGACCGGATTGTCTCCCGCGTTGCGCAGACTCCCGCACCCCGGCAGAGGTCCGCCGCAGCGGTCACCGACACCGACAGTCCACGCGACTGCGAGAATCCCGGTCACAGCGAGCAGCGGCAACACAACTACCGCCACCGTCGAACCTCGGCGACCCCTCCTCACCGGCTGGGAATCGGGGGCCAGGGCCGCCGAGGGGTCACGGTCAGTCATCGGAACTCACCTTCCGTTCTGCGGGCACTCTGCCGCGGCGGCGGAAGACCGGCTCCGCGGCGGCGAGCTCCTCGTCGCTGGCGAGGCGGAACGCCCCGGCGGCTTCGGTTTGCACCTCACGTCGTCCTTGGCCTCGGGTGGCACGGAGGCTGGCGACGATCGAGACGGTGATGATGGTGGCCACCACGGCGAGGCTGATGGTGGTCGGGATGTAGAGGACGTCCAGGAGGAGCATCTTGATGCCCACCCAGATCAGGACGAACGCGAGCCCGACCTTGAGGTAGATAAACCGGTGGATGAGGTCGGCGAGGAGGAAGTACATCGCACGCAGCCCCAGGATGGCGAACGCGTTGGCGGTGAACACCAGGAACGGTTCGGAGGTGACGGCGAAGATCGCGGGGATGGAGTCGACGGCGAAGATGATGTCGGTGATCTCCACCAGGACCAGCACCGCCAAGAGCGGCGTCGCCACCACGATTCCGGCTTTGCGGATCAGGAACTTCTGCCCGTGGTAGGCGTCGGTCATCGGCACGAACCGGCGGAAGGCCTTGAGGATCTTGGACTTCTCGGGGTGAATGTGGTCGTTGCGGGAGCGGAACATCCGCCATCCGGTGTAGATCAGGAACGCGGCAAACACGTACAGGATCCAGGCGAAGTTCTCGATCAGTGCGGCGCCGGCGGCGATGAAGATCCCGCGGAAGATCAGGGCGCCCAGGACGCCGAGGAAGAGCACCCGGTGCTGGTACTCGCGGGGGACGGCGAATGCGGCGAAGATGATCGCCCAGACGAACACGTTGTCCACGGCGAGGGATTTCTCGATCAGGTAGCCGGCGAAGTACTGCTGCCCGAATTCCGCCCCCCACAGCGACCACACGAGCACACCGAAACTCACGCCCAGCACGACCCACACGATCGACCACGCGGCGGCTTCCCGCACACCGATCACATGGGCTTTGCGGTGTGCGACCAGATCGACGGCGAGCATCACCAGGATCACGCCCAGGACGGCGAACCACGCCCACAACGGCACTGACATATCAAAGACCTCCACGAATACTCGTGAAGGTCTCATCGGCCTGACGGCCCTGCGCACCGGATCCCGAGGCGGGAACGTATTGACGATGCGGAGCGAGGATTACTCCCCTTCTTGCCCCCATCAAACAGGAGAAGTATGCTTCACGTCAAGTCGGCTCGCGAGAAGTTCCCGGAACCACGGTCAAAAGATGGGCGAGCCTGGGGGCGCTTTCGCGGTGTTCTGGCAGGACTATGCTGTCTTCGGGCTGCTCGTCGAGCTGCACGGCGAAGTGGTGGTGGCGGGTGAAGGGTTCGGGGTTCGACGTCGATGCCGGGTTGCGGCGATACCCGTGGGTGTCGAGGGCCATGAACGCGGAGGCCGTTTACGGCACCGTTCTGACCGCTGGGCTGATCTCCGCGTTCTCTCTCTACAACCCGGGACTGCCGGTCCTGATCGCGCGCACCATCGGCACCGTCCTGGTGTTCTGGGGTGCACACGTCTACGCCGAGATCGTCGGCAACCGCGCAATGAGCTGGCGAGAAGCGGTCCGCGAGGGCCTGCAACGCTCCGCCGGACTCCTGTGGGCACTCATCGTCCCGGTCGCCTGCCTGACCGCGGCCGCGCTCCTCGGACTATCGATGGATGCCGCCGTAGACATCTCCTTGTGGGGAGGCGTCGTCACCCTCGCCATATTGGGATGGTGGGCGGCCCGGCAACGCAACGACCCCGCCCTGGTGAAGGTGGTCACCGCCGCCGCGACGGCAGGCATGGGACTCGCGCTGATCGCTCTCAAAGCACTCGTGCACTGACCGCGCCCCGGCATCCGCTGAGCCGAGCGGTAACGCGCGTGTCTTAGTGGATGTCCAGTAACGCGCGGATGAGGTCGCCCACGGTATGCGCGGCGTTCGCAGGATGCCGCAACGGACGGTCCTGGTACAACACGTAGTGGTTGCGCCGACCGCGCTTCTCCCGCTCCAGGTATCCGGCGTCCTCGAGATCGCCACCCGCCTCGGCTTCCCCACCAAGGCGTCATCGTGCAAGCCCACCACGACCTGTTCAGGAAACACGGCGAGGACATGCATACTTGGAAGTCCAAGGGGAGTACTCCGCCACAGTCGGCTCGTCATTACGGATGCACGCCGCATCCCGGGCCACCGGTCCTCGATCACGAGGATGGAGAAGACCTTGGCACTGATCCGCTCACGCCACGGTTAGGACCCCGCTGTGAACATCACCCCGCTCGTCTGGATCATCACGATCGCAGTCACGATCGCGTTCTTCGTCTACGAGTTCTACGCGCACGTGCGCAAGCCCCACGAGCCGACCATAGGCGAATCCGCCCGCTGGTCGGCCTTCTACATCGGTCTCGCGCTGCTGTTCGGCGTCGGCATCGGAATGGTGTCAGGCTGGACGTACGGCGGTGAGTACTTCGCCGGGTATCTGACCGAGAAGGCGCTGTCGATCGACAACCTGTTCGTCTTCCTCATCGTGATGACAAGCTTTGCCGTGCCGAAGATCTATCAGCAGAAGGTGCTGATGATCGGCATCGTGATCGCACTGATCCTCCGCGGCATCTTCATCGCCGTCGGCGCGACGCTCATCGAGAACTTTTCGTGGGTGTTCTACGGATTCGGCGCACTGCTGCTCTTCCTCGCCTACCGGCAGGCTTTCACACACGGCGACTCCAACCCCGCCGACGGCAGGTTCATGCGCTTCGTGCGCCGCCATATGCGCGTGACCGACGAGTACCACGGCGACCGCCTCACGATCGTGCAGCAGGGGCGCCGCTGGGCCACGCCGATGCTGCTCACCATCATCGCGATCGGCTTCGTCGACCTCATCTTCGCGGTCGACTCGATCCCGGCGATCTACGGGCTGACCGAAGAGGCGTACATCGTCTTCACCGCCAACGCGTTCGCGCTCATGGGCTTACGCCAGCTGTTCTTCTTGATCGGCGGCCTGCTGGAGCGGCTGGTCTACCTCGCGCAGGGGCTCGCTGTCATCCTGGCCTTCATCGGCGTGAAGCTGCTCATCCACGCCCTGCACAAGAACGAGTTGCCGTTCATCAACGGCGGCGAGCCGATCACGGTGATCCCCGAGATCCCGATCTGGCTCTCGCTACTCTTCATCGCCGGGACGATCGCGGTGGCGACCATCGCCAGCCTCATCAAGACCCGCGGCGACCGCCGCCCAGCCGAGCAGGTCTCAGCCGATGACACACAGAAGGAACTCTCGTGAGCATCCTGCACCGCGCTGATCCCTCCCCCGACCCCGACAGACCCGGCGCCCGGCCGATTCGGCGGGCGTACGCTGACGAAGGGCTTGACGTTCGATGAACGGCGACCTCATCCTGAACATCGCGCTGGTCATCGCCTTCGTGCTCATCGGCGGCGTCTTCGCACGCACCGAGATGGCGCTGGTCACCCTCCGCGAGAGCCAGGTCAACGCGATCGCCGCGCGCGGCCGGCGTGGTGAGCGCGCCGCCGCGCTGGCACGCAACCCCAACACGTTCCTGTCGGCGGTGCAGATCGGTGTGACCGTCGCAGGGATTCGTTTGGGCCGCCTACGGTGCGACCTCCATCGCACCGTCTGTCGCTCCGCTGTGATGCATCAGACCAGACATTGATGCAAATGCCCTGCCGAGGTTCCCGATCTCGGGGCCAACCTCTTTCAGCAACGCCACAAGTACCCACTTCTCGCTGCGGCGTGGGCTCGACCTTGCTCTCTTTCATGATGCATCAGACGGCAATATTGCTCGCTTGGAGAAATGCTCGAAGATGACGGGCCACAGGTCCAACCATGGTCGCGTCTCCTCACCGAACTGCACGAGGTCGACGAACTCCGAGACGATCGCCTCCGGAACTCCCGAGGGCGCTCCGTTCGTGAGCACGACGATCCCGACGTTGAGGTCAGGGATCATCGTGGCATTGGTGGCGGCCCCCCATCCGAATGCACCGGAGTGACTGATGCTGACCCGCCCCGTCACAGTCGCGCCGACGTTCGTGCCGAAGCCCTAGTGCGATGTACGCGAGAGCAGGTTCTTGGCATCGCCGCCGGTGATCGAATGGGCCGAGTAAGTCTTCGCGAGCACGAGCGGGTCGATGAATTCCGCACCGTCGACCTCGCCGTTCGCCAGCACCATGTTCATCCACTTCGCGATGTCGTCAGCGGTGGAGGCGACGCCGCCGGCGGGAGCTTCGGCGTCGGCGTCTCGGTCGAACAGCTGCTCATAGACGCCTTCTCCGGTGCGCGCATGCATCGCCGCGCGATCATCGGCGGCGAGGTACTCGTCGTGGACGACGGTCGTCGACGTCATGCCGAGCGGTTCGAACAGCAGCTCGTGCGCGGTCTCTACCCACGTCTGGCCGCGCGACGCCGCGACGGCCTCGCCGCCGACCGTCAGCCCGAAGTTGGAGTACTGGTAAGTGTCGCGGAAGGATGCCAGAGGAATCTTGGCCATGTGGGCCATGATGTAGTCCGCATCGAAGCCGACGTCTTCGAGGTCATCGCCGCCACAGGTCGGAATCCCCGTGCGGTGCGAGAAGAAGTCGGCGATCTTCGCATGCTCGGTCACATGCGGGTCGTTCAGCGCGAAGTCGGGAAGGTATTCGACGACCGGATCCTCCCAGGAAAGATCCGCGTCGTCGGTGATGGCTTTGGCCACGATGCTCGACGAAAGAGGCTTGGACAGAGACGCGATCTGGAAGACGGTGTCGGCATCGACGAGCTCTTCCGTCGTCACGTCACGCACGCCGTAGCCTTCTTCGAACACGACCTTGCCGTTCGAGACGACCGCCACCGCTGCGCCGGGGACGCCGGTCTGCGTGAGCGCCTTCTCGATGAACGCGGGGAGCGCATCGACGGCCGCCGCCACTGCCGTGTCGCGATCCGTGTAGAGATCGACAACATCCTGACTGGGGTCCTGTCCGAGCGCGACGGACGAAGCGCTCGAAGGCGAGGACTCCGCGGTCGCCCCTGCAGTGCACGCCGTGATTCCCAGCGTCAGAGCGGCCACCGCCGAGACGGCGACACCGCGTGCAATCCCCTTGTTGTTGGTGCTGCTGTTGCCGTTCATGTCGATGCCTCCGTCGGCTTCCCTCCAGTGTGTATGGACAGAAGCGGACAGAGCAACCTCCGCTTGAGGCCGTAGCCGCTAGAGGGCGTCCTAAACCGGTCAGATGCGCGATGATGGTGTCAACACGCATTCCGGAGGCAGATATGGAAGACAAAGCACTGCTCGAGCTGATCTACCGCAGTCGACCTGAGACGGTGGCCGAGCTCGCCACCACGGCGCATGCAGATCAGGACGAGATCGCAGATGCCGTTGCACGCCTCGAGCAGGGTGGCGCGATCTCGCTGCACGATGACAAGATCGCGTACTCGACTCCGGTGACCTGGACGGCAGATGTCGTCGAACGCGAAGCGCGTGCGATGCGCAATACGGCGAATGAGGCCACCGCGCGAATCGAACGGCTCGTGGCGGATCTCCCAGGCCTGCTGCGCCACTGGGCCGTCGGTGAGACCTCGGGCGATGTCGTTCCAGTGTTCGTGCGGCACGGGCCGCAGGCAGCGGAAGACCTCTGGTACGACGTCGCACGCGAGCACAGCGATACCGCCTGGTCAGTGCTTCCCGATCTTGGACGCTACTTGCAGTCCGATCCGGCCCGCACCAGCCGTTTCGCGGAAATGTTCGCCGGGAAGCAATCGGTGCGGGCGATTCTCCCCCGCTCGATGGCAGCGGATCCGCGGCTCGTGGCGATCGCTGAGCGCTACGCGTCCGTCGGAGTGGAGTTTCGCGTTCTCGACGATCTTCCGAGTTGGTTCTGGATCGATGGCGATGTGCTCGCGTTGCCGATCGAGTGGGGCGAGGGGTGGCCGTCCAGCGTGATCGGAGTCCGCAGCGCCTCGCTCGCGGAGCTGGGCCGAAGCCTGTTCCGCGAACTCTGGCATCGCGGTGAGCCGATCGGCGGCGCAGAGCAGTCGTGGGCACCGCTTCTTTCGCTGATGACGCAGGGTGTCACTCTCGACGCAGCTTCGCGCCACCTCGGGATCAATCCACGAACCGGCAGGCGACGGATTGCGACGGCGATGGATCAGTACGGTGTATCGACACTGTTCGCTTTAGGGGCGGCCTGGGGCGCGGACGGAAAGCCGACCGTGCGCTGACACGCAGAGAGCCTTTCGACTCAGTCGGCGATGCTGATCACGTCTTGCTGCAGCGGCATGACCTTCGTCATCGCCGTCTTGTCTGACGCAGTGATGCCGCAAGATTGCGACCTCGACATGCACTCCGCCAGTTCAGCATCGTTCACGGTGCCGGTGAGTGTGAACGACTCGAACACGAACGGCAGCCCATTGGAGCCGAGCGGTAGCGGTGAGTCCATCACGTGAAAGTGCAGGTGCGGCATGTCCGTGTTACCCGAGTTTCCGAGGTATCCCAATACGTCACCGCGCGACATCTTCTGACCGACAGCGAGACCCTCGGGGTTCTCTCCCTGCAGGTGCGCATAGAACGCGTAGTGGCCATCGCCGAGGTCCTGCACGATGTGATTGCCCCCGTACTCATTGAGTTCCAACCCGACCGGATGCAACCCCGGCGCCTCTTCGGGCAGATCCCACTTCATCGACACGATGGGACCATCGCCCACCGCGAGGATCTCCGCGCCGTAGTACGCATAGCTTGCGAGATCGTCGATCGGGCCGTCGAAGATGCGCGACTGTTCATCCAGCTGCACGAAGTCGATCGCGAATCGTTCTGGTGCGTACAGCGCGCTGTTGATCGGATTGATCGCACTTCGATGTGCGGAAACTCCGCAGCAGCCGTTACCGTCCAACCACCCATCACCACTCACCGGTGAGCCGATGACGAGCGGTGTAGCCGGGGAGACCGGCGCGTCGACAATCGTCTGCTTCATCTGCTCGGTGATCATCGGCGGCATGGCCGTCTCCGGCGAGAACTCGATCAGGTGACTCAGCATCTGCGGAGCTGTGCCGCCCACCGGCAGTATCACGTCGAGGATGACGGTCGCGCTCTGCCCCGAAGCCAGCTCGTAGCCCGGGGCGGGGGCTCCCATCGCCCGCATCCACGGCAACAGGTCCTCGCCGCTGAGCCGCATGATCTCTTCGCCGTCGCCCCGCACCGAGAGTGCGTCGACGGTCACCGCCTGACCGATGGTATTGGTCAGAAAGAGCTCGTATGCAACGTGATCCCGATCGTCGGTTCCTCGCACGATGCGAGGTGCGTCGAGCACTGAGCCCACGATCGGTGTGAAGAGCTCTTCATCGGGAACGGCGTTGTCGGGCGTCGCCTGGACCGCCGTCGACGAAGGTTCTTCGACCGAGCAGCCGCTGGCCAGAGCGAGCATGGCGACCACCACCAGCAGCGCGAGTGGTGCTGAGGCCTTTTTGCGTAGACGTGCGAGTCCCATGTGTCTCTGCATCTCTTTGCTCGTCCCTCGCCGCAGCAAGAGAGCATCGAACGCCGCCATCCGCCTTCAGGCCCAGCACGGCGTAGAGTCCTATCTATCCGGATAATATACTCCACATAATGAAATCCTGTCCATGGTCACGGTTACTCTGGAGTCATGCCGGAGATCGCACGCCGACGCGCCGAACGGCGAGAAGTCGCAGAGAGTCGGGAGAAGATACTCGCCGCGGCCGAGACGTACTTTGCCGAACGCACGATCGATGCACCGCTCAACGAACTCGCCCGACGCGCCGGAGTCAGCGCCGCCACGTTCTACCGCCGCTTCCCCGCCAGTTCAGATCTCATCCGCGGGCTCTACGACCGATTCGCCGCACGGTTCGACGAACTCTTCGACTCGCTGGACGACGTTGACAGCGGTTGGTCAGGAATAAGCGACGCCATCGCCGGGACGATCGCGATCGTGCGAGACAGTCCGATACTCGTGCCCATCATGGTGCGCATGGCCGCGATCGATCCGAGCTACCGGCCGGGAGAACGCTGGGTCGCCCCCATCGAACGACTTACCGCGCGAGCGCAGGCCGAAGGCTCTGTCCGAAGCGACGTCACGGGTTTCGATCTTGTTCTCGCGCCGCTCGCTGTTGCATCCCTCGCCGCGTTTCCACAGCCGATCGGCACCGCGCTCCTCGACCGCGTTCACCACATCCTGCTCGATGGCCTCCGTGCGCCGGCCGCAACACCCCTGGCCGACAGTGCGGCTGTCGAAGCCGATGCGTTCCACAGCGCCATCCATGGCCGCTCGTCGGGGGCGGATGCCGACCACTAAGGACCGACAGCGCCAACCGCTCCCGGAGACGACGATGCCCCGACCAGATTTGACATCTGATCGGGGCTTTGGTCGGGCTGACAGGATTTGAACCTGCGACCCCTTGAGCCATGGACGGGTTCTCTCTGACGATCATTCAATACCCATAGATCCCTTGCGAGAGTAAGGCTCGCGAGGCAGAGTCGTTCCCGCCAGTTCCCGCCGGATCCTCCTGGATCCTGATGCTTGCGTGTACATCTGCGTGTACCCGGCTTTTGATCTTTTGCGTGACTGCTGGAGCAGGAAAGATACCTGGCGATCAACAGGGAGACGATGTCTCGGGGGTCGCTGCCCGTGTTGAGTTTTTAGACTTTATGGACCAGGGCACATGTACACCCTGCTAGGGGTACTCCTCGCATCCCTTCCCCTGCCGCAGCGCACCTCGGTTCATGATCGCAGAGTGCCAGCGCGGCTATTGGATACTGGTGTGCCGGGCGACTTAGACTCGATGTTCGGGGCCAAGAGATTTGGCCGTCCTACAACTGAACAGGCGGGGTTTGAATTGACCTCTGTAACGCAGCGCATCACCCAGTACAACAAGGAGACAGGCCAGCCTCGGGGCGGGCTGGTCAATCCGAAGCTGCTGACGGCGATCCAGCTCGAGGACGAGCATGGAAATCTTGACCACAAGCAGGAGAACGTTCACGCCAGCATCGCCGGCTTGGCAGTCGACTACTTGAGCCGACTGGCACGCGTCCGTGCCGGCGCTGGGGAAGAAGCCGCGCGCGCTGCGGTTGATGTCTTCCGAGCCTCTTTGATGGGTGCACAGCGCATCACCGATTTCGGCGGGTACCCGTCAGCGGTTGGGGATGCTCGACAGGCTGTTTTGAGCCTCAATATTAAAGAGCACGAAGACGGCATCGTCGGTTACGCAATGGACGAGACCGCAGTGCTGATCGCTTGCCAGCTGGCGACCTATGACGTGGCTCTGCGCGCAGGCGTGGGGTTGTACAACCCGGAGAGCACCCTTCGAGCGCCGGATGAGGTCACGACCGCGCACATCCTGGTCATGGTGCATCGGGCTGAGCGGTTCTTTGCCGAACATGGTCCGATCGTCGCCGACGGGTTCATCTTCATGAACGAGGTGCAGCATGCTGCCGACGAGCGCGGTGGATACACCGACCTGGTCGACAGCGGTGATGGGGACTTCCTGACCGAGGACACCTTGTGGGACTTCAAGGTCTCTGCGTCGAAGCCGACCAAGGACCATGTGCTTCAGCTGCTGATGTACTTCCTGATGGGCAAGCAGTCCGGGCTACCCGAGTTCGAGGCGCTGACTCATGTCGGGATCTTCAACCCGCGGCTGAACGTTGTCTACCGGCTGGCCGTGGTCGATGTGCCACCCGAGATCATCGACACGATTCGCTACGACGTGATTGGATATGGTGCCTAGACATGACGACGAAAAAACCCTCGCATGTTGCAGTGAATGCAACTGTCCGTGCTTGCAATCGATACCTATTCGGCTCCTTCGGTGTCGAAGTGTTCCGACCATAACAGCGTGATCTCGCGGATGCGGAGATCTGGGTTGACACAGTGATGCACTGTCCCATACTTTGTTGCATCTAATGCAAGATTTTGAGGCTTCTCCAGCGGCGCTTCGGCTGATCACGTCAGCATCGAACGTCGCACTGGCGAACCCGGAAGCGCAGGTTTTCAGTGCGATGATCGATGGTTGGCGGAACCAGCAGCTGTCGCGCGGGCTCCGTGAGCAGACGATCCGGAACCGGACGGCGACGGTGACACGGTTCCGTGATTTCGTGGACAAACCGCCTTGGAGGTGGACTGTCGCGGATGTGGATGAGTTCACTGCTCAGTCTGGCGGTCGCACTCGGACGTTGTCGACGATGCGCGCCAACCATGGGTCTATCCGTGGGTTCTGTGACTACCTCACGAACCCGTTGTACGACTGGATGGAGATCTGCGATCGCGAGTTTGGGGAGGTCCCTTCGCAGGTGTGCCTGCCGTGGAACACGGTGGCGCACCGGTTCGAGTTCGAAGGCGATGGGAAGCGTCGCCCGTTCGCGTACGACGAGATCGAGCGCCTGTTCGATACGGCCGACGCCCGCGTCGAGCTGCTCGTGAGTTCCGGGCGAAAGGGTGCGCTCGGCGCGTTGCGGGATGCCCAGTTGCTGAAGACGGTCTACGCGTTCGGTCTGCGCCGCACTGAGGCGGTGATGCTCGATACCGTCGATTTGCACCACAACGCGAAGATGCGCCAGTGGGGCCGCTACGGCGCGGTCCACGTGCGATGGGCGAAGGCGGCGGGCGGTGGCGCGCCACGACGTCGCACGGTGCTGCTGGTGCCGGAATTCGACTGGTGGGTCCCCGGCATGCAGCAATGGCTCGAGCAGGCCCGGGCCCGTTTCGCGCCCGGAGACGACCTCGACGCGCTCTGGGTGACCGAGCGCCGCACGCGTCTGTCTGCTGGGTATCTCGATCGGAGGTTCGCAGAGTTGCGTGATGAAGCCGGCCTGTCGAAGGACCTGACGTTGCACAGCCTCCGGCACTCCTATGTCACGCACCTTCTGGAGTTCGGGTACGCCGATCGATTCGTCCAAGAGCAGGTCGGGCATATGCATGCCTCGACGACCTCGATCTACGCCTCCGTCAGCTCGGACTACAAGAACCGTGTGCTCGCCGAAGCGCTGAAGGCCCTCATCGAAGGAGAAGCTGATGACCGTTGAGCTCGACACCGGCTGGAATCTGCGCAGCGTAATGGCGTCGCGCGGGATCTTCCAGACCTCCAAACTGAAACCCCTACTCGAAGAGCGCGGCATCGACCTGTCCCGGGAGCAGGTGTATCGGCTGGTGACTCAGCCGCCCCAGCGGGTGCGTCTCGACGTGTTGGCGGCGTTGTGCGATGCGCTGGAGTGCTCGCTCGACGATCTCGTGACGATCACTCGCCGGGAGGCCTCGACCCCGGTGGCGGTGGGTGAGGAGGCGACACGGGGGGCGATCGGTGATCTCCGTCCTGTTCGCGCGGCGATCCGTCGGCCGCGTACGAAGTAGCCGCGGTGGCCAAGCCTCCGCAGCTGCCGCGAGTCGCTGAAGTCGTCGCTCTCGTCCGCCCTCTCGTTCCCGAGATCTCTCCCGAGCGACTCACTGAGATCGTGCATACGGTCGCGCCAGTACCCCTCACGCAGCTGCTTCTTGAGCTCGCGCTGATCAAGCAGCCCGGAGTCCTGGAGGGGCAGCATGCGAACGTGCCAGCGACCGTTCAGAATCTGGCCCATGCGCTGGTCAAAGAAGGGGCGAGCCGGGTGGTGTTGCCGACGTGTGAGTCCTGCGGACGCGCGGTGAGAATGCCCCACAAGACGCCGGGCGGTGGTCGGCACTGCTCCCGATGCGAGCGGAAGGCCCGGTCCGTCTCCTGCGCGTTCTGTGGCCGGGTCCGGCCCGTGCAGCGCACCATCGACGGACAGCGTTTCTGCCGTGACTGTTGGCGAGCCGACCCTCGATCGTTCGGCGACTGCTCGCGGTGCGGTCAGCACGCGACCATCATCGTCCGTCGCCCGGAACTCGTCTGCCTGGCCTGCTACACCGCACCGATCAAGACCTGTGGTCTTTGCGGAGAACCTGGCCGCGTCGCCTCGCACCTCGACGGACGACGAGTATGCGCGCGCTGCTACTACGCGATGCGCAGACCCCAACCTTGTCCCGAGTGCGCGCGCAGAGTGTTCCTCACCGGGTTCATGAATGGCCAGAAGGTCTGCGCCGACTGCGCGGGCACTCCGATCACGATGGCCTGCCCTGGATGCGGCTCGATCGAGGAAATCCGCAAACATCACCTCTGCGTCGAGTGCCGCCGGCCCGTCGCGATCCAACAGCTGCTCGCCGACGATGCGGGAGAGATCCGTGAGGATCTCCACCCGCTTGCTGACTATCTGCTCACGCACCATGGCAAAGCGGCGTCGCTCGAACGCTGGCTGCACAAGAGCAAGTGCGCGATGGTGCTCCGCGAGCTCGCGGACGGGACCCTGCCGCTCACCGCCGAGGCGATCATCACCCGAGCCCGGTCGGGACAGTCGGTCGCGTTCCTCCTCTCACTGCTGGTCCGTTCCGGCGTGCTGCCGGAGCTCGACGTCGAGGGCACGCGCTTCGACCACTGGCTCAACGACTGGCTCGGTGGCATCGACCATCCCGAGGACCGGCTGATCCTGCGCCGCTACTGCACCTGGGAGCTCCTCCGATCCACTCGGACACTGCGCAGCGCGTCCAGCCCTGCTTCCGGCTTCCAGAGGCAGAGGGCTGCACTGAAGTACTGCGCCGCGTTCCTCGGGGAGATCCGGGCGCAGCAGGAGACACTGGCGACGTTCCCGCAGCGCCTACTCGACGCGTATCTGACCGATTCGCCTAGCCAACGCGACGCGCTGGCACCGTTCACTCGCTGGCTGCGAAAACACCGGCTGAGCACCCTTCGGGTCGAGTTTCGAGCCCATCGCCTCGAGGGGCGAGACTACGCCTCTGATCACCGATGGCAGATGGCCCGCAGGTTCCTGTCCGATGCCGACATGGACCCGAAGACCCGGGCCGCGGGTCTCCTCGTGCTGCTCTACGGGATCCAGCTGACCCGCATCGTCACGATCACCCGGGCACAGGTCGACACGAGCTCGCGGCCCGTGACGCTCACCGTCGGGGCCGAGCCGATCGAGGTCCCCGCGATCCTCGGCGACGCCATCGTCGAGCTCGTCGATGCCACAAAGGGCCATCCTGAAGGGTGGTTGTTCCCCGGCCGGAACCCGGGCCGTCACCTCACCCCGGGGCCGCTCAGCCGTCGCCTTCGCGCCGAAGGCCTGCTTGCCGGGAGCGCCCGCACGACAGCGCTCATCGAGCTCACCCGGCAACTGCATCCCCGGATCGTCTCGGATCTCCTCGGCATCACGACGGCATCCGCTGCCTCATGGTCGCGTCTCGCCGGTGGCGAGTGGTCCGATTACCCGGCTCTCCGCTCCACCCACCCCTGATCAAGCATCACCCGTCAGAGCCGGGCCGGAAATCGCTTCGCGCAGTTGCTCGACGGTCGGAGAGCCTCCCAGCCCGGCAGGGGTACGGAACACCCGGCAGGCGAGCCCGACCGGCGTGTGCTCGTCGGCGAAGGGATCGACGCCGTCGACGAGGACGGTCGGTGACCCGTGGAATCCGAGGCGCTCGGCGTCCTCGGCGGTCTCGACCAACTGTCGTGTGACGCGGATATCTGATCGACCGTCGAGCAGCTCAGCAAGCCGGCGGTCGAGTACTTCCCAGTTCGGGCAGCCGTCGAAGTACTGCAGGGTGATCTCCATGGTTGGCCCTCTCAGTTCTCGGTGCCGCGGAGCATCAGGAGCGCTCCGGCAATCGTAGCGGTGACGATCACGATGTCGGCGAGGTTCCCGATGAACCAGTTGCCGTAGGCGAGGAAGTCGACGACGTGCCCCCGGGCGAATCCTGGTTGGCGGAAAAGCCGGTCGCCGGCGTGCGAAGCAGCGGCCCCGCCGAGCCCACCGATCACGATCGCCCACCCGGGGCGTCGGACCCG
>NZ_JBLXHF010000004.1:0-359966 GCF_048259935.1 Microbacterium sp. | reverse complement strand
GAAGCTAAGCCTCACAGCGCCGATGGTACTGCAGGGGGGACCCTGTGGGAGAGTAGGACACCGCCGAACTCCTTTTATGGAATAGCCACCTCTTTGAGGTGGCTATTCTGCATTAACGAGAAGTAGAGAATAGAGAAGAGAAGGCCACCCTACGGGGTGGCCTTCTCTGTTCTGTCCGGTCAAGGTCAGCCGATGAACACCGGCAGCAACAGATTGATCGCGATGCTCAACATGACCACCGCGATAACAGCATCCAGAATCCGCCATGCCCGGGCGGTCTTGAGCCACTTGCCGAGGTAGCGCGCGCCGTAGCCGAGAGTGGTGAACCAGACGATGCTGGCGACGATGGCGCCGCCGGCGAACACCCATCTGTGCTCGCCATGCGTGGCGGCGATCGAGCCCAGCATGAGCACGGTGTCGAGGTATACGTGCGGATTCAGCCAGGTCAGCGCCAGCGCTGCGAGAATCACTGGCACGAGTCCTGACGACGTGGTCTTCGCTGACGTGCTCTCGATGCGCAGCCCCTCCTCGGTACCTTTCAAGGCTCTGCGCGCGGCGAGGGCCGCGTATCCGAGGAGGAAGAGCGCGCCCAATAGGCGTGCGGCGGTTACGAGCCAAGGCGCTGCCTGCAGCAGGAAACCGAGGCCAGCGACGCCGGCCGCAATCAGCACAGCATCCGATAAGGCGCAGATCGCAACGACAGCGAGAACATGCTGACGGCGGATCCCCTGTCGGAGGACATAGACGTTCTGTGCGCCGATGGCGACGATAAGGGAAAGCCCGAGCCCGAGCCCGGCGAAGAATGAGATCACGTCCTGACGCTATTGCTCCGCGACTGTAAGCGCCAACGATCAGATCTTCATACGCATTAGTGTTGCTTACATGGCTGGAATCCCCGCAGAGCTCGCCCTCACTGTGGCCGCGATCGTCGACGGCGGCAGTCTCGACGCGGCAGCTCGCTCTCTGAGCATCACTCCATCAGCGGTGAGCCAGCGCCTGAAGACCCTCGAGAACCAGCTCGGTCAGGTGCTCATCGTACGCGGCAAGCCAGCCGTCGCCACAGGCGCAGGCGAAGCCGTCGTGCGAATGGCCAGGCAGGTCGCCCTGCTCGAGCATGAGGCGCTGTCGGCGCTGGGACTGGAGGCCGGGGGAGAGCGTGTGCGCGTGCCACTTGCCGTCAACGCCGACTCCATGGCGGTCTGGTTCCTGTCGCCGTTGGCCAGACTCGCTGCGCGACTGGACATCGATTTCGATCTGCACCGCGACGATCAGAATTTCACCGCGCGTCTGCTGGAGTCCGGCGAAGTGATGGCGGCTGTCACATCCGAGGCGACACCCGTCTCAGGATGCACGGTGACGCGTCTGGGAGTGTTTCGATACGAGGCCGTCGCGACACCAGAGTTCGTCGAGCGATGGTTCCCCGACGGCGTCACGGCCGGGGCGCTGAGCGAGGCGCCGTTCGTGGACTTCGACCGGCGCGATACCCTCCAACACGCATGGTTGGCGTCGCGGGGCGTCTCTGAGCACGGCATCCCACGTCACTTCGTGCCGGCATCCCACGACTTCGCCCAGGCAGTGATCCTCGGGCTGGGGTGGGGCATGCTGCCCGTCTCTCAGGCGGCAGAGGCCGAAGCGTCCGGAGCGATCGTCAGACTCGGCGGCAACCCCGTGCGAGTACCGCTCTACTGGCAGCAATGGAACCTGCGCTCCCCGCTGCTCGACGCCATCGCCAGCGAGGTCGCGGACGAAGCGCGCAGAGTACTTGAATAACGCGTCAGTCAGCCAGAGCGAGCGCGCGGTACGCGTCGCGCTCTCGGAGGGCGTCACGTCTGCTGGCGGGCGTCACGGATGCCGCGCTCGGCGGGCGCTGCCCGGTGGTGCGATGGTAGAGCTCATCGATCAGTCCGGTCGCAAGACGCACCAGCTGTCCGATCTCTCGTTCATCACGATCGATCCACACACAGCGCGGTTCGTCATCGACGGGGGTGAAGTCGACGTGCTCTTCCCAGACGAACAGTGTGCGCTCGGCGCCGAGCACGTGCTGCTGCCACCACACCTGACGAAGATAGGTACGCGGGATCGTGCGCCAGTTCTTGTTCGTGGTCTTGATCTCGGACAGCAGGATCCGACCGTCAGTATCCTGCACGACACCATCGGGCGTTGCCAGATGGCGGTGCTCTGCCTCAGCGCGGAAGAGGGCGGAGGAAGGACGGATGCCGTGCGTCGCGGCGACCCACGCTGCGATCTCGGGCTCTCGTCTGCGTCCGTGGTCGGTATACGCGTTGCCGGCGAATCGTGCGCCACCGCCGAGCTTGGCATCGGCGGCTCTGGCGATGGACTTGTCTCCGGAGAGCCCGGCGACATCCGTGGCAGTGATCCCTCGTGCCCGTGCTCGAAGCCAGGCGACGCGGTCGCGGGAGTCCGCGACGATTCGCGCCTGTAGTTCCGGGGTCACTGTTCGAGGCTACCCCGATCGACGCGCACCGATTGCCGGCCGCGCCGAGTCAGCGGCGAACGGGCCAGCCGTCGGGGCCGCGGGAACCCGCGTCGTACTCCTCGAGGGGCACTTCGCCACGCGACCACGCATCCAGCACGGGCTGAAGGATCCGCCAGCACTGCTCGGCGGCGTCTGCGCGCACCGACAGCAGCGGGTCGCCATCGAGGATGCCGGAGAGCACCTCGGCGTAGGCGAGCAGCTGACCTGCTCCGAGATCAGCAGACAGCGTTGCGCGCTCGAGGACGAAGGGGTCATCTGCGCCGTTGAGGTTGAGCTCGAGGGACATCTCATCCGGCGCGAGGTAGAACCGCAGGATGGCGCCGGCCGCGGAGCCGGTGAGTCCAACAGGTACATGGCGCACCGGCTTGAATCGGACGACGACTTCGCGGACGGGATCGCTCAGTGCCTTGCCCGACCGCAGAGTGAATGGAACCCCGGCCCAGCGCGCATTGTGGATCTCGAAGGTCGCCTCGGCAAGAGTCTCTGTCGCGCGCTTCGGATCGACGCCCGGCTCATCCACATACGACGGCTTCTGCACACCGTCGACGGCACCGGCGGTATAGCGTGCGCGACGCGAGGAAGACACCGGGTCATCGCCCCACACCGTGGTCGCACGCAGCACCGCGGAGGTCGCCTCGCGGAAGTCCGTCTCAT
This sequence comes from Microbacterium sp., assembly GCF_048259935.1. Lineage (GTDB taxonomy): Bacteria > Actinomycetota > Actinomycetes > Actinomycetales > Microbacteriaceae > Microbacterium. The sequence goes on along the minus strand of NZ_JBLXHF010000004.1, from coordinate 356,815 downwards.
CGAGGGTTGCAGGCTGCTCCATGGCGACGACCGCGAGCACCTGCAACAGGTGGCTCTGGATCATGTCGACGAAAGCGCCGGCGTGATCGTAGTACCCCGCGCGGCCTTCCAAGCCGAGCTTCTCGTTGTAGATGACGTCGACGGCATCGATGCTCTCCGCAGACCAGAGCGGTTCGAGCAGACGGTTCGCGAAGCGCGCCCCGAGCACGTTCAAGGTCGTCGACTTGCCCAAGAAGTGATCGACGCGGAACACCTGCTTCTCCGGCACGAGTTCGGCCAGACGCGCATTGAGCGCGTGAGCGCTTTGTTCATTCGTGCCGAACGGCTTCTCGAGTGCGAGCATCACGCCATCGGGAAGAATCTCGGGCGTGAGCGCTTCGCATGCCGCCGCAGCCACCGCAGGAGGCACTGCGAAGTACAGCGCAACCTGACCGCTCAGCCCTTTCAGCAGTGCCTTCAGATCAGCCGTCTTGGTGATGTCGGACTGACGGTACGAGATCTCGACCCGCTCGAGCGAGGCTTCGGAATCTGAGGCCGCGAACGACTTCTGCACGACCTTCTTCAGATCCTCATCCGCCCAGTCCTCGATGCCAGCGCCGATCAGCCGCACCCGCCGGTGCGGCTCAGTGGCCAAGAGCTGTCCGAGCGCCGGGAGCAGCAGACGCGAAGTCAGATCTCCTGTAGCGCCGAAGATGATGAGTGTGGTCGCGGCATCCATGCGCCCACCGTAGCCCCACCCGTGCGCTTCGACCAACGACATGCAAGAATCGGGCGATGCCTGCACCGATCGAGGACTACGCACTTCTGAGTGATTGCCGCACGTCAGCGCTGGTCTCGCGTGACGGCAGTATCGACTGGCTGTGTCTGCCCCGATTCGACTCCGCCTCGATCTTCGGAGCACTTCTCGGAGACCCGACACATGGCTGTTGGATCCTGCGGCCTCGCGATGCATCCGCGACCGCTCAGCGGCACTACCTCTCGGATACCTTCATCCTCGTGACGCGGTGGGAGAGCGCCGACGGCGTCGCCGAGGTCCATGAGTTCCTGCCGATGTCGGAGGACCGCACGGATGTCGTGCGTCGAGTGGTCGGCATCACCGGCAATGTCGCCTTCGCGACTGAGCTGCGCATGCACTTCGATTACGCGCGCGCTCTGCCGTGGGTGCGGCAGATCGGCACCGCCGAAGAGCCCGCGCTGAGTGCGATCGCAGGCCCGGATGCTGTCGTCGTCCGCGGAGTGAAGCTTGCCGCATCCGACCACCGGCACAGGGGCGAGTTCTCGGTGGATGCCGGAGAACAGCGTGACCTCGTCCTCACTTGGCATGCATCTCACGAGGAAGATCCAGCCCCGCTGGACGTTGAGGATGCGATCGCGCGCACGCGATCATGGTGGCAGGGCTGGGCGAGCCCGATCGCGCATGGCGGTCCGTACCGCGACGCCGTGGTTCGCTCGCTGCTCGTGCTGCGCGCACTCACGCATCGTGACACCGGTGGCATCGTCGCGGCCCCCACGACCTCTCTCCCCGAGCAGTTCGGCGGTTCGCGCAACTGGGACTACCGGTACGTCTGGCTGCGGGATGCCGCACTCACGCTGGAGTCGCTCATCGCGCACGGCTTCCTCGAAGAGGTGCACCACTGGAGGCGTTGGCTGCTGCGCGCTGTGGCGGGGGAGCCGGCCGAAGTGCAGATCATGTACGGCATCGGCGGTGAGCGCGATCTTGCGGAGCGCGAACTGACAAGTCTTCCCGGGTACAACGGCGCATCACCCGTGCGCGTCGGCAACGGCGCCGTCGAGCAGTATCAGGGCGATGTGCTCGGCGAGGTGATGGTCGCGCTGGAGGCGGCCCGGATCTCAGGGCTCGATGAGACGGAGTTCTCGTGGCCGCTGCAGCGTGCGCTGATCGAGCGAGTCGCGGCAGGAATGGCGCGTCAGGACAACGGGATCTGGGAGATCCGGGGGTCGCTGCAGTGGTTCACCCACTCGCGCGTCATGATGTGGGCGGCCCTGGACCGTGGCGTGCGCGCGGTGCGCGAGCACGGATTCGCCGGCGACGCGGATCGCTGGGAGAAGATGCGCGATCGCTTGCGAGCGGAGATCGACGAGCGCGGAGTGCACCCGGACGGATATTTCCGGCAGCACTACGACACCGATGAGGTGGATGCTTCACTTCTCACCCTTCCGCAGGTCGGATTCTGCACCGCGGATGACCCGAGGATGCTGCGCACCGTCGAGCAGATGGAGAAGACGCTGCTGCGTGATGGACTGCTCATGCGATATCGCACGGCATCCGGGGTCGATGGTCTCGACGGTGGGGAGCACCCTTTTCTGGCTTGCAGCTTCTGGCTCGTGGAGCAGTACGCGGCGAGCGGGCGGAGAGGCGACGCGCGCGTCCTGATGGACCGACTCGTCGGGCTCGTGAACGATATCGGGCTCCTCTCGGAGGAGTACGACGTCGCAGGCGCTCGGCAGGTCGGCAACATGCCGCAGGCGTTCTCGCACCTCACTCTCGTGCGCGCGGCAGACGCACTCGGCGGGCATTCGGGTCGTGCCGCTGACCGCACCTGATTTGGAACTCGGGCCCTGATCGCGTAGAGTTTCTCATAACCGAAGACCGCTGGTCATCGTCGTGCGCGTAAGCGCAAGATGAATGAAGCACTGCACTGCAGGGGCCCGCGCAGGGACATGATCGTTCTCCGGAAATCCGGATTCCACGCTCCGTCGCTTGCGCCGGAGCGTTTTTGTTTGCAGATGGCGGTTCAGGTGGTGTCTCACGCACGTGGGGCATCTCGTACCCATCAAGGAGTGACCATGGCGCAGAAGGATGCATCGGTCGCCGAGCTCACGAAGTCATTCGAGAACTCGAACGCCGTCCTGCTGACCGAGTACCGCGGTCTGACCGTTGCTCAGCTCAAGGAGCTGCGCAACAGCATTCGTCAGAACGCTGAGTACGCCGTGGTGAAGAACACGCTGACCAAGATCGCTGCCAACAAGGCAGGGATCTCCGAGCTGGACGACGACCTCAAGGGTCCGTCGGCTGTCGCTTTCGTGCACGGTGACTTCGTCGCCACTGCAAAGGCTCTTCGTGACTTCGCCAAGGCCAACCCGCTTCTCGTGATCAAGAGCGGCGTGTACGAGGGCAATGTCCTCAACGCCGACGAGGTCAACATGTACGCCTCGCTCGAGAGCCGTGAGGTTCTGCTTGCGAAGGCCGCGGGCATGATGAAGGCGACGATGGCCAAGGCTGCCGCAACCGTCGACGCTCTTCGCGCAAAGCTGGAGACCGCAGAAGCCGCGTAAGCGACTCGCGTTTTCTTCCCACAAACCCCATCTAATAGGAGAAACATCATGGCTAAGCTCACCACTGAGCAGCTGCTCGAGCAGTTCGCTGACCTGACCCTCGTCGAGCTCAACGACTTCGTCAAGGCGTTCGAGGAGAAGTTCGAGGTCACCGCTGCTGCCCCCGCCGCTGCTGCTGGCGCTGCCGGCGCAGGCGCTGCTGAAGAGGTTGAGGAGAAGGACTCCTTCGACGTCATCCTCGAGGCTGCTGGCGACAAGAAGATCCAGGTCATCAAGGCTGTCCGCGAGCTCACCTCGCTCGGCCTCGGCGAGGCCAAGGCCGTCGTCGATGGTGCTCCCAAGGCTGTTCTTGAGGGCGCTAACAAGGAGACCGCAGAGAAGGCCAAGGAGGTCCTCGAGGCCGCTGGCGCTTCGGTTACCCTCAAGTAATCGCGTCCTTCTGTCACGAATGCCCTGGGCTCCGGCCCGGGGCATTCGTGCGTTTCAGCGCAGAGGGGCTGAGGAGTTGCGCACGACGAGCGCGGATGCCGCGATCACGTGCTCGGGGGGTGCCTGAGGGTCATCGAGGTGATGGAGCAGCATCCGCACCGCTTCTCGTCCCTGCGCGCGCGGCTGCTGCCGGATCGTGGTCAGAGCGAACATCTCCGCATGCTGGTGATCGTCGATGCCGACGATGCTCAGCTCCGTCGGTACCGCGATGCCGAGCCTTCGAGCGGCGATGATCGCACCGATGGCGACCTCGTCGCAGACGCCGATGACGGCGGTCGGCCTGGTGCGCCGGTTGCCGAGCAGGTCCACGGCTGACTCGTATCCGCTCGGCATGGTGTCGGATGAGGGGACGGCCAACGAATGTTCTCGCAGGCCCGCAGCCTCCATTGCAGAGCGGTATCCCTCCAGCCTGCGTGCATCGCCGAACGTGAACGAGTCGGCGTGTGCGGCACCGCCGAGGAAGACGGTGTCCGTGTGGCCGAGGTCGATGAGGTGCTCGGTGGCGATGCGCGCGGCGGCGGCATCATCGATCGTCAGGGCGCTCATCTGAGCGCTGTGCGGGCCGACGCTGACGATCGGCCTGTTGAGCAGCCGCAGCAGTTCCATCTCCGGTGAGTCGGGCTGCATTCCGACGCTGATGATCCCGTCGAAGCGGCGACGGGGGAGGAGCTCTTCGATCACGCGCCTGCGTGCGGCAGAGTTCTCCGCAACGGAGAACAGCGTCAGGTCATATCCGCCCTCCAGCAGCTGTTCCTGTGCTCCGGCGAGGAGCTCGGAGAAGAACCACCTGCCCACGGAGGGCACGATCACAGCGATGGTCTGCGTGCGTCCGGTCGCAAGGCTCGTCGCAGAGGAATGCGCGACATACGACAGCGCCCGGGCTGCAGCCTCGACGCGGTCGCGTGTGGAGGTGGAGACATATCCCCGACCGCTGAGCGCGCGGCTGGCTGTTGCTTTCGAGACGCCGGCACGTGCGGCGACATCCGCGATCGTGCTCATGCATCCTCCCTGATGACTCACAGGTGCCCCATTGCTCCTGCGACCACAGCGTAGCCGCGAGCTCGCCAAAAAGGAACCGGTTCCACACTTTCCGGGTGGTACCGCTCTCACACGATTCGTCGTATGGTGCTCAAAGGTTGTCAGCTTGTGATCTGGCGCCATTGTGCAGGGCTGATGCGGACAAGTATGTTGGGGCTGGAAGCGGTTCCCGATCTGGTCGCTCTCCGCATCGGATCGCACAGGGAACGTGAACTCGAAGAGGAGAAATCACATGGCACTGTCACAGCGTTATCGGCGGCTCGCACCGCTGGCCATTCTCGGCGCGGCGGGCATTGCGCTCGCAGGGTGTGGAGCACCCGGTGCGCCGAGCGGCGGTGGTGAGGACACCGGCGGCGACGGAGGAACCGTCACCATCTACGGCACGATCGTCGACAGCGAGGCCGAACTCCTGCAGGAGTCCTGGGCTGACTGGGCTGACGAGAACAACATCGAGATCAAATACGAGGGCAGCCAGGACTTCGAGACGCAGCTCGGCACGCGCGCTCAGGGCGGTAACCCGCCGGACATCGCGATCTTCCCGCAGCCGGGTCTGTTCGCTGACTTCGCAACGCGTGACTTCCTCAAGCCCGCTCCGGCTGACGTCGAGAAGAACGCCAACGAGTACTGGACCGAAGACTGGGTGAACTACGGCACCGTCGACGGCACGTTCTACGGCGCACCGCTGATGGCCAACGTCAAGGGCTGGATCTGGTACTCACCGGCGAAGTTCGCCGAGTGGGGTGTTGAGGTCCCGAAGACGCTCGACGACATGAAGACCCTCACCGACACGATTCAGGCAGCCACCGGAACCCCCGCGTGGTGCGCAGGCTTCGAGTCCGGCACCGCGACCGGCTGGCCGGGCACGGACTGGATCGAAGACTACGTGCTGCGTCAGGCAGGCCCCGAGGTCTACGACCAGTGGGTGACCAACGAGGTCAAGTTCACGGATGCGCCGATCAAGGAAGCGTTCGACTCCGTCGGCGAGATCCTGCTGAACCCGGCCAACGTCAACGCCGGCTTCGGCGACGTCCGCTCGATCAACTCCACAGCGTTCGGCGACGTGGCACCGAAGGTGGCCGACGGCTCGTGCGCACTCACGCACCAGGCATCGTTCCTCTCGGGCTTCTTCCCCGAGGGCACGAACATCGCTGAGGACGGCGACGTCTGGGCCTTCATGCTCCCCGGTGAGAGTGCAGACGACAGCGCCGTCACCGGCGCGGGTGAGATCGTCGGCGCGTTCAGCGACTCCGAGGCGACGCAGAAGGTTCTCGCCTACCTGTCCAGCCCCGAGTGGGCCAACAGCCGCGTGAGCCTCGGCGGTGTCACCTCCGCCAACAACGGCCTCGACCCCGCCAACGCACAGGACCCGATCCTTCAGGAGACCATCAAGATCCTGCAGGACCCCGACACCACGTTCCGCTTCGACGCCAGTGACCTGATGCCGGGCGCTGTCGGTGCAGGCACGTTCTGGAAGGGCATGGTCGCCTGGGTCAACGGCACCTCCACCGATGAGGTGCTCCAGCAGATCGAAACGGGCTGGCCCGCAAGCTGACCCGTCTCCAGGTGGGCCGTCCGGGAGGGCGGCCCACCTGCTCCGGTCCGCGCGATGATGTGTGGACCGTCAAAGATCTTGCAAAGGGGACTCTGTGACCGCGACTGACTTCTTCCTATGGATCGGGACTCTGCCACCGGTGGTGCAAGCGGTGGCAGTCGTCATCGCCTTCGCCGTGGTGATCGCTGCGATCCTGTTCCTCGTCGACATCGCCCCGCGCAGCGGCACCTGGTACACGGTTGCTCGCCTGGCGATGTGTCTGCTCATCCCGCTCGCGGTGATGTGGTTCTTCCGCTCCTACTACTGGGCGATCGGCGTCGCAGTCGTCGTGGGGGCGGTCTTCTTCCTGCTCGACTACCGCTCGCGTGCGGGCAAGGGGTATCTCATCCAGCTGGTCGCGTTCCTCGCGCCGGCCTTCCTGCTTCTGCTCATCGGTCTCATCCTGCCGTCGCTGCAGACGTTCGTGGCATCCTTCATGAACTCGTCCGGCAAGGACTTCGTCGGACTCGCCAACTACACCTGGATCTTCGGGCAGCCCGATGGCGTGCGCGTCGTGGTGAACACGATCGTCTGGGTGCTCATCGTGCCCACCGTCTCGACGATCGTCGGTCTCGCCTACGCCGTCTTCATCGACCGCACCAGAGGCGAGAAGATCTACAAGGTCCTCGTCTTCATGCCGATGGCGATCTCGTTCGTCGGCGCCGGAATCATCTGGCGCTTCATGTACGAGTACCGCGGACCCGAGTATCCGCAGATCGGTCTGCTCAACCAGATCCTCGTCTGGTTCGGCGGCGAGCCGCAGCAATTCCTGCTGAACCCGCCGTGGAACACGCTCTTCCTCATCGTGGTGCTCATCTGGGTCCAGACCGGTTTCGCAATGGTGATCCTGTCGGCATCCATCAAGGGCGTGCCGATGGAGCTGCTCGAGGCTGCGGAGCTCGACGGCGCTAACGCGTGGCAGCGCTTCACATCCGTCACGATTCCCGCCATCCGCCCCGCCCTCATCGTTGTGCTCACGACGATCTCGATCGCCTCGCTGAAGGTCTTCGACATCGTCCGCACCATGACCGCCGGCAACTACGAGACCAGCGTGCTCGCCAACGAGATGTACACGCAGTTCTCCAAGTTCGAAGCCGGGCGCAGTGCCGCGCTCGCCGTCATCCTGTTCATCCTCGTGCTGCCGATCGTCATCTACAACGCACGCCAGATCCAGAAGCAGCGGGAGATCCGATGAGCGACACACTGAGCAGCCCCGACCTCGAGACCGTCGCCATCACCACCGGTGGCAAGCTGAACAGGTCGGCCGCCCGCACCCGCAAGAAGCTCTCGCGGCCGTGGGCATCCGCAGCATCCATCGTCATCGCGGTGCTCTGGACCGTCCCCACTCTCGGCCTGTTCATCTCGTCGTTCCGGCCGCGTGACCAGATCCTCACGAGCGGATGGTGGGAGTTCTTCCTGAACCCGCAGGTGACGGGGGAGAACTACGTCGACGTGCTGCAGTCCGGCACGACCCAGCTGACGATGATCGAGTCCTTCGTGAACTCGATCGCCATCACCATCCCCGCGACCGTCATCCCGCTGATGATCGCGTCGATGGCGGCGTATGCGTTCGCGTGGATCGACTTCAAGGGTCGCAACTTCCTGTTCATCTTCATCTTCGCGCTGCAGATCGTGCCGATCCAGATGGCCCTGGTGCCGCTGCTGAGCACGTTCTCGCGCGGGTTGAGCATCTTCGGGCTCCAGGTGACGCTTCCCCTCGGCGCATCCGGCGGGTACGCGCAGGTGTGGTTCGCGCACTCGATGTTCGCGTTGCCTCTGGCGATCTACCTGCTGCACAACTTCATGTCGGAGATCCCCGGCGAGATCATCGAGGCCGCACGCGTCGATGGTGCATCGCGCGGCCAGATCTTCTTCCGGATCGTGCTGCCGCTGACGATGCCAGCGATCGCTTCGGTGGCGATCTTCCAGTTCCTCTGGGTCTGGAACGACCTGCTCGTCGCTCTGGTGTTCGCCGATGGCGGTGCCGCTCCGATCACGAAGCTGCTGGCCGAGATCACGGGTACTCGAGGCAACGACTGGCATCTGCTCACCGCAGGCGCATTCGTGTCGATCATCGTGCCGCTCATCGTGTTCTTCGCGCTCCAGCGGTACTTCGTGCGGGGGCTCCTGGCCGGGTCCACAAAGGGATAACCGGTGTGACGGATGCCGCCGTAATGCGGCATCCGTCACCCGTACCCTTGAGACATGGACTACGCCGAGCACATCGTCGACCTGGTCGGCAATACCCCCCTCGTCAAGCTGCAGCACGTGACGGCGGGTGTGGAGTGCACGGTTCTCGTCAAGCTCGAATACCTGAACCCCGGTGGCTCCGCGAAGGACCGCATTGCGCGGCGCATCATCGATGCGGCCGAGGCCGCAGGCGACCTGAAGCCTGGCGGCACGATCGTCGAGCCGACCAGCGGCAACACCGGCGTCGGCCTGGCGCTGGTCGCCCAGCAGCGCGGCTACAAGTGCGTGTTCGTGCTCCCCGACAAGGTCGGTGAAGACAAGATCGACGTGCTGCGGGCGTACGGTGCGGAGATCGTGATGACACCCACCTCAGTCGCCGCTGACAGCCCTGAGTCGTACTACGCAGTCAGCGACCGCCTCGCCCGAGAGATCCCCGGCGCATTCAAGCCGAACCAGTACGAGAACCAGAACGGTCCGCGCAGTCATTACGAGACCACCGGTCCCGAGATCTGGCGCGACACGGACGGCCGGGTCACGCATTTCGTCGCGGGCATCGGCACCGGCGGCACCATCAGCGGCACCGGACGCTACCTGCGCGAGGTCTCCGACGACCGCGTTCGCATCGTCGGGATCGACCCCAAGGGCAGCGTCTACTCGGGAGGAACGGGGCGACCGTATCTCGTTGAGGGAGTCGGCGAGGACATCTGGCCTGGCACCTATGACCAGTCCGTCCCGCATGAGATCGTCGCCGTCGATGACGCCGAATCCTTCGCGATGACGAGGCGCCTTGCGCGCGAAGAGGGAATCCTTGTGGGCGGCTCGAGCGGAATGGCCGTGGCCGGCGCGCTGCGCGTCGCGAAGAGCCTGCCGGCGGATGCGGTGATGGTGGTTCTGCTTCCTGATGGCGGACGCGGGTACCTGTCGAAGATCTTCAACGACTCGTGGATGCGTTCGTACGGGTTCAGCGACATCGAAGCGGGGGAGACCGTCGCCGATGTCCTCACGGCCCGCGCCGGTGCGCACCGCACGTCGACACCGATTCCTGACCTCGTTCACGCGCACCCCGGTGACACCGTGCTCGATGCGATCAGCATGATGACCGAGTTCGCCGTCTCGCAGCTGGTCGTACTCAGCGCGGAGCCGCCGGTCATGATGGGTGAAGTTCTGGGGTCCGTCGACGAGAAGGGACTGCTCGATCGGCTCTTCCGTGGCGAGGCGAAGCCCACTGACCCGGTCAGTGCTCACATCGGCGGGATGCTTCCCCTCATCGGCATCCACGCCTCTGTCGACGACGCGCGAGCGGCGTTGGCTGCGGCCGACGCGCTGCTGGTCACCGAGGGTGGCAAACCGCACGCTGTGCTCACTCGTCAGGACCTGCTCGCGTACCTCTCGCGCTGACCCGCGGCAGCTGACGCGGAGCGTCACACTCGACACCTGCTCGCGCACCGGACGTAGGCTGGATGGCATGTCCGATCACGCCTTCGCCACTCGCGCCATCCATGCCGGCCAGGACCCCGATCCGCTCACCGGTGCGATCATCCCGCCGATCTATCAAGCCTCGACGCACGTGCAGGACGGCATCGGAGGCTTCCGCTCCGGTTACGAGTACAACCGAGCGGGAAACCCGACGCGCAGCTCGCTCGAGACGCAGCTCGCCGCTCTCGAGGGCGGTTCCGGTGCGCTCTCGTTCGCCTCAGGTCTGGCGGCCGAGGACGGACTGCTGCGCGGCATCCTGAAGCCCGGCGATCACGTGCTGCTCGGCAATGACGCCTACGGCGGCACGTACCGCCTGCTCACCCGAGTGCACGCGGCCTGGGGTATCGAGACGACCACCGTCGAGCTCGGCGATCCAGACGTGGTGCGCGCGGCGATCCGCCCCGAGACCAAGATCATCTGGCTCGAAACCCCCAGCAACCCGCTGCTGAAAGTCGTCGACATCGCGAAGACGGTTGAGCTCGCGCACGCGGCCGGCATCCTCGTCGTCGTCGACAACACCTTCGCCTCTCCTGCGTTGCAGAACCCGATCGCGCTCGGCGCCGACTTCGTCGTGCATTCGACCACCAAGTACCTCGGCGGCCACTCAGACGTGCTCGGGGGAGCGGTCATCTTCGCGGATGATCGGTACTTCGATCAGGTGAAGTTCCAGCAGTTCGCCGTGGGCGCGGTGTCGGCACCGCTGGATGGCTGGCTGACCACCCGCGGCATCAAGACGCTCGCCGTGCGGATGCGTCAGCACTCCGCCAACGCGCAGGCGATCGCGGAGTGGGCGGCAACGCGGCCGGAGTTCGAGACCGTGTTCTACCCCGGCCTCGAATCGCACCCCGGGCACGAGATCGCCGCACGTCAGATGAGCGGATACGGCGGGATGCTGTCGCTTGCGCTCGCCGCAGGGCCGGATGCCGCGCGCGCCTTTGCGGAGTCGACCGAGCTGTTCCAGCTCGCCGAGTCGCTCGGCGGTGTGGAATCGCTGATCGGCTACCCGCCGGACATGACGCATGCCTCGGTTCGAGGTACGGAGCTCGCCGTTCCCGAGAACATCGTGCGGCTGTCGGTGGGAATCGAAGACGCAGCCGACCTTCTCGCCGACCTCGAGCAGGGGCTGGATCGCATCAATCGGTGAGCGCTTCCTCGCGCCGTCCGCGTCCTTCGGACAGAATGGACGGATGACTCATCGCGTGCTGCTCCGGTGGGGTGTCGGCGCCATTCTCGCCGCGATGGCGATCGGCGTCCTCGTCACGGGAGACGGACCGGACGCCCCCGCAATCGACGTCTGGTGGAACGCCGTCATGGGCGACATCCGCAACCCGTTCCTGATCGGCTTCGGCAGCGTCATGGATCGGGTCGGCGGCGGGTGGATCGCGACGCTGCTGATTCCTCTTGCGATTCTGGCCGGGCTGCTGCTGGCTCGGCGCTGGAGAGCGGCGGTGCTCGTGGCGATCACGCTCCTGGCAAGCGTCGGGGCGGTGCAGCTGCTGAAGTCGCTGTTCGGCAGGACGCGGCCTCAGGACATGCTCGTCACGTCAGATTTCGGTTCATTCCCCAGCGGGCATACCGCGAACGCGGCGACCATCGCCGCCCTCGCCGTGCTGCTGTTTCCCCGATTGTGGGTGCTGATCGTCGCGGCCGCGTGGATGCTCGCGATGGCCTTCTCGCGCACCCTGGTATCGGCGCACTGGCTGAGCGATACCGTCGGCGGAATGCTGGTCGGCATCGGCGTCACACTCGTGCTCGGCGGCTTCCTCCTCGAGTGGATTCGTTCGGGTCGCAAAGAAGGCCGCTCTGACGCCGGCGAAGCGGCCGAAATCGCGACCTGAACGGCGGAAGGGCCCCGCTTTCGCGAGGCCCTTCAGAATATTGGCGGTGATGGCGGGATTCGAACCCGCGGTTGCTTGCACAACACACGCTTTCCAAGCGTGCTCCTTCGGCCGCTCGGACACATCACCAAGGAACAACCTGAACAGTCTATCCGATCGATCAGGCTCCCCGTGCCAGCCCGCCGAGCTCTACAGTGGAGGCATCCAGGTCGACTCATACAGGAGAGCGCGTGACTGAGCCATCGCATCGACGCAGATGGATGCTGCAGATGCAGCAGCCTGTGCCACCGGCAACGGTCTTCGACCGAGTTGCGTTTCTGATCGGCGCGGCATCCGCGGTCTGGCTGGCCTCGATCATCGCGATCCAGGGGGTTCGCACACCCTGGGCTCTCATCTGGTTCATTCCGATCTGGGCGATCACGGCATATCTGGTGCTGCCTCGTCTGCACCGGCTGCTGTCGGACCTCTACGTTCCGGACTACTTCTTCGGCCGCACCCGCACCTCCGACGGACTCCTCGGCGACCCGGTGAATCTCGGTGTGGACGGCTCGGCCGAGCAGCTCGATGCAGCAATGGCGTCTGCCGGTTGGCATCACGCTGATCCCATCACCGCGGGATCCACGTGGCGCATCATCACGTCCACGCTCACGAGGCGCAGCTACCCGACAGCTCCGGTCTCGTCTCTCATGCTGTTCGGACGGCGCCATGACGTCGCCTTTCAGCAGGAGGTCGAGGGCAACCCGAAACAGCGTCACCATGTGCGGTTCTGGCACTGCCCGCCAGGATGGCTGCTGCCAGGAGGCGCGCGTGTGGATTGGCTCGGGGCGGCCACGTACGACACCGACGTCCGACTTTCACTCTTCACGCTGCAAGTGACCCACCGGATCGACGAGAACACCGACATCGAACGCGACCATGTCGTCGAGACGGTCAGTGCGGGCGACCCTGCTGTCCAGGTGCGGATGCTGCGAGACTTCACCACCGGCTACCACGCGCGAAACGGCGGTGGAGACCGGTTCGTGACGGATGGCAACCTGCCGATTCTCGAGGTCAACGAGGTCCTGCCCCCCGCGCTCCCGCCCGAGTCGAGCACCGCAGAGCCTGCGACGGCACCGGCGCTCCTGCGCGTTCCGCTCACGGTATCCGCCGCAGTCGCGCTCATCGCTCTGGTCGCGCTCCTGCAGCTGATCGATGTCTTCGCCGACCGGGAGTTCTGGTCGAACTTCGTCGACGCTGATGACATCGCCGTCACGGCTGTGTTGCTCGTGGTCGTCGGCATATTCGTACTCTTCACGGTTGGGCCGCTGGTCATGAGCCTGTTCGTGCTCCGCCGCGGGAGACGATCGCGCGCCGTGCTGATCGCGCTGATCACGGTGGAGATCGTCGTCATGGCGATCGACTATCTCAACGGCAGCACAGTGCTGGGGCTCGACTGGACCCTGCTGGCAGCATCCGTGCAGTGCATCAGCCTGTTGTGCCTCTCGAGCGAGTCGGCAGGAGCGTGGGTGCGTCGCCGCACACCTGAGAACCAGCCGCTCGCATCTAAAATCGCAGAGTGAGCACTCCCAAGATCGTTCTGTTCTACGTCTTCACCCCTCTCGCCGACCCTGAGGCGATCCGGGTGTGGCAGCGCGACCTCGGCGACGCGCTGGGACTGCGCGGCCGGGTGATCATCTCGGAGCATGGCGTGAACGGCACTCTCGGCGGAGACCTGCCAGCACTGAAGAAGTGGGCGCGGTCTTTCCGGTCGTATGCAGCCTTCGCGGACACCGACATCAAGTGGAGTGAGGGCACCGGACTGGATGCTGAGGGGCTGAGCCTCGACTTTCCCCGATTGAGCGTGAAGGTGCGGGCGGAGATCGTCTCGTTCGGTGCGCCTGGCGAGCTCGCGGTCGACGACAACGGAGTGGTCGGCGGCGGCATCCGTCTGGCGCCAGAAGACCTGCATGAGCTGGTCTCCTCCCGCGACGACGTCGTCTTCTTCGACGGCCGCAACGCGCTGGAGGCGGAGATCGGCCGGTTCAAGAACGCGATCGTTCCCGACACCGAGACGACCCGCGACTTCGTGGAGCTGCTCGACTCCGGGGCCTATGACGACCTCAAGGGCAAGCCGGTGGTCACATACTGCACAGGGGGGATCCGCTGCGAGGTGCTCTCGAGCCTCATGGTCTCCCGCGGCTTCGGCGAGGTGTATCAGCTCGAGGGCGGCATCGTCCGCTACGGCGAGAAGTACGGAGACGATGGGCTGTGGGAGGGATCGCTCTACGTCTTCGATAAGCGTGAATCCATTGACTTCAGCGATCACGCCGCCATCATCGGCGAATGCGTCGGATGCGGTGCCGCGACAGCCCGCACGGCGAACTGCCCCGAGGCCTCCTGCCGCCGACAGTTCGTCGTGTGCGAAGACTGCGATGCGGTGGAGTGCGCAGAGCACTCGGTCGCATCTGCGGGCTGACCGCTCAGACGGACTGCCGCTCAGCGGGACTTCTGCGGCGCCCGTGACTCGCGCGCGGTGAACAGCGAGAGCGGCAGCATGACAGCGATGATTCGATCTCGCGCATCGACACTGCGCTGAAGCCCCACGATCACCTCTCGCAGCGCCGGAGACAGGTCGGCTTCGGCGGCTGCGTCCTGGGCGAAGCTCGCGCGCTCGATGGCCTGGACGAGAGTGCCGGCCGCAGCCGGATCCACCCCCCGCTCGACGAGGTCTGCTCCGCGCATGCGAGGTGTCGCAGCATCTGACACCGGAAGCCGCAGATCGAGGAGCGCGGCACGCACCTCGTGCCAGGCGGCGACTGCATCGCCGCGTCGCGCCCGTGCGCGCCGCCCGGTCCGTACGCCGAATCGCACCAGGGCTGGCAGCATCAGCAGGACGAGGATGCCGCCGGCGATCAGCATGACGGGGGTGGGATTCAGCCGCTGGAGCGTCTCTGCTCCATCCGACGATGATCCGCCCTGGTCCTCGTCGAGCTCGGGCTCTCTCGTCGGTGCCGCCGACGGGGCGGTGGATTCACCGGGGGTGATCTCGCCGGTCGAGGATCCGCCGGCGGCCTGGGTGGATTGGAAGTTGGTCGGCGTTCCCAGCGAAGCGGTCGGTTCGAACGGGACCCAGCCGATGCCTTCGAAATGCACTTCCGGCCAGGCATGCAGCTGGTCGCTGTCGACGGTGTAGATCGACTCGTCGCCGCGCTTCTCATCGGTGAGCGAACCGGGGAGGTATCCGACGACGATCCGCACCTGCAGTTCGAGCGACTGCGCCATCAGCGCGAATGCTCCCGAGAAATGGATGCAATAACCCGAGCGCTCTCGAAGGAATTCGGAGACGGCATCCGCGCCGGTTCCGTCGAAATCGCCGTCGACGGGAGCATCGAGCGAATACGTGAACTGTGAGCGGAACCAGTTCTGCATGGCGATCAGGCGATCGTAATCGGTGGCCGAGCCCGCAGTGACGTCCCGTGCGGTCTGCGCGACGAATTCCGGTACGTCCATGCCGGGGGCCCTGGTCGCGCTCGCCGCCTGAATCTGCTCGCGCGTGGGCTGGGCGACGACGGAGGTCACGGTGTAGTCCTCGTCCGCGGCATCCCGGTTCTCGGAGGTGACGGTGCGGTTGAAGCGCATCGCCTGCCACCCGGATGAGGCGCCGACGATCTTCGTCGCAGCGTACGGCACCGGCAGCCACGACCCGGAGATTCCGGTGATCCGGATCGACGTTCGGCGCTCCGACGTCGCAATGTCATCGGACCAGTCGGGTGCGCCGAATCCCTCAGATGCCGTCTGCAGATCTCCGCTGTCTGGTTCCCACGTCGAGCCATCGAACTCGGAGAGGCTCGCGATTCGCAGGTAGGGGGCTGTCGGAGCGTTCGTCGCGATCGTCATCACGGTGAAGGGGGTGGGGCGGCGCAGATCTTCGCCCAGGCTCAGTGAGGGGTCCAGATGCTCGCTCGTTCCCGCGCCAGCCCAGGTCGTCGACAGAGGGAGCGCAGGGGTGATCACCAGGGCGGCGGCGATGGCCGCAGCGCCGGTAGCGAGAACGAGACCCGCCGATGTGCGGTTCGGGGAGGCGTCGCCGTGACGGGTGCCGTGTCGAAGCAGGAACAACGTCAGGACGGCGAAAAGGACGAACCAGGGCAGGTTCGCATCGCCCATCGTGATGACCATCGGCAGAGCGCCGACGACCGCGATGATGATCACTGCAGAAAGGGGAACGCGTGTGGCGATGACCTGATCGAGCAGGATCGCGACGGCGGCGAACCCGATCACGAGCATCGCGGTGAGGGCAGGCGTATCCTCCAGCGGTGCGACGCCGAACTGCACCTGCTCGACCGCCTGTGCGGCGAGCCTGCCAACAGCGGCGAACGTGGTGCCGGTCGGGATGATCCCCAGCAGCGCACCCTGCGGGAAGAGCATCAGGGTCAGTGCCGGGATCGAGACGACGATCTGCGCGAGTGCAGGCATGATCCCGCGTGCGAAGCGGCGGGTGTACAACTGGCGGACGGCGAAGCCGGTCAGCGCGATGAAGGCGACCACCGTCACGGAGATGATCGACCACGCGCCGGGCACAACGACCGAGGTGTAGGGCCACAGCGCCACGATCGCGCTGCCGCCGGCCAAAAGCGCTGCGGCGAACGTGCCTTCGCGCTCGGCCAGGTGCCGGTCTCCCTCGGCGGCTCTCGCGGCCGGGGTGAGCGGGGGCTGCGATGCTGATCGCGGCTCAGCGCGGAACATGTCCGCCTCCGGGGGCGACGTTCTCGGACAGCGCGTCTTCCCATGCCGCAGCGATGTCGTCGCTCAGCGGCCCGGCTGACCACCCGAGCGCACCTGCGGTCTCGATCGCGCCCGGCGCGGGATCGGTCGTCAGCAGCACCGGGGCCGATGCGCCGCCGTGGCGGAGCGCCGCGGCATCCTCTTCGTCGAGCTTTCCCGTGATCATCACCAGAGGACCAGGGGGTGCTCCGTCGAAGAGTGCGGTGAACGCACCGCCCTCGCCCTGCGGGCTGACCATCGCGAGCGCGACCAGGAGAGTGTCGCGCTCATCCTCCTGCCCGCGCAGTGCGCCCAGCACCGTCCCCGCGGAATCGCGCACGTCCACGCTGTAGCCCTCGTGTGCGAGGTGCAGAGCGATCGAGGCGCACGCAGACACAGCGTTCTCGAAATCCGCATCCGGGTGCGAGCTGCGCCGCTCCCAGCGGTGCGCGGTCCGGTCGAGGATCACCACCGCATCCGGGCTCGACTCTGCCTCCTCCTGCCGCACCATGAGGTCACCGCGGTGCGCGGTCGCGCGCCAATGGATGCGGCGCATCGAGTCTCCGGAGACATACGGCCGCGGCGACAGGTTGTCACTGCCCTGACCGAGTCGCGATGACGCCGTATGCGCTGTGCCGCCGGCGATGCCTGCGACGCTCGTCAGGGGAGTGAGCGTGATGACCTCCGGCACGACGATCACCGTGCGGCTGTCACCGAACTGCTGTACGCGCTGGGCCAGTCCGAACGGATCGATCGTGCGCAGCGACAACGGCCCGACCGCCCATACTCCGCGCTGCGCACCCGTGATCGAGTACCGGATGTGCGTGCCGTTGTCGGTGGGAAACTCCCCGGCAGCCTCTCCTGCCACCGCATCCGGCAGCAGATCCTGCCAGGTCCCGAACGGAACCCGCAGTGCGCGCAGGTCGAACCGCACGGCGACCTCTGACTGCTCGCCGACGGTGAGGAGGTCAGTGGAGATCCGCCGGGTCACCGTCCCGCTTCGCCGTGGTGCGTGCACGATGATCGCCGTGGTGATGACGAGAGCGAACAGCAGGACCGCAACATAGAGCAGGATCGGTGCGGCGAGCAGGTTCGCCGCGATCGTGCACCCGAGACCGGCAAGCAGCGCGGCCAGGCCGCGGGAAGTCAAGGGGCGACGCGGACGCATGGTCTCAAGAACGGGCGGTGAGCGGAACCCGCACGCGCTCCATGATCTGCTCGAGCGCGGCTTCGACCGGCTGTGCACCCGCTCGGTGCACGCCGCGCGCAGGCAGCAGGCGATGCGCGAACACCGGAACAAGGAGGGTGGTCAGGTCATCGGGGATGACGAAATCGCGCTCCTCGAGAGCCGCCCACACCTTCGCCGCGCGCACCAGCTGCAGCGTTGCGCGCGGGCTGGCACCCAGGTGCAGGCTCGGATCGCTGCGGGTCGCGTGCGCGAGAGCGACCGCATACTCCTCTACGGCCGGTGAGACATGCACTGATCGCGCGAAAGCGATCATCTGCGAGATGTCGTTCGCGTCGGCAACGGGGACGATCGAGGCGAGCGGATTCTTCACGTCACGCTGACGGAGCATGAGTGCCTCGGCCGCGGCATCCGGATACCCCATCGAAATGCGCATCATGAATCGGTCGCGCTGTGCTTCGGGCAGTGCATACGTGCCCTCCATCTCGAACGGGTTCTGAGTGGCGACCACGAGGAAAGGATCCGGCAGCGCGTGGGTGCGACCGTCGACGGTGACCTGTCCCTCTTCCATGGCCTCGAGGAGCGCGGACTGCGTCTTGGGGGAGGAACGGTTGATCTCGTCGGCGAGGACGATCTGCGCGAACACCGCACCGGGCTTGAAATCGAACTCGCGATCGACCGGGTTGTAGACGCTCACACCCGTGACGTCGCCAGGCAGCAGATCGGGGGTGAACTGGATGCGGCGGACGCTGGCATCCACGCTCGCGGCCAACGCGCGGGCGAGCATGGTCTTGCCGACGCCGGGGACGTCTTCGATGAGCAGATGGCCCTCGGCCAGAAGACAGACCAACGCGCTGCGCACGGCGTCCGCCTTGCCATCGATCACCCCGGTGATGGAGGACATGATCGCTGACGTCCGCGCCGCGAACTGCTCAGCCGTATACCGGGTGTCGTCCATGCACTCCCTCTCGCCCATCATCGGGTGTCTCTAGATCGTAGTCCCGCCGACGGA
The DNA here is from genome assembly GCF_048259935.1 of Microbacterium sp. Classification (GTDB taxonomy): domain Bacteria; phylum Actinomycetota; class Actinomycetes; order Actinomycetales; family Microbacteriaceae; genus Microbacterium. The sequence goes on along the minus strand of NZ_JBLXHF010000004.1, from coordinate 337,955 downwards.
GCGGCGGGGCGTTCAGCCCCAGACCTGTGCGCGCGGCTGAGCCCCGTCGAGCCTGCTGCCTGCGGCTCTCGCAGCCCGCAGCAGCGCGAGACCGGTGACACCTTCGAGTTCGTGCAACGAGCATTCACCGATCAGCTGCGTCCAGTGCCGCTGGAAGTTCTCCGCATCGCTTCGGCGGCGTCCGATGATCCGCGGCACTGACAGCAGAGTGCGCCAGGGCGAGAGCCGGTCGGCGAGACGGATCAACGGCGTCGAGCGTGCCGCCGAGCGGTCCACCCGCAGCAGGAAGCGCGGGGTCCGCACCGGCCCGAACAGCTCCTCGACGGCATCTGCCAGCAGACGTCGGTCGGCATCACCGCCGCCGACCTCGATGCGCACGGACAGCGGGTCGGCGGTATCCGCGCGCACGACGATGGCTTCTTCGTCGAAGCGGCTGGTGCGCCCGGCCTCGTGAAGGGTGCGCGCCAGTGCGACGGCGGCCAGCCGGTACACGGCTGCCGGATGCGTTCGATCCCGCAGCGCGCCCCACAGCGATCGGGCCGCGAGAGCTCCCGCTCCCAGCCCACCCGCACCCAACGAGACCAGCGCAACGCTCGGCGCGCCGAGGTGCACACCCTGGCCGATCAGAATCCACTGTGCGATCAGCGCTACCGCCCCTGCTGCAGTGAAGCCGCCGATCGCGGCTGCGCTCGCCGCAGGAGCCGTGCGCAGCAGAGGAGCAGAGCGCTGAGAGCGGCGGAGAGCGACCACCTCGCGCTCGACGGGCGAGTACGTGTCGCCGATGCGCCAGTCCGCACGGGTCTCGGCGCGGGTGGGACGGGCGGCATCGGTCAACGCGTTCAACTGGGCGATCGAGGCGTCAGGTGCCTTGGACGCCACGCGCTCGAGCTCATCCCACGCTGCCGCAGAGAGCGCGTGGCCGAGACCCGCGACGATCTGCGGCGGCGAGTCGATGCTCGGTCCCCACAGGTGGCCGTGCTTGCGCTGCAGCCGGCGCGTCTCTGCATCGTCGTCGAGTGCGATCTCGGGCGGGATGAGGCACGCGATAGACCAGTTGTGTGCGACCTTCTGCGGCCACGCCGGATCCAACCGCAGCGTGCGGCCGCGCAGCTGCTGAGTCGATGACGACGTCGTCGCGGACGTCAGATCGATGAGCGTGTTCACCGCCGGGCAGTCCCAGCCCTCACCGAGCAGCCCGCGCGTACTGACCAGAACGCGCACCTCTCCACGCGAGATCAGCTCCGATACGGCTGCGACCACGGCGGCGGTGCCGGAGACCTGCAGAGATGCGATGCCGTCCGCGCCCGGCGACACCGGAACGGGCGCACCGAGGATCTCGCCGAGGAGACCCGCGATCATCGCCGCATCCGCAGTGCGCGTGCGCAGCAGCTGCGAGGTGAGCAGGACCGGCCGAAGACTCGCCGTCGTGGGATCGGCGGCCAGCATTTCGAACACGCGAACTGCGCCAGCGGCGGCTGGCCCCCACGCGCCGTTGTGGTTGCCGTGCTCGACGAAGTCCGCCACGACGACCGCCCGAATCCGCTCGGACTCGGAGGAGGAGAGCTCCGTGCGCAGAATCGATACAGTCGCATGGTCCTTGCCCGCCGAATGCGCCAGTGTCGATTCGACGACATCGCGCCCCCGCCTGATCCCGCTGTCGCCCAGGCGATAGCCGAAGTCTGCCAGCGCGCGCCGCACGTACTCCCACTGGTCCTTCGCTGTGGGATCGTTCAGCAGCCGAGATTGAGCGAAACGCGCAAGTGCGGTGAGCAGGTCGTCGGTCGTGCAGCGCTCGAGAAGCGCGTCGGGCAGTAGATTCGCGATCGGATGCGATGGTTCGATCTTGCGCAGCACGACCGCGCACGTGCGGGCCAGCGCGAAATCGTTCGCGAGTGCTTGCTCCAGCCGAGCAGCAGCATCATCGGTCGACTCACCGGGTGGTTGCAGCTGTGCGGTCAGGTAGCCGACCCCATCCGGCGTCGCGAGCACCCTCGTGAGCAGGTCGTTCAGCAGATGCTCATGGTCGCGGAGGAATGCGAGCTCAGCATCCGTCGGCGTCGTGAACGCGACGGTGTCGCGATATGGCGCGAGGTGGCCCTCCTTCACGACGGCGGGCGTAGGCACCTCGTAGTCGACATCGCCCAGCAGCTGGCTGTAGTTGTCGTACTCTGCACGGTCGTCCGGCGAGGGGAGAGTTGCAGTGAGGCCGATCAGCAGCGGCTCGATCCCGCGTTCGCGCAGGCGCCCTACGAGGTACGCGACCACGAGTGCCCAGTGGTCGAGCAGGTGGTGGCATTCGTCGAGGATGATCGTGCGGATACCGTGATCGACAAGCTTGTCGATGACCGCGACGGCATTCGGATGAAGGACGCGTCCGATCAGCTCAGGACGCTGACGCGTGAACTGCGAGCGGAGGTTTCGGACTCTGCGGCGGATGCCGGAGCGAAAGGCCCCCGGGTTATCCACTGCCAGCTCGGCGAGAGCGGTGGCCGCGTCGGACTGCGTGCGGCCTGCGACGCAGAGCTCTTCCTCCCAGCCCAGACGTGCGAGATCCTCGAAGGGCGTGCCATCGCCGGTGACGCTCAGCAGTTGGTAGGTGAGCGCGGTGAGCGCCGCGGGTGCGTGCGGATCGGCAGATACCGCGGCGCTGTCGGGTGCGAGGTCGCGTGCGGCGTCGGTCCACTGCTGACGGATCACCAGCGTGGGAGCGAGAACGAGGGTGCGATCGCCCTCACGGGCGGCCAGGAGCAGTCCCAGCAGGGTCTTCCCCGACCCTGGCGGGGCGACGACATGCAACGGATCTGCCGAGCCGGTGGGCAGGCGATCGAGCGCGTCAGCCTGGTAGGTGCGCAGCGAACCGCTGAATCGCCAGGATGCCAACGGGGTCGAGCACATCCGGCGAGCCTATCCGTTCAAGGCCTCCCGCTCGGGACGGCTCAGGCGGACGAACCACACGGTCCGACACGGTAGACTTGTCGACGGCTCTCCGCGTGACGGCATCCAGGCCAATTCCCCCAGGACGGAAACGTAGCAAGGGTAACCGGGCTCTGCTGGGTGCGCGGAGAGTCTTTTCTTTGCCGGATGTCGCCCAGCTTCACCTGCGAAGATCGTGGAGTGACCACCCCCGTCGCTTCCGAACGCCGCCGACAGCTCTCGCGCTTCGCATCTCCCGTCGCGCTCGTCGCGCTGATGTGGGCGATCCAGATCTTGGATGCGATCCTCCCCGGCTCATTCACCGGCTTCGGGCTTCGTTCGTGGGATCTCGGCAGCCTTCCCGGATTGATCCTCGGGCCGCTTCTGCATGCGAGCTGGCCGCACCTCATCGGCAACACGCTGCCGCTGCTGGTGCTCGGATGCCTCGTGGCAGTCGAGGGCGGCGGCCGGTTCTGGCTGGTCACCGTGATCACTGCCGCCATCGGCGGCGCGGGGACCTGGCTCATCAATGCGCCGGGGACGCTCACCGTCGGCGCATCCGTTCTCGTCTTCGGATACTTCGCCTACGTGGTCGTCAGAATCTTCTCGCCGCGTCCGGTCGCGCACCGCATCGCCTATGCGCTGATCGCTCTGTTCGTCATCGTGCTCTACGGCGGGTCGATCCTCACCGGCATCATCGGGGCGGGCCCAGGGGTCTCCTGGCAGGCGCACCTGTTCGGCGCGGTCGGCGGTGTGGTCGCGGCGCTGTCGGGCACGCGGCGCCGCAAGGCGCTGGACGCGTGAGAAGCCGCTCCCGAAGGCGTCGCCGGAAGAGCTGGCTCCCCGGCATCCTGATCGGCGGGCTCACGCTCGTAGCCCTCCTCGCCGTCCTCGTGCCGATTGCGGCATCCCGGATGCCCCTCGCCCTCTGCGTATCGGAACCCGCGTCTTTCCCGGAATCGGGGGTTGCGGGATGGAAAGGCGAACAGCTGCGCAATGCCGCCGTGATCGTGAGCACGGCGACGGAGCAGGGGCTCGGGCGCGACGGGCAGATCCTCGGAGTGATGACGGCGATGGGGGAGAGCAGTCTGCGCAACATCGACTACGGGGACTGGGAGACGTCCGGCGTCACGAATCCGGACGGTGAGCGCACGAGCAGCATCGGTCTGTTCCAGCAGCAGGACTGGTGGGGCAGCGCGCAGGAGCGGATGGATCCGGCGACAGCCGCCGGACTCTTCTACGCGCGGCTGGTCAGGCTGGATGGCTGGCAGGAGATGGAGCCGACGCAGGCCATCCACCGGGTGCAGATCAATTCGGACCCTGACCACTACGCGCGGTTCGAGACGGATGCTGTCGAGATCGTCGATGCGCTCTCCGGGGTCTGCCCGCTCTGATTACTTCTGCTCTTCGAAGTGATGCATCATCGCGGTGCGCGTCTAAGCTGACATCGTGGCGCGGAGCATCTACATCACCTCGGCCGAAGGTCATTCCGGCAAGTCCACCATTGCGCTGGGCGTTCTCGACGCGCTGATGCGCGCGACACCGCGGGTGGGAGTCTTCCGCCCAGTTGCGCGATCCTCCGCGGAACGCGACTACGTGCTCGAGCTGCTCCTGGCCCACGACGGCGTGCACCTCGACTACGACGATTGCGTCGGCGTCACCTACGACGAGCTGCGCGATGACCAGGAGCGGGCGCTGGCGAAGATCGTCTCGCGCTTCAAAGCGGTCGAGACCCAGTGCGACTCCGTCGTGATCGTCGGCAGTGACTACACGGATGTCGCAAGCCCCGCCGAGCTCGGATTCAACGCGCGCATCGCCGCGAACCTGGGCGCACCCGTCCTGCTCGTGCTCGGCGGACGAGACCAGCAGGCTCGCGCCGAGCAGCTGGGCACCTCCACCGCGCGCACTCCGGCGGCGGTCGGTCAGATCGCAGCCCTTGCCCTCGCGGAACTGCAGGCTGAGCGCGCCGAGCTGTTCGCCGTCATCGTCAACAGAGCGGATCCTGATGCGCTGCCGGCGACGATCGATGCAGTCCGCGCCGTCAAGGACAGCGCGAACCGCGAGCAGGCGAGGCCGGTGTGGGCGATTCCCGAAGACCGGATGCTCGTCGCACCGTCGATCCGCGGAGTGATCGCGGCGGTCGACGGCACACTGATCAAGGGCGATCCCGACCTGCTCACGCGGGAAGTGCTGAGCGTGGTCGTGGCCGGAATGTCGATGGTCAACGTCCTTCCCCGGCTCACCGAAGACGCCGTGATCGTCGTGCCTGCCGACCGCACCGAGGTGCTGCTCGCTCTGCTTCTCGCCGATGCATCCGGAACTTTCCCGTCGATCGCCGGAATCATCCTCAATGGACCCTTCCCGCTCCCCGAGCCCATCGAGCGGCTGCTGGACGGACTCGCCTCGCGAGTGCCGATCATCGCCACCGATCACGGCACGTACGACACTGCCGTGCGGGTGATGGGAGCACGCGGCCGCCTCGCGGCCGACTCCCGCAACCGCTATGAGCGCGCGCTCAGCCTGTTTCAGACCCACGTCGATCTCACGGAGCTGACCACGCAGGTGGGCCTTGCTGAGTCGACCGTCGTCACCCCCCTCATGTTCGCGTACGGGCTGATCGAGCGCGCTCGCGCGGATCGCAAGCACATCGTTCTGCCCGAGGGCACGGACGACCGCATTCTGCGTGCAGCTGGCACGCTGATCGCGAGGGATGCCGCAGATCTCACGATCCTCGGAGACGAGGCCGAGATCCACGCCCGCGCGACAGAGCTCGGCGTCGACATCACCGCAGCGCGCATCATCAGCCCGACCGATCCCGAGTACGTGGCGCGCTTCGCCGAAGAGTACGCGCGGCTTCGCGCACACAAGGGCGTCACCGTGCAGCAGGCGGCCGACACCGTCACCGACGTGTCGTACTTCGGCACGATGATGGTGCACCTCGGTCTCGCTGATGGCATGGTGTCGGGGGCGGCGCACACCACAGCGCACACGATCCGGCCGTCGTTCGAGATCATCAAGACCAAGCCCGGTGTGGATGTCGTCTCCAGTGTGTTTCTGATGGCCCTCGCCGATCGGGTGCTCGTCTACGGCGACTGCGCAGTGGTGCCCGACCCGACGAGCGCTCAGCTCGCCGATATCGCGATCTCGTCCGCAGAGACAGCGCGACAGTTCGGAATCGATCCGCGGGTGGCCATGCTGTCGTATTCGACGGGCGAGTCCGGATCCGGAGCTGACGTCGATAAGGTCCGCGAGGCGACGGCTCTCGTGCGTGAGAGGGCGCCGGAGCTGCTCGTGGAGGGGCCGATTCAGTACGATGCCGCAGCGGACGCTGCCGTTGCGGCGGCCAAGCTGCCGGAGTCTGCAGTGGCGGGCCGCGCCACCGTGTTCATCTTCCCCGACCTCAATACCGGAAATAACACCTACAAAGCCGTGCAGCGCTCAGCGGGCGCCGTGGCGATCGGTCCAGTGCTGCAGGGCCTGAACAAACCCATCAACGACCTCTCGCGCGGCGCACTCGTCGACGACATCGTCAACACCGTCGTCATCACGGCGATCCAGGCCCAGGGAAGTGTCGCATGAGCGTTGTGCTCGTCATCAACAGCGGTTCATCGTCGCTGAAGTACAGCCTCATGGACATGGAGCGCGAGGTCCCCCTCGGCGAAGGGCTGATCGAGCGGATCGGCCAGGACACGAGTGAGATCTCGCACACCGTGCGCCGGGCGGCAGAGCCGGGGGAGCCGGCGCCGACAGTGCTCGACAGCACTCATCGGCGTGAGCAGCCGATCGCCGATCATGATGCGGCGATGGCCGTGATGCTCGAGCAGTTCGCCGAGCACGGCCCACAGCTTGCGGAGCATCCGCCGGTCGCTGTCGGTCACCGTGTCGTCCACGGCGGTGCACGCTTCTTCGCGCCGACCTTGATCGACGACCTCATCGAGATCAACATCGAGGATCTCTCGGTCCTCGCACCGCTGCACAACCCCGGTGCGGTCGCTGGGATCCGCGCCGGACGACGCGCCTTCGCCGATGTGCCGCACGTGGCGATCTTCGACACCGCGTTCCACCAGACGCTCCCGCCTGCCGCCTACACGTACGCGATCGATCGCAAGATCGCCGAGCGGCATCGCGTCCGCCGCTACGGATTCCACGGCACGAGCCACAAGTACGTCTCAGAGCAGGCGGCGATCTTCCTCGGTCGTCCCCTCGCCGATCTCAGGCAGATCGTGTTCCACCTCGGCAATGGCGCATCGGTCACCGCCGTCGACGGCGGCCGCTCGGTGGAGACGTCGATGGGCATGACCCCGCTGGAGGGGCTCGTGATGGGCACGCGCTCCGGCGACATCGATCCGGCCGTCGTCATGCACCTGAGCCGCGTCGCACAGATGAGCACAGGCGAGATCGATGAGCTGCTGAACAAGAAGAGCGGACTGCTCGGAATGGCCGGACGCCTCGACATGCGCGACATCCTCGCCGGTGTCGACGCGGGTGAGAAGGCGGCGACGCTCGCGTTCGAGGTCTACATCCACCGACTGCGCGCGTACGCAGGCGCGTACATCGCTCAGCTCGGCGGTGTCGATGTCATCTCCTTCACCGCGGGAGTCGGCGAGAACGCCGTCCGAGTGCGGGCGGAGGCCATGGCAACCCTCGGCTTCTTCGGAATCGAGATCGATCCGGCACGCAATGAAGCCCGTGGAGGCGGCATCCGCCGGATCTCGACCGATGATTCTGCCGTCGAGGTCCTCGTCGTCCCGACAGATGAAGAACTCGAGATCGCCAGGCAGGCGTACAGCCTCGCCTGAATCGGTGGGTGTTCGCGGTCTGGTTCCGCGACTACGCTGGGAGATCGGCACGGAGAGATGCCGGCCCGATTCTCCTTCTCGACCTCTGGAGTGCTGAGTGCCTGAGAGCTTGCCCGACCTGCGCCGCGCCGAAGGTGTGCTGTTCGATCTGGATGGTGTGCTCACGCCCACCGCCGAGGTGCACATGCGTGCATGGCAGGCGGTCTTCGACGCGGTGTTCGCCCGGTGGGGCATCACCCCGCCGTATACCGACGACGACTACTACGCATACGTCGACGGCAAGAAACGATACGACGGCGTCGCCAGCCTGCTGCGCAGTCGAAACGTCGAGATCCCGTGGGGAGAGATCAGCGATCCCCCCGAGGCCGAGACGATCTGCGGGATCGGAAACCGCAAGAACGCCGCGTTCGCGGCATCTCTACGGGCGGAGGGCATCGCCCCATACCCTGGGTCGCTCGCGCTGATTCAGCAGCTGCAGGCGCACGGCATCCCGCAGGGAGTCGTCTCGAGCTCGAAGAACGCTGAGGAGGTTCTCGAAACTGCTCGCATCAGCGACTTCTTCACTGTTGTCGTCGATGGCGGCGTCGCGGAACGCGATGGGCTTGCGTCGAAGCCTTCCGCCGACATGTTCCGTGCCGGGGCTCTCGCTCTCGGCGTGAACCCTGCTGAGAGCGTCGCGATCGAAGACGCGCTCGCGGGCGTCGCCTCTGCGCTTGCCGCGGGCTTCGTCATCGTCGTGGGTGTCGATCGCGGGGTGGGGCCCGCCGCTCTCCGTGAGGCCGGCGCCACCGTTGTCGTCGATGACCTCGCCCAGCTGCTGTTCGATTCGTCGCCCGACGACACTCTGGAGACCGCATGATCGATCGCGAACGCTTTCCCGTGGACCCCTGGCGCCTCACCGAGACGCGCTACTCGCAAGATGGCGTGTCAGAGACGCTTTTCGCCGTCGGAAACGGCTACCTCGGTCTGCGGGGAAACCACATCGAGGGTCGCGGAGCGCACGAGCACGGCACGTTCATCAACGGGCTGCATGAGACCTGGCCGATCAGGCACGCTGAGCAGGCCTACGGCTTCGCCGAGGTAGGGCAGACGATCGTCAACGCTCCGGATGCCAAGATCATGCGCATCTACGTCGATGATGAGCCCATCTCGTTCGATGAGGCAGAGGTGCGCGATTACGAGCGCACGCTCGACATGCGCACCGGCGTCCTCACGCGCAGCTTCACCTGGGAGACGCCGTCGGGGAAGCGGATCCGCGTCAGCGATGAGCGCATGGTGAGCTTCGAAGAGCGTCACCTTGCCATCGTCCGGCTGGAGATCACGGTCGAGAACGCGGATGCTCCGGTCACGGTGAGCTGTCAGCTCCTGAACCGCCAGGACGGCGGAGATGTCTACGGCGGGGCGCCGACCGCGACGCAGAAGGCCGGCTTCGATCCGCGCAGGACCGAGAAGATCACCGAGCGCGTGCTGCTGCCCGCGGAATTCTGGCAGGACGGACTGCGCTCGGCACTGTCGTACCAGGTCGCAGATTCGGGGATGACCCTCGCGGTCGTCGCAGACCACATGATCACGACAGACAACGAGTTCAGCGCTCGTTCGCTCATCGAATCGGACATCGCCAAGAACGTCTTCCGAGTGCAGGCGAAGGCCGGCATCCCGATCGCGATCACGAAGCTCGTCAGCTATCACACCTCACGAGGCGTTCCCGCACACGAGTTGGTCGATCGGTGCCGCCGGTCTCTTGACCGCGCCGCTGTCGAAGGCGTTCCCGCCCAGTTCGAGCGTCAGCGAGAGTGGCTTGACGCGTTCTGGGAGCGCTCTGACGTCGTGATCGGAGAGCGCGACGATCTGCAGCAGGCGATCCGCTGGTGTCTGTTCCAGCTCGCTCAGGCCGCGGCCCGCGCAGACGGCACAGGGGTGCCGGCCAAGGGCGTCACCGGCTCCGGGTACAGCGGGCACTACTTCTGGGACACCGAGATCTATGTCCTGCCGTTCCTGACGTACACGAGCCCGCAGTGGGCACGGAACGCCCTGCGCGCCCGGGTGCTCATGCTCCCCGCCGCCCGGCGTCGTGCCGCCCAGCTGAACGAAGCCGGAGCGCTGTTCCCCTGGCGCACCATCAACGGCGAAGAGGCGTCGGCCTATTACGCCGCAGGCACCGCGCAGTACCACATCAACGCCGACGTCAGCTTTGCGCTCGGCAAGTACGTGCGAGCGACCGGTGACGAGCACTTCATGCGCAGCGAGGGCGCTGACATCCTCGTGGAGACGGCACGGCTCTGGGCGACGCTGGGCTTCTGGCGCGGGTCGAATGGGGATGCGACGTTCCACATCCACGGTGTGACAGGGCCCGACGAGTACACCACGGTCGTCAATGACAACCTGTTCACCAACGTGATGGCTCGCTACAACCTGCGCTATGCATCGCGCGTCGTGCGCGAGATCCAGAAGGATGATCCGCAGGCGTACGACAGGATCGTCGAGCGCACAGGGTTGGATGCAGGAGAGCCGGATGCGTGGGATCGGGCGGCCGAGGCGATTCACATCCCGTTCAGCGAGAGCCTGGGCATCCATCCGCAGGATGCGATGTTCCTCGAGCGGGAGCTGTGGGATCTCGAGAACACCCCTGATGACCAGCGGCCGCTGCTGCTGCACTTCCACCCGCTGGTGATCTACCGGTTCCAGGTGCTCAAGCAGGCAGACGTGGTGCTGGCGCTCTTCCTTCAGGGAAACCACTTCACCGCGGCGGAGAAGAAGGCCGACTTCGACTATTACGACCCGCTGACGACGGGAGACTCCACACTCTCCGCTGTCGTGCAGTCGATCCTGGCCGCAGAAGTCGGCTACCAGGACCTCGCCAGGGAGTACTTCGAGCAGTCGCTGTTCGTCGACCTCGGCGATCTGCACCACAACGCCGCAGACGGAGTGCACGTGGCTTCGGCAGGCGGAGTATGGAGCGCGCTGGTGTCGGGCTTCGGCGGCATGCGTGATCACGCAGGAGAACTCAGCTTCGACCCGCGTCTTCCGGTGAGTTGGCCCTCGCTGTCGTTCCCTTTGCAGTGGCAGGGTTCTGCGCTGCAGGTGACGATCACTCCGGGCGAACTGCGGGTCCAGGTGCGCGCGGGGGAGCCGGTGGCGTTCTCGGTGCGCGGCGTCGAATATACGGCGACGAGGGATGCGGAGGTCACTGTGCCGCTGGCAGATCAGGGCCCGGTGGTTCCTGGACGCCCGACACTGGGGCAGATCGAGGAGTCGCGGCGTGATGACGGAACCCGGATCTCGGCATCGCTTCCCGTGGTGACCACCACGATGCCGATCATCGGATTCGTCGAGGACTGATCCCCACGGCAGCTCCCTGTCCACAGCGACCTCCATCGGGAAGGCCATTGTCGGCGGTACGCCGTAGGCTGTTCAGGTGACCACAGCCCTGTATCGCCGCTACCGCCCCGAAACCTTCGGCGAGATGATCGGGCAGTCGCAGGTGACCGAACCTCTGATGACTGCGCTGCGCGGTGACCGGGTCGGGCACGCGTACCTCTTCTCGGGGCCGCGTGGGTGTGGAAAGACCACGTCAGCTCGCATTCTCGCCCGCTGTCTGAACTGTGCAGAAGGGCCGACCGACACGCCGTGCGGCACCTGCCCGAGCTGCGTGGAGCTATCTCGTTCTGGGGGAGGCTCCCTCGACGTCGTCGAGATCGACGCCGCCAGCCATAACGGCGTCGACGACGCCCGCGATCTTCGCGAGCGCGCGACCTTCGCCCCGAGCCGTGATCGCTTCAAGATCTTCATCCTCGACGAGGCGCACATGGTGACGCCGCAGGGATTCAACGCGCTGCTGAAGCTCGTCGAAGAGCCTCCGGCGCACGTCAAGTTCATCTTCGCGACCACTGAACCCGACAAGGTCCTCGGCACGATCCGCTCGCGCACTCATCACTACCCGTTCCGGCTCGTTCCGCCAGCCGCGATGCTCGAATACGTCGAGAAGCTCTGCGACGAAGAGGGCGTCAAGGTCGCCCAGGGCGTCCTGCCGCTTGTCGTTCGCGCAGGCGGCGGATCCCCGCGTGACACCCTGTCACTGCTCGACCAGCTCATCGCCGGCTCTGATGGGGATCACGTCGCGTACGAGCGAGCAGTGTCGCTGCTCGGTTACACGCACGGTGCGCTGCTCGATGAGATCGTCGACGCGCTCGCCGCAGGAGATGCCGCAGCCGCATTCCCGGCGATCGACCGCGTCGTCCAGACCGGTCAAGACCCTCGCCGATTCGTCGACGACCTGCTCGAGCGTCTTCGCGACCTCATCGTCATCGCCGCGGTGGGCGAGGGGGCTTCGGCCGTGCTGCGGGGACTTGCCGAAGACGAACTCGTCCGCATGCGCGCTCAAGCAGTCGCGTTCGGCACCGCACGACTCTCTCGCACGGCTGATGTCGTCAGCGCCGCACTCGATGACATGACCGGGGCCACTTCTCCGCGCCTGCACCTCGAGCTCATGATCGCGCGCGTGCTGAGCGCTGCGGGGGAGGGCGCAGCCCCCGTGCACCCAGCGCCCACCGGCGCGCCTGCAGCCGTTGCGCCTGCAGCCGCGCCTGCGCCAGCGCCTGTGCCTGCAGCAGCGCCAGCGCCTGTGGCCACGCCCGCTGCGGAATCAGCCCCGACGCCAGAGCCTGCAGCAGTCGAGGTTCCCGCTCCGGCTCCTGTCGCCCAGGCTCCTGCCGCCCAGACTCCAGCACCCACCGGACCCGTAGACATCGACCGCATCCGCACGGCGTGGCCTGCTGTTCTCACCCACCTCGAGGGTGTCAGCCGCACTTCGTGGCTGCTGGTGACGGCCGTGCAACCCCTCGACTTCGACGCGAGCACTGATGTGCTCACCATCGGCTTCACCAGCGAGCAGGACCTCAAGAAGTTCAAGGGCGCTGTTCCAGGCAACGGACCTTCTGATCACCTGCGCGCGGCCATCGAGCGCGAGCTCGGCGTGAAGGTCAAGTACCGGCCCGCGCAGCTGCCGCCTGCTGCCTTATCCGAGGCAGCGGCTCCCGCCCCGGTCCGCACTGCGCCCCCGCAGCCGCAGAAGACAGTGCAGTCTGCGCCAGCCGGCCCCGTCACAGACTGGGCGGTCGCGTCGATTCCGACTACAACAGAGGCAGCCACGCCGCCGCAGCCGCAGTTCCCCGTCGACGAGGAGCCCGCAGAGGTCGAAGCATCCGCCCCTGTCGCTCCTCAGGATGGGCTCGTCGACACCGACGATGGGCCGCTTCCCAGCGACGACGACGCACCCCCAGAGGACGAGCCGCCCTATCAGGCATCACCTTCTGCCTCTTCCGCTCCATCCGCCTCTCCCGCAGCGCGACCCGCCACGGCTCCGCAGGCATCTGCGCAGTCGTACTCGGCGCCTGCCGTGACAGAGCGCTCGCCCGGTGGCGTCCAGCGCTACGGAGAAGCTGTGGTCCGCCAGGTGCTCGGCGCGACATTCGTCCGTGAAGAGCCCTACGAGCCCCCGACGAGGTTCGCCTGATGTATGACGGCATCGTTCAAGAACTCATCGATGAATTCGGGCGCCTGCCCGGTATCGGCCCGAAGTCAGCGCAACGAATCACGTTCCACATCCTGCAGACGCCGTCATTCGATGTCGCACGCCTTGCGGAGCTGCTCACCGACGTCCGCGCACGGGTGCGCTTCTGTGAGATCTGCGGCAACGTCTCCGAGCAGGAACGCTGCGGCATCTGTCGCGACCCGCGTCGCAACCCGGCGCTGATCTGTGTCGTCGAAGACGCGAAAGACGTCTCCGCGATCGAGCGCACCAGAGAGTTCCGCGGCCTCTACCACGTGCTCGGCGGAGCGATCAGCCCGATCGCCGGTATCGGCCCCGATGATCTGCGCATCGCGCAGCTGATGTCACGGCTCGCCGATGGCACAGTGCAAGAAGTCATCCTCGCGACCAACCCCAACCTCGAGGGCGAGGCAACCGCCAGCTACCTCAGCCGACTGCTGCTCACGATGCAGATCACCGTGTCACGCCTGGCATCCGGTCTTCCCGTCGGCGGCGACCTCGAGTACGCCGACGAAGTCACCCTTGGTCGCGCATTCGAGGGGCGGCGCACACTGTGAGGTTCCCTCGTGTCGGTCGCAGCGTCGTGACGGCATGAGCGCCCAGGCAGGCTTCAGCAAGAGAGGCTGGATCCTCTTCGCCGTCATGGCGATCGTCTGGGGAATCACCTACCTGTTCATCAAAGAAGCGGTCCAATCGATCACCCCGCCGGCTGTCGTCGCCGGTCGCACTCTGCTCGGCGCACTCGTGCTGCTGCCGTTCGCGATCCGCAGCCGCGCGCTGAGAGCCGCGTGGAAGCACTGGCCGTGGGTGCTCGCGTTCGGGCTGGTCGAGATGGCGGGGCCCTTTCTGCTGCTCAGCCACGCCGAGACGCAGCTGCCCTCGGGCCTGACCGGACTCCTGGTGGCGACGGTGCCGCTGTTCGCCGTCATCATCGCCCTCACCCGCGGAGACCGCACGGCGCTCGCACCGGTGCGCCTCGGCGGGCTGCTGCTCGGATTCGCGGGGGTCGCCATCGTCGTCGTGGGCCCAGGCCTCTTTCCGAGTGGCCCAGCCAGCGCCTTCGCGATCGGCGAGATCATGCTCACCGCGCTGCTCTACGCGATTGCGCCGTTCATCATCGCCCACAAACTGGCAGATGTTCCCTCGATCGGAACGATCACGCTGGCGCTGTTCGCGATCGGAATCGGCTACCTACCCGCAGCGATGCTCACTCAGCATGAACTGCCCACGCTTCGCTCTGGCGTATCGCTTCTGCTGCTCGGCGTGATCTGCACGGCCGTCGCGTTCGTGGCTTTCTTCGCGCTGATCCGTGAAGTAGGTCCCGTGCGAGCGCCGCTGTTCACCTACGTGAATCCTGTGGTCGCGATCGTGCTCGGCACGATCTTCCTCTCCGAGCCGATCACGCCCGGACTGCTGATCGGCTTCCCGCTGATCCTCATCGGATGCTGGTTCGCTGCGACCGGCGGCCGGCTGCGAACCCGCAGAGAATCGATGCCTCCGGTCCAGATCCCCTGATCAGCTGTCGGTGCGGATGCGGGAGAACAGCGCGAGCAGCAGCAGGACGAACCCTGCGCCGACGAGCATGTGCCCGAGCCCGGCGATTCCCGCGATCATGCTGGACGATTCCCTGCCGAGAACCTGCAGCATCCCGTGCCAGATCAGCAGGGCCGTCGTCAGGACGACGCCGAGGTTGTAGATCCAGAAGAACCAGTGGAACAGGCGGCTCGACGACAGCGAGAACACCTTTTCGAGCACGATCGCGATCAGCAGGACGATCATGCCGAGCGTCAGGATGTGAGTGTGCGCGAGGCCCAGCTGGCCCATCAGACCTTCGGGGTATCCGTTGGCCTTGGTGAACTCGCGGTAGAAGAGTCCGGCGGCGAGGCCTGCGACCGTATAGAAGGCGACGGCGCCGAGGAGCAGAAGCTGAGCGGAGCGCGAGGTTGTGCGCGCAGTGGAGGTGGTCTCAAGAGTCATGCTTCCAGCCTCCACGGCGGGGCGCTCGCGAGGATCCATCGAAAGATCGACATCTTCTGGTCTCCTCTCGCTCGCGAAGAGGGCAGAATCGGAGCATGTCATCGCCCGCGAATGCCGACCTGTCACGCCAGCGGATGCTGACGATCGCGCGCTTCGCGCTGCACCTGATCACGGCGTCGCTGTCGGTGGCGACGGCGATCCGCGCCATCGCGTCGGGGGTGCCCCTGCTGCCCGCGATGCTCGCGGCCGGTGTCTTCCTCGCCTGGTACGCCACCGGCGCCGCTTTCGCGCGCGGCCGGTTCGCCGGATGGTGGCTGGGTGGGCTCAGCATCCTCTGGCTCGGGATGCTGCTGCTCTCGGCGGAATTCGTCTGGCTCTCCTTCCCCTTGCTGCTGCTGGCCGGCCACGTGCTGCGCCGATGGGCATCCGTGGTGTTCGCGGTGCCAGTACTGGCCGCGGCGATTCTCGCGCCGATCCTGCATCAGGTGCCGATCACTTTCGCGCACGTGGTGGGGCCTCTGCTCGGCGGAGGGTTCGCACTCGCCATCTCGCTCGGTTACGACGCGCTGCTGCGCGATGCTGTCGAGCGCGAAGGGCTGATCGCTTCGCTCGTGCGCACGCAGGACGAGATGGCCTCGTTGCAGGAGGAGCTCGCCCGAACGCAGCGCGATGCCGGCGCTTCTCACGAGCGCACCCGCCTTGCACGCGACCTGCACGACACGATTGCGCAGGAACTCAGCTCGATGGTGCTGATCGCGCGCAGCGGTGAAGCCGAGCGGATGCCGCAGATCGAAGCCCTCGCCCAGCACTCGCTCGGCGATCTGCGACGCATCGTCGCGGCGCTGGCACCCGCGGAGCTGGAAGAATCGGCTCTCGTCGCGGCGGTCGGTCGGATGCTGGAGGCGCTGCGCCTCGACACCGGGATCGAAACAGCGCTTGCCGCAGAGGCGGATCTGCCGCTGCTTGCGACGTCGCAGGAAGTCGTCTTCTTGCGCGTCGCACAGTCGGCACTGGCGAATATCCGTCAGCACGCTCACGCTCGGCACGTCAGCGCGGCCTTCGCGGCAGGTACGGGCGATGTGACGATGACGGTGAGCGATGACGGGGTCGGATTCATCGCCGACCGCGCAACGATGCCGCCGACCTCGTACGGGCTGTCGGCGATGAGTTCGCGGTTGCGGGAATTCGGCGGATCGCTCGATGTGCGCTCCGCGCCAGAAGAAGGAACGACGCTCATCGCAACGCTCCCCGTCGGCCAGGCATCGCCAGAGGGGAGAGAGTGATGGCGACGAAGGTGCTGCTGGTCGATGATCACCCGATCGTTCGGGCAGGACTGCGCGCTGTCATCGAGGCGCGCGGATTCACCGTGATCGCAGAAGCGTCGACGGGCGAAGAGGCTCTTGTGATGGCATCCGATCTGCACCCCGATGTCGTGCTGTGCGACCTGCGCCTCGGCGACGGCATGGACGGCGTCGACACCACCGCAGCTCTGCGCAGAATGCCGCATGCGCCCGCCGTCGTGATCCTCACGACCTTCGATCACGACGCTCAGATCATCCGTGCGATCGAGGCAGGGGCCGCGGGGTACCTGCTCAAAGACGTCGACAGCGACACGATCGTCGCCGCCATCAGCGACGCAGCCGCGGGGGCGATGGTTCTCACGCCGGGGGGAGACGGCCGGGTGGTCGCAGCTCTGCGGGCGCCGCGTGTGGTCCTCACGGAGCGCGAGCGCGAGGTGCTGCTGCTGGTCGATGAGGGCGCAGGAAACAAGCAGATCGCTGCGCGGCTGTTCATCTCGGAATCCACGGTGAAGACGCACGTCGTGCACCTGCTGGAGAAATTGGGCGTTGCGAGCCGCGCTGGTGCGGCGAGTGAAGCACGCAGACTCGGCTTGCTCTGAGGAGCCGCGGCGGTCACATGCGGGCGCGGGCATGCGGGTCGAAAGTACAATGGCGCTTGGGCGGAAATGCCCGAAATCCCCGGGAGTGACTTTGGCCCTCATTGTGCAGAAATACGGCGGCTCCTCCGTCGCCGACGCTGAGAGCATCAAACGCGTCGCCAAGCGCATTGTCGACACCAGACGTGCAGGGCACGACGTCGTCGTCGCCGTGAGCGCGATGGGCGATACGACGGACGAGCTGCTCGAGCTCGCGAACGAGGTCGCGCCCATCCCCGCTCCGCGCGAGATGGACATGCTGCTGTCAAGCGGTGAGCGCATCTCGATGGCGCTGCTGGCCATGGCGATCCACTCGATGGGTTTCGATGCGCGTTCGTTCACCGGCAGCCAGGCCGGAATGATCACCGACGACCACCACGGGTCGGCACGGATCGTCGATGTCACCCCGATTCGGTTGCGTGAAGCGCTCGATGAGGGCGCGATCGTCATCGTCGCCGGATTCCAGGGCTTCAACCGCGACACCCGCGACATCACGACGCTCGGCCGCGGTGGGTCTGACACGACAGCCGTCGCTCTCGCGGCCGCGCTGAACGCCGATGTCTGCGAGATCTACAGCGACGTCGACGGCATTTACACCGCCGACCCGCGCGTGATCCCACGCGCGCAGAAGCTCGATCATGTCTCGAGCGAAGAGATGCTCGAGCTCGCGGCCAACGGCGCGAAGGTGCTGTACATCCGCGCCGTCGAGTTCGCACGCCGCCACGGCGTGCTCATCCACGCACGCTCGACGTTCTCGTCGAGTGAAGGCACCTACGTTCTGGGCGAGGGCATGAAGAACCCGCGCGAAGCTGAGGGAGAGATCATGGAAGAACCGATCGTCGCAGGAGTGGCCACCGACAAGGGCCAGGCCAAGATCACCGTTGTCGGCGTCCCCGATGTGCCGGGCAAGGCCGCTGAGATCTTCAAGATCGTGGCGAAGTCCGGTGCGAACGTCGACATGATCGTGCAGAACGTCTCGGCTGCAGCGACCGGCCGCACTGACATCTCGTTCACGCTTCCCAAGGCGGATGCTTCGGCAGCGCTCAAGGCGCTCGCCGCGGAACAGGCCGAGGTGGGCTTCGACAGCCTCATCCACGACGACCAGATCGGAAAGCTCTCGGTGGTCGGCGCGGGCATGCGCGTGCACTCCGGAGTCTCAGCGACGCTGTTCGAAGCGCTGTCGACCGCCGGCATCAACATCGAGATGATCTCAACCTCTGAGATTCGCATCTCGGTCGTGCTGCGCGACACCGACCTCGCCGACGCCGCGCGCATCGTGCACACCGCGTATGAACTGGACTCCGAGGACGAGGCCGTCGTCCACGCGGGCACCGGTCGCTGAGATTTCGACCCCGGAGCTCGGGTCGCGGTAGACTCACCGGAACCCTGACATCGACGCCAGGCGCGGCATCCGCACCCCGACGTCGCGCCTTGTGTCTTGCTTGCATCACTGCACGACGCCAAGGACACTCTTATGACTCGCATCTCCGATAGCGGACACTCCGTCGCCATTGTCGGCGCCACCGGCCAGGTAGGCACCGTCATGCGCGAGATTCTTGTTGAGCGCTCGTTCCCTATCCGCGAGCTGCGACTGTTCTCGTCGGCGCGCTCTGCGGGCACTTCGATCGATTTCGGCGGCACTTCGGTCATCGTCGAAGATGTCGAGACGGCTGATCCCGCGGGGATCGAGATCGCACTGTTCTCGGCGGGTGCGACGGCAAGCCGCGCGTACGCAGACCGTTTCGCTGCGGCCGGCGCCGTCGTGATCGACAACTCCAGCGCATGGCGCGGCGACCCCGAGGTGCCGCTCGTGGTCAGCGAGGTCAACCCGCACGCGATCGATGAGCGCCCTCGCGGCATCATCGCGAACCCGAACTGCACGACCATGGCGATCATGCCCGTTTTGGGCCCGCTCGCTGCCGCCGCGGGGCTCGAGCGACTCATCGTCTCGACCTACCAGGCCGTCTCAGGGTCCGGACTAGCAGGCGCCCAGGAACTGCTCGGTCAGGTCGAGGGAGTTCTCGCCCAGGGCGACACTCTGCGCCTGGTGCACGATGGCTCGTCGGTCGACTTCCCCGAGCCCGACAAGTACGTCGCCCCGATCGCCTTCGACGTCATTCCGTTGGCGGGAGCTGTCGTCGATGACGGTCTCAATGAGACCGACGAAGAGAAGAAGCTCCGCAACGAGAGCCGCAAGATCCTCGAGCTGCCCGACCTCCGAGTTGCAGGAACGTGCGTGCGCGTGCCGGTCTTCACCGGTCACTCGCTGTCGATCCACGCGGAGTTCCGCGACGACATCACCCCCGAGAAGGCTCGCGAGATCCTGGCATCCGTGCCCGGCGTCGTCCTCGAAGAAGTGCCGACCCCGCTGTATGCGGCAGGCAAGGACCCGAGCTTCGTCGGCCGCATCCGTACCGATCAGTCCGCGCCCGAGAACAAGGGCCTCGTGCTGTTCGTCAGCAACGACAACCTCCGCAAGGGCGCAGCGCTCAACGCCGTGCAGATCGCCGAGATCGTCGCAGAGCGCCTCGCCTCCGCGGTCTGAACACCGAAGCCGCAAAACCACGCCGAGACAGCGTCGATTCATCGCTGTCTCGGCGTGGTTTTGCAGTCTCGGCGCCGGTTCGGGGGAACGCGAGAGGCGAACTAGGATGGTCGGGTGACTGAATCCGTCGACGTCGTCCTCATCGGTGGTGGCATCATGAGTGCCACACTCGGCACTCTGCTGCACGAATTGCAGCCGGACTGGAAGATCGTCGCCTTCGAGCGACTCTCCGATGTCGGCCAGGAGAGCTCGAACCCGTGGAACAACGCGGGCACCGGTCACGCCGCGCTCTGCGAGCTGAACTACATGCCGAAGAACCAGAACGGCCCGCTCGACCCCGCCAAGGCGATCTCGATCAACGAGCAGTTCCAGCAGAGCCGTCAGTTGTGGACTTCTCTGGTCGAGAAGGGCGTGCTCGATGCGCCCTCCACGTTCATCAACGCCACCCCGCACATGACTTTCGTGCGCGGCGAGAAGGACGTCGCCTACCTCAAGGACCGTTACGAGGTCCTGAAGAAGGAGCCTCTTTTCGAGGGCATCGAATACAGCGACGACTCGCGTGTCATCAACCAGTGGGCGCCGTTGCTTATGCAGAAGCGCCGCAAGGGTGAGCCCTTCGCCGCCACGCGGGTGCCTGCGGGCACCGATGTCGATTTCGGCGCGCTCACGCACCAGCTCTTCGGTCATCTGTCGGATGCGGGGGTCGAGCTGCGCACCAACCACGAAGTCCGATCGCTGAAGAAGCAGAAGGACGGCAGCTGGCAGATCAAGTACCGCAACAGCCTCGGACGCACTCCCGGCAGCATCAACGCGAAGTTCGTCTTCGTCGGTGCGGGCGGTTGGGCTCTGAAGCTGCTGCAGAACTCTGGAATCCCCGAGATCAAGGGCTACGGCGTCTTCCCGATCGGCGGTCAGTTCCTGAAGACGACGAACCCCGCTGTCGTCGCTCAGCACAAGGCGAAGGTCTACTCGCAGGCATCCGTCGGTGCCCCGCCGATGTCGGTGCCGCACCTCGACACCCGCGTCGTCGACGGTGAGTCCTCTCTGCTATTCGGACCCTTCGCCACGTTCAGCCCGAAGTTCCTCAAGAACGGCTCGATGCTCGACATCGTCTCCCAGGTGCGCCCGCACAACCTGTGGCCCATGCTGCGCGTCGCCTTTGCGAACCCCGACCTGATCACGTACCTCCTCGGCGAGTTGACGAAAACGCACCGCAAGAAGGTCGACAGCCTGCGCATCTTCATGCCGACGGCGAAGGACGAGGACTGGACGCTCATCCAGGCCGGCCAGCGTGCACAGGTCATGAAGAAGGATGCCGACAAGGGCGGCGTGCTGCAGTTCGGCACCGAAGTCGTCTCTGCTGCTGATGGCTCGATCGCGGGTCTCCTCGGCGCATCGCCCGGGGCATCGACGGCAGTGCCGATCATGCTCGGTCTGCTCAAGAAGTGCTTCCCCGAGCAGTACTCGGGCTGGGAGCCCACGCTGCGCGACCTCATCCCCACGTACGGCCAGACGCTCAACGACAACCCCGCAGTGGCTGATGAGTCGATGTCGCAGACGGCTGCCGCCCTCGATATCTCGAGGTGACCGGGGGCAGTGGCGAAGCTCTACTTCCGCTACGGGGCGATGAACTCCGGCAAGTCCACCGCACTGCTGCAGGTCGCGTACAACTACGAGGAGCGGGGCCAGCGCGTTCTGCTCGCCAAGCCTGAGATCGACACCAAGGGCGCTTCACAGATCGAGAGCCGCTTGGGCATGACCCGGGAAGTCGACTTTCTGATCCCCTCGAGCGGTGACGCCCGCGTGCTCTTCGATGGCGAACGACAGCGGGTGCAGCAGAGCGCTGCTGAAGACGCGAGTGCGGCGGACTCGGTCGATGTCGCGTGCCTGCTCGTCGACGAAGCGCAGTTCCTCACTGCCGGTCAGGTCGATGATCTGTTCCGCATCGCGGTGGACGACGGCATCCCAGTGATCGCGTTCGGGATCCGCAATGATTTCCGCACCCACGCTTTTCCTGGTTCGGCGCGGCTCCTGGCGATCTCGCACTCGCTCGAAGAGATGAAGACCATCTGCCGCTGCGGACGCAAGGCCGTGTTCAACGGCCGCGTCGTCGGCGGGCGCTTCGTCTTCGACGGCGACCAGGTCGCGATCGATGAGGCAGCGGCCGGGGGAGGCCCGGCCGACGTGGTCACCTACGAATCCCTCTGCGGGCACTGCTACCTCGAGGAGTCCGGCGGACACCTGGGCTGATCCAGTCCTCCTTCAGGTCGCAATCCCTGCCGGTATGGGCGCCCCTAAACGGCGTTTTTTGCGACTCGAACGCGGGACGGGCACCGTTCTTGCGTGGTCAGACCACACGTTGTACGCTGTGGTCTGACCACAGGGGGATCGCATGTCCGCACACGCAGAGCAACGAGCATGGCAGCTCGTGCTCGAGCACATCGAACGGGAGTTCCTCGACGCCAGGCTCGGCCCCGGCGCCCGACTCCCCTCAGAACGCGAGCTCGCGTCGCAGCTGGGGGTGGGGCGCTCGAGCGTCCGTGAGGCGTTCCGGGTTCTGGAGATCATCGGGCTGATTCGCACGTCGACCGGTTCCGGGCCTTCCTCCGGCGCGATCGTGATCGCTACGCCCTCCGAGGGCCTCTCCGTGCTCATGCGACTGCAGGTGGCCGCACGGGCCTTCCCGCTGGCAGATGTCGTGCAGACGCGTCTCGTACTCGAGGACGCCGTCGCGGCATCCCTCGCATCGAACAACATCAGGGACCTGGCTGAGCCGCGCCGCCTCCTCGACGCGATGGATGCCGATGACCTGAGCACGGCGGACTTCCTTGCCCTTGACGCGCAGTTCCATCTCTCGCTCGCGGAGTCGAGCGGGAACGTCGTGATCGCCGCGATGATGGCGGGGTTGCGTACCGCGATCGAGTCATATGTGCTCACAGCATCTGCCCGGATCGACGACTGGGGTGCCATGACGGCGCGCTTGCGCGCCGAACACCGCGAGATCGTCGCGGCTTTCGAGGCAGCAGATGCGGATGCCGCGCGCCGTCGTGTCCGCAACCACATCACCGACTACTACCGGGCGAGCGGTATGACCGCGAGTACGGGCAAGAACGACTGAAAGGCACCCATGGTCCAGCGACAGCTCCCGAATCCTGCAGAGCTCCTCGAACTGATGAAGTTCAAAAAGCCCGAGCTCAATGGGCGACGGCGACGCCTGGAGGGCGCGCTCACCATCAACGACCTGCGCACGATCGCCAAGCGCCGCACGCCGAAGGCCGCCTTTGACTACACCGACGGCTCTGCGGAGGGGGAGATCTCGCTCACTCGCGCCCGGCAGGCGTTCGAGGACGTGGAGTTTCATCCCGGCATCCTCAGGCCCGCACCCGACGTCGATACGAGCGTCGAGATCCTCGGCGGGCCCAGTGCGCTTCCCTTCGGCATCGCGCCCACGGGATTCACGCGACTGATGCAGACCGAGGGGGAGATCGCGGGGGCGGGAGCGGCGGCCGCCGCTGGCATCCCGTTCACCCTGTCGACGCTCGGCACCACCTCGATCGAAGGCGTGAAAGCGGCGACTCTTCGAGAGCCGCAAGGGCCGGTTCCGCCGAGAAACTGGTTCCAGTTGTACGTCATGCGCGATCGCGAGATCTCCTACGAGTTGACTCGACGCGCGGCCGCCGCCGGCTTCGACACCCTGCACTTCACCGTCGACACCCCTGTCGCCGGCGCCCGGCTGCGCGACAAGCGCAACGGTTTCAGCATCCCCCCGCAGCTGACTCTCAAAACGATCATCAATGCGATTCCGCGTCCGTGGTGGTGGTTCGACTTCCTCACAACTCCCACGCTCGAGTTCGCTTCCCTCAGCACCACTGGCGGAACAGTCGGTGAGCTGCTCGATGCCGCGATGGATCCCACGATCAGTTATGGGGACCTCGCCATCATCCGGGATCTGTGGCCGGGGAAGATCGTCATCAAGGGGGTGCAGAACGTCGACGATGCCGTGCGCCTGCGCGATGAGGGCGTCGACGGCATCGTTCTCTCGAACCACGGCGGCCGTCAACTCGACCGTGCGCCGATCCCGTTCCACCTTCTGCCATCGGTGCGGCGGGCGGTGGGTGACGAATTCACCGTGATGATCGACACCGGAATCATGAACGGCGCTGACATCGTCGCATCTGCAGCACTCGGCGCAGACTTCACTCTGATCGGCCGCGCGTACCTGTACGGGCTGATGGCGGGTGGGCGGGAGGGCGTCGACCGCACGATCGAGATCCTGCGCTCTGAGATCGAGCGGACCATGCGTCTGCTCGGCGTTGCCTCGCTCGCCGAGCTCGAGCCCTCGCACGTCACCCAGTTGCAGCGGCTGACCCCGATCGCCAGGGTCGCCGCGGACGTCGCCTCTCGCTAGACGAGCTGCAGGGTCGGCAACAGTTCGTCGAGTTCTGCGGCGGTGTCTTCCCAGCCGGTGACGGCGATCGAGCGGACGCCGAGTGCGCGTACAGGGTAGTCGTTGCCGCCGACGTCGAGCCGGTCGCCGTAGAACAGCATGTCGGCGAGCGGGATGCCGGTGTGCTCGGCAAGAGCAGTCATGCCGTAGGCCTTGTCGATGCCGGCACGGGTGATATCGATCGATGTCGATCCCCCTGCGCGCACTTCGAGGGAGGGGACGCGGGCGGCGACGGCGTCGCGAAGGCGCAGGCGCTTCTCACCGGAGGGATCCCAGGTGTGCTTGGCATCGCCGGGGGCCTGCTGGCCGAGAGCCGAGAACGTGATCTGAGAGCCGCGGTCCTCGAGGATGTCGCCCCACGGGTTCGACTCCCAGAGGCCGAGGCGCTCTGCCTCTTCGCGCAGTGCGCAGAGGGCCGAGGACTTCTCGTCGTCAGAGAGATCGTGCGTGTAGATCGCGGTGAAGTCAGAGCCGTCGTGGCGCAGGTAGCGGGTTCCACAGGTGGGCAGCAGGTGCAGGCGGGCGAGTTCTGTCGGACTCGCGTCGCCGAGCTGCGCGATCACCTGTGCGCGGAACTGCGTCTCGTTCCCTCCGGAGATGATCGCCACTTCGACGACGCGCAGGAGGGCGCGCAGGTGGGCGGCGATGCGAGGAGAGATCGCGCTCTTGGAGGGCGCGAGGGTGTCGTCGAGGTCGAATGCGACAAGTCGGGGGGTGTTCATGATCTTCTCCAGGATATGGAAGAAGGCCGCCCCGGAGGGCGGCCTTCTTGCAACTGGTCGGGGTGACAGGATTTGAACCTGCGGCCTCTTCGTCCCGAACGAAGCGCGCTACCAAGCTGCGCCACACCCCGTTGCAACCGTTTGAGTCTACAGGGAAAAACTCGCTGCACCGAATCGAGGGGCCGCTCAGATCACGCGGGCGTGTCCTGTGCGGTCAGCGTCAGAAGCGTCGCCTCGGGGCGGCACGCGAACCGCACCGGCGCGTAGATCGAGTGGCCGCAACCGGCGCTGACATTGAGCGGGATGCTGCGCCCGGCGTGACTCCACGTGCTCAGACCCTTGGCCTGCTTCAACGGAATATCGCAGTTCGCCACCAGTGCACCGTAGAACGGCAGACACACCTGTCCGCCGTGCGTGTGCCCGCCGAAGATCGCCTGTGCGCCGAGGTCGGTGAACCGGTTCAGCACGCGCTGGTACGGAGCATGTGTGACAGCGAGCAGGGGAGTTGCGGCATCCCGCCTGCCGAGGGCCGCGATGGCAGCCGGCAGAATGTCCAGGTCGTCCCAATCGCGATGGGCATCGTTGGTGCCGAAGAAGTCGACGTCGCGATCGCCGATGCGCACTCGTGCGGCGGCATTGTTCAGATCTGCCCAACCGAGCTCGTCGCGGAGGAAGGCGTCCAGCGCATCGGTGTCGAGTCGTTCTGGTTCTGTATGCGGAGCAGAGGGCCCAGAGAGGTACCGGAGCGGATTGCGCGGCGTGGGGCCGAGCACGTCATTGGATCCGTGGACGAACACGCCGGGAATGCCGGCGAAGGGCTCGAATGCGCGGCGGATGCCGTCAAGCCCGTCGCGGTGGCCGAGATTGTCACCGGTGTTGACGACGAGATCCGGCTCGAGGGCTGCGAGCGATGCCAACCAGTCCTGCTTGCGATGCTGCCATGGGGCCATGTGCGCGTCGGAGAGGTGCAGAACGCGCAGCGGTGCCGAACCAGGCGGGAGGGCAGCCGCTGTGACCTCTCGGACCGTGAACAGGTAGCGTTCGATTCCGAATCCCCACACAGCGCACGCAGCCCCCACTGCCCCGACTGCGCCGAGCGCGATGAGGGCAGGGTGGGCTGTGCGGTGGTGCGTCACTTGCACGTCAGAGTCACGGTCGCCGTCTTGTTCGCGGCGGTGCCAGCGGCTGGCGACATCGAGACGATCTTCGCGTCGTCCGCATTGCAAGAAGGATGCTGGCTCACATTGTTGAATCCAGCCACGTGAAGAGAGTCCACGGCAGCCTTTGCCTTCTGACCGACTACGTCGGGCAGAGCTGCGGCCTGACCATTGCTCGGCGAGATCGTCACACTCGTGCCCGAGCTGACCTGACCGGCACCGGGGTCCTGAGCGGCGATGAGGCCAGGGGCGAGGTCACTGTCGACAGGAGCGCCGACGTTCACCGAGAAACCTGCGCGCTCCAGCGTGCTGGTCGCCTCCTCTACCGGCAGGCCGACGACGCTCGGAAGGTCGACGAGCACGCGACGGGTGAGGTTCTGGTCTGGAGCCGGGAACTCGTCACCGCCGCCGAGCAGTGCGTTAGCCGCAGCCTGCATATCGCGGGCCACTTCGTAGCGGATGTTCTGCAGCTGGTTGCCGTTGTACCACTGGCCCCAGATGTCGTTATCACCCTGCCAGCGACCGACGAACACTGCGGTTGTGGCTCGAGTGCTCGACTCGATCATCATCGTCGAGAAGTCGTTGTGCGATCCGGTCTTGCCGATCAGCGGGGTGCCGTCCCACGGGTTGGCATCCGACCCCGTTCCTCCGGACGCCATGACGCCTTCAAGGGCATATGCGGCTGTGGCCGCGACTTCGGGCGTGATCACCTGTGAGCAGGCCGTCGTGGGGACCGGAAGCTCTTCGTCGCTCTGATCGAGGACCTTGTCGATCGCGACCGGGGTGCAGTAGACGCCCTTGTTCGCGACCGTGGCGTAGGCGCCGGCCATGTCGAGCGGCGAGATGTATTTCGATCCCAGGACGTCGAAGGGCACGTTCTCGTCCGTCGTCTTACCGCCGTCACCGAGTGTAACGCCCATGCGATCTGCGACCTTGTTGATGTCGCAGAGGTCGAGCTGGGAGGCCATCGCGAAGTAACCCGAGTTCAATGAGTCGCGGGTGAAGCGCATCGGAGTTGCGGTATAACCCGGTGCGTTGTTGAAGTTTCCGACCTCTCTGGTGTCGAAGTTCCAGTTGGAGTCGGTACACGACGCCTTCATCTTCATCGTCTGGTTGCGACCGTTTATCGACTCATTGACCGAGTGGCCGGTCTCGAGCCAGTCGATCAATGTGAACAGCTTGTAGGCCGATCCGACCGGGAAGCCGGCCGATCCGCCGTGGGCGACGTCTGACGCGAAGACGAGGCTCGTGTAGGCCTGATCGTCGGTCGCGGTCTCTTGGAACACGGTGTTCTGCGTCATCGCGAGGATGCGTCCTGTCGCAGGTTCGATGGTGACACCGGCTGCACCGAAGTACTGGTTGTCGTAGTTCGGCGGAACGCGATCCTGCATCGCGACGACTGCCGGGTCCTGCACCCGCAGATCAAGGGTGGTGTAGATCTTCAGGCCGTCACGGTACAGCGCTTTGGTGCGCTCCTGCGGGGTGGCGCCGAAGGCCGGGTCGCTGAGCACGACGGTCTTGACGTACTGGCAGAAGTACGCGTTGCTGCCCGCGGTGGCACAACCCTGCGACGGCGGCGTGATGACCGGGGTGATCGGCGTGGCATCCGCTTCGTCGAACTGTGCCTGGGTGATCTTTCCATCGGTCAGCATGCGGCCGAGCACGTAGTCACGACGCTGAAGCGTGAGACTGTACCCGTCATCGGCGCCGTTGACGGCGACTTCGTCCTCATCGGTCAGGGTTCCCCCCGGCATATCGATGCGGTAGGTGTTCGGGTTCTGCACGATGCCGGCGAGGGTCGCAGCCTGTGCCACGGTGAGGTTCGCTGCGGTGGTGCTGAAGTAGTAGTTCGCCGCGGCCTCGATGCCGTAGACCGTTCCGCCGAAGCTGGCGATGTTGAGGTAGCCGAGAAGGATCTCGTTCTTCGAGTAGTCCTTCTCGATCTGGATCGCGTAGCGCATCTCCTGCAGCTTGCGCTCGACGCCGTCGGCGCCGCTGGCGTTGGTCGCGTCCAGCCAGCACTGCGCGATCTTGTCGGAGTAGTCCTCAGCTCCCGGGAGTACGCCCTGCTCGCACTGCTGCACGAGAACGTTCTTGACGTACTGCTGGCTGATCGTGGATGCACCACGCGTTGAGGTGCCGCGGACGTTGTCTACGAGGGCCTTGACGGTGGCGCCGAGGTTGATGCCGCCGTGCTCGTAATAGCCCTTGTCCTCACTGGAGAGGATCGCGTCATAGACGACGGGATTGACCTGGTCGAAGTTGACCTGGGTGCGGTTCTGATCGAAGAATGTCGCCTGTGGCACGGGGTTCCCGTCGCCGCCGATCGCGTAGATCGTGCTCGGCTCCATCGGTGCGTCGATCTCGAGGTACGACGGCAGCTTCTCGAACAGGTCGAGGGCTTGGGATCCTGCGGCACCTGCGACGGCCAGCGCGGGGGTCACCGTGGCAGTCACCAGGATGCCGGCGATGGCGCTGAGCCCGACGAGTCCGAGGAGACCGCCGAGCACACCTGTCGCCGTGCGATTCTTCTGAGGCATACGCTAGATCGTAGGGGAGTTCCCTGAATACCGCCTTTGACGTCGGCGTTGTCGGCGTTGTCGGTATCCGTGACAAGACCTTCTGGAGTGCCATGACCACGTGGGAGTATCTGACCACCCCGTTGCTGATCCACAACACCGCTGCCATCCTCAATAACTGGGGAAAGCAGGGCTGGGAGCTCGTACAGGTTGTGCAGGGGCCCGAGGGCGGCCTCGTGGCCTACTTCAAGCGTCCCACGTCGAGTGACGGATCCAACAGTGCAGGCCTCGCCGCTGCCGCTGAGGCTTCGCGTCAGTTCGAAGGAGGCGCCGCATGAGCATCGCCACGCGTTTGGAAGAGCTCGGAATCGAGCTCCCTGAGGTCGCTGCTCCCGTGGCCGCGTACATCCCCGCTGCAGTGCACGGCGGACTCGTCTACACCTCGGGCCAGCTGCCTTTCGCAGCCGGCACGCTGCCTGCGACCGGAAAGGTCGGGGCCGAGGTCAGCGCTGAAGATGCCAAGGGTTATGCGCGCACCTGCGCGTTGAATGCGTTGGCCGCTGCTGCCGGTGCCGCCGGCGGACTCGAGAAGATCGGCGGAGTGCTGCGGGTGGGTGGTTTTGTCGCATCCGACCCTTCGTTCACCGGGCAGCCCGGTGTCATCAACGGTGCCAGCGAGGTGCTCGGCGAGATCTTCGCGGATGCGGGACGACACGCGCGTGCCGCTGTGGGTGTCGCCGTGCTGCCGCTGGACAGCCCCGTCGAGGTCGAAGTGACTTTCACTCTCGCCTGACCACTTCCACCTAAACTGCAAAACCACGCCGAGACAGCATCGATACGACGCAATCTCGGCGTGGTTTTGCGGGCTCGGGGCGGGGCTACTTCACCTGAGCTGAGATGATGCTCATGACCGCGGTGTCCGCGAGCGTCGTGGTGTCGCCGACCTCACGGCCCTCTGCAACGTCGCGCAGCAGGCGGCGCATGATCTTGCCCGAGCGGGTTTTGGGAAGCTCTCCGACGATGTAGACATCGCGTGGGCGTGCGATCGCACCGATCTGCTCGCCGACCCAGCCTCGCAGCAGCGCGGCGAGGCCTGCAGCGTCGTGCGCGGCGAGGTAGCTCTCCTTGATGATCACGAAGGCGACGACGGCCTGGCCGGTGGTCTCATCGGATGCTCCGACGACAGCAGCCTCGGCGGTCGACTCGTGCGCCACGAGAGAGGACTCGATCTCTGCCGTCGATAGGCGGTGGCCGGAGACATTCATCACGTCGTCCACACGTCCGAGCAGCCACAGGTCGCCGTCGGCATCCAGGCGCGCGCCGTCGCCGGCGAAGTAGTAGCCCTGGTCCTCGAACTTGTCCCAGTACGTCTCCTTGTAGCGTTCCGGATCGCCCCAGATGCCACGCAGCATGGCGGGCCAGGGGTCCGTGATCACCAGCAGGCCGCCGTTGCCATGGCCGACTTCTTGACCTGACTCGTCGACGACGTTGAGCGAGATGCCGGGGATCGGAACCTGCGCGGATCCTGGCTTGGTGGCCGTCACTCCAGGAAGCGGGGAGACCATGATCGCGCCGGTCTCGGTCTGCCACCACGTGTCGACGATCGGAGCCTTGTTGTCACCGATCACTTCGCGGTACCACATCCACGCCTCGGGGTTGATGGGCTCTCCGACCGAGCCGAGCAGGCGGATCGAGGAGAGATCGAACTTCTGCGGGATCGCCCGGCCCGATTTCATGAACGAGCGGATGGCGGTCGGGGCGGTGTAGAAGATCGAGACCTTGTACTTCTCGATGAGTTCCCACCAGCGGCCGGGGTGCGGAGCATCCGGGGTTCCCTCATACAGGACCTGGGTCGCGCCGTTCGCAAGCGGACCGTACGTGACGTAGCTGTGGCCGGTGACCCAGCCGATGTCGGCTGTGCACCAGAACACGTCGGTTTCGGGCTTCAGATCGAAGACGTTCTTGTGCGTGTACGCGACCTGTGTGAGGTAGCCGCCTGAGGTGTGCAGGATGCCCTTGGGTTTTCCGGTCGTGCCGGACGTATAGAGGATGAAGAGCGGGTTCTCGGAGGGGAACGCCTGTGCTTCATGGTCGGCGGATGCCGCGGGCACGACATCGTGCCACCAGAGGTCGCGGCCGGGGGTCCAGTCGACCTCGTTCTCGCCGCGCTTGACGACGAGAACATGCTCGACGGTCTGCTGCTCGCCGTCGCCGCGGTCGCTGAGCGCCTGGTCCACGGCTGGCTTGAGCGCGGAGACGCGGCCTTTGCGGTACCCGCCGTCGGCGGTGATGACGACCTTGGCTCCGGCGTCGTCGATGCGGGAGCGCAGGCTGTCGGCGCTGAACCCGCCGAAGACGACGGAGTGGATCGCGCCGAGACGGGCCACCGCGAGCATCGAGACGACAGCCTCGGGAATCATGGGCAGGTAGATGGCCACGCGGTCGCCAGCGCCGATGCCGAGGCCCTCGAGCACATTGGCTGTGCGCTTGACCTCATCGGTCAGCTCCGCGTAGGTGATGCGGCGCGAGTCGCCGGGCTCGCCCTCCCAGAGGAGCGCTGCGCGGTCGCCGTTGCCTGCTTCGACATGGCGGTCGAGGCAGTTGTAGGCGACGTTGAGCTCTCCGTCGTCGAACCACTTGGCAAACGGCGGTGCCGACCAGTCCAGAACTTCGGTGAACGGCTTGTGCCAGTGCAGCAGATCGCGGGCCTGCTCGCCCCAGAACCCCTCACGGTCGGCCTCGGCGCGATCGTAGAGCTCGGCCTTCGCGACAGCGTGGGCGGCGAACTCTGCGGACGGCGCGAACTGCCGCGTCTCATCGAGGAGGTGGTCGATCTGGCTGCTCATGGCGTGCGCTCCTTTGCGACGGGATGGGTCATGCACACAGCACGACCCGGACAGAGTGAATCTAGCCTCCGCTCATTCTCGTCAATACTGCCGAAAGTCCGTAGTGCGGTGGGTTTTGTGAAGCGGGTGTCACCTCGTACACTCGACGACAGCCGAAATCATTCCGGCCTGGACGCACCCGATCATCTCGACTGCGGTGCGTCATTGGGCGGCATCTCATTCCCCCCGTGAGGTGCCGCCCTTTCCGTACCTGCGGGCAGTCGTCCTCCACCTTTCGGTGATCGCGTGAGTTGCCCACAGGACGTGGGTTTACACCCATCGTGCGGATGCCACGGCCAATAGCGTCGGGGGATGCCACAGCCGTTCATAATTCAGCCGCGTGCGGGTTCGCTCGCGTCGGACTCTCACGACGCGGCGCCCAGAGACGTGGACAGTGCGTTGGGGCCCCTCGCCGAGTACTGCGCAGACCCGCAGGTCACAGACGTCTTCGTCAACGGTGCCGGTGGCCTCTTCATCGATAGGGGCGAAGGGGCGGAGCGCGTGACGTCGTGGGCCGCTTCGCAGAAAGAAGTGCGCGACCTCGCCGTCGCACTCATCGGTGCGGGAGGCCGACACCTCGACGATCAGTCGCCCTGTGTGGATGTGCGCCTGGCCTCCGGCATCCGGATTCACGCGGTGCTCGCGCCGGTCTCGACAGGGGGGACGGCGCTGTCCATCCGCATTCCGCGGATACGTGCCATTGATCTGGAGGCGCTTGCCGGCTTCGGAGCGTTCGACGCCTCTCATCGCGCCTGGTTGGAGCGGTTGGTGGCCGAGCGCGCGAACATCCTCATCACCGGCGGGACGGGCACGGGCAAGACGACCCTGCTGTCCGCGCTGCTGCACGCGGTGCGAGGGCGCGAACGGATCGTGACGATCGAAGATGTCGCAGAGCTCCGCCCGAGGCATCCGCACCATGTCGCACTGGAAACGCGTCAGTCGAATCTGGAGGGTGCGGGCTCCATCACCCTCGCGCGGCTCGTGCGAGAGTCCCTGCGGATGCGCCCTGACCGGTTGGTCGTCGGGGAGTGCCGCGGCGAAGAAGTGCGTGAGCTTCTGTCGGCGCTGAACACGGGGCATGACGGGGGCGCGGGAACACTGCACGCGAGCGGTCTTGCAGATGTGCCGGCCCGGCTCGAAGCGCTGGGCGCACTCGCCGGGATGGATGCCACCGCTCTCGCCCGCCAAGCGGTGAGCGCGTTCACCGTGGTGCTCCATCTTGCGCGCGGCGCAGACGGGGTGCGGAGGCTCGCTCAGGCGGGATGCTTTCGGCTGAACAACGATCGGCTCGATATTGAAGAGGTACGGCCGTGGTGAGCTTCGGACGGCGCTCGGTGGGAGACGGCGGGGCAGAAGCTGCAGCCGTCTCGATCCGCACCCTCGCTGTGCTGCTGCAGGCAGGGTCCGCGCCGCTGAACGCCTGGCGGCATCTGGCGGACTCAGGGGACGAGCACGCTCGGAGCGTTGTCGCCCGATGCGACGAGGGCGTCCCTCTGGTGATGGCGATCGAAGCAGAGGGCCCGGTGTGGTGCGAAGTCGCGGCAGCGTGGGAAGTCGCATCGACGGTCGGCGCGCCTCTGGCCGAGGTCCTCAGATCGCTCGCCGAGACGATGCGGGATACCGCCGCTGCAGCCGACGATGTGCGGATCGCACTCGCGGAACCTGCGGGGACGGCGCGCCTGCTGCTGTGGATGCCGTTCGCCGGTCTGCTGCTCGGGTTCGCGCTCGGGTTTGACACCGTGGGAGTGCTCGTCACCAACCCGATCGGCACGGCCTGCCTCGTGGCGGGCCTGCTCCTCGTGCTCTGTGCGCGGCTGTGGACATCTCGCCTGCTGCGCCGCGCGCGCCCTGCCCCCGGCACTCCGGGAATGCACGCGGAGCTGGTGGCGGTCGCGCTGTCCGGCGGCACTTCGATCGATCGTTCGCTTCGCCTTGTTGATGACAGTCCGGCGCAGGGGTTGATCGGTCGCGCGCGCACGGGGGAGGTGCTGGAGCTCTCTCGGGCGGCCGGTGTGCCTGCGGGCGAACTGCTGCGGGCCGCTGCGGTGCAGGATCGCCACGATGCGCGGGTGCAGGGACGGGTGCGCGCGGCGAAGCTCTCTTCGAGCCTGCTGATCCCGCTCGGTATCTGCACGCTGCCCGCTTTTCTCCTGCTCGGCGTCGCGCCGCTCATCCTCTCGGTCCTCTCATCCACGCCGTTGCCGATCTGACGACGGCCTCCCGAAGAAGAAACGACAAGAAAGAAGGAACACATGAACACTCTCCCCACCCTCACGACGCGGCGTGCCACCTCGCTGTTCACCGACGAATCCGGTGCCGCGACGGCGGAATACGCTATTACGACGATGGCAGCGGTTGCCTTTGCCGGCCTGCTGGTCGTCATCATGCGATCCGACGAGGTCCGCGGCATCCTCACCGACCTCGTCCGCCGGGCGCTGACCGTTTCATGACGGCATGATCACCACGAGAACTCGCACCCGAGGCGATGCCGAGCGCGGCTCGGTGGCCGCAGAACTCGCCCTCGCCCTGCCCGCCGTCATCCTCACTCTGCTGTTGGGGGCGGGTGCACTGGGGGCAGCGGCACAGCTCGTGTCGCTGCAGGACGGCGCCGCAGATGCCGCGCGCCTGCTCGGTCGCGGCGAGAGTGAAGGGGCAGCGCGCGCCGCAGTGGCGGCATCGGTGGGCGGCGCGAGCATGACCAGCGAAGCGCGGGGCGAGTTCGTCTGCGTGCACGCGCAGATCGATGCGCAGATCGGCCGGCTCATCAGCATCCCGCTCGCGGCATCCAGCTGCGCGCTCGCCGGGGGTCTCTGATGGCCGGGACCGCGCTGTCGGCCAGTCTCCTCGCCGTCGCCGCAACTCTCGCCGTGGGGCTGGCCGCTGCAGGCGGCGCAGCCGTCACGGCACAGCGCGCAGCGGGGGCGGCGGATGCTGCGGCGCTTGCCGCAGCGGATGCCGCCTCCGGTGCGATCATCACTGAAGAGGCACCCTGCGCGCTCGCAGCCAGAGCTGCCGCGGCATCCGAGGCCGTGCTCGTGGAATGCACGATCGACGGTTCTGTGGCGACTGTTCGGGTCGAGGCGGCGTACGCTGGTCTTGCTGCCGTCTCCCGAGCCCGTGCCGGGCCACCCGAGGGATTCTGACGGCGACACCCCGAGACTCCGCTCACGGCAATGCTGTGAGCACACCACGACCGTGGTGTGTATGGTGTGCTTCGAAGAAAGGACGCACCCTTGGCTGAAGGCAAGAAGCTCGTCATCGTCGAGTCCCCGACGAAGATGCGGTCGATTCAGGGGTACCTCGGCGATGGCTATGAGGTACTCAGCTCTGTCGGCCATATTCGCGACCTCGCAGATAAGAAGGACATCCCGGCTGCTGACAAGCAGGCCTACGGGAAGTACTCGATCGACGTCGATAACGGCTTCGACCCCTACTACGTCGTCTCTGATCGCAAGACCAAGACCGTCGCCGAACTCAAGCGCGCTCTGAAGAGCGCTGACGAGCTCCTGCTCGCAACTGATGAGGACCGCGAGGGCGAGGCGATCGCTTGGCATCTGCTCGAGACCCTCAAGCCCAAGGTGCCCGTCAAGCGCATGGTGTTCCACGAGATCACCAAAGACGCCATCCAGGCCGCTGTCGGTAATACCCGCGAGCTCGATCTCGCACTCGTCGACGCGCAGGAGACACGGCGCATCCTCGACCGGCTCTACGGCTGGGATGTCTCGCCGGTGCTCTGGTACAAGGTGAAGACCGGTCTGTCCGCAGGGCGCGTGCAGTCCGCTGCCACCCGCATGATCGTCGAGCGGGAGCGCGAGCGCATGGCGTTCGTGAACGCCGAGTACTGGGATGTTGACGCATCCGCTTCATCCGGAAGCGCCTTCCGTGTGCGCATGGTGCGCGTCGATGGCGGTCAACTCGCTCGCGGCACCGACTTCGATGACACCGGAAAGCTCAAGAAGGCCGTCGTCGTCCTCTCTGAGAAGGACGCCACGTCCCTCGCCAACGCGGTCGATGCCGCAGGAGCGGGAACCGTCACCAAGGTCGAGGCGAAGCCCGGCACGCGCAGCCCCTATGCACCGTTCACGACTTCGACGTTGCAGCAGGAGGCAGGTCGCAAGCTCTCGATGAGTGCGAAGCAGGCCATGAGTATCGCCCAGCGCCTGTACGAAAAGGGTTTCATCACCTATATGCGAACCGACTCGGTCGCTCTGAGCACGCAGGCCGTGCAGGCAGCGCGCAGCCAGGCTGTCGCGCTCTACGGTGACAGTGCTGTGCCGCTGAAGCCCCGTGTCTACAAGTCCAAGAGCAAGAACGCGCAGGAGGCTCACGAGGCGATCCGCCCATCCGGCGACAACTTCCGCAAGCCCTCGTCGGTGTCGGGCGAGCTCGATCGCGAAGAGCTGCGGATGTACGACCTGATCTGGAAGCGCACCGTCGCCAGTCAGATGGCCGACGCGAAGTACGAGACGACCACGGTGACCATCGCCGTCCAGGCGGACGGCAAGAAGGTCGAGTTCACGGCATCCGGAACGGTCTACACGTTCAAGGGCTTCCTCGACGCCTATGAAGAGGGCAAGGACGAGAAGCGCAGCGACGCTGACGCTGCCACGAACCAGTCGTTGCCTGCCGTCGCCGTCGGCGACGAGCTGGCCATGTCGGATGCTGAGGCCAAGGGCCACAAGACTACCCCGAAGCCCCGCTACACCGAAGCTTCGCTGGTCAAGGCTCTGGAAGAGCACGGCATCGGGCGTCCGTCGACGTTCGCCAGCATCATCGGCACCGTCATCGATCGCGGCTACGCCACCAAGCGCGGCCAGGCGCTCGTTCCGACCTGGATGGCGTTCAGCGTCGTGCGTCTTCTCGAAGAGCATTTCGCTGAGCTCATCGACTACGACTTCACCGCAGCGCTGGAAGATGACCTCGACGCCATCGCGCGCGGCGAGCAGAAGCGTGTGGAATGGCTGAAGTCGTTCTACTTCGGCTCTGACGCACACGTGGGCCTGCGGCAGGTCGTCGACAACCTCGGCGAGATCGACGCCCGCGCGTTGAACTCGACGAAGATCACCGACACCGCGACCCTGCGCTTCGGCAAGTACGGCCCGTACCTCGAGGTCATCGACCCGGCCAACCCCGAAGAGCGCGGACGCATCGTCAACGTTCCTGAGGACCTGGCGCCCGACGAGCTGACCGCCGGGAAGGCGCAGGAGCTCATCGACGCTCCCGTCGCCGGTGACCGCGTGCTCGGTGAGAACCCCGAGAACGGTCGCGTCATCGTCGTCAAGGACGGCCGGTACGGCCCCTACGTGCAGGAGAACCTGCCGGAGGAAGCCGCAGTCGTCGACGAGAAGACCGGTGAGGTCGTCGAGGTGCCGAAGAAGAAGGCGGCCAAGAAGGATGCTCCCAAGCCCCGCACCGGCTCGCTGTTCCGCTCGATGTCGGTCGACACGGTCGATCTCGACACTGCACTTCAGCTGCTGAGCCTGCCGCGCGTGGTCGGCGCCGACCCGGAGTCTGGTGATGAGATCACCGCGCAGAACGGCCGATACGGTCCGTACCTGAAGAAGGGCACCGACTCTCGCTCTCTCGAAAGCGAGCAGCAGATCTTCGACGTCACACTCGAGCAGGCACTCGCGATCTACGCTCAGCCCAAGTACGGTGCGGGCTCGCGTCGTGCGTCGAGCGCGCTCGCCGAGTTCGACGCCGACCCGGTCAGCGGCAAGCCGATCCGGGTGCGTGACGGCAGGTTCGGCCCGTATGTCACCGACGGCGAGACGAACGTGACGATTCCGCGCGGTCAGAAGCCCGAAGACATCACCTTCGAGATCGCCGTGCAGATGCTCGCCGACAAGCGTGCGAAGGGTCCTGCCACCAAGCGGGGTGCGAAGAAGGCTCCTGCGAAGAAGACCGCTGCCAAAAAGGCTCCGGCCAAGAAGACTGCCGCGAAGAAGACCGCGCCGAAGGCGGCTGTTGCCAAGACGGATGCGGAGAAGGCGGCGGCCCGATCGGCTGCGGCGAAGAAGGCCGCGGCGACGCGCGCTGCGAACGCCGCGAAGAAGAAGGCAGACGCGTGAGCTCACGGCCCGGGCTGTGGATCACTCTCGAGGGAGGCGATGGCTCGGGCAAGACGACCCAGGCCGAGATGCTCGAATCCTGGCTCGCAGACGCCGGTCACACGGTGCTCCGCACCCGCGAACCCGGCGGGAGTGAGGTCGGTCAGCTGATCCGCGACATCGTCCTCCACCACACAGGCGAGATCGCGCCTCGCGCTGAGGCGCTGCTCTATGCCGCTGATCGTGCGAACCATGTCGCAACCGTCGTGCAGCCAGCGCTGAATCGCGGCGAAATCGTGCTGCAGGACCGCTACCTCGATTCTTCGGTCGCCTATCAGGGAGCGGGACGCGTGCTCGACGGCTCTCAGGTGCGCGATCTCTCGCTCTGGGCGACCGAGGGCGCACTGCCCGACCTGACTCTGCTGCTCGATCTCGACCCTGCTGCGGCACGCGTGCGACTCGACGCGGCCGACAAGCCCTTCGACCGGCTGGAAGCCGAGAAGCTCGACTTCCACACGCGCGTCCGCGAGGCATTCCTGGCCCTCGCGAAGGCGGAGCCGGAGCGATTTCTCGTCGTTGATGCCTTGGCATCCGTTGAGAACATCGCCGAGCAGATCCGTGCGCGCGTATCGTCCCTTCTCTGAGCGGCGGTGTCTGCGGTGGCAGTTAGGCTGAGTGCATGACCGTGACCCTCGCTCCGTTCCCGTGGACGGATGTCTGGGGTCAGGACGACGCGGTTGCAGCCCTTCGACAGGCAGCGTCTGATCCTGCGGCGCTCTCGCACGCGTGGCTGATCACCGGGCCGCCGGGTTCTGGGCGCTCGACGCTCGCCCATGCGTTCGCGGCCGCGCTGATCGCCAACAGCCCCGACGATGAACAGACCATGCGTCAGGTGCTCGCCGGTACCCACCCCGACGTCACCGCGCTGCGCACCGACAAAGTCATCATCACGATCAAAGAGGCGCGGGCACTCGTCGAGCGCTCGTACTTCGCTCCCTCTGCAGGGCGCTACCGCGTCATCGTCGTCGAAGATGCCGACCGCATGGTCGAGCGCACCTCCAACGTGCTTCTGAAAGCTCTCGAAGAACCGCCAGAGAACACCGTCTGGGTGCTGTGCGCCCCGAGCGAAGCAGATCTGCTGCCGACGATTCGCTCTCGGGTCCGGCCGTTGCGACTGCGCGAACTCGACGTCGATGATGTGGCGCGACTGATCGTTGAACGCACTGGGGTCGAACTCGCGATCGCCGAGCAGGCCGCACGACTCTCGCAGCGTCACATCGGTATGGCCCAGCGCCTCGCAACAGATGAGGCAGCCCGACGCCGTCGTGACTCGACGCTGCGCTCCGTGCTGTCGGTGCGGGGCGTCGGCAGTGCGGTCGAAGTCGCTGGTGAGATCATCCAGGCCGCGACAGAGGACGCGAAGTCCCTCACTGCCGAGCGCGATGCCGCTGAACGAGCCTCGCTGCTGCGAACCGTCGGCATTGCAGAGGGGCAGGCAGTGCCGCCGGCGCTGCGCACGCAGATCTCCGCCCTCGAAGACGATCAGAAGAAAAGGGCCACTCGGAGTCTCCGCGACGGCATCGACCGGGTGCTCACTGACCTGCAGTCGATGTTCCGCGATGTCGTGATGCTGCAGTACCGGCGAGGCGATGACCTCATCAACCGGGAACTCACTGAGGATCTCACGGCGCTCGCGGCCGCCTGGCCTGTGCGACGTACTCTGGTCGTGCTCGATCATCTGGCCGAGACCCGTGAATCACTGGAGCGCAACGTCGCACCGACGCTCGCACTGGAGAGTTTGCTCGTGACCGTCGCGAGCGGGAGGAAACCGTGAACACCAGACAGACTTCTCGCCTGCGACGGCTCGTGACGATCACCGCGGGGCTGGCGACGGCCGCCATCATGCTCAGCGGATGCCTGTACGCGATGATTCCCGAGGGCGCGACGCCTCGTCCTTCTACGACCAACGCTCCCGACAGCGATGGCGTCTCGGCCGATCTTCTGCCGTTCTACGAGCAGACGCTCGACTGGACCGCCTGCGACCGCGGCGGTGCGGCATTCGACTGCACATACGTCACCGCCCCATTGGATTGGGAGGAGCCGAGCGAGGGCACGATCGAACTCTCAGTCGTGCGCCACCAAGCCGCGGGGCAGCCGATGGGATCACTGTTGACGAACCCGGGCGGTCCGGGCGCAAGCGGCCGCGACTTCATCCTCGACAGTGTCGGCTATGCCGTCAGTGCAGACCTCGCCGACAACTACGACGTCATCGGATTCGACCCGCGCGGTGTCGGAGACTCGACCGCGGTGTCCTGCTTCGACGCCACCGAGATGGATGCGTATCTCTACGACATCCCGGCCGCTCCGCGCGGCACCGATGAGTGGGAAGCTGAGCTCACCGAGCGCAATCAGGCCTTCGCCGACGCGTGCGAGGCCAACAGCGATGGCATCCTGCCCTACGTGACGACGGTGAACTCGGCGCGCGACATGGACCTCATCCGTGCGGTGCTCGGCGACACGCAGCTGAACTACCTCGGCTATTCGTACGGCACCTTCCTGGGCGCGACCTACGCCGAGCTGTATCCCGAGAAGGCGGGCCGCCTCGTGCTCGACGGTGCGATCGATCCCGCCGTCTCCGGCATCGATGTCGGAACGACACAGGCGCTCGGGTTCGAATCGGCGCTGCGCGCGTACATGAAGAACTGCCTTGATTCCGGCTCGTGCCCGTTCAACGGCACCGTCGACGAGGCGATGGCCGACCTCGGCGCTCTGCTGGCCGCGGTCGACCGCACACCCTTGACGAACGATGACGGTCGGATGCTGGGTGCGGACTCGCTGATGACCGGCATCATCGCGGCTCTGTACTCGCAAGACAGCTGGGGCTACCTCACGCAGGCACTCGATGGCGCTCTGCAGGGCGACCCCTACACGGCCTTCGTTCTGGCCGACTTCTACAACGCCCGCGAGAACGGCAGCTATCTGGACAACTCGAGCGAGGCGTTCCGTGCCTACAACTGCATGGACTACCCGGTAGAAGACGATCAGGCCGCGCAGGATGCGGCCGACGCGAGGGTGGCGGCAGGCGCGCCCACGATCGCGCCGTACTGGTCAGGTCCGGACTCGTGCGCCGTGTGGCCGTACCCGCCCACCGGCACTCGCGGGGAGATCCATGCTTCAGGCGCCGGACCCATCCTGGTCGTCGGCACGACAAACGACCCGGCAACGCCGTACGAGTGGTCTGCCGCCCTCGCCGGACAGCTCGAAGAGGGCGTCCTGATCACTCGCGTGGGCGAGGGCCACACGGGGTACAACAAGGGCAACGTGTGCGTTGACAATGCCGTTGATGCCTACTTCCTCGACGACCGGGTTCCGGATGCTGACCTGAAGTGCGAGTGATTTCGCGGTGAGGGCACGGACAGGGTAATATCGATTCTCGTGCCTGACCCGTCAGGTCACGCCCCGATAGCTCAGTGGTAGAGCATCCCACTCGTAATGGG
This sequence comes from Microbacterium sp., assembly GCF_048259935.1. GTDB lineage: Bacteria > Actinomycetota > Actinomycetes > Actinomycetales > Microbacteriaceae > Microbacterium. Next base: position 296,960 of record NZ_JBLXHF010000004.1, on the reverse strand, counting down.
AAGGCCGTCAGTTCAATCCTGACTCGGGGCTCCAATTTTTCCGGCGGGGGTACTCTCGAAGCATGATGCGCAGTGTCCTGCTACTGCGGGCGGTGAACGTTTCCGGTCACAACAGGGTGCCGATGGCTCGACTGCGCGAGCTGCTGGCATCCGAAACCGACCTTGAGAATGTGTCCACGTACATCGCGAGCGGCAACATCATCTGCGATGAGCCCGCCGATGCGCCATCCGCTTGCGCTCGTGTCCGCGAGGTGATCGCCGCCGGATTCGGTGTCGATACTCCGGTGATCGCGCGCAGGCACGACGAGCTCGTGGCGGCGCTGGCCGCGCATCCGTTCTCGGGCGGAGCGGACAAGCTCGTGCACGCGATGTTCCTCGAGGGCGAACCGTCCGCCGGTGCAGTCGAAATGCTCGAGGAGCGGCTCGTGCCGGGGGAGGAGGTCGCCCTGGTAGGGCGCGACCTGTGGATCAGTTACGGCGCGGACGGCGTGCACTCGTCCAAGCTGACCAAGGCGGTCCTTGATCGTGCGCTCGGGGTCGCTGGCACCGCCAGGAACGTCCGTACGACGCGCAAGCTCGCCGAGCTCACTGCTTGAGCCGAACGGAGATCACGCGGCTCAGGCGGCGAGGCGCTGCTTTTCACGGGCGTTGAGCATCGCGAACAGTCGATCGCGCTTGGTGTTCTGGAAGGACGCGCACAGCCAGCGATCGCCCTCGCATGCATGCGTCACATCGTCGGCGTCCTCGGTGAACGCGGCGGCGTATGCCATGGCGTCATCGGCGTCCCACGCGAGACGGCGATGTCAAGCTTCTAGACTCGAGAACATGAACGATGCCAACCGGGCGTTCAGCCGAGGAGATCTTGATCTCGCCGCGCTGACCGTGCTCGCGCTGCTCACCGTGGGGCCGAGGCATCCCTACGACATCCACCGGTTTGTCGTCGAGACGCGCAAGGACTTCGTTACGGGTGCACCTCGCAGCATCTATCACGCTGTCAGTCGCCTGGAGCGGGCGCACCTGATCGAGCCGATCGGCTCAGGACAGGCCGGCGGACGCCCGGAGCGCACGGTGTACGCGCTGACGGATGCCGGGCGCGCCGAAGTGCGCCACCGCGTGTCCGCGCTGCTCGCACAGCCTCAGGCCGATCGCACGACGACGGTCGCCGCACTCTCGTTCCTCGGCGTGCTCGGCAAAGAGGAGGCGCTCGTCGCGATACGGGCGCGCACCGCCGCACTCGAGGCGCAGATCGCCACGGCCTCGGCGGAGCTGGCCGAGGCCGCGGACGTACCCGAGATCCTGCTCATCGAGGCGGAGTTCGACCGGGCACAGCTCGCCTCCGAGCGCGACTGGTTCTCCGCCATGGCAGCACGTCTCGACGGCGGCGAACTCGCCTGGATCCCGGAGCGGCAATGAGCGCACGGCATCCCGCCACGATCGCACGTGCTGTCGATCATGAGCTGGTGATCAAGAAGTCGCGCTTCATCACGCACGTCGCACCGGTCTCATTGCCGGAGGAGGCGGATGCTGTGATCGCAGCCGTCAAGAAACGCGCATGGGATGCCAGGCACAACTGCTCAGCGCAGGTGACAGGGGCGCTGGGGGAGCGGGCTCGTTCGTCGGATGACGGGGAGCCGTCGGGGACCGCGGGGGTCCCGATGCTCGAAGTGCTCAAGCGCAGAGAACTCACGGATGTCGTCGCGGTGGTCACGCGCTACTTCGGCGGGATCAAGCTCGGTGCCGGTGGGCTGGTGCGGGCCTACTCGTCGGCGGTATCCGAGGCGCTCGATCTCGCGACGCTGGTAGACCGGCGAGTGCTCGCCGAAGTCACGATCACGGTCGACCATGTCGATGCCGGCCGGTTTGACAATGTTCTTCGGGACTGGGTACGGGCCAATGACGCCGTGCTCGGAGACTCGAGCTACGGCGCTCAGGCATCGTTCGCCGTGTGGGCGCCTCCTGCGGCGGTGTCTGTGCTGGTGGGGGAGATCGCCGAGGCCTCGGCCGGCACGGTAGCGGCGCGGGCGACCGGGCTGGAGAAGCTCGTCGACGTGCCGAGGGGGCATTGTGAGCACGGCGGTCCGGTGGCATCACACTCGTCCTGATGCTGTGACGCTCAGCGCGATCGGCGGCATCTGAGAGCTGGGGAGCAGGTCGACGCGACGGACGCCGCAGTCGGTGCAGATGACGTAGAGGACCGTCCCCTCGCTCGTGGCGTGACGGGACTCCACGCTCCAGCCGTGTTCGTGCCAACCCTTACGGCGAGTACGCGGTGCTGCTCGCGGCATCCCTCGCGAATGAGTGGCCGCAAGATCGGCGGGGAATCGAGGAGCGCATGCTGGATCTCGGCATGACCATGACATTTCCCCCGGCGGACGACGATCACCACCGTGTGCGCGGTGTGATCGACGACTGGCTCCGAATCGTCGACGAGCCGATTCATGCAGCGCGTGCCGAACTGCTCAATGCGCAGCTCGCGCAGGCGGCCGCATACCCGCGGCTCACCGATCACGACGGCGAGGGGTGGCATCTGCACTATCGCGACGACGTGCAGTCGCTGCCGTTCGTCCTGCGCGCCATTATCAACCTCGGAACGTCGCTGCACCTGGTGACCCGAGGCATGGATCGGCTCGGGCGGTGCGAGGCTGCTCCCTGCACGAATGTCGTCGCCGACGTCACGCGGAACGGACGGCAGAGATTCTGCTCCGTGCGCTGCGCGAATCGTGCCGCGGTGCGCCGCCACCGCGCGCGTTCGTGATTACGCAACGCCCATGACGAAGTAGGATTGACGCACGGGCCTGTAGCTCAGTTGGCAGAGCATCGGACTTTTAATCCGCGGGTCGCGGGTTCGAGCCCCGCCGGGCCCACCAGTCTGGTACTGGAATTGCACGGCACCCGCCGGGATATCTCTCCGATGATCTCGGCGGGTGGCGTGCCGTGGCACCCGCGTCGTTCTCGCCTCATCGGGAATGGTGTCGCTCTTCGTCCCGGCGAGGATGCTGCCCACCGTCAAGTCCCGGTAGAACGACTCCTGCTCAGGACGCGTGCGATCGTGCTCATTCGGACGCTCTCCCTCGCTTCGGCTGACCCTTGGCATGTGGAATGCGCCAGTGGAACCGCAATGAGAGCACGCGGAACCCGAAGACGATGATCGCTGAGATGAACGCCGTGGTGACGTTCGGGATGCTCGTGAACCAGAGACCGGCAACGAGGGCTGCGCCGATGAAAGCGGGGACCGCGTACAGATCGGACGAGTTGAACAGCTGCGGGTCGCGATTTGCGACGACGTCGCGCAGCAGGCCGCCGCCGACGCCGGTGGTCACGCCCAGCAGCATCGCCGCCACCGGGTTCATTCCGGCCTCCAGTGCTTTCACAGTTCCGGTCGTGCAGAACAGCGCGAGACCGGCGGCGTCGAAGATCAGCAGCGGCCGGGAGTACCGTTCGACGCCGTGCGAGAGGAAGAACACGAGCACGGCCGCGGCGACGGGTGCTACGAGATGGACGGGTTCGGCGAATGCCGTGGGCGGCACTCCGATGATGAGATCGCGGATGACACCACCGCCGAGGCCGGTGAGGCTGCCCAGCAGGAGTGAGCCGACGATGTCGTAGCCGCGCTGCGCGGCCAGCAGCGACCCGGAGATCGCGAAGAAGAACGTCCCGAACAGATCGAGTGTCAGCGCCCAGTTCACGAGCATCCGCCGCATTCTGCCGAGAACTGCATGAGGCAAGGATATGCGGCGCGCCCCATCGTGTGAACGAGGGGCGCGCCGCATCAGCGGGTCACTGAGCCGGGGGCATCAGCACCGAATCGATCAGGTACACGGTCGCATTCGCGGTCTGCACTCCACCGCACACGATGTTCGCATCGCCCACCATCCACATGTCGCCCTCGCCGGTGACCTCGAGGTCGGCGCCTTGAACCGTGGTGTGCATTCCGGCGATGTCGGACGGCTCGATCTGGCCGGGGACCACGTGGTAAGTGAGGATCGACGACAGCGTTGCGGAGTCGGTCTTCAACGACTCGATCGTGGCAGCGTCGATCTTCGCGAAGGCGTCATCCACCGGTGCGAAGACGGTGAACTCGTCGCTGTTGAGCGTGTCGACGAGATTCACGTCGGGGTTGAGCTGACCGCTGACGGCCGCGACAAGCGTCGTGAGCATCGGGTTGTTGGACGCGGCGACCGCCACGGGATCCTGCGACATCCCCTGGATGGAACCCGCTCCGTCCGGCACGGCCTCGGCGTACGCCTCGCAGCCGGGGCCGACGAGGTTGGCGGCGGGGTCCATGGTTTCGGGCGTCGCTTCCGACGTCTCAGGTGCCGAGGGCTCCATGGTGTCTTCTGCCGTGTCACCGCTGCCCATGGAACATCCGGCCAGCACGAGCACGCTGGCGAATCCGAGCGACAGCGCTGCGGTCATCTTCTTCTTGGTGCTGAACATCTCTCTACCTCCGGGTTTCGGAGCCGCGATATCTCCGCGGCGTTGACTGCTGTTCGGAGCCCTCTCCGCATCGGATGGGAAGAATCTCAGAATTCTTCAGAGCAATCCGAAACTGCCCGCGCACCGAAGTACTCGCAACAGAAGCGAGGAGCTCATGGACCTGATACTCATCGGCCTGCTCGGAGGGCTCATCACCGGTATTTCGCCGTGCATCCTCCCCGTCCTGCCCGTCATCTTCCTGACCGGAGGTGCGCAGTCCGCGCGCTTCGAGGGTGAGGGGGAGGTGATCCCTGCGCGCCGCAGTCGTCCGTATCTCGTGATCGCAGGCCTCGTGCTCAGCTTCACCCTGGTCACACTCGCGGGTTCGCTCATCCTCGGGCTGCTGGGTCTGCCGCAGGATGTCCTTCGGTGGGCCGGGATCATCGTGCTGATCGTCATCGGAGTGGGACTGCTCATCCCGCGCTTCGAACGCCTTCTGGAGAGACCGTTCCAGTGGCTGCCGCAGAAAGAGGTCAAGAACAGGGGGAGCGGGTTCGGTGTCGGACTCGCGCTCGGCGCGGTGTTCGTGCCGTGCGCCGGCCCCGTGCTCGCCGCGATCATCGTCGCCGGCTCCACCGGGCGGATCGGACCGGGAACAGTGCTGCTGACGGTCTCGTTTTCGATCGGCGTCGCTATCCCCCTTCTGGTCTTCGCCCTGGCCGGACGCAGCGTCGTCAACCGGATTCGCGCGTTTCGCACTCGTGAGCGCGGTCTGCGCATTGCGGCAGGCATCGCGATGATCGCTCTCGCGGTGGGGCTCGTGTTCAACGTGCCTCAGACGCTGCAGCGGTTGCTGCCGGACTACACCGCGCCTTTGCAGCAGCAGCTCACCGAGAACGACGCGGCAGAGGAGGCGCTCGGTCTCGGCGGCCTCGTGACGGATGAGAACCGCGAGCTCGACAATTGCACCAACGGTGCGCAGGAGCTCGAGTCGTGCGGCACAGCACCGTCGATCCGCGGGATCGAGCAGTGGCTGAACACCTCGGACGGTCAGCCGGTCGACCTTGCAGATCTGCGAGGGCAGGTCGTGCTCATCGATTTCTGGGCATACTCCTGCATCAACTGCCAACGGTCCATTCCTCACGTGGTGGGGTGGGATGACACCTATCGCGACGCGGGGCTGCGCGTCGTCGGCATCCACTCACCCGAATATGCATTCGAGAAGGATGCGGGCAACGTCGCCGCGGGAATCCGCGACTTCGGGATCGAGTATCCCGTCGCACTCGATAACAGCCTCTCCACCTGGACCAACTATCGAAATCGTTACTGGCCGGCGCACTACCTGATCGACGCCGAAGGCGCGGTGCGGCACATCTCGTTCGGAGAGGGCAACTACGAGGCGACTGAGAAGCTGATCCGCGAGCTCCTCGTCGACGCTGATCCCGATGCCGCACTTCCCGCCGAGTCCGACGTGGTGGATGAAACCCCTGAGCTCGGCTCGACGACTCGCGAGACGTTCCTCGGATCCTCCAAGGATGTCAACTACGGCGGAGGTGGCGAATATGGCGCGGGAACCGAGGAGTTCGTCTTCCCCGAGGACCAGGCCGACGACACCTTCGCGCTCGACGGAACCTGGGAGGTGGCCTCGCAATTCGCGACGCCCGCCGGCCCTGACGCCGCAGTGCGCTTGAGCTACCGGGCGTCGGAGGTGCGGATGGTGCTCGCCGGAGAAGGCGAGGTGACGGTGCGCACAGCGGATGGCAAGAACCGGAAGATCCTCGTCGACGGTACTCCGCGCTCATACCGGCTGCTGGATGGTGACGCCGGATCCGGTGTGTTGAGCGTGGAGGTCCACGAAGGCATCCAAGCTTATTCCTTCACGTTCGGATGAGTTCTCGATACGGCGCGTGGCCAAGAGGAGAGGAGCGGATGCGGCATGCTTATGGAGATGGTCATCGACGGTGTGGACGTGCCGGAGGACGGCTCGGCGAGTGATCTCGCCGCCGACCTCCTGGTGCGCGTTGCCTCCGGTGACCAGCGCGCATTCGCCGAACTCTACGATCTTCTTTCCTCTCGGGTGTTCGGCCTCATCCTGCGGGTGCTCGTGAACAGAGCGCAGAGCGAAGAGGTGCTCCAGGAGGTCTTCCTGGAGATCTGGCAATCCGCTGCACGGTTCGCTCCGAACAAAGGGCAGGGACGCACCTGGATTCTCACAGTGGCTCACCGCCGCGCAGTGGATCGTGTGCGAGCGTCGCAATCGAGCTCGGATCGAGACATCCGCGCGGGGATCCGCGATATCGGCGTCGCCCATGACAGCGTCGCGGAACAGGTCGAACTGAGCATCGAGGGCGAACGCGTCGTCTCCGCGCTGAGCAGGCTACCCGAATCGCAACGTGAGGCGATCGTGCTGTCGTACTACGGCGGTTACAGTCAGAGCGAGATCGCCGTTCTCGTGGGGACACCGCTGGGGACGATCAAGACACGGATGAGAGATGGACTCTCACGCCTGAGGAGTGAGATGGGGGTGAACGCATGAACGAGAACGAATTCGCCGAGCTCGCGGCAGGGCACGCCCTGCACGCGCTGTCGGATGCTGATGAGCGACGCTATGCGGATGCCCTCGTCGCGCACCCGGAGTGGAAGACGCTCGCCGCGTACGATGCCGAGACCGCTGCGCTGCTCGCGGACGGAGCAGCTCCCGCCGCGCCGCCGTCGAATATTCGCGACGCGCTCCTCGCGCAGGTCGCCCTCACCCCTCAGGCGGATGTCGAGCCCACGGCAGCGGCTGAACCGCGTGCGGAGCCGGCCAGCGCGCCAGCGCCCTCCGCGCCGAGTCGGTGGAGCCGCCGATTCTTCGCGCTCGCCGCATCCGTTGTGTTGATCGCTGGCCTCGGCATCGGAGCGGCCGTCCTCATCCCGCAGCTCGCACAGCCGGCATCCGTCGTCGCTCTCGAGAAGATCGAGGCGGCCCCCGATGCTCAGCAGCAGACGGTGGAACTCGATTCGGGTGCGCAGGCCACAGCGCACTGGTCGGCATCGGTCGGCAGCGCTGTTCTCGTCACGGACGGGCTGGATGCTCCGGGCGTAGGCCAGACCTATCAGCTGTGGCTCGTTCGAGGAGAGCAGCCTCTGCCCGCAGGTGTCTTCGATACGGACGACGGAGCGGCGACGGCTCTGCTGGACGGAGATATGCATGAGGGGGATGTGATCGCGGTGACGGTCGAGCAGGCGGGCGGATCGCCCACAGGGCTTCCGACGACTGCTCCGATCATCGCGATCCCTACGGCCTGAACGCGAGTACCCTGGACGGATGCCCGAGCAGTTCCACCGTCCCGTCCGCAGACCGTCCGCCGCGTTCGACAACCTCGTCGGATCCACCGATTCGATCGAGGCGGTGCGGGTTGCGCATGCCACGGCATCGGCTCTGCTGACCCGCGCACGTGACGACTCAACGGGGGAGAGCGCAGAGCGACTCGTCGCCTTCACTGCAGAGCACGGCATCGACGACATCGCAGAACTGTGGGCCGGCGCAGCAGCAGTCTCGCTGCCCGGCGCGCTGTGGCGGCTGTACCTGCTGCAGTTGGCGATCCACAGCGACCCGCAGACCTCCGCGCTGCTCTACGAGCGCGGACGGGTCCAGCTCGCCTCAGCGGACACTGTGGTCGCTGGTGCCCCGGTGCCCGCCAGCCCGGAGGAGATCGTCGCGTTGATCGACACGATTCTTCGAGGAGTGTTCCGGGGCGACTTCGCGATCGCGCTGGAGCGTGCGGCGGCCTTCTGCCGTGTGCAGGTATCCGGGGCGACGGATCTCGCAGATGACTATGAGAAGACCGAGCCTGCGCGGTCGACCGGGCTCACCGCGCGCGCACGGCGGCTACACGCTTACGCGGGTGATCTCAGCGCCGCGGCCGGGCTGTGGCGCGTAGACGGGCTGAGCTGAGTCGCCCGGAGACTGCGTTCGGATACAGAAAGACCGGGCCGCAAGAACGCCTCTCGGCGGAAGGCCGCTCGCAGCGGCAAAATTTGGAGCCCGGGGTTATGCGGCCCGGCTATTCAAGTGTAACGGTTTGAGCGCGGTGGTATTCCTGCGCGGCGTCGTAGAGTCGTCTCATGTCTCAGCGCTTCGCCTTGATCATCGACCCGGCCGGCCCCGATGAGGAACGAGTCGACTACTCCGGCAGTTTCACCCTTGTGGATGCCGAGGCGCCTGCACTGAGCGTCGGAGAGCTGAGCACTCAGCGAGGGGACGGCGTCTTCGAGTCGATCGGGGTGATCGACTCCCATGCGCAAGAAGTCGGTCCGCATCTGGAGAGGCTCGCCAACTCCGCGCACATCTGCGACCTGCCCGCACCGAACCTGGAGCAGTGGCATCAGGCCATTGCCGTGGCCGCCGCAGCCTGCCCGGCAGGCGAGTGGGTGATCAAGCTCATCCTCAGCAGAGGAGTGGAGCACGGACCCACCCCGACGGCATGGGTGACGGCGGCCCCGGCATCCGATTTCTCCGCCGTGCGCAGGAACGGCGTCAAGGTCGTCACTCTCGATCGCGGCTACCCGCTCGACGTCGCGGAGCGTTCGCCGTGGCTGCTGCTCGGGGCGAAGACACTCTCGTATGCCGTGAACATGGCAGCTCTTCGTGAGGCTCGGCGGCGCGGCGCGGATGACGCGATCTTCCTCTCCAACGACGGATACGTGCTCGAGGCGCCGACGGCATCCCTCATCCTTCGATTCGGTGACCGGTTCATGACTCCCGCCCCGACCGGGGGAATCCTGCACGGCACGACGCAGCTGAGCGTGTACGAGTTCTTGGCCGCACGCGGATTCGAGACCGGATATGCCCGGATCCCGGCATCCGATCTCACTAATGCGGATGCTGCGTGGCTCGTCTCGAGTGTGCGATTGGCTGTGGCCATCACCGACGTCGACGGCCAGAACCTCCCCGCTGACCAGTCCCTCACAGCTGACCTGAACAACTACCTTCTCTCGCCGCGCGACTGACTGGCTGGTACGACGCGCATAATTCGTCCGGAATCCCGGACGTTCCTTGTGCCCGTCGGCGCGTCGGCTCTGCGCCACGCCGAACGACGGCCGGATCGTCTGGGATTCAGCCCGCAACGGGGCGGAGGGAGCCGCGCAGATGGGCGCCCGCGGCTACTTTGGCCAGAATCGCAGCCTCGACGGTCGGCCAGTCGTGCACGATCAGCGCATAGTCGAACCGAAGAGTCTCGTACCCGAGCGCTGCGGCGTTCGCATCGCGCACGAGATCCTTGTGTCGGCGCGAGATGAACGGGCCAGGTCGGGACCGGTCGTCGTCGTGGTTCTCCTTGCCGTCGGCCTCGACGATCAGACGGTCCCCGACGACGAAGTCGACTTCGCCCACACCGTCGATGCGAACCTGCGACCGCATTGTGACGCCGACCCGGTACATCCGCAGCCTGATCAACGACTCGAGTCCGCTGTCAGCATCCGCGCGAGCGAAGGGAATCATCCATCTCATCGTTTCGGGCAGACGCCGACGCAACCATTCCGGATCGCTGTGACGAAGCTTGTTCTGTCGCAGCGCCGACTCGAACGCGATGAAGAAGGGCTCTTCGCCCATGCACATCGCGATCTGCACGAGGACATTGCGCACCGGCGGAAGCGCACCGAGCCCGGCCCGGCCATCATCCCAGTGCACACGCATACCGGTGGCGCAATCGGGCCTGGAGCATCCGTGACGCTGAGCGGCGTGGCCGAGCCACACATGCAGTTGCGGGCAGTCATCGTCATCGAGCATCCACAGGCCGTGCAATCTGCCGGCGGTGACGCAACCGGGTGAGCCTCCGTGCTCGGCGGCGTGGATCAGCTCGTCTGAAGTGCCGAGAGCTGCATAGACGCCCTGGCGAATCTTGAGGATCTCACCCGAACGGTGCGCGCGAGCCAGCTCGCGCTTGGAGACACCTCGGGCGCAGAGCTCATGCGAACGCGCCACGGGACCGATCGAACGCAGGATGGCGGATGCCAGGGCGAAGCTCATCGTCAGAGCATCCACTGATCTGCAGAGCCTTGGGACGCGAGAAGACGCTATTCGTGGAGAACCCGAGCGATCCCGAAACGGTGCAGAACGAGTCGGATGCGCCGAATCTTAGACGCCCCGGTGCCGTTGCGGCGTGTCGCGTGGGGACACGCCGAGCCGAGGCCAGAGCGTCTGGGATTCGGCACGGGTGAGAGCCGACGCGCTCCCTATCCGAAGCGGCCGGAGACGTAGTCCTCGGTCGCCTGCACCGACGGGGTCGTGAAGATCGTGGCGGTGTCGTCGTACTCGATCAGCTTGCCGGGCTTGCCGGTGCCTGCGATGTTGAAGAATGCGGTGCGGTCCGAGACGCGCGAAGCCTGCTGCATGTTGTGCGTGACGATCACGACCGTGTACTGGGTCTTGATCTCGGCGATCAGCTCTTCGATCGCGAAGGTCGAGATCGGGTCGAGCGCCGAGCAGGGCTCGTCCATGAGGATGACATCGGGGGAGACCGCGATGGCGCGCGCAATGCACAGACGCTGCTGCTGCCCGCCCGAGAGGCCGGAGCCCGGCTTGTCCAGGCGATCCTTGACCTCGTTCCAGAGGTTCGCGCCACGCAGCGACTGCTCGACCAGTGCGTCCTGATCGGACTTCGCCATGCGCGTGTTGTTCAGCTTGACGCCGGCGAGCACATTCTCCTTGATGGACATCGTGGGGAACGGGTTCGGCCGCTGGAACACCATGCCGACCTGGCGGCGCACGAGCACGGGGTCAACTCCGGGGCCGTACAGGTTCTGGCCATCGATCAGCACTTCGCCTTCGACGCGCGCGCCGGGGATGACCTCGTGCATGCGGTTGAGTGTGCGCAGAAACGTCGATTTGCCGCAGCCAGACGGGCCGATGAATGCGGTGACCGTGTTCGGCTTGATGTCGATGCTGACGCCCTCGACGGCCAGGAAGTCGCGGTAGTAGACGTTGAGGTCGTTGACTTCAATGCTCTTGGACATTGGAATCCTTCTTGTTCAATCGGGTGATGGGGCCGCTCAGCGGCCGGTCTTCGGCGCGAATACCTTCGCGATGATTCGGGCGACGAGGTTGAGGACCATGACGATGAGGATGAGCGCCAGCGCCGACGCCCATGCACGGTCGATGAATGCCTCAGCGGGGATGCCGGGATACTTGGCCTGCATATAAGTGAACACCGGCAGAGTCGCCATCTGGCCGCTGAACATGTTGAGGTTCATGCTCTGCACCATGCCCACGGTGAGCAGCAGGGGTGCGGTCTCACCGATGACGCGGGCGATCGCGAGCATGATGCTGGTGGTGATTCCGGCGATCGCGGTGGGCATGACGACCTTGAGGATCGTCAGCCACTTGGGAACGCCGAGTGCGTACGCCGCCTCACGGAGTTCATTGGGAACGATGCGCAGCAGTTCCTCTGATCCGCGCACGACGACCGGAATCATCAGCACGGCCAAGGACAGCGAGCCCATGATGCCCAGACGTGTTCCCGGTCCCATGAGGAGCGCGAACACCGAGTAGATGAACAGACCAGCGACGATCGAGGGGATGCCGGTCATGACATCCACGAGGAACGTGATGCCCCGAGCGAGCTTCTTGCCCTGGCCGTACTCGACGAGGTAGATCGAGGTCATCAGTCCGATCGGGACGGAGATGATGGTGGCGCCGAGGGTGATGAGCAGCGTGCCCCAGAGGGCGTGCACCGCGCCGCCGCCCTCGCCGACGACGTTGCGCATCGACGAGCTGAAGAACTCGGCATCGAAGCGGACGAGTCCGTTGATGACGACGGTGTACAGCAGCGAGATCAGGGGGAGCAGCGCGATCACGAAGGCGGTCGAAACCAGTGCGGTCATCAGCCGGTCGGTCGCATGACGGCGGCTTTCGGCCACGGTGGAGATCGTGAAGATGAGCACCATGTAGAGCAGCATGCCCACGACGACGGTGAGGGCGATATTGAAGTCGGCCGGGTCGCCGCCGCTGTTCGCGACAGCGAAGATCGCGGCGGAGATGCCGAGCGAGACGAGCAGCAGGATCCAGGCGGCGCCCTTGGGCAGACGGCCCGTGGTGTTCGTGCGGGTGGAGGCGGGGGCGACGGCAGTAGCGGTCATGTCAATTGGCTCCCGAGAACTCGGCGCGGCGCGAGACGATCCAGCGAGCGATGAAGTTGACCGCAAAGGTCACGATGAACAGGATCAGACCCGCGGCGATCAGGGTGTTCACGCCCGAGTCGTGAGCCTCGGGGAACCGCAGTGCGATGATCGCGGGGATCGTGGTGGGGTTCTCCGGGTTGAGCAGGTTGAACGTGACGATGCCGAGGGGCGAGAGCACCAGCGTCACTGCCATCGTCTCACCGAGCGCGCGGCCGAGACCGAGCATGGCACCGGAGACGATGCCACTGCGCGCGAACGGCAGAACAGCCATCCGAATCATCTCCCAGCGCGTTGCGCCGAGTGCAAGAGCTGCTTCTTCATGGAGCTTAGGCGTCTGCAGGAAGACCTCACGGCAGATGGCGGTCATGATCGGAAGGATCATCACGGCCAGAACGAGGGATGCCGTGAGGATCGTCTTACCCGTACCAGAGGGCGTGCCGCCGAAGATGGGGATCCAGCCGAGGTTGGTGTTCAGCCACTTGTAGAAGGGCACCAGCATGGGCGCGAAGGTCAGAGCACCCCAGAGGCCGAAGACGACCGAGGGCACGGCCGCCAGCAGGTCGATGACGTAGCCGAGGAGTCCTGCGAGCTTGCGAGGTGCGTAGTGCGAGATGAACAGTGCGATGCCGATCGCAAGAGGTGCGGCCACGATCAGCGCGATAGCGCTGGCGTACAGCGTCCCGAACACGAACGGCCAGACCCAGGAGATGAACGACTGGCCCTCGAGGATGTGGTTGTCGCTGGTGTCCGGCGCGAACGCTGGGATCGACTGGATGATCAGGAACACCGCGACAGCGGCGAGCGTTACGAGGATGATGATTCCGGCGCCGAGTGCGGTCCCGGAGAAGATGCGATCTCCGGGACGAAGCACCGCCTTGCGTGAGGCGGGCGAACGGGTATCGGGGCCCGTCGTGGTGGTGGTCATCTGAGCGGCTCCACGGGTGCTCTAGGGATGTTCGGGTTTCATGCGGGTGCCCCCGCGGTGCTGGTTCGATCTTTCGACCAGCACCACGGGGGCGATGTCTCATCCTCAGCCTGAGCTGAGGACCAGGTCAGTTCGTGACGATCGCGTCGATCGCGCCGGTGACCTTCTCGCGCAGCTCGTCCGAGATCGGGGCGCTGCCCGCAGCGCTGGCTGCGACGTCCTGGCCCTCGGCCGAAGCGACGAACTCGAAGTACGCCTTGACGAGCGAAGCAGTCTCAGCGTCCTCGTACTCGACGCAGCCGATGAGGTACGAGACCAGTGCGATCGGGTAGGAGCCGGCGGGTGCTGCTGCCGGGTCGACGGCGAACGCGAGGTCGTGGTCGGAGCGGCCGTCCTCGAGCGGCGACGCGGCGACGAGAGCCGACGCTGCCTCTGCCGAGTACGCGACGTACTCGCCCTCGACCTCGATGGCGACCTGGCCGAGGCCGGATGCCTGCGAAGCGTCAGCGAAGCCGATGTAGCCCACGCCGTTGGTGATCGCGTTCACGACACCAGAGGTGCCGTCGGCAGCCTCACCGGTCGACAGCGGCCACTCGTCGCTGGCCTCGTTGGTCCAGACGTCGGGTGCCACGGCCTCGAGGTAGCTGGTGAAGGTCTCCTGCGTGCCGGATGCATCGGCGCGGTGAACCGGGACGATCGGCTGGTCGGGGAGCTCTACGCCCTCGTTCTGGCCGGCGATGGCCGGGTCGTTCCAGTTGGCGATGTCGCCGGCGAAGATGCCCGCGATGGTCGCGCCATCGAGGTTCAGCTCATCGATGCCGTCGAGGTTGAACGCAACCGCGACGGGGGAGATGTAGACGGGAACTTCGACGATCTCGTCGGACGCGCAGGAGCCGAAGCCGCCAGCGGCGATCTCTTCGGAGTTGAATGCGCGGTCCGAGCCGATGAAGTTCGAGGAGCCGGCGAGGAAGTTCTCGCGGCCGGTGCCGGAGCCGGTGGAGGTGTAGTTCACCGTGGCGTCGGGGTTGGCGGTCTGGAAAGCAGCGACCCATGCCTGCTGCGCGGCCTCCTGCGACGAAGCGCCGGTCGCCTCGACCATTCCGGCGATGCCGCTGGCTTCGCCCGAGGTGTCTGCGGCGTTGCTTTCGTTCGCGGCACAGCCGGCGAGAGCGAGAGCGGCGACAGCGCCGATGGCGCTGATTCGTGCGATTCGGGAGATCTTCACTGTGGGGATCCGTTCGATCGTGGATGGATGAGGCCCGGTGCAGGGCACACAGTGACGCTAAGTGCGGCGGTTAACGAGAATCTCCCGCCCGGGTGAACGGGAGGTGAACGGGAACCGTCCGCTTGGATCCGTTAGATCTTCGGAACGTGCGTCTCGATCGAGATGATTCCAGAGCCGGGGTTGGTGGCCGAGAGGTGTGCGACGGAGAACGCACCCACTTCGAGAGCCGATGCGCTGCCGAGGTAGGAGCCGTGCATCGTGCCGGTGGCGAGTGCGAGTTCGGAGAGGATGACGGGGAGCACGGGCCCATGGCTGCAGATGACCGCGGGCTTGCCCGCGCGCACGCGCTTGCCGACGACGGCGCGCACATCGGAGACCCCGTCTTCCCAGGCATCCTGGCTGATGAGCTCGGTCATCACCGGAGTGCGGTTGATCGCGTTCGCCAGCGGGGTCACGGTCTGCACGCAACGGACCGCGTCGCTGGTGACGATCCTGCGCACGCCGAACGCGCGAAGCGGTGCGACGATCGCCTCAGCCTGCCGATGTCCGCGTGCAGTCAGTGGGCGCGCAGCATCCGACCCGTCCCATTCCGATCGCGAGAGCGCCTTCGCGTGCCGGAGTACTACGACGGGATAGGTGTGCAGCACACCATCGTCGACGAGGCGCTCGAACTCGTCGAGGATCTCGAGATCGACCGGGTAGCTGAGCGTCTTGCGCGCCCGCTTCAGACTCACCCATTCCAGAGCGGCGATCTCATGATTGGGCACGAATGCCGACTTCCGGATGGCTTCGTCGGTGGCCTCTGCGGCCCAGTAGTGGACGACCTTCTGACGCTTCGGACGCATGAAGTAGCGACTGACGCCGACGGGTACGCCCAGATGCACGCGGATGCCGGTCTCTTCGCGCACCTCGCGGACGGCCGTCTGCGCGAGCATCTCGCCGGGGTCGACTTTGCCCTTGGGCAAGGTCACATCGCGATACTTCGTACGATGGATCAGCAGCAGGCGCAGCTTCCCCTCGGCTGTCAATCGCCACACGACTGCACCCGCCGCGTAGACGGCCTTGTCGTCACGCACGACCTCGACCACCGTGTGATCCTGTTTCGTGGTCATCGCACTGACCGTGACCTGCGTCGGCGATGGATCTGGCTCATGGTCTTATCCTGCAGATCGACCAGCGGGACGCCGTTCTCATCTACAGAATGTCGCTCCCACACGCCGTCGGCGGCGAGATGCCAGGAGTTGGTGCGGTCGTCCATGGCGAGGTCGAAGAACGACAGCAGCTCGGTGAGATGGTTCGGATCGGTCACCCGCACCAGGGCCTCGACGCGGCGGTCGAGGTTGCGGTGCATCATGTCGGCGCTGCCGATGTAGACCTGGGGATCGCCGTCGTTCTCGAACGCGAAGATCCGGGAGTGCTCGAGATAGCGACCGAGGATGCTCCGCACGGTGATGTTGTCGCTCGTGCCCGGCAGATCGACCTTGATGCTGCAGATGCCGCGCACCCAGATCTCCACCTTCACACCGGCCTGACTGGCGCGGTAGAGCGCGTCGATGATCTCCTCATCGACCATGGAGTTCACCTTGATGCGGATGTGGGCGGGCTTTCCGGCTTCCGCATTCTTGCGCTCGGCATTGATCAGCCGGAGCAGCCCCTTGCGCAGGTGCAGCGGAGCCACCAGAAGCCGCTTGAACTTCTTCTCGATGGCGTAGCCCGAGAGCTCGTTGAAGAGTCTGGTGAGGTCCTTGCCGACCTGGGCGTCGGCGGTGAACAGCCCGAAGTCCTCGTAGATGCGACTGGTCTTCGGGTTGTAGTTGCCGGTGCCGACGTGCGAGTAATGACGCAGCTGGCCTTCTTCTTCGCGGATGACGAGGGCGAGCTTGCAGTGCGTCTTCAGCCCGACCAGGCCGTAGACGACGTGGACGCCCGCCTTTTCCAGCTTGCGCGCCCACACGATGTTGTTCGCCTCGTCGAATCGTGCTTTGACCTCGACCAGTGCGAGAACCTGCTTGCCCGCTTCTGCGGCATCGATCAGCGCCTGAACGACAGGGCTGTCTCCCGAGGTGCGGTAGAGGGTCTGCTTGATGGCGAGCACGTGCGGGTCACGGGCAGCCTGCTCGAGGAAGGCCTGCACGCTCGTGTTGAACGACTCGTACGGGTGGTGCACGAGCACATCGTTCTTACGGATCGCGGCGAAGATATCGGCGCGACTGCTCGACCCGGTCGGCTGGAACGCCACAGGAGTCGTCGGCACGTGCGGCGGATAGCGCAGGTCGGGACGATCCACTCGCGACAGTGAGAAGAGGCCGCGAAGGTCGAGCGGGCTCGGAAGCCGGTAGACCTCCTGGTCGGTGATGTCGAGCTCTTTGAGCAGCAGATCGAGAGTCACGTCATCCATGTCATCGGCGATCTCGAGCCGGATCGGCGGACCGAAGCGCCGACGCAGCAGCTCGGCCTCGAGCGCCTGGATGAGGTTCTCGCTCTCGTCCTCTTCGATCTCGACGTCCTCATTGCGCGTGAGACGGAATGCGTGATGGTCGAGCACCTCCATTCCAGGGAACAAGTCACCGAGATGGTTGGAGATGAGGTCTTCGAGTGGCAGGTAACGAGCGATCTCGCCGGTGCGCGGCACTTCGACCAGCCGGGGGAGCATCGGCGGCACCTTGAGACGAGCGAAATCCTGTCGTCCGGTGCGGGCATTGCGGATGCGGATCGCCAAGTTCAGCGATAGGCCGGAGATATAGGGGAAAGGATGTGCCGGGTCCACAGCCAGAGGCATGAGAACAGGGAAGACGTGCACTTGGAAGTACTCGGTGAGTGCGGCCTGCTCGGCCTCGGTGAGCTGTGCCCACTCGGTGATCTCGATCCCGGCATCGGCGAGGGCCGGACGCACGAGGTCAGTCCACGCATGGGCGTGACGCAGCTGCAGAGCGTGGGCCTCTCTGGAGATGTCGGCGAGCACGTCAGACGGCGCTCGTCCGACATTCGTCGGCACCGCGAGACCTGTGACGATGCGCCGCTTGAGACCAGCGACGCGCACCATGAAGAATTCGTCGAGGTTGCTGGCGAAGATCGCGAGGAAGTTGGACCGCTCGAGCTCGGGGAGCGAAGGGTCCTCTGCCAGTTCCAGCACTCGCTGGTTGAACGCGAGCCAGCTGATCTCACGGTCGTGGTACCGATGGTCGGGCAGCTGCGAATCCGGGGTCTCGACGGCGTCGAAATCGTCGTCTTCTGCATCGCCGAGCCCGGCGTCGGTGATTGCGGCATCGATCATGGACTACATCTTTGCATCGCCGAGAGAAGTGTGTGTGAACGGTTTCTGTGCGGGTCAGTGTTCCGCAGCAGTCAGCTGGTCGTTGTCGTTGACGTTGAAGCGGTATCCGACGTTGCGAACGGTGCCGATGATCTGCTCCTGATCGCCGAGCTTGGCGCGCAGGCGTCGGACATGGACGTCGACGGTGCGTGTACCACCGAAGTAGTCGTATCCCCAGACTTCGCTGAGCAGCTGCTCACGGGTGAACACCCTGGAGGGATGGGTCGCGAGGAAGTGCAGCAGTTGGAATTCCTTGAAGGTGAGGTCCAAGGGCCTGCCGTGCAGCTTGGCCGAGTACGACTGCTCGTCGATCGTCACACCGGATGCCTGCACTCTGGTCGGTTCAGCAGTGGCCTCGGCGCGGGCGAGAGCAAGCCGGATGCGGGCATCCGTCTCTGCAGGTCCCGCGTCCACGAGGAGAACATCGTCGATTCCCCATTCGCCGGACACCGCTGTCATGCCGCCCTCGGTGACGACGAGGATCAGAGGCGATGTCTGACCGGTCGTGCGCAGGAGCCGGCATAGTGACTTCGCGCCGGCGAGATCTTTTCTGCCATCGACGATGACGACGTCGCTCTCCGGTGCGTTGACGAGTTGTGCAGGCTCGGCGGGGATCTGGCGCACCCGGTGGCTGAGCAGATCCAGCGCGGCGAGGACCTGCTCCGAAGGAGTCGAAGTCAGGACCAGGATCGATGCCACGCGCAGTTCCTCTCGGGCGGCGGATTCAGCTCGCCCAGTGGCGATCTTCACGACGCCGTGGGGGTAATGATACCGATTCGGCCGTGCGCGTCGACGAGTTCACACGAAGAGATGTCATCGCATGCGTAACAATGGAGTCATGTCCGAACCCGCCCTCGCACCGAGAAACGCACTCGTCGGCGTCATGATCGTCTGGGGTGCCGCGCTCATCACGGCCATCCTGATCGGCATCTTCGTGCCGGAAGAGTGGCGTGTGGCATGGCTGCTTCTGGCGTTCGGCGGCTCGGTGCTGCTGTCGTTCGCACTGCAGCTCTGGTACGGCCAGACCAAGGGGTTCGTCTTCCGGATAGCGGCGAGCACGACGGGAGCGCTGCTGCTGCTCGGAGTGGTGTCGGCGGGCTTCGGTCTGGCCGCCCTCGTACCCGCCTGATCGCGGCCCGCCGGTCGGTCACCCGGCAGGGGTAGAGTGGGGCCATGGACCTCGTCGCACTCGAACTCTTCTTCATCGGACTGCTCGGCCTTGCGAGTCTCGCGATCGTCTTCGTCGCGGGCGTTGTGCTGCGCAACCTCTTCCGCGGCCAGCGCTGAGCTGAGCTGTCTTCACCGTCATGCTTGAGCTGCCTACCGACCTCCCTGCCGATCTCGCACCGCTGAGCTGGCTCATCGGAGTCTGGGAGGGCACCGGTGTGATCGAGTACACCGCGCAGGACCATCGATTCCAGGGCGAGTTCACTCACCGGGTGAGCTTCAGCCATGACGGCACCGGCTACCTGAATTACTCTGCAACCGCTTTTCTCGCGGCAGAAGAGGGCGAAGAGTCCGTCCCTCTCGTCTCCGAGACGGGCTTCTGGCGTCTCTCCCGTCCTGCGACTACTGCCGATGCCGGACCAGCACTGCTCCCGCCGACTGAACAGCGCGCCGTGCGCACTGTCGACGATGTCGAACAATTGCGTGCCCCATCCGGCGGTTTCCCGATCGAGGTTTCGCTCGCGCACTCTGATGGTGCGCTCGAGCTCTACCTCGGCGAGATCAATGGGCCTCGCGTCGATATCGCGACAGATGCCATCGTGCGCAGCGCGGGGGGCAAGGCATATGGCGCTGCGACCCGCATGTACGGGCTCGTCGACGGACACCTGCTCTGGGCGTGGGACATCGCAGCGCTGGGTTCCGAAATGGCCTCGCACGCGTCTGCCCGCTTGGCGAAGGTCTGAGCATGTCTGCACTCTTCGAAGCTCTGTCAGCGCGTCAAGGCGCCGTCGTGGAAGACGCTGCGATCGTGCATTTCGGTGACCCGATGCGCGAGCAGCGGAATCTCGTCACGGGGTCGGCGGTCACGCTCGTCAGCGACCGGCGAGTGATCGAGGTCGCGGGCGAAGACCGACTCACCTGGCTGGACTCCATCACTTCGCAGGCGCTCACGCAGCTCCGCCCAGGAGAGAGCACCGAACTTCTCATCCTGGATCCCCAGGGGCGGGTCGAGCACGCCGCGGGCGTTCTCGAGGACGGCTCTTCGGCATGGCTGATCGCCGACGCTCCCGATGCCGAGGGGCTCGTGAGCTGGTTGCAGCGCATGGTCTTCCGTTCGCGAGCGACTGTCTCGATCCGTGCGGACCTTGACCTGCTCGGTTTCTTCAGCGGTGCAGCGGCAGAAGCTGTCGTCACTTCAGCGGCTGCCGCTCCGAACGGCGTGCCGCTGGTGTGGGCTGACCCGTGGCCGGCGGTGCAGGCCGGCGGGCATCAGTACTCGCAGGTATCGCCGCATCCTGCGGCTGAGTACCAGTGGCGGCTCGCGATCGTCGAAGCGGATGCCGCGGCATCCGCTGTCTCCGACCTCGAGGTCGCTGGCCTGATCGCGGCCGACGCGCTGCGCGTGGCCGCCTGGCGGCCGCGCTGGACGAGTGAGGTCGATGAACGCTCGCTGCCGCATGAGTCGGACTGGATCCGCACGGCCGTGCATCTGAACAAGGGATGCTACCGAGGCCAGGAAACGGTCTCCAAGGTCCATAATCTCGGTCATCCGCCGCGTCGGCTGGCGGCTCTTCATCTCGATGGCAGTGACGATGTGCTGCCTGCCATCGGCTCAGCGGTGTTCGCCGGAGACTCAGAAGTCGGCCGCATCACCTCTGCTGCGCGTCACTTCGAGGACGGGCCGATCGCGTTGGCCATTCTGTCGCGTCGTGCACCGATGGGCGACCTGGTGGTGCATGCCGACGGCGTCGAGATCGCGGCCGCCCAACAGGCGATCGTTCCCGCCGACGCGGGTGCCACGGCAGATGTTCCGCGCCTCACGCGGCTCTCGCGTCGTCCAGAAGGACAGGATCCACGCAAGGCCTGAGGGCTATCTCGGCGCAACCGAGTCCCAGGGCACGGTGAGTTCGCCGAGCCGCCATCTGCTGCGACCACCGATCACGGGCCACCCCAGGCGCTTCAGCGCTGTGACAGCGGCAAGGAATCGCTGCGTCGCCCCGAACGTCGATAGCGGTGCCGCACGCTCCCATTCTCGATCGAGCGCAGTGAGCAGATCGTGGATGCGCTCCCCGGGAACGTTCCGGTGGATCAGCGCTTTCGGCAGTCGCTCAGCGATGATCCCAGGACGCTCGAGCTCTGCCAACCGCAACGAGAGGGTGAAGCGCTCAGGCTCGCCCGCAGAGGAGACATCCACCCAGCTGGCGATGCGTCCGATCTCGTCACAGGTTCCTTCGAACAGCATCCCGCCGGGGGAGAGGCGGGCAGCCATCGACGCCCAGGCGTCGGGCACGTCTGCCTCGTCATACTGACGGAGCACATTCATGGCGCGGATCGCTGCGGGGCGGCGCCCGGCGGGAAGCGGCACTTCGAATCCGCCGTGCGCGAAGGAGACGCGAAGGTCAGGGGAGAAGTTCGTACGTCCCGCGCGGACGTCGTCGAGCTGCGCCTGTGCGGTCGCCACCCGAGCGGGATCGAGTTCGAAGCCGATCACTTCGGCGTCAGCGCGCACCTTCGTCAACCTTGTCGCGAGCTCGAAGGCGGTGACACCGCTCGCGCCGAAACCCAGATCGATGACGAGAGGATCGGCGGCGGTGCGAAAGGCTGCGGATGCTGCGATCCAGCGGTCATTCCGGCGGAGTCTGTTGGTTCCCGTCGTGCCCCGAGTGGGGTGTCCGAGGGGAGATGACGCCATGGGTCCATCCTGCCATCGACCCGGTGTGCTCTCGATAGACTGAAACCATGACGCGCACTCTCATCCTGCTCCGCCACGGCCAGAGCGAGTGGAACGAACTGAACCTCTTCACCGGCTGGGTGGATGTCCGCCTCACCGAAAAGGGCAAGAACGAGGCCCGTCGGGGCGGTGAGCTGCTGGCAGAGGCCGGCATCCTGCCCGACGTTCTGCACACCTCGCTCCTCAGCCGCGCCATTCAGACCGCCGACATCGCGCTGGATTCCGCTGACCGTCTCTGGATCCCCGTCACGCGCTCGTGGCGCCTGAACGAGCGTCACTACGGTGCGCTGCAGGGCAAGGACAAGGCGCAGACCCTCGAAGAGTTCGGCCCTGAGCAGTTCCAGCTGTGGCGCCGCTCCTTCGACGTTCCGCCGCCCGTGCTCGACGATGACAGCGAGTACAGCCAGGTGAACGACCCGCGCTACGCCGGCATCGACGGAGAAGTTCCCCGCACCGAGTCCCTGAAGCTCGTCATCGACCGACTGCTGCCCTACTGGAATGACGCGATCGTTCCCGACCTCGAAGCCGGCAAGACCGTCCTCGTCACCGCGCACGGAAACTCGCTGCGCGGACTGGTCAAGCACCTCGATGGCATCAGCGACGCAGACATCGCCGAGCTCAACATCCCCACGGGCATCCCGCTGGTCTATGAGCTCGACGATAACAACGTCCCCACCGGACCCGGACGCTACCTCGACCCCGAAGCGGCCGCTGCCGGCGCTGCAGCCGTCGCGTCGCAGGGCAAGAAGTAACTTCACCTTTCAACACTGAACCCCCGCCGCGCTGGTGAAACAGCGCGACGGGGGTTCAGCTGTAAGACGAGGGATCAGCCCTTGCCCGCCGACTTCTCTTCCATGAGCGCGTGGGCTTCGGCAGCCAGCGGAATGTCATGCTCTTCGACCGCCCAGTCGCCGGTGGCGAGGTAGACGACCTTCTTCGCGATCGCGACAGCGTGGTCTGCGAAACGCTCGTGGTAGCGGCTGGCGAGCGTCGCATCGACGGTCGCGGTCGCCTCGCCCTTCCAGTTGTCGCTGAGCACCTTCTCGAACACGCGCGCGTGCAATTCGTCCACGTCGTCGTCGGCATTGCGGATCTGGTCAGCCAAGCGCAGGTCCTGGCTGTGCAGCAATTCGGACAGTGTGCGTGCGATTTCGACGTCGAGCTCACCCATCGCCGAGAACGTGCTCTTGAGACCCTTGGGAATCGCACGCTCGGGGAAGCGCAGCCGTGCGAGCTGAGCGATGTGCTCAGCCATGTCGCCCATGCGCTCCAGCGAGGCGCTCACGCGCAATGCGAAGACGACGATGCGCAGGTCGCGGGCCACCGGCTGCTGGCGAGCGAGGATCTCGATGGCCAGTTCGTCGAGTACGACAGCCAGCTCATCGATCTTCGCGTCATCGGCGATGACTTCCTCTGCCAGAGCGACATCGCTGTTGCGGAAGGCTCGAGTGGCCTTGTCGATCGCGACGGTGACGAGGTCGGCGATCTCGACGAGCCGAGACTGGATGTCCTCGAGGGACTGGTGGAAGACTTCGCGCATGAGCGGCGCAACCTTTCGTTCGGGGCTCGGCAGAATACGACGGCCGTTGAGGGCACGACGGTGCTCGCGCGCTCTTAGCGATTGTGCTCGCTGAAGGTTAACGAATGGTGCCCAATACGTGAATAGTAGTTCCCGATCCTGGGGCCTGATGTGAAAGCGCGCTGAAGCAGAGGTGAACGCGCTCTACGCTGAAGACATGACCCAGGGGACCATCGCGCTCATCGCCCTCGCTGTCGGTCTGGTGATCGGCGTCGTGCTCTGCGCGATTTTCGCGTGGGCGTATCGCGCAAAGGCGCGTACGGCGCAGGCGACATCCTCTGACGTCCCGCAGGGAATCGCAGAGGTCCTCCAGAGCATGGACGACGCCGCGTGCGTCTTGGATGCTTCGGGGCTGGTGCTCGCGAACTCTCAATCAGCGACTCGGTTCGGGATCGATGTCGGTGCGACGCTGGATAACGCCGAGCTCCGCCAGCTCGTGCGAACAGTGCGCTCGAGCGGAGTGTCTACGACAGAATCCATCCGTCTCTCGCGTTCGCGGGGAGGTCTGGATCCGCGATTGGTGTCAGCACGTGCGAGTGCGCTGGGCGCACGGCTGATCCTGCTGATCATCAGAGATGTCACGGAGCAGGAACGGCTCGATCAGGTGCGTCGTGACTTCGTCGCGAACACGAGCCATGAGCTGAAGACGCCGGTGGGCGCGGTCACTCTGCTCGCGGAGGCGATCGAGTCGGCAGCAGATGATCCGCAGCAGGTGCGGGTCTTCGCGGCGCGGATCTCTGCGGAGGCGACCAGGCTCGGCCAGCTCACCGGGCGCATCATGAGTCTCTCGCGGCTGCAGGCCGCAGATGGCGTCACAGAGTTCGACCCTGTGTCGGTCGACGAAGTCATTGCCGCGTCCATCGAGGCGCATGCGGTGCAGGCCGACTCCGCGAGCGTTGAACTCGTGCGGGGCGGCGACCGTGGTGCCTATATCCGCGGTGATGTGCAGATCCTCATCGAGGCGGTCGGCAACCTCATCGCCAACGCGATCGTCTACTCGCCGAAGTCATCGCGTGTGGGCGTCGGTGTGACGGTCGACCTCGATACCGTTCAGATCGCCGTCTCCGACCAGGGCATCGGCATCAGTGAAGCGGATCGCGAGCGCATCTTCGAGCGCTTCTACCGTGCCGATGAAGCACGATCTCGCCGCACCGGCGGAACAGGGCTGGGCTTGTCGATCGTCAAGCATGCCACGCACCGGCACGGAGGAGACGTGCGGGTGTGGTCGCGTCCAGGGCGCGGATCGACATTCACGATGGTGCTGCCGCGCATCGATGCGCCGGCACCAGAGGACACTGCCAAGAAGACCAAGCACAAGCGCACTCGGAAGAGCTCCAGAGGAGCATCGTCCGCGGGCGCTCGAAAGGGAGAGCACGCATGACCCGCATCCTTATCGTCGAGGACGAGCCAGACCTCGCCGATCCTCTCGCCTACCTGCTTCGGCGTGAAGGATTCGAAGTGGAGATCGCCGAGGACGGGCCCGGTGCGCTGACGGCGTTCCGCGAGCGCGGAGCAGATGTTGTTCTGCTCGATCTCATGCTGCCGGGGATGCCGGGGACAGAGGTCTGTCGGCAGATCCGCACCACCTCGACCGTGCCGATCATCATGGTCACCGCAAAGGATTCCGAAGTGGACATCGTCGTAGGGCTCGAACTGGGCGCCGATGACTATGTCACAAAGCCCTATTCGTCACGCGAGCTGCTCGCCCGGATGCGCGCGGTGCTGCGACGGGTGGCTCAACTCGATGAAGAGCTCGAAGAGCGCGTGCTCGAGGGAGGGCGCGTCGCTCTCGACATCGATCGGCACACGGTGGCCGTCGCCGGCGAGGAGATCAACATGCCGCTCAAGGAATTCGAGCTGCTGGAGGTGCTCATGCGCAATGCCGGTCGCGTGCTCACCCGCGGACAGCTCATCGATCGCGTGTGGGGCAGCGACTACTTCGGCGACACCAAGACCCTCGATGTGCACATCAAGCGAATCCGATCTCGGATCGAGGAGAACCCCAGCGAGCCGGTCATGCTGGTGACCGTGCGCGGACTCGGATACCGCTTCGCCGGTTGAGAACGCGAAAGAGGCCGGCCACCCGATGGGTGCCGGCCTCTTTCGCGTTCGTGCGGTCAGTCCGCTTCGGGCACCAGGTCCGCGTACTCCGGAAGAGTTCCGTCGAGAACGGGAATCTCGGTGACGCTGCCGGTGGCATCGCCGGACTGGAAGTACATCGGGACCGTTGCGCCCGGCATTGTGTCGAGGTCATCGATGCGCAGCGGGTCAGTGGTCGCGCCGAGGCTGACGGTGTCACCGGCGCCGACACGGACGGTGAGGGGCTCAAGGCCCTCGATCTCGATCGTGAGGACCTCAGCCTTGTCGGTGGTGTTGACGATCGCGGCGATGAGGTTGCCGGTCGATCCGTCTTCCGTCGCGATGACCATCGCATTTCGGATGTCGAGCGGACCCTCAGAGTCGGGGACGTTCACGCCGTCCGAGACGTTGTACGGATCGATCGACGTCGCCTGCGGTGTGAGGAACGTGCACCCGGTCGTCCCGAGCAGGACGAGGGCGCTGAGGGCGGCAGACGCTACAAGGCGCGATTTCACGAGTCCTCCAGGAGCTATGGGATGTCGAGTCCATTCTATGGGTATGGCTCAGCTCCGCTGGGACATGCGGGAGCAAACCTTAGCGCATGTTGCCTGTGGTATTCTGGAGGTTGCCGAAAGGACACGATTTTATGCTTTTTGAGGTTGGCGAGACAGTCGTCTATCCGCACCACGGGGCCGCGACCATTATCGAGGTCAAGGATCGCGTCATCAAGGGCGAGACGAAGAAGTACCTGAAGCTCAACGTCACCCAGGGTGACCTGATCATCGAGGTGCCCGCAGAGAACGTCGACCTGGTCGGCGTTCGCGATGTCATCGGCCAGGAGGGTCTCGACAACGTCTTCGAGGTGCTGCGCGCTCCGTTCACGGAGGAGCCCACCAACTGGTCACGTCGTTACAAGGCAAACCTTGAGAAGCTCGCCTCTGGCGATGTGATCAAGGTCAGCGAGGTCGTTCGTGACCTGTGGCGTCGCGACCAGGACCGCGGGCTTTCCGCAGGAGAGAAGCGCATGCTCGCCAAGGCTCGTCAGATCCTGATCTCCGAGCTCGCTCTCGCAGAGAAGTGCGATGAGGACAAGGCTGGCGTTCTGCTCGATGAGGTCCTCGCCTCCTGAGGCGCGGGCGTCTCTCGCTAAAGTGAGAGCGTGACTCTTATTCCTGTGCCGACGACGGCGATCATCGTTGTCGCGGCCGGTTCCGGCACGCGCCTCGGTGCTGCGGCACCGAAGGCCTTCATCGGCATCGATGAGCGCTCTGTGCTTCGCCATGCGCTCGACGGTGTCTTCGCGGCGTCGCCAGCGCAGGTGATCATCGTCGCGCCCGCAGGGCACGAGGGCGATGCGGAGACCGAGATGCGTGCCGCCGCTGGCGACCGTGCGAACCTCGGGATAGTCGTCACGGGAGGAGAGACCCGTCAGCAGTCGGTGGCAGCGGGACTCCGTGCTCTTTGGGGCGACATCACTACTGTGCTCGTGCACGACGCCGCACGTGCGCTCACACCGCCCGCGCAGATCGACGCAGTCGCGGATGCTGTCACCGCAGAGTCGGGAGTCATTCCCGCGCTCCCGGTCATCAACACGCTCAAGCGCGTCGCCGGCGGAGACATCATCGAGGCGGTGGATCGCTCCGAACTCGTCGCCGCGCAGACCCCGCAGGGATTCCCGCGATCGCTTCTCGAAGTGTCGTACGCTGCGGCGCGTGATTCCGGAGCCGAATACACCGATGACGCAGCGCTGTTCGCTGCAGCCGGTCACCCCGTTGCGCACATTCGGGGCTCCGAGCTCGCGTTCAAGATCACCACTCCCGCAGATCTCGATCGCGCGCGTCAGCTGCTGAAGCGCGGCCGCGCATCCGCCCCGCTCCTCCCGCGCGTCGGCGTCGGCACCGACGTGCACGCCTACGGCGGCGACGGCGAGCTGTGGCTCGCCGGCCTGCAGTGGCCGGGGGAGCCGGCACTGTCGGGACACTCCGACGGCGATGTCGTGGCGCATGCAATCGTCGATGCGCTGTTGGGGGCGGCCGGTCTCGGCGATATCGGTGAGCACTTCGGCACCTCGCATCCCGAATACGCCGGCGCGCACGGCGACGTCTTTCTCACACGCACCCGGCAGATCCTCGCTGACGCAGGCTTCTCGATCGGCAATGTCTCGGTGCAGCTGCAAGCCAACCGCCCGCGCTTCACTGCCCGCCGAGCCGAGGCAGAGGTCGCGCTCTCGGCCGCGCTCGGGGGAGCATCCGTTTCGATCTCAGCGACCACGACCGACCGCCTGGGCTTCACAGGGCGAGGCGAAGGGGTCGCAGTCACAGCTGTTGCGCTGGTCGTCCCCGGTACGCTAGAGCAGTGACACTCCGCCTCTACGACACCCGCGCGCATGAACTGCGCGACTTCGTGCCTCTCGACCCCGAGAACGTCACGGTGTACGTGTGCGGACCCACTGTGCAGTCGGGACCCCATATCGGGCACGTCCGTGCTGCTCTGGGCTTTGATCTTCTGCGTCGTTGGCTCGCGCACCGCTACGGGCGGGTGACCTTCGTGCGCAATGTCACGGACATCGACGACAAGGTACTTGCGAACGCGACGGCAACTGAACCATGGTGGGCGCTGGCCTACCGCATGGAGCAGGAATTCACCGCTGCCTACGAAGGCATCGGCATTCTGCCGCCCACATACGAGCCACGGGCGACAGCATCCATTCCGCAGATGCAGCAACTCATCCAGACCCTGGTCGAGCGCGGGAATGCCTACCCGGCTCCGGATGGCTCGGGCGATGTCTATTTCGATGTGCGCTCCTGGCCCGACTACGGCGCGCTCACCCGCCAGTCGCTCGATGCGATGGAGGCCGCACAGGATGCGGACCCGCGCGGCAAGCGCAATCCGCAGGACTTCGCCCTCTGGAAGGGTGCGAAGCCGGGAGAGCCCGAAGATGCCGTATGGGATTCGCCCTGGGGTGCGGGCCGTCCCGGTTGGCACATCGAGTGCTCGGCGATGTCGAAGCGCTACCTCGGCGCGGAGTTCGACATTCATGGCGGCGGGCTCGACCTGCGCTTCCCGCACCACGAGAACGAACTCGCGCAGTCGACAGCAGCGGGCGATGGGTTCGCGCGCTACTGGATGCATAACGGGCTGGTGACCGTGGGTGGCCAGAAGATGTCGAAGTCGCTCGGCAACTTCACCCTCGCAGCCGACGTGCTCGCTGAGCGCGATCCGCTGGTCGTGCGCTACGCACTGGCAGCCGCGCACTACCGCTCGAGTCTCGATCTGACGGAGTCCTCGTGGGCTGAGGCAGAGGCAGCGGTCGACCGCATCCGCACGTTCCTCGAGCGCGCCGAGCGTGTCGCGCCGTCTGCGACGCCGCAGCGCGAAGAGAGAATGCCGCCCGCATTCTTCGACGCGATGGACGACGACCTTGCGGTCCCGCGCGCTCTCGCGGTGATCCACGAGAGCGTTCGCTCCGGCAATGCGCATATGGATGCTGGACGCATCGAAGAAGCGCGGCACGATGTTGCCGACGTGATCGACATGACGAACATGCTCGGCATCAACCCGCTGTCTGTGCAGTGGAAGACGGCGGGGGGCGCCGAGGCATCCGCTCTCGATGCACTCGTGCAGACGATGATCACGCAGCGCGCCGCGGCGCGCGCCGACAAGGACTGGGCGGCCGCGGATCGCATTCGCGATGCGATCGCTGCCGCAGGAATCACGCTGGAGGATACTCCGGCCGGAACTCATTGGAGTATTGATGGCTAAGCCACCGCGCCCCGGCGCAAGCAACGGCAAGAAGAAGGGCCCGCTCAAGGGCACCGGCGGACTCGGGCGCAAGTCGCTCGAAGGACGTGGGCCGACCCCGAAGGCGGAGGACCGCGCCTGGCACCCGGCAGGCAAGCGCAAGGCTGCCGCCGAGCGGTATGCGGCATCCGGCGGCAAGGGGCGCGCGCCCGGTGCCAGCGGCCGCAGCGGAGGGGGCAACCCGAACCGCTCGACCAAGGCGAAGGCCAGCGACGACACCGAGAACGTGACCGGACGCAACTCCGTGCTCGAGGCTCTTCGCACGAAGATCCCCGCGACGGCGTTCTACATCGCGCAGCGTGTGGAGATGGACGACCGCGTCAAGGAGATGCTGTCGATTGCCACGCATCGCGGCATCCCGGTGCTCGAGGTCACCCGTCAGGAGCTTGACCGCATGGCCGGCTTCGATGGCGTCCACCAGGGCGTCGCGCTCAAGGTGCCGCCCTATGAGTACGCGCACCCCCAGGACCTGCTTGAGAAGGTGATCGGCCGCGGTGAGGTTCCGCTGTTCGTCGCCCTCGATGGAATCACCGACCCGCGCAACCTCGGAGCGATCATCCGCTCGACGGCTGCTTTCGGCGGCCACGGCATCATCCTTCCGCAGCGCCGCTCGGCTGGCGTGAACTCGGCTGCATGGAAGACCAGCGCCGGTGCTGCCGCACGTCTTCCCGTGGCGATGGCGACCAACCTCACCACCCAGCTCAAGGAGTTCAAGAAGCAGGGCGTCTTCGTCATCGGCCTCGACGGCGACGGCGACGTCTCACTACCGGAACTCGAACTCGCTGACCGGCCCGTGGTGGTCGTGGTGGGTTCCGAGGGCAAGGGGCTCTCGCGGCTGGTGACCGAGAACTGCGATCAGATCGTCTCTATCCCGATTTCTGCAGCCACAGAGTCGCTGAACGCCGGCATTGCGGCGTCCGTCGCGCTGTACCAGATCGCCACCGTGAGGAGTCAGGCATGACACGCATCGTCGTCATCGGAGGAACCGGTTATGCCGGATCGCACATCGTCGCCGAGGCTGTGTCGCGCGGTCACTCGGTGGTCTCGATCGCGCGGTCACTTCCCGCTGAGCGCGTCGAAGGCGCCATCTACCTCGAAGGCAACATCCTCGATGTTCCGACGATCGTCAGCCAGATCGGTGAGGCGGATGTCGTCATCCAGGCGCTCTCGCCGCGTGGCGACATGGTCGGCAAGGTTCGCGCAGCGACGGCAGAGCTCGTGGCGGCGCTACCCGAGAACGTGCGGGTCGGAGTCGTCGGCGGCGCCGGAGGAAGCCTGGTCGCACCGGGCGGTGCGCGACTGATCGACACGGACTTCCCCGATGAGATCAAGCCCGAGGCGTTCGAGGCGATCGGTGTCCTCGAGGATCTCGAGGCAGACACGACCGGACGCGACTGGTTCTTCGTCCACCCGGCCGGTGGGTTCGGTGCATGGAACCCCGGTGAGCGCACCGGCACCTATCGTGACGGTGGCCCGGTTCTGGTCACGGACGAGAAGGGTGACTCCTTCATCTCGGGTCCTGACTTCGGAGTCGCATTCGTCGACGAGATCGAGAACCCGAAGCACCAGCGCGAGAACTTCGCGGTCGGCTACTAGTCAGACCAGATCGCGCCAGTCGACCTCGTTCTCCTCGTCGGTCACCGGCATCGTGCCGGTGACCACAGGAAGCGACATCGTCTCGGTCGGCGGGCCCATGATCGTGGCCTCGTCGCGGCGGTACCTCAGGACCTCGTTGATGTAAGACGTCAGCACTTCGGCGAGTGGTACCGAGCGGCCACTCGCCTGCGACAGATACCAGCGGTGTTCGAGCACCTGGTGGAAGACCTCGGCGGGCTCGAGCTTCGCTCGCAGGTCGTAGGGGATCGCGCGAACGACGGGTTCGAACACGCGCGTGAGCCACTCGTGCGCGTACATCTCCTCATCGGCCCACTCCTTCTTGGAGCGAGCACGGAACTCGTCGAGATCGTTCAGCAGCCTACGGGCCTGGTTCTCTTCGACATCGAGCCCCGTGAGTCGGATGAGCCGGCGCTGGTGGTGCCCAGCATCCACGACCTTCGGCTGGATCTGCACGACGGTGCCGTCGGCGGTGGTCGACATCGACATCTCGTCGATGTCGAAGCCGAGGGCGTTGAGCTGCTCGACGCGCTCGGTGATCCGCCACGTCTCGTTCGCCGAGAAGGATTCCTGCGCGGTGAGGGCCGCCCACAGCGAGTGATACGACGAGACGATCCCGTCGGCGATCGCGACGGCATCTACGCCGTGCTCGAGACGACCACCGGCGGCGAGATCCATGATCTCGCCGGCGACATTGGTGCGGGCGAGATCGAGGTCGTACAGACGCTGGCCCTCGGTCAGGCCTTCTTCGTGGAGTTCACCGGTCTCGGCATCCACCAGGTAAGCGGCGAATGCGCCGGCGTCGCGCCGGAAGAGCGTGTTCGACAGCGATACGTCACCCCAGTAGAAGCCCACGTTGTGCAGGCGCACGAGAAGCAGCGCCAGTGCGTCGACGAGGCGGGTCGCGGTGTCGGGGCGAAGCACGCGCGTGAACAGCGCGCGGTAGGGCATTGAGAAGCGCAGATGCGCGGTCACGAGGGCGGCGGGAAGGGCTGCGCCGTCAGCATCCGTTCGCCCGGCGATCACCGCGACGCGATCGACGCACGGCACGTCGAGTCGGCGGAGGTTGCCGAGCATCTCGTACTCGCGCTGCGCCATTTCGGCCGTGGTCTCTTTCACCGCGACGACGCGTCCGGAGAGATCCGCGAACCGGACCAGATGGCGAGACAGGCCTTTGGGGAGGGAGACGATGCGCTCCGACGGCCACTTGGCGAGCGAGGTCGACCACGGCAACGCGAGCAGCTCGGGATTGACCTTGCTCGCGGTGATGCGGAGTGCGTCCTGCATTATTGCCCCTCTGAAACGACGTCCGTTGTGGCGTCTCCAAGAAACGACGCGGCGCGGACGACCCAGAGGTCAGCCCGCGCCGCATTCATGACGAGGTCAGGATGATGCGATGACCGGCTTGTCGTTCAGGCGCACGCCCGACTCGATGTCGAAGGCGTGCACGTGTCCGACGTTAGCGGCCAGCGTGACGGTCTCGCCGGCGTTCGGGTGGCTGCGGCCGTCGACGCGTGCGACGAGGTCCGTGCGCTTGCCGTTGATCTCGGTGTGACCGTAGAGGTAGCCGTCGGCGCCGAGCTCTTCGACGAGGTCGACCGTGACCGAGAGACCCTTGCCGTCGGCGGGACCGACGACGATGTCCTCGGGGCGCACGCCGACCGTGACCTGGCTGCCGTTCGCGCGGCCGACTGTGTCGCGGTCGAGTGCGACGACCTCGGTGCCGAAGCGCACGCCACCCTCGGCAAGGTCAGCCGAGAAGAGGTTCATGGCGGGGGAGCCGATGAAGCCGGCGACGAAGACGTTCTCGGGCTTCTCGTACAGGTCGCGAGGCGAGCCGACCTGCTGGAGCAGACCATCCTTGAGGACCGCGATGCGGTCGCCCATGGTGAGGGCCTCAGTCTGGTCGTGCGTGACGTACACCGTGGTGACGCCGAGGCGACGCTGCAGCGATGCGATCTGCGTACGGGTCTGGACGCGGAGCTTGGCGTCAAGGTTCGACAGCGGCTCGTCCATGAGGAACACCTGCGGCTGACGGACGATAGCGCGGCCCATCGCGACGCGCTGACGCTGACCACCCGAGAGCGCCTTCGGCTTGCGGGTGAGGTACTCCTCGAGGTCGAGGAGCTTGGCAGCCTCGAGCACGCGAGCGGCGCGCTCTTCCTTGCCGATGCCGGCGATCTTCAGCGCGAAGCCCATGTTCTCGGCAACGGTCATGTGCGGGTACAGCGCGTAGTTCTGGAAGACCATCGCGATGTCGCGGTCCTTCGGCGGCACGTCGGTGACGTCGCGGTCACCGATCATGATGCGGCCTTCGTTGACCTCTTCGAGGCCGGCGAGCATGCGCAGCGAGGTGGACTTTCCACAGCCGGACGGACCGACCAGGACGAGGAATTCGCCATCGGCGACCTCGAGGTTCAGCTTGTCGACTGCCGGGCGGGTTCCGCCGGGGTACAGCCGAGTGGCGTCATCGAACGTGACAGATGCCATTGTTTTCTCCTTCACCGGCAGGTACGTGCCGGACGATCCGTTGTGATGGATGCGGTGGGGTCTCCCCGCCGTGGCCCGCCTTCGGGCCGTGATAAGTATGGCACGGATGCGCGCACCTGGGTATTTCCCAGCATGTCTGATTACCATCGAAACATCCCTGCACATTCCGCACGAGCGTGTTCTGCAGGCCAGGGGGAGCCCGTCCCCGACCAATGACTTTCAAGAGGAACGATGTCGAGCGAGGAAACGCCGAACGTCCCGGACTCTCGCGATTCCCGTGAGGCGGTTCGGGAGAAGGCTCAGCAGGTGCACGCCCAGCAGTCCAGGGCGCGCCTCATGCGAAGGATCATCGTCGGCGCTGTCGCGATCGTCGCCGTGGCGGCGATCGGTACCGCCGTGACGCTCGCCGTGACGTCGACGGTATCCAAGCCCGTCCTGAATCCGCGCGGGATGGACGGCGACGGAATCGTCGTGCGCAGCATCACGAAGACGGATGCTGAGGCCGTCCCCACGACGCCCGTTCCGACGGAGAGCGGTGCAGGCAGTGAGACGGCGACGCCCGACCCAGAGGTGACGACTCCCGCTGTCGATGTCCACGTCTACGTGGACTACCTCTCGCCTGGCGCGGGTGAGTTCGAGCGCGCCAACACTCGTCAGCTCGCCGGATGGATCAACGAGGGCGCGGTTGAGGTCACGTACCACCCGGTCTCGATGCTCACTGCGAGCTCCAACGGCACCAAGTACTCGCTCCGAGCTGCCGCCGCGGCTGCATGCGTTGCCACGTACTCACCGGAGCAGTTCTACGCCTATAACCACGAACTGCTCGTCGACCAGCCGAAGGTCGACAGTGGCGGACGCACAGACGTTGAACTCGCTGACCTCGCGGTGGCAGTCGGCGCGAACACTCCGAAGGTGGTTCGCGAGTGCATCGAAGAAGGCGACTTCATCACCTGGGCGAAGGAAGCAACCTCGCGCGCGCTCGAAGGTCCGCTTGAGGGATCTGAGGATCTCACTCTCACCAGTGCACCGATGATCGTGGTCAACGGACAGCCGTATGTCGGTTCGCTGACCGACCCTGCTGAGTTCTCGCAGTTCGTGCTCACGGTCGCCAGCGACGCAGACGCGACGCCCAGCCCCACCCCGACGCCTACCGCCACGGAGACTCCCGCGCAGTAGTAGACACTGCCTCGGTTTCCGAACCGCTCCTGCGGCTCGCTAAGCTGTAGGACGTTCGCCGACTTAGCTCAGCTGGTAGAGCACCTGTCTTGTAAACAGGATGTCACGGGTTCGAATCCCGTAGTCGGCTCCAACTCACCGCAGCGCTACTGTGCGCTCTTCGGCCTCCGACCGCGCCTGGGCCGATCGTGCCATGCGGTGATCGCTTCCGGGGTCAGATCGTCGCGATCCCACAGGTACCCCGAGACGTTGCCGATGGGATCGATGAAGGCGTCACTGGCGCTGGAGGCTTCGCCGGCGTCTCGGCGGCGCATCGTCTGACGCAGCGAGACCGGAGTGACGCCGAGCAGCTCGGCGACTTCGTCGATCGTCGCGTAGCGCGCCGCGAACCGCGACTCTTTTGTGGCGTCGCGCAGCGCTCGGGGGCGGGAGATCTCGTCGTCGCTCGGCATGGGCCCTCCTGATCTGTGGGTGAGCCCCACGATAGCCGAGCACTAGCATGGCGCCATGGACGATGCCGTCTCGCGTCTCGATGTACCAGGGACCTCCAACTTCCGGGCGGTCGCGCCTGGAACGGTGGCATCCGGGCGGCTGTATCGTTCTGACGCGCTGCATAGGCTCACCAACTCCGGACGGCGGCGCATCGCCGAACTGGGGATCACTGACGTGATCGATCTGCGCTCTGGCATTGACCGGCGCATCGGCGGACGCGACCGTCTGCGCGGGACCGGCGCCGTGCGCATCAGCCTGCCCATCGACGGTGTGCCGCGCCGCGTCGACCTGACGACGATCACCCTCCTCGAGGTGTACCGCGTCATCCTCTCTCGCCACCAGCAGCTTCTCGGCACCGTGATTCGGGCCATCGCAGCATCCGATGGGCCGGTTCTCGTGCACTGCACCGCAGGTAAAGACCGTACCGGTCTGGTCATCGCGCTCACTCTTGCCGCCATCGGCGTCGATCGCGATGTGATCCTCGATGATTATGCGCTCACGGCAGCGAATCTCGCCGGACCGTGGACCGAGCGCATGGTGCGCAAGGCGCGCCGATTCCGGATCCGTCTGACAGACGATCTGATCGCGATCCTGGCGTCGTCACCGCGTGAGGTGCTGAGCGAGACTCTCGAGTGGATAGACGCCGAGTTCGGTGGACTGACCGAGTACCTGGATGGTGCGGGCGTGGATGCTGACGTGCGCGCAGCACTTCACACGAAGCTGCTGCCCTGATCAGGATTGTCGCGCGGACTCTCGA
Organism: Microbacterium sp.; assembly: GCF_048259935.1. Lineage (GTDB taxonomy): Bacteria > Actinomycetota > Actinomycetes > Actinomycetales > Microbacteriaceae > Microbacterium. The sequence goes on along the minus strand of NZ_JBLXHF010000004.1, from coordinate 261,032 downwards.
CGTCGCAGCGCCAATGGCGCCGCGACGCCGTGCAGCACGATGCTTCCCACCACGGTGGCGACCATGACTGCCAACACGAGCGTGCCCTCGTCGTCGGGCAGGGCGTTGTATGCGAGCAGCCCGAACACGATCGTGGCGGTGCCGCGCGGTCCGAGCAGGCCGATGAAGACGCGGTCTGCGCGCACCACATTGCTGCCCATGAGCGACAGGTACACCGGCAGCATCCGGATCAGGGTGAGAGCGAGCACAGCGAGGACCACGAAGCGCCAGTCGAAGCCCGAGGCGAAGACCACAACTGCGGCGCCCCCGAGCATGAACCAGACGAAGTTCGCGGCCAGGACGCCCACCTCATCGACCAGCAGAAGCTCGCTGTGATCGATGCCGGCCTCCTCAGTGGAACGCACCCGGGTAAGGCGATAGCCGATGCCGGCGACGAAGGCAGCGACGAACCCGTTCGCGCTGAAGATGGGCAGGCTCGCCACGCCGTACGCGATCAGCGGCAGCAGCACCATCACGTAGCGTGCGCCGACGTCGCTGGCGATCTCGCGCTGTCGTGCGAACCGCACGGCGAAACCGACCACGCACCCGAGAGCCATGCCGATTACGATCGCGAGGAGCGTCGACGGCGCCGCATTGGCGAACGAGACCAGGAACTCCAGCACAGGTTTCTCGATCGCCTCATCGGTGAGCTCGGACTCCGGAGTGCGCGAGATCGTCGTCCAGAGCACTGCGAGCGCGAGAGACATGCCGAAGAGCGGAGAGATGAGACCGTCGTTGTAACCGCTCTCGACGTTCAGGATCTGCCGTGCCCGTTGCGGCACGCTCTTGCGGCGCAAGAGCTGGGCCGCGGGGGAGAAATCGGTGGGCATGATCACGCACGCGATGACCACCATCACCGGGATGCTGGCCTCTGGGAGGATCCACACGCCCGCGAGAAACGCCAGAACAAGAGACAGCGGAAGCGCGATGAGCACCAAGCGCGCGATCACTCGCCCCTCCTTGCCGAAGACGCCGCCCTTCACCTCTGTCGCGTCGACGAACAGCAAGATCGCGAGGATGACTTCGACCGATTTCTCAGCGACATGCGAATCGAGCACATTGGTGAATGCCGGGACATCCCATGCGACGGTGGCGGCACCCAGCAGGAGGAGACCGGCGGGACCAGCAACTCCCCAACGCTCGAAACGGTGCGAGACCAGCGACCACAGCAGAATCGCGGCAAGGCTGATCAGCACGAGGGGAGACATGAGAGAAGACTACGGCCGCGACGACGCTGGTTTGACGGCTATCCGCTCGGACATCTCGATTGACTCGGCAAGGGCGTGATCGATGAGGTCGCGATCGGGAGCCTCGGTCAGCCACTCGTCGCTCATTCGTGCGGGGATCAGCACTGGCATCCGGTCGTGGACGTCTGCGAGGTGGGGTGGGGGAGGGGCCATCACGATCGAGTAGCAGGTCACCCATTCCCCGTCTGGTGTGCGGCCGCGCTGTGTCACCGCAGCCATGCCGAACAGCGCGCCGTCTTCGAGCGTGAACTCATGCCACACGCGCTCGGGCTTGCGCATCTCGAACCAGCCGGTCGCGGGAATGATCGCGCGCGTCCGCAACCCGCCTGGGCGATCCTGCAGGCGCTCTGAGCGTGTATTGATGGAGGGGAATTTCGCGGGCTGCCCATCGACCAGATACCCCCACCACGCGCTCTCGAGCACAGCGCGTTCTTCTCCGGGAACGATCAGCGGGTTGAGGTTGCGCAGATTCTTGCCGGTGGGACGCAGCGTCTCGCCGTCGTTCTGCGCAGCCCACCCACGCAGTCCTTCGAGGATGTCGGCATCGGCCTCGGCCAGCAGCTCAGCATCGGTGAAACGAGGATCGAGTCCGTAGCTCGCGCACATGCCGAAAGACTAGCGCTGAGCACGGACACTCGCCTCCGGTAGTGTGCTCGAGTGACTCCGACCCGCCGCCTGCCTGCACTCGTGGCGCTGGGTGGCGCGGTGTCGATCGGTGCGATGACGGCGATTCAAGCCCGCATCAACGGTGTGCTCGGCATGCGCATCGACGACGGTATCGTTGCGGGGCTCATCTCGTTCACCGTCGGACTCGTCTTCCTGCTGGTGGTGACTGCCGCGATGCCGCAGACCCGCGCGGGAGCGGTGCGGCTCGTGCAGGGCGTGCGCACGCGTCGGATCCCGATCTGGATGCTGCTGGGCGGCGCCTGCGGAGCGCTCACCGTCTCGACGCAGGGCGTGACCGCGGGACTCCTCGGCGTCTCGCTGTTCACCGTCGGGGTAGTGGCAGGACAGACCGTGCATGGCCTCTTACTCGATCGGATCGGCATCGGCCCTGCGGGAGTCGTCGCCGTCACACCCGGCCGGGTGCTCGGCGGAGCTTTCGCGCTCGCCGCAGTGGCGATCTCGCTGAGCGGCGATGTGCTGGCGACGGCACCGCTCATTCTGCTCGTGCTGCCGTTCCTCGCCGGCCTCGGCATCGCATGGCAGTCCGCAGCGAATGGCCGACTCGCCCAGCGCGTGCACTCACCGATGACGGCGACGCTGATGAGCTTCATCGCGGGCACGCTGGTACTTCTCGTGGCGGCAGGGATCAGCATTGCTGTCTCCGGGATGCCGCGTGCGCTGCCGACCGAACCCTGGCTGTACCTCGGTGGTCTGCTCGGCTTCGTCTACATCCTGCTGGGTGCGACGATCGTCGCCCACACCGGCGTGCTGCTGCTCGGTCTCGGATCCGTGCTCGGTCAGCTCGTGACGTCGGTCGTGATCGATCTGCTGTGGCCCGCGGCATCCGGCCCCGCACTCTGGCAGCTGATCGCGATGGTCGCGGTGGCGGTCGCATCTGTCGCCGTGGCGGTGCCATGGCGGCGTCGGCGGCAGTAAGCCATCACTCTGCGGTTCGCGGGAACCGGCTCAGAAGTGCATTTGCGTCGACGGGCTCACGCCGGCCGGGCTTCTTGTTCTCGGGCTTGCCGCCGACATAGAGCCACCCCAGCAGCTCCTCGTTCTTCTGCAGCCCGTGCGCACGGGCGACGGCTTCGGACCGGGTGTAGCCGCCCGTGCGCCAGATCACGCCCCAGCCCGCTTCGTCGAGCAGCAGGCTCAGGGTGTGGGCGACACCGGATGCCACGGCCTCCTGCTCCCAGTGCGGCACTTTGTCGCTCTTGCGAAAGCTCGCGGCCACGGCGATCAGCAGTGGCGCGCGCAGAGGTTTGGACGACGGACGCGTGTCACCTTGTGCTGCCGCGATTGCTTCGCCGAGCCGGGCACGGTCATCGCCGCGCAGCTCGATCAGTCGCCAGGGCCGCAGCGAGGAGTGGTCGGCGACGCGCCCCGCCGCCACGACCAGCGGCAGCAGCTCTTCGCGCGTCGGCGCAACCTCGGTGACCTTCGACCACGACTGTCGCGCGAGCGCGGCATCGATTGCGCTCACGCCTCGGGAGCCTCGGGAGCCTCGGGGGAGAAGTTCAGCGCCAGCGAGTTCATGCAGTAGCGGTCGCCCGTGGGTGTGCCGAAGCCATCCGGGAACACGTGTCCCAGGTGCGAGCCGCAGTTCGCGCAGCGGACCTCGGTGCGCTGCATGCCGAGCGTGTTGTCCTCGATCAGCTGCACCGCATCGGGGCGGATCGATTCGTAGAAGCTCGGCCATCCGCATCCGGAGTCGAACTTCGTGCCGCTCTTGAACAGTTCGGTGTCGCATGCGCCACAGGTGTAGAGACCTGACCGCTTCTCATCGAGGAGCTCACCGGTCCACGCGCGTTCGGTCGCGGCGGTCCGAAGCACTGCGAACTGTTCTTCGCCGAGTTCAGCGCGCCACTGGTCGTCGGTCTTCTTGACGTTGTAGTCCATCGGGTCTCCCGGGTTCGTGGGCGAATTCACTCCCCATTGTCCACCCGTACCCGATGCGCGAGGGCCGTGATGACGGTGTGAGTCAGAGTGGGAGTGGTGAGACGCCGCCTCCGACGCATTAGGGCGTTGGTGGGAGTGGCGCGACGGCACCCGCGCCGTTGACCAATAGCCTGGTGCCATGCTCGGAGACCTCACTGATCGCGACCGTGCGATCCTCGCCCTGGAAGCGGCTTGGCCGCGTCACGGCGGCGCGAAGGAAGAGGCCATCCGCAGAAATCTCGGGATGAGCCCGGCCCGCTACTACCAGCTGCTCGAGCGACTCATCGATACCGAGCAGGCTCTCGACCACGATCCGATGCTCATCCGCCGACTCAGGCGCCTGCGCGAGCGTCGGGTCGACCAGCGCGTTGCGCGGATACGCGGGTTCGCCGGGTAGCATCGACGGGTGCCCCATCCCGTCAAAGACCGTTTTGATGAAGTCCCGCGCGCCACTGGGCGAGTGGGTGCCCACCGCGCTGAAGCGCCAGGGATGAACGGATGGCTCGTTCTGCTGTGGTCGTTCGTCTCAGCGCTCGTGCTCATCGTCATCGGCATCTTCGTCGCACTCCTCATGATGGGGCGCATTACGCTCTTCCCCGCTGCGGAAGAGGCCATCGCGCCGACCCCTGAAGCAACAGGCGTCGTCGATATGACCTATTCCGTGATGATCCTCAATGCGACGCCTGAAGAAGGCCTCGATGCACAGATGCGCGAGACGCTCATCAACGCGCAGTGGCCGGACAACCTCATCAGCTACAGTCCCGCCGGCCAGCAGGATTTCGCGGAGACGACCGTCTACTACAACGCCGCTGATGCAGAGCTCGCAGCCATCGGGCTCGCCGATCTCATCGGTGGAGCGCACGTCGAGCAGAGCGATGTCTATGCGGATCCGAACGACCCGGAGCAGAAGCAGCTCGTCGTCGTGATCGGTCTGGACCGCTCGAGCGTTCAGCCCGAGCCCGCAGAGACGCCTGCGGAATAGACCCCGCCCCGCGGCTTGCACTCGGAGGGGTCGAGTGCCAGAATGGGCATTAGCACTCTCGTACCGTGAGTGCTAACCAGAACGTCTACGTCCAGGAGGGACGACAAAACTCATGGCAAAGATCATCGCTTTCGATGAGGAGGCCCGTCGCGGTCTCGAGCGCGGCCTGAACATCCTCGCCGACGCTGTCAAGGTGACCCTCGGCCCGCGCGGTCGCAACGTCGTGCTCGAGAAGAAGTGGGGCGCCCCCACGATCACGAACGACGGTGTCTCGATCGCCAAGGAGATCGAGCTGGACGACCCGTACGAGAAGATCGGCGCGGAGCTCGTCAAGGAGGTCGCCAAGAAGACCGACGACGTCGCAGGTGACGGAACCACCACCGCGACCGTCCTCGCTCAGGCACTCGTCCGCGAAGGCCTGCGCAACGTCGCAGCCGGCGCAGACCCGATCTCGCTCAAGCGCGGCATCGAGAAGGCTGTCGCCGCGATCACCGCAGAGCTGCTCGCCAGCGCGAAGGAGATCGACTCCAAGGAGCAGATCGCCGCCACGGCATCCATCTCCGCCGCCGACACCGAAATCGGCGAGCTCATCGCTGAGGCGATCGACAAGGTCGGCAAAGAAGGCGTCGTCACCGTCGAGGAGTCGCAGACCTTCGGCACCGAGCTCGAGCTCACCGAGGGCATGCGCTTCGACAAGGGCTACCTGAACCCGTACTTCGTGACGGATGCAGACCGCCAGGAGGCCGTGTTCGAGGAGCCCTACATCCTCATCGCGAACTCGAAGATCTCGAACATCAAGGATCTTCTCCCCGTCGTCGACAAGGTCATCCAGGACGGCAAGGAACTCGTCATCATCGCCGAGGACGTCGAGGGCGAAGCCCTTGCGACCCTCGTGCTGAACAAGATCCGCGGCATCTTCAAGTCGGCTGCCGTCAAGGCTCCCGGCTTCGGCGACCGTCGCAAGGCGCAGCTGCAGGACATCGCGATCCTCACCGGTGGTCAGGTCATCACCGAAGAGGTCGGTCTCAAGCTCGAGAACACCACGCTCGACCTGCTGGGCCGTGCGCGCAAGGTCATCATCACCAAGGACGAGACGACCATCGTCGAAGGTGCTGGCGAGACCGAGCAGATCGAGGGTCGCGTGACCCAGATCCGCCGCGAGATCGAGAACACCGACAGCGACTACGACCGCGAGAAGCTCCAGGAGCGTCTCGCCAAGCTCGCCGGTGGCGTCGCCGTCATCAAGGCCGGAGCTGCAACCGAGGTCGAGCTCAAGGAGCGCAAGCACCGCATCGAGGACGCCGTTCGCAACGCGAAGGCAGCCGTCGAAGAGGGCATCGTCCCCGGCGGTGGCGTCGCGCTCATCCAGGCAGGCACGAAGGCTCTTGACGGTCTTGAGCTCTCGGGTGACGAGGCGACCGGTGCGAACATCGTTCGCGTCGCCATCTCGGCTCCGCTCAAGCAGATCGCGCTGAACGCCGGTCTCGAGCCTGGCGTCGTTGCGCACAAGGTCTCCGAGCTGCCCAGCGGTCACGGCCTCAACGCCGCTACCGGTGAGTACGTGGAGATGTTCTCCGCAGGCATCATCGACCCGGCCAAGGTCACGCGCTCGGCGCTGCAGAACGCAGCCTCGATCGCCGGCCTCTTCCTCACCACCGAGGTCGTTGTCGCCGACAAGCCCGAGAAGGCTGGCGCTCCCGCTGGTGACCCCACGGGTGGCATGGACTTCTGAGTCTCAGGCACTGACAGAAACGCCCCGGCATCGCCGGGGCGTTTCTGCGTGCTGTCGCGTTCTGAGCCTGTCGAAGGGTCAGCGGAACAGATTCGCGGAGTACTGGTCAGCATCGGAATACTGCGTGGCTGCAGCTCCCAGCGCGGTGCCGATCGAATCAAGCACCTGCTCGACGTGCAGCTGAGCCGCGGCCCACTGGTCGCTGCAGCCCTGGAACGCGGCGGATGCGGCGCCGGTCCAGGACGACTGCAGCTGGGTCAGCTGGGCCTTCAGCGCCTGCGATTCACCGCGCAACCGCTCCATCGTGGCCCTCGTCGCTCCATTGGCCGCGAAGACTGCTTCGGTGTCGACTGTGTAGACGGACATACATGAACTCCTCTCATCGGAGTTCATACGTTATGCGGACCGTCACCTCACCGAACGGGCAGAACCCACGATCGGTGGATGCGTGATCGTGAGGCCGTGCTGTGCAGTGCGAGTCAGAGCTTGTCGAGATCCAGAGGCGAGATCGGCTGGGTGTCTTCGAGCAGATGCTCTGGCGTCGACTGCGCGGGCGCGAGCGGCAGAGTGACGGTGAAGGTGGCGCCGCCTCCGGGGGTCTCATCGACGTGGACCCTGCCGCCCAGCGCAGACACGATCGAGGCCACGATGGCCAGGCCCAGTCCTGAGCCGCCGGTCTCGCGGGCGCGCGACGTGTCTGCGCGCCAGAAGCGCTCGAAGATCTGCTCGCGGATCTGCGGAGGGATGCCTTCGCCATGATCGACGATGGAGATGCTGCCGGTTCCGGCTGCTCGATCCGAGTCGACGACGAGCTCGATGGGTGTGTCTTCCGAGGAGAACCGGCGAGCGTTGCCGAGCAGGTTCGCAATCACCTGGCGCACTTTGTTCTCTTCTCCGAGCACGATCGGAGGTGTCCGCACAGGCGTGTCCTCGGCTTCGGTGAAGTCGATCTGCGGCATCACCTCATCCGCGGTTCGGGGGCGTCTGCGCAGACGGGAGAGCGCTCCGCCGCGCGGCTTGGTCGGTACGCTCCTGGTGGTGGGCAGCGCGGGCAGCGTCGTCACAGGCGCAGTGGGGGCGGCATCCGCTGTTCTGTCTATGACTGAGATCATGCGACCAGGGGCCGCCGCACGCACGTCGAGCGCGGCATCCCGCGCGAGCGGGCGCAGATCGAGGGATTGGATCTGGAGCTCTGGCTCTTCGTCGAGTCGGGCGAGAGCGAGCAGATCCTCGACGAGGACACCCATCCGGATCGCTTCCTTCTCGATGCGCTCCATCGCGCGGGCGGTGTCTTCCTCTCCGCGGATCGCGCCCATCCGGTACAGCTCCGCATACCCGCGCACGCTCACCAGGGGAGTGCGCAGTTCGTGACTTGCATCGCCGATGAAGCGGCGCATGTGCTGCACGGTGCGATCGCGCTGGGCGATGGACTGATCGATGCGCTCGATCATGGTGTTGATTGCGAAGTTCAGGCGTCCGACTTCAGTGCTGGGTTCGAGATCGGTGAGGCGTTGGCTGAAGTCTCCGGAGGCGATGAGCATCGCCGTGGATTCCACCTGGGTGAGGCGGCGGAAGGTGAGCGTCACGAGGCCGCGGATCAGGAGCGCGGCGAGGAGGATCGTGACGAGCGAGACTGTCGTGTACACGCCGAAGAACTGGGTGATGATGCTGTCGACTTCTTCCAGTGGGAGGACGACATACTGCACGTACAGGACGCCGTCGTCGCCCGGCACCACCGCGACCGCGCCGCGGAACTCGTGGCCGTCTGGGCTCTGCAGATCTGCGATGGCGCCTTCGCGGGCGTGGGCCTGCTCGAGTGCGACAGATTCAGGGAAGACCGGTGCCGCTGCAACGTCGGATGCGCCACCCGCGCTCGCGAGGAAGAGCCCGTCGGCGGCGTACACGGCGAACACGTAATCGGTCGAGCGAGGAGTGCTCTCCACCGGCGTGAGCACGGGAACACCATCAGCATCCTCGGTGTCGAACCAGCGGCTGACCAGGTCGCTGGCAGCAAGTGAGGGGAGCTGCGCGTCGATGTTGCCGATCAACGAGCTGCGCAGCAGCGGCACTGTGCCGATGCCGGCGACGACGAGCCCGAGCGCAAGGACCGCGACGGTGACGCCGGTGACTTTGGCGCGCAGACTGATGCGCCGCCACCATCGGGTGACCGCGTCAGGCTTCTGCGCCATGCGCGCCCCCTTCGCGGACTACTTGCCCACCTTGAGCATGTACCCGAATCCGCGCTTGGTCTGGATGATGGACTCTTCGGTGTGCGGATCGATCTTGCGTCGCAGGTACGAGATGTAGCTCTCTACGATGCCCGCATCACCGTTGAAGTCGTACTCCCACACGTGGTCGAGGATCTGCGCCTTCGACAGCACCCGGTTCGGGTTCAGCATGAGGTAGCGCAACAGCTTGAACTCAGTGGGGCTGAGCTCGATCGGCTCCTTGCCGACGAACACATCATGGGTGTCCTGATCCATCGACAGCTCGCCGGCGCGGATGATCGACTCCTCGTCAGCCTGCATCGTGCGCCGCAGCACTGCCTGCACGCGGGCAACGACCTCGTCCAGCGCGAAAGGCTTGGTGACGTAGTCATCTCCGCCTGCGTTGAGGCCCTCGATCTTGTCCTGAGTGTCGTCCTTCGCGGTGAGGAACAGAATCGGCGCCGTGAACCCGGCGCCGCGCAGCCGCTTTGTGACACTGAACCCGTTCATGTCGGGGAGCATCACATCGAGAATGATGAGGTCCGGCTCCTCTTCGAGCACGGCAGAAATGGTCGCGGCGCCGTTGGCCACGGTCTTGACCTGGTACCCGGCGAAGCTCAGGCCGGTGGAGAGCAGGTCACGGATGTTCGGTTCGTCATCGACGACCAGGATGCGCGCATCAGTCATGACCCCATTATGGTGACTTCACCCTTGCTGCGGCTGATGATCTTGCGGAGCGCCTGAATTGTCGGCGTAACCTGAGCGCATGAGCGATGAGCAAGAAGGCGGCGACAGCGCCTGCTGGCTGTCGTCGGTATGCCCGGAATGCGGCGCGATGCTCGACAATCGTGCAGGCCCCTGCTGGCGGTGCGGTACAGCGCCAGGCGGTGAGGAGTAAGGGCGTGATTACGCCGCCGTCAGTGCGTCGGCGTCCAAGATCGTGTAGCTGTATCCCTGCTCGGCGAGGAACCTCTGGCGGTTCTGCGCATAGTCCTGGTCGACCGTGTCGCGGGCGATGAGCGTGTAGAAGCTCGCCGTGTGACCGGACTCCTTCGGGCGAAGCAGCCGTCCGAGGCGCTGTGCCTCTTCCTGGCGCGAGCCGAACGAGCCCGAGACCTGGATCGCGACCGATGCCTCGGGCAGGTCGATCGAGAAGTTCGCGACCTTCGAGACGACCAGCAGCTCGATCTCGCCCACACGGAACTGGCGGTAGAGCTCCTCGCGCTCGTCGATCGGCGTCGCGCCGGTGATCTGGGGCGCATTCAACGCTTCGGACAGCGTCTCGAGCTGGTCGAGGTACTGACCGATCACAAGCACGCGCTCGCCGGGGTGCTTGGCGATGAGCTCACGCACGGCATCGATCTTCGCTGGTGCGGATGCGGCGAGCCGATAGCGGTCATCGTCAGTGGCAGCGGCGTACTCGAGCCGGTCATCCGGAGGAAGATCCACACGCACTTCGTAGCAGGCGGCGGGCGAGATGAACCCCTGCGCCTCGATCTGCTTCCACGGTGCGTCGAAGCGCTTAGGGCCGATGAGGCTGAACACATCGCCCTCACGGCCGTCCTCTCGCACGAGAGTCGCCGTCAGCCCGATGCGGCGGCGAGCCTGCAGGTCGGCGGTGAGTTTGAACACGGGAGCCGGCAGCAGATGCACCTCGTCGTAGACGATGAGGCCCCAGTCGAGAGCGTCCAGCAGTGCGAGGTGGGCGTACTCGCCCTTCCGCTTCGCCGTGAGGATCTGGTACGTCGCGATCGTGACGGGCTTGACCTCTTTCACCTGTCCGGAGTACTCGCCGATCTCTTCTGGAGTGAGACTGGTGCGCTTGAGCAGCTCGTCTCTCCACTGGCGGGCCGAAACCGTGTTCGTCACGAGAATGAGGGTGGTCGTCTTCGTCGCGGCCATCGCGGCAGCGCCGACGATCGTCTTGCCTGCCCCACAGGGGAGCACCACGACACCCGAGCCGTCTTTCGAGAAGGCATCGACAGCATCCTGCTGGTAGGGGCGGATGTGCCAGCCGTCCTCTGCGAGTTCGATCTCGTGAGGGGTGCCGGGGGTGTAACCGGCGAGATCCTCTGCCGGCCAGCCGATCTTCAGCAGCTCCTGCTTCATCTGACCGCGCGCCCACGCATCGATCACGTATGTGTTGGGGCTCGGATGCCCGATCAGGAGCGGCTGGATGCGCTTGTTGCCCGCAACCTGTGTGAGAACAGCCGGATCCGTCGAACGCAGGATCAGCAGGCCCTCATCGTCGCGCTCGATCACCAGGCGGCCGTATCGGTTCACCGTCTCGCTCAGGTCGACAGACACCGATGGCGGGACGGGAAAGCGCGACCATCTGTTGAGCACCTCGAGCATGTCCTCAGCCGTGTGACCGGCGGCCCGGGCATTCCACAGGCCGAGCCGCGTGATCCGGTAGGTGTGGATGTGCTCCGGCGCGCGTTCGAGTTCGGCGAAGATCGCCAACTCGTGGCGAGCGGTCTCGGCGTCGGCGTGCGCGACTTCGAGGAGGACCGTGCGGTCGCTCTGGACGATCAGTGGGCCATCAGACATAGCGGTCCAGTCTATCGCCTTGGTGAGTTCTGAGACCCGATCCCTGAGCCTGTCGAAGGGTCGATGACGCGGGCAGACCGGATGCTTCTTACAGGGAGGGTCCGCTCGACGTCGGCCGCGCGGTCTCGGCCGCGGAGTCTTCCGCCGCCGAGGCCACTGGCTTCGAGCTGCAGTTCGCGGATCGTGCCGTCCGGCATGTTGATTTCCACCAGCAGCACGGACTTCGCGCGCACGGCCGCGTCGAGCTCGCGATCGAGCCAGGCGGCATCGTCATCGGGACCCTGACGGTCGCGGAGTCGCTGAATGAGTGGTGTGTAGTCGGCGGGTCGCGGTGCTTGAGCCGGCGGGACGGGGTGGCGATCGATGACCTGCGGCTCGCCCTCTGGGCCCACGATCATCGCCGGATAGCGTGCGTCCGTCAGCGTCCAGTACACGCTGTCGCGTCCAACACGCGAGCTCAGCCCGTCGGCGTCTCTGGACAGTGCGAGGGGGCGGAGGGACTGGTCGACGGCCATTGCGTCCAACAGGGTGGCATCAGCGCTGGTGACCTTCGTTCGTCCTGTGGCAGGCTCCGCGAACACTCTGACCAGCCCATGACGCTGTGCGGACTGCATGACGAGGTACTCGAGTGGCTGGGGGATGCCGGTCAGCGAGATCTCGCCGAGGAAGTCGAGGATGGACTGCGCGGTCTCACCGCCGGTGAGGGCGTGCGCGACGGATTCGGCGCTGAAGCGGTAAGAAGAGGCCTGGGCTGCGGATTCGCGGACGGCGATGCTACGCAAGCGCACATCGAGCGGGGGCTGGAGGGGGCCGGGGGCGATGGCCGAGAGATCGTTCTGCAGGAAGATCCGGTCGACTTCGGTGGGCAGCATCCGTGCCACGCCGCTGGCGTCTGCCGGACGTCCGCTTCGCAGCGGCACTGCCCATTCCGGTTCGGCACCGTCGTCGGCGATCAGGCCGAGAAGTCGCGCTCGCGTGCGCAGTGCCGCACAGCGGTCGTTCCAGGAGCTGTCCCATGGATACTGCGGTCCCCAGTGCGGAGCCGGCAGCCAGCCGCCGGCCGGTGTGCGCAGACCAGTCGGAAGAACGTCTCGAAAGGACTCAGCGAGAGCGGTCCACCGGTCGGATGCTGATCGTCGCAGCCATGCGTCACCTGCTGGTGTCATCCGCAACCGGCGGTCGTCCACTGTCGCAAGACCAGTGTCCACGGCGATCGTGACGAGATCATCGAGATGCTCTGCGGGCATGCCCATCTCGACGATGCGGCGCTTCTCACCTGCGTTGAGGCGCCCGTCGGTGAGGAGGACGAGGGGAGTCTCTGCGCTGAGCATCAGCAGATCCGCGATCGCGGCGACGCTCGTGAATGCTCGCTCAGCGGCGCGGGCGGCAGCGCTCTCAGTGGCGGGCTCAGCGTCAGCGGGCTCGCTACCGGCGGGGACTTCTCGAGCAGCGACCGCATCGGCCACGGTCGGCGCAGGGGTACCATCTGGCTGCAGAAGAGCCAGCGCCACCAGCGCGTCGGTGTGCTCTGCCGCATCTTCACCCCGAGCCGAGCGATGCAGCGCGGTCGCTTGTGCCAGCGGCAGGCGCGGCAGCATCCGCTCGATGGAGGCGGGCTCGAGCAGTGCCTCGGCCACATCGAAGAAGTCCGACCAGGCGACGTCTTCGCGCACGCCGCGCGCTTCGAAGAGCGCTGCCAGCTGCGCATCTGTGGCAGTGGCCAGCCACACGGCGAGCGGGCGGGCGTGCATGCTCATGTCATGGGCGCTTGGCTGCGCGGCCCTTTCGCACGAAGCTCATGATCAGCAGCGCGAGAATCATCACGAATGCCAGCGGCAGTCCGTACGGAGGGATAGCCACGACGATCGGCCACAGGCCCTCGGTGAAGGACTCCTGTGACATGCCTGTCGCGCTTCCGATGATGATCGCGAAGAAGCAGATGACAGAGAGCGCTGCCAGCGTCAGTGCGGTGAACGCGAGGATGCGATCCACCCGGCGGACGGGAACCTCGGGTTCCGGATTCTGCTTGCTCATCCGTCTCAGCCTAGACCCTGGAACACCGGTAGGCTGGGGGAGGCCGCAGATACGCGCGCCTTCATCCAGGCAACATCACTCAGCGAGGTTCTCCGATGCCCACCGGCAAGGTCAGGTTCTACGACGACGAGAAGGGGTTCGGCTTCATCGCCAGCGATGATGGCCAGGACGTCTTTCTGCACGCCTCTGCCCTCCCTGCGGGCGCTTCGGTCAAGTCGGGCGCGAGAGTCGAATTCGGTGTCGCCGATGGCAAGCGCGGTCTGCAGGCACTTTCGGTGCGTGTTCTGGATGCTCCGGTGAGCCTCGCCAAGGCGAAGCGCAAGCCGGCCGATGACATGGCGATCATCATCGAAGATCTCGTCAAGCTCCTCGATGATGTCGGCGGCGATCTGCGTCGTGGTCGTTACCCGTCAAGCAGCTATGGTCGCAAGGTCGCTGCGGTTCTTCGCAAGGTCGCTGATGACCTCGACGCCTGAGCCCGATGATCGCCTGATCGGCGCGCACGACCTCGCGGTCGCCGCGCTGAAGGAGATCACCCCCGCCTCGACGATCGGCCCTGCGGCCGGTTACCTGGTCGAGGACGACGGCTCGGTGTCGCTGCGGTTCGAGAACCGCCTTCCTGGGTACCCCGGCTGGTACTGGACCGTGACGCTGGCGCGCGTCGAGGATGCTGAGCCGACGGTTCTCGAGGTCGAACTGCTGCCGAACGACGGCGCGCTGCTGGCCCCGGAATGGGTGCCGTGGGCTGAGCGCCTCGCAGAGTACCGTGCTCACCAGGCAGAACTGGCCGAGCAGGCCGCAGCCAGCGCCGCCGAGGCAGGCGAAGCGGACTCGGCTGAGAGCGATGAGGAGGACGTCGACTCCGATGAGGACGATGACGACCTCGACGACGATGACCTCTCCGACTCGCGGGTGCTGCACGCCGGTGACCTGGACGGCGTCGACATCGATGAACTCGACGACTCCGCTGAAGATCTCGAAGACTCGGACGAGGACGAATCAGACGACGACGAGTCGGACGACGACGAAGAGTAGCCGGCCGCGCCGCGCTCAGGCGCTGGTGCGCTCCAGCACGTAGTCGATCGAGCGGATGAGCTGGCGTACGTCGTCGGGCTCGATCGAGACGAACGTCGCGATGCGCAGCTGGTTGCGGCCGAGCTTGCGGTAGGGCTCGGTGTCGACGATGCCGTTGGCGCGCAGCGTCTTCGCGATCGCTGCGGCATCGATGCTCTCGTCGAAGTCGATGGTGGCGACGACGGGGGAGCGGTGCGCAGGGTCGGTGACGAACGGTGTTGCGACAGCGGATGCCTCGGCCCAGTCGTACAGCGCCTTGGAGGACTCCGCGGTGCGCGCGCCGGCCCAGGCGAGCCCGCCGTTGTCGTTGATCCACTTCAGCTGGGAATCCAGCAGGTGCAGCGTCGTGAGGGCGGGCGTGTTCAGCGTCTGGTTCAACCGCGAGTTGTCGACGGCGTTCTTCAGGCTGAGGAACTCGGGGATGTAGCGGTCCGATGCGGCGATCCGCTCGATCCGCTCGATTGCGGCGGGCGATACGGCGGCGAACCACAGTCCGCCATCGGAGCCGAGGTTCTTCTGCGGTGCGAAGTAGTAGACATCCGCCTGAGTGATGTCGAAGTCGATGCCGCCGGCGGCGCTGGTGGCATCGATCACGGTGAGTGCTCCCTCTGCGGCGACGCGCGTGACGGGGGCGGCGACACCGGTCGAGGTCTCATTGTGCGGCCACGCGTACACGTCGACGCCGTCAACGAACGCTGCGGAGGCGAGCGAGCCCGGCTCTGCCTTGCGCACATCGGGGGCCTCGAGCCACGGCGCACCGGCGGCCTTGGCGAACTTGCCGCCGAACTCGCCGAACGTGAGGTTCTGGCTGCGTCGCTCGATCAGGCCGAAGGCTGCGGCATCCCAGAAAGCAGTTGACCCGCCGTTGCCGACGAGGATCTCGTAGCCCTCGGGAAGACAGAACAGACTCGAGAGCTGCTCGCGAACGCTGCCGACGAGGTTCTTCACCGGCGCCTGCCGATGAGATGTGCCGAGGATGCTCGCCCCCGCGGTGACGAGTGCCTCCAGCTGTGCAGGACGCACCTTTGAAGGGCCACAGCCGAAACGGCCGTCGACGGGCAGCAGGTCACGCGGGATCTCGATCGACATGGCTCGATTCTAGGGGCGCGCAGCGCGAACGAGTTCCACCGTGACCACGACTGGCCCCGCCGCGGGAATGTAGGCTTGCCTAAGAAGACCCGGAGGATAAAGATGGCGGACCTGATCGACACCACGGAGATGTACCTCCGCACCATCCTCGAGCTCGAAGAGGAGAACATCGTTCCGTTGCGCGCGCGCATCTCCGAACGACTCGGTCATTCGGGGCCGACGGTCTCGCAGACCGTGGGGCGCATGGAGCGCGACGGTCTCGTCGTCGTCTCTGAGGATCGGACGCTCCAGCTGACGGATGCCGGCCGACGCAAGGCCGTCGACGTCATGCGCAAACACCGCCTGGCAGAACGTCTGCTCTCGGACGTCATCGGTCTGGACTGGGCGTACGTGCACGAAGAGGCATGCCGCTGGGAGCACGTGATGAGCGAGCAGGTCGAGCGTCGTCTTGTAGAACTCCTGGGGCAGCCGACGGAGTCGCCGTACGGCAATCCGATTCCTGGACTGGACCAGCTGGGCGGCCTGATGCCCGCCCGCACTTTCGACGAAGGCGTCATCGGCCTCGTGCAGAAGCTCAATCACGCCGGCGGCCCCGTCGAGGGAACCGTGCGCCGACTCGCTGAGCCCGCGCAGGTCGACCCCGAGCTGCTGGTGCAACTGCGTGACGCAGGAGTCATGCCGGGAGCTCGCGGAAGCTACCGCTTCAACGAGGGGTACGTGCTGATCGAAATGGACGGAATCGACGAGGGCCTCGAACTGCCCGTCGAGCTCGCTTCGCACATCTTCCTCGTCGGCGACGAGTCCTGAGAAGCGGGTTCGGATGCCGCGGCATCCGCTCCCGGGGGATTGCCAGCGTGCCAGGGTGACAAGATCGTTATCTTCGGGTAGCCTCGGACGGGTCGCCGGAGAACTAGACCGCTGGTGACAACCCCGCGAAGACTGCCTCATCGGCTCGTCGTCTCTGCGGATACATCGCACGAAGTACCCCGAGCTTGTGCCACGAGAAGCAGAGTGCAGACGAGCCAGCGCACCCGAGCGCCGAGGCACAGGAGGATTCCCCTTTGGCCGCAGACATCGAACCGACCACGACATCTGAGAAGACCCTGAAAACCGAGCGGCCCGCGGCAACGCGCAGTGTCGCCCGTAGAGTCGTGAAACCCATGCGGTCGATCGCCATCTTCGGCGCAGTCGGTGCATTGGTTGCGGCAGTCGCTCTTCCCGCTTACGCGGCTTCGTCGACGCCGGTAGACGCGGCAGCCACACTCCAGCAGGTCGCACAGGACGATGCACAGTCGCTCGTTGTCGCTTCTGAAGCCACCGCAGCTCCGCTTCAGCGTTCGACGTACACCGCGACGACGCCCGCAGAGATCGAGCAGAAGAAGGCTGAAGAAGCCGCTGCTGCTGCCGCGGCGGCCGCTATTGCTGCACAGGCCGCCTCGACCTCGTCGTCCTCCGGCGGAGGCATCGACATCGGCAACTACGCACTGGTCTCGCCCGGTTCTGGCGAGGTCCGGTATCCGCTTCCCCGTGGCTCGTACCGCGAGGGACGCACGACAGTCGGCCCCGACAGCGGTGGCCACGACGGTGCAGACATGCTGGCTGCGGCCGGCACCCCGATCTACGCGGCTGCGGCAGGTGTCGTCCGTGTCTCTTCTGAGAGCTACTACGGCTACGGCGTTGCTGTCGTGATCGACCACGTCATCGGCGGCCAGAGCGTCTCGACGACCTACGCCCACATGACTTATGGAACCCGTCAGGTGCAGGCGGGGCAGACCGTTCAGGCCGGTCAGATGATCGGCGCAGTCGGCAGCACCGGAAGCTCGACGGCCAATCACCTCCACTTCGAGGTGCACGTGAACGGCTCCATCCTCGAGCCGTACGCATGGCTCGCCGCGAACGCCGGCTGATTCTCAAACCCGCTTTCGGAGGCGACACGCCTCCGAACGTTCAGCTGCTGTTTCGTCATCGGTCGGTCCGATGAGCTACCCTGAACCCGTCGTCGCACGAACGGGAGAAGCCGATGGAACAGATACCGGGCATCCGCACCATGGATGCACTCGGTCGCTATGTCCTTCGGCATTGCCCGCAGGGATGCACGGAACTTGTCGTGCGCAGTAGGCGTCGCCCATAGGGCGACGCCTTTTTATGTCTCTGCACGTGAACTGCCGTTCGCGTGGCGTCATGTGAGTCGAGAGAGCCGGGAAGCCGTCCCGGCGTATCGAGAGGACGATGATGCGCACACTTGTTCTGAACGCCGGGTACGAGCCACTCGCGGTGGTCTCGTTCAGACGAGCCCTGGTGCTCGTGATGAATCACAAGGCGACCGTGATCGAGCGGGTCGACGATGATCCCGTGTGGTCCGCAGCCGGAGCGTTCGATCGCCCGGCCGTCATCATCCTGTCGAGATACGTCCGCCTGCCGATGAGCAAGCGGGTGCCGGTCACGCGGAGGGGCGTGCTGCGCCGCGACGATCACCGATGCGGGTACTGCGGTAAGACAGCATCCACGATCGATCACGTCCTGCCGCGCTCGCGCGGCGGAGCGGACTCATGGGAGAACCTCGTCGCCTGCTGCCTGCGCTGCAACAACGTCAAGAGCGACCGCACCCCGCAGGAGATGCGCTGGGAGTTGCGCTTCACTCCGCGCCCGCCGCGCGGCGGACGCTGGTCTGTGCGCGGCACCGAGCGCAGCGATCCCGCATGGGAGCCGTATCTCGCCCTCGCGGCGTGACGCGGTGTGACGCGGCAGAATGGGCTCATGACGCGCGCACTCATCATCATCGATATGCAGGTCGGATTCGATGATCTCGATTTCTGGGGTCCGACGACGAATCACGCTTGCGAAGAGAACGTCCGACTGCTGATCAGCGAGTGGGAGCGGTCTGGCGAGCCGATCGTCGTGGTGCGTCATGACTCGCTGTCGGAGTCGTCACCGCTTCATCCGGCGAACCCGGGCAATGCGCTGGTCTCGCCCGTCGGCGCGATCGAACCCGCGCTTCTGGTGGTCAAGAGTGTGAACTCTGCGTTCTACGGCAGTCCGGATCTGCACGCGTGGCTGCAAGAGGCATCGATCGACGACGTTGTCATCTGCGGCATCCAGACGAACATGTGCGTGGAGACGACGGCTCGGATGGCAGGCAACCTCGGCTATTCCACGACGGTGGTGCTGGATGCCACGCGAACGTTCGAGCTGAACGGATACGTTGCCGGCATCGGGATGGTTCATCGCAGCGCGGACGAGCTTATGGCGAACACGGCGCTGGTGCTGCAGGAAGGCGGGTTCGCGCGCATCGCGTCGACTCGCGAGTTCATCGCAGCCGGTGCGACTGGATAGACTTGTCGAGCCAGCCTCTGTAGCTCAATGGAAGAGCAGTTGCGTCCTAAGCAAACGGTTGGGGGTTCGAGTCCCTCCAGGGGCACCGTCTCGAGGCATTACCAACACTTATCGCGATATGTGTTGGTAAGGTCATTCGATGGCTACACCTACGGGCAGTCTCGTCCCCATCGATGCGGTGACCTACGAAACCTTCGATTGGAGCCCGCGCGCGCCCGAGATCCACTCGAGAGCCGAGGTGGAGCGACAGACCGGACCATACGAAGCCGCGGTCACGCCGCCTATTGTCGCCTGGTCGCCGACTATCTCGAGTGAGGATTCGGCAGACGTCGAGGACGCGACTCGCCAGCTGGTCGAGTTCGATCACCACGCGCAGCGGAAGCTGGGTACCGGCAACCCCGCACTGGGGCCGATGACCGCGATTCTGCTGCGCACCGAGTCAGCCTCGAGCTCGCAGATCGAGCAGCTGACGACGTCAGCCAAGCAGCTCGCCCTCGCCGAAATTGACGAGGGCGACAAGGCGAACGCGCTCACTGTCGTGGGTAATGTCCGCGCCATGGAAGCAGCTCTGCAGTTGGCCGATGACATCAGCGAGGACTCCATTCTCGCGATGCACAAGGCACTGATGCTGCACCAGACAGGCTTCCCTCCCGAGGATGCGGGCCGATTCCGCGCCGAGCAGGTCTGGATTGGACGTGGCGAAGCCGGCCCCCGCGTCGCCGACTTCGTCGCACCGCACCATGACCGCATTCCCGGTGCGATCGGGGATCTTGTCCGCTTCGTCACGCGCCAGGACCTTCTTGTGCTCGTGCAGGTTGCTGTAGCGCACGCGCAGTTCGAAACGATCCACCCGTTCCCAGATGGCAACGGCCGAACCGGTCGCGCGGTCGCGCAGTCGATTCTGCGAAACAAGGGCCTCGTTGGTTCGACGGCTGTGCCGATCTCGGCCGGCCTCCTCGTCGACGTACCCCGCTACTTCAATGCCCTCAGCTCATTCCGTGACGGTGACGCCGGTCCGATCATCCGCGACTTCGCACGCGCCAGCAGGATCGCGGCGACGACGGGCACACGTCTCGTCGACGATCTCGTCGAGCAACTCGAGGAGTCCCGCGCGAAGATGGTGGGCATCCGGGCCGACGCCGCGGCGTGGCGGATCTTGCCCCACCTGGTGGGCCAACCCGCGGTGAATGTCAAGTACCTCAAGAACACGCTTGGCCTCGGGGAGATGGCCGCGCTCCGCGCGCTCGATTCGCTAACCGAGCGGGACATACTCACCGAGACCACGGGGAAGAGCCGCGGCCGCGTCTGGCAGCATCGAGGCATCCTCGATGCCCTGGACGCCTATGCATCGGTGATTCGCCGGATGACGGCACGCTGACCAACGATGCTGCCTCGGTCCTCGCTGCGCCTATGAAGCGTCGTCGGCGGCCTCGGCGGCCTCTTCGGACTGCTCGACCACTTCCGGCTCGACCTGCGGACGACCGACGATGCCGATGCCTACGGCTTCGTGACTGGGCTCGGGATCTTCCCTCGGCGGCGCCTTGGGCTCTTCGGCCGGCTCTTTCTCTGTGCTCGGCTCCTGCATGTCTTCAGTGTCGGGCATCTCTTCGGCGTCAACCGGCTGCGGCTCGTTCGATTCTGAACTCGTGGGCTGATCTGATCCGCTCATGATGTGTTCCTCTCGTCGGCTGTCCGGTCATGCTACCTCTACGATGAACGAGTGACACCGATCGACGTCTTCGCCATCGTCGGCGAGGTGCTGTCCTGGATAGGGCTCGGGGTAGGGATTCCCTTCCTCATCATCGCGGGGATGGTCGCCCTCGTCGAGGGGCGCTGGGAGCGCGTCGACATGGTGGTGGTCGAACACGACGGCGCAACCCTCGTACGCTGGTTCGCTGGCGGAGACTTCCACGAGCGCGCCCTCACGTCACGTGAGCGCGCGAGCGACGAATGGCACCAGGGGTACGTGCGCGTGTGGGACCCCCAGCACGTGCGCCTTCACCCGCCGATGCTGCGCCGTCTGTTCTTGACGATCGGTGCGATCTTCGCCGGGGTCGGTGTGATCGGGGTCATCGTCTCGATGATTCCCGCGTTCGTCTGACTCGGCGAGGTGTGGGCAGTCAGGGCTTGCCGCGCCACAGCTTCGACGGCCACCAGATCGCACGCCCGATGTCATAGGACAGCGCGGGAACCAGAAGCGAGCGCACCACGAAGGTGTCCAGGAGTACGCCGAAGGCGACGGTGAACGCGAGCTGCACCAGGAACAGGATCGGAATCACCGATAGAGCCGCGAATGTTGCCGCCAGCACGAGCCCGGCCGAAGTGATCACGCCACCGGTGACGGACAGCCCCCGGAGGATTCCTTCGCGTGTGCCGTGCAGGATCGTCTCTTCGCGCACTCGGGTCATCAGGAAGATGTTGTAGTCGATACCGAGTGCGACGAGGAACACGAACCCGTAGAGCGGTACGGCCGGATCTGCGCCGGGGAAGTCGAAGACACCGTTGAACACGAGCGCCGAGACGCCCATCGCTGTGCCGAAGGACAGCACTGTGGTCACGATCAGCAGCACTGGCGCCAGGATCGCGCGCAGCAGCAGCATGAGGATCAGGAGGATGACCACGAGGATGATCGGGATGATCAAGTTGCGGTCATGGATGGACGCGTCGTTCGTGTCGACCGAGGTGGCAGTCACACCGCCGACCCGTGCATCCAGATCAGTGAGCGTGGAACGCAGCTCCCGGACAGTGGATGCCGCGGCATCAGAATCGGCGGCATCCGTCAGCGTGCCCTGCAGCATCACGTCGCCTTCTACGACAGTGGGATCGGGTGCGGGGGTGCCAGGAGGGCCGATCGCGACGATGCCGTCTTCGGTGACGCTCGCTGTACCGCTGGGGGAGTCGGCGGCGGTGACGGCGACCGAATCGATCCCGTCGTTCGCGAGCAGAACGTCTGCAGCATCCTGCAATTCGTCCTCTGGAACGACGACGTATACCGGACTGCCGGATCCGCCGGGGAAGTGCTCTCCCAGCGCCGTCTGTCCCTCGCGTGCCTGGGATGAGCCGAGTACGAGTTCGGACTGCGGAATTCCAGAGGCATTGAGCTGTGTGAAGCCCGCCGCTCCCGCGACAAGCACCAGGGTCGTGACGATCCAGATCACGCGCGGACGACGTTTGATCCCACGCGCGACCCACCCCCACAGCCCCGTGCTCGCCACACCATGGTTGGCGTCGACGGCCTCCGGCTCGAATTTCGGCCGTCGCGGCCAGAATACGGCTCGGCCGAAGACGAACAGCAGCGCAGGCAGCAAGGTCAAGGCGGACAGCATCGCGAATACGATGCCGATGGATGCGACCGGTCCGAGGGTGCTGTTCGACTTCAGGTCGCTCAGCAGCAGGCACAGCAGACCGGCGATCACGGTGCCACCTGAGGCGGCGATCGGTTCGATGGATCCCTTCCACGCAGCCATCACTGCGGCACCCTTGTCCTGCCTCGTGCGCAGCTCGTCACGGAATCTCGCGACGAAGAGCAGTGAATAGTCGGTGGCCGCGCCGATCACGAGGATGAAGAGGATTCCTTGTGTCTGGCCGCTGAGCAGGAGGATCTCCCATTTCGCCATCCACCACACGACCAGCAGTGCGACGCAGAGCGCGAAGAGACTCGTTGAGAGGACGACGATGGGGAGCAGTGCGGAGCGGTAGACGAGAACCAGAATCACGAAGACGGCCAGCAGCGCTACGCCGAGCAGTAAGCCATCGATTCCGGCGAAGCCAGCCACCAGGTCAGCGGAGAAACCGGCCGGCCCCGTGACGTACACGCGCACGCCCTGCGGAGACGCATCTTGCAGCGCCTCTTCCAAGGCTGACACCGTGTCACCCAGGTCGGCGTCGCTGGAGATCGGGATGAATGCCTGGACGGCCTTACCGTCTTCCGACGGGATGGCGGGGGAGACCTCGTCGGACACACCCTCGATGTCGGGCGTCGCTGCGATCGCTTCTTCGATGTGGGTGAGCTGATCATCGTCGAGCTCGCTATCTCCGACGAAGACCACGATCGAGGGGATCGCATCTGAATCGTTGAACTCGCCCAGAAGTTGCTGAACCTCGGTCGCATCTGCGGACGACGGCAGGTAACTGGTCTGGTCGTTGGAGGAGACCTCATCGACCTTGCCGAACAGTGGGCCCCCGAGGCCTGCGCCGACCAGCCAGGCGATGATGAGCACCGCGGGCACAAGAACGCGTACCCATGAACGTCGTCGAATGCGAACGCGGGGGGAGTCAGTGGTTTCAGTCATCTCTCATCATTTCACTAGCCTGGCTAGTTGAAAACCTAGCACGAAATATTCCTGAGAGTAGTATCGATCTCATGCCCGACGTTCCCCGCGCGGATCAGCCGCAGCCGTTCGCTCCCGGATCCGGGATCTACGAGCTGGACATCAACGACCCCGCGGGTGAACTGGTCGATCGCGGGTCGCTGTCCGCGGCGGAGATGCAGCAGATCAACGCCCTGATGCGTGCACTCGGCGGGCTCCGCGACGCCGAGCAGGCGCTCTCAGAGGCCTCGTTGCGCTACATGAAGCTCAACCGGACCGACATGCGGGCGCTGCACTTTCTGATCACATGCGAGAACAGCGGATCTATCGCAACGCCGGGTGCGATCGCCTCGCATCTCGCGATATCTACGGCATCAACGACCAAACTGCTGGACCGGTTGGAGCATGGGGGGCATATCACCCGCTCGCCGCACCCGTTCGACCGTCGAGCGCTGGCTATTGCGATAACACCCTCGACGAAGAAGTCGGCCGTCGAGACGGTCGGGCGACAGCACGCGCGCCGATTCATTGCGGCGGCGAACCTCTCGGCGCCGGAACGAGATGTCGTCATCCGCTTTCTGACGGACATGAAAAACAAGATCGCCCTCGGCGACGAGCCGTGGGCGACCTTGAAAGAAGACTAAAGAAGACTGACGAGCTTCAGTGCGCAGCGCGATACGCGTCGATGATCGCACCAGGAATACGGCCGCGCTCAGACACCTTGTGCCCGTTTTCCTGCGCCCATTCGCGAATCACTGCCGTCTCTGCAGAGCCGGCAGATCGCTTGCGCGGGGAGCCACCGCGAGACGGGGCTGCATTCGCGCGGCGGGCACCGGCGATGTACGGCTCAAGGGCCGCGCGGAATGCGTCTGCATTCTCTGTCTTCAGATCAATTTCATAAGCGGTGTTGTTGAGTGAGAAGTAAACGGTCTCACCCTCACCGATTCCAAGAACGGTTCCATCAATATCGTCAACCAACTGGTGCACAATGCGTCGGGCCATTCTGCAATCATACGCATGGAGATGTGAATTGGTTGGATATCGGGGTTGTTCAGGGGAGAATACCCGCACGACGCGCGCGGGCGACAGCAGCATGCCGCGTGGAAGCATCGAGCTTCGACATCGCTGTGCCGAGATAGGCCTTTACCGTTCCTTCACGCAAGCTCAGCTGCGCGGCGATTTCGGCGTTGGTATGGCCCAAGGCCACGCACGAGAGGACATCCATCTCGCGGCGTGAAAGGCGGACCGCGGGAACAGAACGCGTAGCTGGTCCGGCGACGGTGGTTCGCGACTCTCCAGCGACCGCGATCAGCTTCTGCTCCAGTCGTGCCAGCCGCGTTCGCAGTGATGCATCGGCCACCGCTGCCGAGATGCTGCGCAGCTCGGCGAAGCTCTCGCGCAGATCCTCGCGGGCGGAGGAGGAGAGCGCGGGAGGGGAAGACGCCATTGATTGCATTCTTCGATCCACCTCGTCGTGGATGCGCAGTTCAGAAGCCACGGCATCGGCGACCGTCAGAGCCGGGGCGGTGGTGACGCCGCCGACCGGGGACTCGTGCCATGCTCCGGCGTACAGCACGCCGCGCGATCGCCCAGCCACGACGATCGGAATGGCAAGCAGGGTGCGGAGCCCTTCGCCGAGAACGAAACCGTCATAGTCATGTGTGATCTGCCGGGATGCTCCGTAGTCACTGGTCATCCTGGGGCGCAGCTCCGTCATCGCGCGGCCGCCGAGACCGCGCTCCGGGCGCACCTGAAGCCCCTCGAGGCTGCGTGTCCGGGTGCCGGTGATGCTCGTCACTGTCACGGCGCCGTCTTCGATAAGACCCCCGAAGGCGACCGGGAATCGGGTGCGCCGCACCAGCTCGCGCACGGCTTGGGCGACGAGATCTGCGTCTGGATCAAACGCGAACGTAAGGACTCCCTCGAGTACTGACTTTCGGGGGTGACGGTGAGGTCCCCCCGTTTCGTAGCGTCGACCCTACCATTCGCGCGACCAACGTCGCTCGTTGTTTCCCCATGAGGCAAGGAGGCCCCATGACTGACCGAATGCCTGAACAATCGCATGGGCGGATCGACTACGTCGCCGTAGAAGAATCCGCCAGATTCCAGAAGCTCAAGCGCACGCAGCGATCGTTCATCTTTCCCCTGGCCGCGCTCTTCCTGATCTGGTACTTCGTGTATGTGCTCCTCGGCGCTTATGCGACGGAATTCATGGGGCAGCGAGTGTGGGGCGACATCACGGTCGGACTCCTGCTCGGACTCGGGCAATTCGTGACGACATTCGCCATCACGATGGCCTACGTGTCGTTCGCGAATAGAAAGCTCGATCCGAAGGCTGAAGAAATCCGTGAAGAACTCGAGAAGATCCAGGGGGAGTCATGAACCCGGTTATGGCAGTCGCCGCGCCGGCGGCAGAGAACAACCCGGTCCTCAACATCGCGATATTCGCAGCCTTCGTGGCTGTCACACTTTTCATCGTCATTCGCGCAAGCCGCAACAATAAGACGGCTGCGGACTATTACGCGGCTGGCCGATCATTCACCGGCCCGCAGAACGGATTCGCGATCGCCGGGGATTACCTCTCCGCAGCGTCCTTCCTCGGCATCTGCGGAGCTATCGCGGTGAACGGATATGACGGATTCCTGTATTCGATCGGTTTCCTCGTCGCGTGGCTCGTCGCGCTTCTGCTGGTCGCTGAGCTCATGCGCAACACCGGCAAATTCACCATGGCCGATGTGCTCTCCTTCCGTCTCAAGCAGCGCCCGGTGCGACTGGCCGCGGCCATCACCACGCTCGCGGTGTGCTTCTTCTACCTGCTCGCGCAGATGGCGGGAGCAGGAGGACTGGTCTCGCTCCTCATGGGGATCGACGGTCGGATCGGACAATCGATCGTGATCGCCGTCGTCGGAATCCTGATGATCATCTACGTGCTGGTGGGAGGCATGAAGGGCACCACCTGGGTGCAGATCGTGAAGGCATTCCTGCTCATCGCCGGCGCGATCGTGATGACCGTCTGGGTACTGGCGATCAACGGCTTCAATCTCAATACTCTGCTCGAAGCCGCCGTCGCTGCGTCTCCTGATGGCGATGCTGTGCTCGCTCCCGGCCTGCAATACGGCGCCAACCCGTTGGACTTCGTCTCGCTCGGACTCGCGCTCGTCCTCGGTACTGCGGGGCTCCCGCACGTGCTCATGCGGTTCTACACCGTCCCCACGGCCAAAGAGGCACGACGTTCGGTCGTCTGGGCCATCTGGCTGATCGGCGGCTTCTACCTGCTGACTCTGGTTCTCGGTTACGGTGCGGGTGCACTGGTCGGACCGGAAGTCATCAGGGAAGCGCCAGGCGGTGTGAACTCTGCCGCGCCGTTGCTGGCGCAGTACCTCGGCGGGCCGGTGCTGCTCGGACTCATCTCGGCGGTTGCGTTCGCGACGATCCTCGCGGTCGTCGCTGGCCTGACGATCACGGCTGCGGCATCGTTCGCGCACGACATCTATGCGAACGTCATCCAGAAGGGCCGCAAGAAGCCGGATGGCACGCCCGTGGACGCGGATCCGCAGGCCGAGGTGAAGGTGGCCCGACGCACGGTCGTCGTCATCGGCATCCTCGCGATCGTCGGCGGTATCGGCGCACAGGGGCAGAACATCGCCTTCCTGGTCGCGCTCGCCTTCGCGGTCGCAGCATCCGCGAACCTGCCGACCATCCTGTACTCGCTGTTCTGGCGTCGGTTCAACACTCGCGGCGCGCTGTGGAGCATGTACGGCGGTCTCAGCTCGGCGATCATCCTCATCGTGCTCTCGCCGGTGTTCTCCGGTTCGGAGACGGCGATGATCCCGTCGATCGACATCGCCATCTGGCCGTTGAACAACCCTGGAATCGTGTCGATCCCGCTCGGGTTCCTGCTCGGATGGCTCGGCACGATCACCAGCCACATGGCAGAGTCGCGTCAACTGGCAGCAGAGATGGAGGTGCGCTCGCTGACCGGTTTCGGCGCGGAGAAGGCGACCGAGCACTGACGCTCATCGGCACAGTCCGCTGGCAGCGCGAACCCTCGGCCCCACTCGGCCGGGGGTTCGTGCTGTCTAGTTCTTCTCGAGGTCGAGAAGGTACCGCTTGTATTCGGGATGAGCACCGTACTGACCGACCGTGCCGTCTGCGCGGACCACGCGGTGCACCGGCACGATGATCGAGAACGGAGTGAGCCGACAGGCGGTGCCGACAGCTCGAGCGGCTCCTGGGCGACCGGCGAGAACGGCGACCTCTCCGTAACTGGCGGTCTCACCCCAGCCGATCTTCGTGATCTGCTCGAGAGCGTCTCGATGGAACCCTTTGGTCAGTCGCCAATCGAGCCGCACGTGTTGGTCGAAGCGTACGGGCGTGCCAGCGAAATAGCTGTCGAGCAGGTGAGCCAGCTCGTCTGCGGCACCCGGGTCGGGTACGGGGGTCTCATGCAGCCGCGTCGAGATGCTCTCGAGCAGCCACGGAACCGATGGGTCGGATGCCTCAGACAGGTCGAAGTTGACGATCCCCTCGTCAGAGAAGACCACCAGTGCATCCCCGAAAGGGGTGGGGGCGAAGTCATAGCGGAAAGTCATGAGCCCATCTTGAGCCCTGCAGGAGACAGGAGGACCACGATCTCGCGCGGATGGGGGAGAAGTGGCCGATCCGCTCCAGTTGTGGAGGAAAAGTGGCTCAATCCGGTGAAACCCGCCCAGGATACAGGGCCAGCAGTGGTGTGGAGCTTAGTCTGTCGTATGTGTGGCGACGTGAAGACAAAGCCGCGAGCGCCGCGGCAGCGGATGCCGCGATGACGATCGGCGATCAATCAGACGACGCGACCGCCATCGCGGTCGCACACATCGCCGACGCCGAGCGCACGCGTCTGCGGGCAGAGGCAGCCGACCTCGGTGGACAGTCACCGCTGACCACGTACCGTGACACCGTCGAAGGCGGCATCGACATCTCCAAGGCTCACCCGGGGAGCCTGCCGCAGTTCATCACCGGAAAGTCGACGCTGCTGTCGAACCTGTTCCGTGACGAAGTCGGACTGCGCACCGCACGCCTGGCGGCCGAACGCATCACCGCGAAGAACACCGAACTCCGCACCGTCCGCGGCATCGATGCGGTGCATCTCGCCGTCGGCATCGCCGGATGGCGCATCGGCGGCGCAGACTTCGCAGCCCCGGTTCTCCTCCGTCCGCTGGCGATCCGTCGACACCACACCGACTACGAGCTGAAGCTGCAGGGCTCGTTCGTGGTGAACCCCGAGCTCGTCCGAATCGCACGCGAGCACTTCGGCATCACGATCGACGCAGAAGCACTGGCATCCCTCGCCTATGACGGCGGAATCTTCAAGCCGCAGCCCGTGATCGATCGACTGCGCGCGGCGACCCAGTCGATCGACACCTTCACGGTTCTGCCGCGTCTGGTGGTTTCGACGTTCGCCGACGTGGGCGCGACGATGTCGCGCGACAGCCGCACGCTCGATCATCAGTTGCTCAATGCGCTCGCAGGCCACATCGATGACCGCGAACAGGTCACCGCACCGCGACCGCAGCCGCATGTCACCAGCCCTGACGAGCGTGCTCCCGCGTCGGACACGCTGCTGCTCGATGCCGATGCTGAGCAGGAGTCCGTGCTCAGCCGCATCTCTGCCGGGCACTCGCTGGTTGTCGCGACGCTCCCGGGCACCGGCGGCACCCAGACCGTGATCAACGCTCTGGGCGAGTTGGTCCGCGCAGGAAAGCGGGTGCTCGTCGTCTCGGCCAGACGCTCCACACTCGATGGTGTCCGTCATCGCCTGAACGGCATCGGGCTCGACAGTCTCGCGGTCTCACCGGGCAGCATCCGTCGTGATCTTGTGCGCGCCATCGGGCGCAACGAGAAGGCCACCGCTCCGAAGGCCGGCGACGTCGACGACGCTCTCGTGCGTCTGCGCAACGTGCTGCTCGACTACCGCAGGGCGCTGTCGACTCCGATCGATGGGCTGGATGCCACGATCCTCGACGCGACGCGGCACCTGACTCGTCTCGCATCTCTTCCCACCCCGCCCTCGACCACCGCGCGGCTGAACACCGACACGCTGCGCAGGCTCGCCGGTGGGCGTGCTGATGCTGCCGCAGCGCTCGTGCAGGCGGCACGACTGGGCGAATTTCGCTTCGGCCCGGATGATTCGCCGTGGTACGGCGTGAACTTCCGCAGCACTCAGGATGCTCGCGCGGCACACGAACTCGCCGGCAGGCTGCACGCCACGGACGTTCCTGACGTTCTCGAACGCGGGTATGCCCTGATCTCGCAGACGCGGATGCGTCCGTTCGCCACGATCGATGAGCTCGGCGAATACCTGCGTCTGCTCGAGGGAATTCGCGACTCGTTGGACCGCTTCAGCCCGACCGTCTTCGAGCGGCCGCTGGGCGAGCTCATCCAGGCGCACGGATCGCGCCGCGACGCTCCCGCCATGTCGGGCGCGAATCGTCGCAGGCTGCGCAAGCTCGCCAAGGAGTATGTGCGTCCAGGCGTGCACATCACGGAGATGCACGAGGCGCTGCTGCGCATCCAGCAGCAGCGCACCCAGTGGCAGCGCTTCGTCGACGCGGGCGTTGCACCCGAGATTCCGCTCGGCCTCGGTGACGTGTACGCATCGTGGGAGCGCGTGACCGCGGAACTTTCTGAATTGGATGCTGCGCTCGGCCGCCGTGAGCCGCTGGCAACTCTGCAGGTCGAACGGCTCGTGCGCACCCTTGCCGGGCTCGCCGCGCAGTCCGACGTCTTCGACAACCTCGTCGAGCGCGCCACGATCCGCGACAAGCTGGCCACCCTCGGGCTTGAGCCGCTGCTGGCAGAGTTGTCGGTGCGGCATGTCTCAGATGACGAAGTCGCCGACGAGCTGGAATTCGCCTGGTGGCAGTCGCTGCTCGAGCGGGTGCTGCAGGATGACCGCGCGCTGCTCGGTGCCAACACCGCGGTGGTCGACCGTCTCGAGCGTGACTTTCGTCTCGTCGATGAGGCGCACGCATCGATGGCCGGACCCCTGCTCTCCTGGCAGCTCGCCAACCAGTGGCGCATCGCAATCGTCGACGAACCGACTGAGTCGCAGAACCTCCGCCGTGCGCTCACGCAGGGCACCCCGACGACCGCCGAGATCGTATCGGCGGCACCGACTCTGATGAACGTCCTCGCGCCAGCATGGATCGCCTCGCCGTATCTGGTCCCCGAGATCCCGGATTCGGTCGAGTTCGACACCGTGCTCCTGGCAGATGCCGCCGCCATCAACCTCGCCGAAGCGGCCCCGGCCATTCGGCGCGCGCGTCAGGTCATCGCTTTCGGTGATCCCGTCACGCAACGCCCCACGCCGTTCGATCTGGCGGTGGATGCCGGAGAGGACTGGGAGAGCGAAGTCCCGTTCGATGAGACCTCGGTGTTCGAACGCCTCGCGGAGCTGCTGCCGGTCATGACACTCACGCGCAGCTATCGCGCCGGCGGCGAGGACCTCGCGGAACTCATCAACGACGCGTTCTACGGCGGCGAGATCGCCTCTCTGCCGTGGGCCGGTTCCTATCTCGGACGCGGCAGCCTCACCGTCGACTATGTCGAGGGCGGCGTGGGCGCACCGGACCCGATTTCGGGAGCGGTGGAGAGTCCGGATGCAGAAGTCGCCCGTGTGGTGACGCTCGTCGTCGAGCACGCCGTGCACCGCCCCTCCGAGTCGCTCATGGTGATCACCGCCAGCGCTCGCCACGCCGAACGCGTGCGCGCCGCGGTGACCACGGCGTTCGCCGGACGATCGGATGTCGCCGACTTCGTCGGCCGTGACACCGCAGAGCCCTTCGCCGTGCTCACCCTGGAGGAGTCGGTAGCCGAGAGCCGCGACCGGGTGATCTTCTCACTCGGATACGGCCTGACCAAACACGGCCGGGTGCTCAGCGACTTCGGAGACCTGTCCACGCCGGACGGCGAACGGCTGCTCACAGTCGGCATGACCCGTGCACGCCGATCGATGGTGATCGTGTCCTCCATCCGGCCCTCGTCTTTCGATGACGGACGGCTCGCGCACGGCGCATCCACTCTCATGTCGATTCTCGGCGGTCTCGCCTCGCGTGGGCGCGAGTCCCGTCTGGAAGATCTTGCAGACCCGCTGACGCTGGCTCTGGCCCGAGAGCTTCGCCGGCTCGGAGCATCCGTCGATGTGGACTATCGCGGGCTGCTCCCGCTGGTAGCCCAGCACGACGGCAAGGCCGTCGTCATCGAATCCGATTCCGAGACGCTGGGGGAGTCGTTGCGCGAGTCGCTGCGACTGCGTCCGCACGCGCTGCGCCGCCTGGGCTGGCACTATGTGCGGGTGCATGCATTCGACCTGTACAGCGATCCGGTCACTGCGGCGTCGCGCATTGCGGCCGTCCTCGGCATCGCACCCGATGCGGTGCGCGCCGAAACCGATACGCAGCCGATCGACCTGCCAGATGTCTGAACAGGACGACACGCAACCCGAACGGCAGAAGATCGTCCGGGTTGCGGGAAGTCGCCGTGCCCGGTTGACGCCCGTCCCTGGCAGCGATCCCGCGCCCGAGGCACCGCCGAAGCGCGAACGCCGAACGCCGCGCGGCGCGAAGGGACCCAACGACGATCAGCTGTTCCGCGACGTGCCACCGCACTACTGAGGCGCACGACGAAAACTGAGCTGCCCGACTGAACGCGACGAAAGAGGGCGGTTCGACGCGGAATTCCGCGCGAACCGCCCTCTCGGCGTTTCTGCTGGAGTCAGAGCCCCGTGCCTGCGTTCTTGCGCAGCAGGTCGCGGATCTCGATGAGCAGATCCTGCTCGCTCGGCAGGGTCTCCTCTTCGACGGCAGGGTTCTTCGCTGCCTGACGCTCCTTGTACTTGTTCATCGGCAGGACGAACACGAAGTACACCACGAGGGCGACAGCGATGAAGCTGATGATCGCCGAGATCAGGTCACCCAGTGGGAAAGTCACCGGGTTGCCGTAGATGTTCGTCAGCGTCGGACCGAAGTTGCCCGCAGCATCCGCTTCGAAGAAGAGCGCCACAATCGGGTTGATGATGCTGGCGACAACCGCGTTGACGATTGCGGTGAAGGCTCCGCCGATGACCACGGCGACAGCCAGATCAATGACGTTGCCCTGTGCGATGAATTCTTTGAAACCCTTGAACATTCTGGGTACCCCCGGTCGTATCAGGCCTCAGGTAGAGGCCGGAGCAGCTGCCGGCGCAGGGTTTGCGCCTGTCGGCTTTTCCGTCTTCGATGATGCCGACGAACTGCTCGCAGTTCCCGCGCCACTCCGTGAGTCGGTTCGATAAAATCCCGAGCCGTTGAAGGTCACCCCGATCGATCCGTACTGCTTGCGCAGTGCGCCGCCGCACTCCGGACAGATGGTCAGTGCGTCGTCGGAGAAGGACTGGACGGCATCGAAGGCGTGGCGGCACGAGGTGCAGGCATATGCGTAGGTAGGCATCGTGATCTCAGTGGTTCAGTGTCGCGTGGGCGACAGGTGGATGGTGCGAGCAGGAGTGACGATGCCGGCTACCGGCTGATCGTGCAGCTCGCGGGGGAGGGAGTCGAGGACTTCGGAATCGAAGGTCACGGCGTAGACGGGCGGGGCGGCACTCATCGATGCGATGGCCTTGTCGAAGTAGCCGCGGCCCCAGCCGAGGCGGGTGCCGCGGGTATCCACTGCGGCCGCGGGGATGATCATGAGGTCGACGTTCTCGACGGCGGCGTGGCCGAGCGGTTCGCCCCGCGGCTCGGACAGTCCGAAACGGCCCTCGGCGAAATCTTCGGTCCCGTCCGCGACCGCCCAGTCGAGAAGGCCGTCTGCGCCCGTGATGGGAAGAAGAACACGGATGCCGCGTCGCACCGCCCCTGCGATGAACGAGTGCGTGCCGGGTTCGGTCGGTGTCGATACAAAACACGAGATGATCTGCGCGCCGTGTGCGGCGACGAGCGAATCGAGCTGTGCGGTGATGTCGGATGCGGCGGCTGCACGCTCCTGCGCTGAGAGTGCGAGTCGGCGGTCGCGGAGCGCACTGCGCAATGCGCGCTTGGCCTGCACGACCTCATCTGACATATGGCGATTCTACGTCGCGGTACCGGCGAGACGGCGCACTAAGCTGTGCGCATGGGAAAGCACTCGATGAAAGCGGTCATTCCGGCGGCAGGGCTTGGTACGCGGTTCCTCCCCGCGACGAAGGCCATGCCGAAGGAGATGCTGCCCGTCGTCGATAAGCCGGCGATTCAGTACGTCGTCGAAGAGGCGGCAACAGCGGGTATCGATGACATCCTCGTGATCATCGGTCGTAACAAGAACATGATCTCCAATCACTTCGACTCGGTGCCAGAGCTCGAGGTGAAGCTCACGGAGAAGGGCGACATGAAGCGCCTTGAGCGAGTGATGAAGTCGAGCGATCTCGCAGACATCCACTATCTCCGTCAGGGTGAGCCGAAGGGGCTCGGTCACGCGGTGCTGCGCGCGAGGGCCCACGTCGGCGACAGTCCCTTCGTCGTCATGCTCGGTGATGATCTGATCGATGAGCGCGACCCCCTGATCACGACGATGATGGCCGCGCACGAGCGCACCGGCGCGACCGTGGTGGCTCTCATGGAAGTCGACCCCTCGCAGATCCATCTCTACGGGGCCGCGGCGATCGAGACGACCGACGATGACGACATCGTGCGTGTTACTGGGCTCGTCGAGAAGCCTGCGCAGGAAGATGCTCCCTCCAATCTCGCCATCATCGGACGCTATGTGTTGCCCGCGTCGGTCTTCCCGATCCTCGAGCGCACAGAGCCCGGAAAGGGTGGTGAGATCCAGCTGACGGATGCGCTGCAGGAGCTCGCAGCCGACCCCGATGGGCCCGGAGTCGTCGGCGTGATCTTCCGTGGACGGCGTTACGACACCGGTGACCGCGTCGACTACATCAAGGCGATCGTTCAGCTCGCCACCGACCGTGACGATCTCGGCGCCGACCTGCGTCCGTGGCTGAAAGACTTCGCCGAGAGCCTGTAGGCCGTCCGGCTGCGAGGATTCGATGGAGTTGCTTCAGGGGCATCGTCATGGACCGATCGAGCTGAGGCTCATCAGGACCAGAGACGCACGGGTGCTGCAGCAGGAGCTGCTCGCCAACCGGTCGTGGTTGCAGCGCTGGGAAGCCACGATCCCCGGCGGGGTCTCGTCTTTCGATATGCGTCTGAGCATCCGTCGTCTGCTGCAGCAGTACCGTGACGGGGGCGGCTACCCCTTTGTGATGCTGCACGACGGAGAAGTCGCCGGACAGCTCAACGTGTGGGGCGTCGCCAGAGGCTCGCTCAACTCAGCGACGATCGGATACTGGGTCAGCGAGCGCTTCGCGGGGCTCGGGATCACGCCGACAGCGGTCGCGATGGCCACGGACGCCTGCTTCACCGAATATGGACTGCACAGGATGGAGATCTGCATCCGACCGGAGAACGCGGCAAGTCTTCGCGTGGTGCAGAAGCTCGGCTTCCGTTATGAGGGATACCGGCGACGGTACATCCACATCGACGGCGATTGGCGCGACCACTACGCGTTCGCGTTGACACGCGAAGACGCGCCCGAAGGCGTGCTGACGCGCTGGCTGAGTGGACGTGCACCGCAGGATGCTGCCGACATCCCCCCATCGGACCGGCTCTCGATCTGAATTTCTGCACAGTCCGAGAGCGACACGCGTCACGACTGAGGCGCGTGGGCCGCCTGGTCGCATACCGTTGAGGCTATGAATGGGCCGGTGCTGAGTGGGGGCGTGATCGTCCTCGTCGCGGTACTGCTGTGGATGCTGTACCTGCTGCCGTCTTGGCGCGGCCGCTACCAGTACAACTCCGCGGAGCGAAACGCTGTGCGCTTGAACCAAGCGCTGCGAGTGCTCGCCGAG
Source organism: Microbacterium sp. (assembly GCF_048259935.1). Lineage (GTDB taxonomy): Bacteria > Actinomycetota > Actinomycetes > Actinomycetales > Microbacteriaceae > Microbacterium. Next base: position 225,926 of record NZ_JBLXHF010000004.1, on the reverse strand, counting down.
ACGAGTGAGACGCCTGATGAGGTCCGGCTCGAACTCAATGCCCGCACCGTGCTCGCCCAGCAGAGGCTTGCCAAGCGTCTGCAGTCCGAGAGGGAATCCGCAGAGCTTGAGACTCTTCGTGCCGAATTGGCAGCGACGCGCGCTGATCCCGTGGTCCGTCAGGCCAGGATCAGGCGGCGCGTTCGCGTCTCGGCGACAGTGATGCTGGTGGCGGGGCTCGCGGTAGCGGCACTCGGCGTATGGCAGCTGGTCCTCGGCGGTGCACAGCCCATGATCTGGGTCGGAGGCGCACTGGCGCTCATCGCTGCCACGACGCTGCAGAAGATGGCCTCTGTTGCGAGTCGAGCCGCACGCCGACCTGTTGTCCAGAACATCGAAGAGACGACATCGCGAGTGTCTCCTCCGCTGCACGATCAGGGTCGTGCGACGTCGTGGACGCCCCGTCCGCTGCCCGCGCCCCTGGCGACGGTGAGCGGCTCGCTGGCGCAGACCGCTCGCGCGGAGATCGAGGAGCAGCAGGAGCTGCGCCGTGCCACCCGTGTCGCCGAGCTTCGCGCGCGCGCAGCGCAGATGGCGCCGCCAGAGCCGGTTGCGATCCCCGTTGCAACTCCCGCGCCCGCCGCTGCGGAGAGCGCCTCGCCGTACTCCCGGATGGGTTTCGTCGATGACGCGGAGATCGAAGATCACGTTCGGCACCTGCTCGAGCGTCGCGCAGCCGGATGACGCGTTCCTCGGCGCAGCACGCCTTTCGAGCGTGATAATCTAGCTGAGGTTCATGGGCCTATGGCGCAGTTGGTAGCGCGCCTCGTTCGCATCGAGGAGGTCAGGGGTTCGAATCCCCTTAGGTCCACCATGTGGTGACACAGGCTGAGAAGCTCCGTCGAAAGACGGGGCTTCTTGTCTTTTGCCAGTGCCCGCGACGGATAGCTCCTGCCAGCCAGTCGGTTCATAGACACAGGGGGCGTACGGTATGGGCAACATCTGGCGCGTGTTCGTCCGCGACCTCAAACGCCTCGTACGCGTGCCTCTTGCTCTCGTCATCATCGCCGGCGCTCTCATCACGCCATCGCTGTATGCCTGGTTCAACATCGCCGCGTTCTGGGACCCGTTCGACAACGCCAAGAACCTCAGCATCGCCGTCGTCAACCTCGACGCGGGCGGTTCGACCTCGCTCACCGGCGACCTCAACGTCGGCGACCAGCTGGTCGCGCAGCTGAAGGACAACGACGATCTCGGCTGGCATTTCCTCTCGGAAGACGAGGCGATGGAATCGATCAAGAGCGGTGAGAGCGGGTTCAACGACAAGATGGAAGCGATGCTGCAGTCGACCAAGCTCATGTGAGCGAAGTCGGAGGCTGATTACCTGGTCGACCGGCCTCTCGAATGATGTCGGCGACGACGTCTGCATCGAAGTGGAAGACGAGTTCGTCGGGTGTGAGTCGCTCTACGAAGGGCACGACGCGCACGCGATCGCTCTCGATCGTGACGACGGATCCGCCGAAGCCATCGATCGCCGACTCTTCAGTGGGGTCAGCGAACGCGCGTGAGATGTTCGTGACGCCCGGAGCCACCGTCACCACAACCCCGGAGATGAACTCGGTGATGGGTAGGTGGTAGTGGCCGGCGAGAATGACGCGCACATCGGAGCCTTGCACGATGTCGATGAGTTCTGCGCCGTCTGCGTCGTCGAGTGCGAGCGCCTGCAGCAAATCGGTTTGGGCGGGCACGGGCGGGTGGTGGATCACGAGCACAGTGCCGTGCTCGGCCGGTGCCGCAAGCGTCTCACGCAAGAGCTGCTTCTGCGCAGGCTCGAGGGTGCCGTAGCCGGCTCCGGGAACTGAGCTGTCGAGCACGATGACTCTCCAGCCGTTCTGAACGCTGACCGATGCCACCGGGCGATCGAGGTCGATGCCGGCGAGCTGCTGTGGTGCGTCAGCATCCGGTTGTCCGCCGCCCAGCACCGCGCGGAACGATTCCCGCCGGTCGTGGTTGCCCATCGCGTACACGACGCGCGCCCCGCGCGCCTGTGCCCACGGCGTCAGCTGGTCGCGGATGCTGCGGTAGGACTCCTCGGTGCCGTCTTCGCTCACATCTCCTGAGACGACCACGAGGTCGAAGAGCAGGTGACCCACGTGCGAGAGTGCGCGGTGCAGGTGCTCAGCGGTGTCGACGACGCCGTAGTGGCGGCCGCCGTCGCTTGCGAAGTGCGTATCGCTGAGATGCAGAATGCGAAGGGCGCTCATGCACACACTCTGCCAGAAGCGTCGGACGCGACACCATGCCAGAAGGGTATTTTTTGCCTCTCACCGGGAAATTTGACTTCCCTGTGGAACCGGATATGGTCAAGGCACACCCGCCAGCCGAATCGAGAGGGGAAGCGAGTTCCGATGGCAGGAAAGACGCCAACACCCAAGACCGGAAAGAAGACCGCGCAGCTGTCGCTCAAAGAGAAAAGAGCGGCCAAGCGCGCCAAGCAGGAGCCAGAATCCTTCCTCAAGCCACGCAAGGGGGCGTCCGGCTGACACGTTGAGGGACTGGTCCTGAAGGTGGGGGAGTCGCGGTCGGGTGACCTGCGGCTCCCCTTCCTGATTTGCGGGTGTTCAGCGCAGACGACGCTGCAACTCCTCTGCCGTCTGGATGACGGCAACCGCGGCATCCGATTCGCTCGGCCCGGTGCCGCTCGACCACGTCACCGCAACCGCGGCGATGGGCCATCCCGAGATGTCGCACACCGCTGCTCCCACAGAGCGCGTGCCGCCGGTCACCTCGCCATTCTCTGAGGCGAATCCCGCGGCGCGGATGCTGCGCAGCAGCTCGCGCAACTCGCCTGGCCGTGCCGGTCCCAGGCCTGTGCGGGTCGAGAACGTCGAGGCGCTCGGGTACAGCGCGCGGACCTGCTCGCGAGGAAGCGCGGCCAGCATCGCGCGTCCGGTAGCGGTCAGATGCGCGGGCAGGCGCACTCCGACATCTGTCACGAGCGCGGGGCGTCGTGGTGCACGCTCCTCGACGATGTAGACGACATCCGCGCCGCTGAGGACGCCGAGATGGGCGCTCTCGCCGAGCCGGTCGGCGAGGGCCGCGACGAGCGGACGCCCCAGCCTCGCCAACGGCTGCTGCCGCACGAACCCGCCGGCGAGCTCGGATGCCGCTGTCCCCAGTGCCCAGCGACGCTCCTCGCGCAGGTGCAGGACGAACCCGTGATCGGCGAGCGTGTTCAGCAGATGATGCACGGTGGAGCGGGGGATCTCCAACTCTCGGGCGATGGCGGCGGCCGCCACCGGTGCCGGGCGCGTTGCCATGTGCCGAAGGATCCGCAGCGTCTGGTCAGCCGCGGGGACCTGCGGAACTCGTACGGCGGTGTCTGGGATCACAGACAAAGGATCTCATGCACGGCTGTTGGTTGCGACCCGGCAGGTGTGGAATCAAGACATGCCCATTCCCGTTCGCATCGGCGCTGACACCCTCAGCCCTGCCGAGGTCGTCGCGGTCGCCCGCGACGGAGCACAGATCCTGCTCACCGACGAAGTCCTCGATCGCATTGCTGAGACCCGCGGCGTCATCGACGCCCTCGCCGCCGACCCACACCCGCATTACGGCGTCTCGACAGGTTTCGGCGCGCTTGCGACGACCTTCATCGCCCCCGATCGCCGCCGTCAGCTGCAGGCCAGCCTGATCCGCTCGCATGCCGCAGGAACTGGCGCAGAAGTAGAGACCGAAGTCGTTCGGGCGCTGCAGCTGCTGCGCCTGCAGACGCTCGCCTCCGGACGCACCGGCGTGCGCCCCGTCGTTGTCGAGACCTACGCGGCCATGCTCAACGCCCGAATCACCCCGATCGTGCGGGAGTACGGTTCGCTCGGGTGCTCCGGTGACCTCGCACCGCTCGCGCATATCGCGCTCGCAGCGATGGGGGAAAGCGACGTGCGGGTCGATGGTGCGAGCATCGCGGCATCCGAGGCTCTGGCGCAAGCGGGAATCGAACCCCTCGTCCTCGAAGAGAAGGAGGGACTCGCGCTCATCAATGGCACCGATGGAATGCTCGGGATGCTGCTGCTCGCGCTCCACGATCTTGACACCCTCCTCACGACGGCCGATCTCGCAGCCGCCATGTCGGTGGAGAGCCAGCTCGGCACGGACGCCGTCTTCGCCGCAGATCTCATGGCGCTGCGTCCTCAGGATGGGCAGGCGGTGTCCGCAACACACATCCGGACTTTCCTCGCAGGCTCTCCGATGGTCGCCAGCCACCGCGGTCCAGAGGACGGGCGTGTGCAGGACGCTTACTCGCTGCGCTGCTCGCCCCAGGTGCATGGCGCGGCCCGCGACACCATGGCGCACGCGGCGACGATCGCATCGCGCGAACTCGCGAGCGTCATCGACAACCCCGTCGTGACCGTTGACGGCCGCATCGAATCCAACGGAAACTTCCACGGCGCACCGATTGCCGCGGTACTCGACTTCCTAGCGATCTCGGTCGCTGACGTGGCATCCGTTTCTGAGCGCCGCACGGATCGTGCGCTCGACCCGGCTCGCAACCGCGGGCTCCCGCCGTTCCTCGCGCATGAGGTCGGCGTCGACTCCGGGCTCATGATCGCGCAGTACGCCGCAGCCGGGATCGTCTCTGAGCTCAAGCGCCTGGCTGTGCCGGCATCCGTCGACTCGATCCCCTCCTCCGCCATGCAAGAGGACCACGTCTCGATGGGGTGGGCCGCCGCACGAAAGCTCCGGCGCGCGATCGACGGGCTCACCCGCGTGCTCGCGATCGAAGTGATCACCGGCGCTCTCGCACTCGACCTGCGGGCACCGATTGAAGCGGGCCCCGCCACCGGCGCAGTCCGCGACCTCGTGCGCACGGTCGCCGACGGACCAGGGCCCGACCGCTTTCTCTCGCCCGAGATCGAAGCCGTCACCGCACTCGTCCGATCGGGCGCGATCGCCCGCGCTGCTTCGTCATCCGCCACTGCCGAGGAGAACTCATGACCCGCAATATCCACGCCGCCCGCGGAGCCGAGCGCACGGCCAAGAGCTGGGGGGCTGAAGCCGCCAAGCGGATGCTGATGAACAACCTCGATCCCGAGGTGGCCGAGCATCCAGAAGACCTGGTCGTCTACGGCGGCACGGGCAGGGCCGCGCGCAGCTGGGAGGCATATGACGCGATCGTTCGCACTCTCGACGAACTCGAACCCGACGAGACGCTGCTCGTGCAGTCCGGCAAGCCGGTCGGCGTCTTCCGCACGCACGAGTGGGCGCCGCGCGTGCTGATCGCGAACTCCAATCTCGTCGGCGACTGGGCGACGTGGCCCGAGTTCCGCCGGCTCGAGTCACTCGGACTCACGATGTACGGACAGATGACCGCGGGCTCGTGGATCTACATCGGCACGCAGGGCATTCTGCAGGGCACGTACGAGACCTTCGCTGCCGTCGCCCGCTCGCTCTCTCGCGAATCTCTGGCCGGCACTCTCACCCTCACCGCGGGTGCGGGCGGCATGGGCGGCGCGCAGCCGCTGGCCGTCACCATGAACGGGGGAGCAGTCCTCATCGTCGACGTCGATGAGACCCGACTCTCGCGTCGCGTGGAGCACGGCTACCTCGACCGCTACACGGCTGACCTCGATGCTGCCGTTGCCGATGTCCTCGCAGCCAAGGACGCCGGGGAGGCGGTCTCGGTCGGGCTCGTCGGCAATGCGGCCGATGTCTTCCCTGAGCTCCTGCGCCGCGGCATCCCGATCGATATCGTGACCGATCAGACCAGCGCACATGATCCGCTCGCGTACCTGCCCCAGGGCGTTTCGGTGGCGGAGTGGAAGGCAGAGGCCGAACGCGACCCGGAGGACTTCACCCGCCTGGCACGTGCGTCGATGGCCGCACACGTCGCCGCGATGGTCGGGTTCCAGGACGCGGGAGCTGCGGTCTTCGACTACGGAAACTCCATTCGGCGTGAGGCCGAGCTCGGCGGATTCGAGCGCGCCTTCGCTTTCCCCGGGTTCGTGCCGGCGTACATCCGCCCGCTGTTCGCCGAGGGAAAGGGCCCGTTCCGGTGGGTGGCGCTCTCTGGTGACCCGGCCGACATCGCGGCCACCGACCGCGCGGTCAAAGAGCTCTTCCCCGAGGATGCCGCGCTGCACCGCTGGCTCGACCAGGCTGCCGAGAAGGTGCACTTCGAAGGGCTTCCTGCGCGGATCTGCTGGCTCGGCTACAAAGAGCGCCATCTCGCAGGTCTCAAGTTCAACGAGATGGTCGCGTCCGGTGAGCTGAAGGCGCCGATCGTGATCGGACGCGACCACCTGGACGCCGGATCCGTCGCCTCTCCCTACCGCGAGACCGAGGCGATGGCCGATGGCTCGGATGCGATCGCCGACTGGCCGCTGCTGAATGCGCTGCTGAACACCGCATCGGGGGCATCGTGGGTCTCGCTGCATCACGGCGGCGGGGTCGGGATCGGACGCAGCATCCACGCCGGTCAGGTCACCGTCGCCGACGGCACGGCTCTCGCGGCGGAGAAGCTCGAGCGCGTGCTCACGAACGACCCCGGCACCGGTGTCATGCGACATGTGGATGCCGGATATGAGCGGGCCCGCGAGGTCGCGCGCGAGCGTGGACTGAAGGTTCCGATGCTGTGAGGATGAGCACATGCGCACTCTGATCACGAACATCGGCGAGCTGACGACGAACACCGATGCGGGGATGCTGCGCGACGCCGCCGTTCTCATCGCGGATGGGCGCATCGCCTGGGTCGGGTCGGCCGACGCCGTCCCCGCGGATCCCGCAGGCTTCGCAGAGGTCGACGCCGACGGCCGCGCCGTGATCCCCGGGTTTGTGGACAGCCACAGCCACATCGTCTTCGGCGGCGATCGTGCCGCAGAGTTCGAAGCGCGCATGGCGGGCGAGAAGTATGCCGCCGGTGGCATTCGCTCGACTGTTGCGGCGACCAGGGCCGCGGGCGAGGAGGAGCTGCGGGCGCGGCTTCGCGCGTTCATCGCGGAGATGCGCGCGCAGGGAACGACGACCGTCGAGATCAAGAGCGGCTACGGTCTCGATGTCGAGACAGAGCAGCGCCTGGTGCAGCTGGCCGCCGAAGAGACCGACGAGGTGACATTCCTCGGCGCGCATGTGGTGCCCGCAGAGTATGCAGATGATCCTGACGGCTACGTCGACCTCGTCATGGGACCGATGCTGGATGCCTGTGCTCCTTATATCCGGTGGATCGATGTGTTCTGCGAGACCGGGGCGTTCACCGTCGAGCAGTCCCGGCGAGTGCTCGAAGCGGGAATCGCCCGCGGGCTGATGCCGCGCGTGCACGCCGGTCAGCTCGGCCAGAGCGACGGTGTGCGCATGGCCATTGAGCTCGGCGCGGCCTCGGTCGATCACGGAACGTATCTGAGTGAGGAAGACATCGCGGCGCTCGCCGCATCCGAGACGGTGCTGACCCTGCTGCCCGGAGTGGAGTTCTCCACGCGCCAGCCGTACCCTGACGCGCGCCGACTCATCGACGCCGGGGTCACCGTCGCGCTGGCGTGCGACACGAACCCTGGGTCGAGCTTCACGTCCTCGATGCCGTTCTGCATCGCCGTCGCCGTGCGCGACATGGGGATGACACCGGTCGAGGCGCTGCGGGCGGCGACCGCGGGGGGAGCGGCAGCGCTGCGGCGCGACGACATCGGCATCATCGCACCCGGCGCTCGTGCCGATCTCGTGCTGCTGGACGCACCCAGCCACGTGCACCTGTCCTACCGGCCAGGGGTTCCTCTCGTGCGCAGCGTGTGGAAAGACGGCGTGCGGGTGGCGGAGCACGGAGGCCGAGGATGACGCTGTCGGTGGATGAGCTGTGGCCGCGGGCCGGCGGCTGGGCGGAGTTCGACAGCGCGCAGCAGACGGATGCTGTGCTGCTGGGCGTGCCGACCTGGCGCACCTCGCTCTCGCCGACCGGCGCTCACGCGACGCCCGCCGCGATTCGCGCGGCGCTGCGCCGGTACAGCGCGACGCTGATGGGACCGCCCGTCGTCGACCTCGACGAGGTGCTGCGCATCGCGGATGCCGGGGATATCGCCGAGCCCGATGGAGACGACGGCATCGCCGCCACAGTGGCGCGCGTCGCCGAGCTCTCGGCAGCAGACGCGTTCGTCATCGCTCTCGGCGGGGACAACTCGCTCACCTACCCGGTGGCACGCGGTGCAGGGACGAGCGGACTCATCACGATCGACGCGCACTTCGACCTGCGCGACGGAGTCTCGAACGGCTCGCCGGTCCGGCGGCTCGTCGAGGACGCCCCTTTGAGCGAGCGCATTGACCCCACCCGCATCGTACAGATCGGGATCGCCGACTTCGCGAACTCCGCAGCATACGCGCGTCGCGCGGCGGAATGGGGCATCCGGGTCATCACACTCGACGAGCTGCGCCGCCGCGGCATCGCAGACGTCTCTGCCGAGGCGGTCGAGATCGCGGGCGCGGGTGACGCGGCGCGCATCCACCTGGATATCGACGTCGATGCGGCCGACAGAGCCATCGTGCCCGGCTGCCCGGCAAGTGTTGCGGGGGGACTCGCCGCATTCGAGCTGCGCACCCTGGTGCGCTCGTTCGCCCGGGACCCTCGCATCGTCAGCGCGGACATCGCCGAGGTCGATGCGACGGCAGACACCGACGATGAGCGCACCGTGCGTCTGGCCGCGCTGTGCGTACTCGAACTGCTGGCGGGGCTCGCCGCGCGCTGAGATTCAGACGCCGGGGATCACCGCGTGAGCGATCGTGAAGATCGCCAGCCCCGCGAGAGCACCGACGACGGTGCCGTTCAGCCGGATGTACTGCAGGTCGCGACCGACCATGAGCTCGATCTTCTCGGTGGTCTCTGCGGGGTCCCACCGCTCGACCGTGTCGGTGATGATCGACGCGATGTCGTGCCGGTAGCGGTCCACGAGGAAGACGGCCGCGTCAGACACCCATGAATCCACGCGGCGCTGCAGGGCAGCATCCGTCGTGAGTCGTTCGCCGACTTCTTCGATGGCCTGCACCGCGCGCACCCGCAGGCTGCTCTCGGGGTCGGCAAGCGCACGGATCAGCCCGTTCTTCGCCGTGTTCCACGCTTCGGCGGCCAGGGCGCCGACACGAGGGCTGTCGAAGAGCGTCTCTTTCGCGTTCTCGAGCTTGCGCCTGGTGACCGGGTCGTTCTGCAGGTTGTCGGCGAGGCGGCCGAGGTATCCGTCGATCGCGAGGCGGGCCGGATGCTGCGGATCGGCGCGCACGGCATCGACGAACTTGATCGCCTCGTGGTAGACCGTGTCATCGACGAAGCGGTGGGCGAGCTTGGGAACCCACCCGGGCAGCCGCCGCGAGACGAGGCCGGAGAATGCATCGGCGTTCGCGACCAGCCACGTCGAGATGCTATCCGCTGCCAGATCGACGGCACCGCGGTGGGCTCCGGACTCGACGATCTTCTCCAGCCATGCGCCGGCTGGTGTGCCCCACTCGGGCTGCACGAGATGCTCACGGGCAAGGTCTGCGATGAGGTCGCGCACATCATCGTCGCTGAGGGCGTTCAGCACACCGGTCGCGATGGCAGAGCCCTCGGCGGCGACCCGCTCCGCATGCGGCTTCTCACGCAGCCACTCGCCGGCCCGCTGCGCAATCGCCGTCGACGCCAGTTTCGTGCGCACCACGTCGGAGGCGAGGAAGTTCGTCTCGACGAACTCGCCGAGCGTGCGGCCGATCTCGTCCTTGCGGTTCGGGATGATCGCCGTGTGTGGGATCGGCAGTCCCAGCGGGCGCCGGAACAGCGCCGTCACCGCGAACCAGTCGGCGAGGGCGCCGACCATGCCGCCTTCGGCAGCGGCGCGAACGTACGCGAGCCAGGGGTAGCGCCCCTGCATCCAGAACGCGAGGACGAAGGCGATCGCCATGAAGATGAGCGCGCCGAGCGCGATCGCCTTCATCACACGCAACGCGCGCAGACGCTCCTGGTCAGCGGGCGAGAGCAGGGCCATCGGGGTGCGCGGCATACGGTCATCCTCGCACGCACTCAGTCTCTGAGCCCGTCGAAGGGTACTCTCAGAACGTGATCGAAGACATCAAGAAGCGCGCGCTGCATCGCACGAGCATCCTCGAGGGTCAGTTGCGCGGGGTTGCCCGAATGATCGAGGGCGAGGAGTACTGCATGGACATCATCACGCAGTCCCGCGCCATTCAGAAGTCTCTGGAATCACTGAACCGCCTGCTTCTGGAGAACCACCTGCGCACCCACGTCACGCACATGTTCGAGCAGGGCGGAGACGAGCGGGAGCAGGCCGTCGACGAACTGCTGAAGGCCTTCGACTTCGAGCGGAAGTAGCCCTTCAGCTCGTGGTCCCTGAGCTTGTCGAAGGGCTCAGGGAGCGTCCAGCGGGCCGAGCAGTGCGCTCGCCGCGGTGGAATGCGCGGACTCCGGGTCGGAGGGGTGGAACATTCCCGCCAGCACGTCGCGGTAGAGCCGGGAGAGCTCGTTCGATGAGAAGTAGGACCCACCGCCGGCGGTGAGGATCGCCTGGTCAACGACGTGCTTGGCCATCACGACCGCGCGGTGCTTCGTGCCCGAGAGCAGCGTGAACCAGCGAGCTCCATGGTCGGCCCGCTCGTCGACATCACGTGCGAGGGCGGTGATCTGCGGTGGCAGGGCATCATAGGCGAGGCTCATATCCGCGATGCGCCAGCGGATGTCGGGATCCTGGGCGTAGGCGAGCCCGGTCTTCTTCGACGTGCGCTTCTGCACCGTCTGGACCGCGAGCTCGATCGCGCGGTGGGCGATGCCGGTGTAGACCGAGGCGAGCAGCAGCTCGAACACGCTGAAGATGCCGAAGATGATCGGGTCCGGCGATGGACCGGGGTCGATGCGACGCACGACGTGCTCTGCCGCGGCCACCGCTTCGTCGAGCCTCGTCGTGCGGCTCTGCGTGCCGCGCATTCCCAGGGTGTCCCAGTCGTCGCTGGTCGTGACCGCATCCGTGCGCTCGATGAACGCGAAGACGAGCTTCGGTGCGTCTTCGCTCGTGGTGTCCAGCCCGTGCAGGCCGAGTTTGGTCCACACCGGTGCGAGCGAGGTGAAGATCTTGGTGCCGGTGAACGCGTATGAGCCGTCGGCCTGGGGCGCGGCATCCGTGGTGCTGTGGAACAGCACTAGATCGTTGCCGCCCTCGCTGATTCCGAACGCGAAGACTTCTCCCGCGACCGCACCGTCCTGCACGAATTCGAGACCGGGCACGGCACGGTCGCTGAAGACCTTCGCGACGCCGGTCCAGACGAGATGCATGTTGATCGCAAGGGCGGTAGCGGGGGATGCTCCGGCCAGGCGTTGCTGCAGGATCGCGGCCTGTTCGAGGCCGAGGCCGGCGCCGCCGCGCTCCGCGGGGACCAGGATGCTGAGGTAGCCTGCGTCCCTCAACTCGGTGAGGTCCTGCTCGGGGAAGGTGTTCTCCCGGTCGTGGATCGGGGCGCGTTCGCGGATGCGCTCGAGCAGATCGTCGGGCAGGTAGGCGGCGGGATCAAAACTCATGACAGGGCCTCCAGAAGGTGGCGGATGGTCGCTTCGGGCAGATCTCGGTGCGGTGAGTGACCTGCGCCGGTGACGATGGACATCGAGATCTTGTCGTTCGCCGCGAGCACCTCCTCGGCGAGATCTCCGGTGAACAGGCTGTAGATCTCGGCGTCAGCGCCGATGACGTGGGTGGGGATGCTCAGTCGCGCAGCATCCGCCCGCACGTCCCACGGGTCGTTCTGCACGCTGGTCTGCTCCACAGCCCAACGGCTGCCGCGCGTGACCGCATCGACCTTGAGCTCGTGGTCCTGAGGATGCCAGTGCGGATGCTCGTCCTGCACGACCTCGAGCCGGTTGTCGCTGAACGCACGCTCCTGGCTACGGCGCACGATCTGCGAATCGCGTCCATCGACGACGATGGCCGGGTCGATGAGGATGAGTCGCTTCGTCCACTCAGGATCGGATGCCGCGGCTACCGTGCTGGCCGCTCCGCCGAGAGAGTGTCCGATCACCGCGTCCCAGGGACCGCCCCGGTCGGGGGAGGTCAGGGCAAGATCTGCGGCATAGGCGCCGACGGTGTAATCGAGCGCACGTGGGGCGTCGCCGTGCCCGCGGAGATCGATGGCGATAGCTCGCCACCCCGCATTCGCCAGCGCATCACCGAGCACCCACATGAGGGCGCCTGAAGAGCCGAGGCCATGCACGAGCAGAGCAGTCTTCGGGGAGGCAGGATCCCCCCATGAGAGGCGAGGGAGAGTCACGACGGTCACCTCTTCAGACTACGAGGCGCAGGGGCCGTCCGCGACACGCCCGCGACACGCCGAAGGGCGCTTTCCACAGGAAACGAAATGTCCGAACCCCGCCGTAACGTCCGACCTGTGGATGGATTTCTGAGGGGCTTCCGAGAACCGCGAGATCATGCGCTTCGTGAGGGGCGAAATTAGTCGCTCTGCTGTGGATGAAATGGTGGACAACCTGTGTTGTAACCAGTGGAGAACGGTGGAAAACTACACGGATGTAACTACTAGCCCTTGTGGTCAACATCAATGTCCGTCCCTATATGTAGTATTGAGATCCCGGTGAGGTCTACCGGGAGAAACCTAGTCCTGAGGGGGATAGCAATGTCGATCACGGTCTACACCAAGCCTTCGTGCGTACAGTGCAACGCGACCTATCGAGCGCTTGATGCGAAGGGCCTCGAGTACGAGATCCACGACCTCTCTGAAGACGCTTCGGCGCTCGAGCAGGTCAAGGCTCTGGGATACATGCAGGCACCTGTCGTCGTCACCGACGACGGCCACTGGTCGGGCTTCCGTCCCGACAAGATCGACGAGCTCGCAGCCCGTCTGGTCTGACGACAAGCGGTCACTGAGCCTGTCGAAGTCAGGGAGCGGGGTGAATCATGCGTACCATCGCAACGGCCGCGCCGCTCCTGGTCTTTTTTTCCAGCACCTCGGGCAATACGGCCAGGTTCATCGAGAAGGTCGGTCTTCCGGCCACACGCATCCCGCTGTATAGATCAGAGGATCCGCTCGTCGTTGACCAGCCGTTCGTCCTTGTCACCCCCACCTACGGCGGAGGACAAGGGCGAGGCGAAGAAAAAGGCGCCGTCCCCAAGCAGGTGATCCGGTTCCTCAACGACGAGCGCAACCGGAGCAACATCCGCGGAGTCATCTCCGCAGGCAATTCCAACTTCGGCGAGGCTTTCTGCCTCGCCGGCGACATCATCAGCCGCAAGTGTCATGTGCCGCACTTGTACCGGCTTGAAGTTTTCGGCACGCAAGAAGATGTTGATCGCGTGAGCGACGGATTGGATCGATGGTGGACACTGCAGTTGACGAGCAGACCGTGACCGAGATGGTGGAGTTCAAAGTCAATCCCGCCTACGAGGGCCTTGACTATCACGCGCTCAACGCGATGCTGAACCTCTACGACGCGAATGGCAAGATCCAGTTCGACGCCGATAAGCGTGCAGCGCGGGAGTTCTTCCTGCAGCACGTCAACCAGAACACGGTGTTCTTCCACTCGCTCAAGGAGCGCCTCGACTACCTCGTCGAGAAGGAGTACTACGAGGGCGAGCTTCTTGAGAAGTACTCCTTCGAGTTCATCCAGAAGCTCACCGACCTGGCGTACTCGAAGAAGTTCCGCTTCGAGACCTTCCTCGGTGCGTTCAAGTACTACACCAGCTACACGCTGAAGACGTTCGACGGAAAGCGCTACCTGGAGCGCTTCGAAGAGCGCGTGGTGATGACCGCTCTCGGTCTTGCCGATGGTGATGAGCATGTTGCCATCGACCTCGTCGAAGAGATCATCTCTGGCCGCTTCCAGCCGGCGACTCCGACGTTCCTCAACTCAGGCAAGGCGCAGCGCGGCGAACTCGTCAGCTGCTTCCTGCTGCGTATCGAAGACAACATGGAGTCGATCTCGCGCGGCATCAACTCGTCGCTGCAGCTCTCCAAGCGCGGTGGCGGTGTGGCGCTGCTGCTCTCGAACATCCGCGAGTCGGGTGCCCCGATCAAGCAGATCGAGAACCAGTCCAGCGGAATCATCCCCGTGATGAAGCTTCTCGAAGACAGCTTCAGCTACGCCAACCAGCTGGGTGCTCGTCAGGGTGCAGGTGCCGTTTACCTCAACGCGCACCACCCCGACATCATGCGCTTCCTCGACACCAAGCGTGAGAACGCCGACGAGAAGATCCGCATCAAGACCCTCTCGCTCGGCGTCGTCGTTCCCGACATCACGTTCGAGCTCGCCAAGAACGGCGAAGACATGTACCTGTTCTCGCCGTACGACGTCGAGAAGGTCTACGGCGTGCCCTTCGGCGACATCTCGGTGAGCGAGAAGTACCGCGAGATGGTCAACGACCCGCGCATCAAGAAGACGAAGATCAATGCACGAGAGTTCTTCCAGACTCTCGCTGAGATCCAGTTCGAGTCGGGCTACCCGTACATCATGTTCGAAGACACGGTGAACAAGGCCAACCCGATCAAGGGCCGCATCAACATGTCGAACCTCTGCAGCGAGATCCTGCAGGTGAACACGCCGACCACGTACAACGAGGACCTCTCGTACAACGAGATCGGCAAGGACATCTCCTGCAACCTCGGCTCGATGAACATCGCGCTGGCGATGGACGGCGGAAACCTCGGCGCGACCGTCGAGACCGCGATCCGCGGCCTCACCGCGGTGAGCAACCAGAGCCACATCTCCTCTGTGCGTTCGATCGAGGACGGCAACGACCGTTCGCACGCGATCGGCCTCGGCCAGATGAACCTGCACGGCTACCTGGCGCGCGAGCACGTGCACTACGGGTCAGAAGAGGGCATCGACTTCACGAACATCTACTTCTACACGGTGCTGTTCCACGCGCTGCAGGCATCGAACAAGCTCGCGATCGAGCGCGGCGTGGCATTCGATGGGTTCGAGGACTCGACGTACGCGTCGGGGGAGTTCTTCGACAAGTACATCGACCAGGCCTGGGTGCCGGCGACCGAGAAGGTCGCCGAGCTCTTCGCCGGCCACAGCATCCCGACTCAGGCTGACTGGGCCGAGCTGAAGGACAGCATCCAGAAGCACGGCATCTACAACCAGAACCTGCAGGCTGTGCCGCCGACCGGATCGATCTCGTACATCAACAACTCGACGTCTTCGATCCACCCGATCGCGTCGAAGGTCGAGATCCGCAAGGAAGGCAAGCTCGGACGCGTCTACTACCCGGCGCCGTTCATGACGAACGACAACCTCGAGTACTACCAGGACGCGTACGAGATCGGCTACGAGAAGGTCATCGACACCTACGCCGCTGCCACGCAGCACGTCGACCAGGGCCTGTCGCTGACGCTGTTCTTCAAGGACACCGCCACGACTCGTGACATCAACAAGGCGCAGATCTACGCATGGCGCAAGGGCATCAAGACGATCTATTACATCCGTCTTCGCCAGATGGCGCTCGAGGGCACTGACATGTCCGAGTGCGTCAGCTGCATGCTCTGACACTTCGACAAGCTCAGTGACCAAGGAACCCAAGGAACAAAGAGACATGACCCCCGAATCGCTCAAGCTGGTCGACCACGTTCAGGCGATCAACTGGAACCGCATCCAAGACGACAAGGACCTTGAGGTCTGGAACCGCCTGGTGAACAACTTCTGGCTGCCCGAGAAGGTGCCGCTGTCGAACGACGTGCAGTCGTGGAACACCCTGACGGCTGAAGAGCAGCTGCTCACCATGCGGGTGTTCACAGGCCTCACCCTGCTCGACACGATCCAGGGCACGGTCGGTGCGGTATCGCTGATTCCCGACGCGATCACCCCTCACGAAGAGGCGGTGTACACCAACATCGCCTTCATGGAGTCGGTGCACGCCAAGAGCTACTCCTCGATCTTCTCGACGCTCGCGTCGACGAAAGAGATCGATGAGGCGTTCCGGTGGTCGACGGAGAACGTGAACCTTCAGAAGAAGGCTCAGATCATCATGAATTACTACCAGGGCGACGACCCGCTCAAGCGCAAGGTCGCATCGACCCTGCTGGAGTCGTTCCTGTTCTACTCGGGCTTCTACCTGCCGATCTACTGGTCGTCCAAGGCGAAGCTGACGAACACTGCAGACCTGATCCGCCTCATCATTCGTGACGAGGCCGTGCACGGGTACTACATCGGCTACAAGTACCAGAAGGGTCTCGAGAACGAGACCGAAGAGCGCCGCCAGGAGCTGAAGGACTACACCTTCAACCTGCTGTTCGAGCTCTACGACAACGAGGTGCAGTACACGCAGGACCTCTACGACGGCGTCGGTCTGACCGAGGACGTCAAGAAGTTCTTGCACTACAACGCCAACAAGGCGCTCATGAACCTCGGCTACGAAGCGATGTTCCCCTCGACCGTGACGAACGTGAACCCGGCGATCCTTTCGGCGCTCTCGCCGAACGCCGACGAGAACCACGACTTCTTCAGCGGCTCGGGCTCGTCGTACGTCATCGGCAAGGCAGAAGCCACCGAAGACGACGATTGGGACTTCTGAGACTTCTCGTCTGAGGCTGTTCGCTCTCCCCCGAGCAATGGCGAGACCCCGCCACCCGCTATGACGAACTCGCCATCAGCTATCGAGCCGTCTTGGCAACACCGCGCGGTTCGCCGTCAGCGTCGGTGTGCGCCGAAGCGGCGCAGGCGCAGCGAGTTCGCCACGACCAGCACGGAGCTGACCGCCATCGCCGCTCCCGCGATCATCGGGTTGAGCAGCCCGAAGGCGGCGATCGGGATGCCGATGGTGTTGTAGAGGAACGCCCAGAACAGGTTCGTCTTGATCGTGCCCAGCGTCTTGCGCGAGAGCTCGATCGACAGCGCGACCTGATTCAGATCGTTGCCCATGATGGTGATGTCGGCGGCCTCGATCGCGACGTCGGTTCCCGAGCCCATCGCGATGCCGAGATCTGCCTGGGCGAGAGCGGGAGCATCGTTCACGCCGTCGCCGACCATCGCGACGACCTGGCCGCGCGCCTGCAGATCGCGAACGATCTGCGCCTTGCCATCGGGCAGCACGTCGGCGAAGACGTCACCGGATGCAATGCCGACGGATGCCGCGACCTGCTGAGCAACCGCGGCGTTATCGCCCGTCAGCAGGATCGGGCGCAGCCCGAGTTGCTTGAGTGAGGCGATCGCTGCGGGCGAGGACGACTTGATCGTGTCGCTCAGGTTGATGAGACCGGCGAAGCTGCCGTCGACGGCGACCAGGATCGACGTCGCGCCCCCGCGCTGTGCCTCTGCGAGATCTGCGAGGTGCTCATCGGTCAGGTCGATGTCGTTCTCGTTCATCCAGCTGATCCGGCCGACGACGACGGTGTGAGCGTCGACGGTGGCGCGAACGCCGCCACCGGCCGCCGAGATGAAGCTCGACGGCTCCGTGACCGGCGCGGCAGCGCGTGCGGCGTCGACGATGGCTCGAGCGATCGGGTGCTCGGAGCCCGACTCCGCCGCTGCTGCCAGCGCGAGAAGCTCAGACTCGGTCATGCCCGCCGCAGTCTGAACTGATGTGACAGCGAGATTTCCCTCGGTGATGGTTCCGGTCTTGTCGAGCAGCACCGTGTCGATCTTGCGGGTGTCTTCGAGCACCTGCGGTCCGCGAATCAGGATGCCCAGCTGCGCACCCCGCCCACTGCCCACCAGCAGCCCGATGGGCGTGGCAAGGCCGAGCGCGCACGGGCAGGCGATCACGAGCACAGCCACGGAGGCAGTGAAAGCGGCCTCTACGTCGTTGGAAAGCAGCATCCACAGCGCGAAGGTGACCACCGCGATGACCAGCACGATCGGGACGAAGACCGCGGAGATTCGATCAGCGAGCCGAGCAATGGGCGCCTTTCCGGTCTGCGCCTCGGAGACCAGTCGGCCCATCTGCGCGAGCGTGGTGTCTTTGCCGACCCGGGTCGCGCGCACCACAAGTCGTCCGGACGTGTTGATCGTCGCGCCGATGACCGTGTCATCCGGCCCGACTTCGACAGGGACAGACTCGCCGGTGATCAGAGCGGTATCGATGGCCGAGTGTCCGGAGACGACGAAACCGTCGGTGGCGATCTTCTCGCCGGGTCTGGTGACGAACTCATCACCGGGCATGAGATCGGATGCCGCGATCTTCACCTCGACGCCATCTCGGAGCACGACTGCTTCTTTCGCACCCATCTCGAGCAGTGTTGCAAGAGCGTCACCCGCACGCGACGTCGCACGAGCCTCGAGATATCGGCCGAGCAGCAGGAAGGTGGCGACGACACCGGCCGTCTCGAAGTAGAGCGCGTGGTCGCTCATCGACATACCGAGGTGTGCGGTGAGGTTCGGGTCCTTGATCAGCTGCCACAGGGAGAAGAAATAGGCGGCGAGGATGCCGATGGAGACAAGAGTGTCCATCGTGGATGCGAAGTGGCGGGCGTTGATGGCTGCCGCGCGGTGGAAGGGCCACGCCGCCCAGAACGTGACGGGGGTGGCCAAGACGAGGGCGACCCAGCCCCAGTGCGGGAACTGCGCTCCCGGAATCATCGAGATGATGAAGAGCGGGACGGTGAAGATCGCGGCGACGATCAGCCGGATCTTCAGACCACTGCCACCGTGCGCGGTGGTGTGGTCGGTGTGCACGTGGCCGTGACCGTGGTCATCATGCGCCGGGGCGAACTTGTCGACCTTCACGTTCGCCTGGTAACCGGCTGCCTGCACGGTCGCGACCAGCTGCTCATCACTGACGCCGGTGGGAACACTCACTCGCGCTGACTCGAGCGGCAGGTTGACCACGGCTTCGACACCGTCGATCTTGCCGAGCTTGCGCTCGACCCGGCTGACGCACGAGGCGCACGTCATGCCCTGGATCGCCAGTTCGACCGTGCGCTGATCGGCAGGGTGTGCGGACACGTTGCTCATGGCGGCCTCAGCTGTCGATGGAGACCAGCGCGTAGCCGGCCTCGGCCACTGCCGCTTCGAGAGCGGAGTTCGAAGTGGCGGCATCAGCGGAGACGGTTGCGGTGGAGGTGCCGCCAGCGGAGAGGTCGATGGTGACGCTGTCTACACCAGCAACCGCGGAGAGCTCTTCGGTGACCGAGGAGACGCAGTGGCCGCAGGTCATGCCATCGATCTTCAGAGTGATGTCGTGAGTGCTCATGAGGGCTCCTGGTTCGTTGTGCGGATACGAGCAAGAATACCCCCCGGGGGTACTCCCGTCAAGTACCCCTCTGGGGTATTCGACTCCTGTCGTCAGCGCAATGGGACGGCGACGTCGGATCCGCCCTCGGCGGTGAGACGTGCGCCCATCTGGACGATGGTCGGCTCCTCGATGAATCCTCCGGCGAACAGGGACTGTCCCTGCGTGAACTGCGAGGCTCTGGAGAGAAGATCAGCGGGTGCGAAGCCGAAGATGCGGGCGATCTCGGCGAGGTCTTCAGGCGAGTTCATTCGCATGAGCGCGAGGTTGTCGCACTGGGAAATGACATTCGGATGCACCTTCGAGGGGCGTTGCGTCGAAAGCAGCAACCACAGGCCGTACTTGCGTCCCTCGGCAGCGATCTGAGCGATTCGGTCGGCGAGCAATCGCTCGACGGCGGTCGTCGGATTCGGCGGGCACAGGTTGTGGGCCTCATCGATCACGATCAGTCGCGGGATCCGCTCGTGTCGTCGCTCCCAGAGGTGATCGAGGATCGCGAGAGCTGCGATCTTCGGCTCCACCGACGTATCGAACTTGCCGAGGTCGACAACGGTGGCGTCCGGCTGCTCGTCGATGATCTCGGTGACCGGCTTGCTGTCACGTGCCCACATCGTCCAGTCGGCGATGCCGAGATCCTCAAGGCGCATTGCGAACCTGTGATGGACGTCGTTATCGGACGCGCGCAGCCACTCGAGCAGCGTGCCGTCTGCGGGCAGGCCCGAAGCACGTGTCTGCGCGACCAGGCCCAGAGAGGCGTTGAACTCCTCGGCATCGAGGATCGGATCCAGCTGCAGAAGAGCCGCGCGTGAGCGCTCATCCATGTCGAGCAGGCGGACTTTGAGATCCTCCCCGAGACCCGGCCGCGAATGCAGCACGCGGATATCCCGAGTGCTCAGCTCTGCGGCATCCGCCCCGCTCGCCCCGTCACGCAGCTCACCGAGTCGCACGAAGTCCGAGTTCGGGTCGAGCACGATCACCGGCAGCCGCGTGTGGAGCAGGACCTGCTCGAGCAGCACACCCAGTGCGTATGTTTTGCCCGAACCACTCTGGCCGCACCAGAACGTATGCCGGTTCAGGCCGCGCGCACGGATATGAGCCGGTTCGGCAGTGTGCCAGGCCGTGCCGATCGGAATCACGTCACCCATGCCTCGAGAGTATCCGTCGAGGCACGGGCGCGGTGGGTTACTTGCGGTTCGCGGCGTAGTAGGCGAGCAGCGCCTTGGTCGAAGCATCCTGCGCGTCGATCGCCGACGCGTCGCCGTCGATGGCGGGAGCGATCTGCATCGCCAGCTGCTTGCCGAGCTCGACGCCCCACTGGTCGAAGGAGTTGATACCCCAGATCGTGCCCTGCGTGAACGTGATGTGCTCGTACAGCGCGATCAGCTGACCGAGCACCTGCGGGGTGAGTGCCGGCGCGAAGATCGAGGTCGTGGGGCGGTTGCCGGCGAACGTGCGAGCGGCGACGAGAGCACCCGTCGTTCCCTCTGCTTCAACCTCGGCCGCAGGCTTCCCGAACGCCAGCGCCTTGGTCTGGGCGAGGAAGTTCGCCAGGAACAGCGCGTGCACATCCTTGTCGCCGTCGCGCAGCGCGTACGCCGGGTTGACGAACGCGATGAAGTCAGCGGGGATGAGACGGGTGCCCTGGTGGATGAGCTGGTAGAACGCGTGCTGTCCGTTGGTGCCCGGCTCGCCCCAGAAGACTTCGCCGGTGTCGGTGGTGACTGGTGAGCCATCCCAGCGCACGGACTTGCCGTTGGATTCCATCGTCAACTGCTGCAGGTACGCGGGGAAGCGGCTCAGCTGCTGTGCGTAGGGGAGAACAGCGTGCGACTGCGCGCCGAAGAAGTTGTTGTACCAGACGTTCAGCAGGCCCATCAGAACCGGCACGTTGCGGTCGAGGGGAGTGGTGCGCACGTGCTCGTCCACCGAGTGGAAGCCTGCGAGCAGATCGCGGAACGCGTCGGGGCCGAGCGTGATCGCGAGCGACAGACCGATTGCCGAGTCGACTGAGTAGCGGCCGCCGACCCAGTCCCAGAAGCCGAAGGCATTGTCGGTGTCGATCCCGAACTCGGCGACCTTGTCGAGAGCGGTCGAGACAGCGACGAAGTGATGCGCGACGGCGTCGGTGCGCGACGCATCGTCGCCAGCGATCGCACCGGACTCGGTCAGGCCCGACCACAGCCAATCGCGAGCGAGACGCGCGTTGGTGAGCGTCTCAAGTGTCGTGAACGTTTTGGATGCGACGATGAACAGCGTCGTCTCGGGGTCAAGGTCCGCGGTCTTCTGCGCCATGTCGGTCGGGTCGATGTTCGAGACGAAGCGCGCCTGGATGCCGGCATCCGCATAGGGCTTGAGCGCCTCGTAGACCATGACGGGACCCAGGTCTGATCCGCCGATGCCGATGTTCACGACGTGCGTGACCTTCTTGCCCGTCACGCCGATCCACTCGCCGGAACGGACCCGGTCGGCGAACGCGCTGAGCCGGTCCAAGACGTCGTGCACGTCCGCATCCACGTCCTGGCCGTCGACCTCGAGCGCGGGCGATGCGCTCGCGGGGCGACGCAGTGCCGTGTGCAGTACCGCGCGGTCTTCACTCGTGTTGAGGTGCGCCCCCTCGAGCATGGCGCTGTAGCGCTCGGCCACACCCGTCTGCTCTGCCAGCCGCACAAGCGCTGCCAGAACCTCGTCGGTCACGAGGTTCTTCGACAGGTCCACGTGCAGATCCGCCAGCGGCAGCGAGTACCGGCGTGCGCGGTCCGGATCCGCATCGAACCAGCCGCGCAGATCAGGGACGATCGTTTCGTGCAGTTCGGTGAGCTCTGCCCATGCGGCTGTGCGAGTGGGGTCAATCGGTGCGGTCATGCCTACACGTTATCGCGCGCTGTGAGAGTGGGTATCCTGGAATGAGCATTCACAACAGGAGGCCGCCGTGATCATCAGCTTCATCGTCTTTTTGGTTATGTTCGTTGGCGGAATCTGGGTGATGGGCATCGCACACGGAATGCCGCTCGACTTCCAGGCGCTCACCTTCTGCGCCGGCCTTGCACTGGTCTGCCTGTCGCTGGCGTGGATGATGCGCGAGGGCCGCTCCGGCGCCACGCGTCGCTCGAACAACTGGGATGGCGGACCCGCCGCTCGCTGATCCAGCGACCCGGCCGGACCGAGAGGTTCACCTCCCGTTCGCATTGCGGACGGCATCAGTTTCACCCGCGCGTCTAACTTCGAGCGAGTGCGTGCTCCTACTTCTTCTCGTTCTTCGTCTGTTCCAACCCCTCGCTTCCTGAGGAGACTGCAGTCCGGCGCAGCCGGTGCCGTCGCTCTCGGCGTCATCGCCGCGCTGCTGCCCGCCGCGGGGGCACAGGCGGCCGCTCCTGTGATCGATGGCACAGACGCGCATCCGACTTTCCTGAACAAAACGCACTACACCGGCGAGTTCCACTCGCACACCTCGATCAGCGATGGTGTCGAGCTGCCCGAGGACGCATACACCTTCGTGGCAGAGAACACGGATGTGGACTTCTTCTCGGCCAGCGAGCACGACGTCACGATGGACGTCCGCTCTGCGGATGACTGGATCGACGACCACGAGCACGCGCACTCCGACGAGTGGAAGTACCTCAAGAGCGGTGCCGAGCGGCACAATGAATCCGGTGACGGCAAACTCGTTGCCGTCCCGGGCGAAGAAGTCACTTGGTACGACGCGACAGGTCACATCAACCTCTTCAACGCGGAGTGGTTCGTCACTGCTCCGGGCTATGTGCGCGGGTCAGGAGACGGGCTCGGTGGAGCCTTCCCCGTCGGCGACTTCATGTATGACCTTCCGACGTTCTACGCACGCCTCGCGCTCGACCCCGAGGTGATCGGGCAGTTCAATCACCCCTCACCGAACGGCAAGGGCAACTTCGACGGCTTCACCCACCTCACCCGTGAGGCGGACGAGCGCATGTCGCTCTTCGAGCACAAGGGAGCGTCCTATGACGGACAGTGGCAGTTGGCTCTCGACAGCGGTTGGCACCTCGCTCCGGTATTCAACGGCGACGAGCACGGCGCCAACTGGGTGGCAGGCAACCCGGCGCTGACCGGAGTCTGGGCCGACGAGAAGTCCCTTGATGCTGTGCACCGCGCCATGCGCGAGCGCAGCATGTATTCGACCCTCGATGAGAACGCGATCCTGGCCTTCAGTGGAAACGACCAGATGATGGGTGCCGTCCTGTCGGACGACACCGACGAATTGGACGTCGTCGTGCAGGCGGCAGATCCGGATGCTGCCGACTCGTTCACCAGCATCCAGATCATCAGCAATGCCGGCAGGGTCGCGCACGACTTCGGTGCGCTGTCCGGCAACGTGCAGGACGTCGCCGCCACCCTCGATGTCGCCGACGGCGACTACTACTTCGTGAAGGCGACGCAGGCAGATGGCGCTCAGCTCGTCTCCGCGCCGATCTGGATCGGCGACACAGTGCGCGGCGCGAATTACGCGCCAGAGATCACCATCGACACGAACGCGCCAGAGCTCGTTGCGGCGGGGGAGCGCGTGAAGATTCCCCGCTTCTCGGCAGTCGACGACAGCGGCAAGGAACCGACCACGACGGTGGAGGTCTACAACTCAGAGCACCTGCTGCCGGTCACCGATGGCGAGTTCGCCGTCGAGGGCTACGACGACCACTTCATCGTGATCAAGGCGACCGACGCCGACGGCAGCACATCGGCGAAGGTGCACCGCATCCAGGTGCGCGACACCGATCTTGACCCTGAGGAAGTCTTCCGCCACCTCGGCACAGTCGCCACGGTCGGCGCAGAGCCGGGAGATGCCGGCCTGAGCGTCGCCACCGACGTCGGCATCGAGAAGGCCTGGGCGAAGATCACGCCGGTGGGCTCCTTCTTCGATCTGGGAGCGAAGACCATCGCCTCGTCGAACGACCGCGTTTTCGAGCTGGATTCCGTCGCCACTGAGGCCGAGACCTATCTCGACAGCATCACCGCCCATGCGCTGCGCAGTCATGAGTTCGATCTGACCGAGCTGCAGCAGGGAACCAGGTACGAGTACCGCTTCGGCGTCGGAGAGGGCGGTCCGTGGACGGATGTGCGCGGTGAGTTCGTCGCCGGTGGCGCCGAGGATGCACCGATCTACGTGCTCGGCGATGTTCAGGTCTCAAGCGGCGAGAAGTCGGACTTCGAACTGCCTGCACAGATGCTCGATCAGCTGCGTGAGCAGCGCACGGGCGGGGAGACCGTCATCCAGGTCGGCGACCTCGTCGACAACGCTGGCAACGCCAGCCTGTGGCAGGGAACCTTCGACCACTCACTGCACGACCTCGACCTGCAGTTCGCGACCATGGTCGGAAACCACGAGACCTACGGCGACCGCGAGGTGGGCATGGCGCTGTCCCCTGAGCGCAACCGCATCTTCACGTCGATGTACGATCTGCCCAAGAACGGCAGCGCGGTCGGCGAGAGCAACTACTCCTTCGATCGCGGCAGCATCCACTTCTCGGTGCTCAACTCGAACTATGACCTTGATACCCAGCTGGCCTGGCTCGAAGAGGACGTGCGCTCCAGCGACGCCGAGTGGCACGTTGTGATGGGCCACTTCCCGTACTACGGGGGACGGCACAGCAGCGATGCGGGAATGTCGATCTCTCGCGCCAAGATCACCCAGACCCTGGACCAGCTCGGGATCGGTCTGTACATCGGCGGTCACGATCACGTCTACAAGCGCGGCACGATCCTCGATGGCGCACTCGTCACGGATCACTCGCAGCGAGACCTCGGCACCACCTTCATCACGATGGGCTCGAGCGGACCGAAGTTCTACGACAACCAGGTCCAGTGGTGGGATGACAAGGTCTTCGACGTCGACACACAGACCGGTCTTGTGCTCGAAGTCGCAGAGGGCGAGCTTCAGGCGCGCGTCTACACAATCGACGGTGAAGTGGTCGACGAGTTCGCGGTGAACAAGCCCGAGAGCATGTTCCGCGTCACCTCTCACGACGTCGTCGACGGGGAACTCAGCCGGATCGGCGTGCTCAGCACCGACGGTGCACCGAACGACACGACGCTCGTAGCTGCCGCTTACGACCTCAGCGGCGAGCAGCTCCTCGACGTTCGAACCGCAACGGCAGAGCTCGACCACCGCGGGATCGAACAGCTCGTCACCTTCGATTCGCCGTTGCCAGTGCGATCCGACAGCACGATCCGTCTGTTCGCCTGGGATGGCCTGTCCAGCGGCCAGCCGCTGGCACCCGCGACCCTGGTCCGCGAGGGAATGCCAGGAGAGGGGACGGCCGAAAGTCCGTACGAACTGCGCACCTGGGCTGACATCGAGAAGATCGTGCAGGCACCCGACGCTCACTACGCACTGATGAACGACGTCGCACTCGACGGTGCGGAGCGCACCCAGATCGGCGCAGGGGCGACGCCGTTCGCGGGTGTCTTCGACGGGCGCGGGCACACGGTCAGCGGTTTCGCGGCCGAGCCGTCCAGCGGCTCCGGACTGTTCCAGACGAACGAGGGAACCATTCACGACCTCGCCGTCGTGGATGCAGACATCACGGCGGTGATCGGCACCGCTGGCATCCTCGCTGACGTCAACAACGGCACGATCGAACGCAGTTGGACAAGTGGCTCGATCTCTGCTCCCGCTCGCGCTGGTGGTCTGGTCGGCGATTCTGCAGGAACGATCAAGGACAGCTATTCGACTGCGCGCGTCCAGGTCGCAGGCACTGAGTCCGGTGGCCTCATCGGAGTGGCGCTGGGTGGCTCGGTCACCGAGAACGTCTACTCCTCGGGTGCCGTGGCTGCCGACACCCGCAACACCGGCGGCATCGTCGGCTACGGCTACAACGAGACCGTGATCCGCAACGCGATGTCGCTCAACATTGCTGTCACTGCACCGAGCTACGCGCATGCGGTCCTCGGGCGAGTGCTTTCCAGCCAGCAGGCGACGCTCGAGAACAACTACGCCTCGGATGAGACTTTCGTCTCAGCGGAGTCGTTGGCTGATGCGCCGGCTGCTGACAACCTCAAGGGAGCACGGGTGCCGGCTGCCACCGCAAGGACGGTGGACCACTTCGCCACGACGCTCGGATGGGACCTCGACGGCGTCTGGGCATGGAACGCGGATGCCGAACGGCCCGTGCTGCGCTCCAATCCCGAGCAGTACAGCAAGCCGACCCCCGAACTGCCGACCAACGAAGAGGGGTACTTCGAGATCGCCACAGCCGAGGAACTGCGACTGATCGACGAGTTCCCGACCGAGCGCTTCGTGCTCACGTCGGATATCGCACTCGGCGATGCCGCGTTCGCATCCCTTGCCTCCCTGGTGCCGTTCTCCGGTGAGCTCGATGGCGCAGGGCACGTCATCTCGGGGCTGCAGTCCGAAACCGGCGGACTGTTCAACCTCAACGGCGGCCACATCCACGATCTCGGCATCGAAGGCGCGAAGGTCATCAGCACCGTGGCACGCGCGGGAATTCTCGCGAACGTCAGCACGGGTGTTATCGAGCGGGTGTACACGACAGGCGAGATCAGCGGGCGGAACCGCGTCGGCGGCATCCTCGGCGACTCCAGTGGTGAGCTTCGCGATGCCTACACGACGGCTTCGGTTCACGGATCGAGCACCGAGGTGGGTGGTGCTGTCGGTGTGGCACTTGCCGGATCGCTCAGCGAGCGGGTCTACGCCACGGGAGCCGTCGCTGCCGATTCCCGCAACACGGGTGGCGTCTTCGGCTATGCCTACACCGGCACGGTGATCCGCAACAGCATCTCGCTGGCGCAGACCATCACAGCTCCCTCGTGGGCGCACCGGTTCCTCGGACGAGTGCTGGCGGGCAATACCGCAACGCTCGAGAACAACTGGGCATCTGAAGACACGACGGCTGAGACTCCGAACGACACGGCCGCTCCGTCCACGACGAACCTGCACGGCGGAACCGCGACAGCGGAACAGCTGGCAAGCTTCGGGTTCTATCTCGACACGCTCGGCTTCGATGCGAACATCTGGCAGTGGAGCAG
This sequence comes from Microbacterium sp., assembly GCF_048259935.1. Classification (GTDB taxonomy): domain Bacteria; phylum Actinomycetota; class Actinomycetes; order Actinomycetales; family Microbacteriaceae; genus Microbacterium. The sequence goes on along the minus strand of NZ_JBLXHF010000004.1, from coordinate 198,750 downwards.
CGTCAACGGCCGCCCGCTTCTCAGCGGTGTCGGGGAGTCGCGCGGACTCGATGAGGACGATCAAGAGACACCGGAAGTCGGGCCGAACCTCGACACCGACGAAAATGGTGTGTTCCTCATCGACGATGCGGCGGACTTCGCCGAGATCGGAGCGTACCCCGCGGAAAGCTACCGACTGATCGCCGACGTCGATCTCACAGGTTCCGACGCACGCATCACGCCAGTGTTCTCTGGGACATTCGACGGTGACGGACACACGATCACCGGCTATCGCTCGGAGACGGGCGGACTGTTCGCAGAGGTGACCGGCACAGTGCGCAAGCTCGCGCTGGTGGACGCTGAGGTCGTGTCGACCGCATCCGAGGTTGGACTGCTCGTGGACCGCCTGGCAGCAGGCGCCACCGTCGCAGAGGTCCGCACCAGCGGGTCGATCAGCGGCGCCGCCACCGTCGGCGGCATCGTGGGCTATCTCTACGGCACGATCAGCGATTCCGCTTCGGATGCTGACGTCACTGCGAACGCGGGCCGTCAGGCTGGCGGTGTGGCAGGGATCGCCGGACGCGGCAGTCTCACGCAGCGCGTGTACGCGGCGGGAGCCGTCGAAGTCGTTGCGAATCAGAACGCGGGCGGTGTCGTGGGGTACTCCTACGCGACGACGACGGTGGTGCAATCCGTTGCGCTGAACAGCGCGATCACCGCGTCCTCGCACGCGGGGCGGATCGCGGCGCGCGAACTCGGCAGCGAGCACGCGACGTTCGCAGACAACCTTGCGGTCGATTCGATCGTCATCACCGGGCAGACGGTCACCGATCAGGGGCGCGAGACGCGCAACGGAGAGACGATCTCTGCGGATGCCGCACACCAGCAGAGCACGTACGAAGCAATCGGGTGGGACTTCACCAGTGTCTGGGCGTGGGATGCCTCCGCATCTCGCCCCGTGCTGGCCAACGCCCGATAACCGTCGCAGAAGCGAAGAGAGCAGAAACATGAAGATGAACAAGACGGTGTCGCACACGTGCGGTGCGATCGTGCTCGGCATTACGGTGGCGGTAGGCGTACCCCTGATGGCGAGTGCCGCTGAGCACGATGCCACGACGGCGGACGGTGTTGCCGATGTGCGGATCGATTTCGGAACCGGGGCAGCGGAGCGGACCGCGACAGTGCTCGTGCTGGACGCAGACGCAGATCCGGATGCCCCGACCGAGGCGAACATCGCCTATGTCGCCGAGGTGCCCACCGACGCTTCGGGTGTCGCCTCCTTCCGTGCGGTGCTCCCGGAAGGGCTGGACTACTGGCTCGCCAGCACAGTCGACGGCGGCGAACGCTATGTCGCGATGCTGGACGGCAGCGTCCCTGACGATGGCAGCAATGGCGGCGATGACGGTGACGGCGACGGTGACGGTGGTGACGGTGACGGCGGCAGCGACGGCGGCGGCACGGGTGACAACGGTTCGGGTACGGGCTCGAACGAGGACGGCAAGAACGACCCCGCTGCAGACGGCGATCTGGCCACGACGGGTCTTGCCGAATGGGTTCTTCCGGCAGGTCTGCTCGCGGCCGGTGGTCTGATCGCCGCTGGTACGGCATTGGTCCGTCGGCGTCGCACGCACGCGTGACGCCGACGAGGTGACCTCAGCGCCTCTTCGCGAGGCGCATTTCGAGGTTCGCCTTCACAGCCGGCCACTCCGGCTCGATGATCGAGTACTCCACGCTGTCGCGCAGGGCTCCGTTGCGATAGCGGGAGATCGCGCGGATGACGCCGTCCTGCTTCGCTCCGAGCCGCTCGATCGCCGTGCGTGACTGGTGGTTCACCCACTGCGTGGTGAGCCCGACCCGGTACACGCCGAGAGTCTCGAACGCCTGCGTCATCAGCAGCAGTTTCGATTCGGCGTTCGTGCCGCTGCCGTGGGCCGACGGGCGGTTCCAGGTGTACCCGATGTGCAGCCGCGGGACCGACGCCTCGAGGTCGTAGTACGAGGTCATCCCGATTACTCGTCCTGAGGCGTCGAACGCCGTGAACGGCACCATCTCGCCCTTCTCGCACAGCGCGAGCCGGCGGTCGATCTCCGCGGCGACGCCGTCCGGCTCGGGAACAGAGGTGTACCAGGCCGTTCTCCAGAGGTCGCCCTCGGTCACCGCTTCGATGAGCCCGTCACGGTGCTCACGTGCGAGAGGGCGCAATTCGACCAGGTCGCCGGTGAGAGTCAGGGGAGCCGGGGGCACGAGAAAGGGCACCCGACCATTCAATCAGCGAATGATTCCCGGACTGCACCCTCGAGCGTCGGATACTCGAATTCGAATCCCGCAGCCGTCAGCTTCTCGGGTAGGACCCACCGGCTCTTCAAGATCAGCTCGGTCTCGGTGCGGATGCCGATGGCGCCGAGCTCCAGCATCCATCGCGGCATCGGCGGGCCGAAGCGCACGCCGAGCACGCGACGCACGGTCGCCATGAACGTCGTGTTGTCCACCGGGTTCGGGGCTGCGGCATTGACGGCACCGTCGAGTTCGGGGTGCTGCTCGAGGAAGTCGATGATGCGGGTGACGTCGTCGATGTGCACCCAACTGAATCGCTGCGTGCCGCGCTTCGCACCGGGGACATGCGCGGTTCCTGCGGCTTTTCGTGCGCGGCTCACCGGCCACCAGCCGTCGTGCTGCGCGCCGCCGAGACCGATTCGCGCGAGGTTCTTCAGCGGACCGAGCACACCGCCGTGGCCGAGAACGATCGTGCTGCGAAGGGCGACTCTGCGCGTGTGCGGCAGGTCATCGGCGAACAGCGCCTTCTCCCACCCCTTTGCGACCTCGACGGAGAAGCCCGTGCCGATCTCACCCGAGGATTCCGTCATCGGTCGATCCTCAGCGTGCCGGTAGATCGTCGCCGTCGATGAGTTCACCCAGAGCGAGGGCGGGGCAGCCGCTGCCTCGATGGCGTGGCTCAGCGCTGCCGTGGTCTGCAGCCGAGAGCGGAAGATCTCGTCCCGGTTCTCGGGCGTGTAGCGGCAGTTGACGCTCTTGCCGGCAAGACCGATGACGAGAGCTGCGCCATCGATCGCCTGGTCGATGCCGCTTTGATCGCTCCAGGACAGATCAGCGCCGGAGCGGGAGATCGTGATGACCTCACGCCCTTCGGCCCGATACTTCTCCTGCAGTCGGCGCCCCATGAATCCCGAGGATCCACCGATGACGACCCGACCTTCATGCGTACTCACGCGGCCTCCACGATGCGATAGGTGAAGTCACCGGAATACTCGTACAGGCGCCCGATCAGCGGCATGTCGATCGTGACGGAGACCTGCTGGCGTTCGCTTCCGTCGTCGAAGCGCTCGGTGAGTTGGACAGTCGGTGCGATCAGCCGAGGGATGCGGATACGCAACCGACCCCATCGGATGCCGACGGTGTGACTGACCATCGACAGCGCGCCGTCATCGACGGCGACGTCGAAGCTCGCGGCAACGACAGCCGGATCGCCGAGCTCGTCGACGAGACGGCCGTGTGCACGGTGCACGACCGCGTCGCGCATCGTCCACGGCTGGCCGGGCAGCAAGAACTCGCGATCGCTGACCATGCGCCCGGCGATCAATTCGTTCGTGACCCGGAACGGCACATGCAGCTGCCAGCCCGCGTAGACGATGCCGCGCCGATGAAGCGGCCGCAGCAGCGGCCACAGCCAGCGACGGGGCGTGCCGACGCTGCGGAAGATCCCCTCGCCGACGCCGAGGTGGCCCTCAGGAATCGTGGAGAAGTACTGCTGCAGCTTCGGGTGCAGATCGTGCAGGCGCTCGCCGAGAACCTGCTCGTAGGGAGAACGGGCTATGCGGCGCATCTCAGCGATCGCGCAGGCGCACGAGCCGCTCGTGGCCGGTCTCTTCGAGCTCGGCGATCTGGTCACGAGACTTGAGGAAGTCAGAGAACGATCGGTAGCTGAGTGCCTTCTCGCTGAACGACGGGTCCATCCGTCGCATGTGCGTCTTCACCGCTGAGCTGTGCAGCCACTCGTCGCCATCGGCCTTGTCGCGCCCCAGACGGAGTGCACGTTCGAGCAGAGCGGTGGCTTCGTCCTGCTCAGTGAGCTGCGGCGACTCAGGCTCGACCTCTGCCGGCTTCGGCGTCTTCTTCGCACGCGTGCGGCTGGTCGACTTCGCCTTCGCCGGGGCTTCGGCCTCCACTTCGGCCTCGACTTCGGCCTCGGGCTCGGCAGCAGGTGCGGGTGCCGTCTTCTTCGGCGCCGGACGCGATACTCCCGGCAGCGAGTCGTACGAGCCGAACTCGTCACATGCCGCTGCCAAGGATTTCGCCGTCGATCCCGCGACGCCGACACCGACGACGTAGCGTCCGAGGCGCTTGCAGCGCTGAGCGAGTGGCACGTAGTCGCTGTCGCCGGCGACGATCACCACGTGGGTGAGGTCTGGCAGGCGGAACATGTCTTCCACAGCATCCACGGCGAGACGGATGTCCGCACCGTTCTTCGCGTAAGCCGCCGCAGGGAAGAGCTGTACGAGATCGACCGCACGCGCCACCAGCTGCGAGCGATACACGGCGTTCACAGGCGAGGACCAGTCCGCATAGGCGCGAGTGAGCACCAGCGTTCCGAAGGACGCGGCGTAATCGATGATCGCCCCAACCTCGATCATGGCGTCCTTCAGTCGCTCTGCGACCTCGGGGTCAGTGGGGTTCTCGGCGATGCGCTGGCGGTCCTTTCCGTAAGCGTTTCGGCCATGCACGCGGTCGTACCAGGAGATGACGATGTTGTCGAAGTCCAGGTACACCGCGACGCGGGCATCCGCACTCTCAGCCATTGATGGGCTCCTCGTTCGGGTAATGGACGCCGATCTGCGCCCGGATCTCATCGAGTGTTCCCATGATCGCCACGGTCTCTGACAGCGGCAGGATGTCGCCCTCGAGGTGCCCGGTGCTCACGAGACGCTCGGCGGCGATGGCCTGGAACTGCATGCCGCGGCCATCGACCTGTGATTCGTACGTCTCGCGGACTTCGCCGTCTGGGCCGATGGCGCGGAACGTCGTGGGGGTGTACCAGACGTGATCGATCTCGATGCGACCCTCGGTGCCGATGATCGCCGCGGTATTCGGCCCGACTGCTCGCGATGACGACAGACTCGTCGAGACAGCGCCGCCGGCGTGCGTCATGATCGTTGCGACCTCGGCATCGGCGCCTGTGTCGGCCAGACGCCCGGTGGCCTGGATGGTCTCTGGCGTGCCCAGGATGTCCCAGATGAACGAGACGGGGTAGATGCCCAAGTCGAGCAGTGCGCCGCCGCCGAGGGCGAGGTTGTTCAACCGGTGCTCAGGGTCGTCGGTGATCTTCTGTGTGTGGTCGGCCGTCACCGCGCGGATCTCGCCGAGCGCCCCGCTCGCGATGATCTCGCGGATGCGCACCATGTGCGGCAGGTACCGCGACCACATGGCCTCCATCGCCAGCAATCCGCGCTCAGCAGCGATCCGCTGCAGCTCCGCGGCCTCGGCTCGGTTGACCGTGAACGGCTTCTCGACGAGCACGTGCTTGCCGTTTTCGAGCGCGAGCTTGGCGCCGTCCTTGTGCATGGGGTGCGGCGTGGAGACGTAGATGATGTCGACGTCGGGGTCGGTGACCAGCGCCTCGTACGAGTCGTGCGCGTGGGGGATGCCGAACTCAGCCGCGAACGCATCAGCGGACTGCTGAGAGCGCGAGCCCACCGCGACGACATCGAGACCCGCAGTGCGCAGATCGGAAGTGAATGCGTGGGCGATGCCACCTGTGGCGAGAATGCCCCAACGAAGACCGGTCATGCTCTCAGCGTAGAGCAGGGACGAAGTCGCTTACGGCACCAGCGTGATCTTGCCGTGCGCCTGGTGCGCCTCGATCAGCCGATGAGCTTCGGCGGCTTCGCTCAACGGGAGCTCGGCCCCCAGCTCGATCTGGAAGTCGCCGCGGGAGATGAGATCGATCGCCACTGTGACGGCTTCTGCGCGCCAGGCGAGCTCCTGCTCGGTGAGCGGCTCGGGGGAGCCGCCGCTGAAGGCGCGGATGCCGTAATCCGCAGCATCCGGACCGCGCACGATCGTTGCGATGCGACCGCGGTCAGCGACCAGTTCGATCGAGGTCTCGATGGCCTCATCGGTGCCAGCGCAATCCAGGGCGACGGTGACCTCGGCGCCGGCCGCCTCGCGGACGCGATCAGCGAGTCCGTCGCCGTAGGCGACCGGGATCGCCCCGATCTCACGGAGCTGCTCGTGGCGCGCGGGGCTGCCGGTGGCGATGACCTTCGCGCCGTGGGCGACCGCGAACTGGATCGCTGCCTGTCCGACAGCGCCAGACCCGGCGTGCACGAGGAAGAGGTCGTTCTCACCCACGTCGAGCGAGCGGACGCACTGGTATGCCGTCCCGATCGGGATCGACAGGCCCGCAGCCTCTGCCGCGGTGACGGCGTCGGTCAGCTTGTCGAGGTTCTCCGTCGCCACCGCGAGGTGCGTGGCGTACGTGCCGAGGGCGTTGCCGATGGCGACGCGATCGCCGACCGCGAACTCCGTCACGCCTTTTCCGAGTGATTCGATGACTCCGGCGCCGTCGAAGCCGACTCGGCGCGGCTCGACGATCGGTGCGGACGGTCGCTTGCCGCTGCGCCGCTTCGCATCGAGCGGGTTGACGCCGGCGGCCTCGATGCGGACGACGACCCCCCCGGGAGCTGCGACGGGGGTGGGGATGTCGATCAGGTGAAGGACATCAGGTGAGCCGAATTCGGTGTAGACGATCGCACGAGCCATGCCGCCAGGCTACCCTTCGACAGGCTCAGGGGTCGAAGGCTCAGGGGTCGAAGGCTCAGGGGTCGAAGGCTCAGCCGCCCTTGAGCGCCTTCGCGATTCGTTGCGGCGATACCGGCTGCGCGGTGCCGAGGCGCTGCGCGAAGATGCTGACGCGGAACTCCTCCAGCAGCCAGCGCGTCTCAACCAGCTCCGGTGTTGCGTCCGCGGAGAGCGGCGTCGTGCCGCCGGCATCCGCGAACGATTGCGCGGCGCGCTCGTACTCCGTCATCCGGGTTCGGTCCTTGCCCGGCTCGTTCGCGAGGGTCTTCAGGCGATCGAGCATCCCGTCCAGATACCGGGAAAAGTGCGCAAGGCGCGCCGTGCCCGCTGCAGCGATGAAACCCGGATGCAGAAGAGCGCTGAGTTGGGATCGCACATCGTTGAGCGGGCCGAGCAGGGCGAGAGAATTCTGTGACTTGATACCGCGTTCGACCTCACGAGACTTCGTCAGGATGCGCGCGATCAGAGAGACGGTCTGAAAGAGCTCGTCGACGAGCGTCGAGCTCACCGCGTTTCGGACCTGCTCGTATTCGGCCTTGGTGCGGACAGCGTGAGCCGGCAGCGCCGCGGTCACGACAGCGCGACGGGCATCTTCGATAAGAGCTGCCACCGAGGGATACGGTGACGCGGCGAGCGCCAGCTTCTCCGGCGAGGTGAGGTGCTCCTGCACGTAGGACGCGGGGGAGGGGACGTTCAGCAGCACCATTCGCAGGATGCCGTCGCGGGTGGCGCGCTCCGCGGCATCCGCTGTCGCCTCGAGCCGCACCGAAACGCTCTTTCCGCGGTCGATGATCGCGGGGTATCCGCGCACGACTCCGCCGGCGACCTTCGTGTCGAGGACGGCGGGAAGATCATCGAAGGTCCAGTCCGTGAGCCCGTCCTGTTCGATCGACGTGCGAACGGATGCCGCGGCCACCGCGCTCACGTGGGCTGCAGGCCCGGTCTTGGTGGGCCGTGAGATGGAACGGGCGACACTTGCCCGCGCGCGGTCGGAGAGCGAGCGCTGCAGTTCGCCCAGGGCGCGCGCGGAGCCCGCCACGCGACCGCGCTCATCGACTGCGCGGAAGTTCATCTGCAGGTGTCCTGGCACGCGCTCATCGTCGAAGTCGGCAGCGGAGACCGGCTGGTTCGCGAGCGGCTGGATGAGCCGGGCGAGAGCCTCCTTCAGCGATCGCTCCGGTCGTCCCTCGTGGCCTTCCGGACCCTGGGCGGCGAGCTCCTCGCCGAACTTCTCGGCCCAGTCTGCGGCGGGAACGACATGTCGCCGGATGGTCTTGGGCAGTGCGCGCAGGAGCGCCGTGACCAGGTCTGCGCGCAGCCCTGGCACCTGCCAGTCGAAGCCGCGATCCTCGATCTGAGCGAGCAGCGCGAGCGGAACCACGACGCTCACACCGTCATCGGGCGCCCCCGGTTCGAACCGATAGGCGAGACCGAGCACCTGATCGCCCTGCGCCCAGCGGGTGGGGAACTCGTTCTGATCAGCGCGACCCTTCGACAAGCTCAAGGACCGGTCATCAAGCATGTCGCTCTCGCGCATGACGAGCAGTTTCGGCGTCTTCTCGAGCGCTTCACGCCACCACTTCTCGAACGAGCGTACGTCGAAGACATCCGCAGGGATGCGCTCGTCGTAGAAGCGGAAGATCTCTTCGTCACCGGCGAGAATGTCGCGTCGCCGCTCCCGCTCCTCGAGCTTCTCGAGCCGCTTGCGCAGTTCGCCGTTGCTGCGCCAGAACGCGCTGACGCGCTTGTCGATCCGGCCAGGGTCCCACTCGCCCTCCACGAGCGCGTGGCGCACGAACAGCTCTCGTGCGGCCGCGCGGTCGATGCGCGCGAACTGGATGCGCCGGCGGGCGATGATCTCGACGCCGAAGAGCGTCACCTTCTCGTAGGCGACGGCGGCGCCGGCATCCTTCGACCAGTGCGGCTCGGTGACCTGGCGTTTGGCGAGGTCACCGGCGAGAGCCTCTGCCCACGCGGGGTCGATCGCCGCGACAGTGCGAGCGAACGTGCGCGACGTCTCGACGACTTCGGCCGCCATCACCGCGCGGGGGCTCTGCTTGCGAAGGCCCGACCCGGGAAAGATCGAGAAGCGGATGCCGCGGGCACCGCGATATTCGGCGATCCGGCGCTTCGGATCCTTCTGGCTCTTGGACTGGCCCTTCGCAGGCGTCTTGGAATTGCGCTCGTCGAGGATGCCGATCTGCGAGAGCAGGCCCGCCAGGAGCGAGCGGTGGATCGCGTCAGGGTCGGCGGCGCCCGACCGCTTCTGCGAGCCCGTCTTCGCAAGAGACTTCAACTGGCGATGCACGTCGAACCACTCGCGCACCCGGACGTAGTTCAGATGCTCCGACCGGCACAGCCGCCGGAACGCGCTGGAACCGAGCTCACGCTGCTGCTCGCGCAGGTGATTCCAGAGGTTCAGGATCGCGAGGAAGTCGCTGGTCGGGTCGGTGAAGCGCGCGTGCATGCGGTCTGCGGCATCCCGCACAGCCTGCGGAGCATCCTGGGAAGGGCGCTCGCGAACATCCTGAATCGTCATTCCCGAGACGATCGCGAGCACTTCGTCGACGACACCTGCCCGCTGCGATTCCAGCAGCATCCGGGCAAAGCGAGGGTCGATCGGCATGCGCGAGATGTCACGGCCGATCTTGGTGAGGCGGGTGCCATCGACAGCCCCGAGCTCGGTGAGCAGATCGAAGGCGGCTTTCACTCCGCGCGAATCGGGCGGGGTGAGGAAGGGGAAGGCGGTGATGTCGCCGAATCCGAGCGACAGCATCTGCAAGACGACCGAAGCGAGAGAGGTGCGCAGGATCTCGGGTTCGGTGAACTCCGCTCTCTTCTCGAAGTCCTCTTCCGAGTACAGGCGGATCGCAATGCCATCGCTGGTGCGGCCTGCGCGTCCGGAGCGCTGATTCGCGGAGGCCTGCGAGACCGCCTCGATCGGCAGCCGCTGCACCTTCGAGCGGTTGCTGTAGCGCGAGATGCGGGCGGTGCCGGTATCGATGACGTACTTGATGCCGGGGACGGTGAGGCTGGTCTCGGCCACGTTCGTGGCGAGGACGACGCGGCGGCGGACGCCGGCGACCTTGCTCTTCTCGAAGACACGGTGCTGCTCGGCGGCAGAGAGCCGTCCGTACAGCGGCAGCACCTCCACCGGTGCCTTCGTGGACGTGTAGGCCGCACGGACAGCATCCGCGGCATCCCGGATCTCCGTCTCGCCCGGGAGGAACACGAGCACGTCGCCGGGCGCCTCTCGATCGAGCTCGCGAAGGGCTGCGACGATCGCGGAGACCTCGTCTTCCGCATCCGCCTCTTCCTCTTCGGACGGCCCTCGGTACCGGATTTCGACCGGATACGTCCTCCCCGACACCTCGATGACGGGGGCGGGTGCCGGGTCGGTCCCTGAGCCTGTCGAAGAGCCGGCGAAGTGCTTCGCGAAGCTCACCGGATCGATCGTCGCCGAGGTGATGATGACCTTGAGGTCCGGGCGCTCTGGCAAGATGCGGGTGAGGTAGCCGAGCAGGAAGTCGACGTTGAGGGAGCGTTCGTGCGCCTCGTCGATGATGATCGTGTCGTAGCGGCGCAGGAGCCGGTCGCGGTGGATCTCGTTGAGCAGGATGCCGTCGGTCATCAGCGCAATCCGGGTCTCTGCCGACACCTGATCGGTGAAGCGCACCTTGTAGCCGACGAGCCCGCCGAGCTCGACCTGCAGCTCTTCCGCGACGCGCTCGGCGATCGTCCGTGCGGCGAGGCGCCGGGGCTGGGTGTGCGCGATGCTCGTGCGGCCGAGCTCGAGGCAGATCTTGGGCAGCTGCGTGGTCTTGCCCGATCCGGTGGCACCGGCGATGACGACGACCTGGTTGTCACGGATGGCATCGGCGATCTCCTCCCGCGCTGCGCTGACGGGCAGCTCCGGGGGGTAGGTGATGACGGGATCGGCGGAAGACATAGCCCTCCATCGTAAGCTGGTCGCATGACGATTCCTACGATCACACTCAATGACGGCCATTCGATTCCTCAGCTCGGCTACGGCGTCTTCAAGGTGGATCCGGAGACGACGGAGAAGGCCGTCAGCGAGGCGCTGGAGGCGGGTTATCGTCACATCGACACTGCCGCGATCTACGGCAACGAAGAGGGCGTGGGCGCGGCGATCGCGAAGAGCGGCATCGACCGCTCTGAGCTCTTCATCACCACCAAGCTCTGGAACGATCGTCACGACGGCGACGAGCCGAACAAGGCGATCGCCGAGAGCCTCGACAAGCTCGGCCTCGAGCAGGTCGACCTGTACCTCGTGCACTGGCCGACGCCCGCCAAGGACAACTACGTCCACGCGTTCGCGAAGCTCATCGAACTGCGCGAGCAGGGGCACACCCGCAGCATCGGCGTCTCGAACTTCCTCGTACCGCACCTCGAGCGCGTGGTCGCCGAGACCGGCGTCACCCCCGCGGTGAACCAGATCGAACTGCACCCCGCGTACCAGCAGCGCGAGGTCGTCGCGTGGTCTGCTGACCACGGCATCCAGATCGAATCCTGGGGTCCGCTCGGCCAGGGCAAGTACGACCTGTTCGGTACGCCGGCTGTCGCCGACGCGGCAGCTGCGCACGGCAAGACGCCCGCGCAGGTCGTGCTGGGTTGGCACCTGCAGAAGGGCACGATCGTCTTCCCGAAGTCGGTGCACGCCGAGCGTCTGCGTCAGAACCTCGATGTCTTCGACTTCACGCTCACCGGCGCAGAGCTCGCTGCGATCGACGCCATCGACCCGCTGGATGGATCCGGTCGCGTCGGATCGCACCCCGAAGACGTCAACTGAGTCCTCGAATATCCAAGACATCGCATTGCGTTCGATGACGCCCCGTGTCACTCCTCGTGCCACGGGGCGTCATCGCCGCTAGCGTCGTCATCATGTCCGCTCCCTTCCGCATCGTCGCCGTCTCTGGCTCGCTCCACGAGCCCAGCAAGACGACAGCCCTGGTCCGCGCGATCGCAGACGCTGTCTCCGCACGTGCAGAGGCCAGCGTTCAGCTCATCGAACTCACCACCATCGGGCCGTCGCTCGCGGGGGCGCTGCGCAGAGAAGATCTGCAGCCGTTCATCGAGGAGCAGCTGGTCGCCATCGAAGATGCCGACCTGCTGATCGTCGGCAGCCCGGTTTACCGCGCATCGTTCACGGGATTGTTCAAGCACCTGTTCGACTTCGTCGGCCAGTACGCGCTCGTCGGCAAGCCCGTGCTACTGGCCGCTACCGGCGGAGGAGAACGGCACGCGCTGATCATCGAGCACCAGCTGCGACCTCTGTTCGCGTTCTTCCAGGCGCTCACTCTGCCGGTCGGCGTCTACGCGAGCAACACGGACTTCGATGGATACGTGATCAACTCCGAGGTTCTGGCGGCGCGCGTCGCGCTCGCCGCAGACCGCGCGCTGCCCCTGGTCGGGTATGCCGCATCGCGATCGGTAGAACTCCTGGTCTGAGACCTCAACCCTGCAAAACCACGCCGAGACCGCAGCGAATCGCTGCGGTCTCGGCGTGGTTTTGCAGTCTCGGCGTAGCGTGAGGTCATGACCAATCGCCTCGCTGACACGCTCAGCCCGTACTTACGGGCGCACGCCGATAACCCCGTCGACTGGTGGCCGTGGGGTGCGGATGCTTTCGCCGAGGCCCAGCGACGCGGGGTGCCGCTGCTCATCTCGATCGGCTATTCGACGTGTCACTGGTGCCATGTCATGGCAAGGGAGTCGTTCTCGTCTCCCGAGACCGCAGCCCTCATCAACGCGAACTTCGTCGCAATCAAGGTCGACCGCGAGGAGCATCCGGATGTCGACGGTGCGTACATGGCCGCGGCTTCCGCGTTCACGCAGAACCTGGGCTGGCCGCTGACCGTGTTCGCGACGCCGCAGGGGCGCACGTTCTACGCGGGGACCTACTGGCCGCCGCAGGCACAGGGGCAGATGCCGGCCTTCGGTGACGTACTCGCCGCGGTGCAGGAGGCATGGACGCTGCGACGCGAGCAGGCCGTCGAGTCGGCGGATGCCGTCGCCGAAGCGCTTGCGGCGTCCGCTGTCGTCACGCCTTCGGAGCTGCCGCCGGTTGCAGCATTGACTGCCGCTGCGGATTCGATCGCCGCGCGAGAGGACAGGATGTTCGGCGGCTTCGGCGGGGCACCGAAGTTCCCGGTGGCGACGACCCTCGGGTATCTGCAGCGGCCGCTGGTGCGCCGTGAGACACCGGATGCTGCGGCCGCAGCCGACCGTGCGCTCACAGCCATGGCGGCATCCGCCCTGCGTGATGAGGATGGCGGGTTCTTCCGGTACGCCACCCAGCGTGACTGGACAGTGCCGCACTACGAGCGGATGCTGACCGACAACGCACAGCTGCTCGAGGTCGCTCTCAGCGCGGGGGATGAGCGGACCGCAAGGGGGATCGTGGCCTTTCTGCTGAATGTGCTGCGCCGAGATGGCGGCGGCTTCGGCGCGGCACAGGACTCGGAATCGGTGATCGACGGACAGCGGAGTGAGGGCGGCTATTATCTGCGGTCGCGGGCAGAGCGCGCAGATCTTGAGGCGCCAGCGGTCGACGGCAAGGTGATCACCGCGTGGAACGGTCTGGCGATCACCGCGCTCGCGCGGGCTGGTGCGTTCTGGGGAGAGTCAGCGTGGGTATCTGCGGCGGAGGATGCGGCGCAGTTCGTGCTTCGCGTGAACCGGTCACTCGAGGGGGCGCTGGTGCGCTCTTCGCTCGACGGAGTCGCTTCATCGGCGGTTGCGACGCTGGCTGATCTCGGGCTGTTCGCTGAAGGATTGCTGGCGCTCGCCGCAGCCACGGGCGATGCATCATGGGCGGTGCGGGGACGGGAGATTCTGGACCAGGCCCTGTCGGGTGGCGCGCAGCCTGACCCGGTGCTGGCGGCACAGGGCGTGGCGTCTGCGCCCGACAGCACGGACGGAGATCTTCCGTCGGGAGCATCCGCCATAGCTATCGCCGCGCTCTCCGTATGGCGCTTTGGCGGGGGAGACCGGTACCGCACCGCCGCCGAGGAGCAGGTGCGGCGGTATGCGGCATCCGCTCTGCAGCATCCGTTCGGGCACGGTTCGCTACTCGGGATCGCGGCCGGGCTCGCAGAGCCTCCGCGACAGGTCGTGATCGTCACGGACGACCGCGACGGCGCGCTGGCGGTGGCGGGCCGCAGGGCCGACGCAGACGTCAGCGCCGTGGTGACGCCCGCTCAGGCCCAGGAATTCGAGGATGCCGGCTTCGAGCTGTTCGCCGGAAAGTCGGCCACCGCGGAGCTCGCCTACGACTGCCGCGCCTTCGTCTGCCGACTGCCTGTGGCGGATGCCCAGGAGCTGACGCGGGAGCGCTGAAGCCGCTGCGCTGACTACGGTGCCGTTGTGCGTGAACGCTGTGCGCGTTTCGCCTGGTGAATCGACCCGCGCACATCGAGCACCGCGCAGCTCAAGCTGTACTCGTCGATCAGTCGCCAGTCAATCAACTGCGTCGTGAGGTCATCGGCGAATCGCAGCTGGACGCCGCGATCGATCCGGTCGGGCAGCAGCCATGAGTCGGAGACGTAGATGCCTAGCGCGTACAGCAGGTCGTCAGCGAACATCGTTCGCGCGAAGGCGTTGTCCGGTGCGATCTCTCGTTCGAGCTTGAGCAGCGCGAGGTCGCCATTGGTGAGGATGCGATGCCCCTCGGCTTCCATGCAGTGGCGCAGGTGCTCTTCTGCTGTGACGATTCGTCGTCGGCGCAGCCCCGTCTTCTCTTTGATCTGCGCGTTGAGGAAGGCCGTCAGGATCTCGTCGATGTGGGGTCGTTGCGTGTTCATGCGTACATCATCGTTATGGCCACGGACATCGCGCGAAAATTCTTCTGAATTATGCGCTGATCGCCACTAAATCGAGAGTTGAATGTCGGTGGCTCCCTGTTGGATAGAGGATATGAACAGCGTTGTCGCTCAGCTGAGAGAGATCGAGGAGAACCTCGATTCAGCGGTGTGCGATGCCTTCGCCGAAGAGGCGATCCCCGCGCTGTCGACGGCTGAGATCGCCGAGGTGCTGGCGGTAACCGGGCGCATTCAGCGGCGGCTTGAGGGCGTCCAGATCGAGGCGACCGCGCAAGTGAGCGAGCGGTCCGGGGCGATGCGCGACGACAAGATGACGGTGGCCTATGGCTGCTCTCGACCGGCTGATCTTGTGCGGATGCTCACCGGAGCCGACTCGCGTCAGGCGACGCAACTCGTGAAGGCAGCGGGGCGCGTCCGGCGTGAGCGCAGCTTCACCGAGGGGTCTTTCCTGCCGGCGCGCTACCAGGCGCTGCGCGAGGCCGTGCTCGCGGGGGATCTTGGCCTTGCCGGGCTGATTGCGGCCACTGATCCGATCGAGCGATCGGCCCGACGCATAAGCGACGAGGCCCGCATCGCGGCAGACAGGCAGCTCGCCCACTTCGCCCGCGGCGTCGATCCTGATGCCGCCGAGGCAGACGCACCGCGTCCGCTGCCGTATCCAGAGGATCTCCGCGTGCTATCCCGGGTGCTGGTGGCCTACATCGACCCCGACGGAGCAGAGCCGATCGACGACATCGCGATGCGCGGTCGCTCCTTCACGATCGGACGAGTCGGCAACGACGGCCTGACGCACGTACGCGGCGGGCTGTTGCCCGAGGTTGCCGGTCAGCTCGGGCTACTGCTAGACAGCCTCCTCAACCCGCGCGTCGACGGCGCGGAGAACCTCGACCGCACGGGGGTGCGATTCGAACCATCCGAAGACGCCGCCACAGATGACTCCGCCGCGGCAGGCCTCGCCGCCGAAGACCCACGCACCAGAACCCAGAAGCAGCACGATGCGCTTGCGTCGATTCTGAACACCGCGGCACGCACCGACCTGTTTCCACACCTCGGCGGCGCGGCGCCGACGCTCGTCGTCGCGACCACCGCCGAGGATTATGCGCGGGGAGCCGGCTGGGCCCAGGTGGCGAGCACCGGCGACCTGGTTCCGCAGCGCGTCGCCGTGCAGACGGCGTGTGCCGGCGGCATCCAGCGGGTGCTGTTCGACGACAACGGCCGCATCGTGTCAATCGGCACGACAGCGCGCCTCTTCAACGCACTGCAGCGTCGAGCAATCGCCCTGCGCGATGGCGGATGCATTGTGCCCGGCTTCACGATCAGTGCGACCTGGTGCGAGGTGCATCACGTCGACGAGCACGCTGATGGCGGACCCACACATACCGACAACGGCGTGTTGTTGTGCTGGTTCCACCATCGCACCCTGCATCTGACCGAATGGGTGATCCGGATGAACCGAGGCATTCCCGAAGTGCGCGGCCCCGCGTGGTGGGACCCTCACCAGCAGTGGCATCGCACGCGAAGTCCCCACCGAAGGCGTTCCGTTCCGGGGTGATGGTGGTCAGGTGCGAACGCCGTGTGCGGTCAGCGCGTTGCGCAGAGCGGATGCTTCGCTGAACAGACGCAGCGTAGATACTTCGGGTCGGTTGTCGGCGCTGATAACCAGCACAAACCATCTCGCATCGCACGTTCGCAGGCGCTCAGACCCAGGTGGGCATCCAATTGTGGATGAGCCAGAACTCATACGGCACGCTCATGCCGGTCCAGACCGGGTAGTAGAACGCCGAGACGAGCACCACGACGACGAGGAAGACGGTCACGGTGCGCTCGCCGGCCTGCCGCCGGTACAGCGGATCCTCACGTCGACCCGCGATATCGCGCAGCGCGAGAACGAGCGCGAGCACGAGGAACGGCACCATCACAACCGTGTAGAACTGGAAGATCGTGCGCTCGGGGTACAGCAGCCACGGCACGTAGGTGACACCGATTCCGACGAGCGGCAGTCCGTAGGTCCACGGCATCGGGCGGCGCTCGATGAGACCGAGCACGAACCGGTACAGCAGGTAGATCGCGCTCGCGACCCCGGCGTACCAGATCAGCGGATTCGGCACAGTCGAGATCACCGACATGCAGTGGTCGGTGCCACAGGCACCGTCACCGCCCACCCATACCGCGGTGGGCCGGATGAGCAGCGGCCACTCCCACGCCGGGCTCGCATAAGGGTGTCCCGAATCGAGACCCACGTGGAAGGCATAGATCGCTTCGTGGTACTTCCACAGCGCCACGAACGGGGTCGCATCCGACTGTCGGTCATAGCCGCCGGCGGTGACGAGCCACCCCGTCCACGTCACCAGGTAGGTCACGACGGCCACCGGCACCAGCAGCACGAACGAGACGACGCCCTGGCGGGCAACAGCATCCATCGGCCAATACGCCACACCCGCACGACGTCGAGCGAGTGCGTCGGTGACGACGAGATAGATGCCGAAACCTGCCAGCGCATACAGGCCCGACCACTTCACGGCTGTCGCAGCGCCCAGCGCGACGCCAGCCGCCACCACCCACGGACGACGCCAGATGATCGGTCCCCACAGCAGCTCGCGGTCGTCGGGGGCGGCATATTCCACGAGTGGAATGGAACGCCTCCGATCGATCAGGATGAAGAAGAACCCGAGCAGGACGAAGAACGTCAGGATGCCGTCGAGCAGCCCTATCCGGCTCATGACGATGCTCAGGCCGTCGATCGCGATCAGCAGGCCCGCCACACTCGCCGCGACGATCGAGCGGGTCAGCTCCTTCGCGACGAAGTACACCAGCAGCACGGTCGCCGTGCCGATGAGAGCGATCATCAATCGCCACGCCGCACTGTTGCCGGCGCCGAAGAGCCCCATCCCGAGTGCGATGATCCACTTGCCGAGCGGCGGATGCACAACGAAGCTGCCCGACGTGCCGAGCGTGCTCGTGTCACCTGTCAAGAATGCTTGGTTCGCGCCGTCGCCCCAGGTGCCCTCGTAACCGAGCAGCCACAGCGACCAGGCGTCTTTGACGTAGTACGTCTCGTCGAACGCGAGGGTGTGCGGGTGGGCGAGGTTCGCCAGACGCAGCACGGCCGCGAGCGCGGTGATCACCAGCGGTGCGAGCCAGGAGATGACGCGACGCCACTCCGGATCGAGCAGAAGGCGGTCGCGCAAGGTGCCCCACGCGGTCAGGCGCTCCGCAGGAGCAGGGAGCAGGGGTGCAGGTGCGGACACGGCATAAGCCTACGGCGCGCGCCTAAGCTGAACGGGTGATCATCCTCGCGGCGACCCCGATCGGCAACCTCGGCGACGCATCCAAGCGTCTGATCGAGGTGCTCGAGAACGCGGAGATCGTGGCGGCCGAAGACACCCGCACTACTCAGCGGCTGCTACGGGCGCTCGCAATTGAGAACCGTCCGCGCCTGATCGCTCTGCACGATCACAACGAGAAGCACAAGGCCGCCGAGCTTGCCGCGCTCGCAGCGGAGCAAGACATCGTCGTCGTCAGCGACGCGGGGACGCCGGCGGTCAGTGACCCCGGATACGGACTGGTCGCCGCTGCCGTAGAAGCGGGCGTCACCGTGACCGCGATCCCCGGACCGAGTGCGGTCATCATGGCACTCGCCATCTCGGGGATGCCGACCGATCGATTCACCTTCGAGGGATTCCTGCCGCGCAAACCGGGGGAGCGGCGCACAACCCTCGGAAAGCTGGCATCCGAGCCTCGCACCATGATCTTCTTCGAATCTCCCTCGCGTCTGGCCTCGTCGCTCGCCGACATGGGCACCGCCTTCGGAGACACCCGCCGCATCGCCGTCTGCCGCGAGCTCACCAAGTTCTATGAAGAGGTGCGCCGGGGCACAGCATCCGAACTCGTGGAGTGGGCCGACGCCGGTGTCAAGGGCGAGATCGTCGTGGTCGTCGAGGGCGCAGCCCCCGTCGCGGCATCCGCGGAGGATGCCGGAGCACAGGTGCAATCGCTCGTCGAGGGTGGGATGCGGCTGAAGGAAGCCTGCGCCGAAGTCGCCGCTGCGACGGGTCTGAGCTCCCGCGATCTCTACCAGCAGGCACTCGCCGCGCGCTCCCGCTGAGCGGTGCCGGAGCCGTCGTCGACACGCGAGCGGATAGTCGCAGCATCCCGGCCTAGAATTGACCGCATGCCCGCTGGCGAATCTTTTTACATCACCACGCCCATCTACTACCCCTCTGATGTTCCGCACATCGGACACGGGTACACATCGGTGGCGGTCGACACGCTCGCGCGTTGGCACCGCCAGGGCGGCGATGACACCTGGATGCTGACCGGCACCGACGAGCACGGGCAGAAGATGCTACGCGCCGCGGCCGCGAACAACGTCACGCCGCAGGAATGGGTCGACAAGCTCGTCACGGAGAGCTGGTTCCCGCTGCTCGAGACGCTCGACGTCGCAAACGACGACTTCATCCGCACCACGCAGGAGCGGCACGAGAAGAACGTGCAGGTGTTCTTCCAGCGCCTGTACGACTCGGGCTACATCTACGCCGGCGAATACGAGGCGCTCTACTGTGTGGGCTGTGAGGAGTTCAAGCCGGAGTCGGAGATCGTGGACGGCACCGGACCCTTCGAGGGCCTGAAGGTCTGCGCGATCCACTCCAAGCCGCTCGAGCTGCTGCAGGAGAAGAACTACTTCTTCAAGCTCAGCGAGTTCCAGGACCGCCTGCTCGAGCTCTACAAGACCGAGCCCGACTTCGTGCGCCCGCACTCCGCGCGCAACGAGGTCGTCTCGTTCGTCTCGCAGGGGCTGAAGGATCTCTCGATCTCGCGCTCGACGTTCGACTGGGGCATTCCGCTGCCGTGGGACGAGTCGCACGTCATCTACGTGTGGGTGGACGCACTGCTGAACTATGTCACCGCAGTCGGGTACGGCTCCGACGAGGAGACGTTCGAGCGCCGCTGGCCCGCGTACCATGTGGTGGGCAAGGACATCCTGCGCTTCCACGCCGTCATCTGGCCCGCACTGCTGATGGCTGCCGGCCTCGACGTCCCCAAGGGCGTCTTCGCGCATGGCTGGCTGCTCGTCGGCGGCGAGAAGATGTCCAAGTCGAAGCTCACCGGTATCGCTCCGACCGAGATCACCGACGTGTTCGGCTCTGACGCCTACCGCTTCTACTTCCTCTCGGCGATCGCTTTCGGCCAGGACGGCTCCTTCAGCTGGGAAGACCTCGCGGCCCGTTACCAGGCGGAGCTCGCCAATGGCTTCGGCAACCTCGCATCTCGCACGATCGCGATGATCGAGAAGTACTTCGACGGTGTGGTTCCTGCACCGGCGGAGTACACCGACCAGGACCTCGCGATCCAGAAGATCGTGGCGGATGCCGCGACCGCGGCCGACGCCTGGATGGAGCAGTTCCGCATCGACGAGGCGATCTCGTCGATCTGGACGATCGTGGACGCGCTGAACGGCTACATCACCGAGAACGAGCCGTGGGCGCTTGCACGCGACGAGGACAAGCGTGCTCGCCTCGGCACAGTGCTGTACACGTGCGCCGAGGGTCTGCGTGCGCTTGCCGTGCTGCTGTCGCCGGTCATGCCGCAGTCGACTGAGAAGCTGTGGTCGGCGCTCGGCGCAGCCGAGGCTCTGGGCGCACTGCAGGAGCAGCCGATCCGTGAAGCCGGCAACTGGGGTGGGCTCGCTGCGGGCACCGCAGTTCAGGCGCTTGCACCGCTGTTCCCCCGTGTGGAGAGCCAGGCTTGACCGAAAACCCCAGCCAGTACGTCCGGGAGCGGAAGGCGGAGGGCCGCAAGGACCTCCGCTATCCCGCGGCTCCCGAGCCGCTGACCGTGCCCGTGTACGACAACCACGCGCATCTGGAGATCCTCGACGGCGACGAGCCGCTTTCACTGAAGGAGCAGCTCGACCGCGCCGAAGCGGTCGGCATCCTGGGCGTCGTGCAAGCGTCGGGTGATATCGAGTCGTCCCGCTGGGCGGTGGATGCCGCCTCCGCCGATTCTCGTGTGCTCGCCGCTGTCGCGATTCACCCTAATGACGCACCCGTCTATGCCGAGGCGGGCCAGCTCGACCACGCGATCAGCGTGATCGATGAGCTCGCCGCCCACCCGCGCACGCGGGCGATCGGAGAAACAGGACTGGACTTCTTCCGCACCGGACCCGAGGGTCACGCGGCGCAGTTCGAGGCGTTCGAAGCGCACATCGTCCTGGCCAAGAAGCACGGCGTCGCGATGCAGATTCACGACCGGGATGCTCACGAGGCTGTGCTCGAGACTCTCGCCCGTGTCGGCGCGCCCGAGAAGACCGTGTTCCACTGCTTTTCCGGCGACGACGCCATGGCCAGGGTCTGCGCGGACGCCGGCTATTACCTGTCCTTCGCCGGCAACGTCACGTTCAAGAACGCGCAGAACCTGCGCGATGCGCTGCACGTCACCCCGCGCGACCGCATCCTCGTCGAAACGGATGCTCCGTTCCTCACCCCCGTGCCGCTGCGCGGTCGGCCGAACGCGCCGTACCTGATTCCGCATACGCTGCGGTTCATGGCCGCCGAGCTCGATCTGGGCGTCGATGAGCTCACGGCGCAGATCGCCGCGAACACTATCGAGGTCTACGGCGCCTTCGCGGATTGATGTCCTCTGTCCCCATGTAGTCTCGAGCGAGTAAACTTGTGACTACAACGGTTGGGGTGAATCATGACGCGAATCGGCATTCGGGAACTCAAGGCGCAACTGAGCGCCCAAGTGAAGTCGGCGAGCGCAGGTGAGCGTGTGCTCATCACCGATCGGGGCGCGGTAGTCGCCCAGCTCGTTCCCGCTGAAGGCGAGGCGATACTGCAGCGCCTCATCGATGAAGGCGTTGCGATGCCTCCGGCCCACCATGTTCGCAGGACTCCTCATCCGCGTCAGATCTCCGGCACGGTCAGCGATCTGGTCTCTGAGCAGCGAGATTGATCGTCTACCTGGATACTTCGGCGCTCCTGCCGCTGGTGATCGCCGAACCTGGATCCGCGGTATCGAAGCGGTTATGGACGGATGCTCACGAAGTTATAAGCACACGCCTGCTCGTCGTCGAGACTGCTGCAGCGCTTGCCCAAAGCGAACGGGTCGGGCGAACTACGGCAGCTATGCTGAGCGATCTGCTGGAAGAGGCACAGCTGATCGCTGCCGACGTCACCCTGCTGGATGTGTCGACAACGGTGATCAGTCGTGCGGCTGAGCTGGCAGTAACACGTGGTCTGCGCGGATATGGCGCCGTGCACCTGGCAACGGCCACTTTGATTCGAGCAAGCAATGTCGTGTTCGCTTCGGGTGACCAGCGCCTGCTCACTGCTGCCGCAGAGGAGGGATTCGCCACCGTGGATACGAGCGGCCGCCCGAACCCTGCTTCCTGAACGTTCAGACGGGCCTTGGGGGGACATGGGGGACAATGGCAGGATGACCGTTACGCTGCTCGGCGCCACCGAGATCCGCCGTCTTGCCGCCGAGCTCGACGTCACCCCCACCAAGAAGCTCGGACAGAACTTCGTCGTCGATGCCAACACTGTGCGCAAGATCGTGCACGTCGGCCGTGTGCAGCCAGGGGAGCGGGTGGTCGAGGTCGGGCCGGGCCTGGGCTCCCTCACCCTTGCGATCCTCGAGACCGGGGCATCTGTCACCGCGGTCGAGATCGACCACCGCCTGGCCGCACGGCTCGCGCAGACGGCTGCGGATCACGGTGTGCCGTCCGATGCCCTCACCGTCGTCGACGCGGATGCGCTGCGCGTCACCGAGCTTCCTGGCGACCCGACGGTACTGGTCGCGAATCTGCCCTACAACGTCTCAGTCCCGGTGCTGCTGCACTTCATGGAGACGTTCCCGAACCTGCAACGCGGCGTCGTGATGGTGCAGGCCGAGGTCGGCGAGCGCCTCGCAGCCCCTCCTGGCAGCAAGGTGTACGGCGCCCCCAGTGTCAAAGCGGCCTGGTACGGTCCGTGGCGACTGGCTGGCAACGTGTCACGGCAGGTGTTCTGGCCGGTGCCGAACATCGACAGTGTTCTCGTCGCCTTCGAGCGCGACGCGCAGCCACGCGGCAGCGAGGAGCTGCGCAAGGCGACCTTCCGCATCGTCGACGCGGCCTTCCAGCAACGTCGCAAGATGCTGCGTCAGGCGCTGTCCGTCGTGCTCGGCGGTACGGCAGCCGAAGCATCCGCGGTCCTCGAGAAGGCGGGCGTCGCGCCGACCGCACGGGGCGAGCAGCTGACGGTGGATGACTTCGTGAGAATCGCCGAGGCGCTGGACGGCTAATCTGGAGGCGTGACTGAGACGCCGCGCTTCCCCACAGACATCGCCGAGCTCCACCGCCCGTATGCGGCGAAGGAGGACAGGTACAAGAACTTCGAGTACCGCCAGGTCGGCACGTCCGGTCTGTATCTGCCGCCGATCTCACTCGGACTCTGGTGGAACTTCGGCGACAACATCCCGCTCGACAACCAGCGCAGGCTGCTGCGCCACGCGTTCGACAGCGGCATCACGCACTTCGATCTGGCCAACAACTACGGACCTCCCTACGGCTCGGCCGAGAAGAACTTCGGCCGCATCTTCGCCGAGGACTTCCGCCCGTACCGCGATGAGCTGATCATCTCGTCCAAGGCCGGATACGACATGTGGCCCGGTCCGTATGGCAACTTCGGCAGCCGCAAGTATCTGCTCGCGAGCGCCGAGAAGTCGCTTACCTCGATGGGGCTCGACTACGTCGACATCTTCTACTCGCACCGCGCCGATCCCGTGACTCCGCTCGAGGAGACCATCGGGGCCCTTGACACCCTCGTGCGCCAGGGCAAGGCGCTCTACGTCGGCATCTCCTCATACAGCGCAGAGCGCACGGCCCAGGCCGCCGAAATCGCGCGCGAGCTCGGTACGCCGCTCGTGATCCACCAGCCCTCCTATTCGATCCTCAACCGCTGGGTCGAGGGCGGTCTCACCGACGCGCTTCGCACCGAGGGCATGGGCGCGATCGCGTTCACACCGCTGGCGCAGGGCCTCCTGACGGACAAGTATCTCGCCGACGGCACGGCAGAGCGCGCGCAGAAGCGCGGCTCCATCTCCGACCGGCCGCTGTCGGACGAGGGGCTCGGTATCCTGCGCGGCCTCAACGAGATCGCGAAGGAACGCGGCCAGTCGCTGGCGCAGCTGGCGCTGCTGTGGACGCTGCGCGACCCGGTGGTCACCTCGGCGCTGATCGGTGCTTCCCGTCCGGAGCAGCTCGATGAGAACATTGCGGCGCTCGAGGGGCCTGCGCTCACCGACGATGAGCTCGCTCGCATCGACGCCCTCTCCGACGGCATCGACGTGAACCTCTGGGCCACATCCTCCGCTCTGTGACCTGCCGACTGATCTGAGCCCCTCATGAGCCTCGCCGCGTTCCCGGGATCGGTGCACGTGCGTGCCCCGGGCAA
Organism: Microbacterium sp.; assembly: GCF_048259935.1. GTDB lineage: Bacteria > Actinomycetota > Actinomycetes > Actinomycetales > Microbacteriaceae > Microbacterium. The sequence goes on along the minus strand of NZ_JBLXHF010000004.1, from coordinate 174,677 downwards.
GATCAACGTCTATCTCGGTGTCGGCGGACGGCACGATGACGGCTATCACGCTCTGGCGACCGTGTTCCAGGCGGTGTCGCTCTACGAAGATGTGATCGCAACGGCGAGCGACGAGTTCACGCTGAGCGTGTCGGGTGTCGAAGACACATCCGCCGTGCCGCTCGATGACCGCAACCTCGCGATGCGGGCGGCCAAGATGCTGGCGGCAGCAACGGGGTACGAGGGCGGTGTGCACCTGGAGATCCGCAAGAGCGTACCGGTCGCGGGAGGCATGGGGGGAGGGTCAGCGGATGCCGCGGCCGCTCTCGTCGCCTGCGACGCGCTCTGGGGCACAGGTCTTCACCCTCCACGGATGCACGAGCTCGCAGCGAGGTTGGGGGCGGACGTGCCGTTCGCGCTGCACGGCGGAACCGCCGTCGGCACAGGACGCGGCGATCAGCTCAATCCGGCACTCGCGCACGGCCGGTTCGACTGGGTGCTCGTCACCAGCGAAGAAGGCCTGTCGACGCCCGCGATCTATGCGCGACTGGACACGCACCGTTCCCAGTCGGGAGCGCTCGCGGATGATCCGCCGATGTCCCTGGACGTGCCGATCCCGGTGCTGCAGGCGCTGCGAGCAGGGGAGCCGCGCTCGCTCGCCGCATCCATGTTCAACGATCTCGAGGTGCCGGCGCTCTTGGAGCGCCCGTCTCTGGACGGCGTCATCAAGGCAGGGCTCAGCGCGGGAGCGCTCAGCGGCATCGTCTCGGGCTCGGGTCCGACGGTCGCATTCCTCTGCGAGAGCCCGGAGAGCGCGCACTACGTGCAGAGCGAGCTCATGGATGCGGGGCACGCAGCCCTGCACGTGCATGGACCGGTGTCGGGCGCCCGCATCATCACCGCGTGAGATCTCTCACCGACACGAAGAGGGAGGTCAGCGCGCGCGTGGCGCTCTGACCTCCCTCTTCGATCTCGCAGCTCAGCGCACGGTACCCGCGCGGCGCTTGTTGTAGATGTCGAAGGCAACGGCCAGAAGCAGAACGAGGCCCTTGACGATCTGCTGACTGGACTGCGGCACGCCCATCAGCTGCATGCCGTTCGTCATGACGGCCATCACGAGGCCACCGACCAGCGCGCCTCCGACACGACCGACGCCGCCCATCGTCGATGCGCCACCGATGAAACAGGCCGCGATCACGTCGAGCTCGAACATGTTGCCCATACCGGGCTGCGCGCCGTTGGAGCGCGAGGAGAACACTGCAGCGGCGATACCCGTCAGGAAGCCCATGTTCACGAAGATCCAGAAGTTCACGCTGCGCACGTTGACACCAGACAGACGAGCAGCCGACAGGTTGCCGCCCACGGCGTAGACGTGGCGACCGAAGACCGTGCGGTTCGCGATCACCTGATAGATCAGGATGAGGACTGCGACGATGATCAGCACGATCGGGAAGCCGCGGTTGTAGGCCAGCGCCCAGGCGAAGGCCAGCAGCACGGCCGAGATCACGACGAGCTTCAGCACGAACAGGGGCATCGACTCCACCGTCTGGTTGTAGCCCTGACGCGTGCGGCGATTGCGCAGCGACGAGACGACGACACCGATCACGGCGAGCACACCGATGACGAGAGTGAAGATGTCGACGGTCTGCACCACGGACTTCAAGCCCTCACCCTGTCCGAGGGTGATCGATCCGAAGATGCCGTCCAGGAAGCCGCTGGCGACCTCGCGGTAAGCGGTCGGGAACGGCGACAGCGACACGTTGTCGAGGACGAGCCAGGTGAGTCCGCGGAACAGCAGCATGCCGGCCAGCGTGACGATGAACGCCGGGATCCCGACGTACGCGACCCAGTACCCCTGCCAGACACCCACCACGATTCCCGTGACGATGGCGGCGAGGACGCCGACCCACCACGGCATACCCATGCGGATGACGAGCACGGCCGAGACGGCCGAGGCGAACGCCAGCACGGAACCTACCGAGAGGTCGATGTGGCCGCCGACGATCACCAGGATCATGCCCAGTGCCATGATCAGGATGTGCGCGTTCTGCAGAACGATGTTCGTGACGTTCTCCGGGCTGAGCAGCGTTCCTCCGGTGAGGATCGTGAACAGCAGGATGATCGCGACGAACGCGATGTAGATACCTGAGGTGCGCAGGTTGTGGGTCAGTAGGTCTTTGACCTCGGTGAACACGTTGTTCATGCCGCGGCCTCCTTCGGGGAAGAGTTTTCAATCGTCATGAGGGACATGAGCGCTTCCTGCGTCGCCTCAGCGATGGGAAGCTGCCCGGTGATTCGGCCGTAGGCGAGGGCGTAGATGCGATCGGAGAGTCCGAGCAGTTCCGGCAGCTCGCTGGAGACCAGGATGACAGCCTTACCGGCTGCCGCGAGCGCATTGATGATCTCGTAGATCTCGTACTTGGCGCCGACGTCGATGCCACGGGTGGGCTCATCGAGGATGAGCACGTCGGGGGCCGTGTAGAGCCACTTCGCCAGGACGACCTTCTGCTGGTTGCCACCGGAGAGGTTTCCGACGATCTGGGCGACCGTGCGCGACTTGATGTTGAGGTCGGTGCGGTATTTCTCCGCGACCTCCACTTCGCGGTTGCCGTCGATGAACGGGCCTGCAGATTTCAGATTGCCCAGGGCCGCAGCAGAGATGTTCGTCTTGATGTCGGTGATCAGGTTGAGACCGTATTCTTTGCGGTCCTCTGAGACGTAGGCGATCCGATTGTCGATGGCGTCCTTCACGGTGCGGGTGGAGATCTCCTTGCCGTGCAGGAAGACCTTGCCCGAGGCATCCCGCCCGTAGCTGCGGCCGAAGACGCTCATCATGAACTCGGTGCGCCCCGCACCCATGAGGCCGGCGATGCCGACGATCTCGCCGGCCCGTACTGATAGCGACGCGTTGTCGACGACGACGCGGTCCTGCTGCGTCGGATGCATCAGGTGCCAGTTCTCGATGCGGAAGATCTCTTCACCGATGACCGGTGTGCGCTCGGGGAAGCGGTTATCCAGTGACCTGCCGACCATGCCGCGGATGATGCGATTCTGTGTGGCATCAGGGCCGTGCATGTCGATCGTCTCGATCGTCTTTCCGTCACGGATGATCGTCGTGGAATCTGCGATGTCGACGATCTCGCCGAGCTTGTGACTGATGATGATGCTCGTGATGCCCTCCTCGCGGAGGCCTCGGAGCAGTCCCAGCAAGTGCTCGGAGTCGGAGTCGTTGAGTGCGGCGGTCGGCTCGTCGAGGATGAGCAGGCGGACGTTCTTCGTCAGCGCCTTGGCGATCTCGACGAGCTGCTGCTTGCCGACGCCGAGCTGACCGACCGGTGTCGTCGGGTTCTCGCGGAGCCCGACGCGCTCCATGAGTGTCGTCGCGCGCGCGTTGGCCTCGTGCCAGTCGATCAGGCCGCGATTGATCACTTCGTTGCCGAGGAAGATGTTCTCGGCGATCGAGAGGTGCGGCACCAGGGCCAGCTCTTGATGGATGATGACGATGCCGGCGTGCTCGGAGTCCTTGATCGCGTTGAACCGCTGCGATTCGCCGTCGAAGATGATCGATCCATCGAATGAGCTGTGCGGATAGACGCCCGACAGCACCTTCATGAGGGTTGATTTTCCGGCGCCGTTCTCGCCGCAGATCGCGTGGATCTCGCCGCGGGCGACGGTCAGAGTGACGTCATCGAGCACCTTGACGCCGGGGAAGTTCTTAGTGATGTTGCGCATCTCGAGGATAGCGTCGGACATCGCAGCTCCTGTCTGTGAAGAGGGTGGCAGCAGTGTGAGGTCCGTCCGCCGGGCGCGAGCCGCGGCGGACGGACGTCACAGTGAGGATCAGCCGGCGACGCCTGCGGCGATCTCGTCCTCGGTCCAGTAGCCGGAGTCGACCAGGAGTGAGGTGATGTTGTCGGCCACGACGATGTCGGACTCGAGCAGGAAGGACGGGACGACCTTCACGCCGTTGTCGTACGTCTCGGTGTCGTTCGCCTCAGGCTCCTCGCCCTTCGCGAACGCGTCCGCGGCAGCGACTGCCTGAGTTGCGAGCTTGCGCGTGTCCTTGAAGATGGTCGCGTACTGCACGCCGTCAGCGATCATCTTCACCGAAGCGATCTCGGCATCCTGACCGGAGACGACCGGCAGGCCGCCTTCGATGGTCGAGCCGTAGCCCGCGTTCTCGAGGGCGGTGATGATGCCGCGCGAGATGCCGTCGTACGGGGCGAGCACGCCGTCGAGCGGCTTCGCGCCACCGTCATAGGTGCTGGTGAGCAGGTCTTCCATGCGCTTCTGGGCGGTTGCCTGGTCCCAGCGCAGCGTCGAGACCGTGTCCATGTCGATCTGGCCCGAGGTGACCGTGATGCGGCCGTCGTCGAAGTACGGCTGCAGGGTGTCGATGGCACCCTCGTAGAAGAACTTCGTGTTGTTGTCATCGGGCGAACCGGCGAAGAGCTCGACTGCCTTGGGGTCAGTTGCGCCGGTGTCCTTGTTGTTCTCGTCGAGGAATCCGAGCCCGCGCAGCAGCGACTGCGCCTGCTGCACGCCGACGGTGTAGTTGTCGAACGTGACGTAGAAGTCGACGTCCTCGGTGCCGTTGATCAGACGGTCGTATGCGATGACCGGGATGCCCTTGCTCGCGGCGTTCTCGAGCTGGGTTGCGAGGGCGGTGCCGTCGATGGATGCGACGATCAGGATGTCGGCACCATTGGTGATCATCTGGTCGAGCTGCTGCTGCTGACGCGGGATGTCGTCGTTCGCGAACTGCAGGTCGACTTCGTAGCCGGCGTCTTCGAGCTGCGACTTGACGGCGTCGCCATCGGCGATCCAGCGCTCGCTTGTCTCGGTCGGCATCGCGACTCCGACGGTGATGTCACTCGCCTCGGCATCGCCGTTGGACTCTGCGGCAGGGCTGCTTGCACAGGCTGCGAGTCCGAAGGCGAGCGCGAAGGCGCCGGTGGTGGCTACGGCGCGCAGGAGGGTTCTGCTCATTGCGTTCTCTCTTCCTTGAAAGGTCGGCGGTCCGAGCTGGGGACCGCTCTGTCTGCTTTCGGACGGCGCTCTCGCGTCTTCCGCTTCCGAAGCATTGCATATTGACGTGCCTGCGGACAAATTATTTTTTTCGATAGCATGGCTGGATCCGATCGACACGCAAAGAGGTGGTGCGATGCCCGACACGGTCCTGCGCATGTCGGGTATCACGAAGCGCTTCCGTGGAGTAACGGCGCTCAACGACGTGTCTTTCGCGGTGCGTCGCGGTGAAGTCCACGCGATCTGCGGCGAGAACGGCGCCGGAAAATCGACGCTCATGGAGATCCTCAGCGGCGTGCATCCGCACGGCACATTCGACGGCACGATCCGATTCGACGGGCGAGATATGCAGTTCCGCTCGCTCCCGGAGAGCGAGTCCGAGGGCATCGTCATCGTGCACCAGGAACTGGCGATCGTGCCCCAGCTCTCCATCGCCGAGAACATCTTCCTCGGCCACGAGATGACCAAGTTCGGCCTCGTCGATGACAAGCACACCCACGCTCGCGCTGCTGAGCTCATGGCCAGGGTGGGGCTGCACGAGAGCCCCGCAACGCGGACGAGCGAGCTGGGAATCGGCAAGCAGCAGCTCGTCGAGATCGCGAAAGCGCTGGCCAAAGACGTCAAGCTGCTGATCCTTGATGAACCGACCGCGGCGCTCGGACGCGACGATTCCGAGCGGTTGATGGCGCTGATCGATCGATTCCGGTCGCAGGGGATCACGTGCGTGCTGATCTCGCACAAGCTGCACGAGGTCCTGGACATCGCCGATCGGATCACGGTGCTGCGTGACGGCGCCTCGATTGAGACGATGCGTTGCGACGATCCCGAGACGGATGAGGGGCGGATCATCCGGGCGATGGTGGGGCGCCCGCTCAACGACCTCTTTCCCCCGCGCGAACCCGATATCGGCGACGAGCTTTTCCGCGTTGAGCGATGGACGGTTCACCATCCCGGCGAGCCGGGACGGGTCGTGATTGACGATGTGAACTTCCACGTGAATTCGGGCGAGATCGTGGGAATCGCAGGTCTCATGGGGGCGGGGCGGACCGAGCTCGCGATGAGCATCTTCGGCCGCTCCTACGGCTCAGCGATCACCGGATCGGCGTTCAAACGCGGTGAGCAGATCGAACTGCGCACGATCCAGGAGGCGATCGGTCACGGCATCGCTTACGCCCCCGAGGATCGAAGGCAGGATGGACTCAATCTGCTCGCCTCTGTGCAGACGAGCATCTCCTCGGTGGCGCTGGGACGACTGGCGCACCGGGGCCTCATCGACGAGGTTCGCGAGCGCAAGGTGGCCGAGGCGTACCGCTACAAGATGAACATCAAGACGCCCAGCGTGAGCGCTGCCACCGCCACGCTCTCGGGTGGGAATCAGCAGAAGATCGTGCTGTCGAAATGGATCTTCAGCAACCCGGAGGTGCTCATCCTCGATGAGCCCACCCGCGGCATCGACGTCGGGGCCAAATACGAGATCTACGGCCTGATCAACGAGCTCGCAGCGCAGGGCAAGGCCATCATCGTCATCTCTTCAGAACTCCCCGAGGTGATCGGGCTCTCCGACCGCGTCTACACTCTTGCTGGGGGGCGCATCACCGCCGAAGTGGCCAGGGCTGATGCGACGCAGGAGCGGCTTATGCGATACATGATGGTCACACCATGATGGTCGTGCGCTCACGGATGACCGATCATGATCTCGCGGCGGCGGCAGCGATTCCGGCACGGCCGACAGCGCGGACGACGAACGAAGATGTGCGGCAGCAGAATCTTTCGGCAGTGCTGCGACTTGTGCACGGCCGCGGGGCCCTCTCACGCTCGGAGATCGGTGCGAGAATCGGTCTGACGCGCTCGACCGTGACAGCGCTGGTGCAGGAGCTGCTTGATCTGCAGGTCGTCTGTGAGACATCGGTGAAGCCCACCGGCAGGGCCGGTCGACCATCGTTGGGCGTCGCAGCGGAGGACCACGTCGTCGCGCTGAGCGTGAGCGCCGACCCGCATGCGATCTCGCTGGCTCTGGTGGGCCTGGGCGGAGCGGTGCATTCGCGCGTTCGCCACGACCTCGCCAAGCCTCCGAACCCGAGGCGTTTCGCGCAGCTCACCTCGTCACTGGTCGACGGCATGCGGGCGGACATCGACCGCCACTATCGCCTGGTCGGTGCGGGCGTCGCCGTCCCCGGGCTGGTGGATAACGGCGGGACGGTGCTGCTTTCGCCCTCTCTCGGCTGGCGCCGTGAGAACCTGGCTCACCGCCTCTCGGATGCGATCGGCATGGAGGTGGCTGTCGGCAATGACACCAGCGTCGGCGCAATGGCCGAGACCCGGTTCGGCGTCGGACGAGACGTCGACAACGTCCTCTACCTGAGTGGATCCATGAACGGGATCGGCGGCGGGCTGGTTCTCGATGGGGCGCTGGTGCGCGGCACGTCAGGCTTCGCCGGTGAGTTCGGCCACACCGTCGTCAACACATCCGGTGCGCTCTGCTCGTGCGGGCGCCGCGGGTGCCTTCAGGTTGAGGTGCACCCCGCGAAGGTGCTCGCCCTGCTGGGCAGGCGCGGCCTCGATGAGGATGAACTCGACATCGAGCTCGGACTCGTTCGTGATCCTGTCACCCTCGCCGAGGTGGCAAGGCAAGTCGATGTGCTCTCGGTCGCATTGACGAACTTCGTCAACGCATTCGCGCCGCAGACGGTCATCCTGTCGGGGTATCTCGGTGTACTTCTGGCGACGAGTCGAGAGCGCCTGTCAGCGGCTGTCCGGGTGTACCCGGTGGGCGCGGAGGGGCGCACTGTTCGTCTCGAGCGCGCACATATGCGCTCGCACCTGATGCAGATCGCGCCGGCCGAGCTCGCCTTCGAGCCGCTGCTGGGCGACCCCGTCGCCAGGGCGCCGAGGGTGTAGCCGGGTCGCCGGACAGCGGTGGGGTAAAATTCTCGTTGCTGGCGTTCCTCATGCGCCTCGTAGGTGGAAAGAGGAGACGAAGGTGGCGCTCGCTGAAGAACCGCGCGATATGTCCGCGGCGGTAATCGACCAAGAGTGGCACTTTCGGCCGCGGAACGTGGTCGCTCGCTCGCTCGCCGATGTCGTGGCGCAGTTGTCTGGCGCCAGGATCGAAGGCGATGACTCGGTCCTGCTGACCGGGGTCTCGCTGGATTCGCGAACCATTCTGCCCGGCGATCTCTACGCGGCCGTTCCCGGTGCTCACGCGCACGGCGCGCAGTTCATTCGCGCGGCACTCGATCGCGGTGCACGAGCGGTCATCACCGACGAGGAGGGGCTCGCGCTCGCACATGACCTCGATGTGAATACCATCGTCGTCACCGATGTCCGCAGCCAGCTCGGCGTCGTCGGCGGGGTCCTGTACGGCACGATCGATCATCACCCCCCGCTGTTCGGCGTCACCGGAACCAACGGCAAGACCACGACGACACTCATGATCGCGTCACTGCTGCGTGCGCTCGGCGTCAGCACCGGCACCATCGGCACCATCGGCATCACGGTGGGTGACGAACACGTTCCATCGACCATGACCACGCCTGAGGCTCCTCAGCTGCACGGTCTGATCGCGCGGATGATGGCGAATGAGGTCGGCGCCGCGGTGATGGAGGTCTCATCGCATTCGATGGTTTTCGAACGCACCGCGGGTCTGCGGTTCGCGGTGGCAGGATTCACCAACCTGTCGCCTGATCATCTCGACCTGCACGGCACGATGGATGCGTACTTCGAGGCGAAGAAGGCGCTCTTCGAACCGGAACACACTGAGCGCGCCGTCATCGTCATCGACGATGAGTGGGGCGCGCGCCTGTCTCGCGAGGCCGGGGTCGAAGCCGTCACGCTGAGCACCGATGGTGCGCGAAATGGTGACTGGCACGTCCTCGATGTCGTGCCGGTGGGTGGCGGACACTCCTTCACGCTCGCGCACCGGGACGGCCGCTCGCTGCCAGCAGTCGTCGGAATCGCCGGGCGATTCAACGTGTCGAATGCCGCGCTGGCTCTGGCGATGGTCATTGAAGCGGGCTACGACCTGCAGGCAGTGGCTGCCGCTGTCGAGTCAGACGCGAGACCGCTGTCTCAGACGGTTGAGGGGCGTATGGAGATCGTGAGCACCTCTCCGACTGTGTACGTCGATTTCGCGCACAACCCCGGTGGGCTGATCAGCGTGCTCGAAGCCGTCCAGACGGCTGCGGGTCGCGTCATTCTGGTGTTCGGTGCGGCGGGTGAACGCGACGCGATCAAGCGGGCATCGATGGGAGAGATCGCCGCACAGCACTCCGATATCGCGATCGTGACCGATGACGATCCGCACGCCGAAGACGCGGCTTCGATCCGAGCCCAGGTGCTGGAAGGAGCCCATGCTGAGCGGCGTGATGGCGGCGAAGTGCTCGAGATCTTCCCGCGAGCCGACGCCATCGCCGCGGCGGTCGCGATGGCGGCGCCCGATGACATCGTCGTGATCGCAGGACGCGGCCACGAAACCGTGCAGGATGTCGCCGGCGAGCTGATCGACATCGACGATCGCGAAGAAGTGCGCAAGGCCGTCGCACGGAAAAAGGCAGGCAGTTAGCTTCACCCCGCTCGTGGCGTAGCGTTAGAGGCGATGGCACATCTTCTCGGGGCCGAAGGCCTCCACCTCGAATATCCGACCAAAGTCGTCTTCGACTCGATCACCCTCGGCATCGAGGAGGGCGATCGGATCGGCATCGTCGGTCGCAACGGCGATGGCAAGAGCTCACTGCTCGCGATGCTCGCCGGCCGCAAGGAGCCGGATGCCGGACGCGTGACGATGCGCGCGGGAACGACTGTCGGCGTGCTCGATCAGGCCGACACGCTCGATGACGCGCTGACGATCGCCGAGTCGGTCGTGGGCGATGTGCCCGAGTACGAGTGGGCGGGAGATGCCCGCGTGCGCGATGTTATCCAGGGCCTGCTCGCCGATCTCGCCTGGGATGCCCCCGTCGATGGGCTCAGCGGCGGACAGCGTCGGCGCGTTGCGCTCGCGGCGCTGCTGGTGAAGGACTGGGACATCGTCGCGCTCGACGAGCCGACGAACCATCTCGATGTCGAGGCCATCACGTGGCTTGCGGCGCACCTGAAGAAGCGCTGGGCTGCGAACTCCGGCGCGTTCCTGGTCGTCACGCACGATCGGTGGTTCCTCGACGAGGTCTGCACCGAGACCTGGGAGGTGCACGACCGGATCGTCGAACCCTTCGAAGGCGGGTACGCGGCGTACATCCTGCAACGCGTCGAGCGCGATCGGATGAGCGCTGCCACCGAGGCCAAGCGCCAGAACCTGGCCCGCAAGGAGCTCGCGTGGTTGCGTCGCGGTGCGCCGGCCCGCACGGCCAAGCCGAAATTCCGCATCGACGCGGCGAATGAGCTCATCGCCGATGTGCCCGAGATCCGCGACAAGGTGTCGTTGCAATCGCTGGCCACGACGCGGTTGGGCAAGGACGTCGTCGACCTGCTCGATGCCGGGGTTCGGTACGGTGACCCTTCGACAGGCTCAGGGATCGATGTCTTGAAAGACGTCGAGTGGCGCATCGCGCCGGGGGAGCGCACCGGCATTCTCGGGGTGAACGGAGCGGGCAAGTCGACGCTCCTCGGTCTGGTCGCCGGCACCATCGAGCCGACCAGCGGTGTGGTCAAGCGCGGCAAGACCGTGCAGGTGCGCACGCTGACCCAGCGAATCGATGAGCTCGAGCAGCACTGGAACGACCCGGTGCGCGTCGTCATCTCCGCCCTGCGCACTGAGTACACCTTCGGTGCGGGGGCAAAGGCGCAATCGCTCACGCCCAGTCAGCTGCTCGAACGCCTCGGCTTCGCGTCCGCGCAGCTGTCCACTCCGGTGAAGGACCTCTCCGGCGGCCAGCAGCGCCGACTGCAGCTTCTGCTCGTGCTGCTCGACCAGCCGAACGTGCTGATCCTCGACGAGCCCACCAACGACATGGACACCGACATGCTCGCCGCGATCGAGGATCTCCTCGACTCCTGGTCGGGGACCCTCCTCGTCGTCTCGCACGACAGATACTTCCTCGAGCGCGTCACTGATCAGCAGTACGCCGTCATGGATGGCCGGCTGCGCCATCTGCCGGGCGGAGTGGACGAGTACCTGCGCCTGCGCTCTGCCGAGAAGAACGCGCCCGCGGGCAGCACGAAGGCCGCAGGCCGCACTCCGAAGCTGGATGGTGCGGCTCTGCGCACGGCCCAGAAAGAAGTCGCTGCGCTCGAGCGGAAGATCCAGAAGCTCACTGGGCAGATCGACCGCGCGAAGCACGCGCTCGTCGACCACGACCAGTCCGACTACGAGGGTCTCGGCGAGAAGATGAAGACGATCTCGGCACTCGAGGCAGAGGTCGAAGAGAACGAGATGCGCTGGTTGGAGCTCAGCGAAGAGCTGTGACGCTCTGTGACGTTTCGATTCTGCACAGGAACTCGCGCGGGCGTAATGTAGCCGAGTCCCACCAGGAGGAAACATGTCCCGTCGCACCACGTCCATCATCGCCGCGCTCGTTGCGGTCCCGCTCTTCGTCGCACTCTCCGGCTGCGCGACAGCCGCTGGCGGTGACGCAGGGGGCGGCTCGAACGAGACCGTGAAGATCGGCGTCGTCGGCAAGTCCGATGAGCAGTGGCCCGCATTCGTAGAGGCTGCCGCAGAGGAGGGCATCACCGTCGAGCTGGTCGACTTCGGCTCCTACGAGCAGCCGAACCCGGCGCTGACGGAGGGCGAGATCGACCTCAACCAGTTCCAGCACATCGTGTACCTGGCGCAGTACAACGAGGCTTCGGGTGAGGACCTGACGCCCATCGGCTCCACCGCGATCTACCCGTTGGGCCTGTACTCGCAGAAGTACGACGACGTGAAGGACATCCCCGCGGGCGAGACCGTCGCCGTCCCGGATGATGCCTCCAACCAGGCTCGTGCTCTTCTCGTGCTGCAGTCGGCAGGGCTCATCGAACTCAAGAGCGGCGGCACGATCTTCTCTGACCTCGCAGATGTCGACGAGGCAGCGTCCGAGGTGAAGGTGACCGCGCTCGAGGCAGCGCTCATCCCTACCTCGCTCCCTGATGTCGCAGCCGCGATCATCAATAACGACTTCGTCACCCAGGCGGGCCTGAAGTTCGAAGATGCGATCGCGCAGGACGACCCGAGCGACCCGAATGCCCTCCCGTACGTGAACATCTTCGCTGCACGCGCAGACGATGCCGACAACGAGACCTACCTGAAGCTCGTCGAGATCTTCCAGACCGACCCTGACGTCCAGGCCGGGCTGCTGAAGTCCTCCGGCGATACTGCTGTGGCTCTGCAGACCCCGGTTGCCGACCTCGTCACGTCGTTGGAGACCGTCCAGAAGGACGTCGCAGCGAACAGCTGATCACCACAACGTGAAAGAATCGGGCGGCGCGATCGCGCCGCCCGATTCGTTGTCTGAACCAAGCCGGAGAACCCATGCCGATCGTGACACTCGAGAACGTCTCCAAGGCGTACCCACCGCAGAGCCGTGACGCTCAGCCCACCGTCGCCGTCGACGATGTGTCTCTGTCGGTCGAGAAGGGCGATGTCTTCGGCATCATCGGATACTCGGGGGCAGGCAAGTCCACCCTCGTGCGTCTGATCAATGCGCTCGAGCCGGCCAGCGGCGGCACGATCACGGTCGACGGCACAGACATCACGGCGCTCACCGAGCGCGACCTGCGTCCGGTGCGCAGCGGAATCGGCATGATCTTCCAGCAGTTCAACCTGTTCTCGGCCAAGTCGGTGCGGGCGAACATCGCATATCCCCTCAAGCTCGCCGGTTGGTCGAAGCCCGACGTCGACGAGCGGGTCGCGGAGCTCCTCGCATTCGTCGGCCTCAGCGACAAGGCCAAGGCTTATCCCGAGCAGCTCTCGGGTGGCCAGAAACAGCGGGTGGGGATCGCGAGGGCCCTCGCAACCCGGCCGGCGATCCTCCTCGCCGACGAGGCGACCAGCGCACTCGACCCGCAGACGACCCACGAAGTGCTCGCGCTCCTGAAGCGCGTCAACGAAGAACAGGGCGTCACGATCGTCATCATCACGCACGAGATGGATGTCATTCAGACGATCGCCACGAAGGTCGCCGTGATGGACGCAGGCCGCGTGATCGAACACGGCGATGTCTTCGAAGTGTTCTCGAACCCGCAGCATCCGGCCTCTCAGCGGTTCGTCGGCACGGTGATCAAGGGCATCCCGTCTCCTTCCGAGATCTCCGTGCTGCGGGAACGCCACCGCGGACGCCTCGTCACGTTCTCGTTCCGCGATGGCGATTCGTCGCAGGCGCAGGTCTTCCTCGATCTCGCTGCGGCAGGGCTCGAGTTCGAGCTGATCTACGGAGGCATCAATGACATCCGCGGTCGGGCGTTCGGGCATCTCACGCTCGCGATCCGCGGGGATGATGCCACCGTCGACGCGGCGCTCGCGAAGATACGCGCTCACGCCACAGTGACCGACATCTCTGCAGGGGAGGCCCGCTGATGGATCGTCTCTTCGAACTTCAGGGAGAATTCTGGGCGGCCGCGGTCGAGACCCTCTACATGACCTCGTACGCGCTCGTGCTCGGCGGCGTGCTCGGTCTGATCATCGGCGTCGCCACCTATGCGACTCGCGCCGGCGGCGTGCTGCCCAGCCGCCCGATCTACGGGGTTGTGAACCTCTTCATCAACTTCTTCCGGCCGATTCCATTCGTGATCTTCCTGGCCGTGCTGCAGCCGTTCACGCGTGCCGTGATCGGCACGGGAATCGGAATCACCGCGGGTGCGTTCGCGATCGGCATCGCCGCGTCCTTCGCCATCGGCCGCATCGTCGAGCAGCACCTCATCTCTGTCCCCACCGGCGTAATCGAGGCAGCGCGTGCGATGGGGGCTGGCCCCTGGCGTATCCTGCTCACCATCGTCATCCCCGAAGCCCTCGGGCCCCTCATCCTCGGTTACACATTCATCGTCGTGGCGATCATCGACATGACGGCGATGGCGGGACTGATCGGCGGTGGCGGGCTCGGCGCATTCGCGCAGATCTACGGCTTCCGTCAGTTCGAGCCGGTGGTCATGTGGGCAGCGATCGTGCTCATCGTCGTATTCGTGCACCTCGTGCAGGTGCTGGGAACGTGGCTGGCCCGCCGCGTGATGCGTCGCTGACGAGGAGTCAGGGGCGGATGCTGACGCCGGTGCCCGCCGGCAGCTCGGCGAGCCCGGTGATCGCTGCCTCATCAAGCCGGATGCAGCCGTTCGAGATGGCTCCGGTGCGCTCATCGTGATAGTGGAACGCCGTCACCGCGACATCCTGCCCGCCGAAACCGTCGAGGGTCGGGGACTGGAGCGAGAGGTACACGGTAGGCAATCCCCGCGCGTACTCGAAAGAGGTCACCTCGGTCAGATGGATGAAGGAGCGGCCGAGCGGCGTCGGAGTCTGGTCGGTGCCCCACGCGAAGTCTGAGGCGATCCGTTCGGGAACCCCCGCACGGACGATATCGATCGTGCGCGCAGAGATGCTCACCTCGACGGTGACGTCTATCGGAGCGAGCTCGATGTCTGTGGTGCGCAGCCATCCGGTCAGCTGCGCAGGGTTCCCCGCAGAGGGGATGCCCTGGCGACCGGTGAGGAGAACGTGCACCCAGTCGTTCTGCTTCTCGATCACCGCGACAGTGGTACCGCCGTAGCGGTATTCGCGGGGGAGCGCGGCCACGGGGTCGCCGAGCGGGTCCGCCCAGATCGGTGCGAGATCGGCGAGGGGGCGGGCGGTGTAACCCGCGAAGGATGCGTGTGGTTCAGCATCCACAGGCAGCTGCGGCAGCACGGCGAACACGTTCGCCTGCGGGAGTGCTGTGGCGTCGTAGACCGCGTGATTCGCGGGAAACCCCGTGGGCGCGGGCGACGGCGTGGGCGTCGGACTGCTGAGCTCTGCGGTCGACGCAGATCTTGCGGCGGGCGTGGCATCCGTTCGCGACCAGACGACGACGGCGACGATCGCAATAACGACCGCAATGACGACCACGGAGCCGAGCCCGATGAGCGCCCCGGCCCGGGCGCCTGGCTTTCGCGTCGGATGCTCCTGATCGCTCACGAGGCCTCCTCCGAGTGGTTTCATCGAGGAGCGTAGTCCAGTCTCCTGCGGGAGATGAACTCGCGCTCGGCTCCGGAAAGCGGATCGACGAAGCGCAGTTCTCTCGCGAGCAGCTGCAGCGGCCGCTCATGATCGTCCGGCTTCTCATCGGTGAGGATCGGGTACAGGTTGTCGTGCAGGATGCCCAGACCGATACTGGCGAGGTGCACGCGCAACTGGTGCATCTTGCCGGTGTGCGGATGCAGCAGCGTGTGCACGACCTGATCATCGGCGGCGATCAGCTCGATGAGCGTCTCGGAGTTCGGTTCGCGCTCGGTGTCGACCGCTACGCAGACCTGGGCGCGCAGCTTCTCGATGTGCAGGCGCACCGTGCGAGGGAGGTCGTTCTGCCAACCCTCGGGGCGTGCGGATACCGCTTCGTAGACCTTCTCGATCGAACGGCGCTGGAAGAGCGTCTGATACGCGCCCCTGGTCACCGGGCGGGCCGAGAACATCAGGAGCCCTGCGGTGGCTCGGTCCAGGCGGTGGATGGGCGCCAGGTCAGCGTTGTCGAGAAGTCGGCGAAGACGTACCAGCGCGGAGTTCTGCACGTACTTGCCTGCCGGGGTGCTGGGGAGGAAATGCGGCTTGTCGATGACCACCAGATCATGATCCTGGTGCAGGATCTCGATCTCGAACGGAATGTGCGTCTCGACGGGAGGCTCGCGGTAATACCAGATGAACTCCTCTGCATCGAGAGGGGTGTCACGAGTGAGCGCAGAGCCGTCGAAGGCGACGATCTCGCCGCGGTCGAAGCGCGCGAGCAGCCACTGTGGATCGAGATGGAAGAATCGCTCGATCATGTAGGCGCTGGCGGTGGGCCAGGGGCCGGAGCTCGGCAGGTGCAGGCGGGTGGCGCCGACCCCGTCGCGGATGGGCAGTGGAGATCGCATCGCCATCAGGAGGCCACCGTCACGAGTCGAAGCTCAGGCTGAGCTTGCGCAGCAGCGCAGCCATCCGCTCGCGGTCGGGGCGAGAGAGAGCCTGCAGCAGGTCCGCCTCGACGTCGACGAGGCGGGTGATGGCCGCATCCACGCGGATCTGTCCGTCATCGGTGAGGGTGACCAGCACACTGCGGCCGTCGCCCGGATCCGACTCTCGTCGTACGAACCTTCGCCCTACCAGGCGATCGATCCGGTTGGTCATGGTGCCGCTGGAGACGAGCGTCTGCTGCAGGAGCTGCTTGGGCGAGAGCTGGAACGGCGCACCTGCTCGGCGAAGGGCCGAGAGCACATCCCATTCCCAGTGTTCCAGATCACTGCGGCGGAACACGTCGCGACGTGCCCGATCCAGATGCTTGGAAAGGCGATCCATGCGCGAGAGCACCTCGAGCGGGGAGAAGTCGAGATCAGGGCGCTGCGTGTTCCACGCGCCGACGATCCGGTCGACCTCATCCACTTCGCTCATCTCCCCATTATCCAGTGCCGATGTTGATGGCGTCGCCGGAGCCGTTGACCGTGGCAGACTTGTCTAGGGCGTCTGCCGGACGCCGCAGTCCGCCGTAGTGTAATGGCAGCACGACAGCCTTTGGAGCTGTTAAGTCCAGGTTCGAGTCCTGGCGGCGGAGCATGACCGAGAACAGACTCGCTATTGTCGTCCTTGCGGCAGGCCAGGGCACGCGCATGAAGTCCCGACTGCCCAAGGTCCTGCACCCGATAGCCGGGCGCCCGCTCGTCGGCCACGTGCTGACCACGGCGGCTCACCTCGGCGCGGAGCACATCGAGGTCGTGGTCCGTCACGAGCGCGACCGCGTCGTCGAGATGCTCACTCAGAGCTACCCCGATGCCGTGATCGTCGATCAAGACGAGGTGCCCGGCACAGGGCGTGCTGTGCAGGTCGCGCTCGACGCGCTTCCCGACGAGTTCGAGGGCGACGTTCTCGTGCTTTCCGGCGATGTCCCACTTCTCGAGGCCGACACCCTGCGGGCGCTCATCGATGCGCACCGTGGTGCTGCGGCATCCGCCACCATCCTCAGCGCGCTTCTCGATGACCCGACCGGGTACGGTCGCATCATCCGCGACGGCAGCGGAGCGGTCGCACGCATCGTCGAGCAGAAGGATGCCAGCGCAGAAGAAGCAGCGGTCACCGAGATCAACTCCGGCGTCTACGTGTTCCGGGCCACCGCACTGCGTCACTTCTTGACGCGGATCGACCAGAACAACGCCCAGGGTGAGCTCTATCTCACCGACGTCATCGGTCTGCTCCGCGGTGCGGACGAGACCGTTGCCGCAGAGATCGCCGCCGACGCTCCCGCGACATTCGGCATCAACGACCGTGTGCAGCTGGCGGCGGCCGGCCGCGTGCTCAACGACCGCATCGTTCGTCGCTGGCAGCGCGAAGGCGTCACGATCGTCGACCCGGCAACGACCTGGATCGATGATGATGCGAAGCTCGCACCCGACGTGACGCTCCTGCCGAACACCTACATCGCCGGCGCGACGGTCGTCGAGTCGGGCGCCGTGATCGGTCCGGATACCTCGCTGCTGGATTGCGAGGTCGGTGAGGATGCCGTCATCCGCCGTTCTGACGCGACACTCGCCGTGATCGGTGCGGGCGCCACCGTCGGGCCCTTCGCGTACATCCGCCCCGGCACGACGCTGGGAGCCAACGGCAAGATCGGCACCTTCGTCGAGACGAAGAATTCGCAGATCGGCGAGGGCAGCAAGGTTCCGCACCTGTCGTACATCGGCGACACGACGATCGGTGCGCGAGTCAACCTCGGCGCAGGCGCGATCACCGCGAACTACGACGACATCGCCAAGCACCGCACCGAAATCGGCGACGAGGTGCACACCGGGTCGCACAACGTCTTCGTGGCGCCGGTTAGGATTGGTGCTGGTGCGAAGACTGGAGCGGGAGCGGTCGTCCGCAAGGATGTTCCCGCGGGTGCTCTGGCCTTGAGTGTCGCCCCTCAGCGAAATGTCGAGGGGTGGGTCGAGAAGAATCGGGCGGGTACCGGCGCGGCAGCTGCCGCGGCTCGGGCCAGCGAAGCGTCAGTCAACAAAACTGCAGAGTAAGGCAGGTCATGGGGCACAAGAAGAAGACCGTTGCACTGGATCGGGACAACGGCGTTGCCCCCGGCATCATCGCCAAGACGAAGAAGCGCCTCGTCGTCGCCGGAGGTCGCTCGCACCCTGAGCTGACTGCGGCTGTCGCGAAGGCGCTCGGAACGCAGGCGGCGCCCGTCGAACACCGCACCTTCGCCTCGGGGGAGATCTACGCTCGCTACGAGGTCTCGATCCGCGGAACAGACCTGTTCATCGTGCAGACCTTCGGCGAGCCGGTCAATGAGTGGCTCATGGAGACGCTCATCATGATCGACGCGGCCAAGCGCGCCTCGGCGAAGCGCATCACCGTCGTCGCCCCCTATTTCCCATACTCGCGTCAGGACAAGAAGGGTCGTGGCCGCGAGCCGATCAGCGCACGCCTGGTCGCGGACCTGCTCAAGACCGCGGGCGCTGACCGCATCATGAGCGTGGATCTGCACGCCGCGCAGATCCAGGGCTTCTTCGATGGTCCGGTTGATCACCTGTTCGCAAAGCCCGTGCTGCTCGAGCACTTCCGCGAGAACCTGACGGAAGAAGACCACGAGACGCTCACCATCGTCTCGCCCGACATGGGCCGTGTGCGCGTCGCCGACACCTGGTCGGACAGCCTCGACGCACCGCTGGCGATCATTCACAAGCGTCGCGACCCGAAGGTCGCGAACCAGGTCTCTGTGCACGAGATCGTCGGAACCGTCAAGGACCGCACGTGTCTGCTCGTCGATGACATGATCGACACCGGCGGAACGATCGTCAAGGCAGCGCAGGCGCTGAAGGCCAGCGGTGCACGCCGCGTCATCGTCGCAGCGACGCACGCCATCTTCAGCGATCCGGCGAGCCAGCGGCTTCAGGACGACGCGATCGATGAGGTCGTCATCACCGACACGATCCCGCTGACCGCATCGCGTCAGTGGGATGGTCTCACGATTCTGCCGATCGCTCCGCTGCTCGCCCGCGCCATCCACGAGGTGTTCGAAGACGGCTCGGTGACCAGCATGTTCGGTGGCGACGCGTAGTCCTTTGATGTTGTGATCTCATTCGCCTCCCTGCGTCAGCGGGTGCTCGCCGTTCTCGGCGCCGTGTCGATGTATCGGCTGGCGCTGTACGGTCTCGGGCTTCTGGCTCTGATCGCGCTGGTGCTGTCGCTGTTCGATCTGGTCTCGCCTGCTCCGATCGAGCTGGTCGCCTCGTACGTCGTTCTCGCGGCGGTGATCTCGGCTGTGGATGCCGCGGCGCAGCGACTGCTGCACATGCCGTGGCGCGTGGAGTCGTCGCTGGTCACCGCGCTGGTGCTGCTGTTCGTGATGCAGCCCGGTGCGAACGGGCCGGCGCTGTTCGGTCTTGCACTGGCGGGTGCGCTCGCAAGCCTCTCGAAGTACCTCATCGCATGGCGTGGACGCCACATCTTCAACCCCGCGGCATTCGGCGCGGCGGTGGTGTCGATCGTCGGCGCGCTCGGAGCCTTCGAATGGCTCGGCACTTCGGCATCCTGGTGGGTAGGAACGCCCGTGATGACGGGACCGGTGGCGCTCGTCGGCCTCACGATCCTGTGGCGCGTCGAGAAGGTGCGCGCCGTGCTGGTGTTCCTGCTCATCGCCGTGGGAACCTCGGTGGTGCGCCAGGCCGTCCAGGCCCCGCAGCTCGGCGGCGAATTCGAGCTGTCTGCAGCGCTGTTCACCGCGGTGCTGCAGTCGCCCTTCCTCTTCCTCGGGATCTTCATGGTCGCCGAGCCCCTGACGAGCCCACCGCGCCGCTGGCAGCAGTTCTGGGTCGCTGGTGTCGTGGGAGTCCTCGCGGGCTGGCCGATCATCATCGGCGACCTGTTCACCCTTGGGCAGGAACGGGCGATGCTGATCGGCAACCTGCTCGCGCTCACCTTCGCCCTGCGCGGGTCCGTGCGACTGATCCTCGAGAGGCGCGAGTTCATCACTCCGACCGCCCAGGAGCTCACCTTCAGGGTCCGAGGTGTGTTGCGATTCCTGCCCGGTCAGTATCTCGAGCTCGACGTCCCACATCACCGCCCTGATGCTCGTGGCACCCGGCGCGAGTTCAGCATCGTGTCTGCTCCGGCAGATCTTCCGGTGCTTCGCATCGCGTACAAGAACGGCGATCAGAAGCATCCCTCGTCTTATAAGCGCGCGCTGGCCCTGGCAGAGCCGGGCACCGTCCTCGCCGTCACCGGCACCTGGGGCGACTTCCTGCTCCCGAAGGGCGACGCGCCCGTCCTCATGGTGGCGGCCGGCATCGGCGTCACACCGTTCGTCTCGCAGTTGCGCCAGCTCCAGGCTGATGGCGTCTCCCGTGACATCGTCCTCGTGTACGTAGCGTCGGAGGCCGTCGAGCTGGCATTTCGGGCCGAGTTGGAAGCGACCGGCGTGCCGACGATCGTCTTCACTCGCGATGAGCCGGCCGATCTTCCCGCGCACTGGACGTGGGCGCAGGGCACCCGCCTTGACGCAACGGGACTCGAGCGTGCGGTTTCTGACATCGCCGCACGGCACGCCTTCATCTCGGGCCCGCCGCGGCTGCTCGCCGATCTCGCGCCCGCGCTGCAGAAAACGCATTCAGTGACGACAGACGCCTTCGCGGGCTACTGAAGGGCGTGGGGCGGCTGTGCCGACTCAGACGCCGGATGCTGCGCGCGCGGGGAACCGGACCATGAACGTCGTATCTCCCGGCTGAGACTCCACCGAGATCGTGCCCTGATGGCCCTCGACGATGGCCTTGGCGATCGCGAGTCCGAGACCCGTCCCGCCGGTCTGCCGGGCGCGAGAGCTGTCGCCACGGGCGAAGCGGGCGAACAGCTCGTCACGGACCCCCGGATCGATCCCGGGCCCGTCATCGTGCACGCGGATGACCGCCTCGTCGCCCTCCTGCGTCACGCTCAGGGTGATCTGCGTGCCCACCGGAGTGTGCGTCCTGGCATTCGCCAGGAGGTTCGTGACCACCTGGTGCACGCGCCCCGCATCGCCTGACATCACCACAGGCTCTTCGGGGACGTCGATGCTCCAGACGTGTTCGGGGGCGGTGGGTCGCGCGTCGGAGATGCTCTCCAGGGCGAGCTGGGTGAGATCGATGGTGCTGTAGACGAGTTCCTGCCCCTCGTCGAGACGGGCGAGCAGCAGCAGGTCCTCCACGAGCCGCGTCATGCGCAGAGACTGCGCCTGAATGCGCTCGAGGGCGGTTTCCGTGCCGCTCGCATCCATCTCGGCATCCGATGCCTGAGCCTGGTGGAGAGAGCGAAGCGACAGCTCCGAATAGCCGCGGATGGATGCCAGGGGAGTGCGGAGTTCGTGGCTGGCGTCTGCGACGAACTTGCGCATCCGCTCCTCGTTGCGCTGGCGCGCGGCGAGTGAGTCGTTCACGTGGTCGAGCAGTTTGTTGAGCGATGCGCCCACGAGGCCCGTTTCGGTGCGGGGATCGGCTTCGGCGTCGGGAACCCGTTCGGTGATCTCGACCTCACCGCGGTCGAGAGGCTGGTTGGCCACGCGCGTGGCAGTTCCCGCCACCGCGCGCAATGGCCGGAGGCTGAATCTGATCGTGACCGCCGTCGTCAGCGCGAGCAGGATCAGCCCGCCGAAGGTGGCGAGGGTGATCACCGTCAGAAGCTGCGCCAGGGTGCTCTGGATGGCATCTCGAGGCAGGCCGGTGACGACGGAGATCTTGTCGGAGAACTGCGTCACCGATGTCTGAGTGACGGTCAACTGGTACGTGCCGCTGCCGGGTCCATCCAGAGCGATGACGCCGTCGGGGTGCCCGCGGAGAGCCGCATCGATGGCGACGAGCTGCGACTCTGTGAGGTCGCGCACTTCACCGGAGCCGTTCACTTGAATGCCGCTCGCGCCGTCTTCGGTGGCGATGGCCAGCAGCATGCCGGTGGCAGGAGGTGCGACGTTCTCCATCGCGGCCTGAGCAGTCAGCGGCACGTTGCGGACTGCCGCGGGGATAGAGGCCTGTGTGACGAGGCTCGTCGCCCGGATGGATAGCGACTTGACCTGCTCGGCCAGCTGCCCCTCAAGGGCTGTGCCGAGCGTCGCGCTTGTGATCACGGCGACGATGATGAGGATCAGCGACACGAAACCGATCACCGCGGTCATCAGCCGCGCCTGAAGGGTCCAGGGCCGAGACGGACCGGCTTCGGTCACTGCGGCGCCTTGATCATGTAACCGACACCGCGCACCGTGTGCAGCAGGGGAGTGCGGCCGGCATCGATCTTCTTGCGGAGGTAGGAGATGTAGAGCTCGACGACTGACGACTTTCCGCCGAAGTCATAGCTCCACACCCGATCGAGGATCTGAGCCTTCGAGAGGACTCGACGTTCATTGCGCATGAGGTAGCGCAGCAGTTCGAACTCCGTCGCGGTCAGCTCGATCTCGGTGCCGTCGCGCTCGACTTCGTGACTGTCCTCATTCAGTGTGAGATCGCCCACTCGCAGAATCGACTGGCCCTCGTCAGATGAGGCAAGACCTGTGCGACGGATGACCGCGCGCAGCCGGGCGATGACCTCTTCCAGGCTGAACGGCTTGGTGACGTAGTCGTCGCCACCGGCGGTGAGGCCGGCGATCCGGTCACCGACGGCGTCTTTCGCTGTCAGGAACAGCACCGGAACGAGGTTTCCGGACTCGCGAAGACGGCGCAGCACGCTCATGCCATCGAGGTCCGGCATCATGATGTCGAGCACCAGAGCATCCGGCTCGAACTCGCGCGCCACCTGCAGGGCCTCGAGCCCGGAAGATGCCGTGCGCACCTCCCAGCCCTCCATGCGCAGAGCCATCGCCAGCAGGTCAGTGAGCATCTGCTCGTCATCCACGGCGAGGATGCGAAGAGGGGAGCCATCCGGGCGGTGCAGTTCGGGCTGATCAGCGGTCATGCACCCATTCTGTGGAATCTCCTATGGAGTTTCTATGGAGAATGCTGTGCGCCTACTGGGAATGCGCAAGCCTCGAACGAGAAGGAGGGCTGGGAATCTCGCGATTCCCAGCCCTCATGTTGACTGTGTGATCAGTGCGTGTCTTCTGCTTCGATTTCGGTGCGGTCGCCCGACCAGAGCGTGTGGAAGGTGCCTTCCTTGTCGATGCGCTTGTAGGTGTGCGCACCGAAGAAGTCGCGCTGCCCCTGTACGAGGGCTGCCGGCAGGCGGTCAGCGCGGAGGCCGTCGTAGTACGACAGCGACGAGCTGAATGCGGGGGCGGGGATGCCGGCGGTCGCCGCAGCGATGACGACGCGACGCCAGGATGCTCCGGCGCGAGTGATCGCCTCAGCGAAGTAGGGCGCGGTCAGCAGTGCGGGCAGCTCGGGTGCCTCGTCGTACGCGTCAGCGATGCGGTTGAGGAACTGCGCGCGGATGATGCAGCCGCCGCGCCAGATCTTCGATACCGCTCCGAGGTCGATGTTCCAGTCGTACTCGGTAGCACCGGCGCGGATCTCGTCGAACCCCTGCGAGTACGCGACGATCTTCGAGGCGTACAGCGCGAGCCGGACATCTTCGATGAATGCGTCGACGTCATCGACCTGGAACTCTTCTGCAGGACCGGGGAGTCCCGCAGCGACCGCGCGCTGCTCGGGGTGGGACGAGAGCGAGCGGGCGAACGTCGCCTCGGCGATTCCCGAGACAGGAACGCCGAGAGAGAGCGCGGTCTGCACGGTCCATGCGCCGGTGCCCTTGGCACCGGCCTGGTCGAGGATGACATCTACGAGAGGCTTGCCGGTCTCCGCATCCACCTGGCGGAGGACCTCAGCGGTGATCTCGATCAGGTACGACTCGAGTTCGCCGGCGTTCCACTCGGCGAAGATGTCGGCGATCTCGGCAGGCGTCTTGCCGGTGCCGCGGCGGATGAGATCGTACGCCTCGGCGATGAGCTGCATGTCGGCGTACTCGATGCCGTTGTGGACCATCTTCACGAAGTGTCCGGCACCGTCGTGGCCGATGTGCGTGACGCAGGGCTCGCCCTCGGCGACCGCGGCGATCGACTTCAGGATCGGCCCGAGCGTGACCCAGGACTCATCCGAACCGCCGGGCATAATGCTCGGGCCGAGGAGAGCGCCCTCTTCGCCGCCGGAGATTCCTGCGCCCACGAAGTTGATGCCCGTCTCACGGACGGCCTTCTCGCGGCGGATGGTGTCGGGGAAGTAGGCGTTGCCTCCGTCGACGATGATGTCGCCGGGCTCGAACACCGCGGTGAGCGAATCGATCACTGCATCGGTCGGGCCGCCGGCCTTGACCATGATGATCGCGGTGCGCGGCTTCGCCAGGGAGTCAGCGAACTCCTGGTACGAGAACGCGGGAACGAAACCGGCTTCGGGGTGCGCGGCGAGCAGCTCATCCGTCTTCGAGCGGCTGCGGTTGAGCACCGCGACCGTGTTTCCCTCACGTGAGGCGAGGTTGCGGGCCAGATTCGAACCCATGACGGCGAGTCCAACGACTCCGATATTCGCAGATGCTTCGGGCACAGATTGCTCCTCGATCGTGAAGGGGGGACGACTTCAGATTATCGCTGTGGCGAGGAGGTGTCGCATTCGTGACGACAGACGTCAGTGATGCGGCCCGAGATGTCAGTCCTTGCGGTAGCTGGTGCGTCCCATCGCGAACAGAGCGCCGACGGTGCAGACGGTGGCGCCGAGCGCCATCGCGCCGATGAGCCACAGGATCACGTGTGAGAGGAATGCGCCGTCGATCATGTCGGACTCCGATTTCTGGGTGTTGTCTGCGTAAGTGGAGGACTGTTTTCAGCCTACCGCGTGATCGGGTACCATAGAGGAGTTCCTCGGCGAGGGATGCTTCGCGTGCGCGGCATCCGTAATCGACGCGGCGAATCCAGCCTCGTGGCTATTTCGCACGTCTGCGTCCGGGAAGCCGACCATCAGACCACCACGCGGCGAGCAATTCGCCGTGTGCCCCGAAGGAGAACCAATGTCTCAGGACACCAAGGTCCACGCCGAGGTACGCGAACAGTTCGGCAAGGGCTTCGCCCGTCGTCTGCGCGCAGCCGGCAAGATCCCCGCCGTCATCTACGGCCACGGCACCGACCCGGTGCACGTTGCGCTTCCCGGCCACCAGGTCTCGCTCATCATCCGCCGCGCCAACGCGCTGCTCGAGCTCGATGTCGATGGCAAGGACCACCTCGCGCTCGTCAAGGACGTTCAGCGTGACCCGGTGCGCCAGATCATCGAGCACATCGACCTCCTCGTCGTGAAGAAGGGCGAGAAGGTTCACGTCGAGGTTCCGATCTTCACCGTCGGCGAGTCCTTCTCGGGCACGATCGTGACGAACGAGGTCAACACGATCCGTCTCGAGGTCGAGGCAACGCACATCCCTCAGCACATCGAGGTTTCGGTCGAGGGTCTCGTCGAGGGCACCCACATCACCGCAGCCGACGTCAAGCTGCCCAAGGGCGCAGCTCTCCTGGACGACCCGGAGCTGCTGCTCCTCGCCGTCTCGGTGCCGGCAGCAGAGGTCGAGTCCTCTGCGGACGCTGACGCCGCTGAGGCCGCAGCTCCCGCCGAAGAGGCCGCTGCAGAGTAAGTTCTTCAGAACGGCAGAGGGGACGCGAGCACATCGCGTCCCCTCTTTCGTACCCGAGAACAGTTTCGTGTCAGAGTATTGTGTCGTGCCGCGAGAGATGAGAGACGAATGGCCCAGACGTGGTTGATCGTGGGACTGGGAAATCCAGGACCCCGCTATGAGTCGACCCGCCACAACGTCGGTCAGATGGTCGTCGACGAACTCGCTGCGCGTCGTGGCGAGAGCTTCCGCGAGCACAAGGGCGGCGCGCGCGTCGTCGAGACGTGGCTGCGGCCTGGAGCAGACAAGATCGTGCTCGCAAAGCCGAACTCATTCATGAACGTCTCCGGCGCCCCTGTCGCGGCCCTCGCAAGGTTCTACTCGGTGTCTGCGGAGCACACGGTCGTCATCCATGACGAACTGGACATCCCTTTCGACACCCTCAAGCTCAAAAGCGGTGGAGGACACGGTGGGCACAACGGCGTCCGCGACATCGCCCGTGCGATCAGCACCCCGGATTTCCCCCGAGTCCGCGTCGGGATCGGGCGTCCGCCTGGTCGGCAGGATCCGGCCGACTGGGTGCTGTCACCGTTCAGCAAGACCGAACGAGAAACGCTGCCCGTGCTCGTCTCGGATGCTGCGGACGCCGTCGAGCTGCTCGTCGCAGAAGGGCTGCTCGCCGCGCAGCAGAAGCATCACGCCCCGCGCTGAACGGGTAATGACACCCGCTCTCTCGCTCAGGAGTGCTGCGAGACGAATCCGGCGCTCGCACCACTGGCCAGCATGACGCTGAGCACAGTGAAGAAGATCACCGGTCCGATCACGCCGAGAATCAGCGCGATGATTCCCCAGACGCGTCCCTGGCGCTTCACGATCGCGATGATGCCCAACACGATCGCGGCAAGACCGGCGAGAGTACCGACCCAGAACCCGATCTCTCCCATCAGCACCTGGTCGCGGACCGGGGAGAGGAACGCCAGATCTGACGTCGCCGTGTTGATGTCGCTGGTGACCGTCGGAAGAGCGACTCCGATCTGGTAACCCGCGATACCGGCGAGGATCGGCATCACCGCTGCTGCCACGAGAGCGGCGACGAAAGCGATCACGCCCAGCAGAGCAGACCTCGGTGCTGCCGGTTGCGGAGCCTGATAGGCGCCAGCGGGTGCGCCGTAACCGCCGACGGGTGCGGAATAGGCCCCAGGAGGGGTCTGATACCTCGGATTCGGATAAGACGGCGGCGGAAGCTGCGGTTGTGTCACGCCCCCATCCTAGAGGGCGTGACACAACCAGCTGTCAGAGGCGGCGGAGCAGCCCGATCCTGTCGTACACGTCGGCGAGGGTCGCATCGGCGACAGCCTCTGCCCGCTCTGCGTTCGCCGCGAGGATGCGGTCGAGCTCGGCGGGGTCATCGAGAAGCTCGAGTACGCGCTCACGCACCGGTCCGAACTCGGAAGTGACGATCTCGGCGAGATCCCTCTTGAAATCGCCGTAGCCGCGACCGGCATACTCGTCTTCGATAGCACCCACCTGGCGGCCGCTCAGGGCGGCGTAGATCGTGAGCAGGTTCGACACGCCGGGCTTGTTCTCGCGGTCGTAGCGCACCGTGCCATCGGCATCCGTGACTGCACGCATGATCTTCTTCGCTGATTTGGACGGCTCGTCCAGGAGCCACAGCACGCCCGCGTCGGACTCGGCGGACTTCGACATCTTCGACGTCGGGTTCTGCAGGTCGTAGATGCGCGCGGTGTCCTTCTGGATCACAGGCTTCGGGATCGTGAAGGTGTTCCCGAAGCGCTTGTTGAAGCGCTCAGCGAGGTCGCGTGTGAGTTCGACGTGCTGCTTCTGGTCGTCGCCCACCGGGACGAGCTCGCTCTGGTACAGCAGGATGTCGGCCGCCATCAGCACGGGATAGGTGAACAGACCCACCGAGGTGGAGTCCTGTCCGAAGCGCGCGGACTTGTCCTTGAACTGGGTCATGCGGCCGGCCTCGCCGAACCCGGTGATGGTGCCGAGCACCCAGGCAAGCTCCGCATGCGCGCGCACGTGCGACTGCACATAGAGCGTGGACTTTGACGGCTCGATGCCTGCGGCGATGTACTGCGCAGCTGTGCGGCGGGTCTTCTCGCGCAGTTCCTTAGGGTCTTGCGCAACGGTGATCGCGTGCAGGTCGACGACGGAGAAGAACGCGTCGTAGGAATTCTGCATGTCTCGCCACTGCAGCAGAGCCCCGATGTAGTTGCCGGCCTGGAGGGAGTCGGCGGAGGGCTGCATTCCTGAGTAGAGACGAGGCTTGTTCACACATCGATTCTATGGCGATGCGACGGGCGGCTCCGCCTGAGGCGCTCAGTAGGTGTAATCGACGACGACCGGCGCGTGGTCGCTCCAGCGCTCGGCATACGATGCCGCACGCGCCACGTGATATCGCTGCGCACGTTCCACCAGTGCAGGAGTGGCCAGATGGTAGTCGATGCGCCACCCGGTGTCGTTATCGAAGGCCTGCCCGCGTGCGGACCACCAGGTGTACGGGCCCTCGACCTCGCCGTGGACGCGACGCCCGACATCAACCCAGCCGAGGCCGGTGCCGACGGTGCCATCGACGCCGGTGATCTCTGCACCTGTCTCACCGAGGTAACGGTCGAAGTAGGCGCGTTCGCGGGGGAGGAATCCCGCCTTCTTACGGTTGCCACGCCAGTTCTTGATGTCGAGTTCGCGATGTCCGACGTTGAGGTCTCCTGTGACGAGCGCGAGTGCGTCGCCCTGAGCGAGCTCAGCGAGCCGAACACCGAACGCATCGAGGAACTTCCACTTCTCATCCTGCTTCGGGGTGTCGGCTTCGCCGGAGTGCACGTACGCGCTCACGACCGTCAGCGGCAGGCCGCCGAGAAGGAAGTCTCCCTCGATCCACCGGCCCTTCGAATCGAAGTCTTCGGCGCCGAAGTTCGTGCGGTGTGCGAGCGCAGGGGTGCGGCTGGCGATGGCCACACCCGCTCTTCCCTTGGCGGTCGCCTCGTCGTGAACGATCGACCAGCCGGGCAGCGCAGCCTCGAGATGCTCGTCTTGGCCACGGACCTCTTGCAGGGTCAGAATGTCGACCTCTGCCTCGTCGAGCCACCGATTCATGCCGTTGCGGACGGCCGCCCGGATTCCATTGACATTGACCGAGGCGATACGCAGATGAGGCATGCATCCAGCCTAACGAGGGCCGGGGACATCTCCGCTCTCACTCTCTTCGATGGCGGCGTTGAGGGTGTCCTGCGCGCGCCTGACCGCACGCGCGAGAGCGTAGCGGCGATACCACGATGCGTCCGCGTAGGCATCGCGAGCGCGTCGCAGACGCACCCGGGCCGCGAGCACGAGTGCCTCCCGCTCGGCGAGGCGTGCCGCTGCCTCGTCTTCGATCTCGAGCGGGTGATCGTGATCGGCCGCGGTCACCGCGATCCAGGACGCGGCGACGAGAACAATGCTCGCCAGCAGGCGGCACCACAGCAGCAGCGCGATGATGACGGCGAACGATGCCAGCAGCGGGTTGCTGGGCACCCGGGTGAGGAGCACGCCGGCCCCGAGCTGAAGGACCACCATGGCGGCGGCGCCGAGGAGCGATGCCGGCCAGATGAATCGCCAGCGCAGGTCGGCTCCGACGAGGAAACGCATGAGACCTGCGAGCGCACCCGCGTCGATGAGGAACGCGCTGACCACCCACAGAACCCGGCCGCTGCCGGAGAGCAGCCAGGAGCTCTTGTCCCAGCCCAGCAGATCCACCAGCGAATCCAGCGCCCAGGAGCTCAGGATGCTGAGGGCTGCGCCGCTGAGCAGAGCCAATCCGAACAGCACACCGGCGAGAAGATCGCGGGCCTTGAGGAGCCAGTAGGAGCGAGTGTCGAAAGGCAGCCCGAAGATGTCACGGATGGCGCGGCGGGTGAAGGTGATCGCGGAGATCGCGGTCCAGGCGGCGAAGCCCACCGCGACAGCACCCGTGATGGTCAGCAGGCTGGTACTGCTCTGCGCGATCGTCTCGACGTCTTTTCTGCTGAGCAGGCCAGGATCGCCGATGATGCCGGGCAGGTAGCTGTTGACCAGTTGGATGAGGATATCTATGGCGCGCGAGCTCGCGCCGAGCCAGAGACCGACACCGGCGAAGCTCACGTACAGGACAGCGAAGAGCGAGAAGAGAACGTAGTAGCTCATCCCCGCCGAGAGCAGGAAGCCGTTCCCGCGCAGGAAGGCTCGCCAGACGCGCACCGGAAAGGTTGCGAGCGTGCGATCCTTCAGTCTGTTCGCGCGCTCGAGGGGCTGCTCGAATCGCTGCTCGAGACGCTCACGCAACGGGGCGTGATCCTCTGACATGGCCTCAGCCCTCTCCGCGAGCCGCCCCTTGCGGGGCGGAAGCAGTCTCAGGCGCGGCCGCGCAGGATCGCCTGCTTGACCTCTGCGATCGCCTTGGTGACCTCGATGCCGCGCGGGCATGCCTCGGTGCAGTTGAAGGTGGTACGGCAGCGCCATACGCCCTCTTTGTCGTTGAGGATGTCGAGACGAACTTCGGCATTGTCATCACGCGAGTCGAAGATGAAGCGGTGCGCATTGACGATCGCTGCCGGGCCGAAGTACTGGCCGTCGGTCCAGAAGACGGGGCACGACGACGTGCACGCGGCGCACAGGATGCACTTGGTGGTGTCGTCGAAGATCGCACGGTCGGCGATGGACTGCACGCGCTCCTTGCCCTTCTCAGGGGTGGAGTTCGCGACCAGGAAGGGCTGCACCTCGCGGTAAGACGCGAAGAACGGCTCCATGTCGACGATGAGGTCCTTCTCCAGCGGCAGACCCTTGATCGCCTCGACGTAGATCGGCTTCGAGATGTCGAGGTCTTTGATCAGTGTCTTGCAGGCGAGCCGGTTGCGTCCGTTGATGCGCATGGCGTCCGAGCCGCAGATGCCGTGTGCGCAGGAGCGGCGGAACGACAGCGAGCCGTCGACCTCCCACTTGATCTTGTGCAGCGCGTCGAGCACGCGGTCGGTCGCGTACAGCTCGACGTCGTAGTCCACCCAGTGCGGCTCGGCATCTTTCTCAGGATCGAACCGGCGCACGATGAACGTGACCAGGAAGGACTGGATGGCCGGTTCGGCGGCAGCAGGAGCCTCTGCGACAGCGTTCGACATGATCAGTACTTCCTCTCCATCGGCTGGTAGTTGGTGATGACAACCGGCTTCCAGTCGAGTTTGATGTGGTCAGAGGGCGTCGACGAGTGCGGGTCACCCGTGAGGTACGCCATCGTGTGCTTCATGTAGTTCTCGTCGTCGCGCTTGGGGAAGTCATCGCGCATGTGGCCGCCGCGGCTCTCCTCGCGGTTCTGAGCCGCGTAGACCACGACCTCTGCGATGTCGAGCAGGAATCCGAGTTCGACGGCCTCGAGCAGATCGGTGTTGAACCGGTGGCCCTTGTCGTCGACGTAGACGTTCTTGTACCGCTCACGCAGTTCGGCGATCACGCCGAGGACGTGCTCGAGCGACTCGTGCGTGCGGAAGACCTGGGCGCCGCGGTCCATCTCGTCCTGCAGCTTCTTGCGCAGGACAGCGACCCGCTCGGTGCCGTTGCTGCTGCGAAGCTGCTCGATCATGCCGGAGACGAAAGCTGCGGGGTTCTCCGGCAGCGGAACGAACTCTGCGGTCTTCGAGTACGCCACGGCGTTGCGGCCTGCGCGCTTGCCGAACACGTTGATGTCGAGCAGTGAGTTGGTGCCGAGGCGGTTCGAGCCGTGCACCGACACGCAGGCGCACTCACCAGCGGCGTAGAGACCGGGAACGACGGTGTCGTTGTCAGAGAGGACCTCTGCGTCGTTGTTGGTGGGGATGCCGCCCATGGCGTAGTGCGCGGTCGGCATGACCGGCACCGGCTCTGTGACCGGGTCCACGCCGAGGTAGGTGCGCGCGAACTCGGTGATGTCGGGGAGCTTCGTCTCGAGGACCTCGGCACCGAGGTGCGTGCAGTCGAGGTAGACGTAGTCCTTGTGGGGGCCGGCGCCGCGGCCGTCGAGGACCTCCTGCACCATGGAGCGGGCGACGATGTCGCGCGGTGCGAGGTCCTTGATGGTGGGAGCGTAGCGCTCCATGAAACGCTCACCCGATTCGTTGCGCAGAATCGCGCCCTCACCTCGCGCGCCCTCAGTGAGGAGGATGCCGAGGCCAGCGAGTCCGGTCGGATGGAACTGGAAGAACTCCATGTCCTCCAGCGGAAGGTTCTTGCGCCAGATGATGCCGACGCCGTCACCGGTGAGGGTGTGCGCGTTGGAGGTGGTCTTGAAGATCTTGCCGAAACCGCCCGTGGCGAAGATCACGGCCTTGGCCTGGAACACGTGCAGCTCACCGGTGGCGAGGTCATAGGACACGACGCCAGCGACCTGCGTGTTGCCCGCGTCGTCCTTGACCGTGATCAGGTCGAGGACATAGAACTCGTTGAAGAAGTTGATGCCGAGCTTGACGCAGTTCTGGAACAGCGTCTGCAGGATCATGTGGCCGGTGCGGTCGGCTGCATAGCATGCGCGACGCACGGGAGTCTTGCCGTGGTTGGCGGTGTGGCCGCCGAAGCGGCGCTGGTCGATCTTGCCCTCAGGGGTGCGGTTGAACGGCAGACCCATGTTCTCGAGGTCGATGACCGCATCGATCGCCTCTTTGGCGAGGATCTCCGCGGCATCCTGGTCGACGAGGTAGTCGCCGCCCTTGACCGTGTCGAAGGTGTGCCACTCCCAGCTGTCTTCTTCAACGTTCGCGAGCGCGGCAGCCATGCCGCCCTGGGCCGCACCGGTGTGCGAGCGCGTCGGGTAGAGCTTGGAGATCACGGCTGTCTTCGCGCCGGGCCCCGCCTCGATGGCGGCACGCATGCCTGCGCCGCCGGCGCCGACGATGACGACGTCGAACTGGTGGTAGTGCACACCGTCGCGAACGACGGAATCCTGATTCTCAGTAGTCACGCTTTATGCCTTCTCTTCTACTTTCCCAGCGCCTGGCACGACTCCCACAGGGAGCTCGATTCAGTGACGCCAAGGCAAGGGTCGAATGTGAACACGACGAGGGTGCCGAGCACGATCAGCAGTCCCGCTGCAAGTGCGACAGCCCAGACGAGGGTCTTGCGGACCTTCTCGTGAGTGACGTAGTCATTGATGATCGTGCGCATGCCGTTGCCGCCGTGGATGAAAGCCAGCCACAGCATCAGCACGTCCCACCACTGCCAGAACGGCGTGGCGAACTTGCCGGCGATGAACGCGAAGTCGAGCGCGTGGATTCCCTCGCCGACCATGAGGTTGACGAACAGGTGTCCGAAGATGAGGACGATCAGCACGACACCGGACGCTCGCATGAACACCCAGCCCCACTTCTCGAGGTTGATCCCGCGGCGACGACGTGCGGGTGCGGCGACAGTCTGAGCGGACATCAGTGCCCCCCTCCGAATCCGGCGAATGCGAGTGCGAGGTGTCGGGGGACGAACCCGGCCATCAGGATCACCCACACGGCGATCACACCCCAGAACAGCTGTCGCTGGAAACGTGCGCCCTTCGACCAGAAGTCGACCAGGATGATGCGGAGACCGTTGATCGCGTGGAAGACGATGGCCGCGACCAGCACGACTTCACCGAGCGCCATGATCGGATTCTTATATGTGCCGATCACGGCGTTGTACGCCTCGGGGGAGACCCGGATCAGCGCCGTGTCCAGTACATGGACCAGCAGGAAGAAGAAAATGGCGACTCCGGTGATGCGGTGAAGCACCCACGACCACATGCCCTCGCGACCGCGGTACAGCGTGCCGCGGGGGGCTTTGGACGTGGTTTCCGAAATCGACGGTGTCAAGCGAGTGCCTGCGGACACGGTCGTCCTCCCTATCGATGCGAGGTCGGCAGCATGAGCTGGGTCAGAACCGACCTCAGGACATGCCCGATCGGGTTCCATCCTATTCCTGTTTAAAAGCTGGGAGCGACGAAGGGTGGCCTAAGTGTCTCGATATCGAGACTTCTTCCGCCCACTACGCTGAGCGGTATGACCGCGCCGTTCGACGACTTCTACGCAGTGATTCCCGCCGGTGGTATCGGCAGCCGGCTCTGGCCGCTCTCCAGGGCGGACGCGCCGAAGTTCCTCCACGATCTCACCGGTTCCGGCAATTCTCTGCTGCGCGACACTTGGGACCGCTTGGAGCCGATGGTCGGCCCCGATCGCATCGCGGTCGTCACCGGCCGTGCACACCGTGCGGCCGTCGAGGCAGAGCTTCCCGGCATCCCCGATATGAATGTCTTCCTCGAGTCCGAGCCCCGCGACTCCGCGGCAGCGATCGGCCTCGCCGCGGCGATCCTGCATCGTCGTAATCCCGATGTCATCATCGGATCCTTCGCCGCGGACCATGTCATTCGCGGCACGCGCACTTTCGAGTTCGCCGTGGAGCAGGCCGTCGCGGTCGCGCGTGACGGCTATATCTGCACCATCGGCATCCAGCCTTCTGAGCCCTCTGTCGGCTTCGGCTACATCCAGAAGGGCGACGAGCTCATCGTCGACAAGGCGCCGGAGGCTGCCACCGTCGTGCGCTTCGTCGAGAAGCCCGACCTCGAGACGGCGAAGCAGTACTACGCGGATCGCTCCTTCCTCTGGAACGCAGGCATGTTTATCGCCAAGGCGAGCGTGCTGCTGGATGAACTCGCCGAGAACGAGCCTGAGCTGCACGCCGGACTCCTCGAACTCGCCGAAGCCTGGGACGACCGCGAACGCCGGGGCCCTGTCGTCGATCGCGTCTGGCCCCGCATCAAGAAGATCGCCATCGACTATGCGGTGGCAGAACCCGCTGCGGAGAAGGGTCGCCTTGCCGTCATCCCCGGACACTTCGACTGGGACGACGTGGGAGACTTCGCATCGCTCACCAAGCTCATCTCCGCCGGTCGCAAGAACGACCTCGCGGTGCTCGGGCCGAACGCGCGCGTGCTCTCGGATGCCGCCACCGGAATCATCGTCAGCCAGACATCCAGAGTGATCAGCCTGATCGGTGTGCAGGACATCGTGGTCGTCGACACTCCGGACGCTCTTCTGGTCACTACCGCGGCGCACGCGCAGCGCGTGAAGGGTGTGGTGGAGTCGCTCAAACTCACCGGTCGTGGAGATGTCTTGTAGTACCCGCGGTTGGTCTATTGCGAGTTCATAACCATTAACCGTGCCGACCATGGCGAATGCGGTAACACTGGGTAACTTAGCCGGACGGGGCCTTGCGATCGGCGCAGGCCAGTAGTCGTGGAGGCTTACGTGACCATTTCCACCAAGAAGCGCGCTCTGGCCGCGCTCGTGGCGACCGGCGTTGCCGTCGCACTCGCGGGCTGCGGAGCAGCACCCGAGGAGAACGGCGGCGGAGACGCGGGCGGCGAGACGATCGACTTCCTGCCCTGCATCGTGTCGGATGCGGGCGGATTCGACGACAAGTCGTTCAACCAGCTCTCTTTCGAGGGCCTCGTTCAGGCCGCTGACGAGCTCGGCGTCGAGTACAAGAACGTCGAGTCCAACAGCGAGACCGACTTCGCGCCGAACCTGGAGAGCCTCGTCTCGCAGGGCTGCAACGCTGTCGTGTCGGTCGGCTTCGCGCTTTCGGCTGCGACCGTCGAAGTTGCCACCGCGAACCCCGACATCGACTTCATCCTCGTCGACGACGCAGCAGACAACGACTTCGACGGCGAGAAGGATGCCGAGAACGTCAAGCCGCTGCTCTACGACACCGCTCAGGCCGCGTTCCTTGCGGGTTACCTCTCTGCCGGATACTCCGAGACCGGCAAGGTCGGCACGTTCGGCGGCATGGAGTTCCCGACCGTCACGATCTTCATGGACGGCTTCAAGCAGGGCGTCGACTACTTCAACGAAGAGAACGGCGCCGCGGTCGAGGTCGTGGGAATGACCTCGTTCACCGGTGGCTTCGAAGCCGGTCCCGAGGCCAAGTCGGTCGCGCAGAACATCGTCGACCAGGGTGTGGACGTGCTCCTGCCGGTCGGTGGCCCGATCTACCAGTCGGCACTGCAGGTCATCAAGGAGTCCGGTCGTGACATCGCGCTGATCGGTGCGGACGCCGACCTGTTCGTGACCGACCCGAGCACGGCTGACTTCGTGCTCACCTCGATCCTCAAGGACATGAAGCTGTCTGTGTACGAGGCCACCATGAGCAGTGCGAACGGTGAGTTCGACGCAGAGGCCTACATCGGCACGCTCGAGAACAAGGGCGTCGGCATCGCCGAGCTCCACAACTTCGAGGACAAGGTCGACCCGGCTCTGTGGACCGCTGTGCAGGACCTGCAGAAGCAGATCATCGCGGGCGACGTCACCGTCACCTCTTACCTCGAGTGATCGAGGTGTGACCCCCGAGGGGAGGCCGGCCACTCGCCGACCTCCCCTCGCCTATGCCGGGCTCCCACAGGAACCTGGGCTGAAGCACCTTCCCTGGTTAGGATCTGACACATGAAGCTTGAACTGCGCGGCATTACGAAGAGGTTCGGCGCGCTGACGGCGAACGACCACATCGACCTCACGATCGAACCAGGAGAGATCCACTGTCTCCTCGGTGAGAACGGCGCCGGAAAATCGACGCTGATGAACGTGCTCTACGGCCTGTACCAGGCCGATGAGGGCTCGATTCTGCTCGACGACGTCGAACAGCACTTCGCAGGTCCTGGCGACGCCATGGCCGCGGGCATCGGCATGGTGCATCAGCACTTCATGCTGATCCCGGTGTTCACCGTCGCCGAGAACGTCATGCTCGGACACGAGAAGACGGGCTTCGGAGGACGACTGGACCTCGCCGCCGCTCGCGCGATGGTGCGTGAGATCTCGGATCGGTTCGGCTTCCAGGTCGACCCGGATGCCATCGTCGAGGATCTTCCGGTCGGCGTTCAGCAACGGGTGGAGATCATCAAGGCGCTCTCCCGCGACGCGAAGGTTCTCGTGTTCGACGAGCCGACGGCAGTGCTCACCCCGCAGGAGACCGACGAGCTGATGGCGACCATGCGTCAGCTGCAGCAGTCCGGCACCTCCATCGTCTTCATCACCCACAAACTTCGCGAGGTGCGCGAGGTGGCCGACCGGATCACCGTCATCCGCCTCGGTCAGGTCGTCGGTGAAGCGTCGCCGACCGCGAGCAACGAAGAGCTCGCCTCTCTGATGGTCGGTCGCGCGGTGGAGCTCACTGTGCACAAGGACGCTCCGAAGCTCGGCGACGAGTCTCTCGTCGTGTCTGACCTCACTGTCACCGACGAACTCGGAACGGTTCTGGTCGACGACGTGTCCTTCTCCGTTCGCGGGGGCGAGGTGCTCGTCATCGCCGGCGTCCAGGGCAACGGTCAGACTGAGCTCACCGAGGCCATCGTCGGCCTTCAGCCCCGCGTCAAAGGCAGCGTGCGTCTCAACGGCGAACAGCTGCTCGGCCGATCGGTGCGCGACATCCTCGACGACGGCGTCGGCTTCGTTCCAGAGGACCGCAGCACCGATGGCATCGTGAAGGAGTTCTCGATCGCAGAGAACCTCATGCTCGACCGCTCGGTCGGCGCCCCGTTCGTCAAGGCAGGAACCCTGCAGCTGCAGGTGCTCGACGAGTTCGCCAAAGAGAAGATCGCGGAGTTCGACATCCGCACTCAGGGGCCGGCGCAGCCCGCTGGTCGCCTCTCGGGCGGAAACCAGCAGAAGGTCGTGCTCGCCCGTGAGCTGAGCCGTGATCTGTCGCTGTTCGTGGCCGCCCAGCCGACACGAGGAGTCGATGTCGGCTCCATCGAATTCATCCACAAGCGCGTCATCGAGACGCGCGACTCCGGCATCCCCGTCGTCGTGATCTCGACTGAGCTCGATGAGGCCGCAGCCCTCGCTGATCG
The DNA here is from genome assembly GCF_048259935.1 of Microbacterium sp. Taxonomy (GTDB): domain Bacteria; phylum Actinomycetota; class Actinomycetes; order Actinomycetales; family Microbacteriaceae; genus Microbacterium. Next base: position 137,148 of record NZ_JBLXHF010000004.1, on the reverse strand, counting down.
GATCATGGTGATGTACCGCGGAAAGGTCGTCGGCATCGTTCCCGGCGATACGTCGCGCGAGAAGCTCGGTCTGATGATGGCCGGCATGGTCGAGACCACCGAGGAGACCAGCGCATGAGCAACACAGAACTGAATTCGGTCTCGCCACCTCCGGCGAATTTCGGCACCGACCCCGCAGCAGAACTCGAGCCCTCGCGCTGGCACGGAGCGTTCCGCCGGATCGCGATGGGCAACGGGCTCATCTCGGTGCTCTCTGTCATCCTGGCGCTGATCGCGGGCTCGATCATGATCGCGTTCACCGATCCTGACGTGCAGCGCACAGCCGGGTACTTCTTCAGCCGCCCGCAGGACATGCTGCTTGCGATCTGGAATTCGATCTCCGGCGCATACGTGGCGCTCTTCCAGGGAGCGTTCTACAACTTCCGCGTCGACGGTTTCGCCGCCGGCATCAAGCCGCTGACCGAGACCCTCAAGTTCGCGACGCCGCTGATCGCGGCTGGCCTCGGCGTCGGACTCGCCTTCCGCGCAGGCCTGTTCAACATCGGTGGTCAGGGACAGATGCTCATGGCCGCAGCCGCCGCCGGCTGGGTGGCCACGAGCATGAACCTTCCGTGGCCGCTGCACATGCTCGTCGCCATCATCGCCGGAATCATCGCGGGTGCGATCTGGGCCGGCATCGCCGGCATCCTGAAGGCCCGCACTGGCGCCCACGAGGTGATCGTGACGATCATGCTCAACCACATCGCCCTCTACCTGCTGGCCTGGATGCTCGCCACGCAGGGAATCCTGCAGGCGCCGGGGTCCAACAACCCGAAGACGGCCGCGATGGCCGAGTCGGCGATCCTTCCCGGCATCCTCGGTCCCAGGTACAACCTGCACGCCGGCTTCATCCTCGCCCTGATCGCCGTCGCTTTCACCTGGTGGCTGCTGGAGCGCTCCAGCCTCGGCTTCCGATTCCGCGCCGTGGGAGAGAACCCCACCGCGGCTCGTGTCGCAGGCATCAGCGTCGGTCGGATGTACTTCCTGGTCATGGTCATCGCCGGTGGCCTTGTGGGCATCGCCGGCGTCAGCCAGGTGCTTGGAACGGTCACGAGCGGTTTCGGCGGTGACATCGACGCGGGAATCGGATTCGATGCGATCACCGTCGCGCTGCTCGGTCGCTCCACACCGCTCGGCATTCTCGCGGCAGGCATCCTGTTCGGCGCGTTCAAGGCCGGTGGCTTCGCGATGCAGGCCTCCGAGAACGTTCCGATCGAGATCGTTCTGGTCGTGCAGTCTCTGATCGTGCTGTTCATCGCCGCGCCCCCTCTCGTGCGGGCGATCTTCGGTCTGCCGCAGCCCGGTGCCAGAAAAAAGCCGAACAAACCCAAGAAGCCGAAGAAGAATGCGGCGCAGATCGCTGAGGAGGTGTCGGCATGACCGTCATGGCTGAATCGGTGGTCAGTGACGAAAAGCGTCACGTCACGGTCACCTCATGGAAGACGCCGATCATCTTCGGTCTGTTCACTGTGCTGTTCGCACTGCTTCCGCTGCTCGTGCCGCGCGAGGGGAACAGCACGTTCCGCCTGGTCCGCTCGGCGGATGCCGCGATCCAGCTGCCTGAGCTCGTCCTGCCGGCCAACGCCACGGCATGGGTCGCCGTCGTCCTGCTCGCCGCGACGACTGCGCTGGCGATCGTCTGGACGGGTGCTGCGCGCAGGCTGCCGCTGTGGCTGACCGTCGTCTACGTCGCGGTGCTCCTCATCGGATTCCTCGCGTGGGCCTCGGCCGGCGGCACGCTGCCGATGATCGGTCTGCTCGGCGGTGCGCTCGCGCTGGCGACGCCCTTGATCTTCGGTGCACTGGGCGGTGTGATCGGTGAGCGCGTCGGCGTGGTCAACATCGCCATCGAGGCGCAGCTCCTCGCCGGCGCGTTCATGGCCGCCGTCGTGGGATCTGCGACGCAGAGCGCCTGGGCGGGCCTCATCGCGGCGATGGTCGCCGGCGTGCTGGTCTCGCTCGTGCTCGCCGTGTTCGCCATCACCTACTACGTCAACCAGGTCATCGTCGGCGTCGTGCTCAACGTCCTGGTGGCGGGGCTGACGACATTCCTCTACCGCCAGGTGCTGGGCGCGAACCCCGAGCAGTTGAACTCGCCGCCCCTGTTTCCCGTGCTTCCGATCCCGCTGCTGAGTGAGATCCCTGTGCTGGGTCCGGTGCTGTTCCGCCAGACGATCATCGTGTACCTGATGTACGTCACGGTATTCCTGGTCTGGTACGGCCTGTACCGCACCCGCTGGGGCCTGCGCCTGCGCGCGGTCGGCGAGCACCCGCAGGCCGCGGACACCGTAGGCATCAAGGTCGCACCGACCCGCTACTGGAACATGATGCTCGCCGGCGCGATCGCGGGCATGGGCGGGGCGTTCTACACGCTGGTCACCAATCCGCAGTTCGGCCGCGAGATGACCGCGGGTGCCGGATATATCGCTCTTGCCGCGGTGATCTTCGGAAAGTGGGATCCGGTGCGAGCGACCCTCGCAGCGCTCCTGTTCGGGTTCGCGACGAACCTGCAGGGGGTGCTCTCGGTGATCGGGTCCCCGGTGCCGAGCCAGTTCATGCTGATGCTGCCGTACGTCGTGACGATCTTCGCCGTGGCGGGCCTTGTCGGGCGTTCGCGTCCGCCGGCAGCATCCGGCGAGCCATACATCAAGAGTTAGAAAAGAGCTATGACTGACATCGACTGGGACGAGCTCCGCCACGTCGCCGCAGAGGCTATGCAGAAGGCGTACGCGCCGTATTCACGGTACAAGGTGGGAGCCGCCGCTCTCGTCGCCGACGGGCGCATCGTGGCCGGATGCAACGTCGAGAACGCCTCCTACGGCGTGACCCTGTGCGCCGAGTGCGCCCTGGTGGGCGACCTGCACATGTCTGGAGGCGGCAAGCTCGTCGCCTTCGTCTGCGTCAACAATGACGGGCAGACGATCATGCCATGCGGCCGCTGCCGACAGCTGCTGTACGAGCACTCCATGCCGGAGATGCTGCTGGAGACGGTCTCCGGCATCCGCACGATCGATGAGGTGCTGCCCGATGCATTCGGGCCGCGCGACCTGGAGGATGTCCGATGACCCTTCGACAAGCTCAGGGACCGAGCGAAGGCCGTCCGGCCGTCGAACCGTATGACGCGATCGACGTCATCCGCGCGAAGCGCGGCGGTGGCGCTGTTCCCGAACCCGAACTGCGCTGGATGATCGATGCCTACACGCGCGGCTATGTTTCCGACGCGCAGATGGCATCGTTCGCGATGGCCATCTTCCAGCGCGGGATGGAGCGCGACGAGATCCGCGTTCTCACCGACGCGATGATCGCATCGGGGGAGCGGATGAGCTTCGCAGACCTCGGCAAGAAGACCGTGGACAAGCACTCCACAGGTGGCGTCGGCGACAAGATCACGCTTCCGCTGGCACCGCTGGTGGCATCCTTCGGCGTTGCGGTTCCGCAGCTGTCCGGCCGGGGTCTCGGTCACACGGGCGGCACTCTGGACAAGCTCGAGTCCATTCCAGGGTGGCGGGCGGCTCTCAGCAATGAAGAGATGTTCGCGCAGATGCAGAGCGATGTCGGCGCAGTGATCTGTGCCGCCGGCTCCGGCCTCGCCCCTGCCGACAAGAAGCTCTACGCCCTGCGCGATGTCACCGGCACCGTCGAGGCGATTCCGCTCATCGCCTCGAGCATCATGTCCAAGAAGATCGCAGAGGGGACTGACGCCCTCGTGCTGGACGTGAAGTTCGGCTCCGGCGCCTTCATGCAGGACATCGACCGCGCTCGCGAGCTCGCCCAGACGATGGTCGCGCTCGGTACGGATTCGGGAGTGGCCACCACGGCCCTTCTGACCGACATGAACGTGCCGCTCGGCCTGGCGATCGGAAACGCGAACGAGGTGCGCGAGTCCGTCGAAGTGCTCGCAGGCGCAGGCCCTGCCGATGTACGTGAGCTCACGATCGCGCTGGCGCGCGAGATGCTCGCGCTCGCCGGCCACCCGGATGCCGATGTCGAGGCAGCGCTGGATGACGGGCGGGCCATGGACACCTGGAACGCGATGATCCGCGCCCAGGACGGCGACCCGGATGCTCCGCTCCCCGTGGCTCGTGAGACCCACGTCGTGACGGCTCCAGCAGACGGCGTAGTGACCCGGATGGACGCTCTGCCGTTCGGCGTGGCCGCATGGCGACTGGGTGCAGGACGCGCGCGCGCCGAGGACCAGGTCGTGCATGCCGCAGGGATCGACCTGCACGCCAAACCCGGTGACCGTGTTTCTGCAGGACAGCCGCTGTTCACGCTGTCGGCGCAGGATGACGCGCGGTTCGCGCGTGCGCTCGACGCCGTCGATGGCGCGTGGGCCATCGGAGAGAGCGCGCCGGAGATCGGACCCCTCGTCCGCGAGCGGATCACCGCGTAAGCTGAATCGTCGACGAGCGCACGTCGGGTTTCTGAGAGGACAAACATCCATGTCGATCACATCCGACGGCGACGTCAAGATCGGGGGCGTCTCGTTGCGCTCCCTGCCGAAGATCTCGCTGCACGACCATCTCGACGGTGCGGTGCGGCCTGAAACGGTCTTCGAGCTCGCCACGCAGATCGGACTCGAGCTTCCGGCCGCCTCCGCTGGTGCGCTGGGCGACTGGTTCGGCGCGCAGGCCGATTCCGGGTCACTGGTGAACTATCTCAAGACCTTCGATCTCACGGTCGCCGTGATGCAGTCTGCCGAGGCGCTCACCCGTGTCGCACGTGAGTTCGTCGAAGACCTCGCAGCAGATGGTGTCATCTACGGCGAGGTGCGTTGGGCGCCGGAGCAGCACCTGGCGGGAGGGCTGTCGCTGGATGACGCCGTCGAGGCAGTGCAGCAGGGGATCGAAGAGGGTGAGGATGCTGTGGACCAGAGCGGTCGCAGCATCCGGGTCGGTCAGATCCTCAGCGCGATGCGCCAGAACAACCGCGCACTCGAGATCGCCGAGCTCGCGCTCGACCACCGCGAAGAGGGCGTCGTCGGGTTCGACATCGCAGGTCCCGAAGACGGATTCCCCGCATCCGATCATCGTGAGGCTTTCGAGCTGCTGGCGGCGAACTTCATGCCGGTCACCGTGCATGCCGGTGAAGCCGCAGGCCTCGCATCCATCCGCAGTGCGCTGCTCGACGGGCGTGCTCTGCGTCTCGGGCACGGGGTGCGCCTCGTCTCGGACCTCGAAGTCATGAACCGCGATGGCGAAGAGGTGCAGGTCAAGTTCGGCGATCTCGCGCGCTGGGTGCGTGATCGCGAGATCCCGCTCGAGCTGTCGCCGTCTTCCAACGTTCATACCGGTGCGATCGAGGCCTGGGGGACAGAACTCGCCGATCACCCCTTCGATCTGCTTTACCAGCTCGGGTTCAACGTCACGGTCAACGTCGACAACCGCACGATGAGTCGTACCTCGCTCACCCGTGAGCTCGCGCTCCTCGTCGATGCATTCGGCTACGATCTGGATGATCTTGAGACGTTCCAGTTCAACGCCGCTGCGGCGGCGTTCCTGCCTGTTGAAGAACGCGAAGAACTCGTCGAGATGATCGCCGAGGGTTTCCAGAACGACTGATAGCCCCGATCCGGAGAGGGTGGGCATCATGGAGGGGGACAGTCCTCGCCGAAGGCGAGCCACGCATCAGCGCAGGCGCAGACTGAACATGCGGGTTCTGCTGGTCGGGGTCGCCGCTGCCATCCTCGTGCTCGGAGTGTCGCTGACGGTCGTCATCTCGACGATTCGCGCGAACTCCGTGCAGGCGGTCGCCGCACCGGCGCCGAAGCCGACGGTGACGCCCACGCCCACACAGACTCCTCTCTCGCCGGTCGAGCAGCTGCTCGCCGATGCGGATGATCCGCTGGCGTGCGCCGTCGTATTCGCGGGGGAGGGGATCGCGGATGCCCCGATGCTGCAGCACCAGGGCGCGCTGTACGCGGCGCTTCCGATCCCCGCGCAGGAAGGCATGGCCTTCGGCGGCTGGTACGCGACCCCGCAGAGCGCCGTAGCCTTCGACCCGGCATCCCGGATCAACGGCGCCGACGAGGTGGCCTGCGAAGATCAGACGATCGAGCTGTTCGGGTCGTGGATGCCCGCCGACCAGAACGCTGCGGCCGGCACCGAGGTGCCGATCCTGATGTACCACCAGTTCACCACTCGCCCGGAGGGGGAGGACGGCTGGCTGCGTGGCAACTACGCGTACATCGGCGACTTCGAAACCCAGATGAATCACATCGCTACCACGGGGTTCTACCTGCCGACGTGGGACGAGCTCAGTGCCTTCATCGACGGGCGGCTGTACCTCCCGCCACGATCGGTGATCATCACGGACGACGACGCGGATCAGACCTGGTTCGATCTGGCAGCGCCCATCGTCGCGAATCATAAGCTGCTCGCCACGTCTTTCATGGTCACCGCCTACCGGCAGGACCCGCCTCCGTCCATCTACGTTCAGCGGCGTTCGCACACCCACGACATGCATCAGGCGGGCGAGAACGGCGAGGGTCGCATGGTGAACTGGGCAGCGGACGAGATCGCCGCAGACCTGAACATCTCCGGCGACGTTCTCGGCGTGCGTGAGGTCGTCGCGTACCCGTTCGGGCACTACAACGACACGACCAAGCATGGCGTCGCGCAGGCCGGGTATGAGATGGGCCGCACGATCGAGCCGGGCACGGTCGTCATCGGCACCGACAAACTCGCCCTGCCTGTCGTCCGCATCGACTACGGGATGGGCCTGGATGCCCTGATCAGTTGGATCGGTTGATGGATCGATGAACTCTCCACGTGTCTTCGTCGCCGGCCCCGCGACATGGAATTCGATCGTCGTGCTCGACAGGCTTCCCGACCCTGTGCCGCATATGCAGTTCGCGGAGGAAACCTGGGAGACGATCGGCGGAACGAGTGCGGGGAAGGCGTTGAGCCTCGCTGCCGCGGGTGTCGACGCCGTGCTCTACGCTCTCGTCGGCGATGATGAGGCGGGTCACTGGATCCAGGATGCGCTGGCGGCAGCGGGTGTGCCGGTCCTCTGGGGCGAGAGCACGCAGACCGAACGCCACCTGAACCTGATGACGCGCGGGGGAGAGCGCGTGTCATTGTATCTGGCATCTCCTTCAGAGCAGAGCGGAGGCGTTCCCGAGGATGTGCGCGCAGCGATCAAGGGTTCCGAGGTCGTCGTGCTCGATCTCGCCGCGGAGCCGCGGCGCCTGTTGCCGGTCGCAGCCGAACTGGGCCGGCGGGTCTGGGTCGACGTGCACGACTACGACGGTGCGAACGAGTTCCACCGTCCCTTCCTGGACGCTGCGGACGCGGTGTTCTGCAATGCCGACAAACTGAGCGACCCGCTGGCATTCCTGCGTTCCCGTGTAAAGGCCGGTACGTCGTTCGCGGTGTGCACGTTGGGTGCGGAGGGCGCGGTGGCTGTGGACGCTGCGGGCGAGATCTTTCGGGTTCCGGCAGTCCCGGTCGATGTCGTGGATACGAATGGCGCGGGCGACGGCTTCTTCGCAGGAGTCCTCGCCGCTACCCTGGACGGAGCACTGCTGCCGCATGCGCTCGCCGCGGGAGCGGCATCAGCGTCGGCGGTGCTGCGGAGCAGACACCTGCATCCGCTTCTCGACCCCGTTCTGCGTCAAGCGTGACGGGAATGCGTGCGAGTCCGATCTGACGATCGGCGCACGGGGTTTACTCAGCGTCTAAAAGGGTAACGATCGGGACGAGCTGCTCTGTAACGACTCGGCGCATCTCTTCGACGGAGATCGTCGGTGTGCCGTCCCCTGGTTGCGGGCCGTAGTCGCCGAACGACGCGTGCGAGGCGCCGTCGATCTCGACGAGCAGAGCGTCATCGGGCAACCGGTGGCGGGCATCGGCGATCTTCGTCGGTGTCGAAAGACCGTCTTCAGTGCCGGCCAAGCTCAGCACATCGAGCCCGCTGTCCGAGAGGTCGCTCGCGCAGTACGAAGCGAACAGCACCAGCGCGTCAGCGTCTTCGGCGAGCTGACAGGCCCGCACTCCGCCCAGCGAATGCCCCCCGACGCTCCAATTCTCGACATCGGGTGCGGCGGCGGTGAACGAATCCATCCCGCGCAGGTCAAAGAACGCCAGATTCAGCCAGGGGCGTGTGATGACGACGGTGGTTCCCGCGGCCGCGACGTGCTGAAGGATCGCCACGTACGCCCAGGGGTCGACCTTCGCGCCGGGGATGAAGACCAGTCCGGTATCTGAGACGCCCTCGAGCGGGGCGAGCACAATGCCCTCCGGGGCATCTGTGATGGCGATCGCGGGATTCGCCTTCGCCTCAGCGAGCGGCTCGGGCTCTGCCTGCATGACGCCGATCTGTGTCCAGGCGAGCGTGCCGACGACCGCGATGATGACGACCAGGACGATGCTCAACAGGATCCACCGCAGCAGCCGACGCTTCTTCTTCATCGCACCAGGTTACGGGTGACACCGGGATGGGTCGCGAGATATTCGTCGAATGCCTCGGCGCTCGTGCGCGAGGGCACGAAACCGAATTCCTCTTTCAGCCGCCGGTTCGCCAGCACAGGGCGGTAGCGCAGGAACGGCACCTTCTCCGGCCCATGCGGAGTCAGTCGCAGCAGCTGCCCCGCACGCAGCGCGAACGACAGCATCCAGGCGGGAATCGTGAGCAGTGGCTTGCCCAGACGCTCGGCGATCTCGGCAACAGTGAGAGCGCCGTCGCCCGCGACGTTGTAGATCCCTGCGGGGCCGTCGGTCGCCGCACGCACCATCGCCGTTGCGACATCGTCCACCCAGATGAACACGAATGGGGCATCGGATCCTGCGATGCGCAGGATCCGGCTGCCGTCCCAGAGCGCGGTGATCTGGTTGCGCACATCAGGGCCGAGGATCGTGCCGATCCGGAAGATCACCTGCTCGAGCTCCGGGTGCGTCTTGCGGTACTCGGCGAGCATCTCTTCGACGAGGCGCTTGTGGCGCGAGTAGGGGAAGGCGTCGTTGCCGCGGACGGGCGTCGTCTCGTCGATCCACTCGGGGTTGTCCGGGTGGTATCCGTAGGCCGCGCCCGAACTCGAGACGACGATCCGCTTCACGCCCGCATCGACGCACGCGGCAAGGATGTTGGCTGAGCCGTCGACGTCGACACGGTACTCGAGCGCCACGTCTTTGCCGGGGTTCACGATCGCGGCGAGATGCACGACGGTGTCGATGCGGTGCTCGCGCAGGAGGGGAGCGATGCTCGCGGCATCCGTCACATCCAAGGTCACCGACAGGATGCCGTCTTCTGCGGGCCTGGCGCGCAGGTCAGCGGTGACGACGAGTTCCACATCGTCGCGCTGGGCGAGGAGCTGTGCGACGTGCGAGCCGAGGAACCCCGCGCCGCCGGTAATCAGCACCCGGGTCACGGGGCCGGCTCCATGGCGGTGCGTCCGGTGGCATCTCCCGTAGACGATCCCGTGCGCTTGCGCGTGTGCCGCGACCAGAGGCCGGCGACCACCAGACCGGCGATGATGTCCCAGATGCCCCACCAGCCGGCCACGATCGCCATACCGCCGAGCCCGCCGAAGAAGGCGAAGACCAGCCCGAGTCCCAGACCGGCGTTGCGGATGCCGACTTCGAACGTCATGGCCTTGCGCTCCCTGGTGCCGAGTCCGCCGATCACGGCGGTGCCGTAGCCGAGCCCGAGGGCCACGGCGTCGTGCACGGTGACCACCAGCAGCACGATCCCCAGCACGCTGACGAACACCGACCAGTTGCCCACGAGGGCTGCGACGATGAATCCGACGAGCGCGAGCAGGCTGAACCACTTGACGAACGGATGCGCCTTAGCGGCGATCTTCGGCAGCTTCGCCCGCACGAGCAGGCCGACGGCGAACGGAAGGCCGATGATCAGCACGATCTCCAGCAGCATCTTCAGCGGGTCGAGGGCGACAGCGTGCAGCACCGTTCGCGCCGTCGGGTGCAGAGAGCCCCAGAACGCGATGCTCAGCGGCATGGCGACGATGTAGATCAGGTTGCCGACGGCTGTCAGCGACACCGAGAGCGCGACGTTGCCGCCAGAGCGGTGGGTGAGCACCTGGGAGATGTTGCCCGGGGGGCAGCAGGCGACCAGGATCATTCCCATCGCCATGGAAGCTGTCACTGGGAGTATCAGCGTGAGGCCGAAGGTCACCGCAGGAAGCAGCAGAAGCTGCGCGAGGATCGCGATGACGAAGGGCTTGGGGTGCTTGGCGACAACGCGGAAGTCGCTGGGGGAGGTGTCGAGGGCGATGCCCAGCATGATGAGCCCGAGCACGACGTTCAGCAGCGTCAGTGACCCAGGGGTGAAGCTGAGGACGACGTCGTCGACGTTCATGCTGCGTCCAGGCTTTCGCGCTCTGCACGGACTGCGCCGCGATATGCGTCCTTGTTGACGTAGTACGACATGCGGTCCAGCGCCAGGTAGCGGTATCCGCCGGTGAGGTCGGGCCATGGCGTGCCGGTTACTCGTGTTCGGAAGCTCTCTGCGCGGGCCGGGTCGTTCTCCACAGCCGCGAGATAGCTCGCCAGCAGTTCTGCCTGCTCGTAGCGGCCCTGCCAGCCGAGCCCGGATGCCTCGACCATTCCCATCACATACAGGCCGTTGAACGCCGCGGGGAAGATATTGAGGAACAGACGTGGTGAGGCGCCGTGCCAGGACAGATGCTCGCGGTCGACGAAGGGGTATCCGAGCGAGTATCCGGTGGCGAGCAGAATCAGGTCGTACTCTCCTGAGCTCCCGTCGCGGAAGTGCACGGTGTGGTCATCGAAACGGTCGATGTCCGCGCGGATGCGCAGGTCGCCCTGACCGAGGTGTCCCAGCACCGCGGTGTTGACGATCGGGTGAGACTCGTAGATGCGGTAGTCCGGCTTCGGGAAGCCGAAGCGCACCGGGTCGCCGGTGAACGCTTTCAGCACCCGGGAATCCACGGCCTGCTTGAGCCGTCTCGGCAGCGGGCGGCCCTGATTGAGCGTGTCACTCGGCCGCCCGAACAGGTAGCGGGGGACGAAGTAGTACCCGCGCCGCACACTCATGTCGACGGATGCCGCGTGATGCACAGCATCCACGGCGATATCGCAACCGGAGTTGCCCGCGCCGATGATGAGCACGCGCTTGCCATCGAGCTGGGCGGCCTTCTTGTAGAAGTGGGTGTGCAGGATCTCTCCGGCGAACTCACCTGTGAAGGTCGGGGTGTTCGGATCGGCGAGCGTGCCGTTGGCGAGGATCACACCGTTGTACCAGCGGGTCTGCTCGCCTTCCTCGTCGATGGCGGTGAGATTCCACCCGCCCTCGTGCGGCTCCAGACGTGCGACGCGAGTGCCGAAGCGGAACAGCTCGGTCAGAGCGAACTTCTCGGCGTACGAACGGAAGTAGTCGTGCAGAACCCGATGGCTCGGATAGTCGACGTCGCTGTCCATCGGATACTCGGTGAACTCGGTGGTCGTGCGAGACGAGATCAGGTGCGCCGATTCATACATCGAACTGCGCGGGTTCGTGATGTCCCAGAGGCCTCCGACGTCGTGCGAGGCCTCGAAGCCTTCGACGTCGATGCCCTGCTTCTGCAGTGCGCGCGCTGCCGCCAACCCGGATGGACCTGCGCCGATGACGGCGTATCTGTTCATAGATGGTGCTCCCCGCACGACGATGTGCTCGATCTGCGCCCCCCAGCTGATCGACCCTAACCGATATGTGGTGCGGGGAGTGAATCAGGCCTCGCGCAGCTCGTTCTGGCGCGTCACGAACGCCGCGTGCACGGCTTCGAAGAGCGGATGCTCCGGCTCCAGTCCCGTCACCGCGGCCGTCAGCGCGTACGCGTCTTCGGTGCGAAGCAGACGCTGCAACTCGACGGACTGCTCGTCGGAAGGATCATCGAAGGCCAGGGCTGCGCCGACGGCAGCGATCAGCGCGTCGGTGCTCAGATCGCGCTCTGCCGCTTGAGAGGCAGGACCGATGAAACGCTCGTGTCGCGACAGCTTTCGCAGCGGCTGGCGGCCGACCCGCTGCACGGTGTCGATCAGTTCAGGGTTGCGGAACCGATCGAGGATCGTCGCCCGGTATTCGGCCAGCTCGGCGGGATCCAGGCCGTGCACAGCCGCAAGCATCGCGGAGGTCTCTTTCAGCGCGGCCTCGACGCGCGAGGCGATCGACGGATCCGCGAGCGCGTCGGAGATGCGCTCGATGCCCGCCAGCGCACCGAAGTACGCCGTTGCCGCATGCCCGGTGTTGACCGTGAAGAGCTTTCGCTCGATGTAGGGCCCGAGGTCATCGACGAAGTGCGCACCAGGAATGTTCGGCAGACGACCGGCGAACGGCCCCTGCTCGATCGCCCACTCGAAGTACGGCTCCACCGTCACATCGACGCCGCCATCGGCCGGCTGGGCAGGCACGATGCGGTCGACGGCGGTGTTCGCGAAGACCGCTCGGCCGGCGGCATCCGCATCGATCTTCTCGATCTCGGCGCGCAGCTGATCTGTCGCGCCGATCGCGTTCTCGCACGCCATGACCTGAAGCGGGTCGAGGTCGGGGGAGCGTCGAGCGAGCCCCGCAGCGATCGCCGGGGCGATGAAGCGCAGCACGGTCGGTCCGACAGCGCACGTGACGACGTCGGCCGTCGCGACCTCGTCAGCTGCGGCATCCGGGTCCTCCGCGCTGTTGACCGCGCGGTACCCGGTGACGACGCGATCGACACCGCCTGGTCCCGCCTCGTGCACCGTGTAGGAGTCGGTGGAGTTGATGGCGTCCACTAGGGCGCCGGCGACGTCGGAGAAGACGAGATCGTACCCGCCCTCGTGCAGCAGCAGTCCGACGAAGCCGCGCCCGATGTTGCCGGCGCCGAAGTGGACGGCTTTCATGCCTCGTTCACCGCCGACAGGAGTGCGAACAGCTCGTCCGGGGTCTGCGCCGCGTTGAGCTTCTCGACATCATCCTCGTCCGAGAACAGGATCGCGATCTGCGAAAGGATCTCGAGATGCTCATCGCCGCGCCCGGCGATGCCGATCACGAACGTCGCCTGCTCTCCGGCCCAGTCCACGCCGCCGTCATAACGGACGACAGACAGTCCGGAGGCGAGGATCGCCTCTTTGGTCTCGTTCGTGCCGTGGGGGATGGCCAGGCCGTTCCCCATGAACGTCGACACCGTTTCTTCGCGCAGCTTCATCGCGTCGACATAGGCGGGAGTGACAGCCCCTGCGGCGACGAGGATGTCCGTCGCCTCCTGCAGAGCTTCATCCTGGGTGACGGAGCCTGTGTGAATGCGAACCTGGCCGATTGTGAGGACGCTCATTGCTGTCCCTCCTTCTGCGATTGGACCATCTCGACGACCTCTTCATACTGCGGTGCATTCATGAAGTTGTCGACCGAGACGTGGATCGAGTTCGGGGACTTGTCCTTCGCTCGGTCGGTCAGCTGCTGCTGGGTGATCACGAGATCGGCGGTGCCGTCGAGGTTCGCGATCGCCTGGTTGGTGACATTCACATCCGTGATGCCCGCCTTCTTCAGCTTGTTGCGCAGCACGCTCGCACCCATCGCAGAAGAGCCCATTCCCGCATCGCAGGCGAACACGATGTTCTCGATCGGCGCGGTGGCGACGGCGGTGGCCGTAGTCGCCGGCGCGCTGGCTGCTGCCAGGTTCGACAGGTGCTCGGACTTCTTGCCCTTGTTGGCCTCGGTCTGTGCGATCGCGGCACCGAAGGCGTCGCCCTCCGCAGCCAGGTCGCGCTTGCGCGATGACCGCAGAATGATTCCGGTGAGCAGGAACGTCACCACTGCGGCGATCACAACCGAGAGGTACACGACGAGCAGGTTGCCGACGCCGCCGCCGATCGCTGCCGCCGTCACGGCGATGATGCTACCGGGGGCCGCCGGGAAGCCGAGTCCGCCGTTCAGCAGCATGTTCGTTGCGACACCAGAGGCGCCACCGGCGATGAGGGCGAGGATCGTCATCGGCTTGCTCAGCGCGTACGGGAAGTAGATCTCGTGGATGCCACCGAAGAACTGGATGACGGCAGCACCGGGAGCCGAGGCCTTCGCCGCACCCACGCCGAAGAATGTGAATGCCATCAGGAGACCGAGGCCGGGGCCGGGGTTCGCCTCGATGAGGAACAGGATCGACTTGCCGGTCTCCGCAGCCTGCTCGATGCCGAGCGGGGTGAACACACCGTGGTTGATCGCATTGTTGAGGAAGAGCACCTTGGCGGGCTCCACGATGATCGATACGAGCGGCAGCAGGTTGAACGACACCAGCCAGCCCACAGCGCCACCCAGTGCAGCACTGATGCCCAGCATGAGCGGTCCGAATGCGAAGAAGCCGGCGACAGCGAGGATCATGCCGAGGATGCCGGCGGAGAAGTTGTTCACCAGCATCTCGAAGCCGGCCTTGATCTTGCCGTCCCAGAGCTTGTCCATCTGCTTGGTGATCCAGGCCGCGAGCGGTCCCATGATCATCGCGCCGAGGAACATCGGGATGTTGGTGCCGACGATGACACCCATGGTGGCGATCGTGGCCACCACGCCGCCGCGCTCGCCGTAGACCAGTCGTCCACCCATATTCGCGATGAGCAGCGGCAGCAGGTAGGTGATCATCGGGCCGACGAGACCGACATAGGCGAAGAAGTTGCCACCGTCGCCCTCAGCGAGGGCAGTCATCGCGCCCTCCCACTGGATCGTGGCGGCGTCGCCGCCACCGCCGATGATCTCGGCGACCGGCGCCCAGTGCCAGCCGAACGGGCTGTCCGCGCCGAAGAACCCGGCGGGAATGAAGAGCATCGTGATGAAGCCCCAGGCGATGAACGCCGCGATGTTCGGCATGATCATGCCGGACAGGAACGTGCCGAAGCGCTGCACCGCGACGCGGGCACCCCCAGGCTTGGACGGTGACGTCGTCGTCATGATTTCTTCTCTTTCTGGTGGGGGGAGAGGGCTGCCACGGCATCGGCCGCGGCAGTGCGTGCGCTTGCTGCGTCATCCGCTGCAAGCGCGATCTCGGCGAGGCTTCGTGCCTCCTCGAGGGTGCGCTCGGAGAGCGCGAGTCGAACATCGGCAAGAGCAGCCGGAGCCATCGACAGGCTCGTCGCTCCCAGACCGACCAGGACGATTGCCAGGAGCGGGTCTGCGGCGGCTTCGCCGCAGACCCCTACGGGCTTGCCAGTGCGAGCGCCGGCTACGCCGACCTCCCCGACCAGGCGAAGCACAGCGGGATGCCACGGGTCCTGAAGGTTTGCGACGGAGCCGAGCATGCGGTCGGCTGCCATCGTGTACTGGGTGAGGTCGTTCGTGCCGATCGAAGCGAAATCCGTGTGCGCGAGCACGCGGTCGGCGAGCAGGGCGCTCGCCGGAATCTCGACCATGACGCCGGCAGTCCTGATCCCGTACTCCCTGGCGAGAGACGTGAAGTATTTCGTCTCCTCGACTGTCGCCACCATCGGCGCCATGACCCACAGGTCGGCGCTGGTGGCGGCATCCGCCTCGGCGAGCGCAGTGAGCTGCTCGCGGAGAATGTCTTCGCTCGCGCGCAGCGAGCGAAGACCCCGCAGACCCAGGGCAGGGTTCTCCTCGTGCGCGTCGTTCAAGAACGCGAGCGGCTTGTCGGCTCCGGCGTCGAGCATGCGCACGACGACCTTCTTGCCGGGGAATGCTTCGAGCAGCTCCGTGTACCCCGTGCGCTGCTCTGCGATGGTCGGTGCCTGTGCAGAGGAGAGGAAGAGGAACTCGGTGCGGAACAGGCCCACGCCTTCGGCGCCGCGGGCCACCGCATCGGCGGCGTCGGCCGGCTTGCCGAGATTCGCGAGCAGGGCGATGGCGGTGCCATCGGCGAGAGCACCGGGGGAGGGCGGGGCGTCGACGGCGGCGGCACGCTCTGCAGCCCTGGCAGTGGCCCGCTCGAGCTGTTCGCCAGAGGGATCGGTCGTGACGGTTCCCGCCGCGGCATCCACGATCACAGTCTGGCCGTCCTCGAGAGACACGGCGTCGGCTGCGCCCACGACAGCGACGATGCCCTTCTCTCTCGCGAGGATGGCGGTGTGCGAGGTCGGTCCGCCGTCTGAGGTGACGAGAGCAAGTACCTGCTCGAGATTGAGCAGCGCAGTGTCAGCCGGCGCAAGATCGCGCGCGATGAGCACGAACGGGTGCCCAGGGTCGGGGACGCCGGATGCGGCCACACCACGCAGATGTGCGAGAACGCGCTGGGCGATGTCGTCGAGGTCCGCGGCGCGCTCGCCGAGGTATCCGCCGACAGCCTCGAGGGTCGCCTTGAAGCCCTCGAACGCGTCATACACGGCCCATTCGGCCGTGCCGCCGTCATCGATGCGTGCATCGACCTCGTCCTGCAGCGTGGGGTCCTCGGCGATCATGGCCTGCGCCTCGAGGACCTCTCGCGCCGATCCTCCGGCGGACTCGCCGCGTTGCATCAGCTCCGCGGCGACCGCAGCGACCGCCTCGCGCGCACGTGCCCGCTCGGCATCGGTGCCCGCGGTGCTCGACGTCTTCTCGGGGGCAGGCAGAGCGTCCGCCATGCGGACGACCGGTCCCTGAGCGACGCCCTGACCGATACCGACTCCTCGCAACTCGGTCATGCCGTCTCCTGGTCATGGTCGGTGGTGAGCAACTCGGTCAGTGCATCCAGCACTGCCTCAGCGCCTTCGCCGTCTGCCGTGAGCGTCACGTAGTCGCCGTGCTCCACTGCCAGTGCGATGACGCCGAGGATGCTGGCGGCGTTGACCGCCTTGCCGTCGCCCTTCGCGATCGTGACGGGAATGCCGGATTCTTTCGCGGCCTGTGCGAAGAGCTTCGCGGGTCTGGCATGCAGTCCGTGGGAGGAGCCGATGCGGACAGTGCGTGAGATCTCGGTCATGATCTTCCTTTTGCGGTGGATTTCGCGGGGGATGGGGAATCGCTTGTGGCTGCGGACAGAGCCGCCTTGGCGATCGAGAGCGTCTGGGTGCCCTCTCGATCGCTGAAGACATCGTCGGGGAGGAGCGCGCTCTGTGCGGTGGTGGCGCTTCGGATCACATCGACGCGATCGGCCAGGTGAGGGCCAATGAGCACGAGATCCGCAAGTGCTGCGCTGACGCTGCTCTCGGCTCCTGCGGAGACCTGCCAGTCCAGGCCTGCCTGCATCGCGGCACGCCGCAGACGCTGAGCGACGAAAGTGCTCGACGCTCCCGCGCCGCACACCACCAGGATCTTCATCGATTCCCCTCTTTCACCCGCCTTCGCAAGGCTCTCTCCATTCTGGGAAACAGCTGGGAGAGTTGCCACCACGTTCTCTTCCGCCCCTGCGGAACACGCACTTCCGCCCCGAGCGGGTGCAGTGCTGGCATCATGGGACACATGTCGCGACAGCGTCAGGACCGGCTCCTGCAGACCCTGCTCCGACAGGACGAGTGGGCAACCGCCGCCAGCCTCGCCGATCTGCTGGGGGTGACGCCGCGCAGCATCCGCTCCTATGTCGCAGCCCTCAACGCCCGTGTGCCCGAGGCGGATGCCGTCGAGTCCGGTCCTGCGGGATATCGCCCCGGTCCCGGAGCGCACGATGCACTCCGCACGCGCGCGGCGGGGGAATCAGCCCCGCGGGATCGTCTGCATTCGCTGGTGCGCATACTGTTGGATGCCTCAGACGGCATCGATGTCTACGAGACTGCCGATGCGATGCACGTCAGTGAGGCGACTCTCGAAGCCGACCTCGCCAGGGTGCGCGGGCTCCTCGACGGCATGGATCTGAGCCTGGAGCGCGACCGAGAGCGGGTTCGGCTGCGCGGGTCAGAGGTCGCGCAGCGACGCCTGCTCAGCCGCCTCGCTCATGACGAGATGGATGCCGGGTCTTTCCACCCGGAGAGCATCCGCCGCGCCCTCACCGGAACGGCCGTCGCCGCACACGCTGTCGGTCCGTTCAAGACGGCTCTCGTGCGTGAGCTGAGTGCCCTCGGCTATTACGTGAACGAGTTGGCGATCTCGGACGTGCTGCTGCACATCGCGATCGCCGCCGATCGCGTCTCTGCGGGGCGCGCTCTGGAGGCCTCACCCGGCGGCACCTGGGACGAGATTCCCAAACTCGGTGCCGTGATCAGCGAGCTGGCCTCGGAGCACTTCGGCGTCTCGCTGCGCGGCGGCGACAGCGCCCATCTCGCAACGCTGGTGCTCACTCGCGCGATCGCACCAGGACAGGACGTCGCAGCCGACGCCGTGCGCAGCGGCGTGGAACCGGTGATCGAGGCGGCAGTGCGCGCCGAGATCGTGCAGGCAGCCGTCGACTATCAGGTCGACCTGATCGACGAGAAATTCATCCTCCGACTCGCGCTGCACGTGCAGAACCTGCTGCGCCGTGCGCAGGAGCAGGCGTGGAGCCGCAACCCGCTCACACGCTCGTTGAAGGCGTCATATCCGATGATCTTCGAGGTTGCAGTCTCGATCGCGAGCGGACTGCACGATCGCCTCGGCGCACCCATCCACGACGACGAGATCGCGTACATCGCGATGCACATCGGCGGCAGGCTCGAGCGCAGCCGCAAAGCCGAGTCGATCCTCACCGCCACGATCGTGTGCCCTGGCTATTACGAGCTGCACGAACTGCTGCGATCGAGCGTTGACCGGTCGCTGGGCACCTCTGTCGAGGTGACCGGTGTGGTCACTACCGTTGACCCCGACTGGGCGAGCATCGACACGGACCTCGTCCTCACTACGATCGACCCCGGCACCAGTGGCGAGCACTACGTGCGCATCCAGCCCTTCCTCACCGATGCCGACGTCGAGCGGGTGTCGCAGGCCGCCGCACGCATCCGGCGCGCACGGCGCCTGAACCGGCTGCGCGCAGAGCTGGCCCGCTACTTCTCGCCGGACGCGTTCGTGCGCCCGCTCCCCGATGAAGGCGAAGAGGCCATCATCCGGCGGCTCGGCGGGATGCTGACAGCATCCGGTCTGATCGGTGACGACTACATCGAGAACACCATCGCCAGAGAGCAGATGTCGTCCACCGCTTTCACCGACGCGTTCGCCGTGCCGCACGCGCTGCAGATGACCGCTCAGCGCACAGCCATCGCCATCGGTGTGGCAGACGGATCGGTCGCCTGGGGTGACGGTCGGGTTCAGGTCGTCGCGCTCGCCGCTTTCAGCGAGAGCGATCGGGCAGCGTTCCAGACCGTGTTCGAGCAGCTGGTCGAGGTCTTCAGCGAGCGCGAGAGCGTGCAGCGGATCGTTCGGCGCGGAACCACGTTCGAGGCGTTCCTCGACGAACTCGTCGCCGTCATCGACGGCTGAGTCAGCGCTCGGTCAGCTCCGGGGCGGGAGCAAGGACGGCAACCAAGTCGTCCAGCAGTGCGTTCGAGCCCGGTGCATCCGCCACCTCGAGCACGACCTCGTCGCCGGCCTCCAGAGCAAGGTCCATGACGGCCAGCACGCTGGCGAGGTCCGCTTCGCGACCGTCGGCGACGCGCAGCGTCACGGTGGGCGTATGTCGCTGTGCCAGACGCACCAATTCGGCGACCGGCCGGGCATGCGCGCCACCCTGCGCACTGATGGTCACGGTTCGGATGAGCATATGTGCGATGTTAGCCGGGCTCAGTCGATGAGGGCGATAACTGCCCTGCTGTCAGGATCGCTCCTCCAGCAATGCTCTGACCCCGGCCTCGGTTTCAGCGACGGTCTCGGCCGCCTCAGTCGCCGATGCCGCCTGCGCGTCGATGTACACCTTGAGCTTGGGCTCGGTGCCGCTGGGGCGGACGATGATGCGGGTGCCGCCGGCGACGCGGTATCGCAGCACATCGCCGGAGGGAAGCCCCGGCGCAGCCTGGAGCAGGTCTTCGACCGCCTCCACCTGTGCGCCGCCGATGTGCGTCGGCGGCAGCGTGCGCAGCGACAGCATCACCTTGCCGATGATCGACAGATCGTCCACACGCACAGCGACCTGCCCACTCGCGAAGTGCCCGTAGATCTCGCCGAGCTGCGCCAGCTGGTCAGCGAGAGTCTCTCCGCGCTCGCGCGCCTCGGCTGCGAGTCCGAGCACGGCGACCGCCGCAGAGATGCCATCCTTGTCGCGGACCGTCTCGGGGTTCACGAGATACCCGAGCGCCTCTTCGAAGCCGAAGACCATCCCAGGGGCCCGGGAGATCCATTTGAAACCGGTCAGCGTCTCGTGGAAGTCGAGGCCGTGGTGCGCGGCGATCGCACCGAGACCGGGGGAGGAGACCAGCGAGCATGCCAGTGACGCACCAGGTGTCCCTTCGGCTGCGCGGGCGGCACGGGCGCCCAGCAGCAGCCCGATCTCGTTGCCGGTGAGTCGGCGCCAGCCGCCCTTCGCCGACTCGTCGGGGATCGCCACTGCAAGGCGGTCAGCATCCGGGTCATTCGCGAGGATGAAATCCGCGCGCGTCCGGCGACCCGCAGCGAATGCGAGATCCATCGCACCGGGTTCTTCGGGGTTGGGGAACGCGACGGTGCGGAACGTCGCATCGGGGTTCAGCTGCTCGCCCACCGTCTTCGGGCGCGGATAGCCCGCCGCATCGATGATGCGGGCGAACGTCTCCCACCCGACTCCGTGCATGGCCGTGTAGACCCAGGTGAGGCCGCGAGCCGACGACGGAGCGGGGGCGATGGCGGCTGTCGCAGCCACGTAGGCGTCGACGACGTCTTCACCGGCGATCTCATACTGCGTGGAGTGCGGAAGGATGCCGATGTCTCCGGCCTTCGCGACGCGCTCGATGTACGCGGCGATCTCGGCGTCCGCGGGCGACACGATCTGCGATCCGTCCTCGGTGCCGCCGAGGTAGACCTTGTACCCGTTGTCGTTGGGCGGGTTGTGGCTCGCGGTCACCATGACGCCGGCATCGGCGCCGAGATGGCGCACGGCGAACGCCAGCACCGGTGTCGGGAGCAGGCGGGGCAGCAGAATCGCCTTCAGGCCGGCGCCTGCGAAGATCTCGGCGGAGTCCTGAGCGAACCGGCGGGAGTTCCGTCTGCCGTCGTAGCCGATCACTACCGTAGGAGTCTGCCCCTGTGCGCGCGCGTGCAAGTACGCAGCGAAGCCCGCAGCGGCCTGCGAGACGAGCACGCGGTTCATCCGGTTGCTGCCGGCGCCGAGTGCGCCGCGCAGTCCTGCGGTGCCGAAGGCGAGGCGGGTGCGGAAGCGGTCGTCGAGGTCGTGACGTGCGGTCTCATCGCCGGAGGCTGCACGAGTGATGAGACCGGCGAGCTCGTCGCGGGTCTCGGCATCCGGATCTTGGCGGAGCCAGGCCCGCGCCTGCGCGAGCCTGGCATCGACTGCCTCGTCGAGGCTCACAGCGCCTCCACCACGCGCGCCAGCAGTGCCGAGATCACCGGCTCCGCTTCCTTGCCGGCTTCGATGACCTCTTCGTGGCTCAGCGGCGTCTTCTGGATGCCGGCGGCGAGGTTCGTGATGAGCGAGAAGCCGAGCACCTCCATGCCTGCTTCACGTGCGGCGATCGCCTCGAGTGCTGTGGACATTCCGACGATGTCGCCGCCGATGATCTTCGCCATCTGCACCTCTGCCGGGGTCTCGTAATGCGGGCCGCGGAACTGGGTGTACACGCCCTCATCGAGCGAGGGGTCGACCGTGTGAGCGATGTCGCGCAGGCGCTTCGAGTAGAGGTCCGTCAGGTCGACGAAGGTCGCGCCCTCGAGAGGTGAGTCAGCGGTGAGGTTGATGTGGTCGCTGATGAGAACGGGCTGGCCGGGCTTCCAGGTCTCGCGGATGCCGCCGGCGCCGTTGGTGAGCACCATGATCGCAGCCCCCGTGGCCGCAGCAGTGCGGACGCTGTGGACAACCCGGCGGACGCCGTGGTCCTCGTAGTAATGGGTGCGCGCCCCGATCACGAGGACGTTCTTGCCCTCTGGTGTGCGGATGCTGCGCAGAGTGCCGACGTGGCCCTCGAGGGCGGGCTTGGAGAAGCCGGTGACCTCGGTGGCAGGGACGGTGGCGACGGTCTCGCCGATGAGCTCTGCGGCGCGGCCCCAGCCGCTGCCGAGCGTGAGGGCGATGTCATGCTTCTCGACGCCGGTGAGCCGGGCGATGTCTGCCGCGGCGCGGGCTGCGATCTCGAACGGGTCTGCGTCCGGAACGTCGAGGGGATTGATGTGGATCTCGGTCATGCATCCCACTCTATGGAAGGTGGCGCCTGCTCAGCGAGGATTGCGGGAGAATAGAAGCCATGTCTTCGACTCCTTTTGAGCGCACTCAGCGTGTTGCCGTCCTCGGCGGCGGCCCCGGCGGATACGAGGCGGCCCTGGCCGCCGCTCAGCTCGGAGCAGAGGTGACCCTCGTCGAGCGAGTGGGTGTCGGCGGATCCGCGGTGCTGACCGATGTCGTCCCGTCCAAGAGTCTCATCGCCACTGCCGATGCCGCAGTCGCGATCTCAGAAGCCAGCGACCTGGGCGTGCAGTTCTATGCCAAGGGTTCGAACGGTCGACCGCTCAAGCCTGAGATCGCGATCAACCTCGCCGCTGTCAACAAGCGTCTGCTCGCGCTGGCCGGCCAGCAGTCAGAGGACATGCGCTCCACACTGCTCGAGTCCGGGGTGCGCATTCTCTCCGGTCACGGACGCCTTGAAGGAGCGAACGCGATCGTCGTCTCGACCGGTGTCGGCGGCACAGACTTCGACCGCATCGAGGCCGACACGATCATCGTCTCGGTCGGCGCATCGCCGCGCGAGCTCGATTCTGCCAAGCCCGATGGCGAGCGCATCCTCACCTGGACTCAGCTCTACGACATGAAGGCTCTGCCGGAACACCTCATCGTGGTCGGCTCCGGCGTCACCGGTGCGGAGTTCGCCTCCGCCTATATGAACCTCGGCGCGAAGGTGACGCTGATCTCCAGCCGCGATCAGGTTCTTCCCGGTGAGGATCCGGATGCCGCGCACGTGCTGGAGAACGTCTTCACCCGCGGCGGAATGACCGTGCTGTCGAAGTCCCGTGCGAACACGGTGGAGCGCACCGAGGCCGGCGTGCTCGTCACCTTATCTGACGGCCGCACCGTCGAGGGCAGTCACTGCCTGATGGCGGTCGGATCGATTCCGAACACCGCCGGGATCGGGCTCGAAGAAGCGGGAGTCGAGCTGACCGAGTCCGGCCACGTGCGGGTCAACAAGGTCGCGCGCACCTCTGTGCCCAACATCTACGCGGCGGGCGACTGCACGAACTTCTTCCCGCTGGCATCCGTGGCGTCCATGCAGGGCCGTACCGCGGTGTTCCACGCGCTCGGCGACATCGTCATCCCGCTCGAGAAGATCAAGATCACCTCGAACATCTTCACCGCTCCCGAGATCGCAACCGTCGGCTGGGGTGAGAAGGACCTCGAGCAGATGGACGGGTTGGTCTACAAGCTGCCGCTCGCCGCGAACCCGCGGGCGAAGATGATGGGCATCAAGGACGGCTTCGTGAAGATCATCGCCCGCAAGGGCTCCGGAACCGTGATCGGTGGAGTGATCGTCGCGCCGAAGGCATCCGAGCTGATCTATCCACTCGCCGTCGCCGTCGAGCGTCGCCTCACGGTCGACCAGGTCTCGCGCGTCTTCGCCGCATACCCCTCGCTGTCGTCGAGCATCACTGATGCGTCGCGCGCGATGCACCTCGTGAACATCTCCTAACCTCCGCGTCCGCTTCCCAACCTCCGCCGAGACCCCGTCTTCGCGTCGAGACCCCATGCTGCCGACGTCGGCAGCACGGGGTCTCGGCGGTAGGCGGGGGTCTCGGCGGCTAGGAGAGGGGCTAGGAGATGGTGAGCAGCTGGTGACCGGCAGAGACCGTGGCTCCAGGGGACGCATTGATGCTGCCGATGACGCCGTCCTTGTGCGCCTGCAGCGGCTGCTCCATCTTCATCGCCTCAAGGACGACGACAAGGTCGCCCTTGACGACCTGCTGTCCCTCCTCAACGGCGACCTTGACGATCGTTGCCTGCATGGGTGACTTCACGGCATCGCCGGATGCTCCCGCTGACGCAGTCATGGAGTGACTCCGGCGCGACGGCGGAACAGCTGCCGGGCGGCCGGTGGTGCCGGCGGCGACGGTCACACGGTCGGGCAGGCTCACCTCGAGGCGCTTACCAGCGACCTCGACGACGACGGTGTGGCGGGTCTCTGTCGCGGTCGGCTCTTCGAGCTCGCCGTCCCAGGCCGGGATGTCGTTGTCGAACTCCGTCTCGATCCAGCGAGTGAAGATGCCGAAATTGCCGTCTTCCGCGGTGAATGCGGCATCCCGAACGACCTTGCGGTGGAAGGGCAGGACGGTAGGGAGTCCTGCGACCTCGAACTCATCGAGCGCACGACGTGCGCGCTCGAGAGCCTCGGCACGGTCGCGCCCGGTGACGATGATCTTCGCCAGCAGCGAGTCGAACGCACCTGAGACGGAATCGCCGGCGGTGACGCCGGAGTCGAGACGGATGCCGGGACCGCCGAAAGTCTTGAAGACGTGGATCGGGCCGGGCTGCGGGAGGAACCCGCGACCGGGGTCCTCACCGTTGATGCGGAACTCGAACGAGTGCCCCTGCGGCTTCGGGTCGTCGTAGTCGATCGTGCCGCCTGCGGCGATGCGGAACTGCTCGCGCACGAGGTCGATACCGGTGACCTCTTCAGAGACCGGATGCTCGACCTGCAAGCGGGTGTTCACCTCGAGGAACGACACGGTGCCGTCTGCGCCGATGAGGAACTCGCAGGTTCCGGCCCCGACGTAGCCGACCTCTTTCAGAATGGCCTTGGATGCGGTGTACAGCTGCTCGTTCTGCTCCTCGGTGAGGAACGGCGCCGGTGCCTCTTCGACGAGCTTCTGGTGGCGGCGTTGGAGCGAGCAGTCGCGCGTGGAGATCACGACGACGTTGCCCTCGGCATCCGCCAGACACTGGGTCTCGACGTGACGCGGCTTGTCGAGGTATTTCTCGACGAAGCACTCGCCGCGGCCGAAGGCTGCGACAGCCTCACGGGTGGCCGATTCGAAGAGCTCGGCGACCTCATCGAGCTCGCGGGCGACCTTGAGTCCGCGCCCGCCGCCGCCGTACGCAGCCTTGATCGCGATCGGAAGACCGTGCTCCTTCGCGAAAGCGATGACCTCGTCTGCTGTTTCGACGGGTCCTGGCGTGCCGGGCGCGAGTGGCGCGCCGACCTTCTCAGCGACGTGGCGCGCAGTGACCTTGTCTCCGAGCGACTCGATCGCGTCGGGGGATGGGCCGATCCAGATCATGCCTGCGCCGATCACGGCGCGAGCGAAGTCGGCATTCTCGGCGAGGAATCCGTAGCCGGGGTGAACCGCGTCGGCTCCCGAGCGTCGCGCGATCGAGAGGATCTTGTCGATCTGCAGATACGTCGATGCGCTCGTGTCGCCATCGAGCGAGTACGCCTCGTCGGCGAGGCGCGAGTGCAGTGCATCACGGTCCTGCTCGGCGTAGACGGCTACCGAGGAGATTCCAGAATCGCGGGCGGCACGGATGATGCGTACGGCGATCTCACCGCGGTTGGCGATGAGCACCTTGTCGATGGGCATGAGTGTCAGCCTAGCGAGAAGAGGCTCGATAATTTTGAGCAGTATCGACAAGAAATGCTAAAAAACGTAGCGGAATGTCTATGACTGCTGCGTGGACCACAGATCTGTCCACGACACGTCGAGCTGGCGAGCGAGACGGCGAACCGTGGACAGCGACATGCCCACCACAGTGGAGGGGTCGCCCTCGACCCGGGTGATGAATGCTCCGCCGAGGCTGTCGACAGTGAATGCGCCGGCAACGTGCAGCGGCTCCCCGCTTGCCACATAGGCGGCGATCTCATCGTCGGTGATGTCGTCGGCGAATGTGACGGATGCTTCGGCCACGGCCGTCGCCTCGCGCAGTTCGCGGCCCGGCTGGAGGCGGAAGACCGAGTGTCCGGAGTGCAGCACGCCGGTGGCGCCGCGCATCTCGCGCCACCTCTTGGTCGCCTCTGCCTCGGTGTAGGGCTTGCCGAAGACGCGGCCGCCGAGCGCGAACATCGAGTCCCCGCCGATCACGATGCCATCGAAAGAAGGATCCTCATCACAAAGACTCTGCGCGACATCGGCGGCTTTGGCGCGTGCGAGCAGGAGCACCAGTTCGTCAGGGGGGAGGTCTGCTCCTCTGGCCGCGACGGCTTCTGCGGCGACAGCTTCCTCATCTGTCCCCGGTGCGCGCGTGAGTGGTTCGATCCCCACCTGGCGCAGCAGCATCAGACGGGCGGGGGAGGTGGAGGCGAGACAGACCTGCATAGCGACCACGGTATCGCTCTGGGAACCGTATCCTCGAAGGATGGCCTCTTCCGCACCCGCATCGCTCGATCTCGACATCACCGGTATCGCTCACGGCGGCACGTTCATCGCTCGACACGAAGGACGGGTGGTTTTCGTCTCGGATGCCATCCCCGGGGAGCGGGTGCGCGCGCGGGTCACCGACAACGCGAAGTCATCGTTCTGGCGCGCCGAGACGATTGAGGTGCTGGAGGCCTCGCCGCACCGCCGCGCACATATCTGGCCCGAGGCCGATCTGTCGCACGACCCCGAAGAGCGCGCCGGGGGCGCAGATCTTGGTCACATCGATCTTGAGCACCAGCGCGTGCTCAAGAAGCAGGTGCTCGCCGAGGCGCTGGACAAGTTCGCAGGAGAAGGCCTGGAGGCACCGTCCGTCAGCGCGATCGATGGCACCGACGGCACGGGGTGGCGCACACGTCTGTCGCTGCACGTCGACGCGGATGGAATCGTGGGTCCCTACGCGGCGCGCAGTCACCGTGTGATCCCGGTCTCGTCGCACCCGCTGGCGCGCCCGACGATGGCAGCCGAGGCGCTGTCGCTGCGGAACGCGAAACCCGGCCGCATCGACCTGGTCGAATCCTCGGACGGCACCGTGCACGTGCTGCGGCGCCCCGAACGCGGCAAGCGTCCGGCCCCGAAGGTCATCGTCGAGCGCGTCGGAGACCGGTCGTTCCAGGTGGATGCGGACGGATTCTGGCAGGTGCACCACGGAGCGGCAGCGATTCTCGATTCCGCGATCAGGAAGGCGCTCGAGGGTCGGGTCGATCCGAACGCGACGCATTTCGACCTCTACGGAGGTGTCGGCCTGCTGGCCTCCTCGCTGGCGACAGCCGGCGCCACAGACATCGTGACCGTCGAGTCCAGCGGACGCGCCACTGCTCACGCGCGTGAGAACCTCGCCGATTTCGGGGCCGCTGCCGTGACCGCGCGGGTGGATCGCTATCTTGCGTCTCTCCCGGACGATGCTCAGGCTGGGACGGTCGTGCTCGACCCGCCGCGCGCGGGTGCAGGACGCGCGGTCGTCGAAGGCGTGCACGCACTGAACCCGGATGCTGTCGTCTACGTCGCCTGCGACCCTGTCGCCCTCGCACGCGACCTCGGCACGTTCCGTCAGCTCGGCTGGAATGTGGAATCGCTGGAGGCGTTCGATCTCTTCCCGCATTCCCACCACTTCGAGACCATTGCGCTTCTGAGCCGGTGATCGTTCAGCCGATCGATAGCATGGTGCCATGAGCACGGTCGCACTCATCGACGATCACGAGTCTGTTCGGCTCGGGTTGGAGTTGGCGTGCGAGCGCGCCGACAGCGGAACTGTCGTGTTCTCC
Organism: Microbacterium sp.; assembly: GCF_048259935.1. Lineage (GTDB taxonomy): Bacteria > Actinomycetota > Actinomycetes > Actinomycetales > Microbacteriaceae > Microbacterium. The sequence continues at coordinate 109,558 of NZ_JBLXHF010000004.1, read as the reverse complement.
GGGAGCACGGTCGGGGCCTATCTGAGTTGGCGCACCACGGCCGGCGCGTCACCGGCTGACGTGGTCGTGCTTGATCTGACGCTCGGTGACGGCACTACAGTGACCGAGAATGTCACCGCGCTCGTCTCTGACGGCGCAAGTGTCGTCATCCACAGCGTCGCCGACCGTCCTGCGGCGGTGCGCGAGGCGCTCGCCGCAGGCGCGGCAGGTGTGGTGAGCAAGTCATCCGCGCTTGATGATGTGCTGCACGCGATCCGCACTGTCGCACGCGGCGAAGCACTGAACAACGTGGAATGGGCCAGCGCAGTCGAAGGCGATCGCGAGTTCGCTGACGCGCAGTTGTCGGTGCGTGAACGTGACGTACTGCGCCTGTACGCGACAGGGCTCCCGCTCAAGGCGGTCGCTGAACGACTCGGTGTCGCGTATTCGACCGCGAAAGAGAACATCACGCGCGTGCGCGTGAAGTACGTCGAGGTCGGAAGACCGGCTCCGACGAAGGTCGATCTGCTCCGTCGCGCCATGGAGGACGGCATCGTCGCCCCAGACGGGGCTGCCAGTGCCCGCTGACGCCGCGCTGCAGGCCGCGTGGGGACGAATCCCGTCGCCGAGCGCGGCCGAGACGGAGTTCGAACGCTTCACACGCAAGCGGATGGAACGCATCCTGGCGATCGTCGCGGCCATCGGGTCAGCGATTCTCGGTGTGCAGGCGCTGCTGGCGGCGATGGGCGGGCTCAAACACGGTGCATCCGGGGTGCAGGTCGCGTTCCTGCTCGTCGTGTACATCTCGCTGGCCGCCATGCTCGCCTCCTGTGTGCTCGGGCGCGGCGTGCGCGTGTGCGCAGCGGCGTTCGCGATCATCTACCTCATCGCCCTTGCCACGTGGCCGATCGTGCTCTCGACGGGTTCGGGCAGCCAGGGTCAGCCGTGGATCTTCTTCCTGGTGAACGTCGGTGTCGTCGCTGCGATGCTCGCCTTCCCGGTGAAGGTGCAGGTGCTCTGGGCCCTCGGTCTGCCGTTGGTGTACGGCTACGTGCGCCTGGTCGAGGGCGGCTTCCGCAGCTCCTATTGGACGACGACGGCCTTCGATGTCTCGTTCACGATCATCCTCGGCTTCGTGATCGTCGCGCTCGGCTGGATGTTCCGCGCGGTCGCGGTCGGCGTCGACAGCGCACGCGGCAGCGCTGTCGCTTCCTACACCTCGGTCGCCGCAGGAGTCGCCGGTGAGGAGGAGCGCGTCGCGATGGCCGCCCTCATGCACGACAGCGTACTCGCCGCCCTCATCGCCGCAGAGCGCGCCGATTCCGATCGCGCGAGGGATCTTGCCGTGGCGATGGCGCGCGAGGCGCTGACGCGATTGGCGAACACCGAAGCCGTCGTCGCCCAGGAGGGCAGCGATGACCCGATCGGGACGGCGCTGATCGTGGCTGAGCTGCGGCGCGCGCTGTCGGAACGCGGCGCCGATGCGATCGTGGAGGAGCGGGGAACGGCGGGACTGATTCCCGGACGAGCTGCGCGAGCGATCGTGCTCGCCGCTCGCCAGGCCATCGGGAACGCGCTCGACCACGCTGCCGGCCGGGGTCTGCACGTGGTTGTGGACGGACGCGGTGACGACGGGCTTGCGGTGACGATCCTGGATACGGGCGCAGGCTTCGATCTCGACGCCATCGGCGAGGACCGCCTGGGCATTCGCGCGTCGATGATCGCGCGCATGGCCGCCGTCGCGGGAAGCGTGTCGATCGATTCCACCGGCACCGGAACGCACATCGTTCTCGAGTGGGGAAGCGCATGAATCGCTCGGTGCGCAGCGTCGCCACCGGGCTCGCCGTGGGTTTCGCGATCTACTTCGCAGCCAGAGCGGCGTGGTGGACGGTGCAGCCGGCCGCGCCTCTCGTGATGGGCGCGGCGATCCTGCTGTACCTGGTGGTGATGATCGCCACTGTCGTCGTCGACGTGCAGGGCACCGCTCGGATGCCGGGGTGGCTCGGGGTGGTCGCGATCGTGGCGGGCGCCGGCATTCCGTTCATGGTGGGAGCAGCGATGCTCGTCCGCGACAGGACCGCGCCGTTCGCCACCTGGTACATCGGTGCGCTGGGCCTTCTCGCTGTGATCTGCATCGTGCGCCGACGGCCCGTGATCGGGTGGCTCGTCCTGCTCGCGCTCACCGCGTCAACAGCCGTGCAGCTCGGACTGCTGACCGCTCTTGAACTCGGGCTCGTCGGCTCCATCATGTGGACCGTAGTCGCGCAGCTGCTCGTGCTGTTCTGGGATCGCGCAGTCCGTGACACAGAGCGTCTCGCCGAGATCCAGCGTGCGGTCTCCGTGTGGCATGCTACGCAGCTGGTGCGTCAGCGCGAGCGGAGGATCAGGGTGAAGTACGCGCTGAGCGTCGCCGGTCCCGTACTCACGAGGACTGTCGCAGCGCAGGGGCGCTTGACCGAAGAGGAGCGCCTGGAGGCCCGGCTTGCCGAAGGGCGGTTGCGCGACGAGCTGCGCGGGGCTGGCCTGCTCAACGATGCCGTGCGTGAAGCCATCCAGCGCGTCAGGCTCCGTGGCATCGCGGTGACCGTGTTCGACGAAGGCGGGCTCGAAGAGCTCGATGAGAAGCGTCGGGATGAGATCAGGGATGAGCTCGCCGACGTGATCGCTCAGGCCGATGTCGAGCGCGTGATCATTCGCGCCGCGCGTGACCCCCGTACCGCGGTCACCGTGGTCGGACGCACGGGAACGGGCGACTCTTCAGACGAGGACACCGTCGGCCTGTGGAAAGAGATCCCCCGAGAGCGGTAGGTGCACTGCGCACTGCGAACAAGAAGGGCGAGGGGCGACGAACTCGTCGACCCCTCGCCATATGCGGTGCAGTTACCCGAAAACCCACCGCGGGTGATCGATCACCGTCTGCCTACCCTGGGGCAGAGAGACCGATCGAACGCGAAGCGTTGGTATCAGTCTTCCCGGATACAAGACCGTTGTCTGTAGGTATTTCGGGGGACAAAGATTCTGCTGAATGCGTCATGATGGAGCGATGAGTTCACGGCGGAAAGGAACGAATCTTCCGAAGATGGGCGGTTTCAATCGCTCTGTCATTCTCGAGGCCGTTCGGCGCTCGGGCCAGGGGCTGAGCCGTACCGAACTCGTCGAGGCGACCGGGCTGTCGGCGCAGACCGTCACGAACATCACACGCAGGCTGCTCGACGAGCGGTTCATCGAGGAAGCCGGCCGCACCGTTCAAGGCCCGGGCAAACCGCGCACCATGCTGCGGTTGAACCCGACGAGTCGTGTGTCGATCGGCGTGCATCTGGACCCCGCGATCGTGACCTTCGTCCTTCTCGATCTCACGGGTGCCGTCATCGCACGCGTCGCGAGGCGCATGCCCGCGGATGAGCCTCGACGAATCATTGCGGCGATGGCGGACGAGATCGAGCAGCTCATCGTGGCAGAGGGCATCGACCGCTCAGCCATCACGGGGATCGGCGTCGCCGCACCAGGGCCGTTGGATGCCGAGCACGGCACCGTGGTCGATCCGCCCAAGCTGCACTCCTGGCACCGGGTTCCCCTGCGCGACGCACTCGCTGAGGCGACGGGGCTGCGGGTCATCCTGGAGAAGGACACGACGGCAGCAGCGGTGGCTGAGCTGTGGACGGGCGATCATCAGCCGGACAGCTCTTTTCTGCTGATCTACCTCGGCATCGGCATCGGCGCAGCCCTCGTGATCGACGGGGACGTCGTGCGCGGGGCATCTGGCAATGCCGGCGAGATCGGACACATCATCGTCGACCCCGACGGACCGGAATGCGCGTGCGGTCAGCGCGGCTGTGTCGAGGTGGTGTGCACGCCGCTGGCGATCATCGAGCGTGCAGAGAGAGCGGGTGTGTTCGCCGATGACCGGGTCGGAAGCGATCCGGAATCCGTCGATTCGAGGTTCACTGATCTGTGTGATCGGGCTGCAGCGGGGGATCGTGGCGCGACCGAGATTCTGGAGGAGGCGGCCGGACATCTCTCTGTTTTGATCTCTGCCCTGACGAACATGCTCGATGTGGATTGCGTCGTCCTCGGCGGGCCCTTCTGGACTCGCGTCTCGTCAGTGGATCTCTCGCTGCTTCCACAGCTTCTCGAGCGGCAGAGTGCGACTCGCGCCGTGCGAGCTCTTCCCGTCCGCGGTGCTGTCATCGGGGATGACGTGGGCGCAGTCGGGGCGGGATGCGTCGTGCTTGATGAAGTGCTCTCTCCGCGTGCGGAAGCTCTCTTCCTCGATTCGTCGCACGAACGGATGCGGGGAGCCGAGAGGTCTTGACAGGGTTAAATCGAATCGATTGACTATTTGCATCCCGACCTTGGAGTCTGCTGGGCATGCACGACACGACCGATCTCATCGAAGCGCGTCTTCGGCGCTTCATTCACGAGCGGTTGCGCCCGAACGTGCACGCGGTTCTCACGCCGCTGCGTGTGGCGAGTTGGGAGGTGCCGGGGGAGCCGGTGCCGTTCGCGGAAGCTGTGGGCCAGATCTATCAGCCGGTTGCGGCAGGGGCACGATGGGGGAAGCCCTGGGGGACGACCTGGCTGAGGCTGACGGGAACGGTGCCGGAGGCTCCCGGAGCGGAGCTGCTGTTCGATCTGGGATTCAACGAGGCAGAGCCAGGGTTTCAAGCTGAGGGCACGGTCTATCGTCCCGACGGCTCGATCGTGAAGGCAGTAGAGCCGCGTAACGCGCACGTGCCGCTCGAAGCCGGCCCGGGTGAACATTTCGAGCTCTACCTCGAGGCTGCAGCGAACCCTGACCTCGCCGAGGGGTTCCGCTTCTTCCGTCCGACCGATCTCGGTTCTCTGGAGACCGCGGGCGACGAACCCCTCTATCGACTGCGGCACGCAGACATCGCAATGCGCAACCTCGAGACCTGGGAGCTGCTGCAGGATGCGACGGTGCTGTCGCAACTGATGGCGGAGCTGCCTGGTTCGTCGCCGCGACGCGCGGAGATCCTCCGGGCACTGGAGCGCATGATGGATGCCGCAGATCCTGATGACATCGTGGGCAGTGCTGCCGCGGGGCGTCGAGAGCTTGCCGGCGTCCTCTCGAGCCCCGCGGCGGCGTCCGCGCACCGGGTGCACGCCATCGGGCACGCGCACATCGACTCGGCGTGGCTGTGGCCGGTCCGTGAGACGCAGCGCAAGATCGCGCGCACATTCTCGAACGTGCTGTCACTGCAGCAGGAGGCGGACTTCGTCTTCGCCGCATCCTCGGCTCAGCAGTATGCGTGGCTGAAGCAGTTCCAGCCCGAACTGTTCTCGCGGGTGCGCGATGCCGTGGCATCCGGAAAGTTCGTCCCCGCCGGAGGCATGTGGGTCGAGTCCGACACCAACATGCCCGGCGGCGAGGCGCTGGCGCGCCAGTTCGTCCACGGCAAACGCTTCTTCATGGCGGAGTTCGGCGTCGAGCCGCTCGACGTCTGGCTCCCGGACTCCTTCGGGTATTCGGCAGCTCTTCCGCAGATCGCGCGCGCGGCCGGATCACGATGGATGCTGACGCAGAAGATGTCGTGGAACGAGACGAACCGGATGCCGCACCACACGTTCCTCTGGGAGGGAACTGACGGGACGCGGATCTTCACCCACTTCCCGCCGGTGGATACTTACAGCTCGCAGCTGTCTGGAGCAGACCTTGCCCGCGCAGAGCGGCAATATGCCGAGAAGGGCATGGCGAATACGTCGCTCGTTCCCTTCGGATACGGCGATGGTGGTGGAGGGCCCAACCGCGAGATGATCGCCGCAGCCGAGCGGCTGCGCTCGCTGGAGGGCTCGCCGACGGTGACGCTGTCGAGCCCTGCGGAGTTCTTCACCGCCGCCGAGGCGGAGTACGAGCATCCGCCGGTGTGGTCGGGCGAGATGTATCTGGAGTTCCATCGGGGGACCTACACGTCCCAGGCCCGCACCAAGCAGGGCAATCGTCGCAGTGAGCACGCGTTGCGCGAAGCCGAGCTGTGGGCGACCGCGGCGGCACTGCGGGGCGGTGAGTATCCCTACGACGAGCTCGACGGGCTGTGGGAGACCGTGCTGCTGCAGCAGTTCCACGACATCCTTCCCGGCACTTCGATCGGCTGGGTGCACCGTGAGGCAGAGCGGCGTTACGACGAGGTGCTCGCGGCGACGGAACGACTCACTGTCGACGCGCTGAGGGCACTCGTCGGCGAGGGATCGAGCGCGCTCGTGGCAAATGCCGGGCCGTACGCACAGGGCCCGCTCGAAGCGATGGCGGTGGTGGCGTCGCCTGGGGCTGCGACTGCGGCCACCCTCACCCGCACGGACGAGGGCTTCGAACTCACCAACGGCCAGCTGCGTGTTCGCATCGACAACGCAGGACTGATCGTCTCTCTCCTGGTTCGCGCCACCGGACGAGAGACGATCGCGCCGGGGCAGAGAGCGAATCTCCTGCAGCTGCACCGAGACACCCCGACCCAGTGGGATGCCTGGGACATCGATGAGCACTACCGCCGTCTCGTCATCGACCTGACAGACGCGGAGTCCATCGAGCCGGTCCCGCACCCCACTGCCGCAGTCGTCTGCGTGATCCGCGGCCGGGGGGCCACGCGGATCACGCAGACTTTGATTCTGGATGCAGATTCCGCAGCTCTCGAGATCGAGACGGTGGTGGACTGGCACGAGCGGCAGAAGCTGCTCAAGCTGGCGTTCCCGCTGGACGTGCACACCGATCGCGCCAGCTCAGAGATCCAGTTCGGACACGTGCAGCGTCCGACGCACGCCAATACCTCGTGGGACATGGCGCGGTTCGAGACGGTGGCACACAGGTGGGTGCATGTCGGCGAGGCAGGATTCGGCGTCGCGGTCGCGAACGACTCCACATACGGTCACGACATCACCTCACTGCCGCGAGAGGGCGGTGGCACATTCACGAACGTGCGGTTGTCATTGCTGCGGGCTCCGCTCTACCCTGACCCGGAGGCGGATCAGGGCGAGCACACTCTTCGAGTCAGCATCCGCCCCGACTCATCGATCGCGGATGCTGCGCGTGAGGGATACCGGCTCAATCTGCCGCCGCGTCAGCTCCTCGGAGGCAACCCGGTCGCCTCGGTGCTGTCGCTCTCGTCGGATGCTGTCATCGTCGAGGCGGTGAAGTTGGCCGAAGACCGCAGCGGTGATGTGATCGTGCGGCTCTACGAGGCGCTGGGCGGTCGTGCATCGGCGACGCTGTCGGTCGCGTTCGCGTTCGATGCCGTGATCGAGACCGATCTGCTCGAGCGAGAAGTGGATGCCGCCGTCATCGATTCGGTCTTTGGCGACCAGGTCGCACTGACGCTGCGTCCGTTCCAGCTGGTCACACTGCGCTTTCGCGCTGCACGCGTCGCGGACTAGCCCGAGAACCGTCCCCACGGGATGTCGCGCCGAAGAGACGAGCGGGTCGGACGCTGCGTGCGTTCCCACACGGATACGTTCGCTTCTTCGACCACAGCGCTCTCGGCTTCGCGTTCGTACGCGTCGGTGACCACCGCGATGAGGGCGGCGAGCTCTTCTTCGTTCGCTGTGCCGCGAACGATCCGAACGTCTGGTGCCTTTTCGGGATTGGTCACAGCGGGATGTTCCCGTGCTTCTTCGGTGGCAGCTCAGCACGCTTTCCGCGCAGTGAGCGCAGCGCCTTGGCGATCGCCACACGGGTGTTCGCGGGCTCGATGATGCCGTCGATCTCTCCGCGCTCTGCGGCGAGGAACGGCGACGTGACACTGTATGTGTACTCGTTGGCGAGGCGCGTGCGAACGGCAGCGACATCTTCACCGGCCTCTTCGGCCCGGCGGATCTCGTTGCGGTAGAGAATGTTCACGGCTCCCTGGCCGCCCATGACGGCGATCTCAGCGGTGGGCCAAGCGAGGTTCACATCGGCGCCGAGCTGCTTGGATCCCATGACGATGTACGCACCGCCGTAGGCCTTGCGCAGGATGACGGTGACCAGCGGAACCGTCGCCTCGGCGTAGGCATAGATGAGCTTCGCGCCGCGGCGGATGACGCCGGTCCACTCCTGGTCGGTGCCGGGAAGGTATCCGGGGACGTCGACGAGCGTGACGATCGGGATGGAGAACGCGTCGCAGAAGCGCACGAAGCGGCTGGCCTTCTCGCCCGCCTCGATGTTCAGAGTTCCCGCCATCTGCGAGGGCTGGTTGGCGATGATGCCGACCGAGCGTCCTTCGACGCGGCCGAGACCGATGACGATGTTCGGGGCGAACAGCGGCTGGACCTCGATGAAGTCGCCGTCGTCGACGACGTGCTCGATGACCGTGTGGATGTCGTAGGGCTGGTTCGCGGAGTCCGGGATGATCGCATTCAGGGTGCGGTCGGCATCCGTCGTCTCGAACTCGAAATCGCTCTCGTAGGCGGGGATCTCGCCCATGTTGTTGTCCGGCAGGAACCCGAGGAGGGTGCGCACATAGTCGATCGCGTCGTCCTCGTCATCGGCGAGGTAGTGAGCGACACCGGAGCGGGTGTTGTGCGTGAGTGCGCCACCGAGCTCTTCCATGCCGACGTCCTCGCCGGTCACGGTCTTGATGACGTCGGGGCCCGTGACGAACATCTGGCTGGTCTTGTCGACCATGATCACGAAGTCAGTGAGCGCAGGTCCGTACACGGCACCGCCGGCAGCCGGGCCCATGATGATCGAGATCTGCGGGATGACACCGGAGGAACGAGTGTTCAGGCGGAAGATCTCCCCATACTTGCTGAGGGCGAGCACGCCCTCCTGGATGCGGGCGCCTCCAGAGTCGAGGATGCCGATGATGGGCATTCCGCCCTGCAGGGCGTATTCCATGACCTTGATGATCTTGTCGCCGGACACCTCGCCCAGCGAACCACCGAAGGTAGTGAAGTCCTGCGAGTACACGGCGACCGTTCGGCCGTGGATCGTGGCGATACCGGTGACGACGGAATCGCCGTATGGGCGGTTGCGGTCCATCCCGAACGAGGTCGTGCGGTGTCGCACGTACTCGTCGAACTCGACGAAGCTGCCGTTGTCGACGAGGAGCTCGATGCGCTCGCGGGCGGTCATCTTGCCCTTGGCGTGCTGCTTCTCCTGCGCGATCTTCTCGGGCGCGGTGACCGCCTCGTCGAAGCGGGTGCGCAGGTTCGCGATCTTGGCAGCGGTCGTTGAGAGGTCAGGGGTGTCCGTCACGGATTCCACCCTAGTAGGGCGCTTGCGCGTCGCGTTGGATGCCTCGCACAACCCGGTGACGGATCCTTTGGCGGGTTCCGTAGATCGCAGTGACGCGCACGAACGTCATACGACGAACCGCCATACGTACTCGAGTCCATCGGCAGGGCGGAACCAGGCGAGCGTGACGACGACCTCGTCGAGGTCTGCCTCGCACAGGCACAGCTGGATGTCTTCGGACGGCAGCACCTGACCCCATAGTTCCGTTCTGTCGCTGCCGACGTCGTCGCGGAACACGCGCACGAAATCGGCGCTCTCTGTGCCGTCGTTGACCACGACAGGGTGATGAGGATCGCTGCGGCGGATGCGCCAGGGCACCCGGTAAGCGTCAGTTGGAGGGATCTGTGACGGATCGATGTAGCGCAGCATGGGTGCCACGGTAGGAACGGTCACCGACGCTGCGACTCGTGTGCCGGCGTTCGCGCCGGCGGAGGGGGAGAACCCTCAGGAATCGGTGTCTGTGGAGGAAGAGTCAAGCTCTTGCGTACTGCGTTTTCCGCGCCTGATCCCGCCGATCTTCGACCCTGCTCGCCCCACGGTCTTGGCTAGAGAATCTGCTGCACCGACGATCGCGGACCCCGCATAGCGGGCTCCATGCAGCATCCGCAGTTCGAGCTTCTCGGCGTTCACACCGGGCTCGAGTTCGGCGGGAAGTGCGGCAGGGGCGACTCCGAACGCGCGACGAGAGGTCGTCAGCACGCGCCGACCGAGCACGTGGTTTCCGGCACCCCCGATTGCGGCGCCGATCCCGAACGGCATGGCCTTGCCGATGATCGACGCGCCACCGGCCGCGGCGAAGTGCTTGACGAATCGGGTCTTGAGCTGGTCGACGACCGGACCGACCGCGGCACGGGGGAGCGACTTCGTGACGAGCTCGCCCCAGTAGGAGGAGCGCCCGATTCCGTGGCCGCTCGCCTGCTTCGCGAGCTGGCCGACGAGATCCACGCCCTCTTTGCCGAGCAGGAGAGTCATGACGAGTGCGCGCGCACGGTCCGGGTTCTCGACGGCGATCCCGTGGATCTCCGAAAGCGACTGCGCGAACAGTGCGGTCGACTCGAGGAATCCGGCCGTCTCCACTCCGGAGAGAGCAAGAGTGATTCCGGTGCCGATGCCGGGGACGACGGCCGTCGCACCGACGGCCGCGCCGCCGGCGGTCACGGCAGCCAGATATCGGCGCTCGAGAATACGCACGAGCTGGTCGGGCGAAGCACTCGGGTTGCGCAGACGGATGCTGCGGATGTGGGCGAGCACGAGCGGGCGCTGGATCGCGAGAACCCGATCGAGCCCGCGCACCGTCATCGAATGCTCGTCGGAACCGGCCGGCGGCACTCCGTTGTCCCAGGCGGCATCGTCGGGGAGGGAGTGGATCTTGTGCACCTTCTTCGCCATGCCCAGATCCTATGCAGATCATCCGCGAGAATGCCGAAAGCCCGGCTCCCTGGAGAGCCGGGCTTTCAGAAGTGCAGATCAGACGTAGAGGTTCGCCCGCTCGAGGTCTTCGGCGAAGTCGACCTCGACCGCGTAGAGATCCGAGACGTCCATGGGCTCGAGCAGCAGGCCGTCTTCGGCGATGGCGAGTTCGAGCCCGCGCTCGAAGTAGTCCTGATCCTCAACACGCGACAGCTGGCGCATGAACGACTTCTTGTGTGCGGATGAGATGTAGTTGATACCGACCGCTTCGCCGAGGCCCCCCTTGACGGTCTTCGACAGCTGGTTGATGAAACCTTCGGCGGTGACGGTGTACTTGACCTCTTCGTCGCTGACCTTGGACGTGTTCACCGTGACGAACGACTGATCGCGCTCGATGAACTCGATGGCACGGCCGAGAATGCGCGGGTCGAAGACGACGTCGCCGTTCATCCAGAGCACACCGCCCTTGCCCGTCGCGCCGAGGGCGCGCAGCAGGCTCTTGGAGGTGTTCGTCTCGTCGTAACGCTCGTTGTGCACGTAGTTGACATGCGGGAACGCCTCGATGACGGTCTCGGCGCGGTAGCCGACGACAGTGGTGATGCGGGCCTCACGGCCGAATGCCGCACGGATGTTCTCGTGCTGCTGCTGCATGATGGTGCGGCCGTCGCTGAGCTCGGTGAGCGGCTTCGGCAGCGCACGGCCGAGGCGCGAGCCCATGCCAGCGGCGAGGATAACGGTCTGAAGAGTCACGAATTCTCCTAAAAAGATTCTGTGTTCACGGTCGCTTAATCGACCAGACACTTCTTCGTGCCGCCCTCATGCTAGCGATGGCGCCTGGGAACCTGTGGGGTGAGGCCCGGCTGTTGCCATTTCGTGATCAGGTACACACCAGACACACAGGTCAGGTGAACACCCGGGAATCCGATGACGATTGTGTCATCCGGCCCTAAGAAATGCGGGTGCCGTTGATAGCGTAGGGGGGTGACTGCTTCTGTAGACGATGCCGCTGATCGGCCTGACTCCGCATCGAGCGCGCGCTCAGACGCGAAGGCGATTCGAGAGACCTCATCGGCGAAGCCCAGCACGGCGAAGAAGCCCGCGGTGAAGAAGCCCGCGGTGAAGAAACCCGTTGCGAAGGCATCGAGCACCGACGAGAAGAAGACGAGTCCCGCCAAGAAGGCGACCGCGGCGAAAACGACGAGCCCCGCGAAAAAGACCACGACAACGGCCGCGGTGAAGGCGGTGGCCGCGCGCTCGACGAAGCCTGCTGCGAAGACTGCGACGCAGACCGCGGCAGCGAAGGCGACAACGGCCAAGAGCGAAGAGTCGAAGGCCGCTGCCGCGAAGAAGGCCGCTGCCGCGAAGAGTACTGCGGCCAAGACGACGGCTGCGAAGACCGCCACGGCTCGTTCGGCGGCGAGCAAGGCTCAGAGCGCGACCACTGCGTCGAAGACCACTGCCGCCAAGACAGCGGCCGCGAAGACAGCGGCTGCGAAAGCAGCGGCGACGAAAGCCGCGGCGGCACGTGCCGCGAAGGCGGAAGCTGCCAAGAAGCCGCTCATCGCCGCAGACGATGCCGCCCCGACGGCAGAGGCTGTGGCGTCGCCCGCGAATGAGCCGGCCAAGACGAATCCGGCCGTCGTCGACCTGCATGCCGTTCTGGACGCAGAGCCGGTCGTCGAGATCGAAAAGCTCCTCGAGGCGGAAGCGGCTGCCGAGCCCGCCCCGGAGCCCGCATCTGCACCAGAGCCCGAGCCCGAGCCTGCATCTGCGCCAGAGCCCGAGCGCGAGGCTGAGCCTGAAGCCGCTGATGCCATCGTCGTGCGGGGGCTTGTGAAGTACTTCGGCGACCAGCGTGCCGTGAACGAGATCAACCTCACCATTCCCGCCGGGTCGTTCTACGGCATCGTCGGGCCGAACGGTGCAGGAAAGACGACCACGTTGTCGATCCTCGCAGGACTCCTGCGCGCAGACAGTGGACAGGTCAGCATCTGCGGTATCGACCAATCCAAGGATGCACTCGCAGCCAAGCGCATCATGGGTGTGCTGCCCGATCGGCTGCGCACGTTCGATCGTCTGACCGGGCGGCAGTTGCTGCACTACTACGGTCTGCTTCGCGGCCTCTCTGTCGATGCGATCGAGAAGCGCTCTGCCGACCTCGTGCGCGCTTTCGACCTCTCGGCGGCCGTCGGACGTGTGGTCTCGGACTATTCGGCCGGTATGACGAAGAAGATCATGCTCGCCGGAGCCATGATCCACTCGCCGCGCGTGCTGGTGCTCGACGAGCCCTTCGAGTCCGTTGATCCGGTCTCCTCTGCGGTGATCCTCGACATTCTCCGTGCATATGTCGCACACGGTGGGACGGTCGTCCTCTCCAGCCACGGCATGGATCTGGTCGAGCGGGTGTGCTCCCGGGTGGCGATCATCGTCGGCGGAGACGTGCTGGCGGAGGGGACCGTTGACGAGGTTCGCGCGGGGCAGACTCTGGAATCGCGTTTCGTCGAGCTTTCCGGTGGGATCGGCGAAGTAGAGGGGCTCGAGTGGTTGCACACATTCTCCGACTGAGGCTCGCGCTGATGTTCGGCGCTCTCCGCGGTGAACATGTGGTGCGCACCGTCGTGCGGTTGCTCATCGTCATCGCCGCGACCGTCACAGTGTGCATCGCCCTGATGAGCCTGGCTTCGGCACCGCTGCCCGTCGCGAGAACCGTCGTCGTTCTGGCTGCAGCGGCGACTCTGCTCGGATTTCTGATCGGGCCGGTGCTGACCGGTGCCGCTGATCAGCTCGATCCGCGACGTTTCGCGATATTTGGGGTCGATGTGCGGCAGATGCCATGGATGCTTGCCGTCGCATCGCTCGTGAGCGTGCCATCGTTCGCGCTCATCGCCGTCGCCGTGTGCGTGGCTCTCCTGCTGATCGCACTCGGAACGCCCTGGCCGATCGCCGTGTTGGTGTGTGTGCTCGGCGTCGTCGCCTCGGCCATCGCCGCGCGCATCGGGATGGCGATGAGCGCGTTGCTGCTGCCGGAGCGCCGCTCTCGCGAGCTCAGCGCCCTCTTCGTTCTTGCTGTCGTGGTCATCGCGTTCCCTGTCGCGATCTTCCTCGGCTCCTTCGAGTGGGACGGCCAGGTGCCCTTTGCTGTGGCAGCCCTCACCGACGTGCTCGGATACACGCCGCTCGCGGCGATTCCGAGCTTCGGTCTGGCCATCGCGGCAGGTGACAGCTCCGCGGCATGGCTGAGCGGGATCGTCGCACTCGTCACGCTCGGAGGACTGTGGGCGTGGTGGACGTGGCTCGTGCGGCGTCTGCTCACTTCGACCGATCGCCCTGCGACTTCGCGGGAGCGCGCAGGGCTCGGCTGGTTCGCGCTGCTGCCGTCGAACGCCTTCGGCGCCATCGCAGCGCGCAGTCTGGTGTATTGGCTGCGTGATCGGCGCTACATCGTGAACTTCGTCATCGTGCCCATCGCCGGCGTGCTGACGGTCTTCCCGCTGCTCGTGGCGGGTGTGCCGCTGTACATCGCCGCTCTCGTTCCGGTGCCGGTGATGGCGCTCTTCTTCGGCTGGCTTCCGCACAACGACGTCGCCTACGACTCGACGGCCCTGTGGATCCATGTGGCCAGCGGCGTGCGTGGCGTCTCGGATCGGCTCGGCCGCGTCATTCCGATCTCTCTGGTGGCGATCCCGGTGCTGGCGGTCGCGATTCCGCTGACGCTGGCGCCGATCGAGAGCTGGTATCTGCTCATGCCGATGATCGGGCTCGCTGCGTGTCTCTTCCTATCGGGGCTCGGCTTGTCCAGCATCCTCTCGGTGACCTCGCCTTATGCGGTCTCACGCCCGGGCGACAGTCCGTTCCAGCAGCCTCAGCGTTCGGCATCCCGTGGGGGATACGCCCCCGCCATCGCGTTCATCGCCGCGATCGCGGTGAGCGCGCCGACCATCTGGCTGTTCATCATGACCGTGATCACCGACGATGCTTACAACCCCGCGACTTTCTGGGTGGGCATCGGGACGGGAGTCGTCGTGCTGGCGCTCGGTGCGGTCGTGGGTGGTCGTATCTTCGACCGCGGCGGCGAGCGTCTCATGGAGTTCGTCGAGACCGCGTGACTCCGCCCGAGGTGCGTGCTCGGCCGGTAGACTCTGCGCATGAGTACTCCGCTGGACAGCCCCGATCAGGGCGGCGTGGCAACGCTTGATCGCGAACTGGAAGAACTTCTCAAAGAAGAGAATCTCGAGCCGGGAGACCATGAGCGCTTCTCTCACTATGTGAAGAAGGACAAGATCCTCGAGTCGGCGATCTCCGGTAAGCCGGTGCGCGCACTTTGCGGCAAGAAGTGGACCCCTGGTCGCGACCCGGAGAAGTTCCCGATCTGCCCGACTTGCAAAGAGATCTACGAATCGATGGTCGGCTGACCCTTCGACAGGCTCAGGGATCGACAGGCTCAGGGATCGACAGGCTCAGGGGTCGACAGGCTCAGGGGTCGACAGGCTCAGGGGTCGACAGGCTCAGGGATCGTCAGTCCTGATCGAGGAACACCGTCGGGATCGCAGGGTCCGACTTGCTGAGCGCCAGAGCCCGCACGGGCAGTTCTTCGCGCACCAGCAGATGGTGCGCACGAGCGGATGCTGTGCCAGAAGCGCCTTCGAATGAGGCATCGATCTCACCGCCGTCGACCAGAGTGACCTGCAGGCTTCGTGAGTCAGGATGCTCAGCGGCGGAGCTCAGCTCTTCGAAACCGTCGGAGACGACGATGGTCTCGGCAGTGGCGACGCCCTCGATCAGCGTGCGGAAGGCCGCCTTGCGCCCACCCTTCGATCCCTTGTCGGTCGACGCTTTCGCGACCGGGATCCAGCTTCCTGCGGCATCCTGCCGTGCGACGAGTTTGTAGACCATTCCGGCCGTGGGGTACCCCGAACCGGTGACGACCGAAGTGCCGACACCGTAGAAGTCGACAGGGGATGCTGCCAGCGCAGCGATCGCATATTCGTCGAGGTCGCTGGTCACGGTGATCTTCGTGG
The DNA here is from genome assembly GCF_048259935.1 of Microbacterium sp. GTDB lineage: Bacteria > Actinomycetota > Actinomycetes > Actinomycetales > Microbacteriaceae > Microbacterium. The sequence continues at coordinate 93,928 of NZ_JBLXHF010000004.1, read as the reverse complement.
TGGTCGCCCCCAGCTCATCGAGCTGATCGCGCACTGCTGCGGCGACCGTCGGAAGATCGCCCGAGTCGAGGCGCACGCCGCCGAGCTGCGTGCCGGCGACGCGGATCGCGGTGCGCACTCCCTCGGCGATGTCGTAGGTGTCCACGAGAAGCGTGGTGCCGGCGCCGAGGCTGTCGATCTGCGCACGGAAGGCGTCTTCCTCGGAATCGTGCAGGAGTGTCCACGAGTGTGCGGCAGTGCCCATCGTCGGGATCGCCCACTGCCGGCCCGCCTCGAGGTTGCTCGTCGCACCGAAGCCCGCGATGTAGGCGGCGCGAGCCGCAGCGACCGCTGACATCTCGGCGGCGCGGCGCGATCCCATCTCTGCGAGCGGTCGTTCGCCCGCGGCGATGCTCATCCGCGACGCGGCCGTCGCGATCGCGGAGTCGTGGTTCATGACGCTGAGTGCGATCGTCTCGAGGACGACAGCATCGGCGAAGGAACCCTCGACCGTGAGGATCGGGGAGCCGGGGAAATACAGTTCCCCCTCGCGATACCCGCGGATCGTGCCGGTGAAGCGGTAGCTCTCGAGGTACTTCAGCGTCTGAGCATCCACGACGCCGTGATCGCTCAGGTAGCGCAGCTCGTCGTCGCCGAAGCGGAAGTCTCGCAGCAGCGAAAGCAGGCGTCCGGTTCCGGCCACCACACCGAAGCGACGCCCCCCGGAAAGCCGCCGCGCGAACAGCTCGAAGACACTCGGCCGGGTGGCGGTGCCGTCGCGCAGTGCCGCACCCAGCATCGTGAGTTCATAGCGGTCAGTGAGCAGCGCCGTCGACGAGGTCATGCGCTCAGCCTAATTCGTGACGGTAGGCTGGTGAGTCATGAACGCGGCACCGATCGGCATCTTCGACTCCGGTGTCGGAGGTCTCACCGTGGCACGGGCGATCCGAGCTCAGCTCCCACGCGAATCCTTCGTCTACATCGGCGACACTCTGCATTCGCCGTACGGGCCCAAGGCGATCGCAGATGTGCGTCGCTATTCGCTCGAGGTGCTCGACACTCTTGTCGACCAGGGCGTGAAGATGCTCGTGATCGCCTGCAACACGGCATCCTCTGCCATGCTGCGCGACGCGCGCGAGCGCTATGACGTCCCCGTCGTCGAGGTCATCGGGCCCGCCGTGCGCCGTGCGGTCTCGACCACGCGCAACGGCCGGATCGGCGTGATCGGAACCGTCGGCACGATCGCCTCACGCGCGTATCAAGACATGCTCGAGGTCAATCCGCAGCTCGAGATCTTCACCGCGGCCTGCCCGCGATTCGTCGAGTTCGTCGAGGCGGGAGTCACCGACACCGCCGAGGTGATCGCGGTTGCCGAGGAGTATCTCGCTCCGCTTCGCGAGGCTGGTGTCGACACGCTCGTGCTCGGATGCACCCACTATCCGTTCCTGCGGGGTGCGATCAGTTATGTGATGGGCGACGGCGTGGCGCTGGTCGCAAGCGACGATGAGACCGCCGGTGACGTCTACCGCCAGCTCGTGCGTGGCGATCTGCTCGCGCCGCACCAGGCCACGGCGACCTACAAGTATGAGGCGACGGGAGAATCCACCGCGGAGTTCACCGCGCTTGCGAACCGTCTCATGGGTGCGGAAGTGCGCGATGTGCAGCATGTCCAGACCGGCGTGATCACACTTCCTGACCTCTCTGAGCTGGCCGAACTCTCTGAACCGGCACAGGCCGGTGCTACCGACCCGAAGGAAACTCATGTCTGACATCGTCCGCGCGGATGGCCGCTCCACCGACCAGCTCCGCGAGATCACCATCGAGCGCGGCTGGAGCGCGAACGCTGAGGGCTCCGCGCTGATCAGCTTCGGTGGCACGAAGGTGCTCTGTACGGCGTCGTTCACCAACGGCGTCCCGCGCTGGCTGACCGGCAAGGGCAAGGGCTGGGTCACCGCCGAGTATGCGATGCTGCCGCGGGCCACCAACAGCCGCAACGATCGCGAGAGCGTCAAGGGCAAGATCGGGGGACGCACGCACGAGATCTCGCGTCTGATCGGCCGCGCGCTGCGCGCCGTCGTCGACACCAAGGCTCTGGGTGAGAACACGATCGTCATTGACTGCGATGTGCTGCAGGCCGACGGCGGAACCCGTACCGCAGCGATCACCGGCGCATACGTCGCGCTCGCCGATGCGATCGAGTGGGGCCGCAACAAGAAGTTCATCGGAAAGAACTCCACCGTGCTGATCGACTCGGTCGCCGCGGTGTCGGTCGGCATCATCGATGGCGTGCCGATGCTCGATCTGCCCTACGTCGAAGACGTGCGTGCAGAGACCGACATGAACATCGTGGTCACCGGTCGCGGTCTGTTCGTCGAGGTGCAGGGCACCGCCGAAGGCGCGCCCTTCGATAAGCGCGAGCTCGACGCTCTTCTCGAGCTCGGCGTCGCGGGTTGCGAGACGCTGAAGCAGCACCAGCTCGCAGCGCTCGCAGGCGAGTGAGCATGAAGGTCGTCCTCGCCACGCACAATGCCCACAAGGTCTCCGAGTTTCAGCAGATCGTCGCGATGACGCGTCCCGACCTCGAGGTTGTGGCCTATGAAGGCCCCGAGCCGGTCGAAGACGGCGTCACCTTCGCAGAGAACGCGCTCATCAAAGCGCGCGCCGCGGCGGCCCACACCGGTCTTGCCGCATTCGCTGATGATTCCGGCGTCTGTGTCGATGTGCTGGGCGGGTCGCCAGGGATCTTCTCGGCGTACTGGGCCGGGCAGAAGAAGGATGCCGCGGCGAATCTCGCGCTGCTGCTCGATCAGCTCGCCGATATCGCAGACCCGCACCGCACCGCACAGTTCATCTCGACGATCGCACTTGTGACCCCGTCGGGTGCCGAGCACACGGTCGAAGGCGTGTGGCCAGGGCGCCTCGCTACGACTCCTGCGGGCGAGAACGGCTTCGGCTACGACCCGATCTTCATCCCAGATGGGCAGCCAGCCGGTGCCGAGCGCACCTCGGCCGAGTTCTCGAACGAGGAGAAGCAGTCGCAGTCGCACCGTGCTCGGGCGTTCGAGGCGTTCGTGCCGTTGCTGAAGACGCTGTAAGCGGCGGCGAAGCGCTACTGAGAATCGTTACCCTTCCCGACTAGGAGAAATGGCCTCTGAGCGCAGATTTCCCTCGTAGCCTGGAGGTATGCACGATCACGCGCCGGGGATACGAGGGGCCAGTAACCGCCGGCTTCTGACGATCTCGTTGTGCCTCACTGCAGTGGTGATGCTCGTCCAGGTCGCGGGCGCGATTCTCACCGGATCACTCGCGTTGCTGGCGGACGCCGCGCACATGTTCACGGATGCCTCGGCGCTCGTCATCGCTCTCATCGCGAGCACTGTCGCCGCTCGCCCTGCCGATGACCGCCGCACGTTCGGGTATCAGCGCGCTGAGGTGCTCGGCGCCTTGGTCAACGCGGTGATCCTCATCGTGCTGTCGCTCAGCGTCGGCATCGAGGGCGTCCGGCGTCTCGTCGAGCCTGCGACCACCGAGGTCGCTGGACCGCTGATGCTCGTCGTCGCTGTGATCGGGCTGCTGGCCAACATGATCGCGATGTGGCTGCTCAGCTCAGCGCAGAAGACCAGCATCAACGTCCGCGGCGCATATCTCGAAGTGCTCGGCGACATGATCGGTTCGGCGGCTGTCATCGTCGCCGCGATCATCATCGTGACGACAGGATGGATGCCGGCGGATGCCATCGCCTCGCTGTTCATCGCCGTCATGATCATCCCGCGCGCCATCACGCTCCTGCGGGAGGTGTTCTCGGTGCTTGCGGAGTCCGCGCCCAAAGACACCCACGTCAGCGAGATCCGTGATCACCTGCTCGGCTTCGATGGCGTCACCAGCGTGCATGACGTGCACGTATGGCAGCTAACCCGTGGTGCGCCCGTGTTCACTGCCCACGTCGGGGTGGATCCGGGGGTGTTCGCCGAGGGCAGGGCAGGGGAGCTGCTGGAGCAGCTCCAAGGCTGTCTTTCCGATCACTTCGACGTCGCGCACTCCACCTTCCAACTCGAGCCCGATGGGCAAGCGGAATGCACCGATTCGCACGCCTGAGGGTGCTCACTCCTTGACGATGTCGGCCACGTTCTTGTCGGGGCGCAGGCCCCGCCATCGTGCGTGGCGGAGCGATCCCTCCGATGTCCAGCCGGCGAACTCGACTTCGCCCACGAGCTCCGGCCGTACCCACAGTGCATCGCGCGCATCGGGCGCGGGGACACCCTCCAAAGGGTTCTGATCCGTGCGCAGCGGGGTGAGACGCGTGAGCAGATCGCGCAGCATCCGATCATCAAAGCCCGAGCCGACCCTGCCGACGTAGCGGAGAGTGCCATCCGTTTCCGGAACGCCCAGCAGCAGGGATCCGAACGTCCCTGCGCGATTGCCGTTACCGGGGCGGATACCGGCGATCGCGACTTCTTGCATCCGAGTGTGCTTGAGTTTCAGCCAGTCACCAGAGCGGATGCCGGGGTGATACTTCGATCCGGATGCTTTCACCACGACGCCCTCGAGCTCCAGCTCGCGGCTGGTCTGCATCGCGGCATCCAGATCGTCGAAGACGGGAGGCACGATGATCGGGCCTTCGGCGCTCTCAGCGAGGGTCTCGAGCAGGGCGCGGCGGTTGCGCAGCGGAACGCCGGTGAGGTCGTGCCCGTCGAGACGCATCAGATCGAACAGGTAATACGCGATCGGCGTACGCACCACCTCACGCTCGATCTCGCGCGCCTTCGTGAGATGCATGCGTCGCTGGAGGAGTCCGAAGCTCGGTCGTCCAGAGGCATCCAGTGCGACGATCTCACCATCGATGACCGCATCGCTCGAGGCGAAGTACGGCGCGCCATCAGCGGTGAGCTCGGGGTAGCGCTCAGTGATATCGGTGCCGCTGCGGGCATGCAGGCGCAGACGACCGTCTTGCCAGGTGCCCACGGCGCGGATGCCGTCCCATTTGATCTCGCTCCACGGGTCCGCCAGCGAGCGGGCAAGACCCGAGGTGCCCGATTCGGCGAGCATCGGGCGGATCAGTCCGGACGCGCCGGAGGGGGCAGGGTCCTTCATCCGGTGCAGCAGCCACGATGACTTCTCACCCGAACCATCCGTGCGGATTAGAGCGAGCCGCGCACGGCCGAGAGGGCCCGACCCCGTGAACGTCCCGATGACCTCGTCATCGCGCCATTTCTCGAGCTCGACCGTCCCGGTGTCCCAGATGGTCATGGTTCCGGCGCCGTACTCGCCGCGGGGGATCTCGCCGTGGAAGGTCAGGTACTCGAGCGGATGCGGCTCGGTCATCACCGCCAGGCGGTTGCGAGCGGGGGACTCCGGGACGCCCTTGGGGACCGCCCAGCTCACCAGCACCCCGTCGCGCTCGATGCGCAGATCGAAATGGGTCGCCCGCGCGTGATGCTCCTGGATGACGAAGCGGGGGAGCGACCCTGCGGCAGCGACACCGGTGCGCTCCGGTACGGGCTCGGGGGTGCGCGCGGCATTGCGCTTCGCCCGGTAAGGGCCGAGAGCGGCATCCGCGGGCGAGGGCCAGGTTCCCTCGAAAGGATCGATGCCCGCTTCGACGCGCGCGATGACCTCGTCGAAGCGGAGCTGACGCAGCTCAGGATCGTCGAGCTCATCCCATGTGCGCGGAGCAGCCGCGGTCGGAACGGCCCTGCCACGAAGAGAGTATGGCGAGATCGTGGTCTTGGAACCGTTGTTCTGGCTCCAATCGATGAAGACCTTGCCGTCGCGCACAGATTTCGACATCGTGCTGGTGGCGAGATCAGGGTGGTCTGTCTCGATCGAGCGGGCCAACTCACGGGCGAGAGCGGATGCGTGATCGCTGGTCTGGCGTCCGTCGAGATGGCAGTACAGGTGGATGCCCTTGCTGCCGCTGGTGACCGGCACCGGCTCGAGACCGATGTCTTGGAGAATGTCTCGGGCGATCCGCGCGACGTGTGCGCACAGGGCGAGGTCTGCGCCCGGGCCCGGATCGAGGTCGAGGACGAGACGGTCAGGATTCTGACGCTCCTCATTCGCTCCGAACCGCCACTGCGGCACATGCAGCTCGATGCTCGCCACCTGCGCCATCCACACGAGTGTGGGCACATCGTCGGCGAGAGGGTATTCCTTCGCACCACCCGAATGCTCTATCGGCAGCCGGCGCACCCACTCCGGCGCACCGCGCTCCAGCTGCTTCGCGAAGAATGCCTCTCCCGGAGCATCCGCAGTGCCCACCCCCTCGACCCACCGCTTGCGCGTGATCGGACGACCGGCCAGCAGTGGCAGCATCCGAGGGGCGACCTGCGTGTAGTACGCGATCACCTCGCCCTTCGTCGTGCCCGTCTCGGGGTACAGGACCTTGTCGAGGTTCGTCAGGCGCAGCCGTCTGCCGTCGACCTCGACCATCTGCGTCTCGCCTGGCATGTCGTCAGAGTAACGGCAACCCCCTGGTCAGAGGTGGAGCGAACAGTGTGTACTGGTGTCATGAGGTCGATCTGGAAGGGCGCCCTGACATTCGGGCTGGTGAACGTGCCGGTGAAGGTGTACTCCGCCACCGAGGACCATGACGTCTCTCTGCACCAGGTGCACGATGAGGACGGCGGGCGAATTCGGTACAAGCGCACGTGTGAAGTATGCGGACAAGTGATCGCGTATCAGAACATCGACCGCGCTTACGAAGACGATGGGCAGATGGTCGTGCTCACCAAGGATGATCTCGAGGCCCTCCCCGCAGAGCGCAGTCGAGAAATCGACGTCGTCGAATTCGTGCCGAGTGACCAGGTCGATCTGCTCACGCTCGATCGGGCGTACTACCTCGAGCCGGACTCGAAGTCCCCGAAAGCCTATGTGCTGCTGCGCAGGACGCTGGAGCAGACCGACCGCACCGCGATCGTCCGGTTCACGCTGCGGCAGAAGACACGGTTGGCCGCGCTTCGCGTTCGAGGGGATGTGCTCGTGCTGCAGACGCTTCTGTGGGCTGACGAGGTGCGAGAGGCCGCGTTCGAATCGCTGGAGGAGGACGTGAAGATATCGAAGAAGGAGCTCGAGCTATCCGCCAGTCTGGTGAAGAGCTATTCGAGCGACTTCGATCCCGAATCGTTCGTGGACGAGTACCAGAAGGAGCTCCGAACGCTCATCGACGCCAAGATCGAGGCCGGTGACACGTTCGATGTCGCGGAGACCTTCGCGGAAGATCAGACAGAAGGTAAGGGTGGCGAGGTCATCGACCTGATGGAGGCGCTCAAGGCCAGCGTTGAGCGATCACGTGCGAAGAAGAAGGACGCCGGTTAGTACGCGCCTTCGGTGTCAGTGCGTGCCGTCGCCGTCGAGGTCGGGTGCGCGGTCGAACACCTCGGCATCGAGCGTGAGCTCTTTCGCCTCTTCGGCATCGGTGTCGGGGTCGCCGCCTGAGGCGAGGGCCTTCTTGACCTTGTGACGCTCCGAGAAGTAGTGCCAGAGCGTGATCAGCGCTGTACCGCCGACGGCGGCGAGCAGGATGATGTCGATGTAGTCGGTGACCAGCTTCGCGATCCACGGGATGAACGCGATCAGGTAGCCGAGCATCGTCAGTCCGAAGCCCCAGAGCACGGCTCCGATGAGGTTGTACAGGCTGTACCGCTTCCACGGCATGTGGCCGACGCCGGCTGCGACCGGGGCGAACGTGCGCACGATCGGCACGAAGCGCGCGAGGATCACGGTGAGGCCGCCGAAGCGCTCGAAGAACGCATTCGTGCGCTCGACATTCTTGCGGCTGAAGAGCCCAGACTCCTTGCGCTCGAAGATCGCCGGCCCGCCCTTGTGGCCGATGAAGTAGCCGACCTCGCCTCCCAAGAACGCGGCAAGGGCGATCAGCAGCGACACGATCCAGATGTTCACGCCGAACACGTTGCTGGTGTGGGTCAGCAGGCCGGAGATCACCAGCAGCGTGTCGCCTGGCAGCAAGAAGCCGACGAGAAGACCGGTCTCTGCGAAGACGATGAAGCACACAACCAACAGAGCCCAGGGCCCGGCCGCGCCGATGATGACCTCGGGGTCCAGCCACGGAATGAGCGCAATGGGGTGCATGTGCGGAAGGCGGGACTTGAACCCGCACGCCCTAGAGCACAGGAACCTAAATCCTGCGTGTCTACCAATTTCACCACTCCCGCGCAGAGATCAGTCTAGGGGCGGGGCCGGGTATGAAAGAAGTGGGGCGTCCGTCTTTGCGGCTTGGGAGAACCCGATCAAATTGATTGACAGTTTCAACAATTGATGGTGAGATCTGTTGACCGCACAATCTTCCGTCCGATCAATGGCGAGCAATAGGCCACACTTTATGGTTCGAACGGATGAAAATATGCGGTCTGATTGACCCGACTCACTCTCGACGACAGAAAGTGCTCAATGATGCGCAAGTTTTCGCTCCTCGTCCCGCTCGCCACCCTCGCCCTCGTGCTGACGGCGTGCGGCGGCAGCCCGAACGCCAGACCCGACGAAGCTGAGGGGAGCGACGGGCCTGCCGAGCTCGTGTTCGCCGTGGTTCCCACCGACAACAGTGAGGCACTCGAAGCCTCATTCGAACCCCTCGTCGCCGCCATCGAAGAAGGCACCGGCATCCCTACGCGCATCGAGGCAGTCAGCAGCAATGCCGGTGTCATCGAAGCGCAGGCCGCCGAGCGCGTCGACATCGCGGTGTACGGCGCGTTCTCGTACTATCTCGCCACCGATGTCGCCGATATCACCCCGGTCGCGATGGATCAGCTCACCCCCGAACCCGGTTCCGGAGCCGTGAACTCGTACGGCGTCGTCGCGGCCGGGTCCGACATCACCTCGGTCGAGGATGTCGCAGGTCGCACGGTCTGCTTCACCGATCCGGCATCCACGACCGGCTACCTCGCCGCGGCGGCAGGCCTCTTGGAGGCGGGCATCGATCCAGAGACCGACATCACACCGATCTTCGCCGGCAAGCACGATGTGGCGGTCACACAGATGCTCGCCGGCGACTGCGAGGTCGCGTTCGTCGCCAGCACCTTCATCACCGACCTGTTGCCGGCTCGCGGAGTGATCGCCGAAGGTGACACCGCGACGGTGTGGGAGTCAGATGACATCCCGGGCACGCCCCTGGTCATCGGCAACTGGCTGGATGAAGAGCTCCGCACGAAGATCATCAATGCCGTCCTCCAGTACAACGCCGTGACGGGCGCTGAAGCGGGCCTGTGCGACGACGCCCAGCGCGAGGCGCCCGAGTCCTGGGGCGATGAGTATGCCGGTGCGATGGCGTGCGAGTGGGGTGGCACTGGCGCATTCGCCTTTGAAGCCGCCGAAGATTCCGACTATGACCCGATCCGCACCATCTGCGAGACGACGGAGGCAGACGTCTGCCGCCAGGACTGATCGAAAGGCTCTCTCATCATGCTCACCACTGCATCCACGCAGCCTGTCACGGGCTCTGCGCAGCCGAAGCCGAGCCTCCGTATCCAGGGCCTGCAGAAGAGTTTCGGCGCCAAGGCGGTCCTGCATGGCATTGATCTGGAGGTCTCACCAGGGCAGTTCGTCGCCCTGGTGGGGCCCTCTGGGGCGGGTAAATCCACCCTGCTGCGGCTGATCAACGGCAGTCACCGCCCTACCGGGGGTTCGGTGACCGTGCTCGGGATCGATCCGGCGTCGTGCAGTCGACGCGAGCTGCAGCGGCTTCGCTCTCGTGTCGGGTTCGTCTTTCAGCAGTTCGGTCTCGTCGGACGGCTCTCCGCGCTCGAGAACGTGCTGATGGGAGCGCTCGGAACGCTGAGGATGCCGCGCTATGGTGTGGCGAGCTACCCCCGCGCACTGCGGGAAAGGGCCGCGGCACAGCTGGAGCGCGTCGGTCTCGCCGACCAGCGCTTCCAGCGCTGCGACACGCTCTCCGGAGGGCAGCAGCAGCGCGTGGCGATCGCGCGCACGCTGATGCAGGAAGCCGAGATCGTCCTGGCGGATGAGCCGGTCGCCTCGCTGGATCCCACTGCGAGCCTCTCGGTCCTCGCGATGCTTCGACAGCTCAGCGCGGAGGACGGCTTCACCGTGATCTGCTCGCTGCACCAGGTCGATCTCGCACTCCAGATCAGTGATCGTATCGTTGCCGTCCGGGATGGAGCGATCATCCTCGATGCGCCGACGGCTCGGACCACCGAGGAGGAGTTGCGCTCCGTGTACCGCATGGCGGGGGCATCGGACGCATGACCAAGCTCCTCGATCGTCCGCGCACACGCCAGGCTGAACGGGAGGCGCCGCCCGCGGCACCCCGCGTCAGCACGTGGGCGATCCCGCTCGCCTACCTCGCCATCACCGCATTCGGCGTGTGGTGGATCGACATCCGCCCTGCCGCGCTCGCGTCGGGATTCGGTGACATCGCCCGTCTGCTGGAACGGATGCTTCCTCCTGAGACGGGAGACGTGCCGAATCTGCTCTCGAGCGCACTCGAGACACTGTGGATCGCGATCGCCGGAACCGGAGTCGCCACCGTGATCTCGGTGTTCTTCGCCGCAGCATCCGCGCGCACCTTCACCGGACCTCGCATCGTGCAGTGGGCCGCGCGCGCGGTCATCGTCGTGACGAGAGCCGTGCCGTCTCTGGTTTTCGCTCTCATCTTCGTACGCATCTTCGGCCTCGGTCCACTGGCGGGCGGACTCGCGATCGCCGTGCACTCGGTCGGCATGATCGGCAAGATGATGGCAGACGCCTTCGAGGAGCTCGAGCCCGGACCACGCAACGCGATCGCGGCTGTCGGAGCCGGACGCATGCAGAACTTCGTCGCCACGACCCTGAGTCGTGCGCTGCCGGCGATCACGTCGCTCGTGCTCTACCGGCTGGACATCAACATCCGCGCGTCGGCGGTGCTCGGCGTTGTCGGCGCCGGCGGCATCGGAGTGGCGCTGCAGACCGCGATCGGCTCGCTGCACTATCAGCGTGCGGCCGGGATCATCCTTGTGATCGTCGGGATGCTGCTGATCCTCGAGCTGGTGGCCTACCTCGTGCAGCGCTCGGTCGCCGAGCACGCAGAGACAGGCACGGCCACCGAACTCTACGGCCGTGGGCGGGACCTGGCGACGCCAGGGTGGAACCGCGGCAGGGCGACCCGACTCACCGGCGCGCTGGGCGCGGGTGCGCTGTTCGCCTACTCGCTCACGCAACTCGGCTTCAACCCCGCGCGGCTTGTCAGGGCTGCAGAGAACACCCTCGCGCTCCTGGGCGGCTTCTTCCCGCCGGTCATCACGATGGATGTGCTCGGCGGTGTGTTCGAGAGCGTCGTGATGGCGCTCACGGCGACGACCTTCGGTGTGGTCATCGGGCTTCTCATCGCCGTGCTCTCGACGAACGTGCTCATCAGGTTCGCGCCACTCTCTTTCCTGCTGCGGGCGTTTGTCGTGCTGGTCCGCGGCGTGCCCGACATCATCTACGCGCTCGTGTTCGTCGCAGCCTTGGGTCTCGGGCCATTCGCCGGGTTTCTCGCGCTGGCTATCTCGTCCACTGCGCTCGCCGCGAAGTTCTTCACGGATTCGCTGCAGACCGTGGACCCCGCGCCGCTGCGAGCGCTGGAGGCGACCGGAGCGAATCGGCTTCAGGTCTTCGTCAGCGGCGTGTGGCCGCAGTTCGTGCCGAGCTTCATCGCCAACAGCCTGTTCACTTCGGATCTGTCGCTGCGCGAATCCGCGGTTCTCGGCATCGTCGGGGCGGGCGGCATCGGCTTCCTGCTCGACGAGTCGATCGCATCACTTGACTACCAGACGACAGCGGGGATCCTCGTGTGCCTCGTGGTGGTCGTCGTCGCGCTCGAGTTCCTCGCGCGCTGGGCACGGAAGAGGGTGATCTGAATGGGCGGTTGTCCGTTCCTGAACGCGGCGGAGTCAGCCGACGGCGTGGATGAGCGATCCCGCGAGCAGCGCGGCTCGGAGTGGGCGCCCGCCATGGAGGAGAGTTTCGGCAGCGCGCACGCTGACTATGCTGCACTGCGCGCCGCGAATCCGTTCCCGTGGAGTGAGGAATTTGGCGGCTTCTGGGCCGCGACAACATATGACGACATCGTGCGAATCGCTCAGGATCATGAGCTCTTCATCACGTCGGTGCAGAATGTCGTGCCGCATGTCCCGCGCAGCTCCCGGCGTCCGCCGCTGCACTTCGACCCGCCCGAGCACACCGCGTATCGGGAGGCGATCGACCCGGTGCTGCGTCGCGGTGTGGTGCGAAAGCGGGAGGCGGCCTTCCGTGCCAGCGCGGTCGGGCTCGTCGACGAGATGCTGGCAGGGGAGTCTCCCGATGCTGTACGGGATTTCGCTGCCCCCTTCGTGATGGACTGCTTCGCTGCGTTCCTCGGTGTGCCATCGACGCTGACTCGCCGCATCCGCGAGGTCGGCGTGCGTTACGCGTTCGCGATTCAGGACATGGATGACGAGGTCATCGCAGAGTGCAGCGCGCAGCTGTACGAGATCGCGGAGCGCGTGTATGCAGACCGCCTCGCCGAGGACCCTGATCCATCGCGCGACCTTGTCGCGAGCCTGGAGACAGCGGTGCAGGACCCGGCCAACCACATCACTCGCACAACGGCGGTCGCCACTGTGCGTCAGATGATCGTCGCCGGTATGGGGGCACCGCAGGCGGCGCTCGGCAGCTGTCTCGTGCACCTCGCGCAGGATCAGGACCTGCAGCAGCGCCTTCGCAGCCACCCTGAAGACCTGCCGACGGCGATCGAGGAGTTCCTCCGATTGCATGCCCCGTACCGCGTATTCGCGCGGACAGCGGCGCGCGACACGACGCTGCACGGCCGTCTGGTGCGAGAAGGAGAGCCGATCGCGCTGCTGTTCCCCTCCGCCAATCGGGATGCCGCCGTGTTCGACGATCCAGACGAGTTCGTGCTGGGGCGAGCGGGAAACTCCCACCTCGCATTCGGCCGTGGCGCGCACAAGTGCCCCGCCGCCACGATGGGGCGCCTCGAGCTGCTCGTGGCGCTGCAGACGGTGCTCGAGCGCACCGAGAGCTTCGAGCTGGCAGGAGAGGTCGAGATGATGAACTGGCTCGAGTACGGACCGCGCAGCGCGCCGCTGGTGCTCCACCCGGCGCGGTAACCGCCGAACCGAGGCGGCGCGGTGACAGAATCAGCTCATGTCGGCACCAGGGACGGTTCTGCCGCGCTACCAACGCGGGGCACGCTCGCAGCAGCTTCTTTCGGTGCTCCTCGGCGATTACTGGTTCGCGCAGGACGAGTCGATTCCGTCGGCTGCTCTCGTCGAACTGCTGAGCGTCTTCGGCGTCTCTGGGGCCGGAGCACGTGGCGCGATCCAACGCTTGGCTCAGCGCGGGTTCCTGATTGGAACGAGATCTGGTCGGCACACGGACTACGCGGTGGCGCCGATGACTCGGGACATCATCGACTCCCATGTGCAGGTGCTCTTCCTCAGCCATAGGCCGCAGCCGTGGGACGGCTCGTGGACGCTGTTGGCGTACTCGGTTCCGGAGGACGCGGCAGCAGTGCGGCGCACGCTGCGCGATCGGCTGCGGCAGCTCCGCTTCGGGGCGCTGTACGACGGGCTGTGGCTGCGCCCCGGCGATGCAGGGGAGCAGGTCGCGTCAGAGCTGGCGGCGCTGCCGGAGGCTCTGCATCCTTCTCAGTTGACCGTATTCACCAAAGCACGACTGCCCTCGGGTGCGGGGCACGAGGCGGTAGCGGAGGCCTTCCAGCTGCGTGAGCACGCATCTGGCTATCGCGCGTTCCTCGCCCGCTGGGAGCCTTTGGCGACGATGCTGGACGGCGGCTCGGTGGAAACGGTGCTCGACACGCTGTGGGGCACTGGCGAGTCTGCCGGGGACGAGGTCCTCCGGGTGCGCACCTCGATCATGACGGATTGGCGAATGCTTCGCCGCAGCGATCCGCAACTGCCAGACGAACTATTGGGGCCGGACTATCCGCTGCACCGCGCTGTTGCGGTGTGCTCCACCGTCTATGACTCGCTCGGCCCGGCGGCCGAATCGACTGTCCGGCGCATCCTCCGCCGCTACCGCGGAGATCTCGCCAGCCAGGTCACCCATCACACCTTTGCGGCAGCGACGTCGCTGCTGACCGAAGGATGAGACGAACTCCTCTCTCTGTGGATAACTTTCGAGGCCACCCGCCGATCTTTGCGAGGATGCCGGGGTGAGCCACCCGTCCCTCGTTGTCGCCGAGCGCGTTCGCCGTCGTCTGCGCGCCGAACAGACCGATCCCTCGCTCGCACCCGATGAAGCACGACGGATCACTCAGGCAGAGGTGCGCCGGCACAACGACCTTGCGCTTTCACGTGGGGATGCGACCATCGATGACGAGTCCGCCTGCGTGCGCGACGTGCTGGCGTCGATCAGCGGCTTCGGACCGCTGCAGCCCCTTTTGGATGATCCGAGCATCGAAGAGATCTGGCTGAACGGATCGGATCGGGTGTTCATTGCGCGCGGGGGAGTTTCGGAGCGGCTCCCGCTCGCACTGACAGACGCGATGGTGCGCGACCTGGTAGAGCGGATGCTGCAGTCCACCGGGCGCCGCGTGGATATCAGTCAGCCTTTCGTCGATGCATCCCTCCCCGATGGCTCCCGCCTGCATGTTGCGATCGCGGATGTCGTCCGCGGCTCTTGGGCTGTGAACATCAGGAAGTTCCTCCCTGGCTACCGCACGCTGGAGTCCCTGGTGGAGCTGGGGTCGATGCCGGGCGAAGTCGCACAGATGCTGCGTCGTGCGATGCGGGACGGGCTCAGCGTCATCGTGTCGGGGGCTACTCACGCAGGCAAGACGACCCTTCTCGGCGCATTGCTCGCTTCGTGCGCCGATGCACAGCGGATCATCACGGTCGAGGAGACGTTCGAACTCGCCGTCGATGGCCCGGACCTCGTGGCGCTGCAGGGCCGTCAGGCGAGCCTGGAGGGGACAGGGGAGATCACCCTGCGCCGTCTGGTCAAAGAAGCACTGCGCATGCGACCCGATCGACTGGTAGTGGGGGAGGTCCGCGATGCGGAGGCGCTGGATCTCGTGCTCGCGCTGAACACGGGTGTGCCCGGCGCGGGAACTGTGCATGCGAACTCTGCTGTGGAAGCACTTGAGAAGCTCTCGATCCTGCCGCTGCTCGCGGGGCGCAACATCGATCGCGCCTTCATCGCGCCTGCGCTCGCCGCATCGGTGTCGCTCGTGGTGCACTGCGCTCGCGACGCGGTGGGTGCGCGTTACGTCGCCGAGGTGATCGCGCCTACCGGGGAGGTCGTCGAGGGGCGCATCATCACCCGATCGGTGTACCGCGCGGAGGCGAGGGCATGACGCTGCTTCTGGGAGCACTCCTCGCAGCCGGGCTGCTGCTGAGCACGTCGCCGTGGCTGTGGCCTCGCACCTCCGAGCAGAAGACTTCCCGGCGTCGTGATGATTGGCTCACACGGCTTATGGATGAGGCCGGCTTCGCGGCTGTCGAGCCCCATCGAATGATCGCGGTCGTCGTGACGCTTGCGCTTGTCGCGGGCGCGGTCGTATGGCTCGTCACCGGAATCCCCGTGCTCGCAGCGCTGGCGGCGATCGCCGGAGGCGCTGCGCCGATCGCATTTCTCCGATCACGCAGGCTTCGACTGCTGAGAGCACGCCGTCAGATGTGGCCGGACGTCTGCGATCTGCTGGTCGCAGCGATCAGAGTCGGTCTCTCGCTGCCCGATGCGGTCGCGAGCCTCTCCGAGTCGGCGCCGACGGCCGTGCGACCCGCGTTCGCGGTGTTCTCCAGAGATCTGCGTGCCACTGGCCGCTTCGAGAGCAGCATCGACCGGCTCAAGATGACCCTGGCCGATCCGACTGCCGACCGCATCATCGAGGCATTGAAGATGGCGCGCCAGGTTGGTGGCACTGAACTGACCGGTGTACTTCGTGCGCTGTCTTCATCTGTGCGTGCGGACGCCGCGCTGCGCGGCGAGGTCGAGGCCAAGCAGTCGTGGATTCGCGGGGCGGCGGTGCTGGGCGTCGTCGCGCCATGGGTGATCCTCGCGCTGCTCGCTCTGCGCCCCGAAGGCGCGCAGGCCTACGCGAGTGCGGAAGGCGTGATGGTGATCGTCGGCGGCGCAGTCGTCTCAGTGATCGCATTCCGCATCATGGTGCGAATCGGAAGACTGCCAGAGCCGCGGCGGTGGTTCGCGTGAACCTCGTGACGGATGCTTCGATGGCGGTGCTGTTGGGCGGTCTGCTCGGCGCTGGCCTCATCTGTGTTCTCGCGGCGTTGCCGCGATGGCGCGCGGCGTCGCTCATGACCCGCATCGCGCCCTATGTGCGCGATGCCGTCGACGATGTGTCATTGCCGCCGGGAGCCCTTCCGGTCGCCGGCATCCTTCCCGTCGACACCGCGTCAGGATGGCACCGACTTCGAACGCGGTTGCTTCGCGGCGTGGGCGACAGCGAGGCGCTCGCGCTGAAGCTTGCGCAGTCCGGCTCAGATGAGACTCCCAGTGCGTTCCGGGCGCGGCAGCTCGGCTGGGCGGTCGGCGGCTTCGTCCTGGGAAGCCTTCTGGTCATCGTCCTCGCGGTGGCGGGCCGGATGACGCCGCCGGCGGCTGTGCTTCCAGTGATCCTCGGCGTCGGCGGCGCGATCGGCGTCGATATGGTGCTCACCTCCCGCGTCAGATCACGATTGGCGCGGCTCAGCGATGAGTTGCCGACGACCCTCGAGTTCCTTGCGCTGTGCCTGTCGGCGGGGGAAGGATTCTTCGATGCCCTTCGACGCGTCGCCGCGATCGGTTCCGGCGAGCTCACCCAAGAGCTTCGGCAGGTGGTGCTCGCCGTGGGCACCGGTTCACCCTTGGCCGACGCACTCGGCGAGATGGCAACACGCCTGCGTCAGCCAGGCCTGTCTCGTGCCGTCGATCAGGTGACCGCGGCGCTCGAGCACGGTGCACCGCTCGCCGCAGTGCTGCACGCGCAGGCGGCCGATGCGCGCGAGGATACCAAGCGGGTGCTGATCGAGCAGGCCGGTCGCAGAGAAATCCTGATGATGCTCCCGTTGGTGTTCTTGATCCTGCCGTTGTCAGTTCTTTTCGCTGTTTTTCCTGGAATGTTCATCTTGCGGCTTGGGCTCGGCTGAGCGGTCCGGGCCCGGCGCGAGGGCGCTGTGGATAACTTCTGCGGCCGATTGCGTTCACGCACCATACTCTTCGTCATGATCAAAGCGCGTATCAACAGGTTCCGATCACACGTACGGGCCTTCATCGAAGACGAGGCCGGCGACGTTCCAGGATGGGTCCTCGTCACACTGGTGAATGGTTCCTGATCTCACCCGTCGTCGCGGCCGTGAATCTCCACGTGAGAGATCGGGCGTCGCGGGGTCACGACGATACGACCGATCACGGCACGAAGCATCTCGCGCTTCTCGGCGATCGCGAGATCGTCCCAACGATCGAGGAGGACCGGGAGAACCCGGATCGGTGCGTTGGTTCTGACGCGGATAGCCCGTAGCTCCGCCGTCACCGCGGAGTGTTCGGAGGCGTACTTGGTACTGAGGCGATCGAAGCTTGCTCGGGGAATGTCATGCCTGTCCTCGATCAGCTGGTCTTGCTTTCGTTCGATCTGAGCGAGTCGTGTTTCGAGGGCGGGCCGCGGGTCGACCGCGACCCGGGCGGGCTGCTCGCGGATACCGCGCTCCACCTCTGCGCGCAGTCGGGACTCTCGCGCGACGAGCCACGATCGCACCGCTTCGGTGAGCACCGTCTCTGAGACGTAGCCGCCCGTGTGAGTCCGCTTCTCGTGGGCGTCCTTGCACCGGAACTTCGGAGTTCGGGCGTGACCAAATTGGCCAGCGTGCATCTTGGAACCGCAATGACACCACACCATCCCGGAGAGCAGATATTCGGATCGCTCGGTGCGACGGTAGTGGCGACGACGGAGCCGAGCCTCAAGGTAGGCATCCCACTCAGCCGCAGTGATCAGAGGGTCGTGCGCACCGGGATGCAATGTTCCCTGTGATCCGATGAAGCCGGCAGCGAAACCAGAATCCATGACGCGCCGGATCGTGCGATCTGACCAAAGCCCGTCTCCGTTACCGCCATATCCGCGAACAGGGCGGGTCGGACCATCGTTGAGCCATGCGACTAGGGAGTAGACCGACTCGCCGCCGATGTAGCGGCGATATGCCTCCTGAAGGACAGGTCCCGTGATCTCGTCAGGGACAAACCCGGTCTCCCGAGAGTACTTGTATCCGAATCGAGGCTTGCCGTTCGCGGGGAGGCCGGCGCGAACGCGGCGCGCGTGAGCATCCTTCCACGTCTCGCCGATCAGGTCGGCCTGGTATGCGTTGACTTCGCCGAGGAGGCCTCGCGCGAACTTGCCAGATGCTGTCGCCGACTCGATGGGTTCAGTCGCGGACAGAATGACGCCGCCGATGGTGTCCACGCGGTCAAGGGCGATTGCCCAGCGCAGACGATTGCGCGCGGTGCGCGAGAACTTCCAGACCACGATGACGTCGGCGTCATCGTTCTCGATCCGGTCGATCGACTGCTCGAGGCGGGGCCACCAGGCCGATTTTGCGCGGGATCCGGACTCATCGATGCCCTCGACGTACCCCACTATCGCGAGGTTGTTGCTCGCGCAGAAGGTCTCGATCGCGTGCCGTTGCACCTCGGGCGAGGTCATGCCCTCTCGCTCCTTCGAGACGCGGATGAGAGCGAGAGCTCGGCGGGGAGCCGTGGCGGCTTGCGGGCGTCGCCGCGGCGTCGCCATCAGGCGACCTCGACTCGCGCGAGGTACCCACCGACACCCATACGAGGTCCGACGTAAACCGTGTCTCCGACACGGAGCAGAAGGTTCCGGAACGTCTCGACGAGCTCGACCGTTACAGCGAGCGCGATCGCCATCGCCTCGACGTGGCCGTCGTGTCTGCGTTCCTGCTGCCGATACTCCTCGAGGTCGATGAGTTGCAGGGCGGCCCATTCATCGGCCCGACGCTCCTGCTTCATCTTCACCGGCCCGAATCGTGAGGGGGCGTCGCCGAAGACGGCGTGTGCCGTTTCGTGAGCGATCGCGCTGCGATACCTCCGGAACGGCAGGTCGTGCTGGATGCGGATGTGTCGGGACGCATGGTCGTAGTCGCCGTCTCGATCGCTGGGCAGCTCGCAGTACTCGACGTCGACTCCGAGAGCGTCGAGCGCGTCGAAAAGCCTGAGCAGCTTCGAGTCCACTAGAAGTCCCCTCCGTCTTCACCAGGATCGCGAGACTTCTTCATCGCAACCCGTCGCTCATCCTGTACGGGGGCACGGACACCGAACTCGCCGTGGATAAGCTCGCCCTCGTTTGGGCGGGGCCGATCGCTGGTCGCAGCGTCGGCTGCGGAGACCACGTCGACGAGGTCGATTCCGACCACCGAGCACACGGCGTCGAGCTGGTCCAGCGTGAAGACCTTCTTGCCGGTGAGTGCGCGCGACAGTTGCGACGGGGACATCCCGGCATCCTCGGCCACGCGGTTCTGGGCGAGTCCGCGGCCGTTGATCGCATCAACTATCAGCTGGCCGACACGCTGGCTGAGAGGACTAGGCAGCGGCTGTGTTCCGGTGGGCATCTGCCAATTGTGGCAGTCAGCTTGCCATTTGGCAATGAAGAGTTCATGATTGCCATATGGCAACGCAAGGTATGAGCGAGAAGGCGGCCGCAGTCGTCCGCAAGGCGCTCGAGGAGAAGAACCGCACGCAGGAATGGCTGGCGGCTGAGAGCGGTATCCCGATGCGAACGCTCGCTCGGCGCCTACATAAGCACAACCCGTCGGCGATGTCTCTCGACGATCTCAGCGCCATAGCGACAGCGCTCGACACTGATGTCGTGACGCTGCTCATCGCAGCCCGTGACAGCCGGTCAGTCCTCGCGGTGGCGTCGTGATCAGGCCGACGGTGGTGAGCGTGGGTGAGCCGTCCGACACGGCGTGGCGCCGCTTCGGTGACTTGGCAGCCGCGGCGCTGGCCAGGCTCGCCGAGCAGGATGCGCTCCGCGCCGACCGATGCATCGAGGCGGTGGCTTCATGAGCACCATCAACCTCACTCGGCGTGAGTACCAGTCAGTCCTCCGAAGCCGCCGCGACGGCGTCTTCCAGGCCGAGCGTGCGCACGAGCTTCCAGGTTCCCGCGTCGTCCGCATCGACGTAGCGCTTGATCCAGGTAGCGAGGTTGCCGTAGGACGTATCGCGGCTGAGGTCCTCGGCCGCATGCTCGGGGAGGTCGGCCACCGAGATGTGAGTGAGAACGGTCGACGTCGGCGTCACGAGAACACCGTGCATGCCTTCGGCGTTCCGCAGGCGGACCCAGCTGGGCTCGCCGGCCCGGATCGCTCGCGTGATGACTGTGCTCCACAGCAGGATCACCGAGGCGTGCGCCTGGATGGTGAATCCGTCGATCGTGATGGTGCTGTTCGAGGGCACTTCGGTTTCCATGGTTCCCCTTTGATCGGTGCCGCTGACGTTCCCCCGTCGGCGGTCTCTGACCCGATCGTAGGGGACGCGTCCGGCGCTCCCGCTCCCCAGGCGGTTGCAGCGCCGGGCGCACCTTCCGGCGGTGTGTCATGACGGAACGCTACGTCGCGACGTCCGCCGCCGGTGAACACGTTGTCCGCACGAACGACAAGCCGACGGCAGAGCGTTACGCCTCCGTCTTGAACGGCGAGGTACTCGACCTCCACGAGGTGCGGTCATGAGCGCGCTCGAGGTGTTCCGCTACGCCGAGGACGAGCTGCGCACGCTCGCGATCGATGGCGAGCCGTGGTTCGTGCTGTCCGACATCTGCCGGGTGCTCGACATCGCGAACGCCGCCAACGTTGCCGCGCGTCTCGATGAGGCTGATGTCCGTCAGGCGGATATCAGCTCGGGCGGCCAGCGCCGCCGCGTGTCGATCGTCTCCGAGTCGGGGATGTACGAGGTTGTGATCCGCTCGGACAAGGCCGAGGCGCGCCAGTTCCGCTGGTGGATCACGCACGAGGTCATCCCCTCCATCCGCCGCACGGGTGCGTACGCCGTTCCCGAGACGCGCGAGCAGCTGCTCGCCCGCGCTGTCATCGAGGCGAACGCAGCGATCAGTGAGGCGCACCAGCAGATCGAGGCGCTGACCCCGCGTGCTGAGGCGTGGGACGAACTCGCGTCCGCCGAGGGCGACTTCGAGGTAGCGGATGCGGCGAAGATCCTCGCCCGCGCTGGCATCGAGACCGGACGCCAGCGTCTGTTCGCACAGCTCGCCGATCTCGGCTGGATCTTCCGCGGCCCGCAGGGGAAGTGGAAGGCACGCCAGACCGCCGTCGACTCCGGATATCTCACCGAGAAGCCGCAGTCGCACCATCACCCGCGCACCGGGGATCTCGTGCTCGACCCGCCGCAGGTGCGGGTCACCGTCCGGGGACTCGAACGTCTCCGCATCCGGCTCGGGTCGCTCGACCTCGCCACCGTCTGAACCACCACAAACGAAAAAGCAGGGCGCCCGCGGCAACGGACGCCCCACCAGAAGAGAAGGAGAGCAGTACTGATGCTCACCACCGATCACCCTACATTCCTCGCCGTCGAGACGCGCGAAGGCCGCGCGACGCTCGGAGGCAAGCGGCGCCTGCTCGACGACCTCACCGAGGCCGTCGAAGCGGCCGACGAGATCGACGGTCAGGTGTTCGCGCTCGAGCCCGTCGAGGTCGTCGACATCACTCCGGTGTCCGCGTCCACGCACATCCGCCTCGTCGGCGTTCCCGGGCTCGACCCGGAACCGCGAGTGGTCGCCGGCATGGCGTGCCCGTGCGGTGCGCGCGGCGAGATGTACGAGGGCGACGACCGCGACGAGTGGGACGAGTACGTCGCAACGCACGACGACTGCCGGGCGGAGGTCGCGTGATGCGCCGCATGCTCCGCCGCGCCTGGCCGCTCGCCCCCTGGCGGTTCGTGCTCGTGGCGACCGCGATCCTCCTCGCAATCCCCTGCGGCATCGCCGCCGCGGCACCCGTGATCAACGGCGGCGACCTCGCCGTCCTCATCTGCCTGGCGATCTTCGTCGCCGCATTCACCATCCCCGGGAAGGACTAACTATGACCGTGAAGCTGTCGGCCGCGCTGCCGAAAGAGTTCGACGCGAACGGGATGGAGCGGCTGCACGCGCAGCTCGTCCAGCATCCCGAGCGCCGCCACCTGGTCGTGATGGTGATCGACACCGCGAAGAAGCAGATCGACTACACCGCGGGCGGCGAGGTCACCCCGGTCGCCGGCGTCCTCTTCATCGAGCCGATCCAGGACGCCGACGACGTCGAGGTCGTGTCCGAGGTCATGTCCCGCGTGCGCGCCGAGCGCACCGGCGACGGAACGCTCGAGTTCGACTTCGGCCTCGGCAACCCTCTCGCCGACACCCTCCGTCGCATGAAGGACGAGGGCATCAACGTCACCTTCAACGGCAAGGACGACGAGTCGTGAGCCGCTCTGTCGAGGTCCTGACCGCGCTCGTCGCGGAGGGCATCAAGAAGAAGATGACCCCGAACCGCCGCTACCTCGCCGCACCGGAGCGCGTCGCGATCGCCGATGACGCGGCCGCGGTCGCGATCGCCGCACTGATCGACCTCACCGGGGGACCGGACCACATCGTCCAGGCGGACGGCGACGCCTTCATGCTGCAGCACCCGCTGACCGAACGTCTCACCGGCGACCTGTTCGACTGCGAGATCCACGCACACATCGCCGCCGGCGAACCTCTCGAAGACGGTCGCTATCGCGTCATCCCGAACGACTCCAAGAGCTTCGACCTGATCCCCGTAAAGGACTTCGCATGACCACGCAGATCACGATGGCACGCGTCGTCGTCCCGGAGGACGCTCCCCGCGAGGTGTGGATGCTCGAGCGTGGCGAGGGAGTCACCGCATCCCGCGTGTGGACGATCGCGCGCGGCGGCATCAAGACCTGGCGTCGCGAGCTCGAGCAGATGATGAACGGATCTACGTTCCGCGGCAACAAGGCCACGAAGGCCGGGCACGCACGTGAGGACGCGCTGCTCGACGAGGCCGCCGAGCAGCTGCACGAGGTCACCCCGAACAGTGCACTGTGGGCCGCCGCCGACAACGACCTGCACCGGGCGACCCCGGACGGCATCGGTCGCAACAGCGACGCGACGCTCGTCGCCGTCGAGGTCAAGTCCCACGAGCACGGATGGGACGACGAGGGAATCCCCGCCGACCACCTCGCGCAGATGCAGTGGCAGATGCACGTGCTCGGCGCAGTCTCCGCCCTCTACGGATTCGAGGTCCGCGACGAGGACGACATGCCGCCCGCGGACGGCGGAACCTGGATCGACGTGCCCCGCGACCAGGAGATGATCGACTTCCTCGTCATGCGCGCAGATCAGTTCCTCGCGTGGCGGGACGCCGGATGCCCCGAAATCGACGTCGACCTGCCGAAGGACGTGCGCGCCGCGCTCGACAAGTGGGCACCGCTGAAGCGTTCGCTCGACGCCGCGGCCGCCGCCGAGAAGAAGGCGAACGCCGCGCTCAAGAAGGCCGTCGCGAAGATGCCGCACGCCGAGCGCTTCGGCGCTGTCGGCATGGGCGCGTCTGGCGGGTTCCAGCTCACCGTGTCCGAGAAGACGTCGATCGACGAGGACGCATGGGCGGCCGCCGACCCCGACGTGCACGCCCACGTGCAGCACCTGCGCGCGCAGCTCGCGTCGATCGAGGCCGTCGGCAAGAAGAACTTCCCGCGCATCACGCGCACCCCGTCGATGCGATTCCAGGAGATTGAGAATGTCTGAGCTGGTCGAGAAGAAGACGATCGGTGAGGTCGAGCACATCGTCCATGCCTCCGGGCAGTGGGACGGCACCGGCCCGGTCGAGTTCTCAAACGACGGCGAGACGTGGACCGTCGCGTGGTCGCCGACCGAGGACCACCCGCGCCCGGAGTTCGCGCGCGTGTCCGTGTACCGCAAGGACGTCCGCATCCCGACGGCGGTCACGATCCGCTGGGCTGAGCAGTACCCCGCGGCATCCGAGGAGTGGTCGGGGAAGTGGGACCGTTCGCCGATGCGTCACTTCGGCCGCACTGCCCGAATGGTCGGGTTCCGGCAGACGTTCCGCGATCTGCTCGGCGACATCGTGATCGAGGACGAGGGCGACGACCGCGTGACGCCGGCGGATGCCGCGCCCGTCGACGTCGCTCCGGCACGCGACTGGGCGAAGGAGATCGCCGAGGCGAAGTCTCCGGAGCTGCTCGACGCGATCGAGCGCGAGGCGCGCGCCGCGCGGATCTTTACCCCCGATGCGAAGGGCACGGCACTGCACCGGCAGCTGCGCGATCGCCGCCGCGAGATCGAGGCCGAGTGGCAGGACGCCGGGAGCGCCTGGGACCTCCCCGCCGAGCCCGCCGCCGACGCGGCACCCACGCGCCCGACGCCGAAGGACCACCTGCCGCCGGCGAACCGCGCCGCACGCCGCAAGGCCGCCCGCAAGAAGGGACGCCGCTGATGAGCGTGAACTTCGACACCGGAGAGGTCGTCGACGAGGAACCGGGCACGGATATCGATCTCGTCCCTCTGAACCTCGCCGCGCTCTCCGAGGACGAACTGATCGCGATGTTCCCGTCGCCCGTCCAGTGTGCCGGGGCGCTGCTGTACGCCCGGCAGGTGACGGCGCGCGCACCGAAGGCGCTCAACGAGCTGCGCACGAAGCTCAAGACGGCCGAGCGCGAGCTGACGATCGCACTCGCGATCGGCGCCCGCGACCTCCTCACCGAATACCCGCGCATGCCAATGACGGAACGCCGCGACCTGTCTCGCGCGACCGACGACCGGGTGAAAGCCGCGCAGGAGGCCGTCGACGAGGCGTGGCTGCACCTCGAATACGCCCGCGACTACGACCGCGCCATCGGGCGCGACATCGACATCCTGCGTTCCCTGAACGCCAACATGAGAGGCGAGCACCGATGAACGCGGACGAGATGCGCGCAAAGCTTTCCTACTCCCGCGACCGCCTCGAGGCTGCACAGCAGGCGAAGGCGGAAGCCGAGAAGCTGTCGGCGTCCGCCCGTGAGATCGGCGGCGGCATTCCCGGCTTCGGCGGTTCAGGAAGTCAGCGTGCGGCAGCAACGGTGCGTGGCGCGTACTCGCGCGCAGACCGGGCGCACCGTGAAGCCGACGAGCGCATCGCCAAGTGGACGCACCGGGTGAAGTCGCTCGAGCGGCGCCTCGCCGAGACCCAGCGTGTGCGCTTCACCCGAGAAGACGTAGTCGGGGCCGAGTTCATCCACGACGGGACCTCGTGGCGGCAGGTCCGCAAGGTCAACGCGAAGACGGTCTCGGTCGAGACCGGTTACTCGTGGGTCGACCGCGTCCCGTTCGACAAGATTCGCAGTGTCCGACCGGAGGTGACCCGATGACCCCGTCGGCTGTCGCTCTCGATACCTCGTACGAGCAGTCGCTCGCGAAGGCGTACGCCGCAGGGCACGCCGTCTCGAAGGAGAAGGGCTACGTTCACCCGACGGTGCCGTGGAACGGGCTCACCGTCACGGACCTGTTCTGCGGCGCCGGGGGATCGTCGTCGGGACTGGTGGAGGCCGGGTACAAGGTCGTCATCGCGGCGAATCACTGGGAGCTGGCGATCCAGTCGCATCAGGTGAATCACCCGGAGACCGACCACTCGCAGGCGGATATCTCGCAGGTCGACCCGCGGTACTTCCCGCGCACCCACGTTCTCTGGGGATCGCCGGAGTGCACGAACCACTCGATAGCGAAGGGCATCAAGCGGCAGCGTCAGCAGGATCAGGCGCTGTTCGAGATCGACGGCACCCGCCCGCTGCCCGACGAGGCCGCGAACAGGTCCCGGGCGACGATGTGGGACATCCCACGGTTCGCCGAGCACCACCGGTACATGGCGATCATCCTCGAGAACGTCGTCGACGCGTACCGGTGGGACCAGTTCGAGGCGTGGCAGATGGCGATGCGCTCGCTCGGCTACCGGATGCAGTTCGTCTGGCTGAACAGCATGCACGCGCAGATCGGTGGCCTGCCGGCGCCGCAGTCCCGCGACCGGATGTACATCGTGATGTGGCGGGAGGACCTCGCGACGAAGGACCGCCCCGGGCCGAACGTGCGGAAGTGGACGAGCCCGATGGCGGTCTGCCAGGAGCACGGCGAGGTGCAGGCGGTCCAGGCGTTCAAGAAAGCCGAGCAGTGGGGCCGGTATCGCGCGCAGTATCTCTATCGCTGCCCCGAGTGCTTCACCGTCATCGAGCCGGGCTGGCTGGCCGCCGAGTCGATCATCGACTGGTCGCTGCCCGCGCAGCGCATCGGCGACCGCACGAAGCCCCTGGCCGAGAAGACGCGTGAGCGGATCCGCCGCGGCATCGAACGTCACTGGGCTCCGATCGTCGCGAAGGCCGCCGGGAACACGTACGACGGCGTGACCACTGGATCGAACTACCTGCGGATCGCGCCGATCGGTGACCCGATGCCGATCCAGACGGGCACTGCAGAGCATGGCCTGGCGATCCCGCCGCTGATCGTGAACAACGTGAGTGGCGCGGATGCGTCCCGCTCGGAGCCGATCTCGCGCGAGCTGCCGTCGATCGTCGCGGGTGGCACGCACGCGTCGCTGCTGATCCCCGTCGAGGGACGCGAGGGGAAGTCGGCGGCATCCGTGGCCGATCCTCTGCGCACGCAGTCGACCCGGAACGAGACGGGGCTTGTGGTCCCGCTGCGCAACCATGGCGTAGCGAAGCCGACGTCGCACCCGATCGACACGGTCAGCGCTGAGGGCAACCATCACGCACTGGTGATGACGAACAACTTCAGCAACCGGGCGCGACCGGTGGCCGAGCCTCTGCCGACCGCGACGACAGCGACGAACCACGCGCTGGTCATGCGGAACAACGAGGGCGGCGCGGAGATGTCCACGCCGATCACCGAGCCGATCCGCACGCTGACGACGGGCGGCCACCAGTCGCTCATCGAGCCGAGCATGCCGATCTCCCTCGACGTCGACGACGCCGGGTTCCGGATGCTCGAGCCTCACGAGATCCAGGCGGGCATGGGCTTCGCCCGCGACTACTTGCTGCTCGGCTCGAAGCGCGACAAGGTCAAGCAGGCCGGGAACGCGGTCACCCCGCCCGCCGCGCGCGACCTCGGGCACGCGGTCGCTGAGTTCCTCCTGGCGGTGGCAGCATGACGGCCCCGACGCGGGAGATCCGCGATGCCGTGTACGGCCGTGATGGCCGCCGCTGCGTGATGTGCGGTGCGCTCGAGCTGACGTTCCAGCACCGGCGCGCGGTCGGCATGGGCGGTTCCCGCAACGTCCCGACCGCCGTCGACGGTCTCACGCTCTGCATGGTCTGCAACGAGGCGTGCGAGCGGGAGCTGCAGACGAAGGCCCTCGCGAACGGGTGGAAGGTCCGCAAGTGGGTTGCCAGCCCTGAGCGGGTGCCGGTGTTCTTCCCTCACGAGTTCGCCTGGTTCCGTCTCGATGGCGTCCGCCGGGTCATGATCTCCGCCGCTGTCGCGATGGAGATGGGCTGCGCCGTGTACGGGCAGGACTGGATGAAGTGGCGTCTGGCGGTGATCTCGCGTGGCTGACGAGAACGAACAGCAGTGGACCCCGAACCGTGACGTCACTCGCGCGGTGATGGACGACCTCGACGGCACGTTCTCCGCCTGGCCGACCTGCCGTCTGTGCGGTCAGCGGACCGGGCAGCTCGACAAGTTCGGCCTCTGCTCGAAGACATCCGAGGTGCACAAGGACTGGCGTGCAGGTGTGCGCGCCGAGATGAAAGCAGGGGCACGATGACCGACCGGCCATGGACTCTCGACAAGGTCGAGGGCAAGAAGCGCACGATCCGCGTGAAGCGGACGTGCGAGAACTGCTACCGCCCGATCGGTGACGCGAACGACGCCGAGATGGATGCCGCCGTCGCTGGCGCACCGCTCCCATCGGTGGCTGACGAGTGCGGATGCGGCGAGGTGATCGAACAGCTGGCGATGCTCTCCCAGCGCTACGACGCGCTGCACCACGGCACGGTCGCAGCTGACGGCTCCGCGCGCCCGACGTGGGACGAGCTCGGCCCGGCTGCCCGCGAGGAGTACCTCAAGGAGGCGACGAACACCGTCCGCGCGATGGTTCACCTCGGCTGGGCGCCCCTCGAGCGTGTGCTCTCGCAGATCGGCGGTGCGTCATGAGGATCCTCACCGTTCGCCAGCCGTGGGCATGGGCGATAATCCACGGCGGGAAGGACGTCGAGAACCGAGTGCGGAACGTCGCAGGTTCCTACCGTGGCCCAGTGCTCATCCACGCGGCACAGCAGTGGGATGACCTGGTCACGGATAACGACTCGTGGGAGGCCGTGCTCGACGCGATGAAGGACGACGGCTCCGATCCGTTCGATGCCCCGTGGCAGACGCAGCGCGGCGTTATCATCGGCGTCGTCGACCTGACGGACGCTCATCTCGCCGACACCTGCGAGCAGTGGATCGAAGCGCACGACCGCTGCTCTGAGTGGGCAGATGCCGAGGGATGGCACCTCGTGCTCGCAAACCCGCGCCCGCTCGTCGAGCCGATCCCGTACAAGGGTGCCCTCGGTCTCCGTCGACTCGACGACGAGACGATTGCGCGCATCGAGGGGGCGATCGCATGAGCCTCCCGACCTTCGCGATGACGTACGTCGTCTGGTTCCCGGAGTCCCAGACGCTCAAGGTCGGCCGGGCGTGGAAGTGGTCCCGCGTCGCGAAGTGGGCCGAACTCGGCGCGCAGATCATCGTCTGCCAGCGCGGCACGGATGCCAGCTGGGAGCGCGAGGCGCTGCGCGTCCTGCGCCGCTGGTTCCCTCGTGCGTTCGCGTGCTGGGAGGACTCCGAACCGGTACTCGGCTCGGGCGGGAAGGGCTTCACGGAGTGCTTCACCGTCGCCGAGCACGATCTGAACTTCGCTCTCGACAGATGCATCGAGGGCTTCGCGAGAGGAAACGAGACAGGTGTCAATGAACCGAAGGCCGAAGCAGCGGATGATCAGCGCCGAGGATCTCGTCTCGCTGGTGCCCGTGCCGGACGCCGCGAAACCGACCGCGATGTGGCTGTGGCTGCATCTGGACCCGCTCGGCCGGGGGCTGATGGACCCGACGGGGATCGCACGGCGGATGCAACCGCCGTCGACGCCGGACACGATCCTCGAGCATCTGGTGATGCTGATGGATGCCGGATGGCTGACGACGTTTCACGCGGAGGGCGAGGAGTGGATCCTGCTGCTGTACCCGCTGAAGACGGACCTGCGGAACACCCCGATTCACACGCCGGAACCGCCGCCGAAACTTTCCATGGAATCCGTGGCTATGGGGCGGGGGGTGCGCGAGCGGGCGCGGGAGCGCGCGAGGGCGGAGGTGCGGGCCGAGGACGCGGCGCGGGCCGATGCGTGGGCGGCGGTGCAGCGCGACCGCGAGGAGCAGCCCGAACGTCCCGAGCGCCCCGCCGTGCTGGATGCCCCGCAGATGTTCTGCGACGACCACATGCCGGGCGGTGCTGGGCGACAGAAGTGCGGTCCTTGCCGGGATGCTCGCCTGCTCCGCGACGAGTGGATGCAGCGCCGGGTCTACGAGGAGCGCATGACGACTTATCACGAGCAGGTCAGCGACGAGGGGGTGTGGGATGACGAGATCTTCTGAGCTGGTCGATTCGCGGGATGACCGGTGGATGGTCGCTGATGAGCAGTTCGAGCTGCATATCGCGTCCCTGCAGTCGCATGCCGGCCGCCGGACTCGTCTGGCCCGTGAGCGGGTGGAGGTGCCTCCCGCGGTCGAGGAAGAGCGGGAGTTCGAAGAGAAGACGGAGCAGCTGCGGCGCGTGATCGCAGTCGAGCGCGAACGGTGGTTCGCAGAGCAGAGGAGGACAGCCTGATGGCTGGGGAAACGATCATCACCGTCGTGGGGAACCTGACGGCGGATCCGGAGTTGCGGTACACGCAGAACGGGCTGCCGGTGGCGAACTTCACGATCGCGAGCACGCCGCGCAGCTTCGACAAGGCGTCGGGGGAGTACAAGGACGGGCAGGCGCTGTTCCTCCGATGCAGCGTGTGGCGTGAGTTCGCCGAGCATGTCGCGGCGAGCCTGTCGAAGGGCATGCGCGTGATCGCGCAGGGCCGCCTCCGCCAGCGCTCCTACCAGGACCGTGAGGGCAACAACCGCACGGCCATCGAGCTCGAGGTCGACGAGATCGGCCCGAGTTTGCGGTACGCGACGGCGCAGGTTACCCGAGCCGCCCGGATGGCTGACGCGTCGAAGGGACAGGCGGCGCAGCCGGCAGAGCAGCAGTGGGCGGAACCGTCCCAGGGCGAGCAGTGGGGGAGCTTCGGTGATGACACTCCGTTCTAAGCCCCGTGAGGACTGCACGCACTGCAAGGGCTCCGGGATCGTCTCGGTGAGCAAGGACCCCGACGAAATCGCCGACTGCGCGTGCACGGATCCGCCACGGCCGATGTGCCCGGAGTGCCGGAATGGGAATCACAGCATCTGCATCCACGAAGCACCCTCAGACGGCGACGACTTCGTCGACTGCGCGTGCGGATGCGAGCCCTCGCGCACCTGCCCGCAGTGCCGCGACGTCGTGCCGTTCGGCTTCACCCTCGATGACCACTTGAACTGCAACTGGCCGGAGGAACACGATGTCTGAGAAGATCACACGTCCGAACGGAACCGTCTACCGACCCCGGCATCTGCGAACACAGATGATCGGGAACGACGACGAGCCGACCGCGATCGTCGTGTTCGGTACAGCGGATCAGCGAGACGCCCGAGCGCTGGCCGAGCACGACGTTCGAGCGATGAACATCGAGTGGGACTATACGGATCCTGCCTACGCTGTCGCGTCGGGGTTGGGTGAGCCGGTCTGGTGGAGCCGTGAGCTGAGCCACTTCGACGACAACCAGCCCGTCTACCGCTACAAGGAAGACCCGGAGCGCGGCGCGCATGGCATCCGGTTCCACCTCGTCGAGGTCGAGGCGCTGGATGAGCTGCCTTCGGGCCGGGAAAGCGACGTGCCGCTCTGGGACGAGGTCGCTGATGCCTGAGCGCGTGTGCATCCGCGGATGCCTGCAGAGGGGCGTGCACTATGCGACCTGCCCGCGCAGTGATCAGAACTACACCGGCCCGGTGGTCTGTGATGGGTGCGCACCTCGGGAGTGTCGTGACGGCTCGCTGATCTGCGATCGCTGCTTCGGCCGCCTCCGCGCCCTCGTCCGCGATTCGGATGATCTGATGGGCCGTCTGCGGTCGCTGGCTGATCCGATGAAGGCGACTCCGACGGACAAGGCCCCGGGCGGGCGTTCGGCATCGGTCGAGCCGCCGGCACCGGTGGACGCGGATCTCGCTGACGCGATGAATGACATCGGCCACACCCTGCGTGACTGGGACCGTCACACCGACTACCAGCTCGAGAAGTCTCTCCCGGACCTGGTGAACAACGCCGAGCACGTCCGAGTTCTGGCCATCGGGTTCCTCGACCGGCATCCGCTCATCGACGGCATCCGTGAGTTTTGGTCCGTCCAGGACGCCGTCGACAAGTGGGGCGTCGAGCGCCGCACGGACGCATTCGTCTATCCGGACGACGACACCGAGGAGGTCGAGCTGCAGCCGGTCCGGGAGTGGTTCGATCGGCTGCTCACGATCCAGCAGGCCGCGCACCGGGCGAAGGTTTCGCAGCGTCAGGTGCAGCGGTGGGTGGAGAGGGAGATCCTGCCCATCGCGGCCAAGCATCGGGGCCCGCGCGGATCGGTCCTGAAGTACGTCTACTCGTCGGCTGTGGACACGGCTGCCAAGGAGATGCAGAGGAACCAGCAGAACTCACGATTCGGGACAGCAGCGGAGGTCACCACGTAGCGATGCGAGTCGGGTGAGTCGTCAATCCACTACGTTGATGGGAGGTTGCGGAATCGAAGGGGACTACATGGTGGCCATCACGCGTGATCGCGAGGAGATCGAGGACGGCGTCGTCCAGCTCCGGTTCGCTGACGACGACAACAACATCCACGACATCAGCGCGTCTGATCTCGCACAGGTGCTCGAGGGGCTGGTTGCGTTCACCGGTGAGCTCGCCAAGGCCGGTGAGTTCGGCGACGGACCAGCGCCGCGCATTCGTGTCCGCGCCCCGAAGGAGGGGTCGTTCGTCCTCGAGGCTCTTGTGTGGGTGCAGGACAACCCGATCGGGGCGGCCGGCCTGACTGTCGGAGGTGCCGCCGGGATCGCAG
Organism: Microbacterium sp.; assembly: GCF_048259935.1. Taxonomy (GTDB): domain Bacteria; phylum Actinomycetota; class Actinomycetes; order Actinomycetales; family Microbacteriaceae; genus Microbacterium. Next base: position 61,738 of record NZ_JBLXHF010000004.1, on the reverse strand, counting down.
CTGCGAAGTCATTCGGTACGGCGGCGGGAAAGGCCGTGGCGCAGGCGATAGGAGCCGGCATCCGCAACCTACGTGGTCAGAAGCCCGTGGACTTCGAGCACCTTGAGAATGGCGACGTGAAGGTCAAGTGGCCCGACGACTCGGTGAGTGAGGTGCGCCGAGAGACGTGGGACAAGCTTCAGCAGATGAAGCGCCCGACACGCCAGGCGCTGAGCAAGATCATGACACCGCTCAACACCGACGCCGACAAGCTCGAGGTGCGCGATGCCTCGGTGGAGGACACCACTGAGGAGATCCTCGAGACACCCGCCGACGCAGTCGCGATTCGCACGGACTACCTCACTGCCATCCTGGAAGCAGAGGAGACGTCGGAGGACGAGCGTATCTTCGAGACCGAAGCAGTCCTCAGTACCATCGACTTCGACAACACCGCGAAGTGGAGGGTAAAGACCACCCGTGAGGGAACGCGCACGGCTACGATCGAGGATGTACAGTTCCTCAAAGGTCTCGACCGCGGCGACGCGATCCACAAGAACGATATCTTCTGGCTCAAGGTGAAAGAGACCACCACCAAGGAGCCTGGTAAGAACGTCCGCACTGAATGGGCCGTGATCGAAGTTCGGCGCACGAAGCGAGGTGACACCGATGGTGACGCACACGACGACGACTCGACGCCATCGACTGGCGCGTCGGAGGCCTGACTATCGCCGTCTGGCGATCTTGTTCCTCTGCGTCGTGTCGATCATGCTGCTCACCATCAGCACGATAGTCGAGCACACCTCGCCCTTCCTCGTGCTCATCCCCACCGCGCTCGGGGCTTTGATGATCGCGAGGATGCACCGCTGAGATTGACACGCGGACAAGATGTTCCCCGGTGTGTCGCCAGTCGGTGTTAAGCTGTGCTTGCACCTGTAGTGACGGAAAGCCTCGCCCTGATCGGCGGGGCTTTCGTCGTTCTCGGGTGGGCGCCCCGCCACCACACGCTCACATCCCTCTGCAAGCGACGCGCTGCCATGACCTCGCACCGATAGTCCCGCTCAGATCGGGTCGGTATCCGAGCGAGCAACCGAAGACGGTCGCATGATGCATCCCCGAGCGGTGATGGGCGGCGGGGCACAATCTTTCGCCGTACGCCGCCGCCCGAGCGGATCAGCCGAGAATGAGCTGATTCAGCAGCTGACGCATCTGCTCGGCTTCCTTGTGTGAGACGCGAAACCCGATCGCGGAGCTTGAAGAGGTGACGGTCACAATCGTATTGATGATCCCGTCGCGCTTCGTCGAGACGCCGGTGATCGACTTCATCGGGATCATCTCGGACCCTGACTTGCCGTTCCGCACTCCGGTAGCAAGCATCGACAGACCACCTGTCAGCACACCGGCAGTCACCTTCCCGCCGGATACGCCGCGCGCCATCTTCCACTCGACGCGATCGGGGTAGATCTCGACGTCGGCGTTCTTGCCGTTGATGTGGGACTTGAACTTCATCAGCGCACCATCGTCGCTGTACGCGGCCGCACCTGAGGGCTCAGCGGTCGCGGTCGACGGCGGCGCGGGCGGCGCTGGCATCCCTGCCGGCTGCACAGGTCGGTGCTGGTCGGTCCACTGCGTGCCGTCCCAGTAGGTCTCCCACTGGTCGCCGTTCGGGTACCAGCCAGGTGCTGTCGAGGTCATCGGGTCTTTCCTTTCAACGGTGCGCCACGACGCGCACCCACGTGAGGCCGAGCGTACCGGCTCAGGGGAGCGGAGGTCGGGCATGGGCAGCCGCAGCATCCGTGATGGGAAGGGTCATCGCGCCTACCGTCGCCAGCAGGCCGCGCTGAAGCGTCGCACGAAGACGGAGAACCTGCCCTGTGGCCACGGTTCACCGTCTGGCTGGGGATGCGGCGAACAGATCGACACCGACCTGCCACACACTCACCGGATGTCATTCACCGCTGATCACGACCAGGCGCTCGCGAACGGTGGCCGGCTCGTCGGTCAGATCCTCATCCCGATGCACAAGTCCTGTAACTCCCGGAAGAGCGACAACGCCGTCGCCGAGATCTGGGCAGCGACCTAGCCGAGCGTGAGCGCGAGCACCGCGACGACGAGAGAACCTGCAGCGACGAACACCGACAGGAACGAGAACCACCATGCGGTGCGCTGTGCCTGGCGTGCTGCGGCCGCCTGCGCCTTCATCGCCTCGGCCTGGTCCGACATGACGAGGACAAGCGCGGCGAGAGTCTCGTTCTCTTCGTCTTTCTGCGCCTGAGTGCGGAACTGGTGCGCGATGTCGTGCGGCGTGCTCATGATCCACACCATACAGATCAAACACCCGACCAGAGGAGCGATCATGGCCACCAGCAATCGCGTCGACGTCGTCATCGCCGAGGGCGAGCCCATGCACGGCTGGGAGGACCTCGCCGACGTGCTCGGGGATGCCGAGACCGTGGATGTCGCCCCTGACCCGGGTCGTCGCTTCATCGTCCTCGCTCCGACCAAGGCTGCCGGCACCGAGCACGCCGAGAGCGTGGGCGTCGAGCCGGTCGCCATCGTCACGCCTCGCAGCCCGTACGGTGCCCGCGGCCTCATTGCCGACGAGATCATCGAAGCCCCCGGCCTCAGTACCGAGGAGCGGGCCGAGCTCATGGCCGAGACGTTCCCGGCTCTTGCGACGAGCAGCGCCGACTGATGGCCATGCTCGCCGGGACGATCAAGCTCCGTGTGTTCCTCGCTGTGGGAGATGACGGAGAGCCTTGCGAGGTGGGTGCCGTGAGCGTTCCACTGCGCGCGTCTGAGGACACACCAGGCGTGATCACGATCCATACCGCCGAGGCCATGCAAGCCGTCGAGCGTGCCCTCCGTGGCCTCTCCGATGGCCTTGACGCCCGGCCCTGATCCCAGATCGTCAGAAAATCCAGACATGCCCGACCACTGCCCACCTCCCGCGCGGTCCTGGCGGTTCTCTCCGTGTGTCAATTCGCGAATGTGGGGGAATTGAAGGGGGTGGGGTGAATGGGACGGCCCAAGGCCCCCTGCGGCACCGAGTCGGCCTACCGCCGGCACCTGCGCAACGGCGAACCTATCGACGCCGCATGCCGCGACGCGCACGCTGCGGGCCGCCGGAACGCGCGGCGCTCGCCGGCGGCATCCGCGCCACCGGCGACACCGCCGAAGGATGACGCAGACGACAGCGGGGCCGAGCAGGACGACATGACGCTGATCGTCAACACCCTTCGGACGGCGTTCACGACGATCGCGGAGAAGGACCCGACGAGGCTCGCTCCGATCGCCCGGGAGTTCCGGTCGGCCGTCGAGGCAACTCGCGGTGCGGCCGACGCGCCGAAGGAGCTGACCCTTGCCGAGCAACTCGCCGAAGCCCGCGCTGCTCGGGCTGCAAGAGCCCAGAGTAAGGGCGCTGCCTCTTAGCCGAACCGACACGCTGATCGACGACGTCCTCGACATCTGCGACCTCGCCAACATCCGCTGTGACCCGTGGCAGGAGGGCGCACTCGAAGCGACGTCTTCGATCGATGCCGAAGGGCAATGGGCCGCGACGGAGTTCGGCATCCTGGTGTCTCGCCAGCAGGGCAAAGGCAACATCCTGCTGCCGTACGAGCTTGCTCACCTGTTCCTGTGGCCGCGCGAGGACGGCGCACCGAAGCTGATCGGGCACACCGCGCACGAAGGCGCGACGGCCCGCGAGGCATTCCGCCGTGCGCGTCGTGCGATCCTCGCGTCTCCGATCCTCCGCGCCGAGCTCGTCGGCGGTGGGCGGCAGACCGCTCAGGGCGTCACCGGCATCTCGACCGGAAACGGCAATTGGGCGATCGAGCTGAAGAACGGCAACCGCCTGATCTTCTTCACCCGCACCGGGTCCGCCGGCGTCGGTATCTCGTTCGACGTGCTCATCGTCGACGAGGCGCAGCACTCACCGCTGACGATCCTCGAGGCGCTGCTGCCGACGACGGATGCCAGCCCGAACAAGCAGGTGCTGTTCACCGGCACCGTGCCGAAGGAAGACCAGGACGGCGAGTACTTCGAGGGTATTCGCGACCGCGGCCGCATCGGCGGCTTCGAGCGCACAGGCTGGATCGAGCACACGCCGGTCGGATCCGACGACCCGGACACCGCGGCGAAGATCGACCTCGGCGACCCGCAGGTGTGGCGCGAAGGTAACCCCGGGCTCGGTATCCGCCTCGCATGGAAGACCGTGCAGGACGACTGGGACCGCATGGGTCAGACGAACCCCGATGCGTTCTCTCGTCAGCGCCTGTCGATCTGGCCGAGCCGCAAGGCGGCGGAGGCGGTCAAGCTGTCGGACCTCGACATCGAGGTCTGGAAGCGCCACGCCGACGAGGATGCCGCCGTGGCCGGTGATGGCGTAGTCCTGTCGCTGGCTCTCGGCCGCGGCGGGGGATACGGCACCATCGGCGCCGCGGTGCGGGTCGATACCGAATCGATCGCCGTCGAGCACATCCACACGGCCGCGCAGACGCGCTGGATTGCACCGATGCTCAAGGAGCTGAAGGCGCAGTACGGCAACGCGCTCGTCGTGCTCGACGCGAAGAACGCGGCCGCTGTGATCGGCGCGCTCGACGCGGCCGGCATCAAGTACCTCGCGATGAACCTCGACGAGATCGCCGCCGCGCACACCCTGTTCATCGAGCACGTGAATGCCGGGCTAGTCCCGCACCGTCCGCAGGACGAGGTGACGCGTTCGCTCGAACTCGCTACCACCCGGAACATCGGCCGCGCCGGCGTGACGTGGGAACAGTCCGACCCGACCAAGCCCGTGTCGATGGCTCAGGCCGTGACGTGGGCGCTGTGGGGCGTCCTCAAGTCTGAGGCGTCGCCGAAGAAGCGCATGCCACCACCGCCGAGGGCCGCAGTAGTCGCCCGCAGCGACGTCGCTCGCGACGAATTCGATCTCGCCAGCGCGAGGTTCTGACGAAGGAGGTCCGCCTTGGCTGAGATCGGATACCAGGCGGACACCGGGATCATGGGGTGGGGGAAGCTCACCGCGGAGACTCACGAGGACAACCCCGACCTGCAGTGGCCGAACTCGATCAATGTGTTCGACAGGATGCGGCGCGAGGACCCACAGGTGAAGTCCGTGCTGCGCGCCGTGACCCTGCCGATCATCCGCACGGAGTGGGCGATCGACGGCACGGGATGCCGCCCCGAGGTCGTGGAGCACATCGCAGCCGATCTCGGACTGCCGATCAAAGGCCAGCCCGTGTCCGCCCCGCTTCGGATGAAGGGCCGGTTCTCCTTCAAGGAGTTCCTGCGCCTGGCGCTCCTGGAACTCGTCTACGGTCACAGCTTCTTCGAGCAGGTCTACGACCAGTCATCGGGCGCGACGCGCCTGTCGAAGCTCGCCTGGCGGCCGCCGCGGACGATCGAGGACATCGACGTCGCGAAGGACGGCGGCCTCGAAGGCATCCGCCAGTACGGCATCGCCGGCAAGCCGAACGTGAAGATCCCCGTAGACAGGCTCGTCGCGTTCGTGAACGAGCGCGAGGGCGCGAACTGGATCGGCGAGTCCCTGCTCCGCTCCGCTTACAAAATGTGGATCCTGAAGGACCGCGTACTTCGCATTCAGGCACTCGCCGCCGAGCGAAACGGCCTCGGCTTGCCGGTGCTCACCGCTGGTGAGCCGCCGGAGGGAGCAGAGTTCGAGGAAGCGGTCAAGTGGCTCGACGAGGAGATCGCCCGGCTACTGAAGATCGCGAAGGATGCCCGCGCCGGTGAGGCCGCTGGTGTCGCGCTCGCGCACGGATCGACGATGCAGTTCGTCGGGGTCACGGGGAAGATTCCCGATCTCGACAAGCCGATCCGGTACTACGACGAGCAGATCGCTCGCGCCGTGCTTGCTCACTTCCTGAACCTCGGCACGGAGACGGGATCGTGGGCGCTCGGCTCGACGTTCGCGAACTTCTTCACCGACTCGCTGAACGCTGTCGCGCAGCACATCGCCGACATCACCAACCAGCACGTCATCGAGGATCTCGTCGATCTGAACTGGGGACCGAACGAACCGGCGCCGCGCCTGGTGCCGGCGGCGATCGGAGAGCAGCAGCAGATCACCGCTGAGGCGATCAAGGCGCTCATCGATTGTGGCGCGGTCAAGCCGGATGCCGGTCTGCGCGCCTACGTGCGCGACAAGTTCGGTCTTCCGGTCGAGGAGCTCCTGGTCGACGGCGAGGACGGGCGCACCGAATCTGAGCGCGCCACAGCCGCTGTTCGCGCGGCACAGCAGGGCTATCTCGCGACGGACAAGCCGCCGTTGCGGCAAGAGGAGGTCCGGGACCTCATTCGACGGGCTGGCGCTGACTGGCTCGAAGGTGACGGCCCGGACGTGAGTCGCATGCCCGCCACCGACACCCAGCCCCCCGAGGAGGCCGCATGAACCCGTTCCGACCCGCTGGGCGCGCGAGCGTCGAGCGCACGCCGATCCGCGCCGAGCTGCCGTCTGCGAAGACCAGCGGCACAACCGCGACGCTTCGCCTGTACGACCCGATCGACAGCTGGGGCGAGTGGTGGGGTATCTCCGCGAAGGAGTTCACCCGCGTTCTCGACGAGCTGCCCGACGACGTCACCGAGATCCGACTGCTGATCAACTCGCCTGGCGGCGAGGTGTTCGAGGGCATCGCGATCATGAACGCTCTGCGCTCGCATCCGGCGAAGGTCACAGCCATCGTCGAGGGCATCGCCGCATCGTCGGCGTCGTTCATCGCCGCGGCCGCGGACGAGCTCGTGATGATGCAGAACAGTCAGCTGTACATCCACAACGCCTGGGCGATCGTCCTGGGCGACGCGGCCGACATGCGGGACGTCGCTGACGAACTCGAGAACTCCTTCGATCGGAACATCGCGAGCGTGTACGCCGCGAAGTCTGGCGACACCGTCGAGCACTGGCTCGCCGAGATGGAGAAGGACCGCTTCCTGACGGCTGAGGAGGCCGTCGCTGAGAAGCTCGCTGACCGGATCGAGGGCGTCGGAGACGCCGAGTCCGCGAAGGCGAAATTCGACCTGTCGGTGTTCGCGCGGAAGGACGGCCGCCGTGCCGCCGCGCGCGCCGACGTACAGACCCCGAGCTCGTCCGAGCCGGGTACCCCCAACCGAAAGGAGACCGTCGTGGCTCACGACGACTTCATGGCTGGCGTTCGCGATCGGCTCGGCGTGACCGATGCCGATGCCTCCGATGAGACGGTCATGGCCGCTCTCGACGAGGTTCTCGCGGAGCAGGCCGAGACCCCGGCGGCTCCGGCCGCCACCCTCCCGGACGGCGCGATCATCGTCGACAAGGCTGCTCACGAGCAGCTGGTCAGCGACGCCGCGGCGGGCCGGACTGCGATGAACGCGATCAACGCCCAGCGCCGCGACGGCATCATCGCAGCCGCGATGCAGGACGGTCGCATCGCGGCCTCCGCGAAGGACGGCTGGCGCGCCCAGCTCGACAAGGACGAGGACGGCATCAAGGCGCTGCTCGAGTCCTTCCCGAAGAACGCCGTGCCCGTCGAGGAAGTCGGACACTCCGACACCCTCACGAGCGCGGAGGACGCCATGTACTCGCAGGCGTTCCCGACTGAGGAGGTGGCTCGATGAGCGACTACATTCCCCGCCACACGCCCGGCACCGCCGTCACGTTCTCGGCTTCGGCCGATGTCACCGGCGGCCGTCTCGTCATCGCCTCCGGGGCGAAGACTGTGGCTCCGGCGACGCTCGACGCGGCCAACGTGATCGGCGTCGCCGGGTTCGATGCGAAGTCCGGTGACCCGGTCACCGTGTACCCGCGCCCCACCGGCGTCCACGCGCTCGTCGCGTCCGCTGCGATCGCCGCTGGTGCGATCGTCGTCGCGGCAGCCACGGGCAAGGTCGCCACCATCGGTGCGAACACGAACCCCATCGGGATCGCGCTCGAGGCCGCCGCCGCCGACAACGACGTCATCGACGTCATGTTCTTCTGAGAGGAGAGACGAAATGGCGTCTTACACCTATCCGACCGCAGCACCGGTCGGGGATCTGACTCCCGCGCAGATCCAGACGCTCCTGGGCAACCAGAGCGTGATCGCGCGCCGCATCGCCGACATCACGAAGCTCGGCTTCGTCGGCGACTACCTGCTGTCGCAGCGACTCGTCGCCAACGGCGGCGGTGTGTTCTACGAGACCGGAGAATCGGCGTTCGCCCCTGAGGCGTCCGCCGTCGTCGCGCCGGGCTCCGAGTACCCGAACGTGCTCCTCCCGGAGGGCGTCATCGCTGGCGCCGCCGTGCAGAAGCGCGGTCTCGGCACCGACATCACCGACGAGAAGATCAAGCAGCGCGGCATGGCGGTCGTGACCGGAGCTCTCACCAAGCTCGGCAACACCGTCATCCGTGATGTCGATCAGCTCGCGATGGCGGTCGTCGCCGCGAAGGTCACCTCGACCTTCGCATCCCCGGCAGGCACGTGGGACACCGCGGGCAAGATCGTCCGCGCCCTCGAAGCCGCGCGTCAGAACCGCGCCGACATGGGCATGGGCTACGACCTCAGCACCGTCGTGCTCTCGCCCGACGACTGGGCCGCCGTGCTCGAGATCCTCGTCGACAAGAACGCGTTCCCTCGCGAGAACGGCAACCCGGTCGTGACCGGCAACCTGCCGCGCGAAGCGTTCGGATTCACGTTCGTCACCACGCCCTACTACACCGGCAACCCGCTGCTGATCGACCGTGACCAGCTCGGCGGCATGGCCGATGAGTCGCTCGACTCGCCCGACTGGAGCAGCTACGGCGGCTCCAACGTCGAGGCGCAGCGCGAGCGCGGCACCGGCAAGGACAAGTGGATCGTGCGCGCCCGTCGCGTCACCGTCCCGATCGTCCTGGAACCGCTCGCCGGCGTCACGATCACCGGAACGGGGCTCTGATCGTCATGGCCCAGTACCGAGTGATCGGCGCTGTCGCAGTCGTCCGCGGCGACAACAAGTCCGAGCGATACCTCTACCGAGGCGCCGAGTTCTCCGACGCCGGTATGGACGCCGAGAACATCAAGCACCTCACGAGCGTGAAGCTCATCGAGAAGCTCGCCAAGTCGGAAACGTCGAGCGACTCCGGCAAGAAGGACGACGACGAGGGCGCCTACAAGGGCATCAACGTCACCGACCTGAAGGCCGACATCGAGAAGCGGAACGAGGGCCGCGAGGACGACGCGAAGATCGTCCCCGCCGAGCCCGCCAACCGCCAGCAGATCGTCGCCGCGCTTCTCGCGGACGACGCCAAGTAACCGACCCAGGGGGCGATGACGTGATCACGCACGACCAAATCGGCACCGATGAGGACCTCGCACGCGAGGTCCTCATCGTCGGTCTCGACATCGCCCCCTGTATCGCCTCGTTCCTGGACGAGAGCGAGGACACGAAGAACGCGCTCGCGGTTCTGAAGCGGGTCTACAAAGACATCGCCGCGCGCGGATCTCGCTTCGTGAAGGGCCAGCGCATCGGATCAGCATCCGTCGATTACACGGATGTGGCATCGGCATTCGACGGCCAGCCCCGTCGCGCGCTGCGCGCGCTGTGCTCACCTGCACCTGCTGCCGGGCACTCGGCGGGAAGCTTCCCGCGTGACCGTCCCATCGCGCGCCTGTGGCCGGAGCGATACTGATGGACTTCCCCTTCGGAACCACCGTCTACCGGCTGCGCGCCGGCACCGTCACCGACCCGTACTCGGGTGAGCAGATCCCCGGCGACTGGTCCATCCCCGACGTTCTCCCGATCCCTGGCGCGTTCGTCGCGCAGACGTCCACGTCGATGCTGTCGAGTGCGACTCGCGAGCAGGCACTCGAATCGAAGTCGCTGTTCTGCGAGGGCGCGTTCGACGTGCAGAAGGGCGACCGTGTCTTCACCGGCACCTTCACACCGCCGCTGCCCGACGGTGCAATCACGGTCCCCGAGGGGACCGTGATGACCGGGGACACGTACAGCATCGACGGCATCCCGCCCGCGGCCGACACGAACCCGTTCACCGGATGGACGCCGCCGCGAGAGATCCCGCTGACCCGCGCGGTCGGCTGAACCGAGGAGGCGCACCATGGCACGCAGCGGCGACACCGACGTCGAGTTCAACCCGCGCTTCTTCGAGTCCGTGCTGCGCCAGCCGAGAGTCGAGGCGATCGTCGACGGCATCGGTAATCGCGCCCTCGGCATCGCACAGACCAACGCCCCTGTCGATACCGAGGAGTACCGGGACGGGCTGCACATCGAGCACCACGAGTCCCGCTACCGACGCACGACCCGTGTCGTGGGCTCCGACGAGAAGACGCTCCTCATCGAGTCGAAGACCGGCAACCTCGCCCGCGCGCTGAAACAGGCCAAGCAATGAGGGTCACGCCTCCGGATATCGAGCTGTGGCTGACCGGGTACGTGCGCGCGCTCGCCGCGGTCGAGGGTCTGAACGTGGCCGTGTCGAACAAGGAGCCCCCCAAGCTCACCGTGCCGATGGTGCGACCGCTCATCGTCATCCGAGACGACTCCGGCCCGCGGCTCTCGCACGTGACCTTCGAGCGTTCCATCGGGGCATCCGTCCTCGCCGGGACACGGCTGAACGACAAGCCTGCGAACGACCTCGCGCTGTGGCTCGCCGGGGTCTTGTTCGATCTCGACCTCCCGCTCGGGCTCGATGTACCCGCCCCGATCTCTCCACCGCCGATCGCCGCTGTCGACCCGTCCGGGTGCAACGGTCCGTACGCGGTCCCCGAACAGCTCGACGTCGCCCGCCGTTACCTGACGGCGCAGTACGTCGCGGCGGGCTCCTGGTGAGCCACCACCCGACACACGGATACGTCGGCAGTCGACGTGACCGTTCCACCCCATCCGGCCTCGCACCTGCGGGGCCTTCTTCATGTGAAGGAGAACACCCATGACTGCCGATTCCCAGGGCAACGACCTCAGCGCTGTCGGCGTACCGATCACCGGCGTCGCCGCGTTCGCACCCGTCGCCGCCGAGAACGTGATCGACAAGGCCGCGCTCGGCGCCTCGCCGCTCGTCCTCCCGACCGCTGCGAAGCGCCTCGGCCTGTATAAGGTCGACGGCGGACCCGCCCCGTCGCGTGAGACTGGCGACGCGATCGAGTTCTTCCAGAAGGGCTACACGCTCGCCGGCGACGGCACGCGCGCGGTCGTGATCAACCTCGCCGAGCAGAACCCGAACGTGCAGAAGCTCACCGAGGGATCCGAGCCGGACGAGAACGGCGTGATCGAGGTCTCCTCGTCGCTGCCCGACAACCGGTTCATCCTCTACGTTGTCACCCGCTACCGCGGCGGCATCGAGAAGCGCCAGATCGGCGTCGCAGCCGTCACCGCGGTCGAGCCCGACCAGCAGACCCGCGGCGAGGTCGAGGGCCAGGCGGTGACCTTCACCTGGCAGGAGGACCCGCTGTTCAACAACGCACCGTATTGGCAGTGGGGTCCCGCGCTTCCTGGCAGCCCGGTCGTCGCGACCGGCGCGACGGCGGGAACGCCGGGCTCGTTCAGCCCTACGGGCGCGACCGTCCCGGCTGACCTCACCACGCTGCAGGGCATGGGCGCGCTCGGTCAGACGACCGCGTGGACGACCGGCCAGCACGTGGTCCTCGGTGACGCCTCGCAGGCGCACTGGGACGGCGACAGCTGGGCGACCGGCGCCGCGGCGTAACAAGACCGGCTGGTCGGGGTGTCGTCGGGTCACCCCGACCAGCCATCCACTCACGCACCCGACATCCACCCGATAACCCCGACAAGGAGACCATCATGGCCACTGCCAAGACCGCCAAGACCACCGATCCGGAAGTCCCCGAGTACGACTTCGATAACTGGTCCGAGGACAAGGAGACCGAGGCGATCCTCGCCGCCGTCCCCGACGTGAAGCACATCATCGTCGAGCGCCGCTTCATCGGCCGTCTCTCCGACGGCACGATCGTCGAGGTGCCTCTGACGTTGAGCCTCGACGAGGTCGACGAGTTGCAGGCCGAGGGCGCCGCGCCCGTCGACCAGTTCAAGTCGATCCTGAAGAAGGTCCATGGCGACCAGTCCGCCGCCGACTTCGGTAAGCGCGACCTCGTCGAGGGCGCCATCCTCGCTGAGAAGTACTTCCGGACCCTGCAGCGCGTGCAGCAGGCGGCCTTCCCGGAATAGTCGCCGTCGCCCAGATCATCCGAGAGCACCGGGGCGTGGCCGCCCGAACGCTGCGGGCATTCGGTGTAGGCATCTCTGATCTGGGCGACGGCCTGCTCTGGGGCGAAGCGAAGCTCCTCCTCGAAGGTGCAGCCGAGGACACGTCCACGCTCCTCGGCGCCGAGCTCGCCGGATGGGCCTACCCGGCGTCGACGCTCGAGCTGCTCACGCTGATCGCACAGCTCGGCAACGAGAAGGCGGCGAAGAAGCTGATGCCGTGGGCTCTCCCGAAGAACGAACCGCGCGCGGATGCCGCGGAGATCGCAGAAGCACAGGCCGCTCTTGACGAGGGGCTGATCTTCTCGTCCTGACCCGAGGGGGTGCAGATGTCCTCCGAGGTCGGATCAGGTCACGTCTCCATCTTCCCCGTGATGACGGGATTCAAATCCCGCGTCACGAAGGAGACCAAGGCCGCCGGCGCAGCTGGCGCGAAGACCTTCGAGGGCGGGTTCAAGGCGGCTGGCACCTCCGCCGGTCGTTCGCTCGGCAAGAACCTCAAGTCGGCGCTCGCGGCGTCGGCCGCCGACCTCGGAGCGGCCGAGGTCCGCAAGCTGAACGGCGCGGTCGCATCCGCATCGAGCGCGCTCTCCCGCGCCCGTCTGAAGCAGATGGACGAGGCCGGGAAGGTCCGCGTCGCCGAGGCCAAGCTGCGCGAGGCGATCGCCAAGTCTGGCGCGGAGTCTTCTCAGGCGCTCGCCGCCGACGAGCGCCTCGCGGCGGCCCGTCGGCGGCACGCTGCGGCCGTGGATGCGGTCACCGCGGCGTCGACCCGTCTGCAGTCCGCTCAGGCCGCCACGGCGGCCGCGACGGCGATGCTGGCCGCGTCGTCGGCACGCGCGACCGGAGGACTCGTTGGCGTCGCGGGTGCACTGCGTGACGGCTGGCGCAACGCGGCCGCCGCGCGGTCCGCGTTCACCGGCGTCGCCGGTTCCATCGCTGGCATTCTGCGCGCGACCGCGGACGTCACCGGTCTGACCCGTCTGGCGCGTCTGGTGTCGGCGCAGGTGTCGAAGCAGTTCACCACCATGGCGACGATGGTTCGCGGCGGCATCGCCCGTGCGTGGTCCGCGTCGAAGTCGTTCCTCGGCTCCGTCGGCACGACCGTGCGCGGGGCGTTCGGCCCGATGGTGCAGTACCTCGGCGCGATCGGCACGCGCGTCGCGTCGCCGTTCGTGAAGCTCGGGTCGAAGGTGTCGACCTGGCTGAGCCCGGTCACCACGCAGGTACGCGGACTGTTCTCGAAGATCGGCGCCGCCGTCGGACCGGCCGCGTCGAAGATGGCCGCGTCGTTCGGCAGCGGCATCGCGTCGCTCCCCGGCCGGGCAGCATCCGCTCTGTCGTCGGTCGTCTCGGCTGCCGGCCGTGCCGGATCAGCCGCGGGGCGTGCGCTCGGCGCCGGGATCCAGTCGGCCGCCACCGGTGCGGCTACTGTCGCCGCGGCGGCGATCGGCGTCGCGCTCGGTAAGGGCTTCGGTCGTCTGACCGCGATCGACACCGCCCAGGCGAAGCTGCGCGGCTTCGGCAAGGACGCGGGCGAGATCAAGGCCATCATGGCCGACGCCTCGGCCTCGGTAAAGGGCACCGCGTTCGGTCTCGGCGAGGCCGCGACCGTCGCCGGTGCAGCCGTCGCAGCGGGAATCAAGCCCGGCCGTGACCTGCAGAACCACCTGAAGGCGATCGCGAACAACGCCTCCGCGGCGGGCCTGTCCATGGAGGACATGGGCTCGATCTTCAACAAGGCCGCGACCCAGGCCAACGGCGTCCAGAACGACGTCATCGGGCAGCTCGCCGACAAGGGCATCCCGATCTACCAGGAGCTCGCGAAGCAGCTCGGCGTCACCGCCGGCGAGGTCTTCAAGATGGCCTCCGAGGGCAAGGTCGACTTCGAGACGTTCTCGAAGGCTGCGACCGCCGCCGCCGGGACCGTCGCCGACGAGATGGGTAAGACCGTCCCCGGCGCGACGAAGAACTTCTTCGCCGCGATGGGCCGCATCGGCGCGAACGCGCTCGGCGGACTCGAAGAGGGATCGTTCTACTCGAAGCTCGGTCCGCTGATCAACAGCGTCACCAAGGCGCTCGGCCCGCTCGAGGAGAAGGCCGCCGCGCTCGGACAGGTGTGGAACGGCTGGGTCGGTCCGATCATGGACCGGATGACCGGGTTCTTCACCGGCATCAGCGACGGCAGCAGCACGCTCATCGGCAAGCTCAAGGAGTTCGCCCCCGTCCTGGCACCGATCGGCGGCGCGTTCGCCGCTCTCGGCGCGGGCGGGGTCGCGACTCTGCTGGCGCGTCTCGGACCGCTCGGGGCGATGCTCCCCGGTCTGACTCGCGGGCTCGCTCTGTTGGGCGGTCCGCTCGGTATCGCGGCGGCCGCGTTCGGTGCGTTCGCACTCTCCGGAGGCGACGTCTCCGGGCTCGTCTCGGGGATCACCGGGATCATCGACCAGGTCGTCGCTGCCCTGCCGGGGCTGATCGACGCGGTCGTGACCGCGGTGCCGGGGATCGTCGACGGCATCCTCGGTGCCGTCCCGCAGCTGGTCACCGCGGCGATCGCGATCATCCAGGCACTCGTGCAGGGCCTGGTGACAGCGGTCCCGCTGCTGATCGACGGGGCGCTCGCGCTGGTCGATGGGCTTGTCGACGCGATCGTGTCGAACTTGCCCGCGCTGATAACCGCGGCGATCGACCTCGTGCTGGCCCTCATCGACGGGATCATCACGGCGGTGCCGATGCTGGTCGAGGGCGCGCTCGCGCTCGTCAACGGCCTGCTGCAGGGGATCATCGCCGCTCTGCCCGCGATCATCCAGGGCGGCATCCAGCTGCTGATGGCGCTGATCACCGGCATCATCGGTGCGCTGCCGCTGCTGCTGCAGGCCGCGATCGACCTCGTGATGGGTCTGCTGCAGGCGATCATCGACAACCTGCCGCTGATCATCGAAGCTGGCATCCAGCTGCTGATGTCGCTCATCACGGGACTGATCGAGGCGCTCCCGCAGCTGATCACCGCGGCGATCGAACTCGTGCTGCAGCTCGTGGCCGGACTGCTGCAGATGCTGCCGCAACTGATCGAGGCGGGCATCACCCTGATCGTCGCGCTGATCACGGGGCTGATCGACGCGATACCGCAGATCATCGAGATGCTCCCGCAGATCATCGAGGCGATCTGGAACGGGCTCACCGAGGTCGACTGGCTCGGCCTCGGCGCGCAGATCATCCAGGGCATCATCGACGGCTTCTTCAGCATGGTCGGCTCCGTCGGCGACGCGATCGGCGAGGTCCTCGGCGGCATCCTCGACTTCTTCCCGCACTCACCGGCGAAGAAAGGGCCGCTGTCGGCCACCGGCTGGCGACGGCTGAGAACGTCCGGTGCCGCGACGATGGCGCAGTTCACCTCGGGCGCTTCGGATGAGTCGGGGAACTTCGGAGATGCCCTGGTGGGTATGGCCTCCTCGGCATCAAAGCGGGCGCAGGCGGCGATGGCCACGGTCACGGCGACAGTCGCCGCGACGTCGACCACCACGGCGCCCAGCGCGCCGCCGGAGGAGACGGGCACGGGAACCGGGATCACCGGACCGCTCGTGCAGATCGACGCCCACGGCGCAGACGCTGTCGAGATGGGCCAGGTCGCGGCCAAGGAGACGGCCAAGCTGCTCGGCGCGAGAGGACGGTAACCATGACGCTGCTGCAAGTGCGTTCTGGTGCTCTGACGATCCGCCAATCCCCGGAAGGGGAGTCGCGCGTGCAGGGCTTGTATGTCGGCCGCGACGGCTTCGACGGGTGGGATGACGGTGCGACCATGCGGTCCGACACCGTCTCCCGCCCGCAAGCGCACGGCGACTTCGACATCCCTGGATTCCTCGCCGGTCGCCTCGTGGCGATGGAGGGATGGGCGATCGCCACGTCTCCGAAGGAGCTCGAGCGGCTGCGTGACCAGTTCATCGGCCACGGCGCCGACGGCAGCAAGTTCCCCGTCTCGATCGAGCGCAACGATCGCACCCTCCGCGCCGAGGCGCGCATCGCCGCCGCTACCCGCCCGTCGTTCAAGGACGACGGCACCGGGCGGCGCGCACGGTGGTCGGTGTCGTGGTGGTGCCCCGACCCGCGGAAGTACCAGCCGAACAGCGAGCCTGACGGCTCGCCATTCGGACCCGGAACGGCGCTGCAGGTCTTCCACCGCGGCAACTTCCCGGCGCTGCCCGTGCTCACGATCACCGGCGCATCCGCCGGCGGATACACCATCACCGGGCCCGGCGGCCGCCGCATCATCGTCACCCGAGCACTCGCCGCGGGAACTCCGCACACCTTCGACATGCGCACCGGTCGGCTCTCCGTCGGGGGAGTGCGCGTGCTCGGCGGTGTCGCACGTGCCGAGCTGTTCGCCATCCCGCCCGGACTGACCCCGACGGCCATCAGCATCTCCGCCGGGCAGCTCACCGTCGCGATGGAGAACACGTTCATCTAGGAGGTCGCATGTCGAACGGGCCATGGTCGACCGTGATCTGGGACGCCCAGTCGGGGACCCGGCTCGAAGAAGTTGAGGCGTCCGCCGGGTCCTATCAACGCGGGAGCGTGACCGAGCAGACGCACAGCTTCGCGCTCTCAGCGCTGGGCCTGAATCGAGCAGAAGCGCATGACCTGTTCGGGAAGGACCGCCCTCGCGATCGCGTCCTCTCTCAGTGCTGGAACGGCGTGCCCGTCTACCACGGGCTCATTCTCGACTCGGACTATCACCGCGACACGGGCATCCTCGACGTCGTCCACAACGACCTCCGGGAGCTCGCCGCGGCGCGGTGGATGTACGGCATCGGCGGATACTACCCGGCGCTGCGGTTCAACTGGTCCGGACTGTCGTGGCGAGGTATGGCCGCACGCGTAGCGCGGATCATCTTCACCGACCCGATCTCCGGTGCGTGGCCGCTGCCGGTCACGATCCCCGCCGAAGAAGCGGGATCTGAAGCCCTCGACATCTGGGGTTGGCAGTTCCGCTCCGGTGAAGCACTGCTCAAGGAGATCGAGGAGATGCCCGGCGGCCCGGACCTGGACTTCCATCCGCGGATCACCGGGAACACCTTCGGGTGGGACTTCCGCATCGGCACGCCGTTCCTCTCGGGGCCGACATTCGAGTTCGCGCTGCAAGCGGATGAGTCGGCTCTCACCGAGGTGACGGTGAAGACGCTCGGCCGCGAGAAGATCACTGGCGTCTTCGGCATCGGTGAAGGGTCCGAGCGGGACATGGTCGTCGGTGGCGCCGCAGCGTCCGTCTCGGCTGGCCTCGCTCGCGATACCAAGCTCACCGTCAAGTCCGCTCACCTCGGGGTGGTGAACCAGCGATCGCAGGCGTACCTCGATTCACGGTTGACCACATACCAGCAGTGGTCGTTCAACCTGAAGACGAACGCCGTCGACGAGGGCGGCATCAACCCGGCGGATCTGCGGCTGGGGTCGATCATTCGTGTCGAGTCGCGCGGGGACCTGTGGATCCCGGACGAGTGGACGCAGCACCGCGTCCTCGGGTTCTCCGGAAGCCTCGACGACCCGCACACGATCAAGCTGACAGTGGAGACGATCTGATGGTGGCACGACCGCGGCCCGACCGGCCCGAGGATGAACTCTGGGTTCTCCTCGAACGCATCGACCGAACCGAACTCACTGCGATGCTCCGATCCGCATCTGTGCACGACGGGCGTACCCGATTCGTCGGCAACGAGTCGCTCATCGTCGAGGGGTCACAGAAGGTCTCTGGGTGGCTGATCGTCACCGGGACTGAGCGGATCACCGGAACACTCGAGATCCTCGGCGAGCTCGTGTTGTCTGGCAGCGCGACGATATCGGGGACGGTCAGCCTGACCGGAACGATGAACGTCACGGGTGACATCAAGGTCCTGCCGGGCGGGAAGATCCAGGTCGGCAGCATCGTCATCGATCCGACGATCTCGGGCGGCGCGGTGACCTTCGCGAACGGCGCGCAGGTCTTCACTGACGCATCGACCATCCAGGTCTACAAGGGCAACAGCGTCGTCCAGGTGAGCGACTCCTACGCGCGACTGCAATACGGCGGCAGCGTCATCTCCATCGGGAACGACGGAATCCGCATGTCTGGGATGGAAACGCGGACCACATCAGAGACGGGGATGCCCGTGAACTCGATCGGAATCGACGGCCAGACGATCTATCGAGTAGTCGCGGTCTAGCCCTCTGGGCAGATCGAATCGCGTGCAGCGACCATGATCGCGGCCGAGTCGCTGTAGTAGCCCGCGCCGTTCTTCTCCTCGCCGTCGATGAGAACAATCGTGTCGCTGGTCTCGCCAGCGTCGAGCCGACTGCATGCTTCGTCGGCAGCGGCGAGCAGCTGCTCATCGGTGGCGTTGGGGATCTGCGAGTCGCCGGGCATGGTCGCGCGGACCTCGTGGAACTTCTCGACGAAGGCGGCCGAAGCGTCATCCGCTTCCTCTGCCGCAGGCGTCTCGGCGACGAGAGAGTCCGGCGTTGCAGACGGCGTGCTCTGCGTTGTGCTCTGCGGCGCGCTCGGAGTCTCATCGGCGGCGCCGGCGCAGCCGGTCAGCGTGAGGGCGATGAGGGCTGCGAGGGCGATGCTGGCGCGCTTCATGACTGGTCCGTTCGCTTGTTGAGGGCTTTGCGGAGCCCGTGAGGTGTCATCCCGAGGATGCTGCCGATCTCGGTCCACGTCATGTGAGCTTCGCGCGCCCGGACCACGGCCGCATCGCGGCGCTGGACGTGCGTTGCCGCCTCGTGCGCGAGAGCTTCCAGCTCCGACCTGACCTCATCCATAGCAGGAACAGTAACTCAGTTACCTAGTCGGAGTCAACATCCACCGCCCCGCCACCGCGCGGGGCTTCGTCATGAGAGGGGGCCGCCATGGCCTACACGTACACGACCATCAACGGGGAGCGCGTGCAGACGAACGTCGCGAAGGCGTTCGAGCAGCTGCGTGCCGCGTTCAAGAAGCAGTTCGGCCTGAATCTGATCGTCTCGTCCGGGACCCGCACGCGGGAGGAGCAGGCGCGCCTGTACGACGGGTGGATCAACCGACGTCCCGGCTTCAACCTCGCCGCCCCTCCTGGGCAGTCGAACCACGAGGAGTCCGGACCGAGCGGACCCCGCGCGCTCGACCTGCGCGACTCGGGACGCGACGACGGCGTCACCGTCATCGGCACCGTGCGCTCGAATTGGCTCGCCCGGAACGCGCCCGCCTACGGCTTCACCCCGGCCGGGCACTTCTTCAACCCGCGCGAGGCTTGGCACTACGAGTACACCGGTTCGCTCGACAGCGCTCCCGCTCCGGCCCCTGCTGGCGGCGGTAGCACGGCGACGCCCGCTGGCGAGTACAACCCGTTCGGGATCGCCTTCTGCGCGGGTCTGCAGAAGATCGCGCGTCTGTACGGCGGGAACACGGCGATCGACCAGAAGTGGGGGGCGCAGTCCGCGAAGGGCTTCGCGCAGTTCCTCCGCCAGAACTGGGGCTACAAGGGCAACGACGTGCTCGGCCCGGTCATGTGGGCGGCGATCGCTCGCTGGCTCCGCGCTCGCTGGGGCTACCAGGGCAACGACGTTCCCGGTCCGGTGATGCGTGCTGCGCTGCAGCGCGCCGAGACCGCGAACTACCACGCGCTGTGAAGACCGCACTCGCGGTGGTCGCGGGCATCGTCCTCCTGGGCGTGCTCGCGACCACCGCGGTCTACGCGTGGTCGGCGTACACGCTGCTCGTGTTCATGTTCCAGGTGATGGGAGGTGCCGCGTGATGCGTGCACTGTGGAGATCGACGATCTGGTATCCGGACGCCGTGCCCGCCGCCGAGGGGCTGGCGTCCCGCGAGCTGAAGCGGATCGTCCTGCCCACCTTCGACGTCCTCGTGATCGTGATGGGGCTGAACGCGGTGACGTACGGCATGCCTTCGTTCAACCTCGTCTACAGCCCGGTCATCGCGATTCTCGCCGCCTGGGTGTTGCTGGCCGCCGGAGTGCTCGCGCTCGTCGGCATCGCGTTCCCTCGCCTGTGGATCGCGGAGGCAGCCGGGAAGCTCATGATGGTCGGCGTGCTCGGCGGCTATGCCGGCGCCCTCTGGGTGCTGCTCACGCAAGGTCAGTGGGCGCGTGCGTTCGTCGCCGCCGGTCTGACCGCGATCATCGTCCTTCCAATGTGGAACCTCGCACGTCTGGGCCGTGAACGGCAGGGGAGGCTGACGATCAAGCGCCTCACCGAGACGGGCGGGCACTGATGGAGAACATCATCGGAACCGTCATCGCTTCGCTGTTCAGCGCCGCCGCCACTTTCGGTGGGGCGTGGCTGCTGTTCCGCGGCAAGAAGGTCGACCAGTCGACCGAGGAGACCAAGGTCGAAGCCTCCGCCACCGACGCCTTCCTGCAGGGCCAGCGCGCGTTCCAGGAGTACGTCGACGACGTCGTGGACGAGCGCGTCGCCGTGGCGGTCGAGGGACTCAAAGAGCAGATCGCGGCGCTCGAGGAGCGCCTCACCAAAGTGCAGTCCGAGTCGCACGAGATGAATGACGCCGTGCGACACCAGCAGACCCAGGCGTGGCTGTGGGACCTCCGTGGCCGCCAGGGACCCCTGCCCATGATGCCCGAGCCGATCCTTCGACGACTCGGGCTGATCCACCTCATCAACCCCCAGGAGACATCATGAACATCGAACTCCCCACCATCCCCGCCGGCGTGCTGGTGCTGCTCGCACTGGTCGCGCCGTACGCGGTCGCCGCCCTCAACGGATGGCTGCCGTTCATCCAGAAGCCGTGGCAGAAGAAGGCCGTCTCGGTCATCGTGTCCGTCGTGCTCACCGCCGCGGTGCTCGCCTTCTACTACGTCTACACCGGAGACGTGATCCCGCAGTGGCCCGTCCTGGTGCTGCTGGCGATCGTCGTCGCGCAGGCCTCCTACGCCCTCGTGACCAAGAGCACCGCCAACGCCGTCGAGCAGGCCACCTCTCCCACCGTGCAGCTCGAACAGCGCGCAGACGGAACCTGGGCGGCGCCGGTCGATGCAGAGCAGGTGGCGGAGCTGTCGACGCAGGAGCGTTACCCGCTGCGCGGCGACAACTAAGGACAACGTCGTGGCCATCACCTACCCGTATACGGGGACGCTTACCGACTTCGGTGATGCACCGTTCCCGTCTGCCTATCCCCGGCTCGAGGTCGATCCGGAACGGGATGCATTCAGCTCCTCCGGCCCCGTCGCCTCGCGGCGGGTCCCGGTCCCCGTGGCATCGGACGGAACGTTCACGGTTGACCTGATCGCTTCAGCCGATCTGAATCCGCCTACCCGGTACGAGCTGAGATGCGACTGGTTCACGGTCGACCAGGCGGGGCAAGAAGTCCTCGCCGGGTGGGCGTCCTGGCGGTTCACTGCCGCGATCGGGGGAGGCCCGATCAGTACCATGCCGGACGCGGTGATCACCCGCGTCTGGTACTCGACAACACCGCCGCCCGTGGACCGGGCCGGCATCTACTGGGTTCACCCGATCACGGGTGACGTAAGGGAATGGAGCGCCTGATGGCTTGGGAACTTGCCGACAACATCCGAGGACCGAAGGGTGACAAAGGCGACAAGGGGACGATCTCGTCCGTGTCGGTTGCGACGCTCCCCGCGGGGGCCGCTGCCGAAGTGGATATGAGCGGGACGACAGACGTGCACGTCGACTTCCGCATCCCGCGCGGCGACAAGGGAGAACAGGGCGTCCCGGGCACACTGTCCTCGGCCTCGGCAGAGTCGGTTCCTGCTGGCGAGCAAGCCGAAGTTGTCATGTCCGGCACCACCGAGGTGAAGCATGCGCACTTCAAGGTGCCGCGCGGGCTGCCTGGCGTGAACGCCGTCGACAACGACGAAGCCGTTTCGGTCTATGTCGGGGCAGACGATACCCTCTCCGGCATGGCAGTGAACGGGAAGATCCAGGATCGTGCTACGACTCCTCGCGCCAGCACGCCGGGAGTCCCCGCCGCACCTCTCCCTTACATCAACGTCCGAGATTTCGGTGCGACAGGCGACGGTTCTACGGACGATCTTCCAGCGTTCCAGGCAGCGTTCGCTTCGCTCGGTTCGACTGGCGGGCACGTGGAGGTTCCGGCCGGGCACTACTTCTTCTCAGACTCGCTGGATATCGATTGCGAGTGGGTGCGGGTCGTCTGCGATCCGGACGCGCTGATCGAAACGACGAACATCTCCACGTCCACAGGCGGGCACGCCGTCGCGTTCGTTGGCCACAGCGGGCTTGGCACCGCGGTCACCCCACAGCGGGAGTACGCGGAGTGGGTCGGCGGGCAGATCAAGACGAATCTCGCCGGAGAGAATGAGAATGCTCTCGGAGCGTTGCGGTACAAGCAGGTTCGCGTGACCAATCTGACCGTGCCCGTCACAGGCCGGAAGGCTTTCACGGCCCAGTACGGCGTCGACGACGTGATCGTCGACGGTATGCGCATCGGGCACACCGGCAACGCGTCCATCAGCATCGAGGAAGACTGCAACCGGGTCACGATCCGAAACGTCACCATCGACGAATCGGACAGATGGGGGATCTATCTCATCAACGCCGCTCAGGTGAACGTCGAGAACGTGCACATCGAGACCGCTCACGACGCGGCATTCCGAGCGGCCGGGATCGACAACCTCCGTGTGCGTGGCTTCACATCACGATCGTCCGCGGGCCATGGCATACACCTGTCCGAGATCACCGGTCAGTGCCACATCGCCGACTACGACATCTCCGGCATCGCGGCAGGGTTCCGTGGCGTATTCGCCGCATCCGGGACCGCGTCGCTACGTCTCGACCATGGGCGCACAGATGGTGAGAACGCGTTCGCTGTCGTCGGGGACTGGCGGAAAGTTCTGGTCGCCGATGTGTTCGCGTCCGCAGTCCCGGCCGGTCGCGACATGTTCGAGTTCTCGGCTCTCACGACACGCCCGATCATGAGCGCTGTGCGTGGCTCCGGAACATCACACCGATCGACTGTCGCTGCCGCTGCGATGAACGGTTACGAGCCGGTCGTCATCGGGTGCAGCCTGCCCACGGGGACGGCTACGAAGTTCAGCGGGTGGAAGGCGAAACTCGATGTTGTGTCGAGTTCGCTCACAGCCTTGGTTTCGCTGGACTTCCCAGCGATGCCTGCGGCGACCGCAGCCGAAATGACAGCGACTGTTCAGGGTGCAGTGATCGGTGACGTGGTCCACGCGACACCGATGACGGCACCGCTGGAAACTGGGCTTGTGTGGTCGGCATACGTGTCCGCCGCCGATACCGTGACGCTGCGACTCTTGAACGGAACGACGGGCAGCGTGAACCCGGCAACCCGTCAGTGGAAGTTCATGGTCCTCGCCCCGGCATAGCCCCAATCGCGGAAGGCTCCTCGCTTCGCCGATATGACCCCCCACCTAGCCTCCGGGCCAGGTGGGGGTCTTTCGTCGTGCCCGGGCAGACCCGCTCCGTCGGATGTCGGTAGTCGACGGCAGGGTGGAGATCATGACGCCACCCGACTTGCTCGAGTTCGAGCGACGCCACCCGGGCCACCCGCCCGGCAAAGAGACCCGGATCATCCAAGAGCTGGGCATCAGCCCGCCCCGGTACTACCAGCTGCTGCTGCGCGCCGCGACGTCGCCCGAGGGGATTGCATCGGACGCGATGACGGCGCGCTGGGTGCGAGAACGGTCCGCTCGTCGAGCGGCCGCACGTGAAAGGAGAATTGCATGAAGCGCAAAGACGGACGCGAGCTCGTCACCGAGCACCCGGTCACCGGGATGGACATGATCGACTTCATACCGGCTCACGAGCTTCCCCCCATTCCCGAGAGCGCGATCCGGTGTAGCCTCGGCGAGCCATTCGTTGACACATCGATGATGGATGAGGATCCGTCGTCGGACGATTTCGACTGCTGGGGAACGTGACACCGAGCAAGGGGTGAGATTAGAGCGCACACACGTTCGCGAGTGGTGTCTGATCTCACCCGGTGACTTCTCGCAATAGTCACACTCATGACTGCCGGACTCGTCGTGCTGATCTGGGCGGTCGCCGGTCCCGCGCTAACAGGACTCTTCGAGCAGGCGATCTCCCGGGTGGGCGGACTCTGAGATGACTGCCAGGGTGGCGAGCGATGATCGAGGGTCGAGTCCGGTGGATTTCGTGCTCGTCGGTGCGTTGCTCACCGCTCTCACACTCGCGGTCCTTCAGCTGGGGTTCGCCGTCTACGTGCGAAACGTCGTCCATGATGCCGCTGTCGAGGGTGCGCACTATGCCGCGCTCGCCGACACGACTCTCGCTGATGGTGCAGAGCGCACCCGGCTGGCCATCACACGCGCTGTCGGCGGATCGTATGCCGAAGACATCACCGTCAGCGAGAGCGACCGCCTGGGGCATTCTGCTGCTGTCGTGACAGTGCGCACCACCCTGCCGATCATCGGTCTTCTCGGGGTGCCGTACGGGCTGGAGGTGGATGCGGATGCGCCGATGGAGTCTCTGGGCGAAGAATGACGAGGGATCGGCCGCATTGGAGTTCATCACTATCGGTGTGGTTCTTCTGGTTCCACTGGCCTATCTGGTGCTCACTCTCGGCGCGGTTCAAGAGACGATGCTCGGCGCTGAGGCCGCCGCGCGTCATACCGCGCGTGTGATCGGACAGGCCGAGAATGCGGATGCCGCGGCGCACAGCGGCGACGCCGTGCTCTCCAGCGTCATTGACGAGTACGGCATGAATGCGGAGAACGTCGGTGTCTCTGTGACCTGCACTCCGGCAGGTGCGGCGTGCCCCGCCGCAGGGTCAACGGTGATCGTGAAGGTCGAGACGTACGTGTCGCTGCCGTTCGTTCCGCCCATCTTCGGGCTTGATCGGGCTACGCGCATTCCCCTGCAGGCTGCGGCCGCACAGAAGGTGTCGCGGTTGTGGGGCGCGGAATGACGCCTTCAGAAGTCGGGTCGGGTGAAGAGGGCAGCATCCTGCCCCTGCTGCTCGGGTACGTCATCCTCGCGATCACCGTTGTCTTCGTCTGCACCTGCGCCACCGATCTTTACATCGCGCAGAAGCGGCTCGATTCGCTGGCGGATGCTGCGGCTCTTGCCGGTGCCGACGGGTTCACGCTGGTCGTCGAGGGGGAGGGAGTGCGCGCCGAACTCACCGATGGGGGCGTCCGCGACCAGGCTGTCGCGATCGTTGATGCGATGGCATCCGGAGCACAGCTGGTCTCGGCATCCGCTCCCGACGGCGTGTCCGCACAGGTCACGGTCGCCGCATCGTGGCATCCGCCCGTCATCTCGGCGTTCGTGCCAGATGGGGTCCTGCTTGAAGCCACCGCGACCAGCAGGACGGCGCTTCGCTAGTCGAGAGTTCGGTGCGGGCTGAACCGCGGAATCCACCGGATGAAGCCGAGCGCACCCAGGAACCCGATGATCCCCATCGCGGCTGCGGCCACTGAGATTGACGCGATCGCTGTCACTCCTGCGACGAGCAGCGGTGCGGCAGCGCCACCGGCATCCGTCAGAGTCCGCCACGATCCGAGGAACGGCGCCGGATCATGCGCCGGGGCGGTATCCGCTCCGAGCGTCATCAGGATGCCGCTGGAGAGGCCGTTGCCCACCCCGAGGACGGCCGCCAGCATCCCGAACCACAGCACAGCGGCATCGCCGTCGTGCGTGAACGAGAGCACGAGGAACCCTGCGCCCATCAGAACCATGGCGGGCATCGCCGCCCACAGTCTGCCGAACCGGTCCATCACCTGGCCGCTGACGTAGAACAGGGCGAAGTCGATGGCGCCGGACACGCCGACCACGAGTGCGATCGTCTGCGCATCCATTCCGAGCGAGACGCCCCACAGCGGAAGCAGCACCTGCCTGGCAGAGCGGGTGGCCGAAAGACATGCGGCAGCGATGCCCAGCCTGCTGAGCACGGCTCTGTGACGCCACATCGTGCGGAACACTCCGGCGCGCTCGAATGTCGGGATCGAGCCAGAGACCGCTTCACCGGAGTCCTCGACGAGCATCGACGACGATGCCGGGGAGATCGTCTTCTCCGGATCCGGCCCGAACAGCACGAGAACCACCATTACGGCCAGGCACGCGAGGAAGAACCAGATCGCTGCGTGCTCATCGCCGAAGATCTGCAGGAGTGCGGCAGTGACGAACGGGCCCACGAAGATGCCGAGCCGAAAGCTCCCACCCAGAAGCGCGAGCGCACGCGCACGGAACGCCACAGGCACGCGAGTCGTCATGAACGCATGCCGGGCCAGTCCGAACGCCGCAGCGCAGAAACCCAAGAGAAAGACGGATGCGGCGAACATCGCGATCACCGGTGCGAGAACCATGCCCATGACCGCGCCCATCGAGATGATGCCCGCGATGACCATCGTGTAGCGCTCGCCGATGCGTGCGACCGCCCATCCGGCGGGAAGATTTCCGCACAGCTGACCGACGACCAGGGCTCCGGCAACGAGTGCTGCAGTGGCGACGTCCGCTCCCATGCTTGCGGCGATCACCGGAATGAGGGGGATGACCGCACCCTCGCCCATCGAGAACAGGATCGTCGGCAGATAAACCATCGGGCCGAAGCGCCGGAGCACCGTTGACGCGCTGTTCACCCGGTTCACGCTACCCGCCCGCAACTCCCAGCCGAGCACGATAGGCTGAGGAGTCATGCTCGAACTCGATCTCTCCGCCGAAATTCAGGCGCTCAGGCACACATACGGCGACATCAGCGAGGTCGTCGACGTCGCGCGACTCCAGGCCGACATCGCAAGGCTCAGCGAGGAGGCTGGCGTCCCCGATCTCTGGGACGACCCAGAGAAGGCGCAGAAGGTCACCAGCGCGCTCAGCCACAAGCAGGCCGAGCTCAAGCGGGTGAGTGAGATCGGCCAGCGTCTGGATGACCTCGAGGTTCTCATCGGTCTCGCCAACGAGATGGAAGACGAGGATTCGGCAGCCGAAGCGCGCGCAGAACTCGCAACCCTCGGCGTGGTCATCAACCAGCTCGAGGTGCAGACGCTCCTCGATGGCGAGTACGACGATCGCAGCGCGATCATCACCATCCGCTCCGGTGCCGGCGGCGATGACGCCACGGACTTCGCCGAGATGCTCATGCGCATGTACCTGCGCTGGGCAGAGCATCACAAGTACCCCGCGAAGGTCATGGACACGTCCTACGCCGAAGGCGCGGGCATCAAGTCGGCCACTTTCGAGATCGACGCCCCCTACGCTTTCGGCACCCTGTCCGTAGAGGCAGGCACGCATCGCCTTGCCCGCATCAGCCCGTTCGGCTCCGCTGACAAACGGCAGACTTCGTTCGCCGCAGTCGAGGTCATCCCGCTCATGGAAGAGGCGACCGAGGTCGACATCCCTGAGAACGACATCCGTGTCGACGTCTTCCGTTCTTCGGGCCCGGGCGGACAGTCGGTCAACACGACTGATTCCGCCGTTCGCCTGACGCACCTTCCCACGGGCATCGTCGTCTCGATGCAGAACGAGAAGTCGCAGATCCAGAACCGCGCTGCCGCCATGCGCGTGCTGCAGACGCGCCTTCTGCTGCTGCAGAAGGAAGAAGAAGCGGCGAAGAAGAAGGAGCTTGCGGGAAACATCACCGCGAGCTGGGGCGACCAGATGCGCTCGTACTTCCTCTACGGTCAGCAGCTCGTGAAGGACCTGCGCACAGGACACGAGTCCGGAAACCCGGCATCCGTGTTCGACGGCAACCTCGATGACTTCATCTCAGCGGGCATCCGTTGGCGCAAGCGCCGGGAAGACGAAGACTGACGTCAGGGTGTCGCTCGCGGCAGGGCGCGCAGCCGCGCTTAGGCTCATAAGGCCATGATTCGGTTCGAGAACGTCACCAAACGCTACCGCGGCACGAAGCGACCAGCCCTGGCGGGCGTCGACTTCGAGGTCGAGCGCGGCGAATTCGTCTTCCTCGTCGGTGCATCGGGGTCGGGTAAATCCACCTGTCTGCAGCTGATGCTCCGCGAAGAGGTCCCCACGTCAGGACGCGTTGCTGTGCTCGGACGAGACCTCCGTTCGCTTGCGAACCGCAAGGTGCCGTACTTCCGACGCCACATCGGCTCTGTCTTCCAGGACTTCCGGTTGCTGTCGACGAAGACGGTGTTCCAGAACGTCGCCTTCACTCTGCAGGTCACCGGTTCCTCGCGCGGATTCGTGCAGCAGGCCGTGCCCGAAGCGCTCGCGCTGGTCGGTCTTGCCGGAAAAGAGAAGCGGATGCCGCATGAGCTCTCCGGCGGCGAGCAGCAACGTGTGGCGATCGCTCGTGCGCTGGTGAACCGTCCCCAGATTCTGTTGGCCGACGAGCCGACCGGAAACCTCGACCCGGCCACCTCGGTCGACATCATGCAGCTGCTTGCGCGGATCAACGCCGGTGGCACGACCGTGCTCATGGCAACCCACGAAGCGGCTTTCGTCGACCAGATGCAGCGCCGGGTGATCGAGCTGCGCGACGGTGAGCTCGTGCGCGATGAGACCCACGGCGGTTACGGTGATCGATCGATGATTCCGCAGCTGGTGCCGAGGGAAGAGCGCGGCGCCGCGGCGACCGCCGCGCTCAGCGCAGTGCAGGAAGTTCAGCGTGAGACCGAATCGCTCGAACCGCTCACTGCCGAGATGATCGCATCGATGAAGGCGGCACGCGATGCTTCACCGCCCGTGAGTGAGGCACAGTCATCGTCGACGAGCCTCAGACCGATCACTCACCCCGTGCTTCTGCCAGATGTCGATGTCGCCGAGCTCGGCGTCGCCGACAGGCTCGGCCTGTCAGCTACCGATGACGACGAGGAAGTAGGGCCCACCTCGTGAGAGTCGGACTGATTCTGATGGAGGCCCTCGGTGGCCTCCGACGCAATATCTCGATGGTGATCTCCGTCGTACTCGTGACATTCGTGTCGTTGACCTTCGTGGGAGCTGCGATCCTCATGCAGGGTCAGATCTCGACGATGCGCGATTACTGGACCGAGCGTGCGCAGGTCGCGGTGTACATGTGCTCTCCGGTAACCGATACCGAGAAGACCCCGACCTGCATCGACGGCGAAGCAACCGAGGAGCAGGTCGAGCAGGTGCAGAGCGAGCTCGAGGGCCCTGCGCTGAACGCCCTCATCACTGACTTCCGTTTCGAGACCAAGGCAGAGGCCTACGACAAGCTGCTCGATCAGCTCGGTGATGAGCAGGCGAGCGTGCTCACCGAGGATCAGATGTTCCAGAGCTTCTGGATCACGCTGAAAGATCCCAGCCAGTCGCAGGTCATCGTCGAAGCGTTCAGCGGTGTCAACGGCGTGGAGGAGGTGCTGGATCAACTCCAGTACCTTGATCCGCTCTTCTCTGCGCTGACGGTCGCCACCTACATCGCTGTCGGCATTGCGGTGCTGATGCTCATCGCTGCCGTGCTGCTGATCGCGACGACGATCCGATTGTCGGCGTACGCGAGACGCAAAGAGATCGGCATCATGCGCCTCGTCGGCGCGTCCAACCGATTCATCCAGACGCCGTTCGTGCTCGAGGGCGTTTTCGCGGCCTTCCTCGGCTCAGCGCTCGCGAGCGCCGCAGTGATCGCCGGCACGCACTTCGGCGTCGAAGGGTATCTGAAGGGCCGAGTGCCCTTCATCACCACCTGGGTCAGCATGCAGGATGCCATCATCGTCGTACCGATCCTGATTGCGATCGGCGTGATCCTCGCGGCTCTCTCAGCAGGGTTCGCGATCCGCAGGTGGCTGCGCACCTAGTAAGCTGAGACGCTTGTCAGCTGGAAGATTGGAACCGTCATGCCCAGGGAACGCGGGGAGAAGGTCATCGCGACCAACCGTCGCGCCCGTCACGACTACAACATCGAGAAGTCGTACGAGGCGGGCATGGTGCTCACCGGCACCGAGGTGAAGTCGTTGCGCCAAGGGCGCGCGAATCTCTCTGACGGCTACGCATTCATCAAGGGCAAGGAGATCTTCCTCGATTCGGTGCACATCCCGGAGTACTCGCAGGGGCACTGGACGAATCACTCGGCCAAGCGCGTGCGCAAGCTACTCATGCACCGCGAGGAGATCCACAAGCTCGAGCACGCGGTCTCTGCCGGCGGGTACACGCTCGTGCCGTTGAAGCTGTACTTCCTCGATGGCAGGGCCAAGGTCGAGATCGCTCTTGCCAAGGGTAAACGTGAGTTCGATAAGCGTCAGACGCTCCGTGAGCGTCAGGACACTCGTGAAGCCGCGCGCGCCATGCGGTTGCGCAACCGCATGGGCGACTAGCGCCTAGAAGCCGAAGGCTCGTCCGAGAAATGCGAGCTCGCGCTCGAGCGCATCGATGATCGTCTCCGCGCGCCGGAATCCGTGGCCCTCTCCGGGGTAGAGCACGTATTCGTGCGGGACACCGCGCAGCGCCAGTGCGTCACGGATAGCCTCTGACTGCGACGGAGGGACGACGCGGTCGTCCTCGCCCTGGAGCAGCAGCACTGGCACGTCGATCTGATCGACGTGCGTGAGCGGAGAGCGGTCGATGTACACCTCTTCGGCTTCGGGCAGGGGCCCGACGAGACCGTCGATGTAGTACTTCTCGAAGTCATGGGTGTCTTGTGCCAGCATCCGCAGATCGGCGACACCATACCTGCTGATGCCGGCGCTGAACACCCCACCGCGCACAAGCGCGGAGAGCACGGTCCATCCGCCGGCAGATCCGCCGCGAATCGCGATTCGGGCGGGGTCAGCGCGGCCGGACTCCGCAAGACCGCGAGCGGCGGCGAGCACGTCATCCGCGTCGACGATGCCCCACTGGCCGTCGAGGCGCTCACGATAGTCGCGACCGTATCCGGTCGATCCGCCGTAGTTCACATCGAGCACGCCGATTCCTCGGCTCGTGTAGAACGCGATGCCGGCGGAAGCGGCGCCTGCCACGTGTGCGGTCGGACCGCCATGCACGAACACGATGTACGGAGCTCGTTCTCCGTCGGGTGCGGATGCTTCGGGGTTAGCCGGTGCGTAGTCGAAAGCACGCACGGGACCGTGCGTTCCTTCGATCGTGATCTGGGTCGCCGGCGGCATCCAGTGGGGGTCGGTGGGCGCGCCGCCACGGATGGCGACGACCTCGCCGGAATCGACGTCCACACTCCACAGACCAGCGGTGACAGCTGCGCCGCCCCCGGAGAGGAGTACGCGAGTGTCCTTGGCGTCATCGACGCTGACGTGCGCACTCACGGGCACATCGAGCGCGCGCGCACTGCCGTCGGTGCCGAGCAGCACAACCTCGTCTGAACCGTTGGTGCGCACGGCGACGATACGACCGTCGGCGAGCGGTTGGTACCAGCGATTGCCGAGGACCCACAGTCCATACCCGATGTCGGCATCGGCGGGCGCGAAGGCTGTCGGCTCCGATACGCGGATGCCGTCCAGCTTCACCCGCTGCAGCACCCATCGCCCGTCGGGGTCATCTGCATAGATGAGCTCGGTGTCGCTCAGCCATTCCGGCTGCAGGCACGCACGAGCGTGTGTGGAGGCGAGGGCGCCGTCATCGAGAGACCTGACGCGCAACGCCGCGCTCTGCCACGGCATCTGCCGCCCTGACCATTCCACCCAGGCGATGCGCGTGCCATCCGGAGATAGCGCGGGGTGCGCGTAGAACGCGGCACTTTCGGTGACGACTCGCACGCGTGCGGCATCGTCGGCTGCCGAGCCATCGGTGGGGATCTCGACGATCGCGCGCAGATGCGGCTCGACTGTGAGGTCCTCGCGGACCGCGAGAAGCCGACCGCTCTGAAGCCGGAGGCCGCCGTGGTTCGGACCGGCCGTGGTGAGCGGTTGCGGCTCTTCGCCCCGGTGCATCGCGTACACCCGCTGATCGCCTGCGTCGACGAAGAACAGTGTGCCCTCGGCATCCGCTGCCCATGCCCCGCCGCCGTACTCGTGAACGCGCGACCGTGCGCTCCACGGCGCGGGGAGCAATACGTCTCCGTTGGAGCTGCGTACTGTCACCCGCCCCTTCTCTGCGGGGACGGACTCACCCCACCAGACTTCGTCACCGATGAAACGGGCGCCGTCGATCTTCGGGCTGGATGCGGCGATGTCAGCGGGTGCGAAAGGCGATGGCCAGGTTCCGTACGGGTGGGACATGCTTCGAGCCTATGCGGGATGACCGACATGCGAGCTCATGCCGGGTCGGACCCGGTGTGGATGCTGCGAGAGGGGACGTCAGACCGCGCGCAGCACCGCGACAATCTTGCCCAGCACCACGGCGTCGTCGCCGAGGATGGGTTCGAAGGAGGAGTTACGGGGGAGCAGCCACGTGTGACCGTCGCGCTGGCGGAACGTCTTCACCGTCGCCTCGCCGTCGAGCATTGCTGCGACGATCTCACCGTTCTCTGCGGTGCTCTGGGTGCGCACGACGACCCAGTCACCGTCGCAGATGGCCGCGTCGATCATCGACTCGCCCGACACCTTGAGCATGAACAGATCGCCCTTGCCCACGAGCTGGCGAGGAAGCGGGAAGATCTCCTCTACCTGTTGCTCGGCCGTGATCGGGACGCCGGCCGCGATCTGACCGACCAGCGGCACCATCGCCGCGTCGCCCACAGGAGTCGCGGAGTCCGCCGGGTTCTCACCGCTCGTGCCGGGAAGGTCGATGAGCACTTCCATGGCGCGCGTCTTTCCCGGATCGCGACGCAGATAACCGCTGAGTTCGAGCTGCCCGAGCTGATGGGTGACGCTCGAGAGCGACTTCAGCCCCACCGCATCGCCGATCTCGCGCATGCTCGGCGGGTAGCCGTACTTCGCGATCGAGGTCTGGATGACCTCGAGGATGGCCATCTGCTTCGGGCTGAGGCTCTTGCGCCGACGAGTGCGAGGCGCCTCGGCGTCGGTGGCGGAGATGTCGCTCATGGTGCTCCTTCGTGCGCGATTCCGGGGCTGCTCTTCGAATGTCGGTGGCCCGTGGTGGGGTGTGGTTATCGAAACGGTATCCGAGAAACCTCATGATTCGGAAGATCTGTTCGAGCGTGTCCGATCTTTCGGTCGCTCGGTTTCGAATAAATCTTGACAGATGTTCGAATTCGAACGTATATTCGGTACGTAGCTTCGCATTCGTCGCTCCCGGCCGAGCGTCGAATGCGAACGCTACGCCAAAGAGGCAGAGGAGAAAACCATGAGCACGATCAGCATCGCAGCCCCGGCAGCCCACCCCGTTCGCTCCGCGACACGGCTCCGACTGACGACGCGTGGTCGCCGTGTGGTGACCGCTCTCGCGGCTCTCCCTCTTGCCGCAGGAATCGCCTTTGCGGCGATCGGCGGCGGGTCAGCGATCGCATCCGGTGACGTCGTCCCCACGGCCTCGTTCGAGACACTCACTGTCATGCCGGGCGACACTCTGTGGTCGATCGCGGAGTCCGTGGCGCCATCGGTTGACCCTCGCACCGTGATCAGCGAGATTCAGCGCCTCAACGCGCTGGGACATGGCTCCCTCCAGGTGGGTCAGCAGTTGGCACTGCCTGCTGAGTACGCGGGCTGATCGCGCCGCTAAAATGACGAGGGTGACTTCACTTGGTGATCTGCCCCTCCGCGACGATCTTCGCGGTCTCACTCCGTACGGCGCACCGCAGGCGCCTCTCGCCGTTGCGCTGAACGTCAACGAGAACACGCATCCTGTCCCCGACGAGGTGGCAAGCGACATCCTCGATGACATCGCTGTCGCGCTGCGCGAAGTGAACCGTTACCCCGATCGGGAGTTCACGGCGCTCCGTGAAGCTTTCGCAGAGTACCTGGGCCACGGGCTCGAGATCGATCAGATCTGGGCGGGCAACGGCTCGAACGAGGTGCTCCAGCACATCCTGCAGGCCTTCGCCGGTCCCGGCCGCACAGTGTTCGGCTTCGCACCGACGTACTCCATGTACCCGCTCCTCGCCCAGGGAACAGGTGCGAAGTGGGTTGCCGGCACTCGTGAGGCCGACTACACGATCACTGCAGAAGAGGCCGCGGCACAGGTCGCACAGGCCGATCCTGACGTTGTGATCCTCTGCACGCCGAACAACCCCACTGGGACCCCTCTCGGCCTCGACGTGATCGAAGCCGTCTACGAGGCAGCGCGCGGCGTGGTGATCGTCGACGAGGCATACTTCGAGTTCGCCCCGCGTGACGCGGTGTCCGCGCTGACGCTGCTCGAGGGGCGTCCGCGCCTGGCTGTCTCGCGCACGATGAGCAAGGCGTTCGCTTTCGCCGGCGCGCGAGTCGGGTATCTGGCGGCTGACCCCGCATTCATCGACGCACTGCGACTCGTGCGTCTGCCGTACCACCTGAGCGCCCTCACTCAGGCGGCCGCAGTGGCCGCATTGCGCAATTCCGAAACCATGCTCGGCATGGTCGACGAGATCATCGCACAGCGCGATCGGATCACCGCGACACTCGAAGCTCTGGGCTACGAGCCCCATGAGTCGTGGTCGAACTTCGTGCTGTTCGGCGGCGTCGCTGATCCGCATGCGACGTTCGAAGCACTGTACGAGCGCGGCGTGCTCGTGCGCGACGTGGGGATCTCGAATCACCTGCGTGTCTCTGCGGGCACTGAGGCAGAGACGACGGCGTTCCTCGATGCGCTGGCCTCGATAGACTCGGCGTCATGAGCGCTTCTCGCACTGCGTCCCGCACACGCAGCACTTCTGAGTCTTCCGTCGAGCTCGAACTGAACCTCGATGGCACAGGTCGCAGCAGCATCGACACCTCGGTGCCATTTTTCGACCACATGCTCACGGCGTTCGCGAAGCACTCACTCACGGACCTGACGATTCGTGCAACGGGTGACACCCACATCGACGCGCACCACACTGTCGAAGACGTATCGATAGTGCTAGGGCAGGCCATTCTCGAGGCCCTCGGCGACAAATCCGGCATCGCACGTTATGGTGACGCCCTTGTGCCGCTCGACGAGGCGCTGGCGCAGGCGGTTGTCGACATCAGCGGACGGCCCTATCTCGTGCACAGTGGCGAGCCAGTGGGCTTCGAACACCACCTGATCGGTGGGCACTTCACTGGGTCCCTCGTGCGGCACTCGTTCGAGGCGATCACGTTCCACGCAGGCCTCACGGTGCACGTGCGTGTTCTCGGTGGGCGCGACCCGCACCACATCGCTGAAGCGGAGTACAAGGCGTTCGCCCGTGCATTCCGCGAGGCCAAGACGCTCGATCCGCTGGTCGAGGGGATCCCCTCGACCAAGGGAGCTCTATGACAAAGCCCACGGTCGTCGTCTACGACTACGAATCGGGCAACGTCCACTCCGCTGTCAAGGCGCTGATCGCTGCCGGAGCCGACGCGAAGCTCTCCGGTGACCGCGACGAGGCGCTGAAGGCTGACGGCCTGTTCGTTCCCGGCGTCGGGGCTTTCGCCGCGGTGCGCGCCGCTCTGCTCGCACGCGGCGGCGATGAGATCATCGACCGGCGCCTCGCCGGCAGTCGGCCGGTGCTCGGCGTCTGCGTGGGGATGCAGGTGCTCTTCTCCCACGGCGTCGAGCGCGGACAGAATGTCGAAGGGCTGGGGGAGTGGCCGGGAACGGTCACTGAGCTGAATGCGCCCGTCCTCCCGCACATGGGATGGAACACCGTGTCGCCGGATGCAGGCAGCGTGCTGTTCCGCGGAATCGAAGACGAGCGCTTCTACTTCGTCCACTCGTTCGCAGCCCAGAGCTGGGAACTCGACGTCATTCCGCCCTTTCCGAAGCCGAAGCTGACCTGGACGACCTACGGCGATCCCTTCCTCGCCGCCGTCGAGAACGGCCCACTCGCTGCGACCCAGTTCCACCCCGAGAAGTCGGGAGAAGCAGGCATTCGCCTGCTCAAGAACTGGGTCGAGAGTCTGTGAAGACGTCGACGTTTTTGAACCCGGCGTCACGTCGGGCTAATGTCGGGTGTCGTGCCCGGCATCCGGTGCACTCCACCCACCTGAGGATGACATGAACGACTTCGCGTCCACTCCCAAACTCACTCTCCTTCCGGCCGTCGATGTGGCCGGTGGCAAGGCAGTCCGCCTCACCCAGGGTGAGGCAGGATCCGAGACGAGCTACGGCGACCCGTTGGACGCCGCTGCCGAATGGGTCGATCAGGGCGCGGAGTGGATCCACCTCGTCGACCTCGACGCTGCTTTCGGGCGCGGGAGCAACACTGCGGTCCTGCGCAAGGTGATCAAGCAGCACCGTCACGTGAACATCGAGCTCTCCGGCGGGATCCGCGATGACGCGAGCCTCGAAGCGGCTCTCGAGAGCGGCGCCGCGCGCATCAACCTCGGTACCGCAGCGCTTGAGAACCCGGAGTGGGCAGCCGACGTGATCAGCCGCTACGGCGAAGCTGTCGCCGTCGGACTCGACGTGCGCGGCACCACGCTTGCCGCCCGCGGATGGACGAAAGAGGGCGGCGACCTCTGGGAGGTTCTCGAACGGCTCGAGGATGCTGGCTGCAGTCGCTACGTCGTCACCGACGTCACCAAAGACGGCACGCTGCGCGGACCGAACCTCGACCTGCTGCGGGAAGTGACCTCACGTACCCCGAAGCCTGTCGTCGCGTCGGGCGGGATCTCGAGCCTCGACGACATCATCGCGCTGCGTACACTCGTGCCTCTCGGGGTCGAAGGTGCCATTGTCGGCAAGGCCCTCTACGCTGGCGCGTTCACGTTGGCTGAGGCGCTGGATGTCGCAGGCTCCTGACGACGGCTGCGACCACGGAAACACCGGCGATTCGGCCGGCGTCCCGTGGGAAGGGCGCAGTTTCGAGCCGAATCCGCACGCCGCGGACGACGGTTCTGCCGATCCCGCACTGCTCGCCGCTCTGTTGCGCTTTCGCGCAGGGGAGGGAAGCGAGGTCGAGGTCGTTGATGCCTTCCGCAATGCGCGGGTGCTGATCCCGCTCATCGCAGAGAAGGGCGAAGAGGGCGTGGCCCCGAGCGGTCTCGCTGTCGACAAGACGCAAGAACTGTCGATCGTGACGGTGGCGGCACCCGACGGACGCCGCGTCCAGCCGGTGTTCTCCGCTGTTGAGGCGATGCAGAAGTGGGATGCCACGGCGCGACCGATCCCGGTCGAGGCCGTGCGTGCCGCACTTGCGGCATCCTCTGAGGACACCGACCTCATCGTTCTTGATCCGACCTCGCCGACGGAGTTCGTGATCCGTCGGCCGGCGGTGTGGGCGGTCGCCCAGGGGCATGCCTGGGAGCCGAGCCATCTCTCGCCCGAGGTGTTCTCCGCCCTCCAGGACAGCGTCGCGCACGAACTGGCCGTGATCGATGTGTCGGTCGCTTCCGGTGACCCGGACGCGCGCTTGCATGGGCCTGAGCTCATCATCATCCTCGAGCTCGTCGATGGTCTCGAACGCGAAGTGCTCGATACAGTGCTGGCGCGACTGGCTCAGCGCTGGGCGTCCGATGACCGCATCGCAGTCCTGGCTGATTCGCTGACTGTGAAGCTGCGCCGCTCTAGTTGACCGGACCGGTCCACTTCTCGCCGGGGCCCTTGCCGATCGGGTCGGGGATGGGGGATGCTTCGCGGAATGCCAGCTGCAGTGAGCGCAGGCCGTCTCGCAGCGAACGCGCATGCATGTCGCTGATCTCGGGAGCCGCAGCGGTGATCAGACCCGCGAGTGAGTTGATCAGCTTGCGCGCCTCATCCAGGTCCAGCTGCGAATCGGGATCGTCGGCAAGGCCCAGCTTGACGGCCGCCGCGCTCATCAGGTGCACGGCAGTGGTCGTGATCACCTCGACTGCGGGAACGTCCGCGATGTCGCGAGTGGCAGCGGATGCCGCATCCTCTTGCTGCTGCCAGCGCTCGTTGCGCTCGTCGTGGCCATGATCATGAGCAGGAATCGTCACTTCGCCTTGCCTTCTGTTAGACTTTGGCGGGCTTCGGAGCGTAATGCTCCGAGTCGAAAGAGGATTCACTTCCCACCCGCGCTTGCCGTTCAAGGCTACCGGGTCTTGTACTCCGCCGGTTCACGCCGGTAGATCGGACCATGTCCGGTGTTCAGGGTGCGAAGCCGACGTCTGAATGTCGGCGGGTGGGCAGGGTCTCCGTTTTCACGGTGCGTCGCAGAATGCGTCGCAGTGGCCAATCCCACCGTCTAAGGAGTTCCGCATCAGCGATCCCCGTACCAATGAGCGCATCCGCGTCCCCGAGGTCCGCCTCGTCGGCCCCGCGGGTGAGCAGATCGGCGTTGTCGCCATCCAGGTCGCGCTCCGCCTCGCGCAGGAAGCCGACCTCGACCTCGTCGAGGTTGCCCCCAACTCGAAGCCGCCCGTGGTCAAGATCATGGACTACGGCAAGTTCAAGTACGAGGCTGCCCAGAAGGCGAAGGAAGCTCGCCGCAACCAGGCGAACACGATCCTCAAGGAAGTCCGCTTCCGACTGAAGATCGAAGCCCACGACTACACGACCAAGCTCAAGCGCGCTGAGGGCTTCCTCAAGGCCGGCGACAAGGTCAAGGCAATGATCCTGTTCCGCGGTCGTGAGCAGTCCCGCCCCGAGCAGGGCGTCCGTCTGCTGCGCAAGTTCGCTGAAGATGTCGCCGAGCTCGGCACTGTCGAGTCCAACCCGACGATCGACGGACGAAACATGGTCATGGTGGTTGCACCCCTCAAGAACAAGTCCGACGCGAAGGCAGAGCAGAACGCTGTCCGTGTCGCGAACAAGCAGGCCTCTCGTGACGCACGCTCGTCCGACGAGTCTGAAGAAAAGCCTGCGGAGTAACGCCGCACTCACACTCCCGCATTGCGCGGGTTGACACCGTCGCCTGAAAAGGCGCCACACGAAGGAAGAGAAGATGCCGAAG
Source organism: Microbacterium sp. (assembly GCF_048259935.1). Lineage (GTDB taxonomy): Bacteria > Actinomycetota > Actinomycetes > Actinomycetales > Microbacteriaceae > Microbacterium. The sequence continues at coordinate 22,806 of NZ_JBLXHF010000004.1, read as the reverse complement.
CAGAAGACCCACTCGGGTGCTAAGAAGCGCTTCAAGATCACTGGTAGCGGCAAGCTGAAGAAGCAGCAGGCCGGTATGCGCCACAACCTCGAGCACAAGTCGAGCCGTCGCACGCGCCGCCTCAACCAGGACCAGGTGCTCTCGAAGGCCGACACCAAGGTCGCTAACAAGCTTCTCGGCCGCGGCTGAGCGCCCGAACGCACGATAGGAACACAGGAAAATGGCAAGAGTCAAGAGGGCGGTAAACGCCCACAAGAAGCGTCGGGTCATTCTCGAGCGCGCTAAGGGTTACCGCGGTCAGCGTTCGCGCCTCTACCGCAAGGCCAAAGAGCAGGTCATCCACTCGCTGGTCTACTCGTACCGTGACCGTCGCAAGCGCAAGGGCGACTTCCGTCGCCTGTGGATCCAGCGCATCAACGCTGCGGCCCGCCAGAACGGCATCACCTACAACCGCTTCATCCAGGGCCTCGGCCTCGCGGGTGTCCAGGTCGACCGTCGCATGCTCGCTGAGCTCGCGGTGAACGAGCCGGCAACCTTCGTGTCGCTCGTCGAGACGGCCAAGAAGGCTCTGCCTTCGGACGTCAACGCGCCGAAGTCGGCAGCCTAAGCTCCCACTCGCACACGGGCGCTCTCCCTCGGGAGAGCGCCCGTTCTGCATTCATGCGCCGGTATCCGTAGACTGAGCACGTGCTGGAGAATCCGCGGTCCCCCCGTGTCCGAGCCGTTGCGAAACTCACCAAGCGCAGCGCAAGAACGGATACTGGTCTCTTCCTGCTCGAAGGCCCGCAAGCGGTCCGCGAGGCGCTCTCGTACCGCCCTGATGCCATCGTCGAACTCTTCGCGACGCAGACCGCCTGGGACAAGCACGCTGACCTGCGCGCAGCGACCGCCGAGCACGGTGTGCGCGTCGAATTCGTCACAGATGACGTGCTCAGTGCGATGGCCGACACGGTCACACCTCAGGGCGTGGTCGCTGTCAGTCGCCAGATTCCCACTTCGCTGGAGGATATCTTCGCGGCATCCCCCCGCCTGGTCGCGATCTGTGAAGAGGTGCGCGACCCCGGCAACCTCGGCACGATCATCCGCGCGGCGGACGCGGCAGGTGCGGACGCTGTCGTTCTCACCGGACGCACGGTCGATCCTTACAACCCCAAGGTGGTCCGCTCAACAACAGGTTCGCTCTTTCACCTTCCGGTGTCCGTCGGCGGGGATCTGGAAGACGTGGTGGAGCGCGCGCACGCGGCGGGACTCATCATTCTCGCCGCGGATGTGAAGGGCGATGACTTGCTCGCCGCACGCGCAGACGGAGTGCTGACACAGCCGACAGCGTGGTTGTTCGGCAATGAGGCCCGTGGGCTCGAAGAGCAGTCCTTGTCGCTCGCTGACCATGTGCTCAAGCTGCCGATCTTCGGACGAGCAGAATCGCTCAATCTCGCGACGGCCGCGAGCGTCTGCCTGTACGAAAGTGCGTTCTCGCAACGCGCAGCCGACGGCCGCTGAGGGCTGTCGGCGGGTTACAAGTGTGTAACCCGCGTGTGCTGATGCTGGTTCCCGGCGCTGTGTGCTTCTAGGGTGGGCTCATGACCCAGAGTGGCGCACCCCTTGTCGTAATGGACAACGTTCAGAAGCACTACGGCGATTTCCAGGCCCTGACCGATATCAACCTCACGGTGCATTCGGGTGAGGTGGTGGTCGTCATCGGGCCGTCCGGCTCTGGAAAATCGACACTCTGCCGCACGATCAACCGTCTTGAGACGATCACGAGCGGCACGATCTCGATCGACGGCAATGAACTGCCCGCCGAGGGCAGGGGCCTCGCTAAGCTGCGCGCTGACGTCGGCATGGTCTTCCAGTCGTTCAACCTGTTCGCGCACCTGACCATTCTCGAGAACGTGACGCTCGGCCCCATCAAGGTCCGCGGTCTGTCGAAGGCGGATGCCGAGAAAGAGGCGATGACGCTTCTGGAACGGGTCGGCGTGGCGCAGCAGGCGTCGAAGCTGCCCGCACAGCTCTCCGGCGGTCAGCAGCAGCGCGTGGCGATCGCGCGCGCTCTCGCCATGCATCCGAAGGTCATGCTCTTCGACGAGCCCACCAGCGCTCTCGACCCCGAGATGATCAATGAGGTTCTCGACGTCATGGTGCAGCTCGCGAAAGAGGGGATGACCATGATCGTCGTCACTCACGAGATGGGCTTCGCGCGCAAGGCGGCCGATCGCGTGGTCTTCATGGCCGACGGTCAGATCATCGAAGAGGCCACTCCTGAAGAGTTCTTCACGAACCCGAAGAGCAGCCGCGCCAAGGACTTCCTCTCCAAGCTCCTCACCCACTGACCATTTCTCATACACAGCACACAGCACACGAAGGAGACGCAATCATGCGACGCACACGCACACTGGCGGGAATCGGAATCGCGGCGACAGCGCTGCTGGCACTGACTGCCTGCAACAGCGGTACGCCGTCCGAGCCGGCCACCGACGGCGGAGACGCCAGCACGGAGCCCTCCACCTGGTTCGAGGTCGCCAGTGACGTCCAGCTCGAAGGCAGCCCGACGTTCGACAAGATGGTCGACGCCGGCAAGGTCACCATCGGCGTGAAGGAAGACCAGCCGAACCTCGGCTACCTCGACGTCACCACCAACGAACGCGCCGGCTTCGACATCGACATCGCTCGGTGGATCGCGGCATCCCTCGGCTTCGACGAGGAGCAGATCGAGTACAAGCCGATCGCGTCGGCCAACCGCGAGCAGGCGATCGTGAACGGTGACATCGACTACTACGTCGGCACCTACTCGATCACCGACAAGCGCAAGGAGCAGATCGACTTCGCTGGTCCCTACTTCATCACCGGGCAGGGCTTCCTCGTCGGTGCAGACAGTGACATCACCGATGTGAAGGATGTCTCCGACTTCGACGGCAAGACCGTCTGCTCGGCGACGGGTTCCACCCCGATCCAGAACATCAAGGAGAACTACCCCGACATCAAGACCGAGGAGTACGACCTGTACTCCGCGTGCGTCGAAGACCTCATCAACGGCAAGGTCGACGCCGTCACCACCGACCAGGCGATCCTGATCGGCTACGCGGCCAAGTACCCGGACGAGGTCAAGGTCGTCGGTGACCTGTTCACTGAGGAGCGCTACGGCGTCGGACTCCCGAAGGGCGACACCGTTCTTCTCGACCACATCAACACCCTCTTCACCGATGGCGGCGACATCTGGCAGGCGATCTTCGACAAGAACCTCGGTTCGTCGGGCATCGAAGTCGAACAGCCCGCTGTCGACTGAGTGATTTCAGGGGCGATTCCGTCACGGAATCGCCCCTCTCAACCTTCTGAAGGGGAGGACGACGCGTGGACGTCATCTTCGGAAACCTCGATCTCTGGGGCGAAGCCTTGGGCAACACCCTGCTGGTGTTCGTCTTCGGCGGCATCATCGCCCTTGTGCTCGGGCTGATCGTCGGCGCGATGCGCGTCTCGCCCGTGCCGGTGGCACGAGCAGTCGGCACGGGCTATGTCAACATCATCCGCAACACCCCGCTGACTCTCGTCTTCTTCTTCTTCGTCTTCGGCTACCCCGTCCTGGGGCTGCCTAACCTCTCGAACACCCTGCTCGGCATCCTGGCGATCGGCATCTACACCGCGACCTACGTCGCCGAGACTCTGCGCGCCGGAATCAGCACGGTGCCGGTCGGTCAGGCCGAAGCGGCCCGCGCGATCGGCCTCCCGTTCGGACAGGTGATGTCGTTGGTGATCCTGCCGCAGGCTTTCCGCTCCGTCGTTCCGCCGATGATGAGCGTGTTCATCGCATTGCTGAAGAACACCACCGTTGCCGCGGGCTTCTCGATCGGTGAGCTCGCAGCGCTGCGCGCCACGATCAACGACTCGCATGATCGACCGGGAAGCCCGATGGAGGTCCTCCTCTGGGTGGCCGTCGTCTTCGTCATCATGGTGCTGCTCATGAGCTGGGTGCAGCGCTATCTCGAGAACCGATGGAGGATCGCCCGATGACTTCTGTCCTCTACGACGTCCCTGGCCCACGGGCACGGCGACGCAATGGCATCCTCGCGGTGGTGACGCTCCTCCTGGTCGTCGCCGTGATCGGTTTCCTCATCTACCGCATGGCCGTCTCGGGGCAGTTCGCGCCCGCGAAGTGGTACGTGTTCACGTTCTCCACCGTGTGGGAGCAGATCCTCACGGCGCTCGGCAACACCCTCGCGGCGTTCGCACTCGCTGCCGTTCTCAGCCTCGTCCTCGGATTCGTCCTCGCGATCGGGCGCCTGTCCGAGCACGCCTGGGTTCGGGTTCCCGTCACGGCCATCACCGAGATCTTCCGTGCCGTTCCCGTGCTGGTCATGATGATGCTGCTGTACTACGGACTTCCGAGCATCGGCATCAAGATGGAGCCGTACTGGGCAGTCGTCATCGGCCTCATGCTCTACAACGGCTCCGTGCTCGCCGAAGCCCTGCGCGCAGGCATCGAGTCGCTTCCGCGCGGCCAGAAAGAAGCCGGCTATGCGATCGGACTCGGCAAGAGCGGCGTGATGCGGCTGATCCTGCTGCCTCAGGCGATCCGCGCGATGCTGCCGGTGATCGTGGCCCAGCTCGTCGTGACGATGAAGGACACCGCGCTCGGATTCATCATCACCTACCCCGAGCTGCTGTACTACGCCAAGTTGCTCAGCTCGCAGCAGGGTCGCCCGATCCTGCAATCGGCGATCGTCATCGGCGGCATCTACATCGTGATGTGTCTGATCCTCTCGGGCATCGCGAAATGGGTCGAGGTCAAGACACGGCACTCGCCGAAGATGAAGGCACTCGCTGCCGACAACGCCGCGGTGATGCACGAGGGAACTGACACCGAGATCATCGCGGCTCAGAGGGGTGCGGGCAGGTTCGATAGGAACAGCTCCGGCGGAGGAATCTGAGGCGCGTCGCCGGTAGACTCGGTTCTCGTGTCAGATGCTCCAGAAATCACTCCAGAGGCGGTGGAATCCGCCGTCGCCGCTGCTCTCGATGCGATCGGTGCCGCCGCCAGCACCGCAGAGCTGAAAGCCGCTCGCGCCGCGCACGTCGCAGAGGGGTCGCCGCTGGCGGTTCTGAACGCATCGATGCGTCAGGTCGCGCCTGAGCACAAGGCCGCTTTCGGCAAGCTGATCGGCCAGGGCCGCGGCCAGGTCACTCAGGCTATGGCGACGAAGGAGTCGGAGCTCGCCGAGGCCGAGTTGGCCGCTCGACTCGAAGACGAGCGCGTTGACATCACCGCCGTCGCGTCGCGCACGCGCGTCGGAGCGCGGCACCCGCTGCCGCTGCTGCAGGAGGAGATCTCCGACATCTTCGTCAGCATGGGCTGGGAGGTCGCCGAAGGCCCCGAGCTCGAGCACGAGTGGTACAACTTCGACGCTCTGAACCTCGATCCTGACCACCCCGCGCGGCAGATGCAGGACACCTTCTACGTCGATCCTGCGAACCGCCATCTGGTCATGCGCACGCAGACGAGCCCTGTCCAGATGCGCACGATGCTCACCCGCGAGGTGCCGATCTACGTCATCTCACCCGGGCGCGTATTCCGCACCGACGAGTACGACGCGACCCACCTGCCGGTCTTCACCCAGGTAGAGGGCCTCGTGGTCGACAAGGGCATCACGATGGCGCACCTCAAGGGCACCCTCGATCACCTCGCACGCCAGCTCTTCGGGTCCGAGGCGAAGACGCGCCTGCGCACCAACTTCTTCCCGTTCACTGAACCGTCTGCGGAGTTCGACCTGTGGCACCCCACCTTCAAGGGCGGCGCGCGCTGGATCGAGTGGGGCGGTTGCGGCATCGTCAACCCCAACGTGCTTCGGGCGGCGGGTATCGACCCCGAGATCTACAGCGGGTTCGCATTCGGGATCGGGGTCGAGCGGGGTCTGATGTTCCGCAGCAATGTACAGGACATGCGTGACATGGCCGAGGGCGATGTGCGCTTCAGCGAGCAGTTCGGGATGGTGGTGTGATGCGCGTCCCGCTTTCGTGGTTGCGTGAGTACGTCGAGATGGCACCGGATGCCACGGCTGAGGACGTTTTCGCCTCGCTGGTGTCCGTCGGGTTCGAAGAGGAAGAGCTGCACGGCTTCGAGATCGAAGGCCCCGTCGTCGTCGGGCAGGTGCTCTCCTTCGAGGAGGAGCCGCAGAAGAACGGCAAGACCATCCGCTGGTGCCAGGTCGACGTCGGTGAAGCGAACGGTGGGGTCCGCGGCATCGTCTGCGGTGCCGCCAACTTCGCCGTCGGCGACAAGATCGTCGCGACTCTTCCCGGGTCGACCCTCCCCGGCCCGTTCCCGATCGCCGCGCGCAAGACCTACGGACATGTCTCTGACGGCATGATCGCCTCTGCTCGCGAGCTTGGACTCGGCGATGAGCATGACGGCATCCTGATCCTCTCCTCGCTCGGCCTTGACGCACCGGTCGGCACCGATGCGATCGCGCTGCTGCACCTGGACGACGAGGCCGTCGAGATCAACGTCACGCCTGACCGTGGTTACGCATTCTCGATCCGCGGTGTGGCGCGCGAGTACTCGCACGCCACCGGCGCCGACTTCCACGATCCTGCGGCCCATGAGTGGGATGACGTGCAGCCCGGCACCGGTTTCCCGCTCACCATGGATGCGGAGCCGATCCGCGAGGGCAAGCCGGTACAGGAGTTCGTTGCGCGCGCGGTGCGCGACGTCGATCCCGCCCGCCCGACGCCCCCCTGGATGGTCGCGCGCCTGTCGCTCGCCGGCATCCGTTCGCTCGGCATTCTCATCGACATCACCAACTACGTGATGCTCGAGCTCGGCAACCCGATCCACGGTTACGACCTCGACAAGCTCTCCGGCGGCATCACGGTTCGCCGTGCCACCGCGGGGGAGAAGCTCACGACACTCGACGGGCAGGAGCGCACGCTCCACGTCGAGGACCTCCTGATCACCGACGAGTCCGGGCCGATCGGGCTCGCCGGAGTCATGGGCGGCGGCACGACCGAGATGACCGATGCCACGCGCAACGTGCTCATCGAGGCCGCGATCTTCGACCCGATCTCGATCGCCCGCTCCGCGCGCAGGCACAAGCTGCCGAGCGAAGCTTCCAAGCGCTTCGAGCGCGGCGTCGACCCGCTGATCCCGTTCGTCGCCGCCAAGCGTGTCGCCGACCTCATGGTCGAGCTCGCCGGCGGACGGCTCGACGAGCTCGGCGGTGCGCTCTACGGCGAGTTCGAGATCGCCGGCATCGACTTGCCCGCAGAATTCATCCCTGGGCTCATCGGTGTGGATTACACCGATCAGGAGATCGTCGACGCGCTCGAGACGATCGGCGCGGAGGTCGCTGAGACTGCTGAAGGATGGCAAGTCATTCCGCCGAGCTGGCGGCCCGACCTCACCGACAAGTGGACGCTGGCCGAAGAGGTTGCGCGCATCCACGGGCTCGACCGCATCCCCTCCGTGCTGCCGGTGCCGCCGGCAGGGCGCGGCCTCACCGCCGCTCAGCTCGGTCGTCGCCGTGTGGCGAACGCACTCGCGGCTGCGGGGCTCGTCGAGACGCCGACCTTCCCGTTCACGACCGATGCGCTCAACGACCTGCACGGCTCCGCTTCGGGCGAGAAGCTGCCCAGCATCAAGCTCGCGAACCCGCTCGATGGCCAGGTGCCGTTCTTGCGCCGTTCGCTCGTGCCGACCCTGCTGCCGACCGCGCACCGCAACATCGCGCGTGGCCTGACCGATGTCGCGATCTTCGAGATCGGCGCGGTGTTCCTGCCTGAAGCCGGCGTCGCGTACGGCACCGATGACGTGCCGCCGCTCGGTCAGCGCCCCTCCGATGACAAGCTCGCAGAGCTGAACGCGTCGATTCCGGCGCAGCCGCGTCACCTCGCGGCGCTGTTCACCGGAAACGTCACGCCGCGCCAGCCCGGTCGCGAGGCCGAGGCTTATGGCCTCACCGAAGCACTGGACGCTGTGCGCGTCGTCGCCGTCGCCGCAGGCGTGGACATCGATGTGGCCCAGGGCAGCCGTGCCGCGCTGCACCCCGGACGCGCGGGCGTGCTGAGCGTCGCGGGCACCGAAGTCGGATATGTCGGAGAGCTGCACCCGAACGTGGCGGCAGACGCCGACCTTCCCGGTCGCGCGGTCGTGTTCGAGCTCGACCTCGACGCTGTGCTCGCGCTTGCTGGTGACCGTGTCGTGGCAGCATCTCTGTCGCGCAACACTGCTGCCACGCAGGATGTCTCGCTCGTCGTTCCCATCGACGTCACCGCCGCTGACCTGCGCGCTGCGCTGGTCGAGGGGGCCGGTGAGCTGCTCGAATCTGCTCGCCTCGTCGACGACTACCGCGGCCAGGGCGTGGATGTCGGGCACAAGAGCTTGACCTTCGCTCTCCGCTTCCGCGCTGCCGACCGCACGCTCACCGCGGCCGAGGCCACCGACGCGAAGCTCGCCGGTGTCGCAGTGGCAGCTGAGCGGTTCAGCGCAAGCATCCGGGACTGACCGCGGGGTGGGTAGCCTTGGCAGATGAGAAGTCGTGCGGTTGCTGCGGCATTTCTGGTGGTGGGCATCGGGCTTACGGGATGCGCCGCCGCTGGCGATTCCGCTGAGCCATCGACATCGCCGACGCTCACAGCCGACCCGCCTCCGACTCCCAGCCCGACCCCGCTGACGCCCGCCGAGCAGGCAGTGCAGCAGGTGGCACGCATGACCGTCGCCGAGCAGGCAGCGCTGGTCGTTATGGGCACCGCTCCCGGAACGGATGCGGCCGCTCTGGCCGGCTACGTCTCGGCAGGTCCGGATGGTCTCATCCTGATGGGTGGCAACGTTCCCGCGACGCCGGACGAGCTTCGCAGTCTCACTGACACGGTTCACGCGGCATCCGCTCAGGCGCTCATCGCGATCGACCAGGAAGGTGGGGACGTCAGACGGATGCTGTGGGATGAGCTTCCCTCGTCGTATGAGCTGAAGACAGCGGCACCCGCTGAGACCCAGGCCGCGTTCGCAGCGCGGGCCGGGCTGCTCGAAGCCGCGGGGGTCGACATCAACTTCGGCATCGTCGCCGATGTTCCTCGTACGCAGGACTCATTCATCTTCGGCAGATCGTACGGAACCGACCCGCAGGCCGTCGCGGATCGCGTCGCCGCGGCAGCGGCCGGCGAACGCGGTGTCGTCGCATCCACGCTCAAGCACTTCCCAGGCCATGGCGCGGCCGAGGGAGATTCGCACAGCGCCATCCCGACCAGTGTCCAGACGTTCGCGGAGTGGCGCGCGTTCGACGCGATCCCGTTCGAAGCCGGCATTGACGCGGGTGCCGAGTTGGTCATGACAGGGCACCTCCGATTCCCGTCCATTGCTGCAGAACCCGCGTCGCTCTCACCCGAGTGGTATCGGATTCTGCGCGAGGATCTCGGTTTCGAGGGCGTCGCGGTGACCGACGATCTGGGGATGCTCAGCTCATCCGGAGAAGCAGCGTATGCCGATCCGGTTGCGAACGCTGTCGCCGCGATCGCGGCCGGTGCGGACTTGGTGCTCATGGTCGCCGGATCGACCCCAGAGACGGCCGGGCAGATCATCGTGGCGCTGGAACAGCGTGCGTCCACGGATGCGGCGTTCGCCGAGCGTCTTGCCGAGGCAGCATCCCGCGTGCTCATGCTCGAATCCGCCGGGTGACCCGGGTGGATTTGCGGATGCTCCAGATCCCGCGCTATCGTCCACACATGCCTTCGGCTCTCAACGACTCTGCGACGCTCGCTCCGAGCGTCACGGTCGTGCGCCGACGCCGCAGCCGTCGGCTCCTGAGCCTGTCGAAGGACGGACGCCGACTCTAGGCGACCCCGTGCTCCCTCCGCTCGCGCGGGTGGTCGAGCGCCGGTGTCGCCGCCGCTGTCCTCCGACCAGATCAGGGATGGAAGTCCCGACCGTTAAGGTAGAACCATGACGTATTCCGTCGCCGTCTCCGGCGCATCCGGCTATGCAGGTGGCGAGATTCTGCGCCTGCTCGCAGGCCATCCCGACATCGAGATCCGCACTGTCACTGCGCATTCGAATGCAGGGCAGCCGCTCATCCAACACCAGCCGCACCTGCGTTCGCTCGCACACCTCACGCTGCAGGACACGACTCCAGAGATTCTCGCCGGGCACGACATCGTCTTCCTCGCGCTTCCGCATGGTCAGTCCGGCCAGTACACGGATGCTCTGGGAGATGTGGCATTGGTCATCGATGCCGGCGCCGACCACCGCCTGACCTCGCAGGATTCGTGGGATGCCTTCTACGGCGGCGAGTTTCACGAGCCGTGGGCCTACGGCGTTCCCGAGCTCCTGATCGGCGGTGGCGCCAAGCAGCGCGAGAACCTGCGCGGAGCGCAGCGCATCGCCGCCCCCGGATGCAACGCATCTACGGTCAGCCTCAGCCTCGCCCCTGGTGTCGCTGCCGGCGTGATCGACCCGAGCGATATCGTCTCCGTGCTCGCCGTCGGCCCCTCTGGAGCTGGAAAGAGCCTGAAGACGAACCTTCTCGGCAGCGAACTCCTCGGCACCGCGAACCCTTATGCAGTCGGCGGCACGCACCGCCACATCCCCGAGATCCAGCAGGCCCTCACGCAAGCTCAGGGTCCGGATGCCGCCGATGTCCGCATCTCGTTCACTCCCGTGCTCGTCCCGATGTCTCGCGGCATTCTCGCCACGTCGACCGCACCGATCGTCCCCGGCGTGACCGACGAGCAGATCCGCGCAGCGTGGCAGAACGCCTACGGCGACGAGACCTTCGTGCAACTGCTGCCGGAAGGCCAGTTCCCGCGCACCGCAGATGTGGTCGGCGCGAATACGGCGCTGATCGGCCTCGCGATCGATCGCGCGGTGAACCGGGTCACGGTGGTCACTGCCGTCGACAACCTTGCCAAGGGCACCGCCGGTGCTGCAATTCAATCCATGAACCTCGCGCTCGGCCTTCCCGAAGGCCGCGCCCTCACTGTGAACGGAGTGGCACCATGAGCGTCACCGCACCTCAGGGATTCGAAGCGGCCGGAGTCGCCGTCGGTCTCAAGTCCACCGGAAAGCCCGATGTCGCCGTTGTCGTCAACCGGGGCCCGCGCAAGATCGGTGCCGCGGTGTTCACGAGCAACCGCGCCAAGGCCAACCCGATCATCTGGTCGCAGCAGGTCATCCTCGACCGCACTGTCGAGGCGATCGTCCTGAACTCGGGGGGTGCGAACTGCTTCACCGGAAGCTTCGGCTTCCAGACCACGCACCAGACCGCCGAGAAGGCCGCAGAGCTGCTCGACGTCAGCGCAGGGGACATTCTGGTCTGCTCCACCGGGCTCATCGGTACGGGAGACGAAGCGTTCCGCGCCAAGGTTCTCGCCGGCACAGAGCAGGCGATCACCGAGCTCTCTGCAGATGGGGGTGACAGCGCAGCCCAGGCGATCATGACAACCGACACGATCGCGAAGACCGCCGTGATCACCCGCGATGGCTGGACGATCGGCGGCATGGCCAAGGGTGCAGGAATGCTCGCACCGGGCCTTGCGACCATGCTCGTCGTCATCACCACTGACGCCGACCTCGAGGCAATCGAGGCGGACACTGCGCTTCGCGCCGCCACCGGCCAGACCTTCGACCGCCTGGACTCCGATGGATGCATGTCGACGAACGACCAGGTGACGCTGCTCGCCAACGGCGCCAGCGGCATCCGGCCCGATCTCGAGGAGTTCACCGCTGCGCTGACCGAACTCAGCGATCAGCTCGCAGCAATGCTGCAGCGCGACGCTGAGGGCGCTAGCCACGACATCACGATCCGTGTCGCGAACGCGATGACTGAACAGGATGCTGTGGAGGTGGGGCGCTCCGTCGCCCGCAACAACCTTTTCAAGGCAGCGATCTTCGGAAACGACCCGAACTGGGGTCGTGTACTCGCTGCGATCGGCACCACTGCTGCGCAGTTCGACCCCTATGACGTCGACGTGTGGATGAACGGCGTCCGCGTGTGCACCGAGGGGGGCCCAGACCGTCCGCGTGAAGACGTCGATCTCACGCCGCGCGAGACCGATCTGCTGATCGATCTGAAGGTGGGCGACGCCGGGGCGACGATCCGCACGAACGACCTCACCCACGACTACGTCCACGAGAACAGCGCCTACTCCTCATGACAGACATTCAGGACACGCCCCCCGACGTCGCAGCAGAGAAAGCGGCAACGCTCATTGAATCGCTCCCGTGGCTGAGGAAGTTCCGCGACCAGATCGTGGTCGTCAAGTACGGCGGCAACGCCATGGTCTCTGATGAACTGCAGGAGGCATTCGCGCAGGACATCGCGTATCTGCGTTACGTCGGCGTGCAGCCGGTGGTCGTCCACGGCGGCGGTCCGCAGATCTCGAACATGCTGGATCGCCTTGCGATCCCCAGCGAGTTCAAGGGCGGCTACCGCGTCACCAATACCGAGGCCATCAGCGTCGTGCGCATGGTGCTCACCGGTCAGGTCAATCCGCAGCTGGTCGCGAAGATCAATTCGCACGGTCCGATCGCCACAGGGCTCAGCGGTGAAGACGCCGGTCTCTTCGGCGGTCGACGCCGCGGCGTCGAGATCGACGGCGAGCAGGTCGATCTCGGCCGCGTCGGAGACGTCGTGCAGGTCGATCCCACCGCGATCTTCGATCACCTGGCTGCCGGACGCATCCCCGTGATCTCCAGCATCGCGCCGGACCTCGACAATCCGGGACAGTCGCTGAACGTGAACGCGGATGCCGCGGCATCCGCTCTTGCCATTGCGCTGAACGCGCGCAAGCTCGTGATCCTCACCGACGTCCCCGGTCTCTACGCAGACTGGCCGAATCGGGACTCGCTGGTCTCGCACCTGAGCTCGCAGCAGCTCACCGAGATGCTCCCGACTCTCGAGTCGGGAATGATCCCGAAGATGCGCGCGTGCCTCGATGCGGTCGAAGGCGGAGTGGATGCAGCGGCCATCATTGATGGGCGAGTGAAGCACTCGGTCCTCGTCGAACTGTTCACCAGCAAGGGAATCGGAACTGAAGTGGTACTTGAAAAATCGGGGGTGACGGCGTGACCGTCTGGAAAGAAGATGCGGCACGGGATCTCGTACTCAATGCGGGGGAGCGCTTCGCGATGCTCACTCGCGGCGAGGGCTCGCATCTGTGGGACGACGAGGGCAAGCGCTACCTCGACTTCCTCGCCGGGATCGCGGTGAACTCACTGGGCCACGCACACCCGGTGTTCGTCGACGCCGTCTCGAAGCAGGCGGCGACCCTCGCTCATGTCTCGAACTACTTCGCCACGCCGCCTCAGCTCGAACTCGCAGCGCGCCTGAAACGGCTGGCAGGGGCTGGTCTTGACGGCCGTGCCTACTTCTCGAACTCGGGGGCCGAGGCGAATGAGGCGGCATTCAAGCTGGCTCGCCTGCACGGCGGCAGCGATCGCCCGCGCATTATCGCGCTGGAGAACGCCTTCCACGGGCGCACGATCGGGTCCCTCGCGCTGACCGCGAAGGAGTCCTACCGTGCCCCCTTCGAGCCGATGCCTGGTGGCGTCGAGCACATTCCGGCAACCATCGAGGCGCTCGAGGCCGCTCTCGATGATCGCGTTGCCGCTGTGTTCGTCGAACCCATCCAGGGCGAGGCGGGCGTCGTCGAACTGCCAGAGGGCTACCTCGCCGCGGCGCGGTCGCTCACGCTCACGCACGGCGCCCTGCTGATCATCGACGAGATCCAGACCGGCGCGGGTCGCACCGGCGAGTGGTTCGGATTCAACCACGAGGGCATCACCCCCGACGCCATCACGATGGCGAAGGGGATCGGCGGAGGCTTCCCGATCGGCGCGCTGGTGACCTACGGAGCGGCAAGCGCGCTGTTCACGCCCGGGTCGCACGGTTCCACGTTCGGCGGCAACCCCCTCGGCACGGCCGTTGCGAACGCGGTGCTCGGGGAGATCGAGAGCGCAGGCCTCGTGCAGAACGCGGCGGCTCGCGGCGAGCAACTGCGCGCGGTGATCCTCGGGTTCGGTTCGGACCTGGTCGATGAGGTGCGCGGACGCGGATTGCTCATCGGCGTCGGCCTCAGTGCTCCTGTCGCCGGTGACGTCGTCACCGCGGCCCAGAACCGCGGCCTCATCATCAACGCGGCGAACGCCAGCACCGTGCGCATCGCACCGCCTCTGAACATCGGCGATGCAGAGATCGAAGAATTCCACACGCTGTTCGCTGCTTCCCTTGCTGACGTGCAGGCGGCTCTTGCCGCATCCGAGAACGAGAAGGTAACACTGTGACCCGCCACCTGCTGCGCGACGATGACCTCACCTCCGCCGAGCAGGCGGAGATCATTGAGCTCGCGATTGAGCTGAAGAAGGACCGCTGGGCTGACAAGTCGCTCGCGGGCCCCCAGACCGTCGCGGTGATCTTCGACAAATCCTCCACGCGCACGCGTGTTTCCTTCGCCGTCGGGATCGCCGACCTCGGCGGGTCGCCGCTGATCATCTCGACCGCGAGCAGCCAGCTCGGCGGCAAGGAGACCCCCTCCGACACCGCGCGCGTACTCGAGCGTCAGGTGGCTGCCATTGTGTGGCGCACCTACGCGCAGTCCGGACTCGAAGAGATGGCCAGAGGCACCCGCGTGCCGGTCATCAACGCGCTCTCTGATGATTTCCACCCCTGTCAGCTGCTCGCCGACCTGCTCACAATCCGTGAGCACAAGGGCGACCTGAAGGGGCTGACGCTCACGTTCTTCGGCGATGCGCAGAGCAACATGGCGCACTCCTATGCCCTCGCTGGTGTCACTGCCGGCATGCACGTGCGCATGGCATCGCCTACGTCTTACGCCCCGCGCGCTGATGTCGTCGAGGCCGCAGAGCGTCGTGCCGCAGAGACGGGCGGTTCGATCACGCTCTACGCCGACCCCGACGAGGCGGCGGCCGGTGCCGACGTCATCGTCACCGACACATGGGTGTCGATGGGCAAGGAAGAGGAGAAGATCGCACGCATTCGTGACCTCGGCGGTTACAAGGTGACGAACGAGACGATGGCTCTCGCCGATCCTGACGCGATCTTCATCCACTGCCTGCCCGCTGATCGCGGCTACGAGGTCGACCCGGAAGTCATCGACGGTCCGCAGAGCGTTGTGTGGGATGAGGCGGAGAACCGCCTGCATGCGCAGAAGGCTCTGCTGGTCTGGCTGCTGCGTCAGAGCTGACACTTCGCCAGGCTCAGTGACCGACATGACCGGGCGCCTGCGAACGAATTGGCAGCGGCTGAATGGTGCTGCCCGGATCGCCGGCGTTGATCTCGCCCGCGGACTCGCCATCATCGGGATGTTCGCCGCGCACCTGCTCGATACGGGGGATGGGTTCGTCTGGACTGATCCAGGATCGTGGACAGCCGTCGTCGATGGGCGATCGTCGATCCTGTTCGCGATGCTTGCCGGCGTCTCGATCGGTCTTGTCACCGGTGGTCGCACGCCGCTCGCGGGACCACAGATGGCGGTCGCCCGAGGGCGGGTGGCGATTCGTGCTGCGGTGCTGCTCGTCCTCGGCATCCTGCTCATCCTCACCGGAGTGCCGGTGTTCGTCATCCTGCCCGCTTACGCGATCCTGTTCCTGATCGCACTCCCGTTCACCGGGCTGCCCGCGCGCACCATCCTGTGGGTGGCGGTGGTGCTCGCACTGATCATGCCTTTCCTTCAGCCGCTGCTGGACCAACTGCCGATCTGGCAGATGCCCTTCGGGCCGGAGCTTGATGCGTTCATCGGGTGGCACTATCCGTTCACGATCTGGATCGTCTTCGTGCTCGCTGGTCTCGGCATCGCGAGAGCGGGAGTCACCAGAACCTCGATCCAGGTGCGGATGCTGTTCGCCGGCGCGGTGCTCGCGGCTGTCGGGTATGGGTTGGCGTTGCTGCCAGAGGCAGGGCCAGATCCGTACTGGCGCTCGGTGTGGTCTGTCGAGCCGCACTCTGCTGGGCTGTTCGAAGTCTTGGGATCCGGCGGCTTCGTTCTCGCGACGCTGGCGGTCTGCTTGCTGCTGTGCCGACTCAGCGTGCTGAAGGCGATCACGCTACCGCTGCGTGCGGCCGGTGCTATGCCGCTGACGGCCTATACCGCGCAGATCGTCGTCTGGGCGATCGTCGCGGGAATCGCGCTGGGCGATACGCAAGATCTCGGCGGCTTCCGAGAGCTCGAGCCGTTCTGGCCGATGACTATTGCCACGCTGATCGGATGCACTGCGTGGGCGCTGTTCATCGGCCGCGGTCTGCTGGAGTGGTTGCTGGATCGCGCAGCGAAGGCCGTCGTGGCCTCCCAGCCCCGCCGGTAGGGTGGAACGATGAGCGAGGCGAAGCACGACGGCACGAACGAGGGCGCACTCTGGGGTGCACGATTCGCATCGGGGCCATCCCCCGAGCTGGTAGAACTCAGCCGGTCTACGCACTTCGACTGGATCCTCGCGCCCTATGACATTGCCGGGTCCCACGCGCACGCGACAGCGCTTGCGGCCGCGGGATACCTCGAGCCCGACGAAGCGCAGAAGATGCACGAGGGGCTCGATGCCGTCGCCCGCAAGGTCGCCGACGGCACGATCGTTCCGGCACCAACCGACGAAGATGTGCACGGTGCGCTCGAGCAGGCGCTGATCGCCGAACTCGGACCAGAGCTCGGTGGTCGTCTTCGTGCCGGACGATCGCGCAACGACCAGATCGCCACTCTTGTGCGCATGTACCTCATCGATCACGCGAAGGTGATCGCCCGCGACATTCTGCGCGTCATCGATGCACTGGTCGCTCAGGCCGAAGCACATCCGGGGGCGATTCTTCCTGGCCGCACCCACCTGCAGCACGCACAGCCCGTACTTCTCGCGCACCACCTGCAGGCGCATGCGTGGCCTCTCGTGCGCGAGCTCGAACGCCTCGTCGACTGGCGCGTGCGCGCGGGCGTCTCGCCGTACGGCGGGGGAGCGCTCGCCGGATCCACGCTCGGGCTCGACCCCGAGCTCGTCGCCCGTGAGCTCGGTCTGGATCGTCCGGCCGAGAACTCGCTCGACGGCACGGCAGCTCGTGATGTCGTTGCGGAGTTCGCGTTCATCACCGCGATGATCGGCGTCGACCTCTCTCGCCTGTCAGAGGAGATCATCCTCTGGAACACGCGTGAATTCGGTTTCGTCACACTGCACGACAGCTACTCGACCGGGTCGAGCATCATGCCGCAGAAGAAGAACCCCGACATCGCCGAGCTCGCCCGCGGTAAGTCCGGTCGCCTGATCGGGAACCTGACCGGTCTGATGGCGACGCTCAAGGGTCTGCCCCTCGCGTACAACCGTGACCTGCAGGAAGACAAAGAGCCGGTCTTCGACTCGGTGAACACGCTCGAAGTCGTACTGCCTGCCTTCGCCGGCATGATCGCGACTCTGCGTTTCGATACTGCTCGCATGGCAGAGCTGGCACCGCAGGGCTTCTCGCTCGCGACGGATGTTGCCGAATGGCTCGTGAAGCGTCGGGTGCCCTTCCGTGATGCGCACGAGATCTCGGGTGCGCTCGTCCGTGCTTGCGAAGACCGGGGGATCGGACTCGAGGACGCGGATGATGCACTGCTCGCCGAGGTCTCCGCGCACTTGACCCCTGAGGTTCGTGAGGTGCTCAGCATCGAAGGGTCGGTTGCGTCGCGCACCGGCACCGGCGGGACTGCACCGGTGCGTGTCGAAGAGCAGCGCGCTGAGCTCATCGCACGCACGCAGAAGGCCGCGCACGCCCTGGGACTCTGACCTGGAATCGCTAATAGTTCTGAACAATAAGTAGATCACTTATATATCAGGAATATTAGTGATAACCTCATGTCATGTCTATCGCGGTGACCGCCGACATCATCGGCTCCCGGCAGCTCGCTGATCGCGTCAGCGCGCAGCGAGCGTTCGACGACGCGATCGCGCGCGTCGAGCAGGACCTCCCCGTGGCGACGCAGAGTATGCGTCCTACTGTGGGCGATGAGCAGCAGGCGGTCTATCCGAGCATCGACGCCGCACTCGGTGCGATTCTGCTGTTGCGCTTGGCTCTGCCAGACGGCGTGGAGTTTCGCTACGGCATCGGCATCGGCGACGTGAACCGCGTGCCATCGACAGCATCCGAGAAGGGCATCTCCGAAGGCCCAGGCTGGTGGGCGGCACGCAGTGCCATCGAACACGTGGAGATGTTGCAGAAGCGCACTGCTCCTCAGGCGCGCAGCTGGATCATCGCCGACGAGAGCGTGGCAGATCAGCACGCGGATGCTGTGCGATGGACCAACGCCTATCTGCTCACGCGCGACGAGATCGTCGGCACGATGTCTGAACGCGTGCGTCGATTGACGTACGGACGCTGTCTGTCCCGGACTCAGCGCGAACTCGCCGAGGCAGAGGGAATCACGCAATCCGCGGTATCTCAGGGACTGTCGACCGCGGGTGCCGCTGCCATCGTCGAAGGCTTCCGGCTGCTCGACCTGCTCTGATCGCGGGTCGGTCGGCTCAGGTCAGCGCGAGACGAATGACCGCACCGATCACACCGGACCACAGCAGACTCGCCACCGTGCCGATGATGAACCGTTCGCGCGCTTCGGGCTCGGCAAGCTCCGGGAAGCGCCCGATGCCCTTGACCGCGATGATCGCGGCGATCGCCTCTGGAAACCCGACGGCGACCGAGATCACCATGGCCACACGCTCCAGATAGCCGATCACTGTTCCACCGCGCATGAGGGTGCGCGCTCCCTCCGGATCGGAGGCGTGCGCGGCGATGATGAGGATGCCGCCGTCCTCGGTTTCGCGGACTCTTTTGCCTGTGGCGATATCGAGAGCCCGCCTGGTGAATGGGTTGCCGCCTACTGTCGCAGCGGCGATCCCGAGCACGGCGATCAGTGCGCCGATGTAGATCGGGATGCCGGACGGTCGTACGACCACGATCGCCACCAGTGCGACCCCCACCAAGATGCTCGCGACCGCCATCGGCATGGTCATCGGCTTACGCAGGACGGCCAGCGAGATCACGAGCGCGGCGCCCAGCAGCACGGCCGCGCTCGCTCCCACGATGATCGATAGCAGTGCCGCAGACATGTCGACAGCTTCGCACGAGCATCCGACATCACGCGGAATGGCGGGGGCGAGGCGCTGATAACCTGGAACGCGTGTCGAATCCTCCTCTGACGACTGCCCCGCAGGCGATTGATCCCGCGTTCGAGAACGTGTGGGATGAACTCGTTTGGCGCGGCCTCGTCCACGTGTCCACTGACCAGGAGGCGCTGCGCGCCCTTCTCGGCGGGGACCCGATCACGTATTACTGCGGATTCGACCCGACAGCTCCGAGCCTGCACCTCGGCAACCTCGTGCAGCTGCTGACACTTCGCCGAATCCAGCTCGCCGGTCACAAGCCGCTCGGCCTCGTCGGCGGATCGACCGGACTCATCGGCGATCCGCGTCCCACCGCGGAGCGCACGCTGAACACCCGCGAGACCGTCGAGGAATGGGTAGGGCGCTTGCGCACGCAGGTCGAGCGCTACCTCAGTTTCGAGGGCGAGAACGCCGCGCGCATGGTGAACAACCTCGACTGGACCGCGCCGATGAGCGCGATCGACTTCTTGCGTGAGATCGGCAAGCACTACCGCGTCGGAACGATGCTCAAGAAGGATGCCGTCGCTGCGCGACTGAACTCCGATGAGGGAATCAGCTACACCGAGTTCAGTTACCAGATCCTGCAGGGCATGGACTTCCTCGAGCTCTACCGCCAATACGACTGCGTGCTGCAGACCGGTGGATCGGACCAGTGGGGAAACCTCACCAGCGGCACCGACCTCATCCGTCGTGCCGAAGGAGTCTCAGCGCACGCGATCGGCACTCCGCTGATCACCAACAGCGACGGGACGAAGTTCGGCAAGAGCGAGGGCAACGCGATCTGGCTGGATGCCGAGATGTGCAGCCCGTACCGGATGTACCAGTTCTGGCTGAGCACCGCCGACTCGGATGTCATCGAGCGCTTGAAGATCTTCTCGTTCCTCACTCGTGCGGAGATCGAAGAGTACGAGAAGCTCGTCGAGACAGAGCCCTTCCGTCGTGCCGCCCAGAAGCGTCTCGCTCTCGAGGTCGTCGCAACAGTCCACGGGGCGGATGCCACCGCTGCGGTGATCGCAGCATCCGAGGCGCTCTTCGGACAGGGCGATCTGAGCACGTTGGATGCGGCCACGCTGCGCTCTGCACTCGATGAACTGCCGAACGCGACGGTCCCCGCCGGAACCTCTGCCGTCGATGCGCTGGTCGCCACCGGTCTGGTGGCGAGTCTCTCCGAGGCGCGTCGCGCCATCTCGCAGGGCGGCGTCGTGCTCGACGGCGCACGTGTGGAGGATGACGCGGCGGTCGTGGAGGGAACGCTGCCAGGGGGAGTCTCCGTGCTGCGCCGCGGCAAGAAGACACTCGCCGGCGTGTTCATCGGCTGACGCTTGCCATTCACGCCGAGCCACGCGGTCGTTGCGCTGCCATTCCTGCGCACACCTCTGGTTCCCGCGGCGATCGCGATCGGGGCGATGACTCCGGATCTGCCGCTGTTCCTGCGTGGCTTCGGTGTGACCTACTCGTTTACGCACACCTACGCGAACATCGTGTGGACCACAGTCATCGCGCTCGGGCTGTTCCTGCTGTGGCGAGTCGTGCTGCGACCCTCAGCGACGGAGCTTTCGCCGCAATGGCTCGGTCGTCGACTTCCCGTGGAGTGGAATGCGTATGGCGCGGGAGCTCTGAACGACGCCCTTGGCCTCGCGCGACGATGGACCTACGGACTATGGCTCGCGGCCTCTCTGCTCATCGGCGTTCTCTCGCACATCCTTTGGGACGCCTTCACACACGAAGGGCGACTGGGGCTGCAGCTCATCCCCGCACTCGACGAGTGGTGGGGACCGATGCAGGGCTATAAGTGGCTGCAGCACGGGTCGAGCGTTGTCGCTCTTCTGATCCTCGGAGTCTGCGCACTTCTCTGGCTGCGACGAGCTGAACCCCGGCCAGCGAACGTACTGTGGCTGCGGCCATGGGTGCGGATCGTCTGGTGGTTGTCCCTGCCGATCATCCTCACCGCCGCGTGGATCATCGGCTACATGCGGTTCGGGCCGCTCACAGCCGAGTTCACTCTCCAGCATCTGGCGTATCGCACGCTGCCCGCGGCCTGTGGAATCTGGGCGATGCTCACACTGGTGCTGTGCGTGGTGATCGCCACCGTGCGCGGTCGCCGCCCCACGGGCGCGGTGCGGCGAAGCTGAATCCAGGCAACACCGGTGCCGCAGTGGTGATCGTGCGGCCTGAGACCGAGAACGTCTGGCGATGCAGCGCGGGATCGATCTCGCGTTCCGGCTGCGGCTCATCGCGCCGTGGCATCCCCAGCAGCTCAGCGGCAACGCGGCGGAGCGACGTCGTGATCCGCCAGCTTCCGCCCTCGCGTTCGCGCCGGACCAGTGTCTCGCAGATCGAAGCGGCCAGCAGGTAGCCGGCGCTGTGGTCGAGCGCCTGCGCGGGGAGCGCGCCGGGTCGCTCGCCGTCCGGCGATTCGATCATCGCGATCCCGGACTCCGCCTGCACGAGTGAGTCGAATCCTGCGCGGTCGGGGTGATCGCGACCCCAGGCACTCAACTGAGCGATGATCAGGCCCGGATGCTGTTCGGCAAGGAACTCGGGGGCCAGGCCGAGACGATCGAGCGCAGCGGGTCGATAGCCGAGCACGACGACGTCCGCCTCCGTCAGCAGCTCGGTCATCTGCGGCGACCGCGCGTCCAGCAGTGCGCTGCGCTTGCCGTGACCGGTGTCGAAGTGCTGCCACTCCGGCTCGGCGAGCCGTGGGGGATCGATGCGCAGCACGTCGGCGCCGAGGAGAGCGAGCGTGCGAGTGCAGACCGGACCGGCGATCACTCGCGTGAGGTCGAGAACGCGAATGCCCCGCAGCGGCGCGGCCGGGTCGCCGTATACCGCGGTCTGACGCGGAGCGTCATCACCGATACGCGTGATCTCAACGAGCGACCGCTCGCGGAGCGCCGCGTCCTCGTCGGGATTCTCACCACGGACTGCGACGGCCAGGCCTCCGGCGCCGGTGATGCGGTCGACAGAATCTCGGACGGATGCCGCGGCGAATACCGCGCGCAGATCATCTGCGCCCGCATCGGTCGGGAGAGCGAGGGCTCGGCAGAGCGCACTCGCGTGATGAGCATAGTTGCCGTGGGTGCGGAGCCACCCGTCGGATGCGCGCCAGAACCCGGAGAACGGCGACCACACCGATGGGGCATCATCGTCGATGAGCAGCACTCGATCGCTGCGATACGCCACCGCGATGCGGTCGGGATCGGCATGGTCCGACTGGTCGATGGCGCGCAGCACGGCGTTGACACTCGTTGCGGCCAGTTCCGCTGTGGCCAGACGCGAGGGGAGGGGCGACGACGTGTTCATATGCTCGCGATCGTACGCCCACAGCGGGCGAACACGCAGAAACCTCGGTGATCAGGGATGATGATCCGGGGTGGCGCTGGCGACACGCCCGGGGAGCTGCCGTAATTTGCCGAAGCCCCGCATCCCACGTAAGTTATTACTTGTTCGCCCCACAGGGTTGAGAAAGGGCCAAGGCTCAGCTCCCCTCAAGTGGCGGACCACCTCCCAGAAACAGAAGCTCACTTCGGTGAGATCCTGAATCTGGGATGCTCTGTGGTTCCGCAGATCGCACCGAGTTCGCTCGGATCGCCGATTTGACAAACGGAAGCCACGGGGTAAGATTGAGAAGTTGCCCTGCGGGCCTGGTTGTGATGGCCGGGTCGTGGGTGCGTCCGATCCTTGAGAACTCA
>NZ_JBLXHF010000003.1:436508-450592 GCF_048259935.1 Microbacterium sp. | reverse complement strand
CGAACACGTCCTCGAACTCAGCGCCTAACCAACAGAAGAAGGATCACCACCGGCTACACCACGCACTGGGGCTTGACCCCGAAACGAGGCCCTGTCACCAGGCCCGATAAGTGCGCGCAGCGAGCCAGCACCCTGCTCACGCAGAATGCGGCTGATCGACTCGACTGCATGCCCCTGGGCACGGAGATCATCGATGAAGGCCATGATCAACGGTTGCAGGACTCGAGTTTGCCCGCAACTCCGCGCCCACATCTTCCTGCCGGACAACGGTCGCGATCGCCTTCATACTCGACAGATACTCACTCCGGTGCTCGATCACCAACCACCAACCGGACAGCGTGCTCTCGGAGCGCGGAATCGATCTTCTTAGGCACGAGCGCTTCCATTCAACACAACAGAATGCGACATCAAATCTGGGGCGGTTCATATCGCGTATCGCGTAGTTCAATGAGAACCCCAGGCGACAATCTAAAGCAACTAAAACGCTCGAAACCCAGGGGTCTACTACGAATAAGAATCTAGGGCGCCAGGCAACGGACAATTGCGGAAAAGCCAAGAATACGGAATCCCGGCGCATGTCGGGTCAAGTGAAACTCTCGGCCTGCAAAAATATTCTATTTTCTTGACCCAACCATACTTTTTGCTTTGCTAGCGCGCTCTGATCGAGCTCGCTTCGAAACCTGAGAAACCTGCGTGGGAATATACCTCGCCGCGATCCAGATCGGAACGAGAAAGAATATGAAATCGAATCCACCCAGCGTATTGACGAACGGCAGCCCAAAAATCGCAACTGCAACCACAGTTTTTACGGATCCTCCGACCAACGTAGCGTAAGCGACAACTCGTCCGAGCCAACTTCCAAGCACGAATGCCGCGATAGGCGCACCAATAGCCCCGAATGCCAACGCTAGGGTTCCGGGAAACGTGTAGTACAAATTCTCCGTAAATTCGAAGCCCGTCTGACGCTCAAAAAACGGCACCTGTGGTATCAGGGAACCGAGCGCAAAAGAAAAGTTTGGTGCATTCCGAAACACCTCAGAAAACTCGAAAATAGCATGGGAAGCGTATTGATTAATCTGGAGCACTGGGAAAAAGAACGCTTGCCCAAATTCGCCCTGTAAGACGCTCACGGAAAACGGAGAGGCAGGCACAAAACGCGCGTAGCCTAACTGGCTGCTGTTAATTAAAATCGCAAGCGCATCACTACTTCCAGTCAGAGCCGCGAAACGAATCATAAAAAGGGCCCCGGATCCGACCAACAATAGTGGAACCAAATACCAAAGGGTGCGAAGTGAAAGCCCAACCCCGAGAACGAGGATGATTACGATCAAGAGGATACCCCTCGACCCCGTCAACAATAGATCTAGTAAATAAATAGCGCTTAGAATATAGGCGATTCGTCTCTCTTTCGCTGAGATATACGTTCGAAGCATCGCAAAGAGAACCACTCCGGCCGCAGGAGCAATTGCACCGACAATAGAAGCTAGGTTTGAATCTGCCAACCTAGCATCGCGAACGTCCGAGATTGAAAGAAAATTACCCACCGGTCGCAGAAAGATTCGATCGACAGCCCTGGCCGACACCCCTAAGAGAAGCAGGCCGAGCATCCATCGCGCTAAATACCCCGCATTTGTATGATTTCGAGTCTTCGCCGGTATCGCGCCAAAGAGGAATATTCCTAGATACAAAGACAAGAAACAAACGACCCCATACGCCAGAAACTCGGGAGTTAAGAGGTCAAATCGAGGCGTTATCAGAGGCGATACACACGCGAGCACCAGCACCACCCATGATGCGACGACGAGCCCCGTTAGAAATCGCAACGAATTGCTAGTATTGGATTTCACTCGCTCCCAATCCTCTAAACAACTTTTCTAATCCCGATGTGGCGTTGGGTTGAGAATTATTTCTAAGATTGATCACCATTGCATCTGGGTGCGTGTTCTTCACAGAGATAGCTCCGGAGGAAAAGTAAGAAACCACGCACTCCACTCGTATACGCGAAACCCTATCTTCGAATGCGCCCGTTAACGCGCGGGCCCAAGTAGTATTTTCTAGGATTCTAGTTATTTCCGTGCTTCCTGTAGGGTGCGCACGATAGTAGATAGCTCCGCCGGTAGATCTCGACGCCAAATCCTCAAGAATTCTCATCACCGCCACAGCGTCGCCTCCCGCGGGAGACAAGTGTGGTGCTGTGTCGAGATATATAGTCACACTTTCCGAATCTAGTGCTCCATCCGAAAGTGGAAATGCCTTCGATCGGTCAATTGGAGTAGGCACGGGAGGTGGAGAAAGTTCAAGGAGGTCCGGATATAATGCGTGCATTCTCTCCGCGCCGCTATGCGCCAGCATCACTCCGTAATCGCTCACGGCTTCCGCGTCCACAGTCCACTTGAAGTGGCGCGCGACCATAAATTGATATATTTTCGATCTATAGTTCGACGGAATTAGACTTCGCGCGTAGTACGCAGTGCCGTCGTCATAAAGCTCGATTTTTCGCGCCATCATCGCGAATAGCGCGAACCAAGGATGAAAAGGATGTGAAACAACAGCAACCGATTGCGGATCAAGCGCGCATTTTATTAGGTTCCGTAAGGCATTAATGTGGATACGGACGCCCTGTTTTGCTCCTCGACGTCCGACGTCCACTTGCTCTTTGGGTTCCGTGAAATGCATACCGCGAACAAGCGACCGGTGCAGGTCCGTAACTGTGACTATGTACTTCAACTACACTCCAACTGCTCTGCGCTTTCCGTTCATCATCTCGCACTATCTAATTAGCGCTACCGTATAGAGACTTTCAAGGGAAGACTCAAGAGAACTCATTGACATCTGACGGAGAAGATCCGAATTTGCATTCTGGGCGAGCATATGGGCGTCATCCGACGTGTACATCTCAACTACGGCTTCTGCTGCGTCCCCAACATCATCAGCGAGACGAAGAGTGGTGTGAGCCATCGACGGTATTCGTCGAACGACAATCGGGACTTGGCAGAAGGCGGCATCGAGGACGCTGAGCGGAAATCCTTCGTACGCTGCCGTGTGCAAATACACCGCACTTGTTGTAAGGCTCTCTCTAACTTCGTCAGTCGATAACCAACCTGTGACCTTAACGCCTGCAGCTTCAAGCTCTCTTCGTAGCACAGGGTCTCCATCGCCAATCCAGCGATACTCAAGACCTGGCACAATGCGTGAGATTTCCTCACGAACTGCCAAGAAAAATCGTGGATCCTTCTGGCTGCTAATCCTTCCCACCATAGAAATAGCACCGCGAGACACGCGTTTCGTGCGGGCGTCGACCGCAGTTGTAATTGTTGGGAGGTTCGGGATCTCTATGATAGCGGCGTCCGAAAGAAAAGAGTGGGCGATCTCAGCCTCGTAGGGCGAGAGAACACCTATGGCTGAGGTGCACCGCGCTAATCGGGCCTCTGCAGCCCAAACTGCTTTGCGTAAAATCTTGGTCGTCGTTGGATCCTCGAACTTGAAGCAATGGGCTTCGTACACGATGGGGACGTGTGTCTTGAATGCTCTCGTGTACACTCCTGCCCAGCTAGAGTGCGCGTGCACGATATCAGGAGACAGCTCCGCAATCTTGCGTTGCACGGCTCTGACTCGACGAATGAAACCCAATGGAAGTTTCGTAACGCTAGCCCAACCATCGGCTTCGCTCGGGGCTTCGGCTCCTGCCCATAGCACATGATGAGTGTGCTGAGGCGCTGCACGAACTCGGGCAACCATGGCACGCCCCGTCCCGCCGTCATAACATTCAGTGACGTGGAGCACGCTAGCCATCAATCTCTCCCAGCATTCCAGATCGATTTCCCCTCGTGGTGACGTGCTAGGTCGTGGTGGTTCAGATTTCGCCATCACATGCGTCGTTTCCCGCCCTCCGCGCATGTCATCCGGTGCTCAGTACGCTCCGTCCGCGACGAGAACAGCGCGCACTGTTCGCCAAAGAATCACAAGATCACCAACCAGTGACCAGTTTTCTACGTAGTACAGATCTAGCCGGATTGCGTCTTCCCAATCTAGCGCGCTTCGCCCGCTCACTTGCCAGAGGCCGGTAATTCCCGGCTTGACCATGAGACGACGGTGGTGATGTTCCTTGTATAGGGCGACCTCGGCATCACGCTGCGGTCTCGGACCCACCAGGCTCATGGTTCCGAGCACCACATTGAAGAGTTGTGGCAGCTCATCCAACGAGTACCTGCGCAAAACTCTGCCGACGGGGGTGATCCGGGGGTCGTTGTCGATTTTGTGCAGCGGCCTATCTGAAGTCCCTTGCGCGTCCAGGAGCGACTGCAACTGGTCGTCAGCATTTTGCACCATCGACCGGAACTTGAACATGGGGAACGGGCGACCGTTCACCCCTACACGCTCCTGCGAGTAAAACACCGGACCTCTACTTGTCGTCTTGACCAACAACGCCACTACGAGCATCACGGGTGACAGTAATATAGTGATCAATAGAGAGGCGAAGAGGTCGAACATGCGCTTCGCAAAACGTACCCCGCCACTCAGCTTCGGGAAGTCCACGTAAATCAGTGGGAACCCAACAGCTTGGCGCATGTGTATCCGCGGCCCAGCCACGTCCGTTAGTGCCGCCGCCACCACAAGGTCGACTTTCTGGGCGTCTAACGCCCATCCGAGACGCTGAAGGTACTCCGGAGACAAGTGATCAGCTCCAACCACGACCACGGTATCGACACCTTCCGCGCTAACCGCGGGAAGCAACTGATCGTACGTGTTCAGTGATACATCCGGGAGGTTCAGCACATGCGCTGCTGGCTCGTCAGAAACTGCGGCAACGACTTGGAAGCCTGAGTTCTTGTCGGCGGTGAGTTGTGTGTAGATGTGCATCATCTTGGCTGGGTCACCGACCAGCATCGTACGATACGTGTTTTTGCCGCGCCGGCGCTGAGCGTGCAAACGTTGTCGCCAAAGATAACGGGTCAGGAGTAAGCCTGCTAGTCCGGCGGGGAACGCAATGAGTAAGTACCCGCGACCGATACTGACATGGAGCAAGAACGCGACAGCGGCAAAAACTCCGAAAAACATCAGCGTCGCCGAAATCACTCGACGATACTCTGACGCGCCAGCGCCGATGTTCTGGGGCTTACGTGTCTCGTTGAGAGCTAACGCAATCAGCCATCCAACGATCATGACGACTGACAAAGCCGTGTAAGAAACGTCAATCGTTGATGAAGCGACCGGTTGGCGGAGATCGTCGGGAGAGAACCCGAAACGCAGTATCTGTGCACCCACGACTGCCAGCACAACGACAGCGAAATCGGCCGCGACGACTTTACGTACGTATCTTTTCTCCCAGGCAGGGGCCCCGGTCGCCAGCTTGTCTATACGGTTGTCTGCGCTCGTATCCAACGAGCTACCCCCTCTAAAGACTCCCCCGGCCGCGCGCAAGAATTATGCGCCACGCCAAACATATTTATGATGGCATAAGTCGAGCGTCGATACGCACGAAGCCCCTCGCTGGGACCATGTCCAAAAGACTATTCGATCGGTGCGTCTCCGCTGCCTTCAGGCGGGGTGGGGTCCGGCGCAGGCGGCGTGACGGGCAGGTTCGGATCTGTGGGTACCGGCTGTTCGTCCTGCGACGGATTGTTCGGTTGCGGGTTGTTCGGCCGCCAGGTGCCGGTCTGATCATCACGCGCTTCTTCTTCGAGAATGCGCACCCGCACGTCTTCGTCGCGCAGGGCGATCACGGCGTTGCGATAGGCAGTGAGCGCAGGCGCTCCTGTAGCCCCGTCGAGCGGTGTCGCGGCAACCGTTGCAGCAGCCGCGGTCACCGCACTACGGAACTCCTCGCCTGCAACCTCATTCGCCTCGACTTCGGCAATGGCTGCTGCCGGGAACCTAGCCGCGAAGCTGGCGAGTTGTGCCTGATACGTGTCGGTGAGGGCATCCACCGAACTCCGGTCCGCGCGCAATTTCTCTGCCGTGGCGTCCACGACGGCGACCCGTTCGCGCACTCGGTCGATCGCACTGCCCACGCTGGAGAGCGACTCTTCATCTACTCCCCGCCGTGAATACGGAGCCGGAGGCTCCACCAGTTCGATCTCGCCGAGCGCCGAGCGGTACGACTCAGCAGACGCGACCACCGTATCGAGTGCGGCAACATCGACCACAGAAATCTGCTCGCCCAGCGGACGAAGCGCATTCAATGACACGAGCACGGGATCGACGCCCGCCTTCGCAGTCTCGATGCGCTCTTGCAGTCGTTCTCTCGATGCCGTAACGCCTGTCTCGGCACTTGCAAGCGCTGCTTCATCACCCGTCAGCACATGCACGGCATCTGCCGCCGGGCTCGCGTTCGCTACCTGCACGCCTGCGAAAAGGGCTGTCCCCGCGACAGCAACGGCCGCGACGGCGCCGACGCTCAGGTTCAACCAGTCGAGCCGTCGATGCCCCCGGGGCTTCTTCGCACGGCCACTCTTCTGCGCAGCAGACGGCGTCGAGAACACCCCGCCGAGGGGAGAGCTGTTCGCCACTGCCGAGTTCACCATGGCGCTCAGGCGCACGGTATCGGTGCGTGTGTCGCGACTCGGGGCTGCGCTCCGCGCTCCCCCGAGCATCTGCGCAAGTCGAGGTGAAGAGCCCACGCTGTCCTGAGAGGGCTGGGCGTCGAGATCGACATCGTCGTCAACGGGCGTCATAAATCACCATTCCGGGGCGTGCTCACCAGTGCCGTCACTGCGAGGGACTATTCTGGCTAAGAATACTCGGCGTGAGCCGACATCAGCTGAGAGTCGTGTTACCAGAAGCCCGAGGACACAAAGTGACAGTGCAGGACTATTTGCGTGTCTTGAGGCGCAATCTTGTTCTCATTCTCTCATTGACCCTGATCGGCCTTTCTGCAGGCGTTCTCGTCGCCTTCAACTCGCCGACGCGCTACACGGCGTCCACAGAGCTGTTCGTGTCGGCGCAGACAGCACCGGGCGCGACTCCGTCTGAGCTCAACCTCGCCCGCGGCTACGCGCAACAAGCGGTCACCAGCTACCTGGCGCTCATCACCAGCTCGCTCGTGCTGCAGCCGGTGATCGACGACCTCGATCTCGATTCGACTGTGGCAGAACTCGCCTCGCGAACCAGCGCCACGGCCTCTCTCGCCAGCACCGCGATCACGGTAACGGTGACCGATGAGAACCCCGGTCAGGCATCTCGTATCGCAAACGCCATCGGTGACAGTTTCACTGTCGTGGTGGCGGAGCAGCTGGAACGACCGATCGACGCCCGCCCCAGCATCGTGCGCATCGACACGCTCCAAGCAGCGCAAGTGCCGCTGAAACCGTCGGCACCGAACGTTCCACTCATCATCACCCTGGGTGCGTTGCTCGGGCTCGCCGTTGGGGTCGGCGTTGCCGTGCTTCGCTCCGTGCTCGACGACCGCATCCGCTCTGTAGGAGATGTCGAAAGCGCGATCGACGTGCCCATCCTCGGCGGCATTGCACTGGACCCGGAGGCGGTGAAAAATCCGCTGATCGTTGCGGCATCTGCCCGCGATCACCGGGCCGAGGCGTTTCGCGCGCTACGGACCAATGTGAAGTTCCTCGCCTGGGGCGATGGTGCGTCCGCCTTCGTGATCACCAGCTCGGGCCCGGGCGAGGGGAAATCCACCACAGCCACGAACCTCGCGATCGCTTTCGCCGACTCCGGCGCCCGCGTGGCGCTGATCGATGGCGACCTGCGCCTCCCGCGCATCGCCGACTACCTGTCGATCGAGGGCAGCATCGGACTGACCGAGGTGCTCATCGGGCGCGTCGCCGCCAGCGAGGCCCTGCAGCGGTGGGGCCGCGGAGCACTCTTCGTGCTGCCGTCGGGCACCGTGCCGCCCAACCCGGCCGAGCTGCTCGGGTCGAGCGCGATGTCTGACCTGCTGACCGACCTGAAAACGACCTTCGACATCATCATCATCGATGCCCCGCCCGTGGGCCTCGTCACCGATGCGGCAGTGCTCACGCACAACACCGACGGGGCGATCCTGGTCGCCGCCGCCGGCAAGACGCATACGTCACGTCTGAAGAACGCCGTGACCAGCATCGAGGGCATCGACGCCAAGGTCCTGGGAGCCGTCGTCACGATGCTGCCCACCAAGGGAGCCGACCGCACGAGCTACGGCGCCTACGGAGCGTACGGTGCCTGATAACGATGACGCACAGCATCTGAACGAATACGGGCTCGAATCGAGCCTGTGGAACAATGACAAAGTCGCTGTGCGACTCTGACAGCATCCCTGGGGGAAAGAACACGTGGAACTTCGCGATTACATCCGCATCCTGCACAAGAACTGGATCGTGGTGGTGGCGCTTCTCCTCGTCGGCCTCGCCGGGGGTGCGGGTTACGCGTTCATGCAGGCGCCGAAGTACCAGGCATCCACGCAGCTGTACGTCTCGGTGCGCACCGAGGGTGCCGCAACCGGCGACCTCGTGCAGGGCACGACGTTCGCCCGCCAGATGGTGACCAGCTACGTCGACGTCATCGGCACGGCCCTCGTGCTCGATCCGGTGATCGATGAGCTGCGTCTTGACGACACGTCTGCTTCGCTTGCGTCCAGGATCTCTGCGTCAACGCCGCTGAACACCGTGCTCATCAGCATCACGGCGACCGATCAGGACCCCTTACTCGCTGCGGAGATCGCAGACCAGGTCGCCGTGAGCTTCGCCAACGTCGTGCAGAACGATCTCGAGCGTCCTGACAACGCCGAGGGCGCGAGCCCGGTGCAGATCACGATCACCGACCCGGCCGCGGTGCCCACGAAGCCCTCGAGCCCGAACGTTCCACTGCTGATCGCTCTCGGTAGCCTGCTCGGCCTCGCAGTCGGAATCGGCTTTGCGGTGCTGCGCACCGTGCTCGACACCCGCATCCACACCCTGCACGACCTCGAGCAGATCTCTGACCGGCCCATGCTCGGCGGCATCCCGCACGACCCCGACGCCCAGAAGCGTCCGCTCATCGTGCACGCCGACCCGCGCAGCCCCCGCTCCGAAGCATTCCGCACGCTGCGCACGAACCTGCAGTTCCTCGATGTCGACTCCGACTCGCGCACCTTCGTCGTATCGAGCGCCGGCCCCGGTGAGGGCAAATCGACCACCACGGCGAACCTCGCGATCGCCCTCGCTGAGACCGGCGCCCGTGTCGCGCTCGTCGACGGCGACCTTCGTCTGCCGCGTGTCGCCGACTACATGGCGATCGAGGGCGGCGTCGGCCTCACCAACGTGCTCATCGGGCAGATGGATGTCGCCGACGCCCTGCAGAAGTGGGGCAAGAACGACCTCTACGTGCTGCCCAGCGGCCCCATCCCCCCGAACCCCAGCGAGCTGCTCGGGTCGACAGCGATGGACAAGGTGCTCAAGCCCCTCGAAGAGTACTTCGACTACATCCTCATCGACGCTCCCCCACTGCTGCTCGTCACCGACGCGGCAGTCGTCGGCAAGAAGACGCGCGGTGTCATCCTCATCGCGGCATCCGGCAAGACGAAGAAGCCCGAGCTCTCGAGCGCCATCCGTACACTCGAGACGGCCGGTGTGAACCTGCTCGGACTCGTCGTCTCGATGCTGCCCACCAAGGGCCCGGACAGCTACGGCTACGGCGCGTACACGTACGGCTCGGCCCACCCGATCGAGCAGGCCACGGTCGAGCTGACCTCCGCGCAGACGCAGCCGAAGCGGCGCGCACGCGCGAAGAAGGCTGTCGCTGGCGCGAAGAAGTAGCTCGGGTTACGGCGCCTTCGGACCGGAGGCGCGGAAAACCACCTTGTGGTACAGCACGAAGCGGAACAGCACGACGATCACGATGCTCACCAGGTTGATGATGTTCAACCAGAACGCACCAGCGGCATGACCGGTGATCAGCGATAGCGCTTCGACACCGAGCCACACCAGGGCAGCCCCCAGCGCGGTGCAGACCGCATTCGTGATGAGGAACAGCACCAGCTCTGACACGCGTCCGCGGCGATCACGGTGACGGAACGTCCATTCCCGATTGCCGAGGTATGCGTTGACCAGGGCGACCAGAGATGCGGCGATCTTCGAGAGCACCGGGTCCCACCCGAACACGAAGACGAACAGATTGAAAGCGGCGATCTCGATGATCGTGCTGATGCCGCCGACGACCAGGAAGCGACTGCCGACACCGGCGAGCCGCCGAATACGGTCAGGGATCTTCACTCCACTAGAATACTGGGTGCATGCGCTGTGATCGGCGCGCCGAATCAGTGCCTGAGGAATCTGTGACCGTCACCCATCTCGCCATCGTCATGCCCGCCTACAACGAGGCCGAAGGCATCGGCGGTTTCATCGACGAAATCCGTGAGCACGTCGCCCCGCTCGCCGAGCGCGTGTCGTTCTTCATCGCCGACGACCGGTCCACCGACGACACGGCCCATGTGTTCGACGGCGTCGCCGATGTCGACATGCAGACGCAGCCGGTTAACCGCGGCCACGGGCCCACAGCGCTTGCCGCATATCGTGCGGGCCTGGCATCCGCCCCTGATCTTCTCGTTCACGTCGACGGCGACGGACAATTCCTCGGCACCGACTTCGCCCGGCTCATCACCGCGATCGAGACGACCGGCGCCGACGTCGTGCATGGCGTACGCGACGGCCGCACCGACCCCTGGTACCGAAAAGCGCTCACCGGTGCCGTGCAGCTGCTGATCGCCGCGGCATCCGGCCGCCGCATCCCCGATGTGAACACTCCCCTGCGCGCCTACCGTCCCGCCGTTCTTCAGACCCTCATCGACGCCGTGCCCGACGACGCATCCGTGCCTCACGTGCATTTCTCCCTCGCAGAGGCACGCGCGAAGTTGGACGTGCGGTATCTGCGAGTGAAGAGCATTCCACGTCGGGGTGAATCCCAGAGCGGCACCATGTGGGGGCGTGCCGCAGGCGTGCGGCTGCCACCCAAACGTCTGCGCCAGTTCGCCCTCGCCGCTCTGCAAGAAGTGTGGGTGCTGTCACTGCGTCCGTCAGCGCCGCTGCGGAGCATTCGCCGGGCTGACTCCGGGGCATGACATGACGCGTGCTCGATCGATCGGGTTCTGGGTTCTGGCGGCGGCGCTGCTGGCCGGTCACCTCGTGCTCGCCTGGAACAGTCTGACCACGTGGCAGTTCTGGGAAGACGAAGCGTTCAACCTCACCGTGCCGCGCAACCTTCTCGCCGGCCTCGGCTACACCAGCGACGGTGCTCTCTCGGGCTCGACGCTCACCCCCTTCGACCCGCGTATCTCGACGGGGCCCGCCGTGCTGCTGCCTGTCGCAGCGATACTGGCCACCGGCATCGATCCGATCATCGGTGCAAGACTCGTGCCGCTGATGTACTGGATCGTGCTCCTCGTGGGCCTGGGCGTACTCGGCAACCGCATCGGTGGGCGATGGGCCGCGCTGGTCGCCGTCGCCGTACCGCTCGCGTTCACCACCAGCGCGGGAGTATCGCCCATCCAAGGCCCCGCCGACCTGCTCGGTGAGATCCCGGCCGCCGCGTTGCTCGTGTGGGCGCTGATCGTGCTGCCAAAGCGCGCGTGGCTCGCAGGACTTTTCGTCGGACTCGCCGTACAGGCGAAGCTCATCGCACTGCTCGCGTTGCCGGCGTTCGCTGTGGCGCTGCTTCTGCTCACGCCGGGCACATCGGCCGGTTCAGCCACCGGGCGCTTTCTCGCGCTGGTGAAGCGCTCGTGGCTGCCGCTGATATTCGTCGCACTGCCGACCCTTCTGCTCGAGGTCTTCGCGCTGGTCTCGCTCGGGTTCTCGGGTTTCATCGAACACCTGCGCACACTCGGCTGGTTCGTGCTCAACGGCGGGCAGACCGGCGAACCGACCACGGTGGCGCAGAAGCTCACCACCCTCGCAGAATCGTGGTCGCTCCCCGTCTGGGCCGCGGCCGTTCTGGCTGTGGTCTCTGTGGCACTGATTGCCGGCGGCATGTGGGCCACACGCTCATGGACGGGCGGCCTCTATCTGTGGCCGGCCGCGGTGGGCGCCCTGACGTTCGTCGCGTGGTGGGCCACCGCATCACACCTGCCACTGTGGGTGCGGCATCCGGCCCCTGGCATTTTCGCGTTCTTCCCCATTCTCGGGGCCTACGCGATCTGGGGTGCTGCACAGCTGATGCGGCAACGGCAGCTGCGGGTCATCGCTCTTGCCGCGGCATCCGTACTCGTGGTTCTGTTCGCGTGGGGCGCGACGACGCACGCGTTCAGCAGTGCGCAGCCCCGGTGGGGCACGCTCGCTGAACAGCGCGCATCGGTTGAGCCGTTGACGACGTGGGTCCAAGAGAACGACATCGAATGGCTCGCCGCACAGCCCTGGGGCGGCACCGTGTCGCAGATCGTGCTCACTGGCGCACACGTAGGGCTGTTCGACGCGCCTGCGATGGACGGCATCCCTCGCCTGACCGGGCTGGGATGCGAGACCGACACGCTCGCCGACTCGAGCGTGTATCGGATCTGCGCGGCCCCCTGAGCTGTTGCGGTTACTTGGTTCTTAGTCGGTGCGCTTAGTTGATGCGCTTACTTGGTTGACGACTTGGTGCGCACCCGCTGGTAGGGCGCCGCGACCGTCTCGCCCACGGCCTGCGCCATGAGCTGCTCGGCCGTGTGGTTCTTGCGCGCGAGCTTCGCGATCATCTTGGTGAAGCGCGCGCCCTTGGCGAGCTCCTTCTCGCTGCGGTCCTCGACCGCGAAGAACAGCCGCGCACTCTCGGGGAGCAGCGACAGAATGCCGTTGATCACCCGGCGCGTGACCCAGCGCGCGATCGGACCCTTCACATCAGGGTGCCTGAGCGAGTGCCCGGCGAGCGCTGCGAAGAGCGTCAGGGCCTTCGAGTTGAGTCCCTCCCGGATGTACGTGTCGACCTCGGCGAAGGTCTCGAAGTAGGGCCCGGGAACGAACAGCTTCTCGGCCCCCAGGCGTGACTCCTGCACGACCCGATCGGCATCAGCGGTCGAGAGGCCGGGGCCGAACTCCTGGTAGCCGCGCACTGCCGACCAGATGTACGTCCACCAGGTCCACCGCTGCCACTCGGGCTGCTTGGCGCTGACAACCTCGCCCGTTTCAGGGTTGGTCCATGACGCACGCTCGTGCAGTCGGTCGACGTGGGTGGCCGCGGCATCCGCATGTGCCTTATCGGCGAAGATCGCATCGCGAAGGTAAGCCGACGTGCGATCGAAGCGCGCCGCCATCTCATCTGCCCCCTCAGAGGTGAGCGAGACGCGCTCGAAGTGCACCATCATGCCGGGCTCGAGCATCTGCAGGAACACCGCGTTCTTCGCGCCCAGCATCGTCGAGGGGTCGGAGAACACCCTCCAGGACACGCTCTCGGGACCGTAGTATCCCTCGTCGGCGCGAGGCGCGTCGGCAAGTTTGCGGCTCGGGTAATCTTCGGACAAGGCGGCTCCTTATTTCACGTCGTCGTCGCGTTACGACGGCGAAGGTGAAACCGCGCCCAGCGTCTCGCCCTGGCCGCACGGCCTGAGGTCGGCACTGCCTGGGGTCGGGGCAGTCCGCCGTCAGCAGACCGGCGCGGACGGGTGCCGCGCATAGGCCACAACGTAGCGCAGCCGCATCACGGGCGTCAATTAATCGGCGCCGACCGCCGTGCGGGAGTACTTTGGTCGCATGATCACTGCGCTGGCGGAGTGGAGCGAATTCAACGTCGCGATGGCAGGAGCGAGTGCCGCCCTCGCCGGACTCGTCATCGTCGCCGCCAGCGTCAACATCGACAAGATCATTCACGCAGGCACCCTGACTGCGCGCCTGGGGGCAGCGATCGCGTCGCTCGTGCTGGCTCTCGTGGCATCCGGGGCCGCGCTCATTCCGCGCCTCGACCTGCTCGGGTATGTCATCGTCGTACTCGCGTGCACTCTCGTGGCAGGCGCATTCCAGGTGCACGCCATGCGGGTCATCATGCGCGACCGGGCCCCCGAGCAGCGGGGGCGCGCCGCGAAATCAGCACTCGGATACCTGCCGATCGCCGCCTATCTCCCCGGAGCCGTGGGGATGGTGCGGGCCCGCGACGGCGCCAGCGTGCGGATCGTCGCGGGGGCCGGGCGACTGGCCCGTGACGCGCCG